>NZ_JAKMHX010000029.1 GCF_022048975.1 Sporosarcina cyprini | reverse complement strand
CCCGCAACCAAAAGGTCCCGTGGTGTAGCGGTTAACATGCCTGCCTGTCACGCAGGAGATCGCCGGTTCGATCCCGGTCGGGACCGCCATTTATTTGTGGCTCAGTAGCTCAGTC
The DNA here is from genome assembly GCF_022048975.1 of Sporosarcina cyprini. GTDB lineage: Bacteria > Bacillota > Bacilli > Bacillales_A > Planococcaceae > Sporosarcina > Sporosarcina cyprini. Next base: position 90,835 of record NZ_JAKMHX010000029.1, on the reverse strand, counting down.
GGTAGAGCAAAGGACTGAAAATCCTTGTGTCGGCGGTTCGATTCCGTCCTGAGCCACCATTTATATTATGCCGGTGTAGCTCAATTGGTAGAGCAACTGACTTGTAATCAGTAGGTTGAGGGTTCAAGTCCTTTCGCCGGCACCATGCTCTTGGTGGGGTAGCGAAGTGGCTAAACGCGGCGGACTGTAAATCCGCTCCCTCCGGGTTCGGCGGTTCGAATCCGTCCCCCACCACCATTTAAATAGGGGCATAGTTTAACGGTAGAATAGAGGTCTCCAAAACCTTTGGTGTGGGTTCGATTCCTACTGCCCCTGCCATTACTGTTTTAATTCAATATTATGGCGGTCGTGGCGAAGTGGTTAACGCATCGGATTGTGGTTCCGACATTCGGGGGTTCGATTCCCCTCGTCCGCCCCATCTATGCTCAGTATTAATTCAGTCTTAATTAATGTCATCCAATTTTATTATGGCGGTCGTGGCGAAGTGGTTAACGCATCGGATTGTGGTTCCGACATTCGGGGGTTCGATTCCCCTCGTCCGCCCCATTACTTTGGGGTATAGCCAAGCGGTAAGGCAACGGACTTTGACTCCGTCATTCGTTGGTTCGAATCCAGCTACCCCAGTTTCGCGGAAGTAGTTCAGTGGTAGAATACGACCTTGCCAAGGTCGGGGTCGCGGGTTCGAATCCCGTCTTCCGCTCCACTTATTCTACGGCGGCATAGCCAAGCGGTAAGGCACGGGTCTGCAACACCCTTACCACCGGTTCGATTCCGGTTGCCGCCTCCAAGTTTTATGACGCTGTTGCAAAACTTCATATGCCCGAGTGGTGGAATGGCAGACACGCCGCACTCAAAATGCGGTGCCGCGAGGCGTGCCGGTTCAAGTCCGGCCTCGGGTATCCACTAAAAAAGATACAACTTCGGTTGTATCTTTTTTTCTATCCTCTCTTTTATCCGTTTCCTATTTAATTCTCCGAACCCCTGTAATGAATCCGCGTTTCGTTCGTCTACTTAATAGGAGGGGATCCACGTGCCGGATATGGTTGAAGAATGGTTTCATTTGTATGAACGGGATCTGACCAGTTATCTCGTTTACTTTACGGGGAGCTTTGATGTGGAGGATTATGTTCAGGAGACCTTCCTCATTGCTCTGCAAAAACAAAGCTCTTTTCATCAGCGGTCCCATCCAAGGACTTGGCTTATCTCCATTGCCCGTAATCACGTCCTGGACACGTACCGACGCAAAAGAGTATGGGAGCGGTTAATGCCCTTTTTACATGCTTCACCACCTGTGCAGACGTCCTTGGAGGCTGCCTTGATTGCCACAGATGATCAGCATCGACTGTACCTAGCCATCTCGAAGCTCTCCTCTCGTGATCGAGATGTGGTCATTCTACGAGGGATTCTTGAGCTCTCTGTTAACGAGACGGCACAAGTCATGAACTGTTCCGCCAATCATGCTCGGGTGCTGTTTCATCGAGCTTTGGCCAAACTGAGAAAATCCTTGGAGGAGGTTCCTTATGAAGAAGCCTAAAGATGACTTGGAAGAGAAATTGAATCGTTTGCCTACTTTCACGTTGCCAACCGAACAGAAGGCAAGGATTCTGCAATCTCTCCAATGTGATTTGCCAGAAAGGAAAAAGTATTCCGTCCGACCTTTCTTTGTTTGTGCAGCCTTGCTCTGCATTGCTTTTCTGTTATTTGTCCCGCTTCGAACAAATCTTTCCCTCACAGGTGATGGGCCATTGACAATTCCACCCGACAAAGAACTGGAACGGTTCTTTATGTCTCCTCGCCAACAGGAAGTATTAGGGATTGAAGGCCGTTTTGCGATGCTTGGTTCTCTTAAGCCATTTGTTGCAGAGGATTCAAGGAGAGGTGCGAAAATGATGTTGTTCTTCTGGGGGAATCCAGCCCAACTTGTTGACAAGCCTTTCCGTTTGGAAGCTGTCCATTCCAATCAGGCGATCACACTAGCAGAAGGCGTGCTAAGCGGCCCGCTGAACGATTCAGAAGACGCTCACGTCCTGACGACTTTTACTCCTTTCTCGGAAGAAGGGCGTTGGCATGTCAAGGTATATGTGAATGAAGAAGTCTTTGAGACGTTCGATTTAGATGTACTGCCTCCATTTCCAAAAACGGAGCATTATACGCTAGAAGATTCTCCTGCTGAATTGGAGACAGGAAAAGAGGTAGACATCAGCATCGAACGGTTCGGAGAGAGTAAGAAGGAGATTCAAGTCGAACTTCAGAATAAAAAGGGTAAAGTGATTGATAAACAGTGGTTCAAAGAAGATGGGGAATTTATCGATGCTAGAGGATCCGGTATTTTGCATACTTTCACAGGGAAACTTACCTTTCCTGAAAAGGGTACATGGATACTCGTCATCGATGGGGAAAAGACGCAGCCATTCAAAAATTGATTCATAAAAAAACGCAGCCATTCAAACATTGATAAAAAAAACGCTCTCGCCTATGAAGGCTGGAGCGTTGTATTATGGAATTTCTTATACAGTTAGTGTGCTTATTCAGGAATGACGGCGGACCTTTGATCAGCGTGTAACACATGCGTTGTAGCGTCTCCACCACTGATCGAGGTAAACATGTTTGCAGCGGCGTTTGTCAATTTTACGGCGTTCTCTAGGTCAAGAGAAGGGCGCAGAAACAGGACTTGCAAAGCGGATGTCGTTTCTTCCGTTACTGCAGTACGGATGGAATCAACAAACGGGCTGCCGAACGGACTATACTCATCACGCAGGACTAACATGTTTTCCAGCGTGTTAAAACGGCCGTTCAGCCCATCATATCCTGCCGTCTCATCACCTACTGTCAGCATAACGTCACCTACAATTTTCTTCCGATCATAAATGCCAGCAGGAATTTGATATTGCAGTGAGAAGAAATTGTTCAAATCGACAGCACTATGATAGGGTGCTATGTAATTTTGCTTTTTTATTCTCCGATATAATGCCTCGACGGAAGGCCGATAGCGGCTCGCATCGGCTCCAAATGCCTTCCAGACCGTTCTCCATTCATTGATTCCAGGAAAATCGGTCAGCTGTTTGTCTTCTAAATCAAAAAACAATTGTTCCTGAAATAATTGCAACCGTCCTTTTAGCATTTGAGGCGATTCTGATACTGTTATTTTGTTATAATAGATAAGGCCGATTTTCAAATCGGGCATGGTATGAAACAATTTTTCATCCATTTCTAGTTTCAATGAAATCACCCTTGTCTTTTTGTTCAATCTTACCATAAGGGAGGCGAATCTGTATGAATGTCGCTCAGTTCCAACAAGAAATCCGTGACTATGCAAAAACAATAGGCATCGATAAAATCGGCTTTACCACTGCTGCGCCATTCCGGGAATTGAAGAACCGGCTGAGACGGCAACAGGAGCTCGGCTACCAGTCCGGTTTTGAAGAGAGTGATATCGAAAAGCGTACGAATCCTGTTCTATTGTTGGATCAAGCTGAAAGTATCATTTCGATCGCCATTGCCTATCCATCCAAAATGGAACATGCCCCGAAGGGAAGAAAAGGAGAAAGACGGGGAATCTTTTGCAGAGCTTCATGGGGAATGGATTACCATGTCGTCCTGCGTGAAAAACTCCATTTGCTTGAGAGTTATATGAAAGAACGGATTCCCGGCGTTCAGTGTCGTTCCATGGTCGATACGGGAGAGCTTGTCGATCGGGCAGTTGCGGAACGGGCAGGCATTGGCTGGTCGGCCAAGAATTGCTCTATTATTACACCGGAGTTCGGCTCCTACGTCTATCTGGGCGAGATGATCACCAATATTCCATTTGCTCCAGATGAACCGATGGAAGACGAGTGTGGCGACTGCACGCTTTGTCTGGATGCCTGTCCAACCGGTGCCTTAATACAAGGAGGGCAGCTGAATGCCCAGCGCTGTATTGCTTTTTTAACACAGACGAAGCAACCGATACCGGAGGAATTTAGAAAGAAAATCGGGAATCGGATTTACGGCTGCGATACATGTCAGACGATTTGTCCGAAAAATAAAGGCAAGTATAATATGCATCAGGAAGCTTTTCAACCGGATCCCGAACTGTCAAAACCAATGCTTGAACCAATGCTTTCATTAACAAATCGGGAGTTTAAAGAAACATACGGCCATATGTCCGGCTCTTGGAGAGGGAAGAACCCGATCCAGCGAAACGCGGTCATCGCATTAGCGCATTTTAAAGAGGAATCCGCCGTTCCAACATTAGCGAAGTTATTGCAAACAGATGCGCGGCCGATGATTCGAGGTACCGCAGCGTGGGCATTAGGTGAAATTGGCTCCGATGAAGGACGGCTTGCATTGGAACAAGCTTTGACGACGGAACAGGATTCCGAAGTTCTCACCGAGGTGAGACAAGCACTACAGATTACTTGAAAGAAGGGCTGGATTATGGCGATACATGTCGCTCTATTTGAACCGTTGATTCCCGCTAATACGGGTAATATCGCAAGAACATGCGCGGGAACCGGAGCAAAACTTCATCTGATCAAGCCTCTCGGATTTTCAACAGATGATAAAATGTTGAAGCGGGCGGGGCTCGATTATTGGGAACATGTTGATATAACGTATCATGAAGGAATACATGAATTTTTTGCAGCTTATCCCGAAGGGGAATTTTATTTCATTACGAAATTCGGGAAGCAAACGTATTCTGACTACGATTTTACGGACAGTTCCAAGGATATCTTCTTTGTTTTCGGCAAAGAGACGACAGGGCTTCCTCCTGAGATCATCGAGGCGCATAGAGAAAATTGCTTGCGCATTCCGATGAATGGCAATATCCGCTCGTTGAACCTCTCGAATACGGCTGCCATATTAATTTATGAAGCGCTTCGTCAGCAGTCATTTTTGGATTTGACATAAAGAAACGGGACAGCCAATTGGCATGTCCCGTTTTCTCATTGCATTATTTTTTTACTTTGCCTGGTTTGTCTTCATAGCCACCAGTTAAAATCGCAGATAGGAATGCGAAGCAAACGCCCATGATAAGGATAAGTTTCATCGGAAGTACCTCCTGTAAAAATCATTAGTCCTTCATTTAGTATACATGAATCTCATGTGAAAGGAAATGAATGATGCCATTATTTGTGACAAGAAACGCAATAATTATGACATCAATGAGGCAGGAATAACAGTTGGTACGCGAACAACACGGCAAAGAAATATAATAGGAGCGGAACTTCCCGCCATTTGCCTTTCACGACTTTTAAAACTGGATACGTGATAAAGCCAAGCGCAATTCCCGTTGCGATGCTGGATGTCAAAGGCATCGTCAATATGACAAGAAACGCAGGAAACGCTTCATCAAACGAATCCCAGTCAATATGCTTCACGGCACCGATCATTAAGCTGCCGACAATGATCAAAGCGGGTGCAGTAATAGCTGCCACATTCGAGAGAGCGCCGACCACCGGGCTAAAGAATGCCGCAATAATGAAGAAGATGGCGACTGTCAAAGTGGTGAGTCCGGTCCGTCCGCCAACAGCTACTCCTGACGAGGATTCTACGTAAGCGGAAGTCGGGCTTGTCCCTACCATGGCACCGGCTGTTGCAGCAATGGAGTCTGCCAATAATGCATGCCTTGCGCGCGGAAGGGATTTGCCTTTCATTAAACCTGCCTGCTTTGCGACTCCAATCATTGTACCTGTCGTATCAAACAGCGTTACAATTAAAAAGGCGAAAACGACGCCATATAAGCCATGGCTGATGACATCCCCAACCGCTTGAATTGGGTTCCAAACGAGAATGCCTTCCGGAAGATGAGGGACTTTCCATGGGGCCCCTTCAAAATGCAATTGCTTCGTAAAGAAGGCGACAATCCCGGTGGCAATCATGCCGATGAAAATGGCGCCATAGACGTTTAATGTCATTAGGATGACGGTTACAATCAATCCGAACAGCGTCAATAAAACAGGCGGTGAAGTCAAGTCACCGAGCCGGACAAGTGTCGACTCGTGAGAAGCGACAAGCCCGGATAGGCGCAAGCCTAAAAATGCGATAAATAAGCCAATGCCTGCTGTAATCCCATGCTTTAAGTTTTCCGGGATGGATTCGATCAGTTTCTCCCGGAATGAAGTCAGGGATAGAATAATAAAGAGCAAACCGGCGACGAAAACGGCAGAAAATGCTGCTGTATAATCAAGGCTGCCGTCGGAACCGATGACGACGGATGCAAAATAAGCGTTTAACCCCATACCAGGAGCAATGGCAATTGGATAATTAGCACATAACGCCATCCATAGCGTACCGATTACCGTTGCAATAATGGTCGCTAGAAAGACTTGGTCAAAAGGCACGCCAGCGTCCGACAAAATAATTGGGTTGACGATGACGATATAAGCCATCGTTAGAAACGTTGTCATGCCTGCCAATAATTCAGTTTTAATCGATGTATTGTTTTTTTCTAGTTGAAACAATGGTTGTACTCCTTTCAATAAAACACGAACATTTTTATTATCCTTATACATAATATTCGTTTCTATGATTTTTTGCAATGACTAACCTAACAACAATAGGAAAATTAGAATGTAATCGGTACAATGGTACATAAAGAAGGAGGTTGCGGAATGGATTTTATTTATCAAGAGAAATTGACATTGGCAAATGGTGTGAAGATGCCTCAACTTGGATTGGGAGTTTACAAAATGACGGATTCGGAAGAAACAATAGCTGCGATATCGTATGCGCTGGAAATCGGATATCGGGCGATCGACACGGCAGCGATTTATGAGAACGAAGAGGAGACAGGCGAAGCTATTATGTATTCTGGTATTCCGAGGGAGCAGTTATTCATTACCTCAAAAGTGTGGAATACCGATCAAGGGTATGATGAGACGTTACGGGCGTTTGAAAAGTCGTTGAAGAAGTTGAAGCTGGAGTATTTAGATCTCTATTTAACGCATTGGCCTGTAGCAGGAAAATATCGAGATACGTATAAAGCGATTGAACGTTTGTATGAAGAAAAGTTGATTCGGGCGACTGGGGTTTCCAATCATCATGTGCATCATTTAGAAGAAATCTTATCCGAAGCGTCCATCCCTCCAATGGTTAACCAGGTTGAATTGCATCCTCTTTTATCACAAGTTCCATTGCGAGCTTTTTGCAAGCAACATGGCATCGAGGTCACTTCGTGGTCGCCGCTCGCCAGGGGGCGGATTTTAGCGGATGAAACATTAGTGGAAATCGGCAAGGCTCACGGCAAGACACCGGCACAGGTCATTATTCGCTGGCATTTACAAAATGGGTTGATTGCCATTCCGAAATCAGTGACGAAGGAACGAATCAAGGAAAATGCCAGTGTTGCAGACTTTGCACTTTCACTTGAGGAGATGCAGAGGATCGATCGATTAAACAAAGACCAACGGACTGGAACGAATCCAGAAAAATACGATCAGCTTTAATTGGGTATTTATACCCTCTGACTTTTCTCATAATAAACCGATATATAAAAGTAGAGAATAGACAGGGGGAATCAGAGTGTTCAGAAGCAAGAAGAGTGTAAGTCATGATGAGAGTTATTTGAAAGAGATCGAGCAACTGAAAGATGATTATAGACGAAAAGAAGAAGAGGAAGCGGCGCGGATTGCCGAGTTGAAAAGTGAACTGGAGGCAGCCGTTTCACAGCATGAAAAGGTGAACGCACAACATAATGTGTTGGGCGAAGCTGTTGCCCAAATCGAAGAGAGATTTGAAAGAGTCGAGGATCTAAGTGACAGCTCGGCTTTGAAATCAGAAGACCTGTTTGAAAAGGGACGTTCGCTCGAAGAAAAATCAAATCAGATGGTGACAGAGGCGTCAGAAGGGGCGAAGGAAGTCCACGGAACGGCGGATGTCATTAACCAATTAGGCGTTCAAATCCAATCTTCTGAGCAGAACATGACAAACTTAAGCACTCGTTCTGTTGAAATTCAATCGATTGTTGGCGTCATTGAAGATATTGCGGCGCAAACGAATTTATTGGCTTTGAACGCTTCCATCGAGGCGGCGCGTGCAGGGGAATCCGGCAAAGGGTTTGCGGTAGTTGCACAAGAAGTAAGAAAGCTTGCGGAAAGCACGTCGAATAGCACGGCAAACATCCAGACGTTGACAAACGCGCTTCGTGAAGAGATCGAGCAAGCATTGCAAGCGACGCGGAAAAGTGCGGAGCTCGTAGCAAAAGGCGTCCAAGTCAGCTTGGAAACAGAAGCGAAGATTGAACGGATTTTGCACACGGTCGAGGACAGTCAAACAGATATTACTGCCGTGCAGGACATGATTGAAGAACAGAAGAAGCTGTCGAGCAGCGTGAAGCAGGAGCTTCTCGAAGCGAAACAATTATTTGCGGAAGCCCATGCATTGATCATGGAGCATATTGACGATGCGAAAGAAGTGGACATGCGCCTGGAAAATGGCATCAAGCAGCTTGCGTATAATTGATTCCATAGAAAAAGCCGGAGAAATGGCTCTCCGGCTTTTTCTTATTCAATCGTCAACGATTCTTCTGTTATCGGATGGACAAAGGAAACTTTGACTGCGGTCAAGCGATATTGACCATCATCTGTTTCGGTGCCGCCGTATAACGTGTCCCCAATAATCGGATGGCCGATATGGGAAAAGTGGACACGGATCTGATGAGTTCGTCCTGTATCCAATCTGGCTTCTATGATTGTCGAAGTTTCAAGCCGCTCTAGAATGCGGAAGTGGGTCGTGGCAGATTGACCGCCTGGTGATACCCTTCTCCGGGTTGGATGATGCCGGTCCCGTCCAATCGGATACTTCAGCGATCCCCTCATCCGGTTTAAGCGACCATCGACTTCCGCCTCGTACGTTCGAGTCACTTCGTTCTGTTCCATCATCCGGTCGAGGAGTCCTTTGGCAATGGGATGTTTGGCGACGACTATCAGGCCACTTGTCCCTTTATCAAGCCGCTGCACATGCTCGGCATATGTTCCTCCACTACGTTGAATGTACCCCATGACCTGATTCATGAAGGTTCCAGTGCCAGCTGGATGATCTGGATGCGTTGCGATTCCTGCTGGTTTTCTTGCGACGAGAAGATGTTCATCCTCCCAGACGATTTCTATTGATCCTGGATCTTCGGGAACATAAGTCGAAGTGATATCTGGAAAAGTGAATCGGAGTACCGTACCGCTTTCAAGCGGCTCTCTCCAATCAACTGGATTCCCCGACGTATCATAAATGCTTTTCGCCATCCGCAATTGGTGAACCGTTTTTTTGCCGACGACCCACTTTTCCTGTAGCAATCTTTCAATGGTCAGCCCATCTTCTTTTAATGAATAATGAAATGTCGGAGTGGCTGTCATCATTTGCCTGTATATTCCTTAAGAAATTCTTCGATGGCTTTTTCAGGTTCTTCAGGTAGCCCGACAATTCTTCCGACTTCTTTTCCATCTTCATATTGAATGAGTGCCGGCCAGCCTGTAATTCCATAGGGAGCCGCCTCTTCTTTAAATTCAAGTAGATTGTATTGATAGACATGAATACCCATTTCTTTTGCAATCGGCATCAGTTTCGGTGTCATTTTCATGCAGAAAGGGCACTCCGGAGAGAAGAAATAGGCAGTGACTGGTTCCCCTGATTTGATTTTTTCCATCAGTGCATCCGGTAGGACGATGTTGCTGTAATTTTCATTGCCAAGCAGATTGATGGTGGACGCTTGCAATTCCTTGTTTCCATACGGATTGTCCTTTAATTTTTGTTTGTTTGATTGATTATTTAATACAACAATCAAAACAAAGAGGGCGATGATGACACCGCCGATAATAAGCAGTTTTTTCATTTAGCCGAAACTCCTTTTGCCTGTTTTAGTAAGATCAGGCTTGTGATTAAGATAAGTAAAAATGCGACAAGTGCCATGAAGGGGATTGTAATAAATCCTAAATAGTTGACGTACTGACCCGTGCAGGGGACATTCCCGCAAGTAGGTGCTTGACTTTGGAAGAATGAGAGCTTTTGGATACTGTAATGGTAAAGCGATGTGCCTGCTCCGATAACTGAAAAGACAGCTGTCGTCAGAGCAATTCTGGCATTCTTCTGAACTAGAGCAATTCCAGATATGAGAACGAGCGGATACATGAGAATCCGCTGATACCAGCAGAGGGTACAAGGTGTAAATCCTTTAATCTCCGAGTAATATAAGGACCCCAGCGTGGCAATTAATGAAATCGTGAAGATAAAAAGAAGTCCATTCTCCTGTCGTTTATCCAATATAACAAACCCCCTGTCTTGCAGACTTCTCTTTGATTATAGAGTGTCCCATCAGGGCTGTAAATTATTCACTCTTTCATGACTTGTTAGCAAGCAAGTTGGGTAAACAAATAGGAGAGGTGATAGTTGTGAGTGAACAATTTGATTTGACTTCATTTGAAATGAGCATGGTGATCAGGCAAATGGAGTACGAGGACATTGCAAAAATACTAAGCATGCAATCTGTCTGTTTTCCAGGGATGGAGCCTTGGAAAAGGGAGCAGCTGGAAAGCCATCTGGACATTTTTCCGGAAGGCCAATTTGTGGCGGAACTCGATGGCGAAATCATCGGCTCCTGTTCAAGCTTGATTGTTAACTTTGACGAATATGATGACCGCCATACATGGGATGATATTTCTGATGGGGGGTACATAACCAATCATAATCCGGAAGGGTACAATTTGTATGGCATCGAAGTGATGGTCCATCCGGAGTACCGCAGAATGAAAGTCGGACAGCGTTTATATGAGGCAAGAAAAGAGCTAGTCCGCCAGATGAATTTAAAATCGATTATTATAGGCGGGAGAATCCCGAATTATCATAAATACGCAGCAGAATTGTCGCCGCGCGAATATGTCGATGCGGTGAGCCGGCATAAAATCTACGATCCGGTTCTCTCTTTTCAATTATTAAATGATTTTACGTTAATGCGGATCAATCCGAACTACTTGCCGGATGATAAAGCTTCGAATAAATACGCGACATTGATGGAATGGAATAACGTCGATTATCGTGCAATGACGAAGCGGCATTTTAAAACGAGCTTTCCGGTACGGATATGCGTCGTTCAGTATTTAATGAGGAAAATCTCCTCGTTTGACGATCTGGCCAACCAATGTGAGTATTTTGTGGATGTCGCATCGGATGCCGGTTCTGATTTTGCTGTGTTTCCGGAGATTTTCACAACGCAGTTGATGTCCTTTCTGGATGAAAGGTCTCCAAGCCAGGCAATCAGAAGGCTGACGGAGTATACACCACAATATATCGAGCTGTTCACCAACTTGGCAGTCCGGTATAACGTAAATATTATTGGCGGTTCTCACTTTGTAGAGGAAGACGAAGAAATCTATAACGTGGCCTATTTGTTCCGCCGGGACGGATCAATTGAGAAGCAGTACAAGCTCCACATTACACCGAATGAGCGGAAATGGTGGGGGATCAGCCGAGGAGATTCAGTCCGCGTTTTTGATACGGACTGTGGAAAAATCGCAATCCAGGTTTGTTATGACATCGAATTCCCTGAGCTCGCCCGCATCGCTACGGATAAGGGAGCGAAAATTATCTTTACTCCATTTTGCACAGAAGATCGTTAGGGCTATTTGCGTGTTCGTTACTGTGCGCAGGCACGGGCTGTTGAAAATCAGGTGTATACCGTCATTTCCGGCACTGTAGGCAATCTGCCCGAAACAGAAAATATGGACGTGCAATACGCCCAGTCGGCGATATTTGCACCGTCTGATTTTGAATTTGCAAGAGATGGAATTGTAGGCGAAACGCATGCCAATGTGGAAATGGTATTAATCGGCGATGTCGATCTTGAGATCTTGCGCCGCCAACGCCAAAGTGGTACGGTCAAACAATTAAAGGACCGCCGGCCAGATATATATCGAGTGGAATATTTACGCGACTGAATAAAACATCCGTATACCTTCCATGTGGATGGTGAATATGATATAGTGAAAGGAGAAAGGGAAGGGAGGATGCAGATGGTTGAGTCCGAAAAGATCACTATTAATATGAATGTCGTCGATTTGGGGAAGGTGGATCTGTTAGTGGAACAAGGGTTTTATTCCAACAGGACTGATTTCATCCGAACGTCGATCCGAAACCAGCTCGCGACGCATGCGGCAGAAGTACAAGAGATTGTCGTGCGGAAGTCATTTGTTGTCGGTGTCATGCGGTTGAGCCGCGAGGACCTAGTAAAGCACGCGGAGAATCATACGAAAATCGACATTAAAGTGGTCGGTCTATTGATTTTGGACAATGACATTGATGTGGATCTGGCACAACAGACGATCGCTTCCGTACAGGTGAATGGGGTATGGAAAGCGAGTGCGGAGCTGAAGGCGGCGTTAAGTTAGTTCATCTGGATAGTAGAAACAAAAGTGACCTGCAAATTATTTCTTGATTTGCAGGTCATTTTTTTATGGAATTAAATCGGAATAAGTAATTTGGAAATGTAAATATGTTCCTTATTCTCGTTGGGGATTTTGAATAAGCCATGTTAGAATTGAAAAGGGGTGTATATATGAAAAAACGATTATCAGCAATTTTAGTATTATTCCTTTTAGCATTTATTTTGGGGATGTCTGCTAAGACAGATGCGTACTCAGAACCCCGTGAGGCACTAATTGCAAAGGAAAAAGATGTATTGGTGATACCTAGTTATCTGGCAAATAATAAAGCTCTCTTCTTCTTCATTAATAGTACTGATAACTTGGGAGCTGCTTATGTGCAAAAGGGGCTTTTTGGCTGGAAGACGGGTATGCTTACTTGGAGCCCAATGGACCAAGAGAGAAAATATGAAAAATTGAGCGGCTATCAAGGGTATGGAGAAAACTTGATCTACGGCATAATCAGAAATGGCGACAAACATATGGTTCAAATTGGCGAGGAACATGCTACGATACTCGATTTAACAGCCGTGCTGTCCTCGAGTGAGGTAGAGAAATTCAAATTAGATGGTCTATCCATCTGGTATTACGAAAGTGATGATGAACTATTGACTGAAGATGAAAAGGAAATAATCTTAGTGGATAAAGATACTGGAGAAGAATTAGATATGATCTACTAATAATTTTTAGTTGAATAGGAAGCTGGAGGAGAATGGCTCAGTTTGCAGCGCATTGACTGAGCTTTTTTAATTAAAAACCACCTTTGAATAGGTGATCTGTCGACTCGAACCACTCGTAAATTCCTCTAACCGCCGTATCCGCCGGGGAACCATTAATCCTCTAACCGCTCGTATCCGTCGGCGAACCACTCGTATATCCTGGCAACCGCTCGTATCCGCCGCTGAACCACTCGTATAATCCTCTAACCGCTCGTATCCGTCGGCGAACCACTCGTATATCCTGGCAACCGCTCGTATCCGCCGCTGAACCACTCGTATATTCCAGCAACCGCTCGTATCCGTCGCCGTACAAACAAAAGACTGTGCAGAAAATCAGATTCCGCTGATTTTCTGCACAGTCCTAATGTTTCGTTATCTCTTTTTATGAGTTACTTTCTTCTGCGTCTTCCGTTCTTTCGCTTCGGATTGTTTCAATTTCTTCTCGAGGAAAGCGAGTTCTCTCTGCAATTTGAGGTAGCTGTCATAGCGCTCAGCAGGTAATATTCCTTCGGCAATGGCGGTTTGTACGGCGCAGCCGGGTTCCTTTTTATGCTGGCAGTCGCTGAACTTGCAGGAATGGGCGAGCTGGTCGATGTCTTGGAAGCTTGCGTCCAAGCTGTCTCCTTGATCCCAGAGCTGAAATTCACGCATTCCTGGTGTGTCAATGAGGATGCCTCCGTGCGGCAAAAGCAGCAATTCCCGGTGAGTTGTGGTGTGCCTTCCTTTGGCGTCGTCTTCTCGGATGTCTTGAATCTCCATCTTACCGTCGTCTAATAAGGCGTTGGTTAGGGAGGATTTGCCGACGCCCGAAGAGCCTAGCAGGGCAGCGGTTTTTCCGTTTTGCAAGATGGCTTGCACTTCATCGAGTCCTTCTCCTGTATGATTGCTCACTGCGATGATATCTGTTCCGGGAGCTATCCGTTGTGCTTTTTCAATAAAGACTTCTGCCTCAGCGCACAGGTCTTTCTTGGTCAATAGGATAACCGGGAGCGCTCCAGAATCGTAAGAAGCAATGAGATACCGTTCCAGTCGTCTTTCATTGAAATCTTGGTTCAGCGACATGACGAGGAATACGATGTTGACATTGCTCGCTATGATCTGTTCTGTTATGGTCATGCCTGCCGACTTTCTTGAAAACAGTGAAGTCCTGGGGAGGAGGGAGTGGATAATACCCCGTTGCTCGCCGGGCATCTTTTCAACCGCCACCCAATCACCGACTGCGGGGAAGTCCCTTCGTTCGCTCGCCATATGTTCCATCGTGCCGGAACAGACGGATAGCCATTCGCCTTCTTCTGTGATGACGCGGTACATTCGTTTATGTTCAAGTGTAACTCTTCCGGGCAATGATTTCTGTTTCATTCCTTCGGGTAATGCAGTCCAGTCCTGCTCCCGTAGTGCTGTCCAACCTAGCTGTTGTAAGTTTGTCATTCAAAAGCCTCCTGTTTTGTGCAAATCAAAAAACCGTGGGTCCTGGATCGGACACCACGGCTTTCACGCGCATAACAGAATAGACGTATCGATCAGTACGATAGGTCAGGTGAAAGCATGGGTCCGATCCACATTACAAATAAGTTAGTATAAGTAGTAGTCTTTTTCATATGCCTTCACCTTCCTTCTATCAGTTGAACTAACAATAGCAAAAATATCCACAAGCGTCAATATGGTGAAATAAAAAAAACGGCAAGATGCCGTTTTTTATGATTCATAGGATAAGTCGGACGAATCGCTTACTTCTTCTTTCTCGTGTTTGATAGCTTCCAAGTAAAGGATATGATGGCCTTCCACATCTTTTACTGTGAATTCATAGCCTTGTTCAATAATCTTTTCACCTGGGATAGCTTCAAAGCGTTCAGACATGAACCAGCCGCCAATCGTATCGATGTCTTCTTCGACGATATGGGTGCCAAGCACGTCATTGACATTTTCGATCAACATTTTCGCATCGAAAATATAGTGGTCTTTATTAATCATTTGGACTTCCGGTATTTCATCCATATCAAATTCATCTTGAATTTCTCCGACGATCTCTTCGAGTATGTCTTCTATCGTTACGAGACCGGATGTTCCGCCGTACTCATCCATCAACACAGCCATATGGATCCGTTCCCGTTGAATTTTCAGCAAGAGATCGCCAATGGACATCGTTTCGATGACGCGGATGATCGGTTGCATGTATTCAATAACCGGCTGTTTGCCGGTTGTCGGGTCCTTGATGTAGGCAGTCAACAGATTCTTCATATTGATGAGACCGATGACATGGTCTTTATCTCCGTCTGTTACGGGATAGCGCGTATACTGTTCCACGCCGATCATTTCAAACACGTCTTGTAACGTCATATCTTTTTCGATGGTCATCATTTCAGTTCGCGGTACCATTATTTCGCGAGCGACGCGGTCATCGAATTCAAAGATGTTATTAACGAATTTGTATTCGGCTGGATTGATCTCTCCGCCTTTCAGACTGTCAGACAAAATCATGCGGAGTTCGTCCTCGGAGTGGACTACTTCTGATTCGGATACTGTTTTGTAGCCTAGCATATGTGCGATTCCTCTTGCAGCGCCATTCATTCCTTTAATAATCGGATACATCACGTTATGGAAAATGATCAATGGTCGTGAAAAGGATAGTGTAATCGCTTCGGCACGCTGTATGGCAATGGTTTTCGGAGCCAACTCACCGACTACGACATGCAAGAATGTCACGATTGTGAATGCAATTGCAAAAGAAAGGAATGTTGTCACATTCGGTGTCAAATCAAAATGGGAAAAAACCGGATTTAAGAGCAGCTTGACTGTCGGCTCGCCTAACATACCGAGTCCTAATGCTGTGATGGTAATGCCCAATTGGCATGCCGACAAATATTCATCCAAGTTGCTGACCACTTTTTTCGCGATCATGGCTTTACGGTTTCCTTCTGCGACAAGCTGATTAATGCGTGTTGTCCGTACTTTCACTATTGCAAATTCACTCGCAACAAAAAATGCGGTGAGAGCGATCAAGGCAGCAAATGCTGCCAATCGTATGGCAATGTCCAAATAAGTTTACTTTGCTCCGCGCCCGAATGAGGGGTAGAACAAAGTACACACCTCCTGTATAGGTAAAATAGTTAGTTAAGATTATGATAAATTATTTACAAGAAAAAAACAAATGATTTTGCCCGATTCAGGTATACTGGATGGAAGAGTGAAAGGGGGAGGATTTCGAATGAGTACATCAAGGTATTGGGAGATCTTAAAGGCTTCCACTAAGCTTGGGCTGACGTCATTCGGCGGTCCGGCCGCTCACATCGGATATTTCCGAGATGAATATGTGAAAAGGAAAAAATGGCTGGATGATAAGATGTATGCCGATCTTGTGGCACTATGCCAATTTCTGCCCGGACCGGCAAGCTCTCAGGTCGGCATTGCCATCGGTCTCATGCGCGGGGGATTGTTTGGCGGTCTGTTATCATGGATAGGATTCACTTTGCCATCTGTTCTTTTATTGATGGCATTTGCTTATCTCATGTCTAATGCGACGTTTGATATTGGTTGGCTGAAAGGATTAAAAATTGTTGCGGTTGCTGTTGTCGCGCATGCGCTGCTCGGAATGGGCAAAACGTTGACACCTGACCGGCAACGGATCACAATCGCCGTGCTGGCAGCCGTAGCTACATTATTAATACCAACTGCATTTGGACAAATCATGATAATCGTGCTTGCAGGAGTGTTAGGATTTTATTTGTATAGGAAAGAAAAGACCGATGCAGTGAAGGATTTGACTCTTTCCTTCGGGAAACGGATTGGAATGGCAGCATGGGTTGTATTTTTCGGACTGCTGATCGCTTTGCCGCTGCTGCGTCCATTATGGAATCATTCATTAGCAGCTATTTTCGATATTTTTTATCGGGTTGGTTCCATTGTATTCGGTGGAGGGCATGTCGTTTTGCCGATGCTAGAAAGAGAGATTGTGCCGGGGGGCTGGATGGATGCCGAGACATTCATCGCAGGTTATGGGGCCGCGCAGGCAGTGCCAGGCCCACTTTTCACCCTTTCCGGCTACTTGGGACAATATATGGATGGACCTGTCGGAGCGCTCGTTGCAGTTACGGCTATGTTTCTGCCTTCGTTTTTGCTTGTCATTGGTGCCCTTCCTTTTTGGTCGGCCGTTCGTTCGAAGCCAGGCATCCAGGCGGCATTAAAAGGAGTAAACGCGGCAGTAGTCGGCATTTTGCTGGCGGCTCTGTACAATCCTGTTTTTACGAGTTCCATACATAAGCCAGTCGATTTTGCCATTGCGCTAATTGCGTTTGCCCTGCTCGTCCATTATAAGCTGTCTCCATGGATTGTCGTCATTGTCACGACTATCTTAGGAGCCGGGGCATTTTCGTTGTTTGGTTGAATGAATGAAGGGTTTTCATCATAGGATAGGACGGTCAAAAAAATACCAGGAGCGTTTTTCGCTCCTGGTGCATATGTTACATTGCCGTGGGGTTGTATGACGTCAAGGGGAATGGCGCCAACTTATCTTGCTAGTAACAGTATAATCAGAAATGTTGCAAACTATTCGCTGCAATCGGGAGACCTTTTCGGCCTTGCTCTATCATTACCCGGCGAGGACGTGGCTGAAACCAGGCAGGGCATAGTCCGAAGAACAAGAAAAGTAGGAAATTAGTGTCCAACTTTTTCCGATATTTTATTGACAAATGTAAATTGAACATGTAATGTAGAATTATTCGAAAATCGAAATAGTGAGGGAGGTGCGGAAAATGAAAACTTTGCAAACTGGATTTCAACATCTACAATATCATATTCCGTGCCGGCCAACTCGTTGAATTATAACTAATCATATTTGGACGGCAAACAGCCGTTCCTTTTTTGAGCACACGCTTATTGTAGGAGGCGTGTGCTTTTTTGTCTTTCCAAATATGGAAATTAGGTGTTTTCACGCGATGCGTGTGACATATAAAAATACGAAGGAAAGGAGTGCTGGTGATGACTTTCATCAAACAGCAACGGAAATTATTAAAAAAGGAATCTCTTGAAAGTGGATAGTTACGAATCAAGGAAGAGGTAGATACGTATGTTTTCGGTTTTATTTAAATTAAAGTGGTTTTTCAAGGAGAATCGCAAGCGGTATACGATTGCGCTCATTCTCCTTATGATTGCGAATGTGCTCGTCATCTTGCCGCCGTGGATTATCGGCCAGGCAATCGATGCCATCCATACACAGACGATGACGACTCATCTGTTGGCTTTGTTCATCGGCGGGATGTTCTTGATCATGCTGGTTTCTTATGTTGGTAACTTTGTCTGGCAGTACCAGCTGTTTGGCGGAGCCTATGTCATTGAGCGGCAATTGCGGACTCGATTAATGCGTCATTTCTTAAAGATGACACCAACATTTTATGAAAAAAATAAAACGGGTGATTTAATGGCCCGTTCGACAAATGATTTGCGCGCCATTTCCGAAACAGCCGGCTTTGGTATTATGACGCTCATCGATTCGACTGCTTATCTAGGCACGTTGATCATAACAATGGGATTCATTATCTCGTGGAAGCTGACACTCGTCGCCATCTTGCCGTTGCCGATTTTGGCGTATAGTTTGCAAGTGCTTGGCAAGAAAATTCACGAACGGTATATGGTCGCGCAAGATGCATTCGGAGATTTGAATGACAACGTCCTTGAAGCGGTCGCAGGTGTCCGTGTTGTTCGTGCTTATGTGCAAGAGCGTGCAACGGAACAACGATTTGCGGATATGACAGAGGATGTCTATAAGAAAAATATGCATGTAGAAAAGATTGACGCGCTCTTCATGCCGTTTTCTAAAACATTTACAGCTATGACGTATATGATCGGGCTTGGCTATGGAGCTTATCTCGTGTCGACTGGGGATATTACGCTTGGAAAGCTCGTTACATTTAACGTCTATTTAGGGATGATCGTCTGGCCTATGTTTGCAATCGGGGAACTGATCAACGTATTGCAAAGAGGGAACGCTTCTTTAGACCGTGTCATGGAGACGCTGGAATATGAAGAAGATGTGAAAGATCCTGAGAAGCATATTGATGTAGAGAAACCGGAAAGTGTTGGTTTCAACGATGTCAGCTTCCAATATCCGATGTCGAGTGCAGTCAACCTCGATCATATCGAATTACGGCTTGAACGCGGGCAGACTCTCGGGATTGTCGGGAAGACAGGAAGCGGGAAAACGACATTCGTTAAACAGCTATTGCGTGAGTATCCTGCTGGGGAAGGGGATATTGCGTTCTCGGATGTTTCGCTTCATTCATTAAGGAAAGACCAAGTGCGCGACTGGATCGGCTATGTTCCGCAAGATCATGTGCTGTTCTCGCGTTCGGTTCGCGAAAATATCCTGTTCGGCCGTCCGGAGGCGACGGAGGCGGATATCGCGGAAGCCATTCGACTTTCTCACTTCGAAAAGGATTTGCAAATGCTTCCGGCTGGTCTGGAAACGCTCGTCGGTGAAAAAGGTGTTGCGTTGTCAGGCGGACAAAAACAACGGATATCCATCGCTCGGGCGCTCGTGAAAAATCCGGAGATTCTCATTTTAGATGACTCGCTTTCCGCCGTTGATGCGAAAACAGAATCAAAGATCATTGAGAATATCCAGACGGAACGGGAAGGCAAGACGACCATCATTACAACGCATCGCCTTTCCGCTATTGAACATGCGGACTGGATCATCGTCCTGGACGATGGCAAGGTCATTGAAGAAGGAACACATGAAGACTTGCTTGCGATGAATGGATGGTACAAAGAGCAATTCGACCGCCAGCAGATCGGGGAGGTTGAATAAGATGGGTACAGGAAAACGTTTATTGCATTATGCGTTGTTTTATAAAAAGCTTCTTATTACAGGATTGGTGTTGTTGGCGTTTGCCGTTGGAGCTGACTTGATGGGTCCATTGATTGCGAAAAAGATTATCGATGACCATATTGCAACATCGGTGGATCAGTCAATCAATTTCACACCAATTGCTAAATTACTTGCCGTCTTCTTTGGATTGGCAGTCGTGACAGCTATACTGCGTTATTTTCAATACTTGCTGTTGCAGCAAGCGGCAAACCGCATTATCCAAAAGTTGCGGAATGAGCTATATGCTCATATTCAAAGGCTTCCGATCCGGTACTTCGATAATTTGCCGGCAGGAAAGGTAGTCGCGAGGATTACGAACGATACGGAAGCAATCCGTAACTTGTATGTAACGGTTGTATCGCAATTCGCGATCAGCGGCATGTATATGCTCGGTATTTTCATTGCACTCTTCTACTTGGAACCGAAGATGGGGGCGATCACCCTTTTCGTCTTGCCAGTCTTGTATATTTGGATGAAGGCATATCGTAAATTCGCTTCAAAAGTGAACCATATTATCCGTAGTAAGAACAGTGAAATGAACGCCATGATCAATGAATCCATTAATGGGATGACAATCATCCAGGCTTTCCGCAGGGAAAAGCAAATGGATTCGGAGTTCAATGCAATCAATGATGAGCATTACACCTATCAAAGCAAGCTATTGAAAGTGGAGGCGGCAACGTCCCATAACTTGGTTGATATTATCCGCTCACTCGCTTTCGTGTTCCTGATCTGGTATTTCGGCGGGGCTTCATTAACTGCTGGAAGTGTCGTATCTGTCGGCTTGCTGTATGCGTTTGTCGATTATATTACGCGTTTGTTCAACCCGATCACAGGTATCGTCAATCAGTTTGCGCGATTGGAACAGTCGCTTGTCGCTGCAGATCGTGTCTTTGATTTGATGGATCGCAACGGGGAGCCAGTCAGCGATGAAAAGATCGCCCGCTACCGTGGAAACGTACGGTTTGAGGATGTCTGGTTTGCGTATAAAGAAGAGGAATATGTGCTGAAGAATATTTCATTTGAAGCGAAACAAGGGGAAACGGTGGCGCTGGTTGGCCATACTGGTTCCGGAAAAAGTTCTATCATGAACTTGCTCTTCCGCTTCTATGATGTATCGAAAGGCCGTATTACTATTGATGGGAAGGATATTGGCCAGATTCCGCGCCAGACGATCCGTGACCATATGGGAATCGTTCTGCAAGATCCATATTTATTCAGCGGAACAGTCGAATCGAACATCAGTCTAGGGGATGCACGCATTTCCCGGGAAAAGGTCCAGCAATCACTTGATGCGGTAGGTGGCGAACGGGTGCTGAAGCACTTGCCGGGCGGCATCGATGAGCCGGTTGTCGAAAAGGGAAGCACACTTTCTTCCGGACAACGGCAATTGATTTCATTCGCGCGTGCATTAGCATTCGATCCAGCCATTTTGATTCTGGACGAAGCGACTTCGAATATTGATACAGAAACAGAAGAAATCATCCAGCATGCGATGGATGTGCTGAAAAAAGGACGCACAACTTTTATCATCGCCCATCGCTTATCGACAATTAAAAACGCGGATCGGATTCTTGTCTTGGACCGCGGAGAAATTGTGGAGCAGGGAACGCATGATGAATTGCTTGCCCTTGGCGGCCAGTATGCGCAAATGTATAAACTGCAGGCGGGTAATGGCGCAAAGGTAGGATAAAGGAAAGGAGGCTCGGTAACGGGCCTCCTTTTTGCGTGCAATCGGCCAGGGGGAGGCTTTTCAAAAGTATTGAGTGAAGGCATGCGAGATGGATGGTGAAGGTGCTGCGACAGGTTAATTCGCATGAACAGTTTTAAGTCTGTTAAATCTCCAATTCTACTTGCGAAACTATTCAGTAACACGTATATTTAGATTATCGAAATAGTGTGCTAGGAAAGTTGGAAACGAAAATGAGATGGATATCGGACTGGAAACGGAATTTCTTATCGTTTAACCGGAACGTCCGGTTTTTTATGTTAGGCAATATACTCATCCAAATTGGGATGGGTGTTTTTATGGTCATGTACAATTTATACATCCGTGAGCTTGGCATGCCGGAGACGGTCAACGGAAAGGTCATTTCCATGACGGCTACAGCTTCAGCGATCATGCTCATTCCGGCAGGTTTCTTAAGCGATAAAATTGGAAGGAAATGGCTGATCGTCGGAGGTGCCGTCTTAACAGCTTCGACCTTGTTTTTCAGAGGAGCGGCGGTGACAGAAACCCCGATTATTACGGCTGCCTTTCTGACGGGGCTTTTTATGGCGTTTGTACAAGTGTCTGGAATTCCGTTTTTAGCGGAGAATTCATCTCCTTCCGAGCGGGTTCACCTGTTTAGCGTCAACTTTGCTTTTATTACCGTTGCCAATGTTTTCGGCAGCCTGTTTGGCGGAATTATTGCCGATGCCTTGGAAAGCATCTTGAAAATGAGCACTGTGGATGCCATCCGTTATTCACTTTATATTGGAGCAGCTATTTTTACGGCAGGGCTCATTCCTTTCTTTCAATTGAAGGAGAAGCGAAAGGAACATGCTGAGCAGAAGACTGAAAGGGTTTCGAAACAGCAGCAAGCGGAGGACAGCTTAAAACGTAATTTAATTGTTATTTTCCACTTCTCGTTCGCGGGGTTACTCATCGGTTTTGGATCAGGTCTCGTTGTTCCTTATTTAAATCTTTATTTTGCAAATCGCTTTGGCGCCAGCAATTCCTATATCGGCTTAGTACTGTCGCTGGGCTCTGCAATGACAGCGGTGGCGGCGATGATCGGTCCTGCCCTGTCCAGAAGGATGGGGAAGGTGAAAGCTCTCATTCTCTTCCAGATGCTGTCCATTCCGTTTTTAATTTTAACTGCCTATACGACTTCCTTATGGCTCGCGTCGCTCGGCTTTTTAATGCGTCAGGCGTTAATGAATGCGGGCAATCCGATTCAAAGTGCAGTCGCGATGGAAGTGGTATCTGATAAATACAAGGGGCTTGCCAATTCGACGAACCAGATGGTCTTTAATCTAGGGTGGGCGACCATGGGGCCGATTGCAACGGGGCTCGTCGTCTCGCAAGGCACGTATTGGGGATATGCCTACGCCTTCACGATCACAGCCGTGCTCTATGTTATTTCATCCACTTATTATTATTTCATTTTTGGCCGCAGGAAATTGGCGGATGAATAGATCAATACTAACTGTAGACGATATTTGTCTGCAGTTTTTTAATGGGATGATTGGGTGTTGAAATTAATTTCGTGGGGGAGTTAATGCTCGGATAGACACCATTTATGCGCGGGTACGCATTGTTTATGCTCGAGTACGGGAGTCGTATGCGCGGGTACGCCAGGTTAATGCGCGGCTGGGCGCGCCTGCCCCTAGTAGTGGAACTGCCAGAATCGCGGGAGGATACATAGGAAAGCAAATGCTACTTCGCGCAGAATGCCGTTGACCAAACAGAGGTTGGCACCTGTGCCAGATGACTTCAGTAGAGGAAAGGAGTCCATGAAGGAAGGGGAGCAGAGTGGAGCGGAAACACAGAAACCTGCTGTTATCTGAAGGCACTCAAAAGGGTTGGAACTCAGTTCGATCCCAACCCTTTCATAATTAAAACCGTTCAGGCTGCGTTTCCTTCCAGGCGTTTTGCTCATTCGGAACGCGGCTTTTGTCTTCGAAGACATTTTCGGTTTTTTGGTTTTGGATTTTCAATTGCTCTTTTTCTTTCCGCAATTGTTCCGGTGATTTTTCTTTATCCATCATATCTCCTCCTTGTCGGGAAGTAGTATATGTGGAATTAATTCTTTCATTCATAAACGTGGAACGTCATGAGCTCGTGGATCGTTTTTTTGACCGTCTCTTCTTCAGGTGGTGTTTCTCCGGTCCATCGAATTTCGCCGTCCGGCATATAATCTCCTGTATAGCGTTGTTGCTGATAGAAAAAAGAAAATGTCCAGCCCGGCAGAGTGCCTTCCGTATACATCGGTTTATAGTTAAAATGCTGCAGCAATGAAATCGCTCCTTTCATATGGCAGCTTTCGCATGCATAGAGTGAAGAAATGAGAGCGAAAGGATGCTGCCGTGTTTGTGAATCAATTGAAGCAGGCCATCGAGGACGAATATCGGTCCTATTATTTTTACAAATCCATGTATGAGCAGACAAATAATCAATTGTGGCGGGATTTTATTCAACATGCGTATGAAGATGAAAAAAGCCATTACGAGATGATGCAACAGCTCTATTATATGATGACCGGGACATTTGTTCAAAATCCTAGAAAACCGGTTGCCTGTCATGATTTAAAAGAGTGCGCAAGGCGGGCGCTTGTTGATGAACTCGATTCAGTCGAGCATTATAAGATCATGCTGCTGAGTATACCATTTCAACAGGCATACAATCCAATTTTCATAGCCATGCATGATGAGATGGAGCATGCCATCCGAATGACGGCGATTTACAATGCAATGGGTGGATAAAAGAAGGGCTGTCTGAAGTCAGTAGACATTCATGACAGCCCTTTTGACGTTATAATTTAAACTGCCTTACGAGACCATTTAGGTTTTCTGCAAGCTTGGCAAGCTGCTCGGAGCTCGCTGCGACTTCTTCCATGGAGCTGGACGTCTGTTGAACCGAAGCGGATGTTTGTTCAACACCTGCCGCCGCTTCTTGTGAGACGGAAGCGATATCGTCCGCTGCCTGGTTCATTTGCTGGCTGTTTTCGGCAATCTCATTCAAGTTGCCAGCAATGGTTGCAATGCCGGTTTCCATTTGATTGACTGCTTCATTGATGCGCTCAAATGTTTGAACGGTATTCTTCAATTGGTCCGAACCGGACTCCACTTCGCTATAACCGTCCTTCAATGTGTTCGTGACCTGGCTCGTGTCATGCTGAATACGAGAGACGATAGATGAAATATCCGAGACGGACAGTGCAACTTGTTCAGCCAGTTTCCGAACTTCATCCGCAACAACCGAAAACCCGCGACCGGACTCGCCAGCTCGTGCTGCCTCGATGGCTGCATTCAGCGCAAGTAAATTGGTTTGCTCGGCAATATCTTTAATAGTAGAAACAAGCAATGAAATTTGAGCAGAGTTGTCTTGCAATTTCTCCACTTTGTCAACTGAATCGCGGACGATTTGGTTGATGCGCTCCATTTGATTCATAGACGAGTCCATGAGTCGATTCCCTTCGGAAGCCATGTCGCTGACTTGTCGGGAATACCCTTGTATCCTTGCACCGCTCTCATCTGTTTCTTGCACTTTTTGATGGAATGAAGCTGTTAAGGAAGCTAGATCCCCGGCATGCGATGCCTGTCGTTCCGTACCTACCGCCAATTCTTGCATTGTCATGGCGACTTGCCCCGATCCGGCCTTCACTTCATTAGCCGATTGGGTCAATTCCTCGCTATGGGAGGCAACAGTGTTTGCTACCTCATTGATCTGTTGAAGGATCGAATGCATCTTGGCGTTCATTTCATTCGTCGCCCCGATCAGCTGCCCAATTTCATCTCGAGATTTTGTTACTAAAGGTTCCTGGCTAATATCGCCATCTGCAATAGCACGCATGCGCGTCGTAACCGACTGAATTGGTTTGGAAATGAGACGTGCTGTCACCAATGCTGCAATGATGGCGAGAATCGTTATTGTAATGGACGTACTAACTCCAATGATGGAATTTGTTTTACTATGCTTCAGCATCTCTGCACCCATTGCTTTGATTTCCGCTTCACGCTCTTTTGCCATTTGCTCATAGCCATCTTTGATGACCTTCAAGTCATTGCTTGAAATCATCATATTCCGTAGGGCGTTGTCTTTATTGCCCCGCTCGTATTCGTTGAAAACTTCCTCTTGAATATATTCCCGCCATGCGACGGTTTGCTGGATAAGCGTATCAAATTCTTTGCTGTCATCCAGGGAGCGGACAATATCTTCATTTGTCTTTCCAAGTTCAGTATATTGATCGAACAGATCTAAATAAACGGTTTGGCCAGTTAATAAATACCCTTGAACAAAGGAAATTCTTGAAGATAACGAATTGGACAACAGCTGATTGGCAATCAACAATTCGGTCTGCCGGTTAATGATTTCTTCCATTTGCTTGTTTTCACTTTTTGTAACGTAGAAATTGAACGTGCTATAGGAAGAAATTAATAAAATAACAATGCCGAAACCGGCCAATATTTTCATAGCAACGCTCTTAAATGCAAAACGATTCACAATGTATACACCTCTTATGGAATTTAATGAGCCATTAGTAGCACATTTAGTATAGATACCATAGAGGATGATAGCATGCCTATCAAACTATGTAAAGTATAACCAGTTAGTAGATTGGGCATATAAGGGTTGATTACATACCTAGATTTTTAATGAAATAGTCTGGTGCCTCAAGCATTCGAGGCCCATACCATAGCATCTCGCCATCAATCAGGACCACTTCAGCTCCCGGCGCCATTTTTCTGAATTCATCCAGATGCTTCTCTTTAAAAGGATACGGCTCGGAAGCTAGAAAGACCGTATCAAGCCGCGCCTCCTGAAAATCATCCGGGGTGACTGCTGGATAACGGCCTTCCTTTTGAATAAATGGATTTTCAAATCCTAGTCGTTGCAATACATCCTGTATATAAGTATCTCTGCCGACGACCATATAAGGTTTTTTCCAGATCACATAAGCGGCCCGCGCACCTGCTCGAGCCGACAATTTTTCAAACTGAAGCTGAATATCCAACACTAGCTTTTCTGCTTCTAGCCGGCGGTCCGTCAAGTCGCCCATCGTTTCAATCATTTGAAAGGCTTCCTGGACCGTCTGTACTTCAGCCACATAGACAGGCACATGCTGCTCCAACAGCTCTGCCATTTCCTTCGTGTTTTCCTCTTTTTCCAGAATGACGAGATCTGGTACTGCCTCGAGAATCGCCTCAAGCTTCAAGTCCTTTGTCCCGGCCACAGCGGGCACCGATTGGACACGATCTTCAGGATATTTGCAAAAACGGGTTCTGCCGACAATCTCTTGTTCCAATCCGAGAGCGAATAAAGTATCCGTAATCCCCGGACACAAGGAAATGATCCGTTTGGGTGGATAATTAAAAGCAACAGGACGTCCAGTCCGGTCAATCACTTCTTTTTTCATCAAAAACACCTACTCTATTAGTTTTCTGCAAAATGGAGTTTAGCCGCCTTTGCCACTTCCTCTGGAGCTTTCAAGGAAAGCGGTTCACCGTGCAAATAATTAAAGACATTCATATCGCTCGTCTTCAACATGCCAATTGTCATCCGTGGAACGAGGC
This sequence comes from Sporosarcina cyprini, assembly GCF_022048975.1. Lineage (GTDB taxonomy): Bacteria > Bacillota > Bacilli > Bacillales_A > Planococcaceae > Sporosarcina > Sporosarcina cyprini. The sequence continues at coordinate 63,590 of NZ_JAKMHX010000029.1, read as the reverse complement.
GGACGTGGACCCGCTCGGCTTGCGAACCGGAGAGGGGAATGAACAGGCCTAGATTAAAACTGTTAATGCCGGCTTGTTGGAAATAAGCGAAGAATGCTTTTAGACTTTCGGCCAAGTTTTCACAATGTGCATCCGTCAAATCCTCTAAGGCGGCCGCATCGGTTATGCCGATAAAGTCCGCATGGCTGAGAGGGGCAAAGGCGTGAACCCATTCAATGGATCCTTTAGTGCCGATCCAACGCTCTCCATGTGTTTTCTCCTCAGCTGCCAATGATTCAAAAAAGCTGACGCCCTCACGCTCGGTAAAATCCCTGCTTGAGCGGGCAATCTTTGCCTGATAGTTTGTTGGATGTTCAGAAGCGAGCACATGGATGTGCGGATGAATAATACTGCCTCCAGAGGGAGGGAGATAGTTCCAGTTGATGGATGCATATGCCGTTTTCGGATCAAACTCCGCAACTTTCTCTACATATTGGTGCGCGGTCATGAATGCATCCTTTAGAAGCGGCACTGTAAATTCATCCAGCTTCACATAATGCTGATCGCTCATCCGGACGACGGCATTATGCTTACTATAAGGGAAAAGGTTCGGGAATGCGACGGCCTCACCATGGATCAGACGCCCCCCGTCGAATAATTCATCTGGAAATCTAGGTGTTGAATCAAAGACATTTTCAGGGCAAAATGGACACTTTTTGCCTGCTGTTGCAGCAGCTTCTTCAGAAAAATCAGCAGGAATGAAAGGCGCTCCTGGATCAAAAATGATACGTGCTGTCTCTCCTGTCAGCGGATCGAATCGAACTTCTGTCTTGCGATCAATGAGTTTGCCACCCTGCATCGGGTCATGGAAAGTAAAAAACTCTTCTTCTTTTCGAAATTGAATTGTCATCGTGCTCCTCCTTTGAGTATGTGCAGCCGCGGACAGCTGCAGCATGGATATGTTAGAATTGTTGTATAATAGTTTACCAATAATTCTTGAAATAGTCACTGTGATTGGATGGTTGATATAGCTAGGAATTGGGGGGGAGAATATGCTGCGCTATAAAAAGTTATTCGGCTTTTGTGTCTTATTTGTTGCGCTTTCAGCTTTGATTATTCCGCAGCCCGGATATCGCTTTGGCTGGCCGCTTCACTGGGTTGAATACTATGGAAAAGAACCGATTGCCGTATCGGCTGACTTGTTCAAACCGGGTAACGTACAACATCTGTTTTTTGATCTATGGAATTTAGTCTTTGGCGCATTGCTTCTATACTTTACACTCATACTTTTGCATAAAATTCTTTCAAAAGTGATGGGGAAAACAGACGGGAGAATCCAGGGATGATTGAATCAGCGACATTTTATACAAATAAATTAAAATCATTGAAACGGTTTTACGTAGATTTACTGGAGCTGGACTTGGTCGAACAGTCAAACGGGCAGATGACATTTCGGGTCGGTGAATCAGAAGTAACCTTCAAAGAAACGGAACAGCCTGCATTTTATCATTTCGCATTCAATATTCCGGGGAATCAATTCTCCATGATGAAATATTTCATCAAAGACCGGCTTTCTTTAAATTGGGAAGACGGACGGGATGAGGTGTATTTCCCGAGTTTCGACGCAGATTCGATGTACTTTGAAGATCCTGCGGGCAATATCGTCGAGTTGATTGGCAGGAGAAAAAGAGATTTGTTTGGCGATTTGACGAAAGAGTCCTTCTTAAATATTAGCGAAGTCGGTATCGTCACGCCAGATGTGGCGGGAGTTGGAGAACAGCTTTTGGATGCAGGCATCCCGCTGCGGAAAGGAACGGATATCCATCCGAATGAGTTAAACTTCCTAGGAAGAGGAGACACGTACATTGTGCTCGTCCCTCCCGGCAGGCGATGGTATTTTTCGAAGAAGGCATCCGAGGTATTTCCGCTTGAAATGTCCTGGAATGGAAAGAGGATTGGGATAGACAATGATGGAAATTGGCTGAAATGATTTCTAGTCAAGCAGACCTTATTCTTTTTGCCTATGCAATGGTTCTGTTATAATGTAGCGGAACTATGTAGGAAAAGGTGAAGCGATGAATTTCATATGGACCCTTCTGTTCATGGCAGTCATCGGGGCTTTGATCGGCGGCTTTACGAACCATTTGGCCATCAAGATGCTCTTCAGGCCGCATGAACCGAAATATATCGGCAGCTGGCGGGTGCCTTTCACCCCGGGATTAATTCCAAAACGCCGTGATGAATTGGCGAAACAGCTTGGAAAGACCGTAACGAATTATTTATTGACACCTGAGACGTTTCGGAAGAAATTACTGACGGCCGAAATGGAAACAAAAGCGGAACAATTTGTACAGCGCAAATTGGATGAGCATATTCTCCAATCTGACAAGACATTGAACGATTGGCTGGCAGTCGCTGGAGCTTCTGAATTTGCAGGGAAAGCGGAAGAAAAGGTCATGGCTGTCATGGACGGGCAATTGGCATCCGTACGCCGAAAATTAATGACCGGGACAGTCGAGGAAGTGGTGCCGGCACAATGGCTTCAACAGGCAAGCGGACATTTGCCGACCATTACGAATCATATTTTGCAAAGTGCTGAGAATTATATTGATTCCTATGAAGGGAAAGTGATGTTTCAGAAGCTGATCAATGATTTTCTGGAGTCCAAAGGAACATTCGGCGGCATGTTGAATATGCTATTCGGAGATTCGAACTCCCTTGTGGAAAAAGTTCAGCGGGAAGCTTTGAAATTCGTCACCGCTCCGGGGACATATAACTTGGTACATTCATTGCTTGAAAAAGAATGGAATAAGCTCACAAAACGTCCAATGGAAGAGCTGATCGGCAACTTCGATTGGGATGGACTGTTCATTTCCATCAAAGCATATGCTAAGAGGGAACTTGCGATCGAAGCAAGAATGGATAAGACACTGGCCGAGTACTGGCCGTCAGGATCCGATTGGACTTCGGCCCATATAACGCCGAAGCTTGTGGGGTTTGCATTCGACCAGGCAGAAAAGCAGTTGGAGGCCTCTCTTAGCAGGCTGAAGCTAGATGAAATTGTCAGGGAGCAAGTAGATTCATTTCCGGTTGCCGTGTTGGAAGACTTAGTTTTAGGCATTTCCAGACGGGAATTTAAGATGATCACCGTTCTTGGCGCTTTGCTCGGAGGTCTCATTGGAATCGTGCAAGGCTTGATCGTATTTTTTACAACATAATCTGAGGGGGACCTACTATGACAGTAAATATTTATGATGACGTAAACCGATTGGAAGCAACACTTCGCAAGACCGAAGAATTTGCGGAAGTCGAAAAAGCGATTAACGAAGTGAAAACAGATACGGCCGCATTGGAGCTTTTCAAGAGCTTTCGTCAAATTCAAGTGACATTGCAGGAGAAGCAAATGAAAGGGGAAGAAATTGCCCCGGAAGAATTTGAGTATGCACAGAAAACAGCTCAGTTGGCGCAACAAAATGAGAAGATCATGAACTTGCTCCAAGCTGAAATGAAGCTGAGCGGCTTGATCGAAGAAGTCAACCGGGTACTTATGAAGCCGGTGCAAGAATTGTACCAAACGATATCATAATGAAATGGACGGCCTGTCATCAGGTCGTTTTTTTATTTCGAGAAGCGGTTTTTCGGGATTTTTGATACAATGTGGAAAGGTATTTGAGTAATCAAAGAAAGTTGGTACTTCAATTGCAAAAAATCATCATACAGCAATCGTTTCCACAAGATTGGATTCGCATGTTCACCCATTTGGCGAATCTGTTTTTTGAAGAAGCGAAAATTGAAATAGAAGGCACGGACGATGCAATTCAAGTTGAATTTACTGTCGAGCAGACTGAAGGCATATGGCGCGGGGAATCCACCTTGAAGTGGAACGGGCATGTATATCATTCTGCTTTCTCAGAAAAGGAAGAAGAAGGGGACGAGAAGCAGCGCAACCGGCAATTAAAACGGATTTACTCTCATCTCTTCCTCGATTCACTGGAACAGGCTACAGGTATGGAGCAGGCTTGGGGGATATTGACCGGCATCCGCCCGACGAAGTTATATCATAAGTATCGTAATGAAGGACTATCAGTAGCAGATACAAAGGAATTGCTAATGAAGCAGCATCGGATTTCGCAGGAGAAAGTGGATTTGCTGGCGAAAATAGCAGACGTGCAATTGGGGGCAATTCCCGATCTGCATGACTTGAAAAACGAAGTGAGCCTGTATATCGGAATTCCATTCTGTCCAACGAAATGCGCCTACTGCACGTTTCCTGCGTATGCCATCCACCGGAAAAATGGACGGGTCGAGTCGTTTTTGGATGGCTTGCATGAGGAAATGCGTGAAATCGGCAAATGGCTGAAAGAACGGGACATCAAAATTACGACCATTTATTTTGGCGGAGGCACGCCGACAAGCATTGAAGCAGACGAAATGGACGCTCTCTATCAAACGATGTATGATTCATTTCCATATATGAAAGAAGTGCGTGAAGTTACCGTCGAAGCGGGGCGCCCGGACACGATTACTCCAGAAAAGATCGAAGTGCTGAAAAAATGGGGAATCGACCGGATCAGCGTCAATCCGCAATCCTATACGGATGAGACGTTAAAAGCAATTGGACGGCATCATACGGTACAGGAAACGATCGACAAGTTTTGGCTTTCCCGAAACATGGGCATGCGAAATATTAACATGGACCTCATCATCGGTCTGCCAAATGAAGGACTGGACGAGTTCCAGCATTCATTAAATGAAACAGAAAAAATGCAGCCAGAATCATTGACGATCCATACACTGTCATTTAAACGCGCTTCAGAAATGACCCGAAATAAGGACAAATACCGGGTAGCTGACCGTGTGACTGTCGAGCAGATGATGAAACGGGGCGAGCAATGGACTGCCTCAAATGGCTATGTTCCATACTATCTGTATCGGCAGAAAAATATCCTCGGCAATCTGGAAAACGTCGGCTACGCCAAACCAGGAGAAGAGAGCATATACAATATTCTCATCATGGAAGAGGTTCAAACGATCATCGGGATCGGCTGCGGGGCATCCAGTAAATTCATGGATCCCGTCACCGAAAAGATTACGCAATTCCAAAATCCGAAAGATCCGGCCGCTTACATTTTGACGTTTGAAGAATATATTGATAAAAAAATCGAACACTTGGAGCGAATCTTCCCAAATCGCCCGGTTGTTTCGGAAGCATAAATATGAATGAAAACCGCCTTTGAAATCAGTGTGTAGCTGATTTCAAAGGCGGTTTTTTGCGGTATGCCAATTCGAGAGATGCGTTGCTTGCCCCGCGGGGATCTAAAAGATGTTGGACAAATGATGCCGCGCCAAATGCCTTTGACCAACCAAGGATTTTTACTAAAAGACGAATACATATCAAGTAGAGCCTATTAAGAAAAGGGTTTTATGCGCGGGTGGAAGTTGAGTATGCGCGGTTGACACGTCTTTATGCTCGCCTGGGGAAGGGGGATGCGCGTGTGAAAGTAGATTATGCGCGTGTAAGGCAGTGTAATGCGCGGTTACCTCGATTTATGCGCGCCTAGGACGCGCCTGGCCTGCATGGAATATAGTACTGCTGGATCCAATTTCCCGGAGGACTAATGCAACCAAAGCATAAAATACTTTATCCCCGCCGATTAAAGGATTTTATCGAAATACGCCGAATAGTACATTATGAACAGCTATTCATTTTAAAAGGGGTGTCATGATGTATCAGACAATCAGATTGGTGAAAGAGGGAAGGCTTGCGCGTTTGTATTTAAATCGTCCAGCAGCGATGAATGCGATGGATGATGTGATGATGAAGGAGCTGGCGGATGCGTTTGAGGCATTGCGCAATGATGCGTCTGTGCAGGTGCTGATCCTTCAAGGAGAGGGACGGGCGTTTTCGGCAGGCGGGGATATTAAGAAAATGATTGACCCGGAATCGCCAATGGATATCGGCAAAGTGATGGTGGATGTGACCCGGTTGGCGAAAGGATTGTACAGTTTGCCGCAAGTGACCATTGCAGCTATACATGGTGCGGCTGCAGGACTTGGTTTCAGCATGGCGTTAGGCTGCGATGTCATTGTTGCGGAGGAAGATAGTAAACTTGCGATGAATTTCATTGGCATCGGTTTAGTACCGGATGGGGCGGGCCACTTCTTCTTGAAAGAACGGATTGGTATCGCGCAAGCGAAGCAACTCATTTGGAAAGGTGACGTGATGACTGGTTCAGAGGCAGAAGCGAAGGGACTGGTGGATCAAATTGTTCCAAGCGGGCAACTGGATCAAACAGTTTCGGGACTCGCTGCACACTTGCTGGCATCCCCGATCCAGGCGATGCTGGCGACAAAAAAGATTTTACACGCTCCTAAGATGAACGAGCTGGATGACATGTTGCAAATGGAAAGCGAAGCCCAAGTAGCGATGCGCAGCACTGCCGATCATTTGGAAGGAATCCAGGCATTTATTGAAAAAAGGAAGCCTTCTTTTACAGGGAAATGAATGTATTAAATTACCAGTAAAAATATCTTTAAGTAAAGGTTTATTCTCTCTTTGAAACGGCTATATATGTAGATGCATAGATGTAAAAGGGGGAGCAAGAATGGACCGTATCTTCAACAATGAGTCAGCCGAGAAGTACTTTGAAGAGAATAAGAAGTTATTCGAACAAGAACTTTTGAATGAAGCTGTAACCGTCAGAGACAAAATAGATGACATTCTTGAAATCGGCAATATTGATTTGATTAACAATGCACATCATCTCGTTTCCTGTATTATGGAAGGCAGGGAAGAGGAGCTTCTCGCATTTGCGAAACAGGAAGGAATTGCTTGGGCAACCCACTCGCTTACCTTATCCTTCAAGCTCGAATGGGTACAAGCAATCCGGAGAACGATTTGGTCCTTTATTAATAAATATACAGAAGCGGAACCGTGCAAGTTTGACTTCTTTAGTTTGGAAAAGCAGATTAATAATCGTGTAGATACATTCTTGAATGCGTTTTTTATCAACTATTCAACATATAAAGACTCTCTGTTAAAAGCACAAAGAGATCTAGTCGAAAATCTCTCGGTGCCGATCATTCCCATCACACAGCATATTTCGATTCTTCCATTGATCGGAACGATCGATTATTTCCGTGCCAAAGTTATGGAAGAGAAAGTATTGATGGAAATCAGCCGATTGCGCATTCAAACATTATTCATGGATTTATCAGGCATTGCGAATATGGAGGCCGAAGTAATCGACCAATTGATGAAAATCATTGATGGCGCATCGATGATGGGATGTCGAACTGTGATTACGGGACTGCGGCCGGATGTTGTGCGCAACATTATTAGGCTCGGCGTCCGATTTGATGAACAGACAGAAACGATTGGCTCTTTGCAGCAGGCACTTCGTACGTATTTGTTGTAATAAATATAATAACCCGCCTCCACATTTGGAAGCGGGTTTTATTATGATTCTTCACATAAGCCCTTTGGAACGATATTTTTCTGCTGTATCCCGCCAGGAGAAGTAGCCTTTCTCAATCGCGCGTATCAGCAGTTCCGCGGTCGCGATATTCGTTGCAAGCGGAACACCGTAGACATCACACAAACGCAAGAGGGCACTAACGTCCGGTTCGTGCGGCTGAGCTGTTAAGGGATCGCGGAAGAAAATGATTAGGTCCAGTTCACCTGTCGCGATCATTGATCCGATTTGCTGGTCGCCGCCCAGAGGTCCGGACATCAACCGGTTAACATGCAAGTCGGTTTCCTCCATAATTCGTTTCCCCGTTGTGCCTGTCCCGTATAACGTATATTGTGAAAAGATATGTTCATAGGCGATAGTGAAATTCACCATTTCATCTTTTTTCTGATCGTGTGCAATAAGCGCGATGTTCATGCAGCTACCTCCGGAAGTATTTTTCTTCAGTATATCATGTATGAAAGAGCAATAGCTTTCCTGCAGGCGAAGCAAGGCGATGCGTCTTTTCTGCCAAGCTTTTCTCTTCCAGCAAGACCCGTCCTTTTTCCTTCGCTTCTTCGTCCGTCGCCGCGGTGAAAGTCTCCTCCGTCAGCAATTCCCCATTCTTCTCATAAGCCGTCAATTTATACGTCCTCATGTGTACCATCCCTCCGTTCACTTTTCTCTATTATACAACGCCATGCTAATAAATGAACAGCCATTCATTCGTGCAAAAAATAAAATGTAAAGGTTGCTTGACAATGAAATTGAGGTAAAGTAAACTTTACGTAAAGTTAGCTTTACGTAAAAGAAACTTTACAAAACGAGGGGAGGAGCATCCAACTGAATAACTTGATAAAGGAAAAGAGGACGGAGATGGGGTGGACGCAGGATGATCTTGCGGAAAAGCTGGATGTATCCAGACAAACGATCATTTCATTGGAAAAAGGACGATATAACCCATCCCTCATTTTAGCCTTCAAAATCGCAAAGCTCTTTGCTTGCAGGATTGAAGATATTTTCTTACCGGAGGAGGAATGACAGTTGTACGAAGGATTCGATATATGGGCATTTTTGTCCGGATTGCCGTTAGGTTTGGCAATTTCTGGTATTATCTTCTATTTCAGCAGGCGCAAAGGGAGGAAGGAACGCAGGTTTGACGAGCGCTATACAAATATCCACCGGCAAGCCAGGTCAATTTCCTGGGGCGCGACGACGGCTGCGATTTTAGTTGCGTGGGCCATTGTCATGATTGTGGAAGGTCCAAAGTTAGCCTTTTTTATCTTAGCCGCGATCTGGGCCATCCATATGATTTCCTACGGCATTGGCGCAGCCATAGCGAATAAACAGAATTAAAAAGGGGGGGGTTCTTTATGATTCCAACAATGGAAACACTCGCAGGTTTTATTACAGGAGCGGGGGCTGTCCTGCTAGTCGCTTTGATTTATTTCCGGAAGGGCAGGAAAGAGCGGAGGTTTGATGAGCGGTACGAAGCGGTACATACGAAAGCCCGCACAATCTCCTGGGCGATCACGGTCATCGTCCTCGCACTCATGTGGCTCTGCGCACTCATTATTGAGGGTGTCTCACTCGCATTCGTGCTTGTTGCCTCGGCATACGGCATTATGCTTATTTCATACGCTGTAGCGGTTATGATTCTGAATAAAAGATTATAAGTGAAACGAATATGCTGCCTATTGCGTAAGTAGGATAGCAGGGAAAGAGAGAGGGGAAACAGATGACGTTATTATTGGAGAATGTGACGAAACGGTTTGGTGATGTCACGGCAGTCGATCACCTGAACTTATCGGTAGAAGAAGGGACCATGTATGGTTTTCTGGGGGCCAACGGGGCAGGGAAAACGACAACGTTCCGGATGGTGTTGGGATTGCTGACGCCAAATGAAGGGACGATTACGTGGAACGGCAAGAGAATTTCGTATGCGACTAGTCCCGAAATCGGCTATTTGCCGGAGGAGCGCGGACTTTATCCGAAAATGAAAGTCGAGGATCAGCTCGTCTTTCTCGGAGAACTGCGAGGCATGAAAAAGAGTGATGCAAAAAGGGCGATCGACCATTGGCTCGAACGGTTCGAAGTGCCACAATATAAAAACAAACGGGTGGAAGAGCTGTCAAAAGGGAATCAGCAAAAGATCCAAGTGATTGCCGCTTTGATGCACGATCCGAAGCTGCTCATCTTAGATGAACCGTTTTCTGGCTTGGATCCCGTCAATGTCGAGATGCTAAAAAGCGCTATCCTCGATTTTCGGAATAATGGGGCGACGATCGTCTTCTCCAGCCACCGGATGGATCATGTCGAAGAGTTATGTGAACAGCTCAGCATTATCCATAGAGGAAATCAGATTGTCAGAGGCTCGCTGCGCGAAGTGAAGCGCTCATTCGGCAGACAAAATGTACAAATCAAAGCGGACCATGATCTAACGGCATTGGAATCCATTGCGGGTGTCACCGGTTTTACGCAAACGGTAGAAGGTGGCATCTTCCAAATCGAGGACGAACAGGTTGCTCAACAGCTGCTCACTCGCGCAATGCAAGCCGGCCCGATCCGGCATTTCGAGATCGAGGAACCGTCCTTGCAGGAAATCTTTATAGCGAAAGTGGGGAAAGAGCATGCGTGAGTTTTGGATTATTTTTAAACAAGCTTTTGTCACGAAGGCAAAGGCCAAGTCTTTCATTATTACGACAGCCATCATGGTGGCGGCTATTTTTATATTTGCCAACATCGGCAGCATCATTGACGGAGTTAAAAATGTCACGGGGGATGATGAAACCGCAAACGAGCTGAAGGTAATCGACAATAGCGGTGTTCTGTTCCCGATGCTGAAAGCGGAAATGGAGGCAGATGATCATTCCTTGAAGCTTGCCCAATCCGATCTCGCAGAAGCTGAGCTTGAAAAGCAAGTGAAAGAAGGAAAACTTGATTCGTTTGTCACATTGAATTTGAATGAAGCAGATACGATTCAAGCGAAGTACATGACGAAAAGCGTCATCGATTTCGATATTCCAGGTCAACTCCAAGAAGCACTTCAATCCATTCAGACGCAAATGAATGCTCAAAAATTGTCGTTGACAGGAGAGCAAGTCCAGTCGCTTTTCGCACCGATCCAATTTGAGCAAAAGAATGTATCCCCATCCGCCAAATCGGAAGAGGAATTAATGCAGGCAAGCGTTCTCGTCTATGTGTTAATGTTCGTCATTTATATTTCGGTTATCATGTACTCCAGCATGATTGCGATGGAAGTCGCTACGGAGAAATCATCACGTGTTATGGAAATCCTTATTTCCAGTGTATCGCCCGTAAAGCATATGTTTGCTAAGGTGTTTGGAATCGGAACCCTCGGCATCGTACAAATCATTATCTACGGAATGGCTGGTTTCATTGCTTTCAATACGGCGAAAGCAAAAGAAACAGGCGGTTTCCTGGATATGTTGAATCTATCGGATATTAATATGGCTACCTTGGTGTATGCGGTTATATTCTTCCTGCTTGGTTATTTCTTATATGCCACATTGGCGGCATTGCTCGGTTCGCTCGTCAGCCGGACAGAGGATGTTCAGCAGATGATTATGCCGATGTCGTTACTGATTGTTGCGGCATTCCTAATCGCAATGGCCGGCCTTAATAATCCAGAACTTGGCTTTTTGAAATATGCTTCTTATTTCCCGTTCTTCACACCGCTCGTCATGTTCTTGCGTGTCGGTATGCTGAACTTGCCGCTATGGGAACCGCTTTTATCCATCGGCATTATGCTCGTCACTTTGTTCCTGCTTGGCTGGTTCGGTGCCCGCGTCTACCGCGGCGGCGTCCTCATGTATGGACCGTCCCGTTCTTTGAAGGACATTAAAAAAGCAGTTCAGCTAGGGAAGGAATAAAAGAAAGGAAGTCTTCTACGGAGGGCTTCCTTTTATATTTATGTTTCTATTCGTGTTACATATGGTAAAATAAGAACAAATATTCGTTGTGTAAGGAGGAGTGCAATGTCTACGATCCGTTTTATCCATACAGCCGATCTTCATCTTGGGAGTCCCTTCAAAGGGATGACCGACTTACCGCCATCCCGGCTGGAAGCACTCCGGAATAGTACGATCCGGGCATTTCAGCGTTTGATTGATTACGCGCTCGCATCGAAACCCGATTTTGTGCTTATTGTAGGCGACTTATACGACGGGGAAGACCGGAACTTGAGAGCACAGCTGAAATTCCAGGAAGGGATGGAGCAGCTTCATGGCGCAGGTATTCCTGTTCTGCTTTCTCATGGGAATCACGATCATTTGGGTGGGACATGGACAAGGGTCGCCTTGCCCCCTAATGTCCATGTCTTTGGCGATACAGTCGAAACGGTGACATTCCAGGTGAACGGAGAAGACGTATTCATCCATGGCTTCAGCTATAAAGAAAGGCATGTTCGGACTCCTATGATCCGCGACTATCCAAAAGCAGCAGGAAACAGCCTGACGATCGGCATGCTGCACGGCAGCGTCGCGGGGGATGCCACTCACGCTGTGTATGCGCCGTTTACGAAGGAAGAGCTTCTCGAAAAGCAGTATGATTACTGGGCGCTTGGACATATCCACCTTCGCCAGCAATTGCAAGAGGAGCCGGCCATCATTTATCCTGGCAATATTCAAGGCCGGCATCGAAATGAAAAAGGAATGAAAGGATTTTATGAAGTGGAGTTATCGAAGAGTGAAACGGTGCTTCGATTTGTGCCGACTTCTGAAATCCTTTTTGAGCGCGTGGAAGTGAATTGTTCCGGACTGCGGCACGCAAATGAGTGGATACAGCGATGCGATGAAGCGTTGGAGACAGGTGAAACGAAGCGAGGACGCATCGTGGAATTGGTTTTGACAGAAGTGGATGCGGAGGCGGCTGTGTTATTCAGCCAAGCACCTGATAGTGAATGGCTGGAAATCTTGCGGGAACATCTGGAGGAGAATGAGCCGTTTGTCTGGATTCGGTGCTTGGAATTGGAACGGCGTTCTTCAGGTATTCTTGCGGCGCCGAATCTCATGGTTGATTCGATTGTCAGCACGATGGAAGACTGGTCAATGGATGATTGGCGATCCACTTTGCAGGAAGTTTATCAGCATGTGCGAATGGGCAAGTACTTGGGTGTCCTCGATGAAACGGATGTCTCGCGCATCAAGGTGGATGCCGAACAGCTCATAGAAAAGGAAATGATTCGTGGGGAGTGAGGTGATAAAATGATCATCCGAAAATTGGTCATCTATGGTTTTGGAAAACATGAAAACGTGACAATTGACCTTCAGGACGGCATTAACGTTCTCTATGGCCATAACGAGGCGGGAAAGACAACTATCCAGCAATTCCTGCTGCATATTCTTTTCGGATTTCCCCAAAAGAATCATGTTCTACAACGCTATGAACCTAAGACGGGAGGTAAGTATGGAGGACAAGTCCATATCGATGATCCTGACTCGGGTATGTGCATCATTGAACGCGTTCGGGGCAAATCGGCTGGCACGGTGACAGTCCATTTTGAAGACGGTTCTACGGGAGGGGAAGAGGCGCTCCAGCAGCTTCTCCGCCACTACGACCGCTCTTCGTTTGAATCGATCTTTTCCTTCTCCCTCCTTCAGCTGCAAGGATTCGAGAAAATGGATGAGGAACAGTTGAGCCGGACGCTTCTTGCATCAGGAACGACCGGAGTGGATGCGTTGCTGCAGCTTGAATCAAAGCTTGAAAAGGAAATGGGCGAACTCTTTAAGAAGAATGGAAGAGTGCCCGAAATGAACGTACGATTGGCGGAATTGCGGGAGATGGAGAAGGCCTTGAAAGAAGAAAGGGAGCAGGCAGATGAATACGCTCCTGCTGTCAATCGTATGATGGCCATTGACAGAAATCTTGTTGAATTGAAAGACGAGGAACGGGATTTGGATCAGCAGCGCAAGCTGATAGAAACGCAGCGCCAGATGCTTCCCTTAATTGAAAAGGAACGGGGGTTACTGGCTCGGTTAGAGCAACTATCCGTTCGGAAGTTCCCGACGGATGGCATACGGCGCTACGAGATTATCAACGGCAAATTGCTCGACGTCTTGGCTAGAAGGCAAGTCCTTCAAAATGAGCTGGAAAAATTAACGGGTTCAGGCGAAATGCGAGATCAGCAATTCCTCCCCCAGCTTGACCGGCTCGTTGCCAGAGAAACCGAATGGCATCAATGGCGATCTGATAAGAGAGCCGCATTCGAGGAACTGCGTTTATTGGACAGCAAACGAGAACGTTATGTTGCCAGCCTCGGCATTCGAGATGATGAGAAAGCGGCCTTATTGCTGGGAGCGGATGTGTCCATTCAGCAGGAGAAAACAATGCTTACGTTGCTGAACCAGCTGCACCAGCATACGAAACAAGTGGATTATGTACAAAGACAGCTCGCGCAGACAGCCAGTGAAGAGAGGGCGATTATGCAAGACAAGCTACGCCTGGATGAAATGGCTCCTTCTGACGAAGAACAGAAGAGGTGTGCCGACTGGCCGGGCATTCAGCGGCGTCTTGCAGAAGCGAAAGCATTTATTCACCTGAAGGATACACCTTCCGGGAATATGCGGATTGTCCCGTTCACTTTACTGCTGATGGCCGTTCTGCTGGCAGGCGTTGGAATCGTCAGCCAACAATGGATCCTTGCCATTTGCGGCGTGCTGCTTGGGGCTGTTGCTACTTTCCTCGTGGTGAAAACGAGAAGTGGGGATCCATCGGATGCAAAAAGAAAAGAGATGCAACAATTTATTTCGCAGTATGCGAAGCAAGAAGCACAGATGGATGCGCTCATTCAAAGAGTGGATAGCTATCTCCGGAAGAAAGAAACGCTGGAAAGTTCATTACTGGCAGTAAAGCGGAATCGGAAGTCATATGAAGAAGAGCTTCGAATGGCGGATAATAGGACGGACCTGGCAGCAGACGAGTTGTTTACGTTCCTTCAAGCGTATGGTTTTGACGAACTGCCAAGTTTGCAGATCATACCGGAAATTTTTCGCATGATCCGAGAGCTCCAGGAAGTGGATCGAGAATTACTTGCTGCTCGGCAGCGGGAACAGAATACCGCCCGCAAGATAGCCGAATGCATGAATGAGGCACATAGTCTGTTAGGGAAAGAAGTGCCCGAAGAAATGCTTTTTGACCACCTTCGCAATGAATGGATGCAGCAGAAGGAGCGGATGGGGAAACAGAAGACCGATTCCGAAAAACAGCTTGGATTGCAAGAGGAACTCGAGCTGGTGCATCAAACCGCAGCCATGCTGCAGTCCCAGAGAGAAGAACTTTTGAGCGAAGCAGATGCTACAACCGAGGAAGATTTCTATCGGGCATTCGACGTCTTCCAGGATGCCGAACTGGTAAGCCGGCAATTAGATGATCTGCGAAGTCAGCTCCGTATGCATGACCGTTCCAATTGGCCAACCGATCTATCCATCAGCGAATTGGAAGAGGCGGCAAGCCAAGTGGAAAACAGGTTAGCAGAAGCTGCGAAACAGCAGTCAGATTTGTTGGAAGAGAAGGTGCGGCTAGCGCATTTGACCAAAAGGCTGGCGGATAATGAAACCTATGAACGCATGCTGCAGCAGTTTGAAAACAAACGCGCTGAATTTGCACAGCTTGCTAGACAATGGTCTACGAAAAAAGCGGTGGCGGCGGCAATTCGCCAAACGATGGCAGAACTGAAAGAGAAAAAGCTGCCGGGGGTTTTACGGCGAGCCAGTCATTATTTCTCCGATTTGACAGGAGGCCGCTATGTCGGATTAACGGTTGGAGAAGAAGGTTTTTTCCGCGCAATTCGCCAAGACGACAATATGCTGTTTCCGATTATGGAGCTCAGCCAGGCGACGAAGGAACAAGCTTATATCTCCTTGCGCTTGGCACTGGCAGAATCCTTGCGGGGGACAGCGCCATTTCCAATTATTATGGATGATCCGTTCGTCCATTTTGACGGCACACGGCTTTCTCGTATGATAAAATTGTTGAAGAGATTGCAAGCGGAGCATCAGTTCATCTATTTCACTTGCCACGAAACGATGACGAAGCATCTGCATGAGGCAAACATCATTACTGTTTCCGAAATCGGAAGCAATCAGGGGGCGGTTCTTCAATGAAAAAAATAGCAGAGCATCAAGTCGGTGAGCCGGTTGATCTTTTTCTGTTAATCAAACAATCCGTTAAAGGCATTACACAGCAGGGCAGTCCGTTCATGACATTAATCCTTCAAGATAAAAGCGGTGATATTGAAGCGAAGCTCTGGGATACAGGAGAAGAGCAGGAAAAAATGTACGCAGCCGCAACGATAGTTAAAGTCGGTGGGGAAATCCATGAATACCGCGGCAAAAACCAGCTGCGCATAAAAAGCATCCGTCCGGCAAAGGAAGAGGAGGGCATCTCCCTTTCTGATCTCGTGCCTTCCGCGTCAAAGAGCAAGGAAGTATTATATGAGGAGCTGCTGCAATTTTTCTTTGAGATGAAAAATCCCCATATCCAGCGGATTACCCGGCATATTTTGAAGAAACATCAGACGGATATTATGGTATACCCGGCGGCTACTAAAAATCATCATGATTACGTTTCCGGACTTCTCGATCATGTCGTGTCCATGCTGAAGCTCGGAAAGGCGATTGCCGAGTTGTATCCGACCTTGAACAAAGATTTGCTATATGCAGGCATCATCTTGCATGATATCGGGAAAGTGGTAGAATTATCCGGCCCGATCGCGACTCAGTACACGGTGGAAGGGAACTTGCTTGGCCATATTTCCATCATGGTGAATGAAATTTCGAAAGCTGCAGATGAATTAGGAATTGAAGGTGAGGAAGTGACCTTGCTGCAGCATATGGTCTTGTCCCATCACGGGAAGGAAGAATGGGGAAGCCCAAAACGTCCAATGTTGAAGGAAGCGGAAATGCTTCACTATATCGATAACATTGATGCGAAAATGAATATGTTAAACCGGGCGATGGCTAAAACATCACCGGGCGAATTCACGGAACGTATTTTTCCGCTCGATAATCGTTCTTTCTATAAGCCTTCGTTTGAATAAAAATTACAAAGGGCTGTCCTGTACGAGAATTCGTACGGAACAGCCCTTTTATCATGCATTACTTCTTCGCTTTTTCTTCTTTTACAGGAAGGTAAGCATCCAATGCGTGTTGGAACTCTTCCTCTTTGATTTCGACATCCGCCTTCTCTAGAAGTTCTTTCAAACGAGCTTCGAATGCGGCTCTTGTCAAGTTGTCTTCCACTTCTGCTTTGAGTTCCTCATCTGTTTTCTCTATCTCCACTTTACGTGTATCGAGCAACTCTATGATATGGTAGCCAAAGCTTGTTTTGACAGGCTCACTAATTTCGCCTTTTTTCAATTTATAAGCAGCAGCTTCGAATTCAGGAACCATTTTACCTTGTCCAAACCAGCCAAGGTCCCCACCAGTTTCATTAGCCTTATCTTCAGTTGAATATTCTTTCGCTAATTTTGCGAAGTCACCGCCGTCTTTTAACTTTTGAAGGACTTCTTTTGCTGTTTTCTCATCTTTAACGAGGATATGGCGAGCATGCAATTCAGTCTTTGCATTTTCTATACCAGTTTTAATCTGTTCATCAGTGACCTTCAAAGAATCGACAAGTTTCTTTTGCAACAATTGAGATTTGACATTCTTTTCAAAGAATTTTTCAGTAATACCGTTTTGTTGTAAATATAAATCGAAGTTATCACCATACATATCTTTTTGCTGCTTAATTGCTTCTTCTAATTCTTTGTCATCAACCTTATATTCATGTTCGATCGCTTTTTGAAGAAGCATGTTCTCGACGACTTGAACGCCAATCGCATCTTTCATTTCTTCATAGAAATCAGCTTGTGTAATGTTACCATATTTCGTGGATGCAATCACTTCGTCGGATGCTTTTTTATCACTGCAAGCCGATAAGGCAAGTACGGATGTAGCTAAAGAAACGGCAATTAATGTTTTTTTCATACGTTTTCTCTCCTAACTTTTGTCTACAACAGTTGATACTATACCATAAAAACGTATCGAAAACAAAAAGGTTCCATCGGATAAACAGCCTATGAGCTGAAAAATGCTTCGCATACCATATAGGAGAGAGGAGGTGCTCCAATGGGTGGATATAGCGGGCAAGGTTCCGGTTTCGCGTTGCTGGTTGTGTTGTTCATCTTGCTAATTATCGTAGGTGCGGCATTCTATTACTAAGCATCTGCTAATTACTAAAGGTCCATTTTCCTTAACGGGAAAATGGACCTTTCAAATTGTGAACTCTTCAGACCTTTAACAGGACTTCCAAGTAAAACGATAAAATTAATATGGTAATAAGTATATTTACTGTGCGATAGATCTTAGGTTGTTTTTCCTCAGGAATTTCCCTCGACTGACAAAGCGCAAATGTCATTTTGTTTATTTGATATAAGTAAAATAATGAAAACAGAACCGTTACTGTAAGGATCAAATCCATACCTCCTCTTCGTTCCTACTTAATGATAGCAGAAGCAAAACGAAAATGAAATTATTTTTCCTCCCTACCTCGTTTACAGGAAACAGAAGAAGAGGGAGCTAGCCTGGTTTTGTCATGGCGCAGCAGCCCGCTATTAGAATCTCGCCTTCTCGGATGTATGGACGGCGACCAGGTCACCTTCAGCTTCATCAAATGAATCGTCAATGTTCTTGAAGCCTTGTTCGAAAATCTCCATAAAATCTTCGCCATAGATATTGCGGATGACAGACATCACTTCCAAAAATTCAGGAAATTTACCATAAATATTTTTGATGGGAAGAGAGCCTTCCAGGATGCCATGCTCGGAATCATAATAGTTTTTATTCATATCGTGCAGCAGGGCTTCGCCTTCCTCGGTAACGGTGATGTATGTATTGCGTCGGTCATCTTCCTTTTTGGAAAACTGGACGTATCCTCGCTCTTCCAGTTTTTTTGAGAAGTTGAAAGCGGTCGATACATGCATTACCCCGAATTTTGCGACATCAGAAATCGTCGCACCTTGCAAATGGTAAGCGATCCACAGAATATGGTGCTCATTAATATTGAGATCATAAGGACGTATCCATTGCTGCCAGTCTTTTTCAACGGCTTTCCAAAGAGCCTTCGACATTTGGGCAACCCGTTGGCTATAAATCATCGCCTCTTTACGAGAAAACTTTTCTTCCAATATAAAATACCTCCAACTTCGTATATTTTACTAGTTCTTTCATTATAGCAGGAAAGTAACAAAGAAAAAAGTTGGAATTGCAATAATATTAATTTTCTGATGAAAAAAGGTTATCCCGCATTGTCAGGATAACCCATAATACTTATTGATGTTGTTCTGCGATCGACTTCTCCAGTTCTTCGAGTGAGTTTTGGATCGCGAGAATTTCTTTTTCCAATCGCACTTGATTGGAAGCAGTGGACATTTGCCATTTCTCTATCGATTCCTTTACTCCATCCACGGTCTCTGGAATATATTCCTTCGCTTCGTTTGCCAAATGCTTGACGGAACGTTTCATGTCAGCCAATTTCACTTTGACGTCCTGGAGTTTGTATTTCAAATCGCTGGATGCGCTTTTCACGGAGCCGCGCAATTCTTTGCCCGATTGGGGAGTTGAATAAAGGACCGTAACAGCGGCGGCTGCCGAGCCCGCGACAAGCCCTAAAATAAATGTGGAAGCTTTCATTTGATTCCGCTCCTTCCGTATATAATAGTATTCCTTCTATAGTTTTATTAAAACATGAGGGGCGACCCGCCGGCAAGGAAGAACGTGCTGCCGCAGGGGGCTGGACAAATAAAAAAACCTTCCGCCGGAAGCGGAAGGTGATCAATCAATTGGATAAAGCTGTTTTAAATGATGTTCGTTTCAATAGATTCACAATGATTGGATAGATAATGAAGAAGACAACCCCGTTCATCGCCATTGTCGGCAAGACAACTGTGACAAACAGCAAGCCGAACGGCACGTTGGCACCAATCACGTAAATCGCTACTGAAAGAAAGATCGTACCGGACAAAATGGTGCCGATACAAGTAATTACTGTCGAAACGACGAGCTTTTGTGAAAGTTTTTTCAGCAGTAAAACGATGGCGAAGATGACAAACGCCGTGATGAACTTGTCAATAATATTCGGCAGGAATCCGCCAGGGAAGCTGGTGAAAATTCCGGATATAACCCCGGTTGTCGCGCCAAGCAAAAAGACACTTCGCACATCAGGGAATAAGAAGATCCCGATAAACATCATCGTTAGCATGAAATCAGGCTTCATGCCCTCCCCGTAACCTGGAATGACAAGATACAACGCAGCACCGACTGCCACCAAAATGGCCATGAGCATCAAATTTTTCGTATTCATTTCTCAACTCTCCTCAACTGTTCTCTTTTAGTCCTCCTACCGTATCCTCGTGATCGGCAGCGAAAACGTACATGCATTATATAATTTTTCAGACAAACATTCAAGGTCAATGCTGTAATTGTTTTCGAATGCTGTCCGCAATCTGATGGATCCGTTCTTGTGGAAACTCTTCTACTTTCGGTTCCCACGTCGATTGGTATCCATCATTCTGGTCATATCTTGGAATAAAGTGCAAATGGAAATGGAACACTGCTTGTCCAGCAGGGGCTCCGTTGTTTTGAAGAAGGTTCAAACCGGCAGGCTTAAATTCTTCCTTTATCGCATTCGCTATTTTCGGAGCAACGGCAAATAGATGGGACGCTTCCTCTTCGGTCATGTCATAGATGTTTTCCCGGTGAGTTTTAGGGATGAGCAGCAAATGGCCTTCGCTGACAGGCATGATATCCATAAAGGCGACGACATGATCATCCTCATAAATAATTTCTCCAGGAATGGAGCCTTCAATGATTTTACAAAATAAACAACTGGTCATTGATATACATCCTTTCATCGTATGTTGTTCCCTGTTATCCAGGGAAGGGGGGATCCCCTCATGCGCTCTTTCGCAAGGCGCGGCATTAATTTCAATAGTGTAGCATATTTTTTCATAAGAAGGGTGAGATGGACGAAGCATTCCAGTTAGATTTTTGTTAAAATGAGGTGAAGAATGGAGGATGGTCATGGCAATTCTCGAAGTAGAACATGTAACAGGCGGTTATACCCGCAATCCGGTGCTCCATGATTTGTCGTTTGAAATTAAGAGCGGCGAGCTGGTGGGACTGATCGGATTAAACGGTGCGGGAAAAAGTACGACAATCAAACATATTATTGGGCTGATGAACCCACATAGCGGTGATATCCGGGTCAATGGAATGACCTTCAAGGAAAGCCCCGAGCAATACCGAAAATCCTTTACGTATATACCAGAGACACCGATCCTGTACGAGGAACTCACGCTAAAGGAACATTTGGAGCTGACGGCGATGGCCTACGGCGTCGATCGAGACGTGTTTGAGGCAAGATCGGAGCGATTGCTGAAAGAGTTTATGATGGAGAAGAGATTGAAATGGTTTCCGGCCCATTTTTCCAAAGGGATGCGTCAAAAAGTAATGATTATGTGCGCATTTCTTGTGGAGCCTTCTTTATATATTATCGATGAACCTTTTGTCGGCCTGGATCCGATCGGCATTCAATCGTTACTGGATCAGATTACGGAACGAAAGAATAACGGGGCTTCCGTCCTGATGTCCACCCACGTTTTATCGACGGCTGAAAAGTATTGCGATCGCATCATCCTGCTGCATGAAGGACGAGTTCGTGCGCACGGGACGATGGACGATCTACGGAAGGCCTTCAATCGGCCAGGCGCCTCATTGGATGAGCTGTATATCGCGATGACAAAGGAACGGAACAATGAAGGACGTGCGTAATATTTGGAGCGACCGGTTCATTCATTACATGAACGAGGTCCAGCGGTATATGAAGTTTGTCTTTACTGGACATTTGGCGATCGTTCTCGTCTTTACGATCGGTGCTGGCGGTTATGCCTATAGCAACTGGCTGAAAGAAGTGCCCGAGAACTTTCCGGCAGCACTCCTGGCATCCTTGTTAATTGCATTGCCGCTCGCTATTTCAGCTCCAGTTACCTTGTTGAAGCCGGCGGATGTCGTCTTTTTCCTTCCGCTCGAAAGTCAGCTGGACCACTATATGAAACGATCCTTGCGATGGACTTTTTTCTCGCAGCTGCCTATTCCGCTTCTTTTATTCATCGTCGCTTTGCCGCTCTTGTCTGCGACGCATACAGGAGGGACAGCGAGCTATGCGGCAACTGCCGTTTTTATTGTGCTTTTGAAATGGCTATTTGCGGAGACAGAGTACTCTTTTCATCACGCTAGAAGCGGTCATGCCATATGGATCGACCGATTGATACGGTATGTCCTGGCTTTTGCCATCCTTTATTCCGGATTGGCTGGCATGCCTTATGTATTGATCGGAGCCGGGCTGGTTGCAGCGCTGTATGATGTGTATTGGAGAAAGGAACGAAAAGAAAAACCATTCCCATATGAGCATTTCATTAAGATGGAACAAAATCGGATGATGCGGTTTTACCGGTTTGCGAACTATTTCACAGACGTTCCCCATTTGAAAGGCTCGGTCAGCAGAAGGAGATGGCTTGGCCCCATCTTATCGAACCCAGTCTTTGGGAAGACAAAGCCACAGGCATTTTTGGTCAAGCGAACATTGATCCGGACAGACGATATCTTCTGGCTATGGGTCAGGCTCACCGTTTTGTCTGTGTTAGGTGTCCTCTTCATCCCTTTTCTGATCGGCGCTTATATCTTCACGGGAGCATTGGCTTTCGCTACAGCTCTCCAGCTATATAACGCTTTGAAAATGGGCGATGATTTCCGGATGGATATGCTATTTCCGGAAAGTGACAAAGAGCGGCCGCAAGCATTGCGGACTACAGTGAGAAATGCACAATGGCTGCAGGCGCTAGTTGTAGTGGTGGGAGCATTTTTCATGTTCGGCTTGTCCCTTCAGCCTATCTTGATTGGGCTTGTGGTCATGCTTATTTCGGAAGCTACGATCCGATCTGCATCCAAAGAAGCTTAAAACCGGGACATCTCTTCCCTTGAATAGTTAAATCGGTTCAAAAAATAGAATATTCCCAAAACCCTTGCAACTATTCTGATTTGTTATGTATAATAACGAAAAGGGCATCAGGGGTGAGGGAGATGGAAAATAACTATTCGTATACAGAGTTCCTAAAAGCCGTGGGAAAAAACAGTTCGACGATGCATGCCGAAAAGCTACTGAACGAAATTTATATGGATCTGTTCCTCAACCATATCCACCGCGAGCAGACGAAGAAGAGGTTGCTGGAAATGATCGATGCATCACTTGATAACCGTGATGTCTCGGCATTTGAAAGGTATACGGATGAATTGTTAAAGTTAGAAATGGTCAATTGATGAATAAGGCGCTGTACAGTGTATCCACCTGTACAGCGTCAGACTGTAGACAAGGTCTACTCCGAGTTAAATAAGAATGAATAATCAAATCGGCAGGGAGCGCAACTTCGCTTTCCATGGGCTTGGCTTCAGTCTCCTCGTCACTACGTTCCTGCGGGGTCTTCAGCTCAAGCTATTCCCATAGGAGTCTACGTTGCGTTTCCCGCCTTAGATACACATTTTTTATGGATGAGTAACTACATGAAGACCTTTCTATTTTTTTGTAAAAGGTACTATCTTTTTTATTTTTTTAATAATTAGTTCCATTTTAGCAGAACATCCGTTGATTGGAGCGGAAGGCGGCGACTCCTGGGGGATGAGCGGGACAGGTGAGACCCCACAGGTAGCGGAGCGGACGAGGAGGCTCACCGCCCGCCCCCCGGAAAGCGACCGCCAGAAGCGGAAATCAACTTTACTAGAAATTTTAAGTGAGTAGCGGCTGTATTTTAATTTTATACGTCACAACAAATTAATATGCTTTTGTCTATGCTTGGGCGCTGTACAGAATAATCACCTGTACAGCGTTTTTATTTGTTCTGGGATAAAAGTGGGTATAGATTCGTAATAAGCAGGAATTATTTCGCTAGCTGCATAAAAAAACGTACGTTCGCTTATTTCTTTAGATATGGCGAGTACTGTGATAGAATAAAGACAATTCATTCAGGGAGGGACTCGTATGGTCCAAACTTTTAATTTACAAGCCCCTTACACGCCACAGGGTGATCAGCCATCCGCGATCGCCAAGCTCGTGCAAGGGGTAAAAGAGGGGAAAAAGCACCAGACCTTGCTGGGGGCTACCGGGACAGGCAAGACATTCACTGTTTCCAATGTAGTGACTGAAATTAACAAACCGACCCTTGTCATCGCGCACAATAAAACGTTGGCAGGTCAATTATATAGCGAATTCAAAGAGTTCTTTCCAAATAACGCGGTTGAGTATTTTGTCAGCTTCTATGACTATTACCAGCCGGAAGCGTACGTGCCTCATACCGATACGTATATCGAGAAAGACGCGACGATCAATGATGAGATTGATAAGCTCCGTCACTCTGCGACCTCTGCTTTGTTTGAGCGCAATGATGTCTTGATCGTCGCTTCGGTATCGTGCATTTACGGCCTCGGTTCTCCGGAGGAATACGGGAAGCACGTTGTTTCATTACGTCCGGGCATGGAAATCGGCAGAAATGAACTGCTTAGAAGGTTCGTAGATATCCAGTATTCCCGCAATGATATTGCCTTCACCCGAGGGACATTCAGGGTAAGAGGAGACGTCGTAGAAATCTTTCCGGCATCCGAAGATGAGCACTGCATCCGCATTGAATTTTTCGGCGATGAAATCGATCGGATCCGTGAAGTCGATTCATTGACAGGGGAGATTTTAGGAGAACGGGAACATGTTGCGATCTTCCCGGCCTCTCACTTTGTCACCGGCGAGGATAAATTGACAAAAGCCATCGCCAACATTGAGGTCGAACTCGAGGAGCGGTTGAAAGTACTGCGCGAGCAGGACAAATTATTGGAGGCACAGCGGCTCGAGCAAAGGACGCGATATGACCTCGAAATGATGAGAGAAATGGGATTCTGTTCCGGCATCGAAAACTATTCAAGGCATTTGACTTTGCGTCCGGCGGGAGCTACGCCTTATACGCTCCTTGATTATTTTCCGGACGATTTTCTCCTGGTCATTGATGAGAGCCATGTTACGCTGCCGCAAATCCGAGCCATGTACAACGGCGACCAGGCGCGGAAGCAAGTGCTTGTCGATCATGGTTTCCGTCTGCCATCCGCGCTGGACAACCGCCCGCTAATGTTCGAGGAGTTCGAGCGATATGCCCACCAGTCCATCTATGTATCTGCGACACCGGGACCATATGAGATTGAACACTCCCCGGAAATGGTCGAACAGATCATTCGTCCAACCGGATTGCTTGATCCGATCATCGAGGTGCGGCCGATCGAAGGCCAAATTGATGATTTGATTGACGAAATCAATGAGCGTACGAGGAAGAATGAAAGGGTATTGATTACTACACTTACGAAGAAAATGTCCGAAGACCTGACCGATTATTTGAAGGAGATTGGCGTTAAAGTGCAATATCTCCACTCCGAAATAAAAACGCTCGAGCGGATTGAAATTATTCGTGAACTACGCCTAGGAACGTATGATGTCCTAGTCGGCATCAACCTGCTGCGGGAAGGTTTGGATATACCCGAAGTATCTCTCGTCGCCATTTTGGACGCGGATAAAGAGGGCTTCCTCCGTTCAGAAAGATCGCTCATCCAAACGATCGGACGGGCTGCGCGGAACTCGGAAGGACATGTCATCATGTATGCGGACCGTTATACCGATTCGATGAATAAGGCAATCGAGGAGACCAAGCGGAGACGGGAAGTGCAGATGGCGTACAACGAAAAGCACGGCATCACTCCGACGACAATCAAAAAGAAAGTGCGGGATGTTATCCGGGCGACTCAAGTTGCCGAGGACGAGGTATCCTACTTAGAAAAAGCGACAAAAGGAAAGGCGTTGACGAAGGCAGAAAAAGAAACGCTCCTCGTCACGCTCGAAAAAGAGATGAAAGAAGCGGCGAAAGCTTTGGATTTCGAAAGGGCCGCGGAATTGCGTGATACGATTCTAGAATTGAAGGCTGAAAGGTGAAATGCACATGAGGAAGAATGAGATAGTCATTCAAGGGGCACGAGCCCATAACTTAAAAAATATTGACGTAACGATTCCGCGTGACAAGCTGGTCGTAATGACCGGTCTGTCCGGATCCGGGAAATCGTCGCTCGCTTTCGATACGATCTATGCGGAAGGCCAGCGCAGATATGTCGAGTCGCTGTCCGCCTATGCACGCCAATTCCTTGGACAGATGGACAAACCCGATGTGGATGCCATCGAAGGGCTGTCTCCTGCCATCTCGATCGACCAAAAGACGACGAGCCGTAACCCGAGATCCACGGTCGGTACGGTAACCGAAATCTATGATTATTTACGATTGCTCTATGCGCGAATCGGCAAACCGATCTGTCCGGTGCACGGAACAGAAATTACGTCCCAGACGATTGAGCAGATGGTCGACCGGATAATGGAGTTCCCCGAGAGGACACGACTGCAAGTGCTGGCTCCCGTCGTATCGGGACGGAAAGGCACCCATGCCAAATTAATAGAAGATATTAAGAAGCAGGGATATGTGCGGATCCGCGTCGACGGGGAGACGATGGACCTCGATGACAACATCGAACTGAATAAGAATAAAAAGCATACAATCGAAGTGGTAATTGACCGGATTGTTTTAAAAGAAGGCATTGAATCACGGTTGAGCGACTCGCTCGAATCTGCACTGCGTTTAGCTGAAGGAATGGTGCTCGTCGATATCATCGACGGAGAGGAATTACTATTCAGTGAACATCATGCCTGTCCGCTCTGTGGTTTTTCCATCGGAGAGCTGGAACCAAGAATGTTCTCTTTCAACAGTCCTTTTGGAGCGTGTCCGGAATGTGATGGGCTTGGCACGAAGCTGGAAGTGGATCCTGATCTGGTCATCCCCGATCGTGCTTTGTCGTTAAAAGAAAATGCCATCGCTCCATGGGAGCCAACCAGCTCACAATATTATCCTGAATTGCTCAAGACAGTCGCGAAGCATTTCGGCATTTCCATGACAGATCCGGTGAGCGAGCTATCGGATGAGGATTTGAACAAATTGCTTTACGGTTCGAGGGACGATCTTATCAAATTTAAATATACAAATGAATTCGGCAATACCCGTGTGAACAATATTTACTTCGAAGGGGTATTGGCGAATGTGGAAAGGCGTTTTCGCGAAACGTCTTCCGATTATATTAGGGAGCAAATGGAAAAATACATGGCGCAGCGGCCTTGTCCGGCATGCCATGGCTACCGCCTGAAGCAAGAGGCGCTAGCAGTGAAAGTGAACGGCCGCCATGTAGGCCAAGTGACAGAATTATCGATAACGGAGGCAGACCGTTTCTTTAAAGGCCTGACTCTATCAGAGAAAGACCGCCAAATCGCCAATATGATTTTGCGGGAGATTGAAGAGAGACTCGGGTTTCTCATTAATGTCGGCCTCGATTATTTAACGTTATCCCGAGCGGCGGGTACGTTGTCCGGTGGGGAAGCACAGCGGATCCGGCTGGCGACTCAAATCGGCTCCCGCTTAACCGGTGTCCTTTATATCTTAGATGAACCGTCTATCGGACTTCACCAACGGGACAATGACCGCCTGATTGGCACGCTCCAAGATATGCGGGATATCGGGAATACGCTCATTGTCGTCGAACACGATGAAGATACGATGATGGCCGCCGATTATTTGATTGATATCGGTCCGGGAGCTGGAGCGGCTGGAGGTCGGATTGTTTCTGCCGGCACGCCAGAGGAGATTATGGCGGACCCGAATTCTTTGACGGGTCAATATTTAAGCGGGAAACGTTTCATTCCGCTGCCGCTCGAAAGAAGAGAGCCGGATGGCCGGAAAGTGAGCATTACAGGTGCTTCGGAAAACAACTTGAAACATGTCGATGTCGACTTCCCGCTCGGTCAATTCATTGCGGTGACTGGCGTTTCAGGATCCGGGAAAAGTACGCTTGTCAATGAAGTGCTTTATAAAGTGCTCGCCCAAAAATTGAACCGCTCGAAGCAGAAGCCGGGCGAATTCGATTCGGTTTCCGGAGTCGAGGAACTCGAAAAGGTAATTGATATCGATCAATCTCCGATCGGTCGTACGCCGCGGTCGAATCCTGCGACATACACAGGCGTCTTTGATGATATTCGGGATGTATTTGCGATGACGAATGAAGCAAAAGTGCGCGGCTATAAAAAAGGACGGTTCAGCTTCAATGTGAAAGGCGGCCGTTGTGAAGCATGCCGAGGGGACGGCATCATTAAGATCGAGATGCACTTCCTTCCCGATGTCTATGTTCCTTGTGAGGTTTGCCATGGGAAACGGTACAACCGAGAAACGTTGGAAGTCACATACAAAGGTAAAAATATTGCGGACGTCCTGGAGATGACAGTGGAAGATGCGTTGATCTTCTTCGAAAATATACCGAAGATCAGCAGAAAGCTTCAGACGATCGTGGATGTGGGGCTTGGCTATGTTCAATTGGGTCAGCCTGCGACTACATTGTCCGGCGGTGAAGCGCAGCGTGTGAAACTGGCTTCAGAATTGCACAAGCGTTCCAATGGCAAGACGTTCTACATTTTGGATGAACCGACGACAGGTCTTCATGTCCATGATATTTCGAAATTGCTCCTCGTCTTACAAAGACTGGTCGATACAGGGAATACTGTCCTTGTCATCGAGCATAATTTGGATGTCATCAAGACAGTCGACCATATTATTGATCTTGGACCGGAAGGCGGGCAAAAAGGCGGACAGATCATTGCTACCGGAACACCTGAGGAAGTGGCGGAAGTACAGGCTTCCTACACGGGTAGGTATTTAAAACCGATCTTGGTACGGGACCGTGAGCGAATGAAAATGAAAATTGAGGAAGCACAATCCGTCAGCAAGTGAAACTTCCGCACTTCCGATTCGTATATATAAGTATTACAAAATGGGTGGCAGCCGTTTTTTGCTTACGGATGGTGATCCACCCGTTACTAATGAGGAGGCGGAACAATGCAAAATGAACGCAAACGTATCCTGACTATGGTAGAAAACGGTACCATTACAATCGAAGAGGCGCTTACTCTATTGGAAGCGATGGAGAAGAATTCAAATGGGGCCTCTGCGAAGGTGGACAATTCATCTGACACTTCGTATAAAGAGCCTACATATGAAGGCCGGGTGGAAGAAGAGCCGAAATCGGCAAAAAGGGACGAATCCATGGATGACTTCCTAAATGATTTGCGGAAAGATGTCGGGCATGTCGGAGAACGATTCATGCAATTCATGCAGACGGCTGTGCAACGGGTAAAAACTTTCGACTTCGATGCACCGTTCGGCTCAGGCAGTACATTCACACATTCTGTTATTAAACCAGTGGATGATCTGAAAGAAATCATCGTGGACATCGATAATGGGAAATTGACGATCCAGGTGAATGAAGACACTGAAAACAATGAAGTGGTTGCCGACTTCACTGTGAAGGTGTTCAATCAGAAAACAGAAGAAGAAGCGAAAGAGGAATTCCTTAAAAAACTTGTCTTCATGAATGATGAAGGCCGACTCCGTCTCGTCAGTGATTTGAAATTGACGCAAGTTAACGTGATCCTCACGGTACCGAAGAAGGATTATGAGAAGCTATCGATTCGATTGTTGAACGGGGAAACTGTTTTGAACGACTTGGCGACAGAAAAGCTGTACTGCAAGACGGCAAACGGTAAAATTGAAGGCTCCCACTTAGTTTTCGGAGAAGCACAGCTGGAAACAGGCAATGGGAAGATTCAGCTGAAGGAAGTTACCGGACAAGAACTGGATGCTGAAACAATGAACGGCCGGGTATATGTCAGTGGTGCGATCAAGGACGTGGAAGCGAAATCCCTTAACGGTCATGTCGTTGTGACAACAACTGATAATGATGCACGCAAAGTAGAAGCCCGTACAGTCAGTGGCTCTGTAGAAATCTACGTGCCATCCGACGTTCCGTTAACTGGTGAGATTTCAACGAACATGGGACGTCTTGACTTGCAGCTTCACGACGTACATCGCACACGAGTGGAAGAGCAGTTCTTGCAGCGATCCATCGGTTTCCATAAGAATTCTGAAGAAGAACGCACGCCGCTCTTCATTAATGGGGAAGCCAAAACAGGCTCAGTCATCGTTTGTTACAATGTGAAATAACATCTGAAAAGAAGAGCCGTCATGAGTTTCATTCATGACGGCTCTTATCTGTGTCGCTTGGAGCAGAATAGTGAGTAGTCCCTAAACAAACGTATAGCATGAACGGTGCCTCTCAAAAGTTCTCATGATTAGACCAGAAGTTTTATCCAATTATCCGTTCGCACGCAGAATTGATTTCAATTGAAACGGTTCATGGTAAAATGGTGCAAGGACATACGAAGAGAGGTGGGGGAATATTGTCAAAGGTGATAGTCAAGGATATACAAGAAAAGTTCGATCTTGCGCTGTTAGCAGGAGAAGCAGGACTGAACCGTAGCATTACATTAAGTGATATCTCAAGGCCTGGCCTGGAATTAGCCGGTTTTTTTGAATATTATCCCGCCGCACGCGTGCAATTATTAGGTAAAACGGAGCTAGCATTTTTTTATAGCCTTCCGGCTGAAGTTCGGATGGCACGGATGGAGCGGCTCTGCTCCGACATGACGCCTGCCATTATTGTTGCGCATGGAGAGGAAGCGCCCGAGGAGCTGCAAGCGGCTGCCGAGAAGTGCCAAATCCCCGTCCTGCAGACCGATAATCCGACTACTCGTTTTTCGGGCATGCTGACGAATTTTTTAGAGGGGCGTCTTGCGCCGATGACTACGGTGCATGGGGTATTGGTGGATGTGTATGGAATTGGCGTGCTCATTACCGGTAAAAGTGGTGTAGGAAAAAGTGAGACCGCACTGGAACTGGTGAAACGGGGCCACCGCCTGGTAGCAGATGATAGTATTGAAATTAGGCAAGTCGCCAAAAATGTATTAATCGGCAATGCGCCGAAACTGCTTCGGCATATGCTAGAGATACGGGGCATCGGCATCATTGATATGATGACGTTATTCGGGGCGAGCGCAGTAAAAGATGATAAACGTATTTTGCTCGTCATTGATCTAGAAGTATGGGATCCGGAAAAAGTATATGACCGGTTAGGCATCGATGAGGAGAAGATGGCGATCATGGACTCCGAGTTGACCAAGCTGACGGTGCCGGTGCGGCCGGGACGGAATTTATCGGTTATCATCGAAGTCGCTGCCATGGATTACCGGATGAAACGTCTTGGGATCAATGCAGCCGAGAATTTTACAAAGAAACTAGAAATGGAAATAAACAGGAAAACAATACCTGTGGAAACAGAGGGGAACGAATGATTTATGTTTGAATTAGCTGCAATCAATCCGGTTGCATTTGAGCTCGGGCCGATTTCAGTCCGTTGGTACGGCATCTTAATCACACTCGGAATCGTGTTGGCTTTCATCGTTGTGCAGCGGGAAATGGTTAAGCGGGGGATGCATCCTGATTTTCTGACGGACTTGCTCATTTGGGCCGTGCCGATCTCGATCATTAGTGCGAGGATATATTATGTTATCTTCCAATGGGATATTTATAAGGATCATCCTGCCGACATTATTAAAGTATGGGAAGGCGGCATAGCGATCCATGGAGCTCTCATCGGGGCATTCCTGACTACGTATATTTATACGAAGAAGCGTGGCATTTCGTTTTGGAAAGTCGCTGATATTGCGGTTCCGGGCATTTTGATTGGCCAAATCATCGGCAGATGGGGGAACTTCGTCAATCAGGAGGCGCATGGTGGACCGGTATCCGAATCGTTTAAGCAGAACACGATCATTCCTGATTGGATTATGAATCAAATGACGATCGATGGCGTGACATATCATCCGACCTTCCTGTACGAATCTCTCTGGAATGTTGTCGGGCTGCTGATCGTTTTAGTCATCCGGAGAATGAATCTGAAACGCGGAGAGGTGTTCTTCTTCTATCTCGTCTGGTATTCGATCGGACGATTCTTCATTGAAGGCATGCGGACAGACAGCTTGTATGGCGGGGATCTCAGGGCTGCGCAAATTGTTTCCATCATTGCCATCATAGCTGGAGTGAGCCTGTTCATTTACAGACGTTTCATACAGAAAGTAGAAGTGAACTATCAAGATAAATAAGCAAGGGGCCGGGGAAATGAGAACAGTACAAAATGGCTTGAAAGCAGGATTGAAAACGACATGGACATTAGGGAAGATCATTTTCCCGATTACAATCCTAGTTGTCATCCTGCAGCATACACCGATTTTGCCGTGGGTCGTGAAGCTGGTTTCCCCTTTCATGGGAATATTCGGCCTTAGTGGGGAAGCGGCCATTCCGCTCGTGTTAGGGAATGCTTTGAACTTATATGCGGGCATTGCGGGTATATTATCGCTTGATCTGACCGTGAAGGAAGTTTTCATTATCGCCATCATGTTAAGTTTTGCCCACAATATATTCATCGAGACCGGGGTGGCATTGAAGGTCGGGGTTAAACTTTGGGTCGTCCTCGTCGTCCGGTTCGGTCTGGCGGCATTTTCCGGCATTATCATCAACCTTTTCTGGAAAGGCGGAGGCGAACTTGCGAAGTATGGCATGGCGCCCCAAGCGACTGCCGCACCGGAAGGCTGGGTTGAAATCGGGCTTCTTGGTTTACAGAAAGCTTCCTTCGGCATTTTACAGTTGGCACTCATTGTCATTCCATTGATGGTGATCGTCCAATTCTTGAAAGACCGAAATTATTTACAAAAGTTTTCAAATGGATTGGCACCTTTTACAAAGGTAATCGGAGTTCAGCCGAATGCGTCAATGACACTTGTCGCAGGTCTTGTCATCGGATTGGCTTATGGAGCCGGCGTGATGATTCAGGCAGTGCAGGAGGACGGCGTCAGCAAACGAGATGCCACATTAGCTTTTATTTTCCTTGTCGCCTGTCATGCCGTAGTGGAAGATACGCTGATTTTCGTGCCGCTAGGCATTCCAATTTTGCCTTTATTGCTCATCCGCCTTGTGACTGCATTTGTGCTGACCATCGTAGTGGCCTATTTTTGGAAGCAAGCTGAACGACAGAAACAGAAGGAGGTCATTGTGAATGGCTAAACCAATCAAAGCATTACTATTCGATTTTGACGGTACGTTACTGGATACAAATGAATTGATCATCCAGACATTCCAAACGGTGCTCGACCGTCATTACCCAGGAAAATATTTGCGTGAACATATTATCCCCTTCCTCGGTCCAACTTTGGTGGAGTCGTTCGGTACAGTAGATCCTCTAAAAGCAGATCAGCTTGTAACGGAATATCGGGATTGGAATCTTGAACATCATGACGAATTGGTTACGGAGTTCGAAGGAGTAGCCGATACGTTACATAAGCTGCATGCATTAGGTATAAAAATGGCGATTGTCTCTACAAAGAGACATGAGATGATCCTGAGAGGGTTGCGCCTTCTTCAAGTGGAAGACGTATTTGAGACGATTATTGGCGTGGACGATGTGCAAAAGCCCAAACCGGATCCCGAGCCTCTCCTGCTTGCATTGCAACGATTGGGTGTTGAAGCGGATGAGGCCATCATGATCGGAGATAACTATCATGATATAGAAGGTGGAAAGAATGCCGGCGTCCGTACAGCGGGCGTTGCCTGGTCCCTTAAGGGAGAGGCATTTTTACGAACGTATCATCCTGATTATATGCTGCAGCATATTTCTGATCTTCTTGCTATTGTAAATGGAGAAGAACAGTGAGACGGACGGAGAGGTATAAGACGGTAGGGGGCGCTAATTCCCTCTGGCATATATATAAGACAGTCTCCTTTTGGAAAGTGGCAAAAAACTTTTTGGTTATTCAGATCGCCCGCTATACACCGTTCATCCCGATGAAGAACTTTCTGTATCGCACGTTCTTGAAGATGGAAATCGGTGATCGGACATCCTTCGCCTTAATGGTCATGCCGGATACGATGTTTCCGGAACGGATCAAAGTAGGAGAGAACACGATTATCGGTTTCAATACGACGATCTTGGCACATGAGTATTTGATTGACGAATACCGCCTTGGCGATGTGGTGATCGGCAGCGAAGTGATGATCGGAGCCAATACGACAATCTTGCCTGGCGTGGAGATTGGCGACGGGGCCATCGTCTCGGCGGCTTCCCTTGTCAATCGGGATATCCCGCCTGGTTCTCTCGCAGGCGGCAATCCGGTACGCATTATTTATACAGCGGAGCAAATGCGCGAGCGCAAGGCAAAAGAGGCCCCGTTGACGGATTCTGTCAAAAAGTGATGACGATACTAGAAGTTATGATATAATGAAGCAAGTTTGTTGGAAGGGACGTACTGTGCGTTCCTTCTAACTTTTTTCGGAGGAATATGATTGGATAATAAGCGTAACAACATAAATAAGAAGGTCATTTCATTTATCCCGGATGGTGAGTTTTACTATAAGAAGGGCTTGCAGGCGATGCAGCGCGACAAGTTCAGCGATGCCCATAAATATTTTGGGCGCGCAGTTGAACTAAGCCCGAATGATCCTCTTATTCTTATGCATTACGGTGTACTCGTAATGGAGGAGGGGCGTTTTGAGGAAGCCTATGAATTGCTGACAGCTGCTCATGGCTTGAACCCCGAAGAAGAGGAAATCATTTTTTACTTGGCAGAAGTGCATGCCCACTTAGGCCTGCTTCGTGACGCCAAGATTTATGCGGAGAAATATATTGCTCTCGCACCGGACGGCCCCTTGGCAGATGAGTCGATGGAAATCATCGATTTTGCTGAGCAAGAGGAAGCGTACTTCGATGAAGAAGAGATGCCGGACAGTGAAGTGTATTTCTTGCAGGAGAAAGCGCGCCGGCTCATGGAGTCGGGCAACTTTGAAGAGGCGGTCGACATTCTGGAGTCCATCATCGTCGATTATCCAGAGTTTTGGGCAGCCTATAATAACTTGGCACTGGCGTATTTCTATATTGGAAAAATAGCGCCCGCCAAGGAGTTATTAGATGAAGTCTTACAGAAGAACAAAGGGAACTTGCATGCCCTCTGTAATCTCGCGGTCTTTTATTATTATGAGAAAGATAAGGAGAAACTCGATTCCTTACTTGAACTCTTGTTAAAGATCAAACCGTATCAGTTTGAACATCGCTACAAGCTAGGCGCGACGTTTGCGCTTGTCGGCAAGCATGAGGAAGCATACAACTGGCTGCGCAGCTTGCAAAAGAGAGGGTTTGAAGGGGATGCGGGCTATTATTTTTGGCTGGCCCACTCCGCTTATTTTTCGGGGCACGAGGAGATGGCGAAGCAAGCGTATGCCAAGCTCGTCGAATTGGATCCGTCCAAGGCAGGATTTGAACCTTGGAAAGACGTCCATTCATCTGCCCGGCCGGAATCCTATGAGCAAGACCGGGAATTTTTGCTTAGCAAAATCGCAAACAAATATCGCAGTGAAAGACTGTTAGGGTTCTATTTGCTCGGCAAATCTGCGCATAAGCAGGAGATCATTTCGCATCCTACGTAT
Organism: Sporosarcina cyprini; assembly: GCF_022048975.1. Lineage (GTDB taxonomy): Bacteria > Bacillota > Bacilli > Bacillales_A > Planococcaceae > Sporosarcina > Sporosarcina cyprini. Next base: position 28,568 of record NZ_JAKMHX010000029.1, on the reverse strand, counting down.
ATTGATGTTTCAAAATTAAGTGTGTACGAGCAACTGTTTCTTGCGCATAGCCTGCATTATGATTTTTCGGCAGGAGCCGGATTTGAAGATTACTTCTTGCGTGCTCTGGAAACGACAGATCTGCTCTATGATGCATATCAGCCGTTAGATAAGGAAGGAACGCATTTATTCCAAATGTGGTTCACCCTATGTGAAATGGCGCTCGTCAAAAAATACCCATTCAAAAACCCGCATGCCCTTGCCGCTGCGGCTGATTATATGTTCCTGTCATCCCGGCACCCCGGTGTGACGAAGACCGCCTTGGCTGAAAAATACGGTATTTCGGTGAAGACGTTGACGAAATATGTCAATGAATTGATTGAGTTTCTCCCTCACTTCAACTCCTAAGCTAAGGAAGGATGTCGAAGCAAGCAGAAAAATTGAATGGTCTACTAGAATCTTATATGATTTGAGCAGGCTTACTTGTATCAGAGGAGGAATTTTCATGTCAACTGAGAAGATTTATGATGTGATTATAATTGGAGCTGGTCCTGCGGGAATGACAGCTGCGGTTTATACATCTCGCGGCAGTCTGTCGACGCTAATGCTGGAACGCGGTATTCCTGGCGGCCAGATGGCAAATACAGAAGAAATCGAAAACTATCCGGGCTTTGAGTCCATCTTAGGACCGGACTTATCGACGAAGATGATGGATCATGCGAAGCGTTTCGGTGCGGAATACGCATACGGCGACGTGAATGAAATCATCGACGGAGAAGAATACAAAACAATCATCTCCGGTAAAAAACAATATAAAGCACGCTCCATCATCATCTCAACGGGTGCGGAATATCGTAAGATGGGCATCCCTGGAGAAAAAGAACTTCAAGGCCGCGGCGTCAGCTATTGTGCGGTATGTGACGGTGCGTTCTATAAAGACAAAGAGATCGTCGTAATTGGCGGCGGTGACTCGGCTGTTGAAGAAGGCACATACTTGACTCGCTTCGCGAAGAAAGTAACGATTATCCACCGCCGTGATGAGCTGCGCGCACAAAAGATTCTTCAAGACCGTGCGTTTGCGAATGAAAAAATCGATTTCATATGGAATTCGACTGTCAAGCAAGTGAATGGCGAGAACAACAAAATCAGTTCTGTCACACTCGTTTCGACTGTGGATGGTTCCGAGACAGAATTCAAAACAGAGGGTATGTTCATCTACATCGGCATGGACCCTCTGACAGCGCCATTCAAGAACCTAGGCATCTTGGATGAAAACGGCTATATCGTAACAAATGAGGAGATGGAAACATCCATCCCGGGCATCTATGCAGCAGGCGATGTTCGTCAAAAGACGTTGCGTCAAGTTGTTACAGCAACTGGTGACGGAAGTATTGCCGCACAAAACTGCCAGAAGTATGTTGAGGAATTGGCGGAGAAGCTAGAAGCCAACGCATAAGAAGCAGGGATGTATCAATTGGATCTGGTGAAGTAAAATGGATTTCCTCGCCTGATTTATTAAAATCCTACTTAATCAAACCTTAATATGCCTGTAATGGTAATGAAACAACTTTAGGTTATAGTAGAAGTATCAATTGACCCCCCTTTTTATATAGCAAGTTTTAAGGTGATCTGCCGTTCTTCGGTCAGGTTGCCTTCTTTTTTTGTTGTTGCATCAAAATCGTTGTATACTAGTTATATGCATGCTAAAAAGTGAGGAACGCCTATGCAAAGAATCGCAAATTTACTTGTCGTCAAGGACGGGCAAGTTCTTTTATTAAAAAAGCCAAGAAGAGGTTGGTATGTTGCGCCCGGCGGCAAGATGGACCCGGGCGAGTCGATATATGAGGCAGCCATTCGTGAATTCACTGAGGAAACTGGAGCTGTGCCAGTAAAGCCGCATCTGAAAGGCATCTATACGATGATGATCATGGATGAGGAAGGCAAAGAAGTGATGGACGAGTGGATGTTGTTCACATTTGCCGCGACCGACTTAACGGGCACACCGTACGAGTCGAACAGGGAAGGTGAGCTGGAGTGGCATGACACGGAAGCGCTGCACACATTGCCGATGGCAGAAGGAGACCGCATGAATCTCTTGTTTGCTGTGTCAGAGCCACAGTCCATCCAGTACGGCACGTTTTATTATACCGAGGAATTTAAGTTGTTGCGATATGAACTTCAAAATTCAACGGAGGGTGATTGACTAGAATGGAAAACGAAAAACCGAACAGTGATGTAGAAGTCGTTATCATTACCGGCATGTCAGGTGCCGGGAAAACCGTCGCGATGCAGAGTTTCGAGGATTTAGGGTTTTATTGCATCGATAATTTGCCGCCTGAACTGATGGTAACATTTTTAAATCTAATGATGAGATCTGAAACGAAAATGCGACGTATCGCGGCTGTCATGGATACGCGCGGCGGCGATCTGTTTGATTCGCTCATTGGTGCACTCGATGAGTTGAACCAGCTGGAAGGAGTTTCTGTCAAGCTGCTGTTCCTGGACGCAGAAGATGAAACCCTGGTCAGACGCTACAAAGAGACTCGGCGTTCGCATCCGTTAGCCGAAGGCGGCCTGCCGCTCACCGGCATCCGGAAGGAACGGCTACTGCTTTCAGAATTGAAAGGCCGGGCTCGCTCCATCTATAACACTTCGAAACTGAAGCCGCGAGAGCTGCGAGAGAAGATTATGGCTGAGTTCTCCGCTAAAGGAAGCACGTTGTTTACGGTCAATTTCATCTCCTTTGGTTTCAAGCATGGCATGCCGATTGACGCGGATGTAGTGTTCGACGTCCGGTTTTTGCCAAACCCGTACTACATCCAGGAGTTGAAGCCGAAAACTGGATTGGAATCGGAAGTATCGGAATATGTCCTGAAATGGAATGATACGCAGATGCTGATCGAGAAACTGACAGATCTGTTTAAATTCCTCATCCCGCAATATAAAAATGAGGGGAAATCCCAAGTGGTCATCGCTTTCGGCTGCACTGGGGGCCAGCACCGTTCGGTTACGTTAGCCGAGTACTTTGGCAATCGGTTCAAGGAAGAATACCGGACGATCATTACCCACCGGGATATTGAGAAAAGAAAGGGTTGACAACATGATGCAATCCGGTAAAATGAAAAAAATTGTCGTCTTTGGAGGCGGCACCGGATTGTCCACATTGCTGCGCGGATTAAAGAAATTCCCTGTCGAACTGACCGCAATCGTTACGGTAGCTGACGACGGGGGGAGTTCCGGGAGGTTATTGGATCAATACAATATTCCACCTCCTGGGGATATCCGCCAAGTAATGGCAGCGCTTTCAGATGTTGAGCCTTTAATTGAGAAGATGTTCCAATATCGTTTTGCGACATCTGACGATCTAAAAGGCCATTCACTAGGCAATCTGATGCTTGCTGCACTGACCGATATTACCGGGGATTTTGCCCGGGCAATCGAGAAGATGGGCAGGGTGTTGAACATCAAAGGGAAAGTCTTGCCAGCTGCCAATCAACGAATTACGTTGCATGCAGAACTGGATGATGGGACAATAGTGACAGGGGAATCGAAAATTCCCGTGTATGGAAGCAAAATCAGAAGGGTCTATCTGTCTCCGCAAGAGGTAGAGCCGCTGCCGGAAACGGTGGAGGCGATTCAACAAGCGGATTTGATTATCTTCGGACCGGGCAGTCTATACACAAGCATCCTTCCGACCATCCTGGTACGGGACATCCGGGATGCGGTAGTGGCGGCTGCGGCGAAGAAAATATATATTGGCAATCTGACAACGCAGGCGGGAGAGACCTATCGCTATACAGCGTCAGAGCATGTAAAAGCACTGCATGATCATGCGGAAACAAATTTTATTGATACGGTTCTGTTGAATGGGACGGATTTATCAGCCGAGCTGCAAGCGGAGGGACTTTCCGGCCAAGTGTGGCAAGTGGAGAATGATATAGAGGTGCTGCGGGAAATTGTGCCCCGGATCTTTATTGAGCCCATTTCAATTGTAACTGACGGCAGGGTCATCCATGATGCGGATAAAGTTGCCTCATGGGTAATGGACTTTATTGAAAATGAAACGGCTCGTTAACATGTGGAAGTGCCGGGAAAGGGGTTTATCATGTCTTTTGCGGCAGAAGTGAAGAAGGAATTGACGCAAGTGGAGTCCGATGATTGTTGCATCAAAGCCGAGATTTCGGCATTCATTCGGATGAACGGCGCTCTCTCCTTCTCGAACAAACAGCTGAGCCTGGATGTTCAAACAGAAAACGCGGCGATTGCCAGGCGTTTGTATTCCAACGTCAAGAAACTATATCCTTATAAAGTGGAATTGCTCGTACGGAAAAAAATGAGGCTGAAGAAGAACAATATATACATATGTAGAATCAGGGAAGGTGCCAAACAGCTTCTCGAGGATTTGTATATTTTGACTGGCACATTTCAGTTTAACAATGAGATTGCGGCACCTTTAGTCGAAAATGACTGTTGCAAACGAGCGTATTTGAGAGGCGCTTTCCTGGCCGGTGGGTCAGTGAACAATCCTGAAACATCTTCCTATCACTTGGAGATGTTCTCTTTCTATAAGGAGCATAGTGAGGCGCTGGTGGAATTGATGAACAGTTTTTATCTAAATGCCAAATCGATCGAGCGGAAAAAAGGCTATATCGCATATTTGAAGGAAGCGGAAAAGATTTCTGATTTCCTCAGCCTGATCGGAGCCCATGTTTCCTTGATGAAGTTTGAAGATGTGCGGATCCTGAGGGATATGCGAAATAGCGTGAACCGACTCGTCAATTGCGAAACGGCTAACCTGAACAAAACGATCGGGGCGGCGCAGCGGCAAGTGGAGAATATCAAGTTCATTGAAAGCACGATCGGAATTGATCAATTGCCGGACCGTCTGCAGGAGATCGCGCGTCTGCGCGTCGAAAACCAAGATATCACCTTGAAAGAATTAGGGGAAATGGTGTCAGGCGGTCCGGTCAGCAAATCAGGAGTGAATCATCGGCTGCGCAAAATCGAAGAGATTGCAGATAAGCTTCGGGGCGGCGGCATTGAGTAATAGATGAAATCAGTGAGTGGAGAGGAGCCAAGTGTTATGGTGGAAAAAACAGTCGAAGTGAAAATGAAAACCGGGTTGCAGGCTAGACAAGCAGCCTTATTCGTCCAAGAAGCCAACCGCTTCTCGGCGGACGTCTTTTTAAAGAAGGACGAGCGTCAAGTGAACGCCAAAAGCATCATGGGCATCATGAGCCTGGCAGTAGCAAGAGGAACGTCCATCACGTTGATGGCGGATGGCGTGGACGAAGATAAAGCGATTGATACGCTTTCTGCGTTAGTGGAAAAAGAGAACTGATAAAATAAAAGTGCTGGATCCGCATGGCAGTCCAGCACTCAATTTAAAGATGAACGCCGTTTCTTTGAAAAGGAACGGTTCGTTTCGTTGAACATAAAAAAATACTTTATCCAGATCAAATCGGAATAAAGTATTTGAGGACGCCCTCGGCAGGAGTCGAACCCACATTTCAAGAACCGGAATCTTGCGTGCTATCCATTGCACCACGAGGGCATATATAGGGTCCATATCTGTAACGGACAAGTTTCATTATACAAAAGAAGTGGAATGAATGCAATAGGTTTTTTAAAATGCATTATATTTGACCATTGTTGACTATAATAGGTATGATAAGGGTACAGTTGAAATACACTTTCAACAGACTGATAGTAACATCCACCTTAAAGGAGGAAATGGAATGAATTTAATACCTACAGTTATTGAGCAAACGAACCGCGGAGAACGCGCATACGACATTTACTCCCGTCTTTTGAAAGACCGGATCATCATGCTTGGAAGCGCGATCGACGACAACGTCGCAAACTCCATTGTAGCACAACTATTATTCTTGGAAGCAGAAGATCCAGAAAAAGATGTCTCCATCTACATCAACAGCCCTGGCGGCAGCATCACAGCCGGTATGGCGATCTACGATACGATGCAGTTCATCAAGCCGGACATCCAAACCATCTGTATCGGGATGGCAGCTTCTATGGGTTCATTCCTTTTGACAGCTGGAACAAAAGGCAAGCGGTATGCGCTTCCTAACGCAGAAGTCATGATTCACCAGCCACTCGGCGGTGCTCAAGGGCAAGCGACGGAAATTGAAATTGCAGCGAAACGCATTCTCTTCCTTCGCGAAAAATTGAACACAATCCTATCCGAGCGCACAGGCCAGCCGGTCGAAGTCATTGCGAAAGACACAGACCGCGACAACTTCATGACTGCAGAGCGTGCGAAAGAGTATGGTCTCATTGACCACATCATCACGAGAAGCGACATGAAAGACCTTTCAAAATAAGTTAGAATCGGCGGCTATCCTCTAAACCGGAGGGTAGCCGTTTTGCGTCTAATCCAATCCCGAATAGCGTATGCTGCAAAAAAGGTGAAACTTTTTAACAAGCCAGCCAGTAGAATTAGACAACCAACGTTTCAGAGCAACCGGCAATCGGGTACAAGAAACGTATTGATGAAAGAGGAGTGGAGTTCAATGAAAAAAATTTTAGGACCGATCGCAGTCATCGTCGGCATCATCGTCGTACTCGGTATTATTCTTGTCCCGAGTTACAATAAGTTCGTTAATTTAGAAGAAGATGTAGATCAATCATATGCGCAAGTCGAAAACCAATTACAGCGGCGGTTGGATTTGATTCCAAACTTGGTCAACACAGTGAAAGGATACGCGAGCCATGAAAAAGAAGTCATGACCGAAATCGCAGATGCCCGCTCCCGTTTGGCTGGAGCCAAAGGACCGGAAGAACAAGCTGCAGCTGATGCAGAGCTGACAAGCGCACTCGGCCGACTGCTCGTCGTAGTTGAAAACTATCCGGAATTAAAGGCAGACCGACAATTCACCCAGCTCATGGATGAACTCGCCGGCACGGAAAACAGAATCGGTGTCGCACGGAAAGACTACAATGACGTGGTAGCAAACTACAACCGACAAACGAAGCGCTTCCCGGGTAAACTCGTCGCTTCCATTTTCGGATTCGATGAAAAAGAATATTTCAAAGCAGACCCAGCTGCAACTGAAGCGCCTAAAGTTGACTTTGAGGATGGCAAAGGCTGATGCGCACCGCATCCCGCTTCATCCTGATGGCCCTCATCTTCATAGCGGCCATCCTGCCGGGACGGGCATTGGCAGCGGATGTCCCTCCTTGGAACAAATATGATGAGTATGTGCAAGACCATGCGAATATTTTATCAGAAGACCAAAAAGCGGAGTTGAATCGTTTAGGGAAACAGTTGAATGACGGAACTACCGCGGAGCTGGCGATTCTGACGTTGGATAGTATCGGAGATGAACCAGTTGAAACATATGCTGTAGAAGCTCTCCGTCAATATGGATTAGGTAAAAAAGGGAAAGATAATGGAGCTCTTCTAGTAGTAACAACAGTGCCAAATGAAAGTGGTAAACGTTGGTTTTACTTAACGGTCGGCTATGGCTTGGAGGGAGCGCTCCCAGATGGAAAAGTGGGACGGATCATCGATGATGTCTCCATGCCTTACTTGGAGAAGAATAATCCCGAACCGGATATGGCCATTACCGAAGCATATAAAGCATTTTATAATGAAATTGCGAAAGAATATGACTGGAATGGCGAACTGGCACAAGTGCAAACGATCGAACGCTCGGATGATGGTGGGGGATTAGGCATCCCAGCTCCAATCGTCATCTTGATCATCATTTTCCTCTTGATCCGAATGTTTGGAAGCGGAGGCGGCCGTGGAGGCGGTGGCGGTCCGGGCAGACGCAGTCGATCACGCGGACCGATATTCTTCCCAGGTTCCTTTGGAGGAGGAGGCGGTTTCGGTGGTGGTGGCTTTGGCGGCGGCGGAGGATTCTCCGGCGGTGGCGGCTCCGGTGGCGGAGGCGGCGGTGGCCGAAGCTGGTAATGAAATGAGGCATCCAATCCTTTGTGGGTTGGATGTTTTTTTATTGTTAATGGTCAAGTGCATTCAGCGCGGAATAAGAAAAACCAATCATGTTAATCCAACCCGCGAAGCAGAAGTCACTATCGACAAGCCGGGCGCGCATAAAGTAGTCGTACCCGCGCATAAAGAACCCCCAGCCGCGCATACGACACCCGTACCCGAGCATACACGTCATCCAGCCGCGCATACAGCAGGCACACCCGCGCATAAACCTCTCCCTACATAAAGGACATGATAATTCATGTGGTTTCTGCTAATCAAACCTCTATATGGTCAAGTGCATTCAGAGCGAAGTAAGAAATCAATCATAGTTATCATCCCGCGAAGCAAGTAACTCCACCAACAAGCCAGGCGCGCATAAAGCAGCCGTACCCGCGCATAACGAACCCCAGCCGCGCATACGACACCCGTACCCGAGCATACTCGTCCTCCACCCGCGCATAAACCATCCACCACACCCCCACCCAACTTGTCCTCCCACTCTCTCATCGCTTATAATCAACCCATACATAACAAAGAACGAGGGTGGAAACGATGCAAGTCACTTTTTACACAAGACCAGGCTGTCATTTATGCGAGGACGCGGAAGCGATGATGAAGCTGGCGCAAGAAGATGTCCCGCTTACGTGGACGACGGTCAATATTGAAGAGGACGATGAAGCTCACGAAAAATACATGCTGATGATTCCGGTAATCGAGAAAGATAGCGAGGTTTTACTGTACGGATCCATCGGTTATATTGACATATTAAATTTGTTTGAAAAATGAAAGGAATAGGTATACAATAAATACAAGATCTATTTTTTTATCTTAGGTGGGACAAAAATAAATAAGTGGGACATTTTTTGTCCATAGAAAAGAGGGGCTTTCATTGAACTCGGATTTCCTCGAGGCGCAACGGAAGCTTGTGCCTGAAATGATGGATCTCATGCAACAGCGATATAGTGCATTAAAATTTATTGATATGAGCGGGCCGATCGGGAGGCGGCAGCTAGGCCAGGTGGCGAAGCTGTCGGAACGGGAAGCGCGTAATGTGCTGGAGGCTCTTCGGGATGCGGGCTTGATCCGCATTGAGAAGGAAGGAGCCAGCGTGACAGAGGAAGGCAGGCAGATGCTGTCGTCGCTGCGTACTAGTATGGATGATTGGTCGGGCCGTAATACGCTTGCACGCTATTTGGAGCAGACGATCGGCATCCGGAAAGTCATTGTTGTCCCTGGCGACTCTGATGTGACGTCTTCTGTCAAAGCCGTCATTGGCAAAGAGGCGGCGGAGCAATTTGTTACGTTGATCGGAGACGGTCAAATTGTGGCGGTGACGGGCGGCAGTTCGGTTGCGGCGATCCCCCCTTTTATCGGGAAATTCCCGGAAGCTGAACGGTTGCGGTTTATTGCAGCAAGAGGCGGCGTCGGGGAGGATATCGGCTTGCAGGCGAATGTCATCTCGGCATTATTTGCCCAAGCTTGCGGTGCAACGTACAGCACGTTCTATTACCCCGAAACGCTAAGCGAAGAAGCGCATGAGGTGTTCCGGAAAGAACCTGCCGCGCTTGAGATGATGGCGCTGTATGAGAAGACGGATTGCGTCCTGCATGGGATTGGCGATGCAAAAAAGATGGCAGCGATACGGAATTCATCGGATGAGGAATTGGAATTGCTGGAACAGGGGAAAGCTCTTGGAGAGGCATTTGGTTATTATTTCGATGAAAACGGAAACGTTGTCTATCGACTGCGGACGGTTGGCATAAAGACCGAACAGTTGGAACATGTCCCGCTATTAATTGCAGTGGCAGGCGGTGCAAGCAAAGCAGCCGCGATACTCGCCTATATGGCTAGCGCGCCTCGGCAAACGATCTTAGTGACCGATGAAGGGGCAGCCGCTGAAATGCAACGGATACTACGTAAAAATACTTAAATAGATGGAGGTCATTCACATGACATTGAAAATGGCGATTAACGGATTTGGACGAATTGGCAGAGTGGTATTTCGGGAAGCAATGGCGCATGACGATATTGAAATCGTCGCGGTCAACGATTTGACGGACGCAGCGATGCTGGCGCATTTGCTCAAGTATGACTCGGTGCATGGAATCTTTGATGCGGAAGTCGGATCGGATGAAAATCATCTTGTCGTCAACGGCAAAAAGATTCGCGTCTATGCTGAAAAAGATCCTGCGGCGTTGCCTTGGAAAGAGCTTGAGGTTGATGTCGTCATTGAATCAACAGGCGTCTTCCGCGACCAAAAAGGACTTCAAAAGCATATCGATGCAGGAGCGAAAAAAGTAATTCTGTCAGCTCCAGCAAAAGGCGATATCAAAACATTGGTTATGGGCGTCAACCACAAGGATTATGATGCAGGTTCCGACCATATCGTATCGAACGCTTCTTGTACGACAAACTGCCTGGCACCTGTCGTCAAAGTGCTTAACGACGAGTTTGGCATAAAACGCGGCATGATGACAACAGTTCACTCATACACAAATGACCAGCGTATCCTGGACTTGCCGCATGACGATTACCGCCGTGCGCGCGCTGCTGCGGAATCCATGATTCCAACGACAACTGGCGCAGCATCTGCCGTTACAAAGGTAATCCCTGAATTGAAAGGGAAGTTGGATGGCATGGCAGTTCGTGTTCCAACACCGAACGTATCGCTCGTTGATTTCGTTGCAGAAGTCGGCAAGGAAGTGACAGTCGAAGACGTAAATGCAGCTTTGAAAAACGCGTCTGAGAATGAATTAAAAGGTTTCTTGTACTACAATGAAATCCCGCTCGTGTCCCGCGACTATAACGGCAACACAGCATCTTCCACTGTAGACGGCCTGTCCACAATGGTGCTTGACGGCAATATGGTGAAAGTCATCTCTTGGTACGACAATGAATCAGGATACTCTGCACGCTGCATCGACTTGGCATTATACATGCAGCAACAAGGGTTATAATCAAATCATAGCCAACAAACAACCTACGTCTTATAATGTAGTTGGGTAGAGGAACGGATCAGCCCGTTCCTCTTTTTTTCTACCATCCGATACCGGGTTATTTTCTGCGGTAGCAGATGTTGGGATATGGTATGATTAGTCGGAAAGAAGTTGATGGGGATTCCCCTCAAAAGGAAGTTACATTACATACGGAGGTGTGCTATTTTTCATGATGTCCAAACAGACGATGAAAGATATAGAACTAGGTGGCAAACGAGTTTTTTGCCGGGTTGATTTTAATGTGCCGATGGAGGATGGAGCCGTTACGGATGATACGAGAATCCGCGCTGCTATCCCGACGATCGAATATTTGACCAGCCAAGGGGCCAAAGTCATTTTAGCAAGCCACCTCGGCCGCCCGAAAGGCGAAGTGAAAGAGGAATTCAGACTAACAGCGGCAGGGGAACGACTATCCCAATTGATCGGGAAACCGGTAAAGAAGCTGGATGAATCGATCGGATCAGCTGTCGAAGAAGCAATCGCTTCCATGCAGGACGGAGACATCCTATTGCTTGAAAATGTCCGTTTCCATTCAGGTGAGGAAAAGAACGATCCTGAACTCGCAAAACAATTTGCTGCGCTTGCGGACTTGTTCGTCAACGATGCGTTTGGCGCTGCACACCGTGCACATGCATCGACAGCAGGCATCGCAGACTATTTGCCTGCGGTTTCCGGATTGCTTCTGGAAAAAGAATTGGACGTGCTTGGAAAAGCTTTATCCGACCCGGACCGTCCGTTTACCGCAATTATTGGCGGAGCGAAAGTAAAGGACAAAATCGGAGTCATCGACCACCTGCTTGATAAAGTCGATAATTTATTAATTGGCGGCGGACTCTCCTATACATTCTCAAAAGCGCAAGGGTACGACACAGGCAACTCGCTTTTGGAAGAAGATAAAATTGAACTGGCAGCCTCATTCATTCAAAAAGCAAAAGACAAAGGCGTCAACTTGTACTTGCCGATCGACGCGGTCATTGCGGATGAATTCTCTGCGACTGCCAACGTACAAACAGTGAAAATCGATGCAATTCCTGCCGGCTGGATGGGTCTCGATATCGGGCCTGAAACAGCAGCACTTTATGCAAAAGTAATCGAACAATCGAAATTGGTTATTTGGAACGGGCCGATGGGCGTGTTTGAAATGGAGCCATTCTCGCAAGGGACGAAACAAGTGGCTGAAGCAATGGCCCGCACGGAAGCGTATACCGTTATCGGCGGCGGCGACTCTGCAGCAGCTGTTGAGAAGTTCAATGTCGCAGATCAAATGGATCACATTTCTACAGGCGGCGGCGCATCCCTTGAATTCATGGAAGGCAAGGAACTTCCGGGCGTATCTGCTTTAAACGATAAGTGAGAGGAGAGATCGAAGTGCGGAAACCGATCATTGCAGGAAACTGGAAAATGTATAAGACGATGGGGGAAGCAAAAACCTTTGTCGACGAAGTAAAAGGCAAGCTGCCCGCTTCGGATGTCGATGCGGTCATTTGCTCGCCGGCACTCTATTTGGCTGAGCTCGTCCAAATGACGAAGGGCACCCCTCTCTCCATCGGAGCCCAAACGATGCACGACAAGGAAGAAGGCGCGTTCACGGGCGAAGTAAGCCCGGCCATGCTTGCAGACCTTGGCGTCGGGTATGTCATTTTAGGTCACTCCGAACGCCGGCAATATTTCAATGAAACAGATGAGTCGGTTAATGCGAAAGTGAAAGCTGCTTTTGCCCATCAATTGACACCAATCGTCTGTGTCGGTGAAACATTGGAAGAGCGTGAAGCAGGCGAGACGGTCAGCCGCGTTTCTGACCAAGTGAAAAAGGCATTCCAAAACATCGAAGGAACAGACGCAATCAACGCCGTTATCGCATACGAACCGATTTGGGCGATCGGCACAGGGAAAACAGCGACGGCTGATGATGCGAATGAAGTATGTAAAGAAATCCGTTCCGCCATCGCAGCATTGTACGACCAGGAGATCGCAGACAGCATCCGTATCCAATACGGCGGCAGCGTGAAACCTGAAAATATCGTTGAGCTTCTGTCCAAGGAGCATATCGACGGCGCACTCGTAGGCGGTGCGAGCCTAGATCCGGCATCCTTCCTGAAATTGGTGGAGGCGGGCGTCCATGAGTAAAGGACCGGTAGCACTCATCATCTTAGATGGCTTCGGCCTGCGGGATGAGAAATTCGGAAATGCGGTCGCTCAAGCGAATAAGCAGAATTACGATTTACTATGGAATAACTTTCCTCATTCCACGCTCACGGCATGCGGCGAAGCCGTCGGTTTGCCGGAAGGGCAGATGGGGAACTCCGAAGTCGGCCATTTGAACATCGGGGCCGGCCGGATCGTCTACCAAAGCCTGACGCGCATTAACAAGTCCATCAAGGATGGAGACTTCTTTGAGAACCCGGCTTTGCTGAAGGCGGTCCAGCATGCAAAACAAAATGGCACCGCGCTTCATTTGATGGGGCTTGTATCGGACGGGGGCGTCCACAGCCATTATGAGCATATGTTTGCCCTCTTGCGATTAGCGAAAATGAACGGGCTGAAAAACGTATATGTCCACGCATTTCTGGACGGGCGCGATGTCGGCCCGAAAACGGCGATGGAGTATATCGGCCAAACCGAAAAAGTAATGGAGAACTTGGAAGTCGGCAAGATTGCGACGGTCTCGGGACGTTATTACGCGATGGACCGGGACAAGCGATGGGACCGCGTGGAACTAGCGTATCGCGCGATCGTCGATGGAACAGGGAACATGGCGGGTTCTGCATCGGAAGGAATTCTCAAATCATATGACGAGGACGTAACGGATGAATTCGTCGTGCCGTTCGTCATCGAGAAGGATGGAAAGCCGGTCGCAACGGTCAATGAAGGAGATGCGGTCATCTTCTTTAATTTCCGTCCAGACCGCGCAATTCAGCTATCCCGTGCGTTTACGGATCCATCGTTTGACGGATTCCATACAGGACCGAAAACGCTCGAAAATCTGGAGTTTGTCACCTTTACTGAATACAGTGAGGAAGTCCAGGCGGATGTCGTTTTCCGAAACGATAACCTCGTCAACACGATTGGCGAAGTCCTATCGGCGAACGGACTGCGGCAACTGCGTATAGCAGAAACCGAGAAATACCCGCATGTCACCTTCTTCATGAGCGGCGGACGGGAAGAGGAGTTTGAAGGGGAAACCCGGATTCTCATCGCTTCTCCAAAAGTCGCGACGTATGACTTGCAGCCAGAAATGAGCGCAGTGGAAGTGACGGAAGCGCTGCTTGCGCAAATTGATGACGACAAGCAGGATGCCATCATTCTCAACTTTGCCAACCCGGACATGGTCGGCCATAGTGGCATGCTGGAGCCGACAGTTAAGGCGATTGAGACGGTGGACGTATGCCTCGGCCAAATCATCGATGCCATCCATGCGAAGGGCGGCGTTGCGATCGTAACAGCTGACCATGGCAATGCGGATGAAGTGAGGACAGAGGAAGACAAACCGATGACAGCCCACACGACGAATCCCGTGCCTGTCATCATTACCAAGCATGACATCACGATCCGCGAGGGCGGCATTCTAGCCGACCTGGCCCCAACGATGTTGAAGCTGCTCGGAATTGAACAACCTGCTGAAATGACAGGAACACCATTATTTTAATTAAGGAGAGAATAACTATGCCAATCATTACACATATCCAAGCAAGAGAAGTCCTTGATTCACGCGGAAATCCGACAGTCGAGGTGGAAGTGTTCACAGAAAGCGGAGCATTCGGTCGCGCCATCGTTCCTTCCGGCGCATCGACAGGCGAATACGAAGCGGTTGAGCTGCGTGACGGAGATGCGGACCGCTACAATGGCAAAGGTGTTCTAAAGGCGGTTGACCATATCGAAGAAATTATCGCAGAAGAGCTCGTGGACCGTTACTCTGTACTTGACCAAGTTCTTGTCGACAAAGCGTTGATTGAACTCGATGGCACGAAAAACAAAGGAAAGCTTGGCGCGAACGCGATTCTAGGCGTTTCCATGGCGGTTGCACATGCGGCTGCTGATTATCTCGATATCCCGCTTTATCAATACTTAGGCGGTGTCAACGCGAAGCAATTGCCGGTACCAATGATGAACATCCTAAACGGCGGCGAACATGCGGATAACAACGTTGATATCCAAGAGTTCATGGTGATGCCAGTCGGTGCAGAATCATTCCGCCATGGACTTCGCATGGGTGCGGAAATCTTCCATAGCCTGAAGAGCGTCCTCAAAGCAAAAGGCTTGAACACAGCTGTAGGTGATGAAGGCGGCTTTGCGCCGAACCTTGCTTCCAACGAAGAAGCACTTTCTACGATCATTGAAGCGATCGAAAAAGCGGGCTACAAGCCAGGCGAAGAAGTATTGCTCGCGATGGACGTCGCATCCTCTGAGTTCTATGACAAAGAAGCAGGCAACTATAACTTGGCTGGCGAAGGCATCGTCAAGACTTCAGCAGAAATGGTTGATTGGTACGAAGAGCTTTGCAATAAATACCCGATCGTTTCCATCGAAGACGGCTTGGATGAAAACGACTGGGCTGGCCATAAATTGCTGACAGAACGCCTTGGCAAAAAAGTGCAGCTTGTCGGTGATGACCTGTTCGTAACGAATACAGAGAAATTGGCACGCGGCATTGAAGAGGGCGTTGGAAACTCCATCCTTATCAAAGTAAATCAAATCGGTACATTGACAGAAACATTCGATGCGATCGAAATGGCGAAACGCGCGGGCTATACAGCTGTTATTTCCCACCGCTCCGGCGAGTCGGAAGATACGACAATTGCCGACATCGCAGTAGCGACAAACGCTGGCCAAATCAAAACGGGTGCACCTTCCCGTACGGACCGCGTAGCGAAATACAACCAGCTTCTTCGCATTGAAGATCAGCTCGATGATACAGCGCAATACCTAGGAGCACGCACTTTCTATAACTTGAAAAAGTAATAGACCGAGCAGGAACCTCTTCACGACATTTCTGCATAATCAGACGGAATTGACAAATGTTGTTGTCACGTTTGGCAATGTTTGATAGAATAGAAATGTCGTGATGTACTATGCAGGAGGTGGGAACAAAGTGCATGCTTTGTTAATGACGTTGCTTTTAATTGTCTCAATCGCTTTAATCGTAGTAGTCTTATTGCAATCCGGAAAAAGTGCAGGCCTGTCAGGAGCCATCTCCGGTGGTGCTGAACAACTTTTTGGAAAACAAAAGGCGCGTGGATTGGACCTCGTCCTCCAACGGGTGACGATTGTATTGTCCATTCTGTTTTTTATTTTAGCAATTGCGATCGTTAAATTTTAACAACATATTGTAAGCAGACTTGCTCAGCGCCTGACCTTCCAAGTAGGGTCAGGCGTTTTCTTTTCTCTTTCATTGGGAAGAATAGGATAAGAGAAGGAGCGCATGATACATATAGGTGACCATTTACATCTAAACGTTTTGGAAGGATGATTGATTTGAGAATTGCTCAACCGAAACCGTTTTTCTTTGAAAAGGGGAAGCGTGCTGTCCTCTTGCTGCACGGATTTACCGGTACATCAGCTGATGTCCGGATGCTCGGCCGTTTTCTGGAGAAGAAAGGCTATACATCACTTGCGCCGCATTACCGCGGTCATGGCGTTCCGCCGGAAGAATTGATCGAGACGGGACCGGACCAGTGGTGGGCCGATGTCGAAGCAGGATATAATCAGCTGCGTGAGGCAGGCTATGAGGAAATCGCAGTCGCCGGCTTGTCGCTGGGCGGCGTGTTTTCATTGAACGTAGGAATGAATTATCCGGTAAAGGGTATTGTGACAATGTGTGCGCCAATGTCGATGAAGACGACGGACACGATGTTTGAAGGCGTGTTGAAATACGCGAAAGACTATAAGAAGTACGAAGGAAAAGAGGAGTCCGTCATCGAAGAGGAAGTGGATGCTCTTCGCGGAAAAACGATGCCGTCTTTGGCAGACTTACGGGCCCTTGTATATGATGTCAGAGATAAACTCGACCATGTGTATGCGCCGTTATTTGTCGTCCAGGCGACGCAGGATGAAGTCATTGATCCCGATTCGGCCAACGTCATTTACGACAACACCGAATCGCTCGATAAGCAAATCAAATGGTATGAAAACTCCGGCCACGTCATTACATTAGGGCCGGAAAAGGAACAACTCCATGAAGATGTATTTCAATTTCTTGAATCATTGGATTGGAACGTGTGAAACTGTAACTAGATGAACATGTTGTAGATAGAAGGAGGGGACTTTATCATTGGAATTTTTTGATGAGCAATTAAGAGAACGTCTCTTGGCATTCATGAAAGAGGAATCGTATAAACCGCTTACGGTCCAGGAGATTCAGGAATCATTAGGAATCGAAGGGGCGGCGGAATTCAAGGAACTGGTTAAGATGCTTGTCCATCTCGAGCAGAAGGGCGACATCGTCAGATCACGGACAAACCGATACGGCGTGCCGGAGCGCATGAATCTCGTGCGCGGCAAATTTATCGGCCATGCGAAAGGCTTCGGATTTGTGACCCCGGAAACGGAAGGCATGGATGATATTTTCATTCCGCCGACAGAAGTGAACGGCGCAATGAATGGCGATATCGTACTCGTACGTATTGCGAACAGCTCCATGGGCGACCGCCGCGAAGGAACGATCATCCGCATCGCGGAACGGAAGACGACTAAAGTCGTTGGGACATATCAGGACAATCGCGGCTTCGGTTTCGTCATTCCGGACGACAAACGGCTGCCGATGGACATTTTCATCGCGAAAGGCCATAGCCTGAATGCAGTGGAAGGCCATAAAGTGGTCGTTGAGATTACAGAATGGCCAAGTGAACTGAAATCGGCAACGGGCATGGTCGTGCAAATTCTCGGGCATAAAAACGACCCGGGCGTCGATATTTTATCGATCATTTATAAACATGGCATTGAAATCGAATTCCCGCAAGAGGTCATGGATGAGATTAAATCGACTCCGGACACGGTGCAGGAGAAAGACTTGTTCAAGCGCCGTGACTTGCGCGACGAACAGATCATTACGATTGACGGCGCGGATGCCAAAGACTTGGATGATGCTGTTTCCGTCGTGAAAAACAACGATGGCACATACGTCCTGTCCGTCCATATCGCTGATGTCAGCCATTATGTGCGGGAGAACACGGCACTGGACGATGAAGCGTATGAGCGCGGAACGAGTGTCTACTTGACCGACCGGGTCATCCCGATGCTTCCTCATAAGCTGTCGAACGGCATCTGTTCGTTGAATCCTGGCGTCGACCGTCTTACATTGTCGTGCCGGATGACGATTGACGGAAGCGGAAAAATCACCGACCATGAAATTTTCGAAAGTGTCATCCATTCGAAAGAGCGGATGACGTATACGGATGTGTATAAGATCATTGCGGAGAAGGACGAAGAGCTGCTCAAAAAGTATGAGCATATCGTGCCGATGCTCAATGATATGGGCGACCTCGCTGCCATCCTACGCCAGAAGCGGATGGGTCGTGGCGCGATTGACTTCGATTTTAAGGAATCGAAAGTCCTTGTCAATGAAGAGGGCTGGCCGACGGACATCGTGCTGCGTGAACGGACGGTTTCCGAGCAGCTGATCGAGGAATTCATGCTCGCGGCAAACGAAACAGTGGCGGAGCACTTCCACTGGCTGAATGTGCCATTCATCTACCGGATCCACGAAAATCCGAAAGAGGAAAAACTGGCGCGGTTCTTTGAGTTCCTGACGAATTTCGGTATTGTCGTGAAGGGGACAGGAAACCATGTCCACCCGCGTGCCTTGCAGGAGATCATCGAATCGATCGAAGGCCTGCCGGAAGAGACGGTTATTTCGACGATGTTGCTTCGTTCGATGCAACAAGCGAAATACTTCGAGGAAAGCCTCGGCCATTTCGGCTTGTCGACCGATTTCTATACGCACTTCACATCACCGATCCGCCGTTATCCGGACTTGATCGTCCACCGGTTGATCCGCACGTACTTGATCGAGAAGGACCTGTCGTCCGAAACGATTGCCCACTGGAACGCTGCACTGCCTGAAATCGCCCAGCATACATCCGACAGGGAAAGACGTGCAGTTGATGCAGAACGCGATACAGACGCATTGAAGAAGGCACAGTACATGCTCGATAAAATCGGTGAGGAATTCGACGGCGTCATCTCGTCCATTACGAATTTCGGCATGTTCGTCGAGCTGGAAAACACGGTGGAAGGACTCGTCCATGTGAGCTACATGACAGACGATTACTACCGATTCGATGACCGCCAAATGATGATGATCGGTGGCCATACAGGCAAGCAATTCCGCATCGGGGACGAAGTGACGATCCGCGTCGTATCCGTCAAACCGGAAGAATCCGCGATCGACTTTGAAATCGCCGGCATGAAGCAATCATTCCACCGGACACGTAAGGAAACGCCGAAAGTCATCCATGCGAAAAAGCAAGGAGGATCGGAAGGCGGCAAACGCGGGGAAGGAAAGCGAAGCGACAAATCGTCACCAGGCAAAAAACAGGGCGGACCGAGCCAAAAGAAGAAATTCTATGAGGGCGTCGCCAAGAAAACAAAGAAACGTCCAAGAAAGAGAAAATAGGCCGGAGCGGCAATCCCCTCCGGCTGCTTTAGAGGGGTGTTGACAATGGGAAAAGGCCAAGGAAAAGTCATTGCGGTCAATAAAAAAGCAAACCATGACTTCGCAATCGAAGAAACAATCGAAGCGGGCATCGTCCTCCAAGGGACAGAAATTAAATCAGTCCGTAACGGAAAGGTCCAGCTTCGCGACGCGTTTGTCCTCATTCGCAACAACGAAGCATGGATCTCCAATATGCATATTAGCCCGTACGAGCAAGGGAACCGGTACAACCACGACCCAATCCGTTCCCGCAAGCTGCTATTGCATCGCAAGCAGATCAGTACGCTCGTTGGCCAAATCAAAGAACAGGGCGTCGCCATCGTCCCGCTCAAAATGTACTTGAAGGACGGCTTCGCCAAAGTCCTGATCGGCATCGGGAAAGGGAAAAAGCTCTACGACAAACGGGACGACCTGAAGAAAAAAGAAGCAAAACGCGAAATGGAACGCGCCTTCAAAGCGAAGCAGCAATACTAAGCGGAAGCGTTTTCCATTGAAATTGCTGCAGAAACATTGTATGATAGGGACAGTGATAGTTCAGAAACCTGCTATGCTTCGGGCGTAGCATTTCCTGACTCTCCAGTTGATTGTGTTGAAAGGCAGGCATAGCGCCTGACTGATTCAACCTTTTATACCGGGGACGTTACGGATTCGACAGGGGTGGTCTGAGCTTGAGCTGCGCGTCGGAGGGCTCGACTCCGTCAGAAACGACAGTTAATAATAACTGGCAAAACAAACAACAACTTAGCATTCGCAGCGTAAGCTGATGAATCTGCCTAGCAGTTCCATCGCCCATGTGGCATTGTTAGGCTCACCTATTAGTGGGATACGGTAACGGTCGCCTCCTGAGGCCGTTGCAAGAGACTACCAGGATAGCGCTCAAGACGCCTTGATTGACGGCATAATGCAGCGCGAACCGTAAGTAGTCAATCTACACGCGTAGACGCTTAAGTATTGGAGCCTTTGGACGTGGGTTCGACTCCCACCGTCTCCATAGTTAAATGGACAAAAAAGTAGTCGTAACAATGATTTAGAAAGATAGGGGTATTGAACAGGGGTTGTACTCTTGGGCAATATCCCTATTTTTTATGATTTTTTGGATAAAATGATGAGTAATAGAGGCTTTGCATCGTTAATCACTAAGCAGATTAGAATGAAAGTTGCTATTAAAGGTAAAAGGTATACTTCATTTAACTAAGGCCCATTATATTTATAGATGAGAAAAGAAAAGTAGGTGAACAACGTGGGGAAATATCAATTGGACAACAAAAGTAAAACGGCTGTGGCAAAATATCATGAACAAAACAAGGCGGTCAAATTTAATAAAAAGCAGCACCTGGAAAAAATACGTACGGAGTATTTGAAGAAAAAGCAAAAACAAACAGATAAATAATTTGAATGAAACATAGGAAGAGTAAAATCTCCCTATGTTTTTTCTTATTCTTAGGTCTCTTGTTCAAATTGCATAGTAAAGCTTGATATTTTTTTTGATGGAAATTAAAAAGAAATAGAAGAGAGACCTTCTATTTCTTAAAGGGGATATTTAACAATTCCGGAACTGTAACAAACTCGTATCCCTGCTCTTGCAGTGTCGGTATAATTTGTTGAAGCGATTTGATTGTATTGGTTCGATCTCCAGTTGATTCTGCCCCATCGTGCATGAGAATAATCGCGCCAGGATGTATTTTGTCTAATACATTTGAAGCAATAACTTCCGGCGGGTCTTCCTGCCAATCCAACGAATCAACCGACCAGCCAATCACGTAATAGTTCATGTCGCGTAGTTTTTCGACTAATTCATTGTATAAGAAGCCATATGGCGGCCTAAATAATTTTGTCCGGTAACCAATAATGTCGTTCAAAGCATCTTCCGTTCTAGTTGCTTCCCGCTCTAAGGTTTGGAGGTCGGCTTCTTTGACAAGGTTCAGATGGGAATAAGTATGGTTTCCGATTACATGCCCCTCATTTTGCATTCGCTTGACAATATCAGGATTAGCAACGGCTTTTGAACCTAACACGAAGAATGTTGCTGGTACATTATACTGTTTCAATACATCTAATACATCATTTGAAAAGCGTGGGTCAGGACCATCATCAAAAGTCAAAGCAACTCGTTTTTGATCAGCAGGACCTTGCAAGAAAAAGATATCTGGATACCGTTGTTGTAAAATTCGTAGGTCAACTGGCTGTTGGTCAGGCATTTTTTCTTCCTGATCATTTTGTATGACCGCTTTCGACCATTGTCGCGATATATTTATCGAGGGTTCCTCATTCGCATGAACAGTCATGATATCTGTTATATGAAAACTAAATAATATCCCCATAACCAACAGCCACTTGAATAGTAGAACTTTCATCCATTCGTCTCCTTTTTTATGCCATTGTGTTGATAACACCATTGTTATTTTCGACGAAAGCGGGTTAATTATTCAAAAAAGATTTTAAGGATCAGTCACTATAACCATTCAGAATCAAACGAGTGCCTAGTCCCTTTCCATATAGTATGGAGATAAATTCATAAGAAACAGTAGTTAATATAACTGTCAAAACAAACAACAACCCTAGCATTCCAGTTTGTACGAAGAATTTAGAATTCCGTTTGAAAATTATAAACAAAATCAAAGCGCAAGTAATTTTCGAACTAAAGTGTCAGTATGACGTTGTGGATTTAGTTGAAGTCGCAGGCATTCCACGTTTGATTAGGAAACGGATATTTTCTATTGAAGTGAACCATCATAAGTTGGATTGAAAGGTACAGCACCATCAACAAATATTGGAAAATAAATAAAGTAAGGAGGAGTTTGGCTTGTTCCGCTTAGTTCTATTGTTCGGAATGACTTTATTAGTCGGTTTGATTCCATTGAATGAAACGTTTGCTCAAGAGGATTACGACAAAAGGGAGGTTGCTTCTTTCCTGACACAGTTGTTTGTTGATCGTAATGACTTTCTTGTCAATCAACTTCCGGAATCCATTAACAAGTATTATATCCATACCGAGAAGGTAAGCCTCTACGCTTATCAAATGGAATTAAGACGCGGAAAGTACCTCAATACTTGGGCAGATAAACGTGGCATACAGCTTATAGGAGCAGAACCCACTATTCGTATTACTCGTTTCAAAAAAGATGGGGATGTAGCGTATGTTTCCCTGGTACAGACGGCCAAAATATCGTATGACTATAATACAGTATATCCACGACCACCCCAATCCTTTGGTGTCGGTACACGGCATGCTCTTACATTGAAGAAAATAGATGGTAATTGGATGGTATTAAAGGAATGGTATTTGGATCCGCTTGAAGAAAACTCAGAGTTAATAGCGGATTCACCAGTGGGCTTCCCCCATCTTTCTCCCGACAACGAAACTTCACAGAGTAAAGGGCGATATAATCGTGAACGTGCAGTGGCCTATGCCAATAAGTACGCGGGCCTAGCTTGGGGAGCCGGGAATAATAACCGTTACAATTCGAAATATAAGGATTACACACCACTTGGCGGAGACTGTACCAACTTTGTATCCCAAGTTCTTGGCGACGAGGAGGAAGGCGGCGGTTTGCAGAAAACGCGCAATTGGAGAAGTGGAAGTAAAGCATGGATACAAACGGATGCTTTTGAACATTTCTTGCTCGATTCCGGATATGGACGTTTGATTGCAAAGGGGACATTTACAGAAGTTACTGAATCAAGCGACAAACATCCACATGGAGCAATCTCAAGATTAAAGCCAGGTGACGTGATCGGCTACACGCTGAATGGAGATACGGACCATTTTTCGGTTGTGGTAGGACAAGATGCTAACGGCTATCCGTTAGTGAATTCCCATACTGCGGATCGGTATCGTGTACCGTTTGACCTCGGCTGGGATAAAACAACGAAATATATCCTTGTTCATATCAATGATTAATTGAAAAATCGAAAAAAGGTCTTTGTAAAAAGTCTCCGTAGTCTACCCCTGTGATTTTGTTCATATAGTTATTAGGACAAGGTCACTTGGGGTGAATAGATGAGACTGCCTACCTTTATTAAACAAACAGCGCTGCGTACTGGTGCTATATTTCTCGTTAAAGTAATCGGCCTTGCCGTTCGCATTCCTTTGTTTAGACTTCTCGGCTCAGAAGGAATGGGAATTTATCAAATTGTATATTCTGTTTATGGTTTCGCACTTACGTTGCTCTCAGGTGGTTTTCCTGCATCGTTGGCATTATTGACCGCTAAGGATAAAAAAGAGGGTTGGCTTGTTTATAAAAGTCTGGCTGTACCCATTTTTTTTCTTGGAACTGTTTCCAGTTTGCTTTGTTTCGCCATAGCGCCTACTATTGCACATTTTCTCGGAGATAACAGCTTGACGTTTCCCATCCGCTGCCTAGCTCCGGCGCTTTTTATTGTTCCACTGCTTCAACTATACCGAGGATTCTTACAAGGTGTGGAGTTCTACGGATATGTGGCCGTTTCTGAAATAATAGAACAAACGGTTCGTGTTGGAACAATGATTTTGCTTGTAGTTCTATGGATGGAACAAGGCACTTATGCTGCCGCAGGGGGTGCCGTTTTCGGTGCATTTCCAGGTGCCTGTATCGCATTATTGTTTCTTTGGTCGCTGAAATATAATAAAAGATTGAATCTGATACCTGCCATCAATAACGGAACATATAATAAATCCGCCAGGTGGCTGATCCTTGGACCTGGAATTTTTTTGTTTATCAAATCATCCTTTGCTATTACATTAACGCGTATCGTTATGCCAGCGTCCGATTTTCTTGATGCGTTAATCATTCCTAGCCGTCTGCAAGTTTCTGGCCTAAGTCAATCAGAGGCTATTGCCATTTTCGGAGAGGTATTCGGAATCGCGACAACTATCGTATATCTACCTACTATTGTTACCGCGGCAATATCATATACAATGGCTGCTAGGTTAACGGCCAATTGGCAAAACGGGAAAAAAAGCAGTTTTGTTGAGCGTTCCAGTATGTCCTTAAAAATCGGGTGGTTCTGGGGAATCAGTTCCATGTTAATCCTTTTTTTTTATGCGGATAATTTATCTATGCTGATTGTGGGTAGTCAAGAGGCAACCGAAGCAATACGCTACATGTCTTATGCTCCTCTTATTGCCGGCATGCGGGAGCTAACGACAACGATCCTTTGGGCGGCTAATCAAAAAAAGGCTCCCCTAGTCGGTTTACTAGTGGGCCTTATTTTTTCTGCCATCGCCGCTTATTATTTAACGGCGATACCGGGATTCGGTTATGCAGGTGTTGCGATTAGCGCTTTTATCTTGGAAATAACAGCCCTCCTCTGGAATGCGCTCATTATACAAAAAAGATGTTAAGGGTGTTTCAAGTAATGACGTTATTGGCATATTAATTTTTCTTGTGTCAAAAGGCTTTCTTAACGTTCCGTTCGAAAACTTTCTGTTGTATATCGGTATAGAATCAGGAACCATGCAATCACTCGGCTGCATGCTATTTTTTATAGGATGCATTGCCTTATTCTTGCTGCTTCGATTTTGTGGAAGTGGAAGCTTTAGAAGGTGTTTACTTTTCTCGGCCTCAAAACGCCTTGATTGACGGCAAAGGTGCGCGCGAACCGTAAGTAGTCAATCTACCACGCGTAGACGCTTAAGTATTGGAGCGTCAACTTTTGCTAGCGATTCGAATTAGCAATAGATAGGAACGAAGCAAAAGGTCTTCCACGGG
Source organism: Sporosarcina cyprini (assembly GCF_022048975.1). Taxonomy (GTDB): domain Bacteria; phylum Bacillota; class Bacilli; order Bacillales_A; family Planococcaceae; genus Sporosarcina; species Sporosarcina cyprini. The sequence goes on along the minus strand of NZ_JAKMHX010000029.1, from coordinate 3,296 downwards.
ACCAATATACGGTGGAAGACCTTTTCTACTTATGTTAGGGTAAGAATAATTTTTTTTATAGATTTTTTTCTTTTTTCGTAAATAAGATGGCGTGATCCCAGATAATATCGTAAAGATCTGGGCCAACCCCTGTTTCTTTGTCTTGGTAAATCCTAAAACCTATAAAGGCATCTTGATCATTATCAACACCATAGGCACTTCCTAAGGGGTTGCCTTCACTGTACGGTACAACAACAACACGGTCATTATCCATCTCTCTTGCCATTTTGAATACATAATAGTAATTAGTGTTCTCATATTTTTCCGGAAAAAAATCAGAAGCAGAATGAGGAAACTCAACGCTATTGAAAGCTCCAACAACGCCGTTTAATAGCTCTGCACCATAGAAACTGGCTTGGCATAATGTAGCTTTTCCAGTTTTTTCATGATTTACCCCGTATATGATGATAAAATCATCATCGCTTTTGAATTGGAAATTGCCTGTTCTTAAATAGAGCGCATCATTATTATCTCCCAGACAAGTCACGTCCTGCATAATACCTTGAAAACCTTCCATAACCCATTTATCTGTATTCAAGTCAACGTGGTCGTATTCTGAGCCTCCATATCTTTGAATAATCTCGTTGCGTAAGTGATCAAGTTCCTTTCGTGCATGAGGCAAAACTTGATATTCAGTCGTATTTGTTTCCCTCATTTTAAGAATTGGGATCGGCCATGGGGTTCGATTAGCGAAAGGAATGTTAGGCGTAATGCGTAATACCTTGAAAAATTTATCGACATTCTGGATATAGGCATCGCCAATTTCCTCTTGTGCCCATAATTGAGCCCTCATCACAAATAAAAAGGTATCCTTTCCTTTCTCTAGTCCCATGTCGACCATATCCAACGGTATGTTGTCATTATTCATAATGTTGGAGCTATATCCGGCAACTCCCAGGGCATCACGTACTTGTTGATTAACAGATCTGTCAGCTGTACTAATGATAATGGTGGAGCTGTTAAAAGGGGACCCGCTCGAACCTTGAGGCGTTTGTTCCGTCCATATTCCCCGATTACTCACTGAATCACCTAGACTTGCAAAGAGCATGTGGTAAAAACCAGTCTGATCGTTTCCTGCTGTAACAGCATCACTATAGTCTTTAAGTGGTTTATTTTCTGCTAATCCAAGGTAGCTTCTGAAGCTAAAATAATAGGCAGGTGGGGGTGTCTGGCCAATAAGTACAATCGCCTCATCAGGCCTCAGTTTAAACGTTGCGCCTGGTATGATCGCGTTTATGTTTTCCGGATAATTATTAGGGTTATTCGGATTATATACTATAGGAGGATCTTGTCCTTGAGATGGATCCTGGTTGGGAGCCGGCGGCAAGGTTAAAACCGCATATGGAGCATTTGCATTATTTCCGAAACACGAGGGAACTTTTCCTTCACTGGCTAATTGTAGAATATCTACATATTTTAATTTTCCTTCTTGAACAATATATCCTCTTTTGTTCAATGTCGATATAAATGTATTAAGACCTCCATAAATCGTAGAGCCTTCTTGATTATACACTGGTCTGTAGTGCCGGTATGGATTAAGATACCCATTAAGAGCATTGTACGTATGATGTGAGTTAGCAAGCGAGGGATAAAGATAGTAGGAATTTGAATCAAACCTATAATCATTGTACATATTTCTCACTCCTTAAATTCCTTCCTAATTATCATATGTTATATGCCTAGTATGGGTTCAGATTTTTGTGGGGGAAGAAAAATCCTCCTAAACCAACGACAAGACAGCATTTCTGTGAGAAGGTGGTTCGACTCCCGTCGTCTCCATAAGATGAAATCAGTGTTAAAACCCTTGATATATGAAGTGACCCCTAAAAGTTAGACACGGTATTACTTCAGGCAGCTTGGGTAAAATGAGTTCGGTATTGCACCGGACTCATTTTTAATTTTGCCTTCAACCGTTTTGTATTATAGTAATTGATGTATCTTTCCAGTTCTATTTTGAAATGTTCTACACTTTCAAATTCCTTTAAATAGAGGAACTCGGATTTCATAATGCCAAAGAAATTTTCCATCACAGAATTGTCGTAACAGTTTCCCTTGCGGGACATACTTTGCACAATCCCCCTAGACTCAAGTGCGTGACGATATTGCTTCATTTGATAATGCCAACCTTGATCCGAATGCATTAGTAGCTGGTGGTCCTCCGGCAAGCGTTCCAAAGCCTTCTCCAACATATCGGAAACAAGTGAATACGTTGGTCTTGAACCAATGGTATAGGTAATGATCTCACCGTTAAACAAATCCAATACAGGTGATAAATAAAGTTTTTCCCCAAACAGCTTAAATTCCGTAATGTCGGTGACCCATTTTTCGTTTGGGGCATCTGCAGTAAAGTTGCGTTCTAAATTATTAGGCGCGATTTTACCAACCGTCCCTTTATAAGATTTATATTTTTTCATACGGACCAAGCACTTTAAACCTAACTCTCTCATGATGCGCTGAACCTTCTTATGATTCACCTTTCGTCCACGATTGGCAAGCTCATCACGGATACGACGATAGCCATAACGTCCTTCGTGTTCTTCATAAATCGACTTAATTTCTGCCTTTATATCTGCGTCTGGATCTGGCTGATTCAGACGTGCCACCAAATGATAATACGTACTCCGTGGAATACCAGCGAGCTTCACGAGTAACTTTACCGGATATGCATGCCTTAGTTCAAAGACTACTTGCGCTTTGTCTTTTTTGGTGATTTTTCCTTGTTTTGAACTAAGGCATTCAACTTTTTTAAATACGTGTTTTCCATTTCTAGTTGTTTAATACGAGCTTCAAGCGCCTCAGTAGACCCTTTAACCGGTGCAGGTTTATGTTGTTGATTGGATTCCTTTTTCACGGATGGACGCCCCTTTTTCTTTGATTGAAGGGCATCCACTCCTTGTGTCTCCAACTGTTTCCTCCAAACTAAAATTGTAGAAGGGGAAGGGATCTTAAAAATAGCCGCAGTTTCATTTAAGGATGTGCCCTGTTCAATCATGTAATTGAGTACGTCCAGTTTAAACTGTTGTGTGTAAGTTGTACAAGACTTAATAAAAGCTTCGGCACCATGATATTCGTATTGTTTGACCCACTTAAGGATTGCTTTATTATCTGTCTGCAAAGACTTGGCTATTTCATGTGAACTTTCCCTGCCATTTAAATAACGATTAACTGCATGTAACTTATCTTCTACAGTAAATTTAGCCATAGAAAAACTGCACCTCCAATTATTAGATGGTGTCTAACAATTGGGGTGCAGTTCA
>NZ_JAKMHX010000028.1:0-127500 GCF_022048975.1 Sporosarcina cyprini | reverse complement strand
ACTCGCTCAGTCGGTCACGTACCGTAGTACGCTCCCTCCTTCACTCGTTCGTCTCCTAGCACTGCACTACATCTCGGTCGCCAGCAAGTACTTCTTTAATAGAAGAAACTTTGAAGAAATTCGAGTAGCTCGATTTCTGCTGGCATCATTTAAGATGTCAATTTCGAATCCGAAGATTCGTGTTTGTCGTGTTCCCGACAGGGTCGGGTTTCGACTTTATTGTTGACGTTTTGCTGTTCAGTTTTCAAGGTTCATTGCGCTGTTTGTTTTCAGCGACTTTACTAATTTACCATGTTGTTTTCTTTAAGTCAACAACTTTTTTAAGTTGTTTTTTTGTCATGCCCTCTCTCTCAAGAGGACATGTACTAATATACAACATAGTCATTTAGGAAATCAAGCTTTTTTCGAAAAAAATATTCGTCTAATTTTATTGCCATCGACTATAAAGAGGAGAATCCCTGAAATAACAACGATTCCGCCTGCAGTTTGGCTGATGCTTAAGGTCTCGTTAAAGACATAGTAAGCAAGAATGGCTGCTCCTACCGGTTCAAATAATATAGCAATTGAGATGACATTCGTGCTTACCCATTTCACTGCCCAATTAAAAAGTGAATGCCCGAATAAGTTCGGAATAAGAGCTAACAAGAAAAACCAGAACCAGTTTGAAGCATCATACGGTCCAAATGACTCTCCTTTGATTAAGACATAAAAAAACAGTGTAATGGTACTGATTGAGTACAACACAAACGTATAAGTAATGAGAGACAATCTCTTCCGTACTTCTTGTCCAAATAATAGATAGGCTGTCACTAAGGCACATCCAGCCAGTGCAAGCATGTCTCCATAGAATGCTGTGCCGCTCACTTTGAAATCGCTCCAGCTGATGATGACACTCCCGGCAATTGCGATACCAGCAGAGATAATTGTTTTTAGTGACAATCTTTCTTTAAAGAAAAAATACGTTCCCGCTAATGCGAATATCGGTTGTAACGTAACTAAGACGGTAGAACTTGCAACCGATGTGTAGTTAAGCGACTCAAACCACAGGATGAAGTGGAAGGCCAAAAAAATACCCGCTATCGCGGAAAAGGTCCAATCCTTCCGGCTTAAGCGGAATATCTCTTTTCGATACTTCAATAGAAATATCGGCAACATAAGAATGACTGAGAAAAACATCCGATAAAACGCAATCACTCCGGATTCGGCTGTCGAAAGTTTTACAAAGATTGCTGAAAGCGCTACGGAGATAACTCCGACAATAATCGGGATGTATGGGTGTATTTTAGGTTGATCCAAGGTGCTCACGTCCCTTTCATTAGGTGATTATGTTATAAAGCCAGTCGTTCAGGCAATAGAAACAATGAGAATTATATCACGCAAATTTTATTTGTTACAGTTCAATTTTCTTTTTGGGGGGATCCTTATGGAATGGATTGCAAACAGCGCCATGTACCCCGAGGTGTTGATCAAGCTCGTTCTTGCCTTGGGATTAAGTTTAGTGATCGGTGTGGAGAGGGAAATAAAGAAAAAGCCGATTGGATTGAAAACGAGTGCAGTCATCTCCACTTTCAGCTGCCTCTTAACGATCGTTTCGATGGAAGCGGCGTATTTAGTTCCTTCACGGGCAGATATTAATGTCCAAATGGATCCGCTCCGACTCGCTGCGCAAATCGTCAGCGGAATCGGATTCTTAGGAGCTGGCGCTATTTTGCGCAGGGATAACGATAATATCACTGGTTTGACAACTGCCGCCATGATATGGGGTGCAGCAAGTATCGGGATTGCAGTCGGCGCGGGCTTTTATATCGAAGCTGCGTTTGCCGTCGTTTGTGTTTTGTTCGTTATTGAAATCGTCGCTCCCGCTCTGGATAAATACGGTCCGAAACGCATTCGTTCCAAAGAGGCTGCATTTATTGTCATTGTTTCGGATAAGACTAAAATTAATGACCTGATTAAATTCCTTAACAAGGAAAACATGATGATCGAAAATCTTCGCATCAAAAAAATTGTGAACGATGAAAAACAGGAAGCTCATGAATTAGACTTCCGTTTAGCCGCGCTCACAAAGAAAGAAACTGCCGAACTATATCTTGAGCTCACTGAACTAACGTACATCGAATCAGTCGAACTAGAAATTTTCCCATAATTGGAGGCCATTCATGTGCACGATTTATTTCATTTATTGAAGCAGGGGAATAAATCCTCCTTGCTTGCAGCTATTGTCAATGCGATTATCGCCATTATTAAAGGAGCCGCATTCCTATTCACGGGGAATGTCGCCATGTTCGCGGAAACCATGCACTCTCTAGGTGATGCCGCGAATCAATTCTTCGTTTTCATCGGGTCAGCTTTATCTAAAAAAGCGCCGACTCCTAAATTTCCGAATGGATTTGGCCGCGTTGTCAATCTAGTCTGTCTGGGCGCCGTCATGGTAGTTGCCATTATGTCTTACGAAGCAATCAAAGAAGGATGGCATCACGTTTTGAATCCAGTGGAAACGACAGGATTACTGATCAACCTATCTGTACTTGGTTTGGCAACAGTGCTTGAATTCGCAGTATTACTGAAAGCTTCCAAAGAGATTATGCACGATCTAGGCATTGATAAGAAAGGTTTGGCTGCCTTCGCATCCAGTTTTCCCAACTTAAAGCGTGCAAAACCAGCAACTAAATTGGTGTTTATGGAAGATCTCGTCGCTACAATTGGAGGTATCCTTGCTTTCGTGGCAGTCCTGCTCGCTCATTTTACCGGTTTCCTTGCAGCTGAAGGGATCGCTTCCATGATCATCGGGCTGATGATGTTCTATGTTGTCGGAAAGATCTTTTTAGAAAATGCGAGAGGCGCTATTGGAGAAACCGATGAGGAAATGTTGAATCATATTGCTTTTCTCGTAGCTGAAGATCCGGATATTAAGGATATTCAAAAAGTAGAAGTAATAAAAGAAGGAGAATTTCTACATGTGGAGGTCGTGGCAGAAGTAGATCCAACGAAAACAGTTGCGTTCGTCGATGACATACGGGACCGGCTCATGCTTCTCATCCTAAAGCAAAAAGGCGTACGGGAAGCAATTATTTCATTTGATGAGGATGATGGAGTGAAAACGTGGAAAGGTGTCAATCAGCCGGAGAAAATTCACGACATCAGTACAAAACTGCCTAAACCAAACAAATAACATGGAAATGGCGGGGTGGCTATACGCTCCCCCGCCATTTTATTTATACTAGGGTTCTTCCCTTACATAACCACGAACTTTTACAAGGAGGCTGTCAGAATAGAAGCTACTTGCTCCTTATTCAATTTAGCAAAGTTGCCCACCGGTCCTCCTGCCATCGCCTTATCCGCCATGACGTCAATTTTCGAATCATCAATTCCGTAGTCATGCAAACGAGAAGGCGCACCAATCGAAGACCAGTACTCACGAAGACGCGCAATCCCTTCGAGCGCAACATCTTCTTCAGACTTCCCATCTGGGCTGACACCAAACACATTGACAGCCAATCTTGCAAATCGGCCTGGATTTAAGTGGACAGATTGCTCCATCCAGTGCGGGAACAAGATGGCGAGCCCTCCGGCATGAGGAATATCGTATACCGCTGAAACAGCATGTTCAATTGTATGCGTTCCCCAGTCTCCTCCGTTATTGCCCATACCAAGAAATCCGTTCAGTCCCCATGTTCCAGAAAGCAAAATCGTTTCCCGAAGCTCATAGTTTTGCAAGTCTTCAACAAGCTTCTTGCCATTCTCCATAATGGCACGCAAAGCACCCTCACATAACTCATCTTGGAGTGGCGTATTTATTTCATCGTGGAAGTATTGCTCAAAAATATGCGACATCATATCGACGATGCCGTAAACCGTTTGGTCCTTTGGCAAGGATAATGTATACGTTGGATCTAGAATTGAGAACTTTGGAAAACTGAATGGACTTCCCCACCCATATTTCTCTTCCGTCTCTTCGTTAGTGATAACTGAGCCCGCATTCATCTCCGAGCCTGTCGCAGCGATAGTTAAGATGGTTCCGAAAGGCAATGCATCTGCAGGTTTCGCCTTTTTCACGACGAAATCCCATGGGTCTCCATCATATTTCGCTGCTGTTGCAATTAATTTCGTGCAGTCGATGACAGAACCGCCGCCTACCGCTAGAATAAAATCAATTTGATGTGTTTTACACAGTTCGGCACCGCGCGCTGCAGTCGTCACTCGCGGATTTGGTTCTACTCCTGCCAGCTCATGCACTTCCATGCCGTTAGCATTTAATATCTCCATCACTTCCTCATAGAGACCATTGCGCTTAATGCTTCCGCCGCCATACACGACAAGCACCTTATTCCCATACGGCTTGATTTCTTCCGCTAAGGAAGCAATTTTGTTTTTCCCGAAAATGAGTTTCACTGGATTTTGAAAAACGAATCCATTCATATAATCCTCTCCCATCATATCTATCAATTTAGGGCAAAAAAGACATCCTCTATTGAAGAGGATGTCTTGATTGTCGCATATTACGCCCAGCCACGGAAGCGTGACGCTTCAGCAGTTTTACGAATACCGATCATGTACGCCGCTAAGCGCATGTCAATATTACGAGTTGTGGAAACGTTATATACGTTTTCAAATGCAGTTACCATTTTTTCAGTCATTCTGTCGCGAACTTCTTCTTCTGTCCAGTAATAACCCATGTTATTTTGAACCCATTCGAAGTACGATACTGTTACGCCGCCTGCACTTGCAAGCACGTCAGGCACAAGAAGGATGCCGCGTTCAGTAAGAATTTTAGTCGCTTCAGATGTTGTCGGTCCGTTTGCGGCTTCAACAACAATCGTCGCTTTAATATTATGAGCGTTCTTTTCAGTGATCTGGTTTTCGATAGCAGCCGGAACTAAAATATCGCAATCCAATTCCAAAAGTTCTTGGTTGGAGATCGTATTGTCGAACAAAGTAGTTACTGTTCCAAAGCTGTCACGACGATCTAGCAGATAGTCGATATCCAATCCGTTCGGATCATGCAAAGCACCATACGCATCGGAAATACCGATTACTTTTGCGCCTGCATCGTGGAGGAACTTCGATAGGAAGCTTCCTGCGTTACCGAATCCTTGGATGACGACACGCGCACCTTTCATATCGATTCCACGGCGTTTTGCCGCTTCATTGATGATGATTGTTACGCCTTCCGCAGTCGCACGGTCACGACCTTGGGAACCGCCGAGGACGATCGGTTTTCCTGTAATGAATCCTGGTGAGTTGAATTCATCGATGCGGCTGTATTCATCCATCATCCATGCCATGATTTGAGCATTAGTGAAAACGTCCGGAGCAGGAATATCCTTCGTAGGACCCATCACTTGGCTAAGCGCGCGTACATATCCACGGCTTAAGCGCTCTAGTTCGCCCATTGACATTTCTCGTGGATCACAGATGATACCGCCTTTCCCTCCGCCATAAGGAAGGTCGACAATACCCGCTTTCAATGTCATCCACATAGATAGAGCTCGCACTTCGTCTGCAGTGACTTCCGGATGGAAACGGACTCCGCCTTTTGTCGGGCCGACTGCATCGTTGTGCTGGCCGCGATATCCTGTGAATACTTTCACTTTTCCATCATCCATTTTCACTGGAATCCGGACCTCTGTCATACGGATTGGTTCTTTTAGTAGTTCGTACATTCCTTCATCGTAGCCTAGTTTGTCAAGTGCTTCTTTGATGACAACTTGTGTAGACGTGAACAGATTCAGGTTTTCAGTCATGTAAAAGTTCGCCTCTTTGATTCATAATTGTTTTACAACGCCCATATTGTACCATAGTCTAAAGACCTTTTGTAGAAATTAATGATTAACTTTCAAAAACTTTATTGATTCGTTCGATCGCCCAATCCAATTCCTCTTTCGAGATAATTAATGGAGGAGCGAAACGGATCACCGTGTCATGTGTTTCTTTGCAAAGCAAGCCAAGTTCTTTCAGCTTTTCACAGTAAGGACGAGCTTCTTCGGTCAATTCAACACCGATGAAGAGTCCGCGGCCACGCACTTCTTTAATAGAAGGATGCTGGATTTTCTTCAATTGCTCAATGAAGTAGTTACCAAGTTCCAATGATTTATCAGCAAGTTTCTCATCTTGCAGAACTTCAAGGGATGCGATGGATACTGCACAAGCCATCGGATTTCCACCGAATGTAGAACCGTGAGATCCTGGGTTGAAAACGCCAAGGATATCTTTGTTTGCTACGACGCAAGAAATCGGGAACACACCGCCGCCTAATGCTTTTCCTAGGATATACATATCCGGCTCAAAGCCTTCCCATTCAGTCGCGAACATTTTACCTGTACGGCAAAGACCTGCTTGGATTTCGTCTGCGATGAATAGTACATTGTTCTTTTTACATAGTTCGTAAGCAGCTTTCATATAGCCTGCAGGAGGAATGATAATGCCTGCTTCACCTTGAATCGGCTCGATGATGAATGCAGCTGTGTTTGGTGTAATCGCTTTTTCCAACGCTTCAATATCGCCATATGGAACAAGCTTGATACCTGGAAGCATCGGACCAAATCCACGCTTGTATTCCGGATCGGACGATAAGGAAACAGCTGTCATCGTACGACCATGGAAGTTACCTTCACAACCAATAATTTCAGCTTTATTCTCTTCAATGCCCTTTACATCATAAGACCAACGGCGAGCAGCCTTGATAGCAGTTTCAACAGCTTCCGCACCTGTGTTCATCGGAAGAACCATATCCTTACCGGAAATTTGGCTCACCATTTCATACCACGGACCAAGTTGGTCGCTGTGGAAAGCACGTGAAGTTAATGTCACGCGATCCGCTTGATCTTTAAGCGCCTGAATGATCTTCGGGTGTCTATGACCTTGGTTCACAGCAGAATATGCAGAAAGCATATCCATATATTTATTACCTTCCGGATCCTTAACCCAAACACCTTCCGCTTCAGAAATTACAATCGGAAGTGGATGATAGTTGTTCGCTCCGTACTTTTCGGTTTGTGAAATCACTTTTTCTGATACTGTCATATGAAACCCTCCTTTAATTATGTATGGAGCAGGTCAGGCAATTGCCGCCCGCTCCACGGTTGTCGCAATGTAAGCTTATAGCGTTTCAGATGTTGTCTTGCCTTGCATGTGAAGTTGCAAGTAATCTGGTCCGCCTGCTTTGGAGTCTGTACCGGACATATTGAATCCGCCAAATGGCTGGTAACCTACAATCGCGCCTGTGCAGCCGCGGTTGAAGTACAAGTTTCCAACGTGGAAATCTTCACGAGCCTGTTCGATGTGGTGACGGTTGTTCGAAATGACCGCGCCAGTCAAACCGTAATCTGTGTTGTTTGCAATTTCAATCGCTTCATCAAAGCTTTTCGCTTTTGTAATCGCGACAACTGGTCCAAAGATTTCTTCTTGCATAACGCGCGCATCAGGAGCGACGTCAGCAAATACAGTTGGAGCGATGAAGTAACCTTTTGAGCTGTCTCCTTCTCCACCTGCGACAAGACGTCCTTCTTCTTTACCGATTTCGATATAGCTCATGATTTTATCGAATGAACCTTGATCGATAACCGGACCAGCAAAGTTAGACTGGTCAGTTGGATCACCGTATGTCAAACCTTTTGTCAATTCCTCAACGCGGGAAACGACTTGATCATAAACATCTTCAAGGATGACAGCACGTGAACATGCTGAACATTTTTGACCGCTGAAGCCGAATGCCGACTTAACGATAGATTGTGCAGCCAATTCAAGATCCGCTTCGCTATCCACGACAATCGTATCTTTACCGCCCATTTCAGCGATAACGCGTTTCAACCAAATTTGGCCTTCGTTCACTTTGCCAGCACGTTCGTAGATGCGTGTACCAACTTCACGTGAACCAGTGAAGGAGATGAAACGAGTTCTAGGGTGATCGACAAGGTAGTCGCCCACTTCAGCACCGGAGCCTGGGATGTAGTTGACTACGCCTGCAGGCATTCCTGCTTCTTCAAGTACTTCAATAAATTTATATGCAACAACCGGAGTCGTAGAAGCCGGTTTCAATAAAACTGTATTCCCAGTAACTAGGGCTGCAACTGTCGTACCTGCCATGATTGCAAGCGCAAAGTTCCATGGAGAGATGACGACACCTACACCTAGAGGGATGTAATCGAAACGGTTGAATTCGCCAGGACGGCTTTCAACTGGCATGCCATCTTTTAATGTAAGCATTTGACGGCCATAATACTCTAAGAAATCGATTGCTTCTGCTGTATCAGCATCCGCTTCGTTCCAAGGCTTACCTGCCTCTTTTGTTAGCAAAGCAGAGAATTCATGCTTGCGGCGGCGAATAATCGCTGCTGCTTTGAATAGAACGTCTGCACGGAATTCAGGCTTCACTTTTCTCCATGTATTGAAAGTTTCATCTGCTGTTTTCATCGCTTTTTCAGCAAGATCTCTGCTCGCTTTGGAAACGCGGCCGATAACTTCTTCTTTGTTTGCTGGATTTGTGGAGACAAGCTTGTCTTCCGTCATAATCCGCTCTCCACCAATGATTAATGGATAATCTTGACCAAGGTAGCCTTCCACCAATTTCAATGCCTCTTGGAAAGCTTTTTTATTTTCCTCTAGAGAAAAGTCTGTAAATGGTTCGTGTTTGTACGGAATCATGATACTCCTCCTTCAATTATCCAAACGCAAAAATTATTTGCATTTATTCTTTGATTACAACTATAATAATGCAAGAGATTATTGCATATTTCAAGTCTTTTCTCTTAAATTTGTTATAAAATTTTCACTGGATGGTGTTAAAGTTGGTTCAATACGACAATCCTTACTTTCCATTTTATCAATTTGCGGTCAATCATGCGGGTGTCGGCATCCATGCCATCGACCAAACCGGCAGGACGATCATTTATAATGACAAAATGAAAGAGATTGAAGGGCTCGACCTAGATGATGTAGGAGACCGTTCCATACTGGAGCTCTTCAGTTTTGAACAGGAAGAAAGTACGCTGTTGAAAGTGCTTCAAAGTGGAAAAGAACAACTGAATGTCAAACAGACCTATTGGAACCGGAACGGGAATGAAATCACGACCATCAACGATACCTTTCCTATTTTCTCAGAGGGAACTTTAATCGGCGCAGTTGAAATCGCCAGAGATGTAACCGCCCTGGAGAAATTTATTTTCCACCCGCTACGGAAGAACAGTACACCTGTCACGTTCAATCAAATAGTAGCCAATTCGGATGCGATGAAAGCTGTCATTACGACCGCAAGAAAAGCGTGCAGTGCAAAGCTGCCGATTCTCCTCATCGGCGAAACGGGAACAGGAAAGGATTTATTGGCTGAAAGCATTCATAATGAATCTTCGTCAACAGATACTCCCTTCTACACTCTGTTTTGCCATAGTACCGATTCGGAAATGATCGAAAAACTTGCGCACGAATTCGATGAAGCAGACCAGTTTACCTTATTTTGCGAACGGATCGACCTCCTGTCTATGGGACTGCAGCAGAAGCTTCTTTCCATTTTAAGCGATGCGGAGAAGGACGGACGCCAGTTCATTGCGAGCATCGGGGAAGACCCGGTAGAATTGATTTCACGCGGCACTTTGTTGAAGGATCTTTATTATTTCTTTGCTTCCTTCACTATCCGGATTCCTCCTGTCAGGAAACGGAAAGAGGACATTATGCCTTTTATCGATGCGTACCTGACGAAGCGCAAGGAACGTTTCGGCTATTCACTTGAAGGAGTTTCCGAAGAAGTGGAACAGCTGTTTCTTCTTTACGACTGGCCGGGCAATTTACGGGAGCTGGAGTTTTTGCTCGATGAAATCTCTTCCTTGGCTACAATGGACACCGTCATCACATATGAAATGCTGCCTCTCCATTTCAGAATCAAAACGGACGACATGATGAACAAGCCTGTTCAAGCTGTCGACTTTATTGTACAACCAAATAAAGATTTAATGCCCCTCGATCAATTTTTGCGGGAGGCAGAGGAATATTATTTGCTGAAAGCGATGAAACTGCATGATGACAACATCACAAAAACGGCCAATGCGCTTGGAATGAGCCGCCAGAATCTTCAATATCGATTACGGAAAATAAAAAAATGAAGGAAACGGCAACTGAAGCCGCTCCCTTCATTTTTTTATTGATAACCTGATCGTTCGATCCAGTCCTTCAATTTGTCTTTAAGTGAATTAAAACCATCCGCATCATGCTCTTTCACACGATCTTGCAGTGATTTACGATTTTTTGCCATCTTGTTTTTCTTTGCGGCATCTGTCGTTTCCTGCAAGGCACGGATGGATAGGCTGATTTTGCCTGCCTCTTCATCCACTTCCAATACTTTTACGTTTACTTCTTGTCCAATGGCGAGGTAATCGTTTATATCGCGAACGAACCCGTATGTGATTTCCGAAATATGAACGAGACCTTGCGTCTCCTCGTCCAGCGCGACAAATGCACCATACGGTTGAATTCCCGTCACTTTGCCAGAAAGTTCTTCCCCCACTTCATATTTTCTTGCCATGTTGAAACAGCTCCCAATCTTTTTGGTATCGATTCTGCCTATACGGCCATCCGCAATTATACCATGTAATGAAATTAAGAGCAAAAAATTGACAAGTTTTAAACACTATTCAGGTCGTTCGGAAAATTGGCTCACCGCTTGGTCTAATGACCGGTAAATACCGTTTGCTTTGAGCTCTTCATAATACGGGGAATAAAACCATCCATCCTCCTCCATCTCTTGAACGACACGGGACATGATAGAAGCGGATGGAGAATCGGGACCTAGCGACGCGATTTGCTGCCACGCTTCCCGGTACTCTTTTTTCACACGGGAATCTGCGCCAACTGCATTATGACCACCTTCTCCCAAAATGCTGATGAATACCCACGTATAGGCTCCATACAGATATTCCGAGGCTTCTTTCTTGCGCTCTGTTTTCAGCAGCAGGTTTTCCATTTCTTCGAGATAATTCACTAACTTATCTAATGACCGATCAGGATAGTGCAATGCCTTGTTAAAGTCATATTGAGGCAATTTTATATATACAACACAATCAGGGTGAAGGAATCGGGCGATGCGGTCACTATACTCATTTGTCCCAAGTAAGGGAGTTGGATATGCGCCGTTAATGGAGGTCAAGTAGATATTTTGCGACTCCATCCCCTTTAGCACGTTCTTCAGCTCGTCAGATATGGTGTCCTCCTGTGGCATATACACTTCACCGTCTTGTAGTTCATCCATTTCCATCAATTCCGGAAATTCAGTGGTGGATAATAAATACGTATAGCCCCCTTGCATCTGCATAAGTTTAACCAAGTAGCGTTCCAAAAATCGCTCACTTTCTTCAAGATTTTTCGTCAACGGACGAGCAAACAGCTCCTCCGCTATCTCGGACGGCAACTTAATCTCATCAATAAATTTGTCGTACTGTTTGAGCGCCTCTTTCTTATCAATGACACCCTTTTTCTCAAGAGTGTAGTCTAAATTGAAAATGTACATATCAAATTCTTTACGTATATCTCTGTTATAAAGAAAATTAATCATCATCGGGTCTTTCTCGATCAACGGAGCAAGTCCGCTTTGATCGAGCCTGTCTTGGAATTCCTTCTCGAAAGAAGCTTCAAGCTTCGCAATGAGTTTAGCGGATGACGATGCCTTATGCTCATCGCTCGAAATGACCCAGAAATACGAGATAACGGCGAGAGACAGCATGCCGGCGACCCAGAGGTAGATCGTTTTTTTAGGTCTAACAGGCTTCTTTTGGATGACTGGCTTTACGATAGATTCAGCCTGGTACAGCTGTTCATAACGGAAAGATGGCCGAAGCCTTTCAAGTGATATATGTAACAAGGATAACTTCTTTTCAATAAGCGGATCGTTGAAACTGGCTAAGCCTTCCCTCTCCAGCTCAACTATCGTTTCCTCAGGCAAGCCTGTAATACGGGCAATTTCGTCCACCAGCAACATGTGTAACCGTGAAAAAAGCAGCACGCTTTTCATGTCAACTGGCAAGTCTGTCAATCTTCCAAAAAGTTCGTTATCTTCCTCAAATGTCAAAAATCCTGTGGTTGGAGAGGGGATATTCTTGGAAAGCCGCACATAGACGTCGCGAAAAACATGGGCCTGTTCCAAATCCGCATGTATCCCATTTTGGGCATGATATTCTTGAAAAAACGTTTCGGTCCATTCTCCAGCGACTTCTGGTGGCACACCAAGTTGGATGGCCAATTGCTCCACCTGTCTCGCCAGTTGCATCAGGCGTTCTGTTCGTTCCCCCATGGAATCATCTCCCACTCTCTCCAATCTCTGTCCCTCTATCTTATCAAGTTATCTAGTTCTGGACAAACATACAAAAAGCTGCCACCCGGAGAGGCAGCAGCTCAGAGACATTTCCTTACTTCGGTTCGTATTTCACACGCCATCCATCTTCCGTCCAGATCATCCGGAGTTCCACGGTCTTTTCATAATCAGGGAACTGCTCTGTATTCACATGGAGGGTAGCAACGCCCGGCCAGTTTCCTTCTTTGTCCTGTTCCATTCCTTTGAACGACATAGATGTGAACAACTCATTAAATCGTGGCCATGACGGCTTCATGGTCTTTATGAATTCTTCCTTTCCCACGAGGTCACTCCCCGGACCTTTATAATACAGTTTATATAACGTGTCGAGGTCATTGCGGAAGCCGGCATAGTAATAGAGTGCTACAATCGACATCGGCTCTATCCCTAGAAGCGCTTCCCCATTTTGGTCCTCCGACACTTGATTGTAAAGCCGGACGATATTCTTCATCGTATCATCAGTGATTTCAGTGAGAGGCTGCTCTTCGTAAGAAGGTAATTTCTGCAATGTCACATCTCCAATGAACCAAATCCCATTGTCATGTATGACGTTCAGTGCATATCTTACATTCCCCTGCCTGGATAAATTGACAGTGCCATACAAGAGGTTATCGTTCCGAAAAACATCTTCCCCGGAGAAGCTGATTTCATCGCTGAGAGATAATAAGGACAACGCCTTTTGCCACGATGCCTTGTACTGCTTCAGTGACATCTCGTATCCACTTTCGGAGTACTTCCATACATTTTCATGATGCAAGTGATACATCATTTCAGTATCATTTTTCTTATTCGCCAGATCATATAGCGCGACAATATCGATAGGAGACCGCCCTTCTAATACCGCAAGATCATATTGTTTTTTGAATGAACTGTAAAGGCCTTCGATTTTTTGCTCAAACGCAGCATCCGGTACTTTAATCTCCTCGTCTGGAAACACCGGTTGTTCTCCGTACATATACATTTCTAATTGCCCTGCCCTTTGCACGACTAAGGCGTCTTTAAGTGCATCGTACCCAATCCGGTTCAACGTTTCGGATGTTGTCCAGCCCGATTCTTCCATCTCTTCAACAATAGGCATCATGACATATCGCAAAGGAGTTGCCTCGGAACCAGACGCCATGTTCTTCCACGCTTCTCTGTATTCCTGCTTCACCTTCCCTTGTTCATCAAAGACAGGTGATTTCTCTGTGCCCCGCAAAATCGTGTTGAACATAGTGACGTAATACGTTTCCAGGAGTTGATAAAGAGCCGAATTGTCTTCAACATTTGTCAAAGAATGCTGCATGCCTCTCATCATTTCCACTGATTCCTCCAACGGATACACCAGCTCACCTGCCACAATATAAGGGGCTTCTGTCATCATATCGATATACGCCCGCGTGTCGGGGTTCAGAAGTGGAACAATTTGTTCATGTATTTTGGAAGAATAGTACTTAGTGAAAAACTCTTCGCCATATGAATCCACGTCAGATTGCAATTGAATCGACTGTTCCTTCATTGTATCAAGGATATTTTGAAGCCTTTCCGGGAACGCCCCCTTACTCATTCCAATCATATACGCTTTATCAAGGGACGGATCGACCTCATATGCTTGCAAAAGGTCGTTATTTTCCTGAAGAATTTCATTGTAGATCGCAGTAAGGCGCTCTACTTTTTCTCTATAGGCATTGATAAATTCAAGGCTACCCTCTTTATCCTCAGTTAACGGATTCGATTTAAGATCCGCCACCATTTCAGAAGGTGTTTTTAAATTCTCCACGCCTTGATTGTAAAATTGCATTAACCTTCCTTTTGGATCACCATCTTGTAGTAAGGATGAAGTTGAACCGTTCGTTACCATCCAAAAAGGATCGTACGAATCATACTTATCAAAATCCTGCTTCTCCAATTTCAACAAAACTCTTCGCTTCTCTCTCTCCACCTCGTAATCCTTTTTTAATTTCTCCATAAGCTGATCTATTTCGTCGGATGTAACTGGTTCTTCATCTGTATTTTTTTGATCCGCCACATATAATCCCGCAATTAGACTGATGATCAGAATGCTTGCGATGCCAACGACCCATACCATGACTTGCTGGTTAATCTTCTTTCGCTTCCCTGCCGGCATGTCAGCTGGTTTGGTTTCCGCTTCAAGTTTTTGGAGCACCTTGCTTGGATCAAATGTGGAAGGAACCCGCTCATACGATTTTTTCAGCAATTCCATCCGTTTCTCAAAACGCTCATTGTCCATTTGAAGCACCTCCTGCTTGCGAGATCATTTCTTTTTTGAGCAATTCCTTCGCTCTGAAGATCCTCGTCTTGACGGCTGGCATGGTCATATTCAAAATATCTGCAATTTGTTGGTAACTCACATCTTGAAAATAAAAGAGGATGAGCGGAATGCGATATTTTTCATCCAGACGGACCATCGCTTCATGCAATTCCCGGTCTTCTTCAAAAAGGAAGACTTGGTCCTCGGCTGAAGGTTCGCTGGAATCAAATCGATTGGTGACGAACTTTTCTCGCTTCTCTTTTTCTCGTCCTTCCTTCCTGTAATAATCCCTTGTTGCATTTAACGTGATTTTATAGAGCCACGTCGTAAAACGCTGCTGGTTAAATTGGGGGAGAAAGCGATATAACTTGATGAACACTTCTTGCGTCACATCGCCGATATCATCCAGTCGCACGCCGCATTGGTATGCAAATTTCTCCACCGTTCGATAATAATTCGACATTAATTCGCCGTAAGCCGCATGATCCCCAGCCTGGGCCTTGGCTATCAGTTCGGACTCATCCATTTCTCTTCCCCCGTTCTCTCTATTGCAGATGATACGACGGCAATCGTTGAATTGTTTCATATGAAATAAAAAAAGCATCTGCCCAGTGGACAGATGCGATGTGAATGGTTTTTATATTAGACTATACATTTCGCTTCATATTTGATGGCCAGCAATTTGTAGGCAATTTGCATACAATGCTCAAGCGGAATCCATAATTCATATGAGTGTTCGTAAATCTCACGGATCCGTTTAGCCAAATCTGTCGGATGATCAAGCACTTGAAGTTCCGCGACTACCTCCGTAATCTCCAAGTCATATGCATGTGTACCGGCATCGAATGGATCCCATTCTTCAAGAAGCGCCACTGCTCTTTTATTCATCTCAATTGTTTGCACGACAGGTCACCTTATTTTTCTTTTCTCCTATTTATGATAGCATAGTATAGTCAAAGAAAAAAGGAAAGAGGGATTTTCATTGAAAGCATTTGAACATGTGATCGATCGCCGAAATACCCGCTCCGTCAAATGGGGAAATATGGAGGCCGTATATGGTGTGGAAGATGCATCCGAGATCTTGCCAATGTGGATTGCTGATATGGATTTCGCAGCCCCTGCACCCGTGATTGATGCTATGCGGGAACGCTTGGACCATGGGGTTTTCGGTTATTCATACATATGCAAGGGCTGTAAGGATGCTGTCCGTGAATGGCTTTCTTCCCGTCATGGATGGGAGACGAAAAACGAATGGATGTTATTCCATCACGGTGTCGTTCCGGCTATTGCCACAGTTGTGGAAACATTTACAAAGGAAGGCGACAACATTTTAATTACGCCTCCTGTCTACCCGCCGTTCTTCAATGTACCAGGCCATCAGAAACGCAATCTTGTCGAGTGTGTAATGAAAGAAGAAGAGGGACGTTACTCGATCGATTTTTCGGAATTCGAAAACTCTTTAAAACAGAATGTGAAGTTATTCATCTTCTGCAACCCGCATAATCCGGGAGGCATCGTATGGAAAGAGGACGAGCTGAAGGAAATCCTTCGACTCTGCAAAAAATATGATGTGCTCGTCTTATCAGATGAAATCCATGCCGACCTCGTATTCGAGGGCAGCCGTCACATTCCGTTGGCGAAGATTGCCGAAACCGAAGGCGGTCGTGTCATCACATGTGTCGCTCCGACCAAAACTTTCAACCTCGCCGGCGTACAAGCTGCCGTCATGATTGCCGAGGACGAAGATCTTCAGGCGGCGCTCGCCCAAAATGCGTTAGCGCACGGACAAATGGAATTAAACGCATTTGCCGCTTCTGCATTAACTGCTGCCTATAAAGAAGGCGGTCCATGGCTGGACGAACTGCTGGAAGTCATCTCAAGCAACATGGATTACGTAAAGGAAGAACTTGAAGCGAAAGTACCTGGTATCAAGATCGCCAAGCCGGAAGCAACCTACCTGCTGTGGATCGACTATCGGGGAACCGGCTTAGACGAGAAAGACATGATGGAAAAGCTATTGAATGTAGGTAAACTCGCGCTGGAGCCCGGCACTAAATACGGCGAATCCGGAAGAGGCTTCCTCCGCATGAACGTAGCAACTCCACGTTCTGTTGTGGAAGACGGCGTGAAACGGTTCATCCGCGCATTGGCTTGAAAAAGATTAAGTAAATAGAAACAGCATCCTCACAGATGAGGATGCTGTTTTTCTCTTGCTTCGCGGCGCTCTCGTAAAATTCGCTCTTCCAATTCCCTCGTCTCTTCTTCCTGCTTTTTCGAATTATGACGAATCCACATGAATGTGAGAACAAGAAGGACCATGAAAAACGCAAATGAGATAGCGGCCGGAATATACTCGGTCTTATCTTCCGGAAAGTAAAGGAACGGCATTAGAATCGCGTTCAATTACGACACTTCCTTTTTTGTTGAGTTTACATTATTTTTGAATGATTTCAATGGATTGAATCGATACATCTTCAACCGGCTTGTCTTGACGGCCAGTTTCCACTTGAGCAATTTTATCCACAACGTCCATTCCTTCAATGACTTGGCCGAAAACGGTATGTTTTTGATCCAAGTGAGGAGTGCCGCCACGCTCAGAGTATGCTTCAGCGATTTCGTCAGGCCAGCCGCCTTTTTTCAATTGGTCAGCAGAACCTGGTGCACGACTCGCCTGAACGATGAAGAACTGGCTTCCGTTTGTATTCGGGCCCGCATTTGCCATGGAAAGGGCTCCTCTAATATTGAAAAGATCCATTGTGAATTCATCCTCGAATGAATCTCCATAAATGCTTTCGCCGCCCATGCCAGTGCCGGTAGGGTCTCCGCCTTGGATCATGAAATCATTGATAACACGGTGAAAAATGATGCCATCATAATAGCCGTTTTCTGCATGAGTCAAAAAGTTTTCAACCGTTTTTGGCGCTTGTTCAGGAAACAGCTTGATTTTGATCGGCCCCAATGTTGTGTTCATCACAACTAGTGCTTCATTTGCAGCAACTTCGTTTGTCAATTGTGGATACATGGCAGTAGCCTCCTCTGAATTTGAAACTGATTGGTTTACGGAAGAATTCGTCTCTTCCTCTAGTGGTTCTTCTGGCTTGAGTTCGCTTTGACCGCAAGCCGTTAATAAAATCATTAACATGATCATCGCACTGATGGTCATTTTCATTACTTCTGCTCACCCTGTCCAAGTTTACCATATTCATTTCTGTTTTTCGATTTATTAAGCATGTTATTTCCTTCGGTTATCGAATTGTTTTATACTATTGCATGTCAGTAGGTAAAGTTTAGTTCCAACAGGCAAAGGGAATCCTTTTTTTGATTGGAACTTTCCAGGCATTAGCGCATTTGCATGCGAAGAAAGCGGGTTTCCAAATGACAGTACAAAAACGGAATTTTATTATTATATGGTTTGCTAACTTCCTCGTGGCCGGAACGATGACCATGATCATGCCTTTCCTCTCCTTATATATTGAGACATTCGGAGACCATTCAGAAGCTTATGTACAAAAATGGGCCGGACTCATATTCGGTGCCACATTCATCACCGCATTGATCATGTCGCCAATCTGGGGCCGTGTTGCCGATAAATACGGCTATAAGCCGATTCTGTTAATTAACGGTTTCGGGATTGCGACCTCTGTTTTCCTCATGGGCTTCGTCCATTCCGTCGAAGCATTTTTCCTTCTTCGTCTTCTGAATGGTGTCGTAACTGGATTCATTCCGACTTCTCTTGCGTTCGTCTCCTCTCAGACCGCTCGGGAAGAAGCCGGAAAGAGGCTCGGCACATTACAAATGGGAAGCGTCACCGGTACTTTGTTTGGCCCAATCCTCGGTGGATTGCTGGCAGACGCATTCGGCTTCAAGTACACATTCATCATTACTTCCTTTTCGGTCGTCGTGGCCGCAATTATTGTATTGATCGGTATTAAAGAAGAGAAAAGAATAAAGGACGCAAAGAGTGCCCATTACTCCCGCAAAACGATTTTAAGCGGACTGCTCCATCATCGTCTCATGCTGAATGTCATGATCGTCACCGCGCTGATCCAAATCGGGAACTTCAGCATTCAACCGCTTCTTTCTTTGTATGTCGCTGATTTAAGCCATGCGACAAATGTAGCATTCTTAGCGGGGATCACTTTTAGTGCAGCCGGTGTGGGCAATCTTTTATTTGCACGGCGATGGGGAAAGCTCGGCGACGATATCGGATATGAAAAAGTGCTTGGCACCTTATTATTGTTATCGTTCCTGTTCATCATTCCGCAGGCGTTCGTAACGAATATCTGGCAATTAATCATTTGCCGGCTGTTATTCGGGATTTCCATGGGTGGCATGATTCCGATTACAACGGCTTTGGTCCGGAGAGAAGCACCGATTAATATTCAAGGAGAAGTGATGGGCTATAACACGAGCTTCCGGTTCCTCGGAAATATTATCGGGCCTATGTTCGGCGGTATCGTGAGCGGATTCATCGGCATCTCTTCTGTCTTTATCCTGACAGGCGTCTTGTTTTTGCTTGGTTTTGCATTTTTATATTATGCAAAACGCAAACCGGTTCAGGACTTCGAGGATTTTCTTGCTGAGGGCGAGAAACAAAGGGCAAAAGTTTAATAGACATTTCCGTAAAATGAGCACACTTCGACTTTCGAAGTGTGCTATATTTTTTATATGCATAATTTGGAATGGAGGCTCGTATTTGAAGCAGTTAATCGGTGTGGGATTCATATTTCTTTGCATCCCGCTGTTATGGGGCGTCCAGCATTCAATCGCTTCTGAGGTAACGAAAGCACAATCAGCTCATAACGAGTTACAAGATTCGCTTGAACTAACTGAAGGGCAAAATAGTCTGCCCATTATCATCAAAGACCGCAACGGGATTATCGTTGCCGAACAATACGCAGAATGGAGACATCCTCTCGAACTGTCCTCTATTCCCCTCTTTATTCAGCAGCTGTTTATTACTAGTGAAGATAGGGGCTTTTATGAACACCGCGGGTATGACGTCTCGGCCATCGCAAGGGCTTTCGCTGTAAATGCCGCAGCCGATGACAGAAAACAGGGAGGTTCGACGATTACGCAACAAGTAGTCCGAATGAATTTCTTAACAACGGAGAAAACGTATGAAAGGAAATTCCGTGAACTGCTCTATGCGGCAGAAATGGAAAAACAGACGTCGAAGGACGACATTTTAGAGATGTATTTGAATGAAATGTACTTCGGACACCGGGTGTATGGCATCGGTGCCGCTTCCACGTACTTCTTCAGCCGTCCTCTCGAACAGCTGAATGAGGCGGAGATGGCTTTCATTTCCGCTATTCCAAACAATCCGTCCCTCTACGATCCGGTTCGTCATTTCGACAAGACGAAAAAGAGGCAGGAGCTGCTGCTCAATCAATTGGCACAAGAGGGCGTTATTACAGATGAGGAATGCGAAGCGTATAAAAAATATCCGATTCAGCTGAGCTTAAAAAAGAAAGCGCGTGGTTACGATGCATACAGTTCTTATGTGCTTGCTGAGCTGGAAGAACTGGTTGCCCAAGCGGAAGGATTCGATGACAAGATTCAAACTGCCGCTACCCCTGAAGAGAAAGAGGCATTGAAAAAAAACTTGCAGAAAAGAACAACCGAGATTGCCCAAAGCGGAATTGTCATCGACACCGCACTGTTACCAAAGAAGCAACTGCATGACGAAAAGGCGCTGGATGCATTGCTTCCGGAAAACGGTCTGCAAGCCGGTGCGGCTGTCATAGACAATGACACGAGAGAGATTGTCAGCATTTACGCTGGAAAAGGCTACCGCAAAGCGGATTTCAACCGCGCCTACCAAGCCTACCGGCAGCCGGGATCTGCCATCAAACCGTTGCTGGTATATGGCCCCTATCTTGAAAGCGGGCCCTATTCGGAACGAACGCCAATCGATAGCAGCAATATTTGCGTTGGCTCCTATTGTCCGACAAACATCGGTGGATACCGGTATGGCATCACAACGCTCGGCGAAGCCTTCCGGTATAGCCATAATACAGCAGCCGTCCGCTTGCTCCTGACTGTCGGGCTGGATCGCGCATTCGATTCGCTAACTCCTTTTCATTTCAAGATGGTGACGGAAGAAGACAAAACCTATTCAGCCGCACTTGGGGGATTTTCCAAAGGCGTGACGCCATTAGAAATGGCATCTGCCTACTCCAGCTTCATTGATGGCACGTACCAGCCAGCGCATGCCATACGTGCTGTAAGCAGCTATGACGGTGAAGCACTATACCAATGGAACGACAAGCGGGAAACCGTCTGGAGCTCTTCCACAACCGTCACTATGCGGTCGATGATGAATGATGTCGTGCGCAACGGTACAGGGAAAGGCATCCGATTGACAACTGCCTACACAGGGGCAAAGACCGGTACGACCAATCACTACAAAGATATTTGGGTAGCCGGCTTCAATGACCGGTTTACGACAGCCGTCTGGATCGGACGCGACACCCCGCAGCCAATCAAGTACGCCAGTGACCAAAAAATACATTTACGCGCTTTTAACGCATTATTAGAGGAGTAGCCCTTATTGGGCTGCTCCTCTATACTTTCGGCAGACTGGCCATGACGCCGTTATATAACTTCAACAAGATATAAAGAATACAAGACAGAAACAGACTCCAAATAATAATTTCAAACGCAATTAAACCGACTGTGCTGCCCAGTGTCATGAACTTTGTTAGTTTGAACACGATGTAGATGAAATAAATGAATGTCGTTAAGATGAAGACAAGTAAAAGGATAGTGACTGATTGGATACCGACAACAGAAGCAAGAGCACCGAAAAAGTAAATGACATTGCCGCCCTTCGCCTCGCTGTATGACTCCCCTTTCGCATCCTTCGAAAAAAACAGCATCGCGGTTTCATGAATCGTCTCTGCAATGAGCTTTAACGCAGAAAACAGCATAAAAAAAACAAGTGCATAGATGATAAGCAAGAAGAGCCGGAGTTGAGCATCCGTCAAAAATTCCCGCATTCCAGCATAAAGCCCGATTTCCTGAAAAAACCCGACCGATGCACTTACTGTATAAACACCAAACGTTAAACTGAACAGTGATATGGTAACAAAAGGCAAATAACCGAACAAATATGGATTCCTCATTTGACACCCCAAAAAATATTATCTTTTTCTATAATATAGGAAGAGAGTCGACTTTAGCAATAAAGTGTCGACATCGCCTATGCAAATATGCCCGAATTACGTTATACTTTTAAGCAATGTAAGGAATTTTGATTCAGTTGTTGGAAGGAGGATTTTCTTGGAATTCGTATTGCTGATTTTCTTGCCGATTGTGGCTGCCTTATTCATTCCCCTTTTATTTAAAAGAATGAAACGTATACATACTGGTTGGTTTGTTCTGGCAGTCCCTCTCGTACTGTTTCTCTATTACGCAACATTTATCCCGTCCACAATGGATGGAGGACATGCCATATCCGAACTGCAGTGGATTCCATCCATGGGCATTTCATTTGTCTCCTACATTGATGGACTCAGCCTGCTTTTCTCATTGCTGATCACAGGGATCGGATCACTTGTAGTACTTTACTCCATCTTCTATTTGGATAAAAACAAGGAGAAGCTAGGTAACTTTTATGTCTATCTTCTCCTTTTCATGAGCGCCATGCTCGGAGTCGTTCAGTCCGATAATGTCATCTCCCTCTATCTGTTTTGGGAATTGACGTCGATCTCTTCATTTCTTTTGATCGGCTACTGGTTTACCCGGGACCGTTCCAGATTCGGTGCATTGAAGTCCATGATGATCACTGTTTTTGGCGGTTTGATGATGCTCGGGGGATTCGTCCTTCTCGGCATTATGGGGGATACATACTCCATTCGTGAATTGATTGCGTCCGCTCCTGATTTTGTTGGGCACGACTATTTTACTCTCGCGCTGGTTCTTCTCTTGCTCGGGGCATTTACGAAATCAGCACAGTTCCCGTTCTACATTTGGTTGCCCGATGCCATGGAAGCGCCGACCCCGGTCAGTGCTTATCTCCACTCGGCGACAATGGTTAAAGCAGGACTGTATTTAGTAGCACGCTTCACGCCGATCTTCGCTTTTTCAGAAGTTTGGGTCTGGCTTGTAACAGGCATCGGTTTGCTCACCCTTTTCTGGGGTTCATTATTTGCTGTAAAACAGACGGATTTGAAAGCGATTTTAGCATTCTCCACCGTCAGTCAACTCGGATTGATCATGTCACTACTCGGTGCTGGGGCTATCACGTTCCACTCCAATGATGCGATATTTAAATTTGCCATGTTCGGGGCAATCTTCCACTTGATCAATCATGCGACATTTAAAGGAAGCCTTTTCATGATCGCAGGTATTGTCGACCACGAAACCGGGACACGGGATATCCGGAAACTGGGTGGCTTGATGAGCATCATGCCTGTCAGCTTCACAATCGTATTTATTGGTTCCATGTCGATGGCCGGCCTGCCGCCATTCAATGGATTCCTCAGTAAAGAAATGTTCCTGCAATCGATGGTGGCGATCCGGCAATTCGAACTGTTCCAATTCGACACATGGGGCATCCTGTTCCCTGTCATCGCATGGATTGCTAGCGTTTTCACGTTTGTCTACAGCTTCTATTTTGTGTTCCGAACGTTTGCAGGTAAGCGAAAAGAAGGCCAGCTGCCTCAGGAGCCTCATGAAGCACCTGTCGGCATGCTCATTTCTCCTGTCATTCTCGGAGTTTTGGTCGTCGGAATATTCTTTATTCCCAACTTTGTTGCAAAGTGGCTAATAAAACCGGCTGTTGCAGCGATTCAGCCGAATTTGTATTCACAGCCTGGCGACATAGATATCCATGTAGCTGCCTGGCATGGTTTTAAATCAGTTGAACTATGGCTGACAGTGGGCGTTATTGTAGTTGGAGCCTTGCTCTTCATCTCGCTATCCAAATGGCAAAAGGTGTATGGCTTGCAGCCTGCTAAGCTTTCTCTAAATGCCTTGTATGACGGCATGATGAGTTTCAGTGAAAAAGGGATGAATCGGATTTCCCGTTTCTATATGACCGGGTTGATCCGTACGTATATGATTTACATCTTCGCTTTCATCAGCGTCGCCGTTCTTGTCATCTTATTCACGCAAGACGCGTTTGTCGTTGATATGGACAGCTTTGCCCATATTGGAGTCTATAGCGTGATCAATGCTGTCATCCTACTATTGGCCGTGTGCTTCGTCTTGTTATCGAAAACAAGACTGGCAGCCATCATCGCTCTTGGCGCTGTCGGCTATTCAGTCGCCTTGTTCTTCGTCATTTTCAAGGCGCCAGATTTGGCGTTGACGCAGCTCGTCATCGAAACCGTATCAGTCGCTCTGTTCCTGCTCGCATTCAAGCATTTGCCTGCTCTAAAGGATCATGGTGAAACGGTAAAAACGAAAATGACAAATGGCATTGTCGCAATAGGGGTCGGAATCACAGTGACGCTGGTTGCTTTATCAGCCCACTCCCAAAAGCTGATTCCATCCATTGCTCAATTCTACAAAGATACAGTGAAGACCGAGGCGGGCGGCGGAAACATTGTAAACGTTATCCTGGTGGATTACCGTGGTTTCGATACATTGTTTGAAATTGCCGTCTTATCGATCGCAGGTATCGGCGTGCTCGGTATGATTAAGCTTCGCCTTGGAAGAAAGGAGAATTCGGATGAGAACAAATGATGTCATATTGCAAACGACGACAAAAGTTGTCTTTTTCATCATTTTCCTTTTCGCCATCCATATTTTCTTTGCTGGCCACTATACGCCGGGCGGCGGATTTGTTGGCGGATTGCTGACGACAGGAGCCCTTGTGTTGCTGTTGCTCGCATTTGATTTGAAAACGGTCCAAAAGGCATTGCCTTTCAATTTCGTTATTGTCATTGGCATCGGGCTGCTACTGGCTCTTGGCACAGCGGCAGGCTCCATCCTGTTCAACGTTCCTTTTTTCACCCATGCCTTTGACGATTTTACGCTCCCCCTTTTCGGGGAGACCTCCCTCCATACAGCAATGCTGTTTGATGCGGGAGTCTACTTGGTTGTTGTCGGATCAGCGATGACCATCATCCAATCGATTGGAGGGGATGCGTAATGGAATTGCTGATGGCGATTCTAATCGGTGTTTTGTTCACGGCAGCTGTTTATCTCATCTTATCCAGAAGCCTGTTGAAAGTGATTTTAGGCACCGGGCTATTGAGCCACGGAGCACATTTGCTCATTTTAACAATGGGAGGCCTTGGCGGTTCTGCCCCACCTGTACTGGATAAAGAGGCTACGAATTTTGCGGATCCTTTGCCTCAAGCTTTGATTTTGACAGCGATCGTTATCAGTTTTGGAGTGACAGCTTTTATGCTCGTCCTCGCATACCGTACGTACGGCGAACACAAAACAGATAATATGAATTTGATGAGAGGAAATGACGAACATGATTAATCTACTTTTGTTTCCTATCATAATTCCATTTCTTTTTGCCATCGTGCTGCTGTTTTTCAAGGAACGGATTGTGCTGCAGCGAGTATTGGCTGCAGTTGGCCTGATCGCTGCCCTGGCAGCTTCCTTGTTTCTCGTTCACACCGTTAAACAAGACGGCGTGCAAACGATTACGCTTGGCAGCTGGCCGGCTCCTTTCGGTATCTCGATGGTGTCGGACATGTTTTCAGCCTTGCTAGTCACGACGACAATCATTATTACACTGCTTGTCGTCATCTATAGCTTCACTTCCATCGGGGAAGCCAGAGAGCATTATTTCTATTACTCGGCAATCCTCTTCATGGTTACTGGTGTGAATGGTGCATTCACGACGGGTGATATTTTCAATATGTTCGTCTTCTTTGAAGTGCTGCTCATTGCTTCTTATGTTTTGATTGTTCTTGGTGGAGAAAAGAGACAGTTGCGTGAGTCTATTAAATACATATTGATCAATGTCGTATCATCTGCTTTATTCGTCATTACAGTTGCCTACTTGTATTCCGTTGTCGGAACGCTAAATATGGCAGATATCTCGGTCAAAATTGCTGAGATTGGCCAGCCAGGCATTATTACGGTCATTGCCGTGCTGATGCTCATTGTGTTTGGGATTAAAGGATCTATCTTCCCACTATACTTCTGGCTTCCTGGTTCGTATGCGGCACCGCCGATTCCTGTCCTCGCTCTGTTCGGAGCTTTGCTGACAAAAGTCGGGGTGTATGCAATCATGCGGACCTACACTTTATTTTTCGTCCACCATACGGACTTTACACACGGGCTTCTGATGGTGTTATCCATTTTGACAATCATCGCCGGATGTATTGGGGCACTTGCTTATTTCGACCTGAAACAGATTGTCATTTACAATATCGTCATTGCGGTCGGGGTCATCTTGTTCGGCTCTGCACAAATGAACGAATCGGGGCTTTCCGGCGCTGTCTTTTATTTGCTTCATGACATGCTGATCAAAGGGGCTTTGTTCTTCTTGATCGGGATGATCATTTATGTGACAGGCACTTCCGATTTGCGAAAAATGGGTGGTCTGATGAAGACGCATCCATCACTAGGCTGGTTTTATTTAATCGCGGCATTCGGCCTGGCCGGCATCCCGCCTTTGAGCGGCTTCATCGGAAAGCTGCTTATTGTGGAAGGGGCATTCCAAGCTGACCATATATGGGGAAGCATTGTCGTCTTGGCTTCCAGTCTTGTTGTGTTACTATCTGTCATCCGTATTTTCATTTACGCTTTTTGGGGCGAACCTCAAGCATTGCCTTCAGTGGAGCGGAAACCGTATAGACGAATGATGGTTCCAACTGTTGTGCTCGTCGTTCTCTCTGTCCTCTATGGTGTCGGGACAGAATGGCTTCTCCCTTACATGACGGATGCATCGAATGTATTACTACAACCATCCATCTATATTGATGCGGTGTTAAAGGAGTAGATGTCGATGGCCTTTCAAATATTATTAAATGTTTTTATCGCAGTCACTTGGATGTTCATGACGTCTTCCTTCAGTGCTTCGACTTTCGTAATCGGGTTCCTGATTGGATTGATCCTCCTCTTTTTGACAAGGCGATTTTTCAAAAGCAGGCTTTATGTCTGGAAGCTTTGGGCTGCGCTCAAACTGACCTTGCTTTTCCTGAAGGAATTGACGCTCTCCAACATTTCGGTCTTCATGCTCGTCATCCGGCCGAAGTTGAATCTCCAACCAATGTTTTTTGCATTGCCGACTGAGCTGGAGCATGATTGGGAGATTACACTGTTATCAAGCCTCATCACATTGACACCGGGTACGATTGTGGTCAATGTGTCGGATGATCAGCGGACGCTTTATATTCATGCGTTGGATGTTTACGATGTGGATGAAGCGATCGAATCGATTAAAAACTCTTTTGAGAAAGCGATTATGGAGGTGAGCCGCGCATGACAATATTCATTTGGATCAGTATGATTGTGGTCTCTCTATCCATGGCCGGACTGATGTACCGTGTATTCAAGGGGCCGTCTGTGCCTGACCGGCTCATCGCGCTGGACGGAATCGGTGTCATGCTCATTTCAGCGATTGCGCTTCTTTCGATATTGTTCGATACGAGATTTTATATCGATGTGATTTTGCTCATCGCTATCATTTCCTTCATCGGAACCGTATCGTTCTCCAAATTCATTGAAAGAGGGGAGATTATCGAACGTGAGCGTCATCATTAACATTCTAATTGTCATTACAATTACCGTAGGCGTTGTTTTTACGGCTGTTACGACCATAGGGATACTTCGGTTCCCCGATGTCTATACAAGGGCTCACGCAGCCTCTAAGAGTGCCACACTCGGTGTCATGAGTATCCTGCTTGGTGTATTCATTCACTTCTGGTATAACGAGGGTCATTTCAGCATTCAACTGCTGTTAGGTATCATCTTCTTGTTTGTGACCTCTCCGATCGGCGGACATTTGATGAGCCGTGCGGCTTATATGGCAGGTGTAAAACCAACTGAATTGACAGTTGGGGATGACCTGAAGGAAGTTGTCGAGAAAGCGAAGAAGGAAAGCGGTTCATTAAAATCCGAAGATCAATAACAAAACGCGCAAAGAGAACGTACTTGTTCCCTTTGCGCGTTTTTTATCAATATGGATAATACGGCGGATAATACGGAGGATAGTACCCCGGATAACCTCCATACGGATAATAATTGTAATATGGAGTCGGATAATAAGACTGCGGGAAAACCGCGTTACCTAAAAAGCTGCCTACCAGCCCTCCTAAAAACGGTCCACCGAATCCAAATCCAAACCCATTATTTCCAAAACCCCGTCCAAATCCGCCGCCATAACCACGACCACCTCTACCATAACGTGACATCTTCATCCCCCTTTCCCACCTATCCTATTCAACATAGATGATTGGTGGAGGGACAATGGCCTATTCTGAATCCTTTTCCGCCATTCTTTCAACCAAAGTTGCAAGTGTGCGTACCATGACACCTGTCGCGCCCTTTGGTCCGAGATCATGAGGAGCGGACGCATCTGAAGTACCCGCGATATCCAAATGGATCCATGGTGTGTCGCCAACGAATTCTCCGACAAAACCACCGCCAAAAATCATATGGCCATCACGGCCCGGCGAATTGTTCAAGTCCGCGACATCGCTTTTACGGATTCGCTTCTTGTCGTTCTCCGTCAACGGCAGACGCCATACAAATTCGCCTGTTTCCAAGGAAGCTTCCATGAATTCCTCGAAGAACGCCTCGTTGTTTGTGAGTGCCCCTGTTTTATCATTTCCAAGAGCTACGATGACACCGCCTGTCAAAGTCGCAACATCAATCAGATAGTTTGCGCCGGACTGCTTCGCATACGTGACAGCATCTGCCAGCACGAGCCTTCCTTCCGCATCCGTGTTCAGTACTTCAATTGTTTTTCCGCTTAATGAAGTGATGACATCGTCTGGTTTAAAAGCCTCTCCGGATATCATATTATCAGTGGCTCCAATAACGGCGATGACATTACGGGCAGGCCGCAATTCGCCGATGATCGCCATGGCTCCTAGAACAGCAGCAGCTCCTCCCATGTCTCCTTTCATTCCGACCATGCTCTCTCTTGGTTTCAAGGAGTAGCCGCCTGTATCGTATGTAACCCCCTTACCGACCAAACCTACAACATCTTCCCATTCCTCTGTAGCCGAATATTTCAATACGATCATACGCGGTTCCTCGACAGAACCTTTATTGACCGCAAGAATAGCTCCCATTCCGAGCTCTTCCATCTCTTTCTTGCCTAGTGTTTCAATTTCAAAATCGTATTTCGCCGCTAGTTCTTCAGCATATTCCGCAAGTTTGGTAGGCGTCAGCAAATTTGGCGGCATATTCACAAGGTTGCGCGCTTCATTTACTGCCCGTGCATATGCTTTTCCAACGGCATAAGCAGCTTTCAATTCATCTTCATCTAATGAAGAAATGAACTGCAGCGACTCGATAGAGAAATCCTTCTCATTGGAATCCGTCCGGTAGCCTTCAAATTTATACGTACCTAGGCCGATCCCTTCAGTTGCCGCATAAGCGACATCCGCACATGTCAACTCTTCGGTTGTGAACGGAGCTGTCCAAATGGCTGCGTTTTCATACTTGCTTGCAAGCAATTCTTTTCCGACAGCCGCAAACGCCTGGCGAAGCTTCTCCTCAGTCAAGTCCTTCGATGCGCCTAGCCCTACAAACAGCACGCGTTTATAGCTCTGTTCGGATAAAGACGGCATTTTAACGATTTCTTTAAATCCAGTCTTAATATCTCCGGCGCGCACCCAATCCAAAATCCGTGAACTGAATGATTCCGCAAACGCAGCCCACCCTTCTACATTTTCAGGATGTTCGGGTACCCCGACAACTAAAACGTCTGCGGTCACTTTGCTAAGTTCTGTTTCAATTGATAGTGTTTTCATTTGACTCCTCCTGACTTTTCATACATCTTGTATTATATACCATTGGTCCATTTACTTAAAATTTCGGAACGGAAAAGTTGTAATTTTCAAGCCCTCTTCCAGCCGCTATGGTATACTGAAAAAAACGATTGAAAAATCGAAAAGAAGTACTGCATTCGCCGAAAAAGTTTTTTACGGCCATTATCTTTTAACAAGGAGTGTAAGCAGATGGGTATAGTACAAAACACTCCGCTTTTGGCGGCTTTATTTGCCATCTTCTTTGCGCAGTTCGTCAAAATTCCAATTCATTATTTATTGACACGAAAACTCGATTGGAAACTGATGACGTCCACCGGTGGCATGCCGAGTTCCCATTCGGCAGCCGTATCAGCCTTGACGACAGCCATTGCCTTTGAAACTGGTTTAGATTCTCCCCTCTTCGCTGTGTCTGCGATTTTCGCAGTGATTGTAATGTTCGATGCGACAGGCATTCGCTATCAGGCGGGGCAGCAAGCACTGATCATCAATCAGATGCGGCTGGACTTCCAGACGTTTGTTCAGGAGATAAAAGGCTGGCCACAGAAAGACGGACAGCAAAAAATACAGGAGCTGAAAACATTGCTTGGCCACAAGCCGAGTGAAGTATTTGCAGGTTCTGTTACGGGGATACTCATTTCCCTTATTACGTACACCTTTATCAAATGAAAAAGGCTCACCTGGGGGAATTCCCTCCAAGCTGAGCCTTTTCTCATGTATAAAAACAGTATGCTGCGTGCTAAGTTAAAACATTTGATAGCCTTGTTTCCGCAATGCTTTGATGACGATCCCCGAGATGATGGCACCGACAAGACCACTTGTCAAAATGATAATATCGACCGCATGCAAAGCCATGATCTTATGTCCCAAGGCATTGAATGCATAAGCCGGTTTCGTAAAGTACTCAAAAAATTTCACTTCATCGATAATCAAGATGACAACGATCGGATAAATGATGGCCATCAGCCAAGACATCCGCAATAGCATATTTAATAAAAAACCGATGCCAAAGAACATGACAACGAAAATTAACACGGATAAGATGACTTCCACCAAAGAAATTTGTTCCAATTCGACTACCCCCGTTTTCCAATCACCATTTTACAGGAACATCGGCACCCTTTCAACAGAATGAGGAACAGTCACCGATTTGTCAAAGATCACTCACTAAAAAATAGTTTGTAAGCCGTATAGCCAAACCAGTCACCGGGGTTTCGATCCTTCATTCGAAACAGGCCGGACTCTATCGTTTTTTCTGCCATCTCTTTGAGCATCAGGGAAACATCATCCCCATCCTTTAATTCGAAAGGAGATTGCCAGGCGGCGACAGCAATCTCTTTCGTATCACGCTGGATCATCTGCCCTTGACTGCTCGGCTTCAATAAGAAAATAGCCATATTATCACTGATCGCGCCATTCAGGACGCCTGTCCGGAAGCCGATCATGCCGACCAGCTCGGTTTCGATTCCCGTTTCTTCCTTCACTTCCCTGATGGCTGCCTGATCCGCCGTTTCGCCGCCTTCCACAAATCCTGCAGGAAGGGACCAGAAACCTTTCAACCCCCCATACGTCTTTTTAACAACGAGCCACTCCCCATTGCTGTTTATCACGAGGCCGGCAGCGCCAAGCCAAACATTGCCCCTTGCTGTCACAGAAAGATCCCCCTTTCTAAAAAAAGCACCTGCCCTGTACTACAGGCAGATGCTCATCATGAACTTATCTTATTATAAAAGGTTGAACTTCCCTTTTTTCAATGTGAGGCCTAGACCGCCAATCAAGAACAATGCCCGGTTGTCAACCATCTTCTTCATGAAAGATGCCTTTTTACCTGTCATCTTCTTGCCAAAAGCAACACCGATTGCATCGTCATCACCAAGGGACGCAATGCTTCCTTTTAGGTCAGGAACAAATTCGGATGTCGATTGACCTTTAATTAGGGCCACTAGGTTATTTGCACACATATCACCTTGCTGCATCGCGATTTGTGCAGTTGGAGGATATGGACGGTTCGTTTCTTCATTGATCATCAATGCGCAGTCGCCCACGATGAATACGTCATCAAAGCCAGGAGCACGAAGATCCTTTTCAACTTTGACACGCGCACGCATGTTTTCAATGCCAGTTTCTTCGATCAAACGGTTACCGCGGACACCTGCTGCCCATACGACTGTTCCCGCTTTGATGAACTCGAATTCCTCTTCGCCTTTTTTGATCTTAACGCCTTCAGGAGTCGCCTCTACAACTGGCGTGCCAATTGAGAATTCGATTCCTTTTGACTTCAATTGACGAACTGCATAATCGACTAGTTCAGGATCAAATCCTGGAAGTACCATAGGTGCCGCTTCTACACAGATAACACGAACCTTTTCACGCGGTACATCGAACTCTTTGCAAAGTTCCGGTACACGGTTTGCCAATTCACCTAGGAATTCAATACCTGTGAAACCAGCTCCACCTACTACGATTGTCAGGCGGCTATCGTCTTTTTCATCTTCCAATGACCATGTAGCGAATTGGTATTCGATATGTTCACGGATTTGACGTGCTGCTTTAACATTCGCAATGGAAAGAGCATATTTGTCCAATCCAGTAATGCCAAATGTTTCTCCTTCGAAACCTAGTGCGATAACAAGATAGTCATAAGCATGTGTACCCACATCAGTTGTAACCACTTTGCCCTTCACGTCGATCGCTTGAACTTCAGCTTTGACGAACTTGACTTTATCTTGGCTGATAACGTGCTTTATATCATAACGGACCTGCTCAGGAGATAATGTACCAGCTGCAGCTTCATGCAGCCAAGTCGACTCATAGTGATAATCGTTCTTGTTGATAAGTACGATATCCGCCTCATCAGTTCCAATCGATTTTTGCAAGTTAACGACTGTAGCTAAACCGCCGTAACCCGCACCTAGTACTAAGATTGTCGGTCTTTTCACGAAAATCGAAACCACCTTTGAATTTATTAGCCCGCAAAACGGGAGAGCCCCCACTTAAAAAAAGTGTTACACCAGCCGGCTTGCCAGGATATCAAACCTGTCGGCCAAATGGTCTAACTTGCAATCGGAGGGTGTGGGGACCCCACTTCGATTGAAGTAGCACTTTTTGCGCCCGGCCCATAGGAAATCGGTATGTGAGACGATTTTCATAGTCCTGGCATTTGTCCATTTTCGACAAACTTCTATACTTATACTAGCCCTTTTAATAAGCGTTTTCAACACTATAATAAAAATAGTTATGATTTGAAAATACTGAAATAGAGCAAACTATGCCCCTAGGTATTTTCAAAGGGTGTACCCCTCTATGTTAATTAATCGCAAGACTGCGGGGATCCTGCTTTGGATGCTGTTCTAAAGGATGTCCCACATCCACAGGAAGCAATGGCATTCGGATTATCGATTGTGAAACCTCCACCCATGAGAGACTCCTTATAATCCACTTTGGTCCCCGTGAGAATCGGCGCATCTTCTTTCGTAACGAGCACGTTGATGCCATGCTGTATGGATAAAATATCTTCATCCGTTTGTTCTTCCGCAAAGCCTAATCCGTATGTCAATCCGCTGCAGCCGCCTCCATTGACAGAGACACGCAAGAATGAACCTTCTTCCCCATTATGCTCCATCATCTTTTTCACCTGAAAAGCAGCCGCTTCTGTAATTTCAACATATTGAGTCATTTTATTCACCTTCCTGCAAATTAGTTGCCGATTTATCCGGCATGTCATTAATTTTTTTATCATTTCCCTAATCATATCAAGGTTTTTCGGAGCTGTGCAAATATAGTTGCTTCCAGTTCTAAAGATTTAGGTTATAATAAAGATAATAGTACGAAAGGATGGTGCGCTATGGAGATAAATCCTACCTACGAAAAGAAAATTCAGTGCCTTCATTGCAAGGAGAAATTTACTACTACCAAAATCCGTTCTCGTTTCGTGCGCGTCATCAAGCATGAGAGTGACTTCAAGCCAATCTACAACAACTCGGATTTGCATCCGTTATTTTATAATGTCGCGGTTTGTCCGCATTGTGGTTTTTCCTTCACAGAAGATTTCACGCCTTATTTCGGCCCGGGCGTCAAAGAAGAAATTGCCCAAACGATCACTTCGCTCTGGAGCGGCCGCTCATTCGGCAGCGAGCGGACAATTGATGAAGCGATCGAGTCCTATAAGCTGGCCTATCTGAGCGCCAGCATCAAAAGGGAAAAATCACTGACGATGGCTGGCATCACGTTGCGGATTGCCTGGCTATACAAAGACAAAGACGACGAGGCTTCCGAGAAAAGATTTAAAGCCATTGCACGCGACCTATACACAGAAGCGTATTCAAATGGCGATTTTGCTGGAACCCAAATGTCAGAAACCCGAGTCCTTTATATGATTGCAGAACTGTCCTGGCAAATTGGGGACGAGGAAGAAGCGATACGGAACTTATCCCGTATTATTGAGAGCCAGCGCTCTTCGACAGAACCCCATGTCATCCAACTCGCGAAAGATCGTTGGCAGGAGATACGTGAGATGAAAACACAACCATGAAAAAGCGGCCCATTGCACAGGCCGCTTTCTCATTTAGACAATTCCATTAAAATACTTGTTCCACTTCTACAACGCCAGGTACCTCTTCAAGCAATGCGCGCTCAATTCCGGCTTTCAGTGTGATCGTCGAGCTCGGGCAAGTGCCGCAAGCCCCCAAAAGACGAAGCTTGACGATGCCATCTTCCACATCGACCAATTCACAGTCGCCGCCATCGCGCAAGAGGAATGGACGCAATTTATTTAAAACTTCTTGTACAGAATCGATCATTGTTGTATCTGTCATGATATAAGTTCTCCCCTTTCATTATACTTATTATAATTAAAGAGCACTGCAAATACAAATTAATAAATTTGTCCGCATATGAAAGTTCTGGTTCTAACTTAGTTTTTACCGCTTTTGCGTTTGTATGCAGAAAGGCGAAACCTAGTGTTTTCCTTCGTACCAAATAGATTTTACTGAATAAACTCCATTAACACGCGATTAAAACGCTCCCTTTCCTCCCAAAACGGGCCATGGCCACTGTAATGAAAAGGAATGAGCTGCGAATTGCGGATTTTCTTTTTTACCTCTTCTGCTTGAGAAAAAGGAATCACTTTATCATGAACCCCGTGAATGAGTAACGTTGGTGCCTGAATAACGGCGAGATCTCTTTCCACATTTTCATCACGCAATAAAACAACAATAGCTGCCGTTGACCAACCTGCTGCCTGCATCCCCATTTGAAAAAACCAATCCGAAAAAGGCTTCGAAATATATTGAAAGAAGAAACCGTCCGTGACGTCATGCATTAGTTTAGGGCGGTCGTTTACGGTTTGCGTTAAATAACGGTTTGCCGTTTCGACAGAAAAACCTGTCGGCGCTGCCGCATCAACGAGAACAAGCTTTGACACGCCATAGCTTCGATATCTCGACATATACCGGATGGCAATTGCCCCGCCTGTTGAATGGCCCAAAAGCGTAAAATTTCGGAGCTTGAGCGCCTCGACGACAGCCCGGAGATCATCCGCCAGCCGATCTAATGTGTAGCCATTGAACGGCTTATCCGATAAACCAAACCCTCGCCAATCCAGTCCGATGCAACGATATCCCATAGCCGGCAGAACATCAAACTGATACTCAAACTGTTTGTGGCTTAACGGCCAGCCATGGATGAACAGGATTGTATTTTCAGCTTCGGGGTTCAGATCTTCCACATACAAGTTCACTCCCCGATCCACATTAACGTAATACCCGATACAAATTCCTCCCCATTGCGTTATCATCAATAGGCTATTCCCTATCGATTGGACATATGTGCATACCAGCAATTGAACCGTCGATTTCAATGAAACAGTTTATTAACTCCGAACCGGATAATAGTTTGCTAAAATCTCATATCTTTCTTATCATAAAGATAGAAGATTCGTTAACAGATCGGAGGGAACTGTCATATGGGGGAAAGTTCAGTGAGAATAGAAATTTACGGAGCGGATATCGTCTGTGCCAGCTGTGTCAACGCGCCTTCGTCTAAGGATACATATGAATGGCTGCAAGCGGCCATTGACCGAAAATATCCCGGACATCCGTATCACATCGAATACATCGATATTGAATCGGATATTACGGATGAGGCTCAAAAATTGGTTGCCGAGCAAGTGTTGAACGATGAATACTTCTACCCGCTCGTCATAGTAGAGGGAGAAGTGGTCGGTGAAGGCTATATTCAATTAAAGCCGGTCTTTACCGAACTTGAGAAACACGGCTTTGTACCCCAAGGCTGATCGATAAGTGGTCAAAATAAAAATCCCTTCACATGCTGAAGGGATTTTTCATATTAACCATTATGCCACTTGTACATCCAAAGAACACCGGATTTCAATAATCTTGCAATCCGGCCGGTTACGGTCCGGTCGGCTAAGTAGGCGAAACCTTGCTTCTTCCCAAGGGAGCCCATGAATCCTTTTAGTTTGATTTCCGGCATTTCTTTTGGCAACGGCTCGCCGTTCCATTCCATCCGAAGGACACGAACGATTTGCTCGGCCTGTTCCTCTGCAAGCTGAGCGCTCGGCGCATGTGGCAGAGCTGCAATATCTCCAACGACATACACTTCCGTATGACCTGGAACTTGGTGATATTGGTTCAACACAACACGGCCCGACCGATTCTTTTCTACATCCAGATTTTCGATTAATCCAGCTGGTTTAATGCCGGCTGTCCAAACGACAGCATCGACTTCGATTTGATCTTCGTGGTTGTAGAGGGCGTTCGGCTCTACTTTTGTAATGTTCGAATTGGAGACAACTTCGACGTCATGCTTGATGAACCAATCCTTCACATAGTTACTGAGCCGCTCAGGAAAGTCTTTTAAAATTCGGGATCCGCGATCGAACAGCTTGATTTTCAAATCGGGACGGCTTTCGCGCAGCTCGCTCGCCAATTCAATTCCGCTTAGCCCTGCGCCTACGATGCCGACTGTAGCGCCGCCACCGAGGCCTAGCAGCTTTTTGTACGTAACTCGGGACTTCCCGATCGTTTGGATGCTGTACGTGTTCTCAGCGGCTCCTGGAACGTCATGATAGTTATCCTCACAGCCAAGACCGATCACCAACTGATCGTAAGGGATTTCCTTGCCATCCTGCAGAAGGACCAGCTTTTCAGCCAGTTCGATATCCTCGATTTCCCCTTCTACTACACGTAGCCGATCATGCACAGGCAATGCGACTCGTACTTCGGAGTCTGGAACTGTGCCTGCAGCCAGAGCATAGAACTCTGTCTTCAAACTATGAAATGGCGTGCGGTCCACCAGTGTAATTTCAATGTCGTCAGGAAGTTCTTTATTCAAAAGGCGGAGCAAGATGCGCATGTTTCCATACCCTGCACCTAATAAGACAAGTTTTTTCATAGTATTCTCCTTCGTCTAACAGTTTCCGTTATTTTTCCACCCTATTATATCAGTTTGTGATAACTTTCACAATAAGACTTGAAAATTGACGCCGTTCGGAAAAAAGAGTAGGATGCCATTTAGGTGAGGTGATCGTCGTGAATCCGATAGTTGAATTTTGCATGAGCAATCTTGCAAACGGTTCACAAAAAACATTGGAAGCGTTAGAAAGGGATCCAAACATAGATGTATTGGAATATGGCTGTCTCAGTTATTGCACAGCCTGTGCGGACTCGCTTTACGCCCTCGTAAATGGGGAAATCGTGAAAGCGGACACGCCAGAGGAATTGACAGAGAAAATCTATCAATTCATTGAAGAAAATCCTTTATTTTAAAAAACTAATTAGGAAAAAATGCAGGCAATCCAGTGTTCACATGGATTGCCTTTTATATTGTCTATGCGTGGTCCTTTATCGGCTCCAATCGGTGAGTGTTGCAAAGAGATGTGTCGGCTGCTTCGCTGCTTTCATTACAGTTTCCCGGCTTGTGACGCCGCCTTCCACGTGAATCGTGTCAATACCGAAACGAAGACCCGCTTCAATATCCGTTTCATAATTATCCCCGATCATCACCATTTCATCCTTCTGATAACCGCCTTGCTGCTGGATAAAATGCAGCATATGCGGCTCTGGTTTGCCTACAATGACCGGAACGACATCAGTGGCATATTCCATTAGCTTTACGAACGAGCCATTTCCAGGCACCAGTCCGCGTTCTGTCGGAAACGCTTTGTCTCCGTTCGTCGCCACAAATCCGGCACCCGCTCGGATGGCTAGACAGGCTTCTGCCAGTTTGTCATAGGTCGCGCCGCGGTCAATTCCCATCACGACAATATCCGGGTTGCGATCCGTGAGGGAGAACCCTTGCTCCACTAACGCAGCGCGCAGTCCTTCCTCTCCGATCATCATGACAGAGGCACCGTCAAAATGTTCCTTACAGTACGCTGCCGCCGCAATCGCAGACGTCATAATATGGTCCTCTTCTGCCTGAATGCCTAGGGAGGCAAGTTTAGCTTGGAGCTGCCCTGCAGTCATGGACGAGTTATTCGTAACAAAATACGGAGCTGTTCCCCGGCTGCCCAGTGCATCAATTAGCTCGACTGCCTCCGGAATGGCTTCCTTCCCTCTGTACACTGTCCCATCCAAATCAAAACAGACCGCTTTATACTTGTCCATTCTCGATTACTCCTGCTCCGAAGGTAAAAAAGCGGAGACCGGACCTAGTTCATTCTCCAAATAATCACGAACCCTTGGCGGGAATGCAGCCAGTTCCTCGAGAGCTCCAGATAACACGGTATCCAATGTGCCAATATCCACTTTCATGAAGTCACGTACAATCATTTTCCGAAGTTCCACTACCCGTTTCAACGGTTCAGCCATCTGCGGAGTGATCACTTTTTCATCCTCTAAAATATCGATGATATCCTCATAGCTACCCGGATCCCGCATGATGAAACCGTCAATCATCGAGTTGCCGACGTCGATGATCGATTCGACGATTCCGTGCGAAAGTCTTTCTAATGCGAGTGCGTGGACTTGATCCTTCTGCCATCCTGCCTCCTGGCGGAATAACTCAAGCAGCTGCTCCATGTAGGTAAGGGTAGCGTAAATTTTGTTGCGATCAATGAAATACAATTGGGTCTCCTCCTAAGTAAGCAATTTCATGCTTCCATCATATCACATATCTTATTATACTCTTTTCCGTCATTTCGTTGCCATCAGGCTCGTCAAATAAAGACAAGGAAAAACGCATGTGTAGATTACACATGCGTTTCCTCATCCGGTACAGCCTCGACAGGAGTCGACTTCACTTTCCCGGTCTTTTTCAAGATAAAATAGGCACAGCCGAAATTACAGTATTCGTATAAATAATCTTGGACCGTACTAATTTTGGTTTCATAGGTGGCCTTATTGTTCCGATCTTCAAAGAACCCTTTGAGACGGAGCTGGCCGTATCCCCAATCCCCCAAAATATAATCGTACTTCAACAAGACGTCACTGAAACGTGCGTTCAATGCCTCTTCATTAAAACCATCGCGATAGTCTTTAATGAGATCATATGTGTAATTTTCTATCGTAATCAATGTCACACCACCATTCAGCTTTTCACCGCTGACTCCAATAATTCATCACCAATCCGTTGCTTTTCCTTCGCCGCCGAGTTAACCTGTTCATCTGCATGGTAACTTGAACGAACAAGCGGCCCTGCTTCACAATGTGAGAAACCTTTTGACATCGCTATTTTCCGCAATTCGCCGAATTCCTGTGGAGTGTAATACTTCTGGACTTTCAAATGCTTTTTCGTCGGCTGCAAATATTGGCCGATCGTCATGATGTCCACTTGATGTGCACGGAGGTCGTCCATCGTCTCGATGATTTCCTCCCACGTCTCTCCAAGTCCTAGCATTAAAGAAGATTTGGTTGGAATATCAGGATACATTTCCTTAGCACGGAGCAGAAGTTCCAAAGAACGATCATACGTCGCACGTGCACGGACTCTTGGTGTCAATCTTCGAACCGTTTCAATATTGTGGTTCAAAATATCCGGCTTGGCATCCATGAGACGCTTCAAGTTATCATAATCTCCGCCCATATCTGAAGGAAGTACTTCCACTGTCGTGAACGGATTTTTACGCCGGATGGCCCGGATCGTTTCCGCAAAAATGGCAGAACCGCCATCCTTTAAATCGTCACGTGCTACCGCAGTGACCACGACGTGTTTTAAGTTCATCAAAGAAACCGAATCTGCGACACGTTCCGGTTCTGCTTGATCCAATTCATTCGGAAGACCCGTTTTTACCGCACAGAAGCGGCATGCACGAGTACAGACAGCCCCTAGAATCATAAACGTAGCCGTTCGGCGTTCTCCCCAGCACTCATGGATATTCGGGCAGCGTGCTTCTTCACAAACAGTATGTAAGTTCTTTTCACGCATCAATTTTTTCAAATCTGTATAATTGTCATTCGTGTTCAGCTTGATTTTCAACCAATCCGGTTTACGGACATGTTCATCTCTTTTTTTAACTTCTGGTCTGCATGACAAGACAACCGACTCCAATCTGCTTGACGATATATTCCCTTATACCTGTCAATGTAACATATATTCAGACTTCAAACAACCTCCCGCCGCTCCCAAAACTAAAATAATTCTAAAGCTGTTCGCATGAAATGGATTCTCTTTCTTATGATACTTGGCATTCTCTTTTCTTCTACATGCCGGAGCGGAAGTACCGTTTGATTCATAAGAAAAAGACTGCAGACAAAATCAAGGTTTCTTGACTTTGCCTGCAGTCCAGAGCGCCTTCTATCAGACGCGCTTTCCCCTATTAAGCTCGGCTTCTGGATTTCATTATTGCATAGACGACGCTTGCCGCTAAACCACCCCAGATAATGAGGATCCCAACAACCATCATTAAAATTGCATCTCCGCTCATTGTGAATCCTCCTTATCGATTATCATAATCCGTGAATTCTGTCGCTTTCTTATTCCACTTCATCGCTGTGAAAATCAGTGCCATGACAATGGCGAAGATGGCAACTGACCATCCGCCAGCCAAAATGAATCCGTCCGGATACCCTTCGTAGTTTCCGTTATCCGTGTCATGCAGCCTGTAGATATTTTTACGGAACAAGTCGATCATCATCCAGCCCAATACGATAGGTGTTATGACGCTCAAACAAATACGCCAGAGCGTTCCCACCCGAATATCGGATATCTCATTTGCATGTGTCTCGAACACGCGAAGCTTACGGAATGCCCATGCAATGAGAATGACTTCAATCAATCCAATTGCTGCAACTCCGAACTGGTTGATAAAGTAATCGGCCGTATCAAGCAAGTACAAACCGCCATTCGTTGCGAACAGCAAGGAGATCAGCGCAGCTGCCCCCACACCGATAATAACGGACTTAGTACGGGACACATTGAACTTATCGGAAACCCCTGCAATATACGTCTCACAGATCGAAATAAGCGACGTGAGCCCTGCCAGTACGAGTGACAGGAAGAAGAGTGCACCGAAGATTCCGTTCATCCCCGGCATCTCATTGATAATTTGCGGGAATACGACAAACGCCAAGCCTACACCTGCAGTAGCGACTTCGCCGACTGGCACGTTCGCTTGCGTCGCCATGAATCCTAGCGCCGCGAAAATCCCAATTCCTGCAAGCAATTCAAAGCCGGAGTTTGCAAATCCCGTGATGAATGCATTGTTCGTAATATCCGATTTCTTCGGCAAATAGCTGGAATAGGTAATCATGATGGCGAAGGCGATGGATAAACTGAAAAAGATATGCCCATACGCCGCCACCCAGACGGTCGAATCCGCTAACTTGCTTAAATCAGGCTTGAAGAAAGCCTGCAATCCTACAGCCGCTCCATCGAGCGTGACCGCGCGCAGAACGACGAGAAGGAAGACGACGACAAGTGTCGGGATGA
The DNA here is from genome assembly GCF_022048975.1 of Sporosarcina cyprini. Lineage (GTDB taxonomy): Bacteria > Bacillota > Bacilli > Bacillales_A > Planococcaceae > Sporosarcina > Sporosarcina cyprini. Next base: position 86,108 of record NZ_JAKMHX010000028.1, on the reverse strand, counting down.
AAATACGGTTTGCCAATTCTATCCCCTTTTTGACGCCGGCAAGCAAAATAATGAAGGCAATCGCCCACACGAGCAGCAATGGAAGTAATACGCCTGGAACTATTCCACCGATTTCTCCCGGATTATCCGCGAGATGCAATACGGAGCCGAACAAGAAACCGCCCGTATCATCCCCCCATGCCATATTGAAGGAATAAATCGTATACTTCATCGCCCACGCGATGATGACAGCGTAGTAAGTCGAGATGACGAACGAAACAAAAATCCCCCACCATCCGAGCCACTCCGCTCCTTTTCCGTTCATACGGAAGAATGACAATGGAGCCGAACCGCGATACTTATGGCCTATTGTAAATTCCATGATCAAAATCGGTATGCCGGCAGTCAGTAGTGCGAATAAATATGGAATGAAAAATGCCCCTCCGCCGTTTTCATACGCCACGTATGGAAAACGCCAGATATTGCCGAGCCCTACCGCGGAACCTACAGCAGCCATGATAAATCCGGCCCTCGTGCCCCATTGCGAACGCTGTTCCATAAAGCTCTCCCCTTTCCCTATTGCTCCTTCTCTAAAAGGAGTCAAAGTTATATATTTTCAGATTAGTATATAATCTTAGAGATTAGTATATACGTCTAACTGACTATTGTCAAAACAATATTTTATTCGACAATTACCGCATCCATAACAAAAGGGCGATGAAAAATCATCGCCCCTACCTAACTATTACCAAAGATAAATAACCCGTTATGCGGATTGTCCTGCTTTCATTTTTTTACTCTTTGCGGTCCATACAAAGAACAACGCTCCGAGTACAGCAAGTGCCACCAGCAGACCCATCCAGACAGAGCCAGTCAATCCTAAAACGACATAGCCTACTACACTGATGCTTGCCGCCACCAGAGCATAAGGCAGCTGCGTCGACACATGGTCCATATGGTTGCAACCTGCTCCCGTAGATGACAGGATCGTCGTGTCAGATATTGGAGAACAGTGGTCTCCGAACACAGCACCCGCGAGTACCGCTGACAATGCAGGCAACAGCAGCTCAGGCTCTGCATTCAGCATGATCGTGCCGGCAATCGGCAGCAGGATGCCGAAGGATCCCCAAGAAGTGCCAGTGGAAAACGCCATGACACCCGCCAGGACGAACATCAGTACAGGTATGAAACCGACAGGAATATTGGATTTCTCTACAACTCCAGATAAAAATTGGCCCGTTTCCAATACATCGATCAAATCGGTCAAAGCCCAAGCGAACACCAGAATCAGAACAGCCGGCATCATCGCTTTGATACCGCTGATAAACGCTTTCCCGAGCCATTGTATAGACGCCGTTTCGTTATTTTTTAATTGAGCGACATAAGACCATCCCGCGACAAGCGTTCCGATCGTTCCGCCGACCAACAAAGATCTTGGCACATCGGTATTTTCAAAAATCGACCAGATATTCATCGTTCCGCCTGCCTGATAGCCCGTGTAGATCATCATGCCAAACGTCGCGACGACGAGCGTAATAATTGGCGCTACCAAATCTCTAACCTTGCCATAGGGATGAACAGGAAAATCCTCTTTCAGCTGGCCAGGGATATCTTTATCGGGATCGAAGAGCTGGCCCTCGTCCGCTCGTTCCTCATGCTTTTTCATCGTAAAGAAGTCGATGTTTGTCCAAGCGAAGAAGAACACCATCAACAATGTGATGATTGCATAGAAATTCATCGGTGCCATCAGCAGGAATGCAGATAGCGGCGAGTAGCTCAATGCTGCCGTCGATCCGAGGATCAATGCCAGCTGGCCGATCAGGAATGCTCCCCAGCTGGAAATCGGGGAGATGACACAGACAGGAGCGGATGTCGAGTCGATGAAATAAGCAAGTTTCGCTCTGGACACTTTATGCTCGTCCGTAATGGGACGCGCAATTTGTCCAACTGCCAGCGCATTGAAATAGTCATCCACAAAGATGAGCACGCCAACAATGACGGTCAGCAATTTGGCACCGCGTTTTGTCTTGATTCGGCGAACGGCCCATTCCGCAAATGCCCTGCTCCCTCCCGAGAGACTGACAAACGCAGTGATCACACCCAGTAATAAAATAAAAAGCATAATAAAAATATTATACGTATTTAGGGCGCCGTCATCCCAAAACGAGACGATCATCCCTTTCCATAAATAGCTGACTGTTTCAGCCGGTGAAAACGAAGCGACCAATAAAGCCGCAGCCACAATTCCGCTTCCTAATGATAATAAGACCCGCTTTGTCACCAACACCATCACAATCGCAATGAGCGGCGGTAAAATTGATACCCAAGTTCCAATCAAGTTGCTTTCCTCCATTTCTATGAATCGAGGCCAAGTAGGGGGTAATGAAAAAACCGATACCTTCACACTTTCGTGTATCCGGTATCGGCTATCTACGGTTCGTTTGTTGGATAATTTCATACTATCTAACGTACGATCTGTAGCTCATCATACATTCTAATCATGCATGACAGTGTCATCCCTGTTCGGAATGACCCCAGCTTGAAGGATCCGACAATCCATTCAGCTTCGGCAAAGCTTCCTTTCTAGCACGGTCAACGGTGTCACCCTCTCGTACGTTACTCATAAGCAATGCAGCCTCTACCTAATCGATATTCTTCTAACATGTACTAGCCTAACAAGAATAGATGGCAAAATCAATGGTTAATTATCCTTACCTCCCGGCTGCAAAGGCACTTCGATTTGCGGCGCGTTGCCATCACCCTTATTGTAAATTTGCGGAATCGGGCTTTGAATCATGCCGAAAGCAACTGGAATGCGCTGCTCTACCGTTGTCGTACGTGTCGCCAACGGTACGATGATTTGAACATCCACCGTAACAAGGACATTCAATTCAACGATCGCATTATTGATGCCGAACTCGGTCACTACCGTTTCCACATCGGTATGCACGCTTCCGACGACATGAAAGCGGATAGGGATTTTCGGGCCGAGATTACCTAGCAACGGGATGTTCGTCGCTTGCCCAACCGGTACAAAAAAGACAACGCCTCCATGGCTTTCCATTGCTTGTGGGTCATATTCGATATTTTCATTAAGCGGCAGCATATCCATATTGCCGCTTTCCGCCATATCGAGATGAGACTCCACTAAACTATGGATTTCCGCCATGGTCTTACTGATGATCTCCGTATCGAACTGTGTCGTGACCATCGCACCCGAATCGTTGGGAATGTTTTTAATGATATCATTAACGTTATAAATTTCCGTAGACCGGGATTTGATCGCCTGCGTAATGACATGCGCCGCTATGATTTCCGTCTGAAATTCCGCGTACTGTATGTAAATAGGTGTAAGTCTGGAGTTTATGAAGTAGAGGAAAATGGCAATTGTCAGAAGAAACGCAGGCAATATAAGAGATATCCATTTACGCTTTTTCTTTTTCCTGCCGTAGTATTTCCGCGGGACTTGACCATAAAATTTCAAAACGACTCCTCCTACATAAATATATGCAGGCAAGGAGCCGTTCATTCCATTTGCTGATCGTCATTCCGGCTCTCTTCCAGCCGGCGTTTGCCAAACCAACCGACGACATCGCGGATCAATTCAGGCATAATATACTCCTTTGGCGCGTCCTTCAATAACGGAAAGAAGTAGCCAAAGGTGAACATGTCCAAGGTAACTAGCCGATAGCTCTTGTCTTCCTCCACTTCCTCGCCACCGATACACAAGGTTCCTTCCTTCATCCCCAGCCGTTCACGGATCATAGCTCCCATTAAGGTGCCGCGAAAGCCAAGACCTCTCACTTCTGTCAGCGGCAGCTCATCGTTCAGGGAGAGCTCATACAGCTCAAGCAACTCTCTGCCGCTTAGACTAACGATGCACGGGTTAATGGGATGAGGCAGCAAAGCATGCAGATCCCCTTTGGTAACCCAGCCGTCTTCCAGACCGCCTAGAAAGATACCTGCGTTGAACAATGCACAGTCGGCCTCTGTGTAGGCAATTAGCGCCTCTCCGAAGAAAGAGGACAGCTTGCTTGGACCGAACAATTCCTGCGGCATCGACTCAATATTATAAAAGACGTTTTCATCCAGCGTCTTTTTTCCGCGGTCCATCAATCCATTGACCATTGCCGTATCTCCCGGGTCACTGTCCAACCCATCACAGCGGACGACAGCCGCCTCTTTACGCGTGATTCGTTTTTTCTCAACGTCGTATTCAAGCGAGACATGCCCGACATACATTCCGAATTTCCCCGTCGCGGCCAATATTGTATCCCCGATCCATTCCCCTTCCGTGAATAAATGATGGGTGTGCGCACCAAGGATCACATCAATCGAATCAAGTTCTTCTGCAAGCTTCCGGTCCTCATGGATACCTAGATGGGATAGGCAAATTAGAACATCCGCCTGTCCTTCTATTTCCGCCACGATCTTTCGAAGGGCGGCATGCGGTTCTGTTATCTTCCACCCCAAACGGGAGTAAAAAGCCGGGTACATCGCCGTTGCACCGATTACACCGATGCGCACGCCTTCTGCTGTCACAAAGATGCGATACGGCTTCAGCCACTTGGGAAACGTCCCGTCCGGTTCCTCCAAATTACAGAGGATCACGTCGAACGCCGCCCCTTCATATAAAGTGTTCAATGCATTCTTCGACAACGTGATCCCTTCATTGTTGCCGATTGTCACTGCATCGAATCCCGCGCTGTTCAAAAGGGCGACATTCCCCTTTCCCCTCGTGCCCTCGGTATAGGGATGGGATCTGTCGATATGATCGCCGATATCGAATACAAAACAAGCATCGCCTTGCAGCTGATGCTTTTCTTTGTTCTCTTTTAAATACCGGCCGATTTTAGGCCAGTTATCAAAATGGCTATGAAGATCATTTGTATGGTAAAGATGAATTGAGATAATAGATTCCTTCATTTCAACCCCAGATCCCTTCAATGATCGATCGAATTCCAAACAGCAATAAAATGACTCGCAGAACAACAACAAGCGTTTCCGAATTCATTTTTTTATTCAGCATCGAACCGATCGTACCGCCGATGTACGCGCCTGGAATGACCGGGAGTGTATACAGCCAAGGCACATGCCCGAGCGAAATATGCGTGATTGAGTTGACGATTGCTGATAAAAACACCATAAACATCGATGTGCCGACCGCAACATGCGGAGGAAATAAGAACAGTAAAATCATCGCCGGCACGATCATCGTTCCCCCGCCGATGCCGAAGAGTCCGGACGTGAAGCCAATCACAAACGTGAGCAGCAAGGCAAACCAGATCGGATAGCCATATACATGGGTTTCTCCTTTTGGATCAATGAAGACACGTTCCTTCCCATGATTGACAAACCAATGGATCGGCTTCAAATATTTTCGAGCGAGCAATAAAACAGCCAGCACTATAAGCAAAATACCAAAATATAAATTAAATGATGGCAAGTCTACATTTTTATTCACAAATGCCCCAATCAAAGTCCCTGGGACCGTTCCTATAAAGAAAATGAAGCCGCTTTGATAATCGACCGTCTTTACCTTCATGTGAGATATGGTCGAAGAAAGCCCGTTGAAGATCATCATGATGACGGACAATCCGACAACACTTTGCGGTGTGATGCCGGGAATCCAACCGAGATCAATGCCGACGAGCAATGTAAGGGGTACAAGGATCGTCCCGCCCCCTAAGCCGACGATCGATCCAAGCACACCTGCAAGCGCACCGATAATCGCTAATAATACGTATTCCATTACTCATCTCCTCCAAAGAGGTCCAACTGCTTCGATGCAAGGCCGGCACTATCCAGTCCTTGCATACGCTGAAAACGCTTTGCATTCTCTGCCGCATGCCCTCCGGAATTGTTGTTGAACACGATGTAAATCTGTTCCGACTGCTTTTCAAGGTCGGCAACCGCCGCCCCGATTTCCTCCAGCTCCTCATCGGAATAATTATAGAGATACCGCACTTTGCGCCACTCTTTGCTATCGCCTGTAACGTTGCGCCAGCCACCCACATTCCGGCCATGCAGACGGACAAATGTTTTATCGGCACGGGTTGCGATCGGAACGAGCGGCACACTGCCTTCTCCAGCCTGCGGTTCATCGCACACCGTATGAATTGCCTTCAATTCCCGCAGCAGCTCGAGTGTCTTCTCCTTAAATTCGTCGGAATACCAGCTCTGATGGCGAAACTCAATCGCCACGTCATAATCCGCCAGCTCTCTGCATATGTATCTGATTTCTTCAACGTGCGCCCGGATGCAATCAAACCATGGCGGAAATTGAACAAGCACCATCGCAAGCTTTCCCGCTTCCTTCAAAGGCCCGATCGACAAACGGAATGCCTGAAACATCTCTTCCGGCGTATCATACGGGATCTTCCCTCTCTGATGGCCAGTCATGCCTTGGTACGCCTTGACGATAAATTGAAAAGTATCGGGCGTTTCCCTGATCCATTTCCGGATATTCCGCTCCGGTTGAATGGCGTAAAAACTCGAATCCAATTCGACGATCGGGAAATGGGTACTGTAATCAATCAATTTCTCTTTGGCATTCGAAGTGGGGCTATAAACATCGGGATGATCTCCCCATCCTGTCAAACCGACTTGAATCAATGCCCTCTCCCCTTTCTAGATTTCGTATAATCCATCATAGCATATGCCTAACCGGATGCATTGCTAGTTTGCATTTTAATTCACACTCTCCCCTTTCCCTATATGGAATAGCAGTAACCGTCCGAATCCGCCTGCCGGAAGGCATGAGACCCGGGGCATTCCTTTTTATGCAGGAAATGAACTGCGCCACATCGTTCAATGGAACCTCCAGCTGCTAATTTAATGCTTGATTTCATCGCTAAATGCTTTAGTATATACTCTTGTAGTTCTATCGTTTGCAGAACGAGTTTGGATAAAAGTTAATTGTTTAATTTGGAGGTTATTATGAATTATAGAATCAGTAACAAAGCAGTATTCGAACAAGCACAGGTACGTTCCGTTTCAGATGTCGAGTTTACCGAGGAAGAACTACAAAACGGCATGAAGCTAGCGGTGTCTAAGGAGGATCCTACTCTAGAGCTGTATTTAATAGAAGTGGACGGCCAGAAGAAGTTTGAAGTACGTTGGGATGATTCGCAAGAGCTTTTCACTGGCTGGTATACCGCTTGGGAGAACTTTACTTGGTGCCTGAACATAGCAGGGAAGTAACATAAAAGGAAGGACGAGTCCGAAAAGACTCTGTTCTTCCTTTTTTCTTTTTACTGCTGTCCATTTACGATTGATTCGGCAAGGTGAGGGTGATGGTCGTCCCTTTCTGAAAGACACTTTCCACTTGAATCGTCCCTTCATGTGCTTCAATCAGGCTTTTGACGATGGCAACTCCCAGGCCCGTCCCCTCTGATGTCTGCTCGGTCGTCGTTCCACGATAGTATCGGTTGAATACATTGCGCAATGTATCCTCTGTCATGCCGACGCCGTCATCCTGGATTGTTACTACGACTTGTTCCAGCCGTTCTTCGATGGCTGCCACAATATGCACGGACGACTCATTATGAACAACGGCATTCATGAATAGATTATGCAATGCCCGTTTTAGCAGCTTCGGATCAAAAGCAACCTGGATTGGTTCATCTGCCAGCAGTTCAAAATGATGAAGCTGCGCACGGAGATCGTTGCTAACTTCTGCGAGCACCTCCCGCGTAAAACTGACGAGATCCTGTGTCGTTTTATGAATCGGAACTGCCTCGGAACTATCAAATCGCATTGCGAGATTTAAGTCTTCTACGAGCTGTTCCATATGCGTTCCTTTTTTATCGATTTCATCCACAAAGTTGCGTTGTTCCTCTTCCGACCATTTGTAATCCGGGTTTAGCAATAAAGTAGAATAGCCTTTTATATAAGTCAACGGCGTTTTCAAGTCATGCGATATACCTGCAATCCAGTCACGTTTCGCCTCTTCCACTTCTGTACGTTCCATCCGGGCCCTTTCCAGCTGTGCGCGCATATCCATCAATTGATCAATGACTTCCTGATAGAGCTGATAACGCATTTTGAATTTCCCATTCTTCTTGCATGTTTTCTCATAGTCATGGAACGCAGCCAAATCCCCTTCGGCCAGCTGTTTAATCCATCTCATGATCTGGATGAGCGGGCTGCCAAAATACCAGCCGAACCAAACGATGCTAATGAGGGAAACAATCCCGACGACAACGAGAACGACCCACTCATAGCCTTCTCCGACTAAACCGTAATGAGGCAGGATTCCCTCCATCGTCACGGGGAGTGTTGCGGCCAACAGCAGAATCCAAAGCAGGACTCCTAATAGGAAATGTGTGATAAATCGTCTTTGTATTTTCATGATGGTTTTCCATTCGGAGGAATAAATTTATAGCCAATTCCTCGTAAATTAACTATGATTCTCGGCTTCCTTGTATCGTCGCCAAGCTTTTTGCGCAGTTTCGCTATATGAATAGTGACCGTCTTCTCTTCCCCGAATACATCCTCACCCCAGACGTTTTCGTAAAGCTGTGTCGTCGTGAACACGCGGTTCGGGTGTTTGCAAAAGAAATGAAGGAGCTCCAACTCCTTGGCCGTGGTGTCTACCGATTCCCCTCCCACTGTCAGTACGGCTTCATCAGGTGAAAAGCTGAAAGCCTCATACTCGTAAACTTTAGGCACAGGGGGAGCAGGCGTTTCATAGACCCTCTGACGGCGTAATATCGCCCGGATTCTTGCCACCACTTCAAGCGGGTTAAACGGCTTTGTAATATAATCATCTCCACCTACACTAAGTCCGGTTAATTTATCAAAATCACTAGAGCGGGCGCTAATGAATAAAATCGGAACGGTTGTCAGCTGCCGAATCGCGGAACAAAGCGTGAACCCATCTCCGTCAGGCAGCATGACGTCGAGCAAAATCACATCAAAGTCATTCTCCTCTAACGCCTGCAGCGCTTCTTCTTTCGAAGTGGCGGTGACAATTTGCGTAAAATGTTCTTTTCTCAACGTAATCTCCAGCAGCTTAATAATCCCGATTTCATCATCCACTACTAAGATTCTTGCATCGTCCGACATGTGATCCCCTCTCTTCTATCTACATCCTACCAAGTTTTTCTCTAAGCACCTATATGAATCTAAAAAGATTACGTACTTTTTCCTTCCTGTTTACTTTGTTTTTACTTTCAACTAGTACGATAAAGGTAAGCACTAGACAGGAGGTTCACTATGACTTATATCATTCAAACACATCAACTGACAAAACGGTTTGCAACCGATCTTGTGATCGATCACGTCACCATGAAAATAAAAGAAGGAGAAATTTACGGATTCCTCGGTCCCAATGGCGCAGGAAAAACAACGATTATGAAAATGTTATTAAATCTGGTCAAACCGTCATCCGGGGACATATTCATTCAAGGAAATCCTGTCAATCTCATGTCCTATCATTATTTGAAAGAGATTGGCAGCCTCATTGAGTATCCTATCTTTTATGAGGATTTAACGGCCTATGAAAACCTGCAGATACATTGCACGTATATTGGCCAGCAGGACGACAGCCATATTGTGAGCGTGCTGGATACAGTGGGATTGCGTAATATCGACCGAAAGAAAGTAAAGGAATTTTCGCTTGGAATGCGCCAGCGGCTTGCCATTGCTAGAGCCATTGTAACAAAACCTAAAATCTTGATTTTAGATGAACCAATTAATGGCCTGGACCCAATCGGGATAAAAGAAGTAAGAGAGCTGCTTGTATTATTGAAGCGCCAATATGGAATGACGATACTTATTTCTAGCCATATCATCTCCGAAATTGAATCGATTGCAGATACCATTGGCGTCATCGATGATGGAAAGTTAATTGAGGAAATTTCAATGTCTGCCTTGCGTCAGCGGAATCAGCCGACAATTAAAATGGTTGTCAGCAATGTGAAGGAAGCCAAACGCTTGCTCGAAGGGTTTGATCACACGCAAGCAAAAATCGTTGATGAGAAAACTGTGCATGTGACAAAAACAAAGGAAACAACTGCAACATTGACCAAACGTCTTATTTTCCAAGGTGTCGATGTAGAAGAAGTCGTCACATTCCATGAAACGTTGGAAGAGTACTTTGTCAATCGGATTAATGGAGGGAAAAAACATGTGGCAATTACTTAAACTCGAATGGAGAAAACACCGGATGTCCCGCTATTTTCTAAGCTTCTTTTCATGTATAGTGGGAATCTATGGGTTCGTTATTTTTGCAGCATTAAGTTCGAAACACGATATAGACGGTTTGATGGCATCCTACCAAGAATTTTTGACCTTAGTTACGCTACTGACAAACATAACATTTATCATACTCGGCGGCGTCATTCTGTCACGTGTCATCATTTCTGAGTTCCGCACCAAGACAATCAATGTATTATTTACTTATCCTATCCGGCGAAAGGTACTGATGCTGTCCAAGCTGCTGCTTGTTTTTACGGTAACTACCGTTGGACTTTTCCTGGGTACTTGGATCATGCAAGTACTCACCTATTTCCTACAACCATCTCTCGGACTTTTTGAAGGAACATTTACCATGCAAGAGATGCTCGCCACAATCCCGAAAACAGTAACGAATGCAATCATGATGGGAGCGATTGCATTAATCCCTCTCTATTTTGGCATGCGGAAGAAATCAACCTCAGCGACAATCACATCAGCAGTCATTATTGGATTTTTGATCAATTCCACAGTCTCCAATGGTGGTGCCTCTTTCAGTCTTAGTGATGTAATTATAATACCACTGATATTCTCATTGCTAGGCGCAGGAATCGCTTATTTATCCATTCGCAATATTGACCGAAAGGACGTAGTGTAATGATAAAAAAATTAATAATGGCCGTTTTACTCTTGGCTATCGGCTTAGGAATTTTCATCTTCTTTAAACAACCAACCGAAACAATTACCATCGGGACATACGAAGCTGTCCCTGCTATTGAAGCGGATCTCCAAATGATGACAATTGAAATGGCGAGTTCCCCTGACGATAAGATCCATGTGCTATTGGAAGGGAAAAAGGGAAATGAGGAGCAACTATCGATTGACCATGACGAGACTAAACTAATAGTAAAAGAGAAAAATGAGAAGCAGTGGAATGATTATATCACGATAGGTTCTCAACCAAAGATCATCATGCAAATTCCAAAGACCCGTGAGATTTCACTTACTATTTCCCATAAGGATGGAGATTCCATTTTAAAAGGCTTGGCTGTAGATGCAATTCAAGTGAAATCAACGACAGGCAGAGTAACCATCCAGAATATGACTGCGTCAGTATCTGATTTGCAATCGACAGATGGAAATGTAACGATTCACAACAGCGTTATGGAAAATGGCAGCATTTCAACAACTTCCGGCAATGTAACCATTCGGGAGAGCAAGGGCACAACACTTGTGGCAAAGTCAGTCGACGGACAAATTAAATTGACCGAAGCGACAGAGCAAACCGATGTCAGACTAAAAAGCAAAACCGGCGACATTCAGGTTATCTATAAAACACCCCCGTCCTCACTAAAAGTATTGACGAGTGGCGAAATAGTTAAAGTAGAACTGCCAAGTTATAATCAGAAGACCGGAATAATCGGCGAAGGGACCAATATGCTTTCTATCGAGACGAAAGACGGTATGATTCAAGTTAAGTAAGCGTGCGAATGAGGATTTCGGGACTGTAGATACCGGATCAGGTTGTTAAACATATACCATTAAAAGTACCTCCTCATATATTCGTCAACATCATGAAGAAGACCACCTATAACCGTTCCATCACCGGTTAATATGGTTGTATCACCGCCTGAGACTGCTCTATCACCAGGTAAACGGATTCTATCACCGCCTGAGACTATAATCACCGGGTAAACGAGTTTTATCTTCCTGACAGAGAATAATTGATAGAATTAATAATACACCCCAACAGGTAAGACTTTACTCGTCCTGCTGGGGTGTATCACTTTTACTTTCAATCGTTGGATGGAAGTTCAGATACTTCTTTGTTCTGTACAAATCCGTGGACTCTAATCAAATTCTTATCTAAATCTTCGAAATAAAATTCAGAATAGGTATGCAGCGGATTTGTAAGTTCCTCTACATTTACCCCCTGGCTCTTCAACAACCGGTGTACAGAAATAACATCATCACATTGCAGATCTAATACGGAACTGACAGGCAGGTCGTTATCTTCATTGGCTTTGTAACGATTACTTAGTGCTAATTTTGTGTTTTCATTAATTCGAAAAAAACAAGCTACATCTAATTGATCCACAGGCTGTATCCCCAGAATCTCAGAGTACCATTCAATTGCCCGCTTCAAGTCTTGCACATAATGCCAAACCACAACGTTGCCATTCCACCATGCACTGTTTGCTATATCCATTCTCTCATCCTCCTTATTCCTTGAGAATTCTAGGCTTGCATGGGAATACCCTTTTTAAATTATTGAAATATCTCTTCTACCTGACAATCATAAAAAAACGAGCTTCCCATTAACTATCAGGCTGCTCGTTATAAAGTCTTCTATTTTACTTCAATGTTATAAAGAAAAATTTCGTAGTCATCCATTTCAGGGAATGCAATGGAGGAAGCCATGTTAAAATCATATTCCTGCCCGGCTTTCAATGGTGAATAGATTTCACGGAATGCCCCACCTACAATTTTCCCGTCCTTTTTAAATATCATTCCAACATCAACAGACGAGATATCATACTCGCTTTTATTTTCTATATAGCCATTGACCACATATGCTTCGTAGAAATTTTTCTCCACTACAAGGTCGGTTAATGCAATATCAGAGGATGAGGCCAAAGGCGCCTCTTCAATAATCCAATTTTCCTCTTTCACTTCCAATCCCACTTTAATTTCCTCAAAGTCTTGGTGTTGAATTGCGGGAAAACTCATCACTACGGTTTCACCTGGACGAATGGTTCTTACAGTACTAGGTTCAGCAATGACTACCCCATTTTCGTCCGTAATCGTCCAATTGATGTGAGCTGATTTTGCTGTATGTTCTTTGTTCGGGTTCTTAAAGACTCCGGCTACTTGTAAATAACCATCTGCGTCACGTTCATACCCATACTCGACGACTTCCAAATCTTTTATTTCAACTTGTTGATTTGTATTCTCTTCAGTGCTGCCTCCAGCAGTCCCTTCATGTCCTTCCGCTTTACTGCTCGTTTGGTCATTTCCACAGCCAGCCATTAGCAGCAGACAAATAATACTGAATGCAAAAACAAACTTTCTCATATGTCCTCCTAATAAATCTCCTACGGCATATGTCATTCTAGTTGTATTTTGGAGTGTAGTTAATGAATGTAAGTTTACAAAAAAGTACCCTTGCCACAAACGAGATGTGACAAGGGCAATATATATTTAACCGATAGACCCTTCCATTTCGAACTTGATCAAACGGTTCATTTCAACTGCGTATTCCATCGGCAATTCTTTTGTGAATGGCTCGATGAAGCCCATGACAATCATTTCAGTCGCTTCTTGTTCCGGAATACCGCGGCTCATCAAGTAGAAGAGCTGCTCTTCGGATACTTTGGAAACTTTCGCTTCATGCTCGAGTGAAATATTGTCGTTTAGGATTTCGTTGTATGGAATTGTGTCGGATGTAGACAGCTTATCCATGATCAACGTATCACATTCGATGTTCGCACGAGCGCCTTCTGCACGACGGCCGAAGTGTACGACACCACGGTAGGTTACTTTACCACCGTGTTGGGAAATCGACTTGGATACGATTGTAGATGACGTATTCGGCGCCAAGTGCATCATTTTCGCTCCAGCATCTTGGTGTTGGCCTTTACCGGCAAGTGCGATGGAAAGTGTCATTCCACGTGCGCCTTCGCCTTTCAGGATACAAGCCGGGTATTTCATCGTTAATTTCGAACCGATGTTGCCGTCGATCCATTCCATCGTTGCGTTCGCTTCACAAACAGCACGCTTCGTAACGAGGTTGTAGACGTTGTTCGCCCAGTTTTGAATCGTTGTATAACGGCAGTATGCGTCTTTCTTGATGATGATCTCAACAACCGCACTGTGCAGGGAGTTCGTTGTGTAAACAGGTGCTGTACATCCTTCAACATAATGTACGCTTGCGCCTTCGTCGACAACGATCAACGTCCGCTCAAATTGTCCCATGTTTTCCGAGTTAATACGGAAGTAGGCTTGCAATGGCGTTTCCACTTTCACGCCAGGCGGTACGTAAATGAAAGAACCACCGGACCAGACAGCAGAGTTCAATGCAGAGAATTTGTTATCCGTGTTCGGAATAACAGTGCCCCAGTATTTTTTAAATAGCTCTTCGTTTTCACGAAGGGCGGAATCCGTATCCTTGAAGACGATCCCCATATCCTCGAGATCTTCTTTCATGTTGTGGTAGACCACTTCAGATTCATACTGTGCGGATACACCAGCCAAGTATTTTTGTTCTGCTTCCGGAATACCGAGTTTGTCAAAAGTCCGTTTGATTTCTTCCGGTACTTCATCCCATGAGCGTTCTGTCGCTTCGGATGGCTTTACGTAATAGGTGATTTCATCGAAGTTCAATGAATTCAAGTCGCCACCCCATTGTGGCATTGGCTTGCTGTAGAAGATTTCAAGGGATTTCAACCGATAGTCAAGCATCCATTGCGGTTCTTCTTTCATTCGAGAAATTTCTTCAACGATCTCTTTCGTCAATCCACGTTCCGAACGGAAAACAGATACGTCTTTGTCATGGAAACCATATTTATAATCGCCGATTTCAGGCATTTTTTTCGCCATTTGAATCCTCCGTTCTTATTTGTCAGTAGCCAGGTCCCTTCATTCGAGGTAGAATAATCAATCCTCGGATTCGTTCCCGACTCCTTTTTCCAGCGCCTTCCACGCCAATGTAGCGCATTTGATACGGGCTGGAAATTTTGCGACACCCGATAAGGCTTCAATGTCTCCTAAATCGACGGAATCATCTACATCCTTGCCAAGCATCATGTCCGAGAATAGATGGGCATATTTCACGGCGTCTTCCGTCTTTTTGCCTTTGACCAATTGGGTCATCATCGATGCGGATGCCATGGAAATGGAACATCCTTCCCCTTCGAATTTCGCGTCTTGCACGACGCCATCCTCCACTTGAAGTGTCAAATGGATGACGTCGCCGCAAGTCGGGTTATTCATATCGATCGTTACATTGTTGTCGGATAATACGCCTTTGTTTCTTGGGTTTTTGTAATGGTCCATTATAACGGACCGGTACAATTGGTCTAATTTGTTAATTGACATTATTGGAAATACTCCTTTGCCATGCGGAGCCCTTCTACAAGCCGATCCACATCGTCTTCGGTGTTGTATAAGTAAAAGCTGGCGCGAGCCGTGGCAGAAACGTCAAGCCATTTCATGAGCGGCTGGGCACAATGATGGCCGGCACGAACTGCAATGCCGTTCATGTCAAGTACAGTCGCCAAGTCATGCGGATGGACGCCTTCCAGATTGAACGTCACGATGCCGGCACGTTTTTTCGGGTCTACTGGACCGTAAATTTGCAGGCCTTCGATTTCGGACATCTTTTCCATCGCAAGACCGGCCAGCTCATGTTCATGGCGTTCAATCTTATCCAATCCAACTTCCCTGAGGAAATCGATCGCAGCGCCTAAACCGATCGCACCAGCGATAATCGGCGTGCCGCCTTCGAATTTCCACGGAAGCTCTTTCCATGTGGAATCATACAAACCGACAAAGTCGATCATTTCGCCGCCAAATTCGATTGGATCCATTTGGTTCAACAATTCCTTTTTGCCGTAAAGGACGCCGATTCCAGTAGGTCCGCACATTTTATGGCCGGAGAAAGCCAAGAAATCGCAATCGAGCTTCTGCACATCGAGCTTCAGGTGTGGAGCGGCTTGCGCGCCGTCCACTACCATGACAGCACCATTAGCATGTGCAATTTCTGCGATTTCCTTAATTGGATTCATCGTCCCAAGGACATTCGACACATACATGACGGATACGATTTTCGTCCGGTCCGTCACGGTCTCACGCACTTTATCAAGCGATAGCGTTCCATCTTCCTCAAGATCGATATACTTCAGCACTGCACCTTTTTCTTTCGCAAGCTGCTGCCATGGAATGATGTTTGAATGGTGTTCCATGTACGTAATCACGATTTCATCGCCTTCACCGACATTGGCACGTCCATAGCTTTGGGCGACAGTATTTAAAGCAGTCGTCGCACCGCGCATGAAAATGATTTCCTGGGTCGATTTCGCATTGATGAATTCCCGCACTTTTTCGCGGGCATTCTCATAGCCCTCGGTTGCCCGGTTCCCTAAGGAATGGACACCACGGTGGACGTTTGAATTATCCTCGGCATAATACTTCGTCAATGCATCAATGACTTGCTGCGGCTTCTGGGAAGTCGCAGCACTATCTAAGTAAACGAGCGGATGCCCGTTGATTTCCTGGTCAAGTATCGGGAAATGGTTGCGGATCTCTTTACTGAGCATTAGCGCACTTTCCTTTCAATGACCTCCGTCAATTGCTTCTTGACACCTTCGATTGGCAAGCTATTTACGACAGGTGCTAGGAAACCATGGATGACGAGGCGTTCTGCTTCTTGTTTCGAAATTCCACGGCTCATCAAATAGAAAAGCTGCAGCGGATCAACACGGCCAACAGAAGCGGCGTGTCCTGCTGTTACATCATCTTCGTCAATCAAAAGGATCGGGTTCGCATCTCCGCGAGCCTTCTCGCTCAGCATGAGGACACGGGACTCCTGAACTGCATCCGATCTTGTCGCGCCTTTTGCGATACGGCCAATTCCATTAAAGATGGACGATGCTTCTTCTTTCATGACGCCATGCTTAAGGATGAAGCCTTGTGTATCCATTCCCCAGTGCACAATTTCAGAAGTGAAGTTCTGCTTTTGATTGCCACGGCCGACGACTACTGTCTTCAAGTCGCTGGAAGAGCCATTTCCTACGAGGTGTGTAATGTTTTCCGAAACAGTGTCGCTGTCATTCATCAGACCAAGCGCCCATTCGATGCGGCTGCCTGGGCCTGCGACTCCGCGGCGGTTTACATAGGTTGTGAATCCTTTAGCCAATACATCCACTGCACCGTATTCCACTTTTGCATTGTCGCCAGTGAATACTTCTGCAACGATATTTGCCAAACCTTGCGCTTCCGCAACTGTGGATTGGTAGTTTTCGACATATGTGACTGAACTGTTCGCATCTGCGACGATTAATGTATGGTTAAATAGGGATGCTTGCGCATCGTCATGTAAATAAACAACTTGGATCGGTTCTTCAACGACCACGTTCTTTGGAACGTAGACAAACACTCCGCCATTCATCAAAGCTGCATGAAGCGCAGTCAAGCGGTGTTCATCCACTTTCACGCCGTCCGTCATCAAGTATTTTTGAATAAGTTCAGAATGCTCACGGCTGGCAGTGAAAATGTCCGTCAAAATGACGCCTTGTGCTTTCAGCTCTTCAGAAAGCGAGAGGTATGCAGGCGTATTGTTGTGCTGCACATAGATGTTCTTTTGTTCTTCGACGTTCACAAGCCCTTTTACTTCTTCAGGCAGTTCTGCTAAAGATGCATATGTGCCGGATTCCACCGCGTGGACCGGAAAACTTGTGAAATTCCATTTATCAATCTTTGTTTTATCTGGTGTTGGCATCGGAAGCTGTTCCACTTTCGCCAGTGCATGCGCACGGAATTCAGCCATCCAGTCGGCTTCATTCATTTTTGCGGAAAAAGAGCGGACGTCCTGTTCGGTCAATGCCATTGTTGTTTCAACCGTCATTTTGAATCGTCCCCTTTCTTATGCTTCTTGTCCAACAGTCTCGTCTTCAATTCCAAGTTCTTCTTTAATCCAGTCATAACCGTTCTCTTCAAGCTTCTTCGCAAGTTCTGCTCCACCTGATTTAACGACTTTACCTTGCATCATGACATGGACGAAGTCTGGAGTGATGTAATTTAGAAGGCGTTGGTAGTGCGTGATAATCATGCAGCCAAATCCTTCTCCGCGCATTTCGTTGATTCCTTTCGACACGATCTTCAAAGCATCGATATCTAGACCGGAGTCGATTTCGTCAAGGATTGCGAATTTCGGCTGAAGCATCATCAATTGAAGAATTTCGTTACGCTTCTTTTCTCCACCAGAGAATCCTTCGTTTAAATAACGTGTTGCCATATCTTGATCCATTTCAAGGAGATCCATTTTGTTGTCTAGTTCACGGATGAATTTCATCAATGAAATCTCATCGCCTTCTTCACGGCGCGCATTCACTGCAGAGCGCAAGAAGTCAGCATTTGTTACGCCGGAAATTTCACTTGGATATTGCATGGCAAGGAAAAGACCTGCTTTAGCCCGCTCGTCCACTTCCATTTCAAGGACATCTTCTCCGTCCAATGTTACTGTTCCGGATGTTACTTCATATTTAGGGTGGCCCATAATCGCTGATGACAGCGTAGATTTACCTGTACCATTCGGACCCATAATCGCATGGATCTCGCCTGTATTAATTGTCAAATTGACACCTTTCAATATTTCCTTGCCTTCAATTTCGACATGAAGGTCTTTAATTTCCAAAGTTGCCATTCCACTACCTCCAGTATGATCAAGATGAACGGTTTATCCATTCTCATTTTAGTATCATTCTAATCTTATCGCATTCCCAGCTACGTTGCAAATCATTGAGAATCATTATAAAGTAATTGCCGATTGCCCTCTTTGTCCGCAGAAAATTATTGACTTTCCACTAACATGATATTTTCAATTATCCTCTGTTGATTGAGAATACAAGACGAAAAAAATCATCCCGGAAGATAAAACCGGGATGATTAATTGCGAATTTCAGTTGTTTTACGCTTTTTCCTTCGGAGTGAAACGATCGACAATCATCGCTAGCGCTCCGTCCCCTGTTACGTTCGTAGCTGTACCAAAGCTGTCTTGCGCCATATATAATGCGATCATGAGCGCAATCATCGATTCGTCAAAATGAAGCATGGTTCCAAGTAAACCGACAGCTGCCATGACTGCTCCTCCAGGCACACCCGGTGCCGCAATCATTGTGACACCAAGCATGAGAATGAAAGGAAAGTAACTGCCGAATTCAATTGGCATGCCGTTCATTAGAAGAACGCCAATGGAACATGACACGAGTGTGATTGTACTTCCTGACAGATGGATTGTCGCAAATAGCGGAATGGTGAAATCAGTCACCTTATCAGAAGCCCCCGTCTTTTTCGCCTGACGCAATGTAACGGGTATGGTAGCGGCTGATGACTGTGTACCGATTGCCGTCATGTAAGCTGGTGCCATCGTTTTCATGAGCATGAACGGATTTTTACCATTCAATGTTCCCGCCACTGTGTACTGCAGAGTCAGCATGATTAAATGAAGCGTGATGATCATGACAAAAACCATTGCGAAGACAGAGAGAACTTTCGCTACCTCGCCCGTGTAAGTCATATTAAGGAATATCCCAAAGATATGGATCGGTAGCAATGGAATGATGATATACGAGATGACTTTCTCGATTAACAAGTTAAATTCATCAAAAAATGCGAGCATCGACTTGCTGTTGATGGATGCCATTCCGATACCGAGAATGAAAGCAAGCAATAAAGCAGTCATGACACCCATCAGCGGAGTCAATTCCAATTCAAAAAACGGCTCCAGCACATGATGCGTTCCTTCGATCTGCTTTTGACCTGTTTTAATAAAGTTTGGCAAAATCGTCGTTGCGGCAAAGAATGCGAGCACGCCGGCGACTATCGTCGAAATATAGGCGAAAGCCGTTGCCAAGCCGAGCAATTTTCCGGAACCCTTTCCGAGCTTTGCAATACCCGGAGCAATGAAAGCCACAATGATTAAAGGTACGACGAAGTTCAAGAAGCCGCCGAAGATCATATTGAACGTGGCAAACGTCCTGCCGAAGCCTTTTGCAAACCCTTCATGAAGCAAAGGCAGTGACCATCCTAATAAGATAGCGAGTCCGATGGCGATAATGATGCGCCAAATAAGTCCTAGTTTAATTCTCATCCCATGTCCTCCCTAGATGTACAACTGTATTTCCAACCATTTAACTCTACCATACTATTGGAAGCAGTGGAACAGTACAGGGAGTTTTCATAATTATTTATCAAAAAAAACCCCTTTCCATGACGGAAAGAGGTCAGTTTCATTTGATTACTTAACAGGCACTACAGAGCCTTTCCACTCTTCAAGGATGAAGTCTTGGATTTCTTTTGACTTTAAAACTTCGACTAACGCTTTGATTGCTTCGTTATTCTCATCGCCTTTATTGACGGTAATGATGTTTACATATGGGGAGTCTTCGCTCTCAAGAGCAATCGCATCCTCAAGTGGATTCAAACCAGCATCAATCGCATAGTTGGAGTTGATCAATAACGCATCGCCTTCGTCGTTATTATAAAGCTGCGGCATTAGAGCCGGTTCATAGTTTGCATCAAACTTCAGGTTTTTCGGATTGTCGACGATGTCGCCCAATTCCGCTTTTACTTTATCCACGCCTTCAGCGAGTGTAATAAGTCCTTTTTCTTCAAGCATCGCAAGTACACGGCCATGGTCTGCAACCGAGTTGCTGATCAAGATTGTCGCACCTTCTGGAAGCTCATCCAGTGACTTATATTTCTTTGAATAAACGCCGATTGGTTCGATATGGATTGACCCAGCATTGACGAAATCATAGCCGAAGTCAGCGATTTGACCTTCCATGTACGGAATGTGCTGGAAGTAGTTCGCATCCAAGTCGCCTGCATCCAAATCTTTATTCGGAAGGACATAATCTTGGTACGTTTCAATCTCTAACTCATATCCTTTTTCTTCAAGCAATGGCTTTGCTTTTTTCAGGATGACCGCGTGAGGTGTATTCGAAGCGCCGACTACAATTTTCGTTTTTTCTTGTGATCCTTCTCCAGAAGACGCGTTATTGCTGTCTTTATCTTTTGTGCCGCAAGCTGCTAATGCCAAGACAAGCGTTGCGAGCAATAATGCCGAAATGATCTTTTTCATGTAGTTTCTCTCCTTTTAGTTGCTTTATGTCAACAAGCCGAAGCTTGCAGTTCCTTACTTAGCGTTTGTCGATTTTTTTCACTGCCAAATCGCCGATAAATTGGATGATAAAGACGATGATCAAGATGAGAATCGTCGCTGCCAGCGTCACATCTCCCCGGTTTCGTTGGAAACCATCTAGATACGCCAGATTCCCTAAACCGCCAGCTCCGATAACGCCGGCCATTGCTGTATAGCCGACCAAAGCGATCGCTGTGACAGTAATCCCTGAAATAAGTGCCGGCAATGATTCTGGGATGAGTACTTTAAAGATGATTGTGCTCGTTTTGGCGCCCATCGAGCGAGCTGCCTCAATGACGCCTTTATTGATCTCCTGCAAGCCAATCAGTACCATCCGCGCGTAAAACGGAGCGGAGCCGATAACGAGCGCCGGCAATGCTGCCTGCGGTCCTCGCATGGATTCCATAATCAATTTCGTGAATGGTATCAATAAAATGATCAAAATCAAGAACGGAATGGACCGGAACACATTGACGAAAGTACCCGTGATAAAGTTCAAGGTGCGATTTGCCCATAGCTGCCCGGGACTCGTCAAGAACAACACAATCCCAAGGATCAGACCAAAGATGAATGTATAGAAAGTCGAAGCGGCCGTCATATAGATCGTCTCTTTCGTCGCTTCCCACATTAGTTCCCAATCAACATTCGGAAAGAATTTTTCAATCATGGACGATCACCTCCGCCTGAACGCCTTCGTTGTGCAAGTATTGAATCGCCTCTTGGACGGTCGTTTCATTGCCAAGAATTTGCAGAATCAATGTTCCATATGCCCCGCCTTGTGTATGGGTTATATTCCCTTGCACGATGTTCACATCCACTTGGAAAGAACGAATCAGGCTGGAAAGAACCGGCTGTTCTGTACGCTCACCGATGAACACCAGCTTGACAAGTGTTCCGTCCGGCACTTCCTGGCGAACGTGAGCCAGAGCTTGCTCCGTACCAGCCGGCTCGGTCACTTGGGAAACAAACCGCTTGGTGATAGCAGCTTTCGGTTGCTGGAACACATCCAACACATTGCCGATTTCGACAACACGGCCGGCTTCCATGACGGCAACCTGATGGCAAATTTTCCGGATGACATGCATTTCATGTGTGATCATGACGATCGTCAATCCAAGACGCTGATTGATGTCGGTCAATAAATCTAAAATCTGATCAGTCGTTTCCGGATCCAGTGCGGATGTCGCTTCATCACAAAGGAGTACTTCCGGTTCATTCGCAAGCGCCCGTGCAATGCCGACCCGCTGCTTCTGCCCGCCGGAAAGTTCCGATGGATAAGCATTTTCCCTTCCGCGAAGACCAACAAGGTCGATGAGTTCCTCCACTTTGCGATCTCGTTCCGCTTTTGGCACACCGGCAATTTCCAAAGGGAATGCGATATTTCCTTTCACTGTCCGAGACCAGAGTAAGTTGAAATGCTGAAAGATCATGCTTACTTTCTGGCGGACTTTCCGAAGTTCCTTTGCAGAAACGGAGGAGATTTCACGACCTGCAATCGTAATGGTCCCGGACGTCGGCTTTTCCAAGCCATTCAATAAACGGATGAGCGTACTCTTACCCGCTCCACTATATCCAATGATGCCAAATATGGCGCCGTCCCCAATAGAAAGCGTGACTCCATCGACGGCCAGTAAACCGTCTTTTTGGCCATATCGCTTATTGACATCTTTTAATTCAATCATTTTGTTCACCTCTGCTATTCTCGCTGATCATGTCGCTGCCGTTTAGTATCCGCTTGTCAGGCCAAAAATAAAAGCCTTCCTGCAGACAAGCAGAAAGGCATCACGTATTATGTAATAAACGTTCGTCCGATCTCTCATCTCTCAAAGCAATTCGCTTTGCGTGACTTGGCACCATTTCACAAATGTGACGGTTGCCGGGCTTCATAGGGCACTTCCCTCCACCTCTCTTTATAAGAGCGACATATTCAATTGATTGTTAACAGTTATACCATGCGGTGTTTTTACTGTCAACTTAATTTTTCAAGCAAATACGGCACGGATTGAAACGCATAAATCTTATGTGCCAGCTCCCCATCCCTTTGAATGAGAAGGCAGGGCACGCTTTCGATCTCGTAATCAACCGCAATCGATTCGACGTAATTCAAATCCGCCTTGCCGAGAGGCAAATCAGGTTTCAGCTCCGCTATGACCTCCATCATTTTAGAAGCAACTGCGCATGTTCCGCATAGCGGTGTATATAAATAAAATGCGGCATCCGGAAATTGGCTCCGTTTTTCTTCCCATTGCTCACGTGTCCAGTTATCCATAGATGTCCTCCTTGTGAATCAAGTGTCGTAAGGCGCCTTTTCAGAACAACAGGTCGGGATGCACCTTGAAATTCGCTGCCAGAAGAATAAGAGCAAGCGCTCGATAGGGGGTTGTCTCGACTTGCCGATACACTCGCTCTGTATACAGATGAATGGCTTCAGGATATTCCCGTTTAAAAAGTGCTCGTATCGCATCTCCAGACGCATCTGCGTCAACGAATACATAGATATCCTGGTGCTCATAGGGAGCGAGGAGCTCTTCCAATTTGTACGGACTGACTGTACCATTCGTACATACGATTTCGACAGGCTCCGCCAATACAGCGAGCAGACGTTTTTTATCCGAATGGCCTTCCACAAAGATCACTTTGTCTTCATTTATCATCTTGCACCCCTATCCGGAACATGAAAGGCGCCGGATTTCTCCGGCGCCTCAGCCTGTTGCGCTCGTTATTAAAAGCGTACCCTTAATTACTCGCCAACAGTCATTTTGTCATAGTCTTCTGCAGACATAAGTGCGTCTAGTTCTGATTCGTCGGAAGCTTCTACGACGATCATCCAAGCGCCTTCATATGGTGATTCGTTTACTAGTTCTGGGCTGTCTTCCAGCTCTTCGTTCACTTCGACAACTTTACCGCTGATTGGTGCGTAAAGCTCGGAAACTGTCTTAACAGACTCAACGCTGCCAAAAGGCTCGTCCGCTGTTACATCGTCACCGACTTGTGGAAGTTCGACGAATACGATATCGCCAAGTTCGGATTGCGCGAAGTGCGTAATGCCGATGCGGTATTTGCCGCTTTCATCTTTTACCCATTCATGTTCTTCTGAATAACGCAAGTTTGTAGGTGTGCTCATCCCATAACCCTCCATTAAGTATACAAATATTCATTCCATTCAATTTTGACATATTCCTAGCATAAAGACAAGAAAGTTATTCCTTACCCCACGTGTCCTCATACTGCTTTTCATCAAAGCCGACCGTTACTCTTTTTCCATCTGTCGCAATTGGTCGTTTGATGAGCATGCCATCGGATGCAAGCAGCGCCACTTTCTCATCATCAGACATCTCAGGCAGCTTGTCCTTTAATTGCAATTCCCGATATTTCAACCCGCTCACATTAAAAAACTTCTTAATTTCGAGACCCGACTGTTCAATGAACGTGCGAAGGGTATCTTCAGTCGGCGGCTGTTCTGCGATATTCACATAATCCACCTGCAGTCCCTTCGAATCCATCCATTTTTCTGCTTTCTTGCATGTACCGCATTTAGGATAACCATAAACTGTAATTGCCATCGTATGCACCCCGCTTTTTCCATTCAGTATAACAGAAAAACCATCCGGACAAAAAGTGGTTATCCGGATGGTTTGCTATTAAACGATGTACTTTTCAGCTTCAATCAATTTTGCGGAAGCTTCGCGTTTTTTCGCGATAATGTTATAAGGGTTGGAACGAGTCAACTTGCGCAAAGCAGAAAGCATCATTCGTTGGTTATCCCCTTCAACAGAAGCGAGCAAGGTTTCTTTCGCATCTTTTTCAATCGCTTCAAATGCTTCTTGGCAGAAAATTTGTGTGTAAAGGATCTTTTGCTTTTCTTTTTCTTCGCCGTTTTTCGCTACAGCTTTTTCTGCGCGGAGCAAAGCAGATTCCATGGCGAAGACATTGTTTGCGATATCCGCAATGTTCACGAGCACTTCTTGTTCTGTTTCGAGTTTCGTGCCGAAACGCTGCGCCGCCATACCCGCTGCAAGAAGACCAATCTTCTTCGCATTTTTCACGAGCACTTTCTCTTGAGCAAGCGCTTCATCTCCAATTTCCTCCGGCATCATCATAAGCAGTTCTTCCTGCAGGCTTTGTGCTTTCTCTAGCAATGGCAATTCGCCTTTCATCGCCTTTTTCAAGAACGTGCCCGGCACGATCATCCGGTTGATTTCGTTCGTTCCCTCGAAAATACGGTTGATACGGGAATCACGATAGATACGCTCTACTTCATACTCTTGCATGAAGCCATAGCCGCCGTGCAGCTGGACCGCTTCATCGACGATATAGTCAAGCACTTCTGAGCCAACCACTTTGTTAATCGAGCATTCGATCGCATATTCAGCTACGGACGCAGCCACTTCTTTGCCATCCTTCTGCTGCTCCGGCGTCATTTGGCTGTTGCGCTCCTCGAAATAGCCGACCGTACGGTAGATCAAGCTCTCTGTTGCGTATAACTTAGAAGCCATTGTCGCCAATTTCTCTTTCGTCAAATTGAAAGAGGAAATCGGCGTCTTAAATTGCTGGCGTTGATTCGTATAAGTGATCGCCAGCTCAAGCGCACGCTTGGATCCGCCAATCGTTCCGACGCCCAGCTTGTAGCGCCCGATATTCAAAATATTGAAGGCGATAATATGGCCGCGGCCGATTTCTCCGAGCAGATTCTCGACCGGCACTTCCGCATCCTCCAAAATAAGTGTACGGGTAGAGGATGACTTGATCCCCATCTTCTTCTCTTCTGCCCCAACCGAAACGCCTGGGAATTCTCTTTCTACGATGAACGCAGAAAACTTATCGCCATCGACTTTCGCATAGACAACAAATACGTCCGCGAAGCCTGCGTTTGTAATCCATTGCTTTTCCCCGTTCAAAATATAGTGGGTGCCGGCTTCGTTCAATTTCGCCGTTGTTTTCGCACCAAGAGCATCGGAACCGGAGCCCGGCTCAGTCAATGCATACGCGAAAATCTTCTCAGCCGTTGCAGAGCTCGGCAAGTATTTCTTCTTTTGCTCTTCATTGCCGAACAGCACGATCGGAAGCGTACCGATTCCGACATGCGCTCCGTGCGTGATTGAAAAACCACCAGCTACGGACATTTTTTCCGCAATCAAAGCGGACGAGATTTTATCCAAGCCCAAGCCATCGTATTCTTCCGGAATATCAGCACCGAGAAGCCCAAGGTCTCCAGCTGATTTCAACAGGCGAACAGAATGTTCGAACTCGTGATGCTCCAAGTTTTCGATCACTGGCGCCACTTCATTCTTCACATATTCTTCTGTCGTCTTGGCAATCATTTTATGCTCATCAGTGAAATCCTCCGGCGTGAAAACACGGTTCGCTTCGATATCTTCAATTAAGAAAGCCCCGCCCCGGATGAGATCTGTCGTTTTCGTTTCAGTCATTGGTATTCCTCCCTAAGTTATCAATAGTAAACTGCTTATCTATATGCCTCATCAGACACAATTGGTTGCCCTAATTACAGTAATTCAAATACTCCTGCTGCTCCCATGCCGCCGCCGATACACATTGTAACGACTCCGAACTGTTTACCTTGGCGGCGCAGCTCATTCATCAGGCGCAATGTCAAGACGGATCCGGTCGCGCCAAGTGGATGGCCGAGTGCGATCGCTCCTCCGTTGACATTTACTTTATCCATATCTAAGCCCAGATGACGGATAACTTGCAGGGACTGGGAAGCGAATGCCTCATTCAATTCCCACAGATCGATATCTTCGATAGAAAGTCCGGCAAGCTTTAATGCTTTCGGTACCGCTTCAATCGGGCCGATCCCCATGACTTCTGGCGGCACTCCACCTACCGCGAACGAACGGAATTTCGCAAGCGGCTTGAGCCCTTGCGCTTCTGCCATTTCCCGATCCATGACGAGGACAGATGCGGCTCCATCCGACGTCTGGGACGCATTCCCCGCCGTGACAGATCCTTTTACGGAAAACGCAGGACGCAGCTTCGCGAGCACTTCCATTGACGTACCTACGCGGACTCCTTCATCCATTTCAAATTGGAAAGTCGTTTCTTTGTATTTACCTGATGCATCGACATAGCGTTTCGTCACTTCAACCGGCACAATTTCGTCCACGAATTTCCCTGTTTCAATTGCAGCGGCCGCCCTTTCGTGTGAACGGACTGCGAACGCGTCTTGGTCTTCTCGGCTGACGCCATATTTCTGCGCCACTTGCTCTGCCGTATGCCCCATTCCCATATAATATTGAGGCGCTGTTTCGGCGAGCTTAAAATTCGGGCGAATCGTGTTGCCCATCATGGGCACCATGCTCATTGATTCGACCCCGCCAGCAATAATTGCATGTGAATGGCCGAGCATGATCCGTTCTGCTGCATATGCGATGGATTGCAGGCCGGATGAACAAAACCGGTTAATCGTAATTGCCGGCGTTGTATCAGGCAATCCGGCAAGCGCTCCGATGTTACGCGCTACGTTCATCCCTTGCTCCGCTTCAGGCATTGCACACCCCATGATCAAATCATCTATTGGTCCATCATATCCATTTGCTCGTTGTAGCGTTTCTTTGACAGTCAGTGCTGCCAGATCATCCGGGCGAACCGTTGCCAGCGATCCTTTCCCTGCTTTGCCGACCGGTGTACGTGCACCGGCCACTAGTACTGCTTCCCGCATTCGACTTCCTCCTTTGCTAAAGTGCACTGTTAATTGCGTAACGGCTTCCCTTTCAGAAGCATGTGCTGCATCCGCTGTTGAGACTTCGGTTCCGCAACAAGGCTTAGAAACGCCTCCCGCTCTAGATCGAGCATGTATTGTTCATCGACAAGTGTTCCGTATGGCACTTTTCCTCCTGAGAGGACAAAGGCCAACTTCTTCGCGATTTTCAAGTCATGGTCGCTGATATAACCCGATAGATGCATCGCTTCCGCTCCAAGCAGCATCGTCGCATAGCCTGAATCTCCCGTGACTGGAATCTGTGCTTTGACAGGAGGGGTATAGCCACCTTCATAGAGAGCAAGTGCTGCTTGCTTCGCGTCATATAGCAGATGATCCGGATTGACGCTGATGCCATCCGCAAAATCCAGGAAGTTATTCTCCCGCGCTTCTTCGCCAGATGTCGACACTTTTGCCATGGCGATTGTTTCGAACACTTTATTGGCCACATATTGATAATCAACATGAACGCCATTCGGCAGGCCTTTCAAGTGCTTCGAGTACAAGTTAACATTTCCGCCTCCGCCTGGAATAAGCCCGACGCCGACTTCGACAAGACCGATATACGTCTCCATCGATGCTTGAATATGAGCCGCCGGCAAACAAACTTCCGCACCGCCGCCAAGCGCCATTTGGAATGGAGCCGCCACGACAGGCTTTCGGCAATATTTTATTTTCATCATCGCGTTCTGGAATTGGCGAATCGTGAAATCAAGTTCAAAAATATTGTCATCCTGCGCTTCCATTAAAATCATGCCGAGATTCGCGCCGACACAGAAGTTTTTGCCTTGGTTGCCGATGACAAGCCCTTTATAGTTCTTTTCCACTTCGTCAATCGCGAAGTTGATCATTTGGATAATATCGAGACCGATTGCGTTGGACTGCGAATGGAATTCGAGAAGCGCAACACCGTCTCCAAGATCAATCAGGCTGGCGCCAGAATTCTTTTTAATGACACCGTGCTTTTTCTTGTATCGTTTCAAATCAATGACTTTCTCATTGACCGGTACCTGCTGATACGTTTCACCGTCAAAATAGAAAACATCTCCGTCTTCTTCTCTATAGAAAGTTTCATAGCCCTTATCCAATAAAGACCGGACAAATGAAGGAATCTCGAGCCCTTCCGCTTCCATCCGCTCGACAGATTTCGTTACGCCGATCGCATCCCAAATTTCGAACGGACCTTGCTGCCAGCCGAAGCCCCACTTCATCGCATTATCAATCGCGACGATATCATCAGCAATTTCACCATGCAATTGAGCTGAGTAAACGAGTGTTGGAGCAAGGATATGCCAAAGGATCTCTCCCGTCCGGTCCTTGGCGTAAACAAGGCTTTTCACTTTGTTCGCAAGCCCTTTTTGCTGCTTCGCCATCTCAATTGAAGGCGTTTTCATTTTTTTCGTCGGTCCGTATTCAAATGTTTCTGGGTACAATTCAAGGATTTCTTTGTCTTTCTTCAAATAGAATCCTTGCTTGGATTTTGCGCCAAGCCATCCATTGTCGATCATTTTCTTCATGAAAGGCGGCAATTCGAATACTTTTTGCTCTTCACCTTCCGTCTGATCATAGACGTTTTTTGCTACATGCATGAATGTATCGAGACCTACCACGTCCAACGTACGGAACGTTGCCGATTTCGGACGGCCGATCAGTGTACCCGTGACAGAGTCGACTTCTCCGATTGAAAAGCCGCGCTTCTCCATTTCACGCAACGTGATCAGCAAACCGTATGTACCAATCCGGTTGGCAATGAAATTCGGTGTATCCTTCGCCAGAACGACGCCTTTGCCGAGACGATCTTCTGCAAAATTCGTCATAAATTCCACAACTTCGGCTGATGTCGCTTCCGTCGGAATAATCTCGAGCAGTTTCAAATAGCGCGGTGGATTGAAAAAGTGGGTGCCAAGGAAATGCTTCCGGAAATCTTCCGATCGTCCTTCTGCCATTGCCTCAATGCTGATGCCGGACGTATTGGAACTGATTATCGTTCCTTCCGTGCGGATCGCATCAATCTTCTCGTACAGCCCTTTCTTCACTTCCAAGTTTTCTACGACGACTTCAATGATCCAGTCGACATCCTTTAATTTCTCCAAATCATCATCCAAGTTGCCGACCTGGATTAAAGATAGGTTCTTTTTCGAAGTTAACGGTGCCGGTTTCTGTTTCACGAGTTTTTCCAAAGCGCTTGCTGCAAACTTATTGCGCACCTTTGGATCATCAAGGGATAGTCCCTTCCCTTCCTCTTCTGCCGTCAATTTGTTCGGGACGATGTCCAGCAACAAGACGGGAATGCCGATATTCGCGAGATGGGCTGCAATGCCAGATCCCATGACGCCTGAACCTAATACTGCCGCTTTTTTAATTTGATAAGCCACGTGCGAAGCCTCCCTTTATTTGAATGAATGCTCATTCATTTTGCGAGTAAAAAAAATACCTCGAACTCTATGTCTATCATTTTAGAACATTAGAGTTGTTTTCGCAATATTTAAATCGGAAATTTTTAAAAATCTTCCACTTCCCTCCTTCAGGGCATTTTAGTACACGCCTCGGGCAAAAGGATGTAAACTAGTTGGTAGCAACTTGGAGGGGGAAAAATACATGAAGTCAATTACGACAGTTGAACAATTCAACGAAATCATTTCAAACGATAATAAAGCTTTAGTTAAATTTCAAGCAGGCTGGTGCCCTGACTGTACGCGAATGGACATGTTCATCGATCCGATCGTAGAAGAATACGATATGTACACTTGGTACGACCTAGACCGCGACGTTCTTCCAGAAATCGCTGAAAAATATGATGTCATGGGGATCCCAAGCTTGTTGATATTCCAAAATGGCGAGAAAAAAGCACATCTTCACAGCGCAAGCGCTAAGACACCTGATCAAGTGATCGATTTCTTGGAAAGCGTAAAAGAACAATAAGCTTCATCCATAGCGGTAGCAGTTACTTACAACTTGCTGCCGCTATTTTTCTATCTGTTTTGAATCAAATCAATTATACTAAAGAAAACCAATCATGAGGTGGAACATGGACTACGAAAAAGAGATCGAGCGATTAAAGGCACGAATCGCAGAATGTGAACAGATCATCAGGGAAACGTCCGTGCCGATCATTTCATCTATTGTAGAAAATACAATTTTAGTTCCGGTTGTCGGCTACGCCGGTTCTGAACGGTTTGAGCTTATCCGTTCACGCGTGCTAGAATACTTGGACAAGAACCGCCAGGTCAATTGTGCGGTGTTTGATTTCACTGGTGCAGATTTGGATAAAGCGAAAGACGCCCAGCTGAATGTACTGGCAGTGGAACTGGACATGCTAAACAGTACATTGAAACTGATGGGGGTCCGCCCGATTTCAGTCGGCTTCAATCCGCATATCGTCCGGGAAATCGTAGCCGCGGGCATTCAAATGGAATTTGAGTCGTATATCAACTTCAGAACAGCTTTAAAGGTTCTTTTAAAAGAAGAAGGACGATCCTTGTCCACGATTTGACCGATGTTGCAAGAAGGAGGCGCCTGGATGCATCACGTCCCTTTTGATGGAAAATCCCAATATGACGAGGACATTGATCCGAATTACAGGCCATCCGCCTGCGGCCCTGTAACCGCCTACACGATTCTACGCTATTTGAATGAACATGGCGACCTCGATGTGAATGAATTGTACCGAAAACTGGGAGGCACCCGGATCGGTTTATTCAAATGGCGCCTGCTACGAAATTTACGAAAACTGCTAGGGAACGCCTGGGAAGTTGAATCTTGCACGATTGAAGAACTAAAGACCGAACTTCAACATGGCCGTCCTGTCGCCGCCAAGTTCGATAAATGGTTCACTTTTCACTGGCTGGGTACATACGAATTTGATTATCACTGGGTGCCGGTCGTCGGGTACGAACAGTCAGAAGGCGACATCTTTCTCCTGATTCATGACAACGGAGGACGCCACAGGGAAAGCCGCTTGCGCAAGGTTTCCTATCAAGCGAACCGTTCCATCCTATCATTTGTGAAAATTAGAAAGACCGCTGCTTGAGCTGCAGCGGTCCTTTTTTATGATGAAGTTTGGAACAACGAATCCATTTGCCGGACGATCATTGTATGTCCCATCTCCACTAATTCCTCACGCAAGGCAGTATTAAAGTCAGGAAGATTCAATGCTTCAAGCGGATCGTCAAAGTCGAGCTTGCAGTGAATTTCCGCCAGTTGGCGCGATAAGCGCAGCATCGGCATGTCCTGTTCGATTTTTTTGCGCGTGCCTGCTGACAATTCATCGAGCGCCTCGATGACACCGTCGACGGAGCCGTATTGCTGAATGAGTTTCAATGCGGTCTTCGGTCCAATCCCCTTGACGCCGGGATAGCCATCGCTCGTGTCACCCGTAAACGCCTTCGTGTCAATAAACTGCATTGGCGAAATTTCGTATTCCTCACGAAAACGATCCTCCGTATAAACATCATAAACGTTATATCCTTTTTTCATAAAGGCAATCTTGACGTCCGGCCGCAGGAGCTGCAATAAATCTTTATCTCCTGTCACGATTGTCACTTCCGCTTGGCCGTCCCACTCGCAAACGAGCGAGCCGATCAAGTCATCTGCTTCCATGCCCGCAATGCCGTAGTTTTTCCAGCCGATTTTCTCCGACAGTTCCCGAGCCATATCGAATTGTGGGACCATCTCAGGCGCCGGTGCTGGCCGGTTCGCCTTGTATCCATCAAACAAATCATTCCGGAACGTATGCATGCCCATATCCCAGCAGACGGCCATATGGGTCGGCTTGAAAATCGACACCGCCGTCATTGTATGCCGGACAAAACCTTGAACGCCATTTGTCGGAACACCTTCTGCATTCGGAAAGTAATGTCCCATGGCCGAAGTTGCGAAAAACGAACGGAATAACAGCGCCATCCCATCGATAAGTAATATATGTGGTTTTTGATTTGTCTCCATTTCTATATCCTCCTTTTTTTGTGTCGCCTCGTTTATAGTCATTCAGTTAGCGGGTATATTGCTTGCAAGGGGGAATCCATATGCCAATCCATGCGGGCCAGTTATATTGGCCGACGACAATGAACGAAGCAAATCCAATCCAAAATCACATAGCGGATAAGACATACGATGCCGTCATCATCGGCGGCGGCATGTCTGGCGCATTGACCGCGCTATCCCTCGTAAACGAAGGGATGACAGTGGCCGTTGTCGAGAAAGAAGAATTCGCTTACGGCAGCACAGCCGCGAATACTGGATTGCTGCAATACTCCAATGATATCATGCTTCACGAGCTGATTGAACAGATTGGGGAGGAAAAGGCGGTTGCATTTTATCGATTGTGCTACGATGCGCTAAAGGATTTGCAGGAAGCTGCGGAGCAACTGCCGATCGATCCCGCCTTTATCACAAGGCCGAGCCTTTATTATGCAAGCGATGAGAACGACTTGATGAAAATCCAAAAGGAATACAAAGCCCTTTCCAAACATGACTTTCCATGCGAGTATTGGGACCGCCCTGCCCTTCTCGATAAGACGGGCATCGACAAGCCAGGCGCCTTATGGACGTGCGGAGATGCGGAAGTTAATCCATTTAAATTGGTGCGAGGCATCCTGCAATTGATCCAGTCGCAAGGCGCAGATGTACATGACTGTTTGGAAGTGGAAGATGTCCGGGATGAAGAAGGAATCTTGCACATCCTGACATCGAGCGGCAGCATTAAAGCCAGAAATGTCATCTTTACGACTGGCTACATAAAACCGCCAGTCGGCAAGCTGACTGGCGATATCATAAAACGGTCCTACGTCGCCGTAAGCAAGCCGGTCGAGCAGCCTGCCTGGTATGAAAATGCTATGATTTGGGAAACAAAACGCCCTTATTTGTATATGCGGACTGCTGTCGACGGCCGGATCATCATCGGCGGATTAGATGAGGAAACCGACCAAATGGATATCTCCCAGGAAAAAATCCAAGAAAAGGCGGACGAGCTGATTGCAGAGGCCAATAAACTAATCCCCGGCCTCCAGTTGGAAGTGGACATGGCTTACTGCGCATTATTCGGAGAATCCAAAGACGAGCTTCCCTTTATAGGCAGGCATCCCGAGAAACCGAATCATTATTACTTGCTCGGCTTCGGCGGAAACGGAACCGTGTACAGCATGCTCGGCTCCAAGATGTTGGCTGATTTAATTCAAGGAAAGGAACCGGCTTATTCGGATATTGTTGGGCTGGATCGGAGTGTTCCTGGGACGGAGGAAGCGATTATTCGGTAAAAGTAAAAAGAGGTGAAGGGTTGGTTTACTCCCTTCACCTCTTTTCAATTACAACGCTCACTTCCCAAGCAAACCAGCAATATTCTCAATATCCGGTGCAAATACCCGATCTTCGTCAATCGGATTCACTACAGAAATCAATTCATCAAACTTCGCTTTCGTCTTTGGCGCCATCTGGTCTTCTCCACGATAACGGCAGCCTGTCAGTGCACATAAGGCCTCGATCGCCAGCACACGTTTGGCATTCTGGATGATTTGATTCGCATGGCGGGATCCGATTGTCCCCATCGATACATGGTCCTCCTGGTTTCCTGACGAAGGAATGGAATCGACGGAAGCCGGATGGGCCAGCGTCTTGTTTTCAGATACGAGACTAGCCGCAGAATATTGCAGGATCATTGCGCCCGACTGCAAGCCTGGTTGCGGGCTTAAGAATGGCGGCAGCCCTTCGTTCAGCTGCGGATTTACGAGTCGTTCGATTCGGCGCTCGGAAATATTCGCGAGTTCTGCGACCCCGATTTTCAGGAAATCCATCGCAAACGCGATCGGCTGGCCATGGAAATTCCCGCCTGACACGACGACATCGCCATCTTCAAAAATGAGCGGATTATCTGTCGCCGCATTCATTTCAATCTCCAGCTTTTCCTTCACATACGTGAGAACTTGCCAACTCGCCCCATGCACTTGCGGGATGCAGCGGATCGAATAGGCATCTTGTACCCGTTTCTCACCTTGCGTCGTCGTCAGGCTGCTTCCCTGCAGCCAATCCAGCATCCGTGAAGCGACATCCACCTGCTCCTTGTAGCCGCGCGCTTCATGGATGGCTGGGTGGAATGCGTCTGTAATGCCGAAAAGTGCTTCCATCGTCATCGCAGCAATCCATTCGCTCGCGTACGCCAATTTTTCCGCTTCGAGATAGTTTACGACGCCTTGCGCAGTCATGGCCTGTGTGCCGTTAATGAGCGCAAGCCCTTCCTTCGCCTCCAAGACAATCGGCTCTACTCCATGTTCTTTCCAGACATTTTGCGCCGGCTCCGGTTTTCCGTCTTTCCAAACGTACCCCTCCCCCAGCAGCACGAGCGCCAAATGGGAAAGCGGCGCCAAATCACCAGATGCACCAAGTGAACCTTGCTGAGGAATTACCGGATGGATGCCGTTGTTCACCATATAAGCAAAGCGCTCCAAAACAACTGGCCGGATGCCGGAAAATCCTTTAAGCAACGCATTTAAACGGAGAACCACCATCGCGCGTGATACCATTTCCGGAAACGGCTCTCCGACACCGCAAGCATGTGATCGGATGAGATGGAGCTGCAGCGCCTTCGTATCCTTTTCGTCAATTTTCACATCACTGAATTTGCCGAACCCGGTATTAATGCCATAAACGGTTTTGTCGTTACGGACAATGCTCTCCACCGCTTCTCTGCTTTTTTGTACACGCTCCAGCGCTGCTTCATCCAAAGTAACGCTTTGATTGTTATATAAAATCTCATTCATCTGTTCGAGTGTTAATGAAGAACCTGTTAAAACCACCATGCCTACCATCCCTCTCCATGAAAATGTAAACGTATTCCCTACCGACATCGTACACGATTTCAAATGCATTTTGTTCATTTTTCCGAAAGTTTGTTCTATGGTAATGTGCTGCCGATTTACTATGCTGAAGAAAGCTTCGCTCCCCATGAATTAGTCAATTGATTCAATTCATTGGCCGGGGCAAATTTGTGTAGCGTCCAACCAATTTTCATCTAGGTGCATACACTAGGTTGATAACGTGAAAGGAGAGCTTGCAGCAAAATGAAATCAGATAGCTTAGGAAACGAACAATGGTACCCACGTTTGCCGGAAGGCTTTGAAGGAAAGGATGATCGAATGAATACAGCAGGAATGGATGGTTGGATGCCAGGTGGCATGTCCAACATGTATGGCGGCAGCTGGATGCCTGGTACTGGCATGCCCGACATGTATGGTGGAGGAGGAATGATGCCAGGTGCCGGCATGCCAGACATGTACGGTGGCGGAGGTGTGATGCCCGCTTCGTTCGGTGGTGGATGGATGCCAGGTCAAAACTGGCCAGGCGGAAGTATGATCCCAGGCATGCCGTCATCAGGCAGATGGCCTTCGCAGAATAATCCATACGATCCACCAGGATTCCCTGGAGGCCCTGGGTTCCCGGGCCAAGGCGGTTTTCCGGGGCAAGGTGGATTTCCTCCAGGACCACCTGGATTCCCACCGGGACAGGGAGGTTTCCCTCCAGGTCAAGGCGGTTTCCCAGGCCAGCCACCCGGACAGGGCGCCGGTCAAGCACCGACCGCTCCGCCACCAAGCTATACACCGGCCTACCCGGAACAACAGCTTTTTAGAGTCGACCCAGGCGGCATCCGCGGTTGCCTCTACCGCTACACTTACATTTGGCTGTCCCGCAGAAACGGCTTCTGGTTCTTCCCAACATTCGTCGGCCGGACATCCGTCGCAGGATACCGTTGGCGCAGCTCCACAAGACGTTGGGAGTACTTCGGTATTGATCTAGACCGGATCGATGCATTTACTTGTTTTTGAGTGAACGGAAAATGAAGCATGAGAGGGCTTGTCTCTCATGCTTTTTTTGTTTGGTTTTCGTGGTTGGGTAATCTAGTTTCAGGAAATAAACAAATTGACTCGGCAACAGCTTACGAGCACTTTTCTTGGGTATACGAGCACTCTGCGGAATTTACGAGCACTCTTCCGAATGATTCGAGCAGTCCGCTACATTTATGAGCACTCATTAGTAGATATGAGCACTTCGCAAGGACTTATGCGGACTCTTTATGATATACGGGGACTTCGAAAGACTTACAGTATTCTTCAGGATCATACAAGGTAACAGCAATAACCTAGGAGCAATGTCATCCGGCGGATACGAGCGGCTACTGAACAGATACGAGTGGTTCAAAATCATATACGAGCGGTTGCCAAAGGATACGAGAGGTTCCTGAAGTTATTCGAGCGCTTCCAGAAATATACGAGCGGTCCCAGACAGATACGAGAGGTTGCGGCAATTATACGAGCGGTTGGCACTAGTCACTGAAATGCTGAAAATTTGCAGATGTGTACGGAGATTCGTTTAAGCTCAGATTGAGGTTTATTAATAGAAATTCTTAAGATTAACCATGCCTGTCAAAACTAGCTATGTCTAAAAAAATAAAAGACCGGGTATAGAAAACATATTTCCAGACAACAGGAGGTCTTTTCAATGCAGAATCATGTAATTGGTTTATATGACAATGAACAGCAAGTGGTTGAAGCTGTTGAGAACTTAAAAAAGGAAGGCTATACGACTGAAGAAATTTCGGTTGTTGCTAAAAATACAAAGGATTTGCCTGAAATAACGCAGAAAGTAAAACCGTCTACTACGGATGGTGCCATCGCGGGAGCTGCTACTGGAGGTGCCATTGGCATTGCGGGATTACTAGTAGGCTTATCCACTGTATTGGTTCCGGGACTAGGTGCTGTGTTAGCTGCTGGCCCCATTCTGACAACCATTGGTGGAGCAGTCATTGGTGCCAACTCCAATGCCGGCGGATTAAAGCACGCTCTTATGGAAGCCGGCGTTCCGGATGAAGATGCTGAGCAGTACTCTACCGATGTGGAGAATGGAAAAATACTAGTGCTCGTTAATCCCGCCTAAATGAATGGGAGGTGTGCCAGGTTCTAATGTCTCGGAACCTGGCTAGCCTTCAATTTCATCTATGATTTAACCAAGATCCAATCTAAACGAGCCTGTTTCATCTAGAAAGTCGCTTCTTGATAACCTGCCCCCTGTAATAAATTGGCGATATGCCGTAATGGTGCCATCGTGCGAAACAATAAAAATCCTCTTTCTTTTTAACGACCTT
The DNA here is from genome assembly GCF_022048975.1 of Sporosarcina cyprini. Taxonomy (GTDB): domain Bacteria; phylum Bacillota; class Bacilli; order Bacillales_A; family Planococcaceae; genus Sporosarcina; species Sporosarcina cyprini. The sequence continues at coordinate 48,182 of NZ_JAKMHX010000028.1, read as the reverse complement.
ATCTCTTCAATCAAGTCGCGTGCGATATTATCAAATTCATGTTCCGGCAAAGTATTAATACCCCAACGCCACAAATTAGAAGTCGCATTCGTATCCAGTTCAAGATTCGGATATTCTAGTTTCAAAGTCGCGAAATCAATGATTTCATCACAGGGCAAAGTCTTTCCAGCAGTACGTGTGGGAAATATACGTGGCCCCACTTTGGGAGTGACAATCTTACGGCACTCGACTTTTTCAGACCAAATTAAAGCCGTTTCGATCGTTCTTTTAATAGGACTTATGAGAATAATATCGTCTTCCGTTAAGAAGAACTTATTTCTCAGCAGCTTTGCTTGATTTCTGCCGTTCGGCGTTAATGAAGGGTTTGTTATTTGAAAGCTATTAGGTATATCTAGTGTGTGTTCTCCTTGTCCATGACGAATAAATAGAAACTCCATATGATCACCACCATAATATTAGAAATAGGAGTAGGCAGCATGCTTCTCGTCAAAAGTCCAGCTTACATTTTGAATTACATTGTGATAATCCAACTCTAACAAATATATAGCTTTGCTCAAAGCATCATAGAAAAAAGAAATGAATTCGAGCTCTTTGAATACATACACTTCTATTTGTTCTTCGTAATTACGATAAGCTTCAAATATCCTATGATTCCCATTGATACAATATGGCATGCTCCTCGTTAGATACTGACTTTCAAGTAACATTACAGGATTCTTATGATTCTTCTTTATTTTATCTAAATCTTTATTAATATTACCTGCATCCACTGAAGCTATGATTGTAGATGGGTTCATATTTACATACTGAATCCCCTCTGCTTCAATATGCGAGGTAGCACCATCTATGTCAAATGCATACTCAAACACACCTAACGGGAACTCCCCATATAAAGAGAAAGTCTCCCGACCAATTGGATGCACTACAGGATAATCTACATCCCTAAAAGTTTGTTTGACTATGTCACTCCATTTAGAAGCGACCCTCAATCCATATTCCGATTTACGTTCCATTTCCTGAATACGTGAAAATATATGTTTTAATGGCTGGAAATCTTTCGATACCTTTTCGAACTTCTCCATTTTACTTTCAACCATCATACTCACCACCACTCTCTATGTTAATGGCTGTCGAAACCCAATTAACTCTGCAAAAAACACAATGGTACAAAATATTAATGCCAAAGCATTTATTCCAATTAAGCTCCATCAAACATTACCTTTAATCCCCACCCAACCGAAATATCCCGCCTAGCACAACGAAAACAAATGGCACATACAAACTTACGCTTATAATCAAATCAAATAATCTTTCATACCAAAATGATGAAATGATCAACAAAAAAAAATCATGGATACAAGTGAACAAAAGGTTTCCAAGGTGATCGACTTAATCTGATATATCAAAAGTAAATTCATTTGTATCCCTCCTTCATTATTACGTTTTAGTATACAAACTGGCTAGTTGGTGAAAGAAACTTGTCTACTGACCCAATCTTTTATGTAACGAGCAATTAAGTCCGGAGCATCCCAATATATATCATGGCTCGTATCAGGGATACTCAAAATCTCAATTTGTGGGATACCAGCCTTCAAATAGTTAATTGCCTTATGCCTTTCATACTCCAACTCTTCAGGTAATGTACTGTGCATTAAGAAAACTGGACACTGAACCTTTGAAAAGATCTCCCCTGTAGGTTGCTGGTCCATTCCTTTTATGATTGATTTTGCTGTAAAAGGAGATACCGCCAGTCGAATCTCGCTTTCGATCTCAGTAAACTGAGCTAAAGATGCGGCTTCCATCTGTTCTGACCATCTTGAAGAATTTGCTTTCTCTGCTGTTAGCATTGCTTCCCAAGAAGGAAAACGAATGCTTTCTATAAAACCATCCACATCTGAAAGCTGCTGTTCCAAAGAATCACCGAACGGATCTTGCTGAAAATAACCGCCATCCAGTAAGATGACTCCATTGATAGTTTCAGGGTCCATTCCAGCCACATACAAGGCCAAATGTGCACCCCATGAATGTCCCACAAGATATATGTCCGTTAGCTCCAGTGAATGAAGCATAAGATGCAATCGTTGAGCCATTCTTGACGGAAGATAATCTTCCTCGTTTGCCAAGCCAGCAGCTCCCCCGTGTCCCGGCAAATCAAAAGAAATAACATGAAAATCATTCATTGTAAGTTGTGCGAGCTCGCCAAAACTTAAGCCAGAAGAGCCCAAGCCATGCAAAAAAACCAACGTTGGTTTGTCCGGATTACCCCATTCGTAGTACTGTGATTTCATGACTTCCCCTCTCTTTTCCTCAATACATTTTGTGAAAAATACTTTTCACCTCAACTGCTACCCAACTCTCCGTATCTTCTCGTATCACCCATCCACCGACTTACATCACGCCATTTAATATTCTTAGATGCAATCCAGGTAACATCCTTCCTGTTATCATTTCGTTTCACCCCATACAGATCCGCCCAAAAAAACATCCCATCTTGATAAGTGAAAGTTACATCGTAGATAAATCCGGCATTACCTAGATGCAATTCTTCAACCCCTTCAAATAACAACTCAATTGCTGACGTTTCCTTATAATGTCCTTGAAAAAGGATACGTACGTTGTTAGGCAGCCCATCTCCAAATGTCATGGTTTCCTCATTTACATGAAAGCCACTCCACATGATCATCTCTTTTAAGCAGCTATCATGAAAGTAACCAAAGTTCGTTAGAAGCTCATTTATATCCTCAGTTCCCTTTATCTCTCTCCATTCCATATGTATCACATCCTTTTTTTATCCAAAAACCAATCCAACCCATACTCTATTTCTCCCCAATATATGAAAATACCTCTTATACGCACTATTTCATTCAATCAAAAGAACCCCGCCAGAAAGCAAAACGCTTTCTAACGGGATTTTCAATTAATCTCTACTAAACCTTAAACTGTAAACCTTCCAATTTCATTCTTCAAGTCTTCCGCTATTTCAGCTAAGTTTCTAGCGGCGTAGGAGACTTCTTCTACAGTAGCCGTTTGCTCTTCAGTAGTGGCCGCGATTTCTCCAGAGTGCATCGCTAATTTCTCATATAACGAAGAAATTTGCTCGATGGAGTTCAATAAGTTGCCCATGACGCTTTCGACTTCTGCGGAAATGCTTGTCGCTTCTGATGATTGTTCAGAGACAGTATGGACTGCTTGTAAAATGCTTTTGAATGCTTCCCCTGTGCTATTGACCAAAGCAGATCCGTTTTGCACAGCTTCGTATCCATCTGTCATGCTGTCTACCGTATGGGCGATATCTTGTTTAATTTCGCTAATAAGCTTGCGAATATGGCTGGCAGCATTGCTTGATTCCTCCGCCAGTTTTCGGACTTCATCCGCAACGACGGCAAATCCTTTGCCCGCTTCCCCTGCACGCGCTGATTCAATGGCAGCATTGAGAGCCAATAGATTGGTCTGTTCCGCAATCGATGTAATGAATGCCGAGAAATCCTCAATTTGTGAAGACTTTTCATGCAGTGCAATGACTGTTTCTTTGGATTGTTTTGTATAGGCATTGATCTGTTCCATACTCTTTTCGGTATTGGCCACACTGGCGTTTCCGTCTGTCGAGATGGATACCGTTTGTTGAACGAGTTCATTTACCTTGCTCATTTTTTCGGACAGTTCCCGAACTTCCTCGGTGATTGTGCTTATATCGGATACCGCGTGGTTTACCGTCTTCGTTTGCCCTTCCGTTTCGTACGACATTTGCTGCACGGAGTCAGCAATTTGGATGGAGGCAATTTTCGTTTCATCCGCGCTGGCTGTAAATTCACTCGACATCGCGAGTAATTGGTCAGATGAGCTAATCACCTTATCGAAAGCAGAACGTACCGAAGCAAGCATTCCCTCGTACTGCTCTGCTAACACGCCAAAATCGTCTTTTCGATTCAGTAAGCTCTCAACATATTCATCTTCCGTAAAATCTAATTGAGCTGTCCGATTAATGACTTGACTGAATTGATGAATCGGTTTGGAAACCCGGCGTCCAATGATAATTGATAATAAAACCGAAACGATGACTGAAATGAGTATCATAATGATAGATGTAACATTATTCGCATGTAATCGATCGTTATAAAAGTTTTCATCATAAGTCAAAGTAAGAAGGCGTGATTGACGATATGTATTGTCACCATTGGCATCGACTTTAATTTGGGGAATGAGTTTATGGACAATCCCTTCTTCCCCATCAATGTTTCGAACAATAACTTCCTTCTCTTCTGCAATTGCCTTTTTCCCTTCATCCATCAAGGAATCCGATAAGAGCGCAGCTTCCCCGTTGGCGTTCTTCTGATTCATGGAATAGGCAGGCTCCCCATCAATTGTGATAGTGTAAATGCCAATATCCTTTACATATGGATACTTCTCTTTTAAGTCAGTTGAGATTGTTTCCAGGTTCATGGATTGAATCAAATCAGAAAATTGATCAGCCGTTGCAGCAATTTGAATCATATATTTCTTATCAGAAGTTGCGGTATAGCTGAACTTATTTGTTTCCTTCGTCGCTTCACTGATCTCTAAGCGGTCCGTAAAGAAAGCACCCGAATCCATTCGCTGCTGCAATAGCTTTTCCAAGCCAAATTCTTTAAGATCGAGTCCTAGATCCGCTTCCCTTGTTGCATACTCGATAACGAAACGATCGTTAATGATAAAAATATCAAATCCATCAAATCGTTTCTTAAACGCCTCTAAGTCCCAAGAAGCCACGTCAGGATTCTCCGCATACTCTTCTTGCAGAATTCTCGTGAACGCCTCCATTTTTCCGGAGAGCGATTCTTCAATAATTGAATAGGCGACATCAGAGCCTTCAATTACACTTAACAAATGATCCTCGATTAGCTTTTCCGTTTCCTCTTTTTCAACTTCTAAGCTCTCTTGACTTCGAAAATAGTTGATGGCAACAATCGAAATGACGAGAATTGAGATTGAAATAACTAAGGTGAATATTAAATTTCTCTGGAATGTTCCCATCTTTTTCATAGTTCTTATCTCCTCTTTTGTATAGTAGTCCCTTAGTATTATCGGTCAGTTCAAGAAAATATATAGTATAAAGTATAAATAATATTGTAAGAATAATTTTCCAATTACTTTTGTTGATCTCGATGCTTACGGATATCTCATTGTTATAGAAAACATCTACCAATGCTGCTCCAGATGTTTTTAGAAAACGTTCAAAAAAACCCTTCATTTAACATTTACTAGATAAAATCAGCGTGCTAAAATATATTGAATTTAATTCCAAAAGGATGTGGAACCCCAACAAGTAGTCCGTTATTGCACATAAACCCATTAGCCTAGATTGTATTTTATTTTGAAATTTAACGACTGAAGAGGTGTTTGAAGTTGATAGCGGAGATCAAAGAGCAAACGATTTTTAACCACACAGGAAGTAAGATAACGACAGATCGAGAAATTGACATCGTCGCACGATTAGAGGAGCCTTTAATCGTAGTTCTAGGAAATGTTTTGAGCGACGAAGAGTGCGATGAACTGATCCAAATGTCGATGGACAAAATGAAACGCTCGAAGATCGGGACGACACACGTAGAAAATGAACTAAGAACGAGCAGCGGGATGTTTATGGAAGAAAGCGAAAACGAAATTGTCACGAGAGTCAAAAATAGAATTGCAGCAATCATGAATATCCCCATCGAACATGGAGAATGCCTTCAAATTCTTCGGTATACGCCGGGGCAACAATATAAAGCACATTATGATTACTTTTCTGCCAACAGCAAAGTAACGAACAATCGCATCAGCACGCTCGTCATGTACTTAAATGATGTCGAAGAAGGCGGAGAAACCTTCTTCCCTCAGCTGAACTTTTCCGTAACACCAAAAAAAGGGATGGCTGTCTACTTTGAGTACTTCTATAACGATCAATCGTTAAACGAGTTAACGCTGCATGGCGGAGCACCTGTGATAACAGGTGAAAAGTGGGTCGCAACACAGTGGATGAGAAAACAAAGAGTCAGATAAAAAGAGACCGCCTTATGTGCAATAGGGCGGTTTTTTCTATTGGCGATTGTAAAGCAACCAACCGTAGGAAGCTAGTCCCTTTATTAATTCAAAGAAGTTTCCATAATGAATCAAAGTCAACTTACATATAGTAGGAAACATACAAGGAAGGGAACGAGGAACTTGATTGATTGAAAGAGCATTGCTAGTGATTATCTTATTGAGGATCTTTTCCGGCAGCGTGGATATTACGGCCGCCTTGTTAATGTACAAGTTCAATGACTTGGAAAAAGCATTTTACATCAATACGCTACTAGCTCTTGTAGGACCATGTGTATTGATCATCACGACAGCATTCGCATTAATCGGTCTCTCTGAAAAAATATCTCTCACACGAATGATTTGTCTATTTGCTGGAATTACACTTATTCTTATCAGTTTGAAATCCGACTGAGCCAATACATGTGCAGTTAGTGACTACACGTGACTTCACCGACCAAAAAGCCAATCAGAGACAGACTTGATTGGCTTTTCTCTAAGTATAACTACTGATTAAGCTAAAGCCGAAATAGGCAAGATGCGTTCAATTTCCGCCTCGACATCCAAGACCGATTCTGTCGGCTCAAATCGTTTAACGACTGCCCCGCTTGCATCGACAAGAAACTTCGTAAAATTCCAGCGGATGTTCCGGCCGATTAGATAGTCGGGATATTCCTGCTGCAACCGGGCTTTCAGCATCTTTTCCGTTGCAATCGAGTCATCCAGCTCACGGAACGGCACTTCGTGTTTCAAATAAGTAAATAAAGGCTCTGCCTCTTTCCCATTCACTTGCACTAGATCAAAGACAGGAAAGCTGACACCGTAGTTCCGTTGGCAAAATTGTACGGACTCTTCCCCATTCTCCGGATTCTGCTGTCCGAACTGATCACACGGGAAGCCCAGCACGACTAGCCCCTGTTCCTTGTATTGATCATATAACTTCTGTAGCTCTTCAAATTGATACGTGAATCGGCAGCGGCTCGCCGTATTGACGATTAATATGGCCTTACCCCGATACGTTTCCATCGACAGAATTTCTCCATTAGGCTTTTTCACCAAATAGTTATATATACTCAATTTAACTCCTCCTAAAGTATTAATATCACTACTTTATAAGCATGAAAAGGAAAAATCCAATACTCTGCTTAAACCACTCGTAAGGTTTCTCATTGAGATAAAAGATTTCCTACACGCAAAGAGCCAGGTACCTGTCACAATTAAAAGGGATCGGCATCCCTATTTTTTCTTTGCGTTTCATCATCACTGCATTCATAGCATTAGCTCAATCTCTTATTAACTTGCGCTGATAACCCGAAGGCTTAGTGAATACATAGACGACCAGTTGTAGAAGTACAAACAGCACCGTTACAACGATGACTAGCGTATCAGGCATGAACGGACTGAAATAGTATCCCCTTTCTTCAAATTCGGTGACATATGTCACCCAAACATAAGAATGGATGAGAGACAAACTATTTGCTCCAAGTAAAACGATGAGGGAAGACTTCCGTTTTGCCAAGAAAGTCATAATTGAGCCGACGATAACGGTCACAATGTAAACAACTATGGACTGCTTTGCCAGGTCGACATACATGGACAGAAATGCGAATGGGATGCAATAAACGACTAAAATGAGCAGTGCGTATTTATTCAGCTTTATGTTGATCTCCCCCATTGTCTCTTATAGATTTTCGAAAAGAAAAATCATCTTTAACCTTATTGGATAACCGACATCTCTTCCCGGTTAACATCTTTTTACCTCTGACCATTCATTTTGAGGAGCTACATCTACTAATCTGTATAAATCTTCTACTTTCATACGCATTCACAACCCCCTAGGATCTATACATTATTTTTCTTAAGCAATCAGTTGAACGTTAAAATGAATCAATTGACTCCAACATACCTTTTTTGTAACCGCCTGTCATCTGCTATCCTTCTGCTGTCTGCGGTATTTATTTATATTTAAAGATAATTGCCAAGATATTTTAATATTAGTTGTACGGTATAAATGGTTTAAAGCTGCCGATGAATTTGATACATTCATTAGACGGGTGTGTGTTTAGACAAATCGGGTATCGTACTCAGGTACTGCCTATTACATTTGTCTACTAAAAAGATTCGAACAATTGTATAAGCGTTAAAGAAAGGTGAAATTGCCTAATGGAACTCAACCAGATTACAACATTATTTCTCGCAGCGGCACTGTACCTGCTCGGCATGGCGCTTGTTAATCGAATTGGCATCCTCGACCGGTTCCTCATTCCGGCACCGGTTGTCGGCGGTCTGTTGTTCGCTATTGTCGCGCTCCTTCTGAAAACATCAGGCATTGTGGAAATTTCTTTGGACACGTCCTTGCAATCTTTATTCATGATTGCCTTTTTTACGACAGTGGGACTTGGCGCAAGTTTTAAGCTGATCAAGCTTGGGGGAAAGCTTTTAATCATCTATTTACTGCTTTGCGGCGTAACCGTTTTCATGCAGAACGTGATTGGCGTCTCCCTTGCGAAAGTGTTCAATATTGATCCGTTACTCGGAGTCATGAGTGGCGCTGTATCAATGAGCGGCGGGCACGGTGGAGCCGCTGCTTATGGTCAGACGATTGAGGATCTCGGCATTACATCCGCGGTGACGATTGGGATGGCTGCTGCGACACTTGGGCTTATTTGCGGCAGTTTGTCAGGGGGACCGATCGCCCGGCATTTGATTCGCAAATATAATTTGAAGCCGAACACTGGTGTAGTGGAAGAATATGTGGAAAAAGATGAAAAGCCGATCGGCCAGCACTCTTTCATGGTACAGGTGACTATGATTACTTTATCAATGGCAGGCGGAACATTACTTGGTGACCTATTCACCGAAGCCACCGGATTCGTTTTGCCCGCGTACATCGGTGCCATGTTCGTCGCGGTTATTATCCGCAACATTGTCGATCGTTTCTTGCCAGGCACCATCAACATGAAGGAGATCAATCTGATCGGTGATGTGTCGCTCGCCATCTTCCTTTCCATGGCGCTTATGAGCATTAAGCTATGGGAAATCGCAGATCTTGCCCTTCCGCTCGTCGGCATTATCCTGATTCAGGTGGTCTTCATTGTCGGATTCGCCGTGTTCTTCATGTTCCGCGCACTCGGCAAGGATTACGATGCAGCTGTCATGATCGCCGGTTTCCTTGGCCACGGATTGGGTGCCACGCCAAACGCCATGGCCAATATGGGTGCCACTGTCAATAAGTTCGGCCCGTCACGCACCGCCTTCTTAGTCGTCCCTATTGTCGGCGCCTTCCTGATGGACGTAATTTTTAGCGCGCCGATCATTATCACGACGATTAACCTGTTGGCACCGTGATAAATTAAGGCATAAAATTCTTCATAAAAAGACCACTTAATGCGTGAACATTAAGTGGTCTTACCTATTTCTAGTCAAAAGGCAAAAGGATCGTACATCGCTGGTTTACGAAATCGGCATCTCTGTCCGGTTCACATTGCGGGCAATTTTTTCAGTTAAACGTGTTGTCACTTTAGGCAGCACCATTTTAATAACAGGTGATAACACAGCGCCGGTTAGGCCGCCTGCATTCACTTCAACCGTCCCTGTCATCGTAGTGTCCCCCGCTGTTTCCTCAGCAGTGAACTCTCCACTTCCTGTAAAGTTATCCGTAATGCCATTTAATTCGAAACGGATCATGGATGGCTCATGGAATTCCGTGATGGTTAACTCCATTTTCACAGTCTTTGTAAATCCTTTAAAATTCCCTTCGAATGTCCAAACTGACTTATGCTCATCAATTTGTTCATGCTCCTTATAAGCTGGAACCATCGTTGCCCAATTCTCAATTTGACTCACATAATTCCATACGTTTTCTACAGATGCAGGAATGATTACAGAATGAGATGCGATTGCCATACATTTTCACTACTTTCTTCTCGATTAATAATGGGACTGCACAAACATCATTTTAGCATTTCGACTGTTAAATTTCACCTTTTGTTTGGATAGAAATTACATGGCAGGCATCTGTTCAGGATAATACAGGTTGTTTAAATACCGAACTTAACCATTATCTCGGTCTTAAAACGTTAAATTAAATCTTGCTAAGCCCCCCTTCTCATCAGGAGCGAACTTTCAACTATTATTAACGGACAACAGTGTTAGACTTAAGCAGTAATAAACAATTAGAGTAAGCCACGAAAATACACTTTTCGTGATTTCCATTTTGAAATTGTATATATTTGCTTCAGTCCCATACTAGGACAATATCTGGACGTATGAATTTTTCGTATGCGTGTGATAAACTAAACATATACTAAAAAGGACCGGGTGCGCTAACACCCAGTCGATGCAGCTGACATCCGCAAGAAGTGCGGTTGGCCAGTTCAAGTTATAAGGTGTTACTGAAAGTAACCACTCAACTTTCTAGCCGGATAGCGGAGGGTGGTTACTTTTTTTTATTGGTGTATAGAGCAATCATTGCCACAATGGTTGCTGCCACTGCTGCTAGGAACATTCCAAATTGGAACATCATCGTAATTGCTTCGTAAGTCACCATTTAAACACCCCCTTTCTCAAGGGAGTGCCAACCGCCCATCCGCTGTATGTAGCTGCTGCTTCTATTCTATTATTTAAGTGTCAGAATTCGAACGGAATTCTTACTTTTTACTAGATTACGCGACACTACTATACTTCCCTTCATAAAGATTTATATCAAGTAAAATATTCTTTTATTGTGTTTATTGCAGTATCGCTGGCGGAATCCCCGCTTCTGTTGTGAAATAAGCATAAAGCGTAAATAGCAAAATTAGAATCGCAATAGCTATAACAATCAGTGATAACACGGGTTGGAAGTGCTGTTTTAATGATTTTATGCCTAAGAATAAGCTTAATAAACCAATAACAAAACAAACAAAGGCACCAATTATGTTGTTCATTTCTGGCAAAATTGCTCCAAAGAATAAAATAAAGAATAATACCTGTAGACTTACTCCAACCAGCCATGCATTTTGCTTCAAAGGCACTCTCTCTTCACCTCTATCCATTAACCACCCAGTTCAAAAAGAATAGCGCTCTGGCTTAGGAACATTTTCTTTCACTAACCTATTTTGGCTTACACTCAAATGAATAACTGCCTGTAAAATTATTATGAATTTCTAATATGGCTTCTCCACCATTTTTAGAGCAACCCGTTAGCAATAAATTAATCTGTTGATTATTGAAATAGTTATCGGTAAGCATAATCAAGCACACTGCAAATAAAACAATCACTAAAAGCCATATAACGCCTTGTAGATTCCTTTTATTAATGAAACTCATTGGGATCCCCTCCTTGCGTTCAATATAGATGATATGGCAATCAGTAATTATTTCTTACCTGTTCGTTCTAAAAGAATAGGGGTCACATTCAATAAGATCGAAACAATTGTCAAAAACCATAATGCCCTTTCCATACCAGGTACTACATCCAGTAAAGCTGCCCAATCTTCTACTTTTACCCACCTAGATACCAGACTGTATTCTGCACAAAGTGTTAATGCTGTAAATGATAATCCGAGCGCCATAGCAAGCTTATAATCCTTCCCTACTTTATACAAATATAGATTGAATAAAGTTGCTACTATCGCGATGACCCCAAATATCAAAAATAACATGACTAGCCTCCTCGTATATTTAGGCGTTAGTATTTCTCAATTTTTATATTTATAATTTCTTCGCTAATGGTTACGTTTTCTGATTCAGCCACTTTCTTTATAGAGTCTTCAATTATTTGCTCAATCAACTTTTTATCAACTTTTAGCTTCTTCGGGAAACCTACTGATACATCAAAACTTCCAGCACCACTACCTAACATGATGGAAATGACATCCTCTTCAATTGCGGTTTGTTCTGAAATAGATGTAATTATTTCATCTTGTAGTTCAGATAATATTTTACTCTGTTCACTTGCTGCTATTTTTTGGTCATTTCCTACTGCTAGAACTTGTTCTTCGCTTTCGCTTCCATTACATCCAGCCAATAAAATTGAACTACATACTACTCCTGAAATAATAGCTTGTTTTATCATTACTACATTCCTCCCTTGAAAAATAAAATGTGTATTCACAAAAACTCTCGTACTTAGCTTGACGGTATCCATTGGAAAAAGTTCCAAAATAAAACACGGTCTTCTCTTTCATTATGGTGAAAATTAGGTGAAAATTAGGTGAAAAATAAAAAGAGAGCTGCTTGATGCAGCTCTCCAGCCTTTACGTACAACTCCTGTTACTCCAGAAATCCTATTTATGAGATAAAGGTTTTTCCGGGCGATTCATACAATAGTTGCAATCAGGAACATTACATTGAGATTCCGTCCAACGATTACAGGAAGGACAAAAATACGTATCAAATTTATCATAGTAAACTAAATCAAAGTTGCATTTCGAACAATATTTCCTTGTTCGATATGACCGTATAATTCAAAGTCATCTTTTTTAACTTCCTCATCTACTTTATGTATGTCCATACATAGACAAATTATCTTGCGTTCATGTCTCGTTAATCCTTCGTCTTCATTGCGCTCAATTTTCGTGTTTATTACGTATATATGTGGTAGACTATACGTAGTATAAAAAAGACTGGATGAGGATACATCCAGTCAGTGCAACGGACATTCCGCAAATTAAGCGGTTGGCCAGTAGTGAGTAATTTTTTTGAAGAGTAACTACCCTGCTTACTTGGTCGTTAGCGGAGGGTGGTTACTTTTTTCTATTGGTGGATAGAGCAATTATCGCTGTAATGGCTCCTGCCACAGTTGCGAGAAATATTCCAAATTGGAACATCATATTCATTGCATCGTATGTCACCATATAAACACCCCCTTTCCAGGGAGTGCCAACCGTCCATCCGCTTAATGTCGTTGCAATTACTAGTTTATCATATTCACTATTACTAATCGACAGGATAGCGAATGTATGTTTCTCATAATAAAAGCTGTCGCGATATACATGGATGCAAAGACGTGATTATGCAATGTTTCCCATTGCATTCCAAATAGTATTCAACTATAATTTATATATTAATTTAATACTCCCATTTACCGATGGGATAGAGGTTGCTGCTTATAAGAGTAGGGCGGACGAGATTCTATGAGATTGTGGACTCCGTTTGAAAGGATAAGTTGCCGAAGTGTGGATAGATCATTGGATATCCATGCTGGTGATGTTTTCGAATAGGAACATCATTGTCACGTTGTACAACGTGGAGAACTATCTTCGGAAGGATTAACGCACTTATCTGCAGCCGTCGATTTTCTTCGAAGGCTGTTTTTTATTTGTAGTTATGCTTAGAGTACCCCCTTCCACCATACTAAAGGAGTGGACAACTTGGAGAGCAACACAACATCTACGACTACCCCACAATTGAAAAGAACATTGAAAGCACGCCATCTGATGATGATTTCCCTCGGGGGATCGATCGGAACCGGTATTTTCCTGGCGAGTGGCGGAGCGATTCATACGGCGGGACCAGGAGGCGCATTGGTCGCCTATGCCGCAGTCGGAATCATGGTGTACTTCCTTATGACAAGTCTTGCAGAAATGGCCGCATATATGCCGGTAGCCGGTTCCTTCAAAGAATATGCAACACGCTTTGTCGACCCGGCATTCGGGTTTGCGATTGGCTGGAACTATTGGTACAACTGGGCGATCACGATTGCCGCAGAGCTCGCAGCTGTCGTGTTGATCATGAAGTTCTGGTTTCCGCATAGCCCTTCGTTTTTATGGAGCGGACTTGCGCTCCTCATCATGTTCGGCTTCAACTATATGTCCGTCAAAGGGTTTGGCGAAGCGGAATTTTGGTTTTCACTCATTAAAGTGGTGACTGTCATCATCTTCATCATTACCGGGTTGCTGATGATCTTTGGCATCATGGGTGATAAAGCGATCGGCTTCTCCAACTTTACAATGGGCGATGCTCCGTTCCATGGAGGATTCTTTGCGATACTCGGTATTTTTATGGCAGCCGGCTTTTCATTCCAAGGTACAGAATTGCTTGGCGTAGCTGCCGGGGAAAGTGAAAATCCGGAAAAAACGATTCCAAAAGCAGTGAACTCCGTATTCTGGCGTATCCTTTTATTCTACATCCTAGCGATTTTCGTCATTGCAATGATTATTCCGTATACAGATTCACGATTATTGAGTGAATCGGTTTCGGTTAGTCCCTTCACACTCGTCTTTGAACGGGCAGGGTTTGCGTTTGCAGCTTCCGTCATGAACGCTATCATTTTGACGGCCGTCTTATCTGCGGGGAATTCAGGGATGTATGCGTCCACGCGTATGCTTTGGGATTTGGCACGAAGCGGGAATGCACCTAAGTTCTTAGGGAAATTGGACAAGCGAGGCGTTCCGGTGAATGCGTTGATTGCCACTACTTTAGTTGGATCCCTTGCCTTCCTCTCCACTTTCTTTGGAGATGGTACGGTTTACGTCTGGCTATTGAACGCATCAGGGATGGCTGGATTTGTGACGTGGCTTGGAATTGCGATCAGTCACTACCGTTTCAGAAGGGCCTATATTGCGCAAGGTCGGAATCTCTCGGATCTTCCGTATCGCGCAAAATGGTTCCCACTCGGTCCATTGCTCGCTTTGGTACTTTGTCTCTTCATCATCGCCGGCCAAAACTTCCAAGCGTTTACTGGCGATAAAATCGATTGGAATGGCGCGCTTGTTTCTTATATTGGCCTTCCGCTCTTCTTGATTGTTTGGCTAATTTATAAAGTGAAGCATAAGACGAAGTTGGTTCCGTTGAAGGATTGTGATTTTGAGAGTAAATGATGAGAAAAAACAGCTGGATGAGAGAGGGTTTGCCTCTTCATTCGGCTGTTTTTTCAATCTGAGAATACCGAATTGAACTATCGTAAGTTGTAAACTCACTTTTTATATCTTTCATTAAAGTGTTGAATCCACTCCATATCAATTGGTCCGATAATAACCTTTTAAGCGGAATCATTGATAAATAAGCGTTCTTCGTTAAATGATGAAACGATAAATTTTTCACTAGAAATAATTGTCCCAGTTCCAAGAAGGAATATCCACCATTAAGATACCACAAACATGGTGCCTTTATTGAAGTAAATTTATTTCTAAAACTAATAATGATGCGCAGATTGTATTTTCTGCTACCTGTTTTTATAACAAATCCTTACTCGATTCTTTCAAGGAAATTCTTTGTGGCATCAGTGATATCTTTAACATTAGTTTGATAGAACGTATGAGAGCCATCAATCATTTGGAACTCAACATTTGCACCAAGTCGATTCAAGTGATCTTTTTGGAGCTCTTCTCCATTTTCTACTTCTTTTTGAGCATATGAGGATATTAGTTTCAGTACAGGCACTTCTGAAGGGAAAACGGTGCTGATTACCTCATTGATGTTGTCATCTGAACTTCGAATCTGATTATTGATTGTTTTGTTGAAAAGATGATAAGAAAATAATTGATGATCCCTAATTTCTTTTTCAGTATAGCCATTTTCAACTGTTTGAGTAGAAGGTACCAATCCATTGATGATTCTACTTAATCCAGTCTCTTGCATTAACATAAGAGAACCATTTAAGATTTTTATAATTTGGGGGTCATATACGAAAGAATATAATTTAGATTCTATTTTCACCGTTGGACTTGTGTCCAGCATAATAATTGCAGAGACTTCGTCAGGATATTTTGATGCATAATATTCGCTATAAACTCCGGACACAGAATGCGGCATTAAGACATACGGCGGCTTCATATCAGCCTGTGATAATGCTGTTCTGATTTCTTCCATATAGTTTTCATTTGTTCGTGGTGTATCTGTCTCGTCACTGAACCCCACTCCAAAATATTCAACTGTAACTACTTTATATTCTTTCGAGAGTTCTCTCATTAATGGACCAAAATCTGCACTTGGCAAAGGCGCCCCGGTACCCGGTAACAAAACGATTGTTTTTTCTCCCTGTCCCATTGAATAGACATGCATGTTCTGATTGTTTACTTCTACCATTTCTCCGTAAGGCGAGATCGCTTCCAACTCATTTGAAAAGAATATTTTGTTGATCGCAAATCCTATTATATTCAGACCAACAATTATTCCTAAGATCCATGCAAAAACAACCAAGATCTTCTTACCTTTTTTCTTTTTAATTTTACTCAATACGATTACCCCTTTTCTCCCGTAATAACGCTGCCGACATTTTCACATATTACTAGGTATAATATTACAAACGTTTGTTATACTAATAGTAGAACAGTTATCACTTAAGGTCAATCTTTATGGGTGGCCGCCGCAAAAAGAAGCATGCTCTCCCCATCCAGGAGCACATGCTTCTTCTGCTTTCCTATATCATTCGCCATCTTGTACATCTACATCCTTGGCGTAGTTACACTAAGCTCGATCGACAGACGTGTTACTTTTGCGTGCAAAAAAAAAGGCGGGTCTGTGAGTCACGTTATCTAACTCTCAGATCTACCCGCCTGGCTACTTATTCATCTCCTGCAAGCGGCACTTCTATCGATGTGATCGGAAATTCCTCGATCAGCTCAAGCTCATTTCCCTTCCCCTCATTATAAGCCGATGCTATCGGGGTAATGATGATCGAAGTAGCTGCCGGATCAAATACCGGCGTCATGATACGCCATTTCATAGCAAACGAGCTATTTCCATACCCACCATTCGGCAAAACATCGTATTGATTCCCTAAATTATCTTCTATCCTAAAATCCAATGAAAAGACATCCCATTTGTCTTTCAACTCTTGCCCCGTAACATGTGATAAATAGATAGTATTTGATACAGGGGTTGTCGTCATCTTATTAACAACAACTGTGACTCCCTGATATTTGACATTCAGATCGGATAGTTGAATCGTTTTGGAAGGTAGCGGCTGTAACTCAAAATCGAATTCCCAGTCACCTTGGATGTAGTTAGCTACGTCTTCAACCTTTTTCAGTTCTCTTCCCTTCCAATTAACATGGATGGTATCTTTCGGTTTACTGCCTGTCATCAGATACACGATATTTACGCCGGCGTATTGGTTGTCATTCACCTTTTCAATCATGTAATTGCCCATCAAATGATTTTGTTCTCCGTATTCTTCAATCGTCACCATGCCATCCAATACCGGATGTTCGCCTAGGTCCCGGTCACTTTCCATCGTAAATGAAATCGATACGCTTTCCCCATCGTAAACGGCATCCGTGACGGTCACCTTCACGCCCTTATCCTCTTTCGACATGCCAATAGCAGTCGTGTACGCTCCATAGTCCCCCACTACCTGGCTCTCCTTCTGAAATAAAGAAAACACATTTCCTATGATCGGCAATTGTGCCGCAAGCGCCGGGAAGGATGCGCTGAAAACCAAGATGGACAGACTAAAAATTGCTGCTGCCACAATAGTGTTCCGAAGAATATGGTGAGTTCTCCGTTTTTTTAAGTACAGACCTTTCACTATGTTCTTTTCCGTCTCATCCACAGGCATCGGGACAACATCCGGGTCAATCTTCAATTCGCTGAACCGTTTATAAATCTCTTTCATGCAAAACTTCCCCCTATCTGCGTCTGCTGCATCTTCTTTTTCCCTCTGTACAGTCGGTTATCGACAGCTGCTTTCGTCAAACCAAGCTCGTCCGCGATCTCCTCATTCTTCATATCCAAAAAATATTTCATAATGAAGATGTCTCTGTCGATTTCTTTCAATGTGCTGAGTAGCAGCAAAACCTCTCGCGTCGATTCACTTCCCATGAAAGCCGTCTCAGCGGATTGCACTGGCTCCAGATGAGCGTCCGTGATTTCAGAAGGATCATGCATCCTCATTTGCTTCCTTTGTTTATCGATCGCCTTGAATTTCGCGATTGTACAAATCCATCTACGGAAATCTTCAGCGTCCCCGTTAAATTGTGCCGCGTTGTCCCAAGCACCTAGAAATGTGTCGTTGATGCATTCTTGTATGAGCTCAGGGTCGTGATAGGAGCCCAATGTGTTGTAGACAACAGCTTTGACGCTGCCAATATATTCATCAACGACATACTCGAAGGCCGCTTCCTTCCCTTTCTTGAACCGTTTAATAAAGTTCTTGTTTGTAATTTTCATTGTCTGCTCCTTTTTTACTTGTAAAAGCTTTTACACCTACTTAATCGCTCGAGGCGGTGAAATGTTCTCATCACTTTTCAAAACTGTTTTACTTTTATATAGAATCATAGCAAGACAAGCTGGAAAGCCCAAGAAACTTTCAAATTCATAGGAAGGAGAAAGGAGACATTTCCGAGCAATAAAATAACAACTAATCATATGCTTTGGTGAAAATTCAGCACTTTTTCACTGAAGCTTTTCCTTGGAAGTAAAAGCACCCTATCTCTAAATAAGGAAATGGAGTAGAGTAGACTAAATTAACAAAATAAAATCTTAAAACATAAATTTTTTTGAACGATATGAAGAAAGGCTGCGTCTAATGAAGGAAGGAGGCGAAAAGGATGGAATTTGACATCGTGCAGCGTGCTATTCGTGGGAATCATCAAGCGATACTTTCACTTATTGAAATGGATGAAGAGATTTTATATCGCATGGCTTTTACATATATGAAAAATGAACAAGACACTTTAGACGTAATGCAGGAGTTAATTTACAAGGCACTAAAAAAAATGCATACCGTTAAAAAGCAGGAATATGCCAGAACATGGCTCGTCCGTGTGTTAATCAATTGTTGTAAAGACCATTTAAGAAAACGACAACCAACCGTTCCGATTGAGGAACATCACTTGTCTGGATGGGCTATCTATTCTGATTTGGAGCGACTACTGGAACAATTATCTTTGTCGGAGCAGCAACTCGTCTATATGAAATATTTTCAGCAACTAAAAAACAAAGAAATTGCTGAGCTCAATCAAATTCCTGAGGGCACCGTAAAATCGAAGCTTCACTACATTTTAAAGAAGCTTAGAAATTCTGCTGGGGAAAAGGAGGACTGGCTATGAGTAAACTACAACCGATTGACGTTCCAAAAGAGAAACTTCAACAAATTCGAATGGATACTTTGCGCAAAGTTCAGCGAGAAAAAAGAACAAAGAAGCGTATTTTACCAGTTGCCATCGTTGCTTTGTTTTGCGTAAGTATTTTATTTTCAATTCGTGTTTCTCCTACTTTTGCTAGTTATGTTGCAAAAATACCTGGTTTTTATGCACTTGTATCATCGGTTAGAAGCGATGCTGGGATAAAAGACATTGTGGACAATCAATACTATCAAGATGTCAATGTAACTGAGTCTAAAAATGGCCTATCGTTAACATTACAAGGCGTGATTGCAGATCGTTCGGGCTTTGTACTTTTCTACGACGCCGATGCTTTATTTGATATGTCGAAACTATACTTGAATGACGTTCAATTGTTCCAGGGAGACGATGAAATACCAGGCCCAAGTAGTTTTACCAGCCATGCAGATAATCAAGAACACATTTCATCTTTAATAGAATTTAGCTTTGCAGAGCCAATCGTTTATACTTCGAATGATTTTACGGCCGTTTTTCATTTTGAGGATGTAGATAAGGGTAATATTGCAATAAGGATACCCTTTACACTACAAAACGAAATCGCTCAGGAAAAAGTAATTGCTGTGAATCGTACTGTAGATATTGATGGTCAGAAATTTACGATAACACAAATTCGCCGTTCTCCATTAAAAACGGCCATCGATATTGAAATAGAAGAAGCGAATACAATGCAAATATTAGCTTTTGATGATATTACGATCACGACGGATAGCGGAGAGAGAAGAGGCAGTTTCATAAATGGAGGTGCAACAGACGGAGCCATTCGCGACGGCAAAATTACGCTCAATGTACAAAGTAATTATTTTCATGAGACAGATTCCCTCACGATAAATATTGGTGCTGTTCAAGCAGTTCCAAAGGGCGAGGATTTTATAGAAGTTGATTTTGACAAAAAAGAAGTACTCTCAAAACCTGATTATTTCGATTGGGACATTTCCGTAGAACAGCAAGGGGTATCAGTTGCTGTAACGAAAGGGGAGAATGGAGGTAATCTTTTGTGGCTATCTAATGCTGTAAAAGAAGATGGTACGCCGTTAGAATTTACAGGAAGCAAAATTTCAAGAGATGGGCAGTACGTAACTGAGACGACAAAATTTCAAGATTATGATGGTAAAGCAAAAATATATTTTAATTATTACTTCAATCCTATTGGAGAAAACATCGAACTGAATATTCCATTGCAATAAAGTACAAAGGGTAATAAGTTCAACAAGAAAAGGGCTTGCATACATGATTGAGTTTCATGTATGCAAGCCCTTTTACAATTGAACTATATAGCCATTATTCAGAAGTATATTTGAAACTGCCCCATGAAATATCCCCTCTTTTCTTACGAAGAAAGAACAGTTTTCCTCTTTCGCGTATATCGCAAATAATAATACAAATAACATGACCCGATAAAACCGAATCCGATAGCAAGTGAAACCCGCTGCGTGGGATCGACTGCGGCGAAGACGAATAACAATGCGCAAATTACAATACAAAGAATCGGGACGACTGGAAACAGGCGGACTCGGAACTTCAAATCTTCCGGCTTTCCTCCATCTTTTACATACTGCACCCGGAAGCGTATTTGGGAAATTGCGATGGCCATCCAGGTGATGGTTCCTCCAATTCCACTAACCGATAGAAGTACGACAAAGAGCGTAGTCTCTGCAATAATACTAGTCAGCAAGGAAAGAAGCGCAAAGCCGAGAGTAACGAGCAGCGCATTGATCGGAACGCCTCGTTTGTTCAGCTTTCCGAACATCGGATGTGCCATCCCGTCTTTGGACAACGAATAAAGGATTCGAGTACAAGCGAATAGACCCGTGTTTCCAACGGAAAGGATGGCCGTTAAGATGACGAAGTTCATGATATCTGCAGCATAAGGAATCCCGACAATATCAAAAACAGTGACGAACGGACTTTCCAGAACACTCGCTTCTTTCCAAGGGACGATTGCCGACAGGACAAAAATCGCTAATACATAGAACACGAGAACACGCACAACGATGTTTCGAATAGCCTTAGGAATATTCTTTTCCGGCTCCTCTGTCTCTCCCGCTGCGACACCCATGATTTCAGAGCCTTGGAATGCATAAATGACAGTCATCATAACGATGAAAACACCGGTCAGCCCTGTCGGGAACACACCATCTCCGACGATATTCGAAAGATACGGAGCCGGCGTCCCATCCATCGTGATCAAACCGAACATTGCACAAAAGCCGATTCCGATGAACAGCAGTACCGCCAAAACTTTGATGCCCGCGAACCAATACTCCGTTTCGGCGAAGCTTTTCGTACTAAGTGAATTGATGGCAAACAGGAGAACGACGAATACTGCACACCAGATCCATACGGGGACATCCGGAAACCATCTGCCCATCAACAAGCCCGCCGCGATAAATTCAAGACCAACGTAAAGTGCCCAACTAAGCCAATACACCCACCCGATGACGAATCCTGATGCAGGTCCGATAAACTTCGTCGCATGCGCCTGAAAAGAACCTGAAACCGGCATCACGACGGATAACTCCCCTAGACATACCATGGCCAGATACATGAGAAGCCCACCTACCAGATAGGCTAAAATGGTACCGATCGGCCCGGCCTCCCCAATGGCATACCCCGAACCGAGAAACAGGCCGGTTCCAATAACGCCTCCGAGCGAAAGCATAAATAGGTGTCTGCTCTTCATCTCCCGCCTAAGTTTTTGCGGACTATCCTGTGTCGTCTTCATCTCCACTCACCATCCTCCTCATTTCAAATGAAAGCGTTTACAAAAAAATCAGACCTCAACTTCTTTTAATGGCAAAATCGGTTCTAATCTTTGTTGCATAAGCAAATGGAAATGATGGACACAATTCTCAGTCAGCGAAAACCTTCCTTGCTGGTATACACCTGTTTCGATTCCCTTTTGGACAACCTCACAGATCTCCTTGTCTTCCCGACGCACGTCTTCATCGACAGACATAAGTACTTCTTCCTCTTCCGTAATCGTATCGTTCATGAAAAATGTCGTATAAATATATTTCGTTGTTTTATGATCAATCGGAATGGATTGGTGAATGGATAAATTAGGGGGTCCGGGATCAAATGAAAACCACATATTCGGATAAAGCCAGTAGTACCTCCCGCCCTGTCCCATTTCAAAATCAGCAGCTTGTCCCTTTAAAGGAGTCGCTTGATAAACATAGTTGTCGTAAAGGATCGATTCATATTGTTTCATATCGACTTTGGAAACGAGTGATTTATGGACACCCGGACAATGATCGCATTCTAAATAATTATCGATGCCTATTTTCCAATTCGAATGACAGATCGTTTCTTTCACCCGCGTTTTCTTGAATTGATCTAAATTGTCTTTTTTCACATGTTCAAATAACCCACCGAACGTCTTCGCCATCGGTTCTGCATCCGGATCGAGATTCACAAAAATGAACGACTCGAAAATCTCCAAACTGACATCATGCAAACAAAAGGCAGACTCATCAAAGTTCTCGACACCTTTCATATTCGGAGCGCGGTTCAGGGACCCATCCAGCCGATAAGACCAAGCGTGGTATGGGCAAGTGATAATGCGCTTATTCCCTTCCCCTTCGACCAGCTTCGCAGCCCGGTGACTGCAGACATTATAAAAGGCACGAATCTCTCCATCATCGCCCAATGTCACAAAAATCGGCTTGCCCACGATTTCAGTTGTAATATAATCGCCTGCTTTTTTGAACTCGCTGACATGTCCAACATACTGCCAAGTTTTACTGAAGATCTCTTTCAATTCGAAGTCCAATACTTCCGGATCTGTGTACAGCCAAGCTGGCAAGGTGTGCGCTTCACTCAAGTTTTCGCTGACGCTTACTTCATGTTTCATAGATAAAGCCTCCTTTTCTTTTAACGAACGAATTTCAATCTACTTCCCTCCCACTGTATGACCGATCTTGCGTTTACATGTGGACTTGTCCCCCCAATCAATATAGAACGACGTTTGAAAGTTGTTATTATTCTTTCAATTGGTATTATATTATCACAAAGTTGTTCAAATGGCATGTAACTTTGCTGTTACAAATTTGGACTGACTGCAAGTAAAGAGATGCAGCCAAGTTATTTGCTGCAATCTATTTGATTCCACTAAACCCTTTCGATTTACAGCTGTAAATGGCTTCAACTTTAAGTTTTCTTGTTAACCGTTACCTATCGGAATTCCGGTATATTTCCTTATTGAATGTAGCATCAGTAATGCTTTAAATTTTGGATGTTGAGTTCTTTGGAAGAATAGAATGATTAATACGTCAAGTTCGTTTCCTATTTCAGCCTAACCCTCGTCTTGAATTGTTGAAGTACATTCCTAACAAAATATAAAAAGGGAGCCTATATTGTATCTCCAGCTCCCTTAAGTCTTGTTTCAAAACACTTTAGTCAATTTTATCAAGGAAATTCTTTGTGGCATCACAGATCTCTGTAACATGAGTTTGATAGAACCCATGAGAGCCGTCAATAATCTGGAACTCCGCATTTGTACCAAGGCGATTTACATGATCTTTTTGAATCTCTTCTCCATTTTTTAATTGTTTTTGGGAGACCGAGGATATTAGTTTCAGTACAGGCACTTCTGCAGGGAAGACGATGCTGTTTACTTCATTGATATTGTCGTTTAAACTCGAAATCTGATTAATGATGGTATCGTTGACAACATGATAAGAAAATAATCTATTATCACTGATTTCTTTTTCGGTATAGTCATTTTCAACTGTTTGTTCAGAAGGTAGCAATCCATTGATGATCCGATTTACTCCAGTTTCTTGAAGTAATGTACTAAAACCATATATGATTTTCACATTTCTAGGCGCCAACATGAAAGTTTGTAAATTTGATCCCATACTTACTGTTGGAGTTGTGTCCAGCATAATAATTGCAGAGACTTCTTCAGGATATTGTGATGCATAATATTCGCTATAAACTCCAGACGCAGAATGCGGCATTAAGACATAAGGCGGCTTAATATCAGCCTGTGATAATGCTGTTCTGATTTCCTCCATATAATTTTCATTTGTTCGTGGTGTATCTGTTTCGTCACTGAATCCCATTCCAAAATATTCAACAGTCACTACAGTATAGTCTTTCGAGAGTTCTCTCATTAAAGGACCAAAATCAGCACTCGGCAAAGGCAACCCAAAGCCAGGTAACAAAACAATCGTTTTCTCTCCTTGTCCCATTGAATAGACATGCATGTTCTGATTGTTTACTTCAACCATTTTTCCGTAAGGCGAGATCGCTTCCAACTCATTTGCAAAGAATATTTTGTTGACTGCAAATCCTATTACATTCAAACAAACAATGATCCCTAAGATCCATGCAAAAACACGCAAGATCTTCTTACCTTTTTTCTTTCTAATTTTACTCAAAAAGATTACCCCTTTTCTCCCGTAATAACGCTGTCGACATTTTCACATATTACTAGGTATAAAATTACAAGCTCTTGTTATACCAATAGTAGAACAGATATCACTTAAGGTCAATCTTAATGGGTGGCCGACACAAAAAGAAGCATGTCCTCCCCTGGAAAGACTTGCTTCTTTCGCAAAACAATATCGTTCATCAGCTTGTTCATCTGCATTTTCAAGGTGGTTATACTGTTATCAATCGACATGTGTATAGCCATATGACGTATGGACTCGAAACAAATCTGCTGCATTTTAATTGAGAATTTCCACCTCAAAATTAACTTCACTAGCATAAGTGATGCCGGCAATCAGACTAAAAGGAGAATGAAGCGGACTTTGCCGTGACACATCTATTATGAATATATCAGGATGAATGGGAATGACTAAATGGTTGAAAGACGGGGTATTTAATATTTACAACTATTGGGGTGACTAGCAGAAACTGAACTGCAAGCGGTGGGGAGATGTTTAAGGCTTACCTCAACGAAACCTCTAAGTAATTGAACTGGAAGATATGACGAAGTCTAAGGGTTCTAATTTCCAAACTAGCTTCATAACTTCGTTTAGCACGAACGAGATGAAAGGGTGATCCACGATTCGAAAAGCACTCCTAGCTATAATGATGCTGATGATTGGTTATGCCTACGCCTTTCCGCTTCAGACAACGCAAGCGGCGGCATCCGACATGTATGTAAACGCGAAAACAGATATTATTTTGCGTGACAAACCAAAGCAAAACGCCACTAAAATCAGTACGATAAAAAACCATTCCAAGGTAACTGTATTGTCTTCCTCAAATGGGTGGTCCTATGTGCAAGCCGGAAAAAACAAAGGGTTTGTGTATACATCTGCCTTATCAAAGAAAAATCCGAAAGCTGCAGCCACAACTGTTACCGGCGGCCTGGCGCCTAAAGCAGGGTTGATTTTAACGTACGAACCATCATTTTTGGAAGACAAGAAAGAGACATTTTACGTAGAAAAAGAGGACGACTACACGTACTTATACAATAAAAAGAGCCCACTCTACCCGGATTTATCGAACTTCACCTATATCGAAGACGGCAAAAGGCTGCTGATGGGTGTATCGAGCTCCGACTTCATCTTCGTCAATGTTCCCTATCCATTGAAACAAGGAGCGTCAGTAACCGATTCGTCTATGATGTTCGAGGAGCAGAAGGTGTTGGTCGAAAGCACGACAAAAACTGTGACCGTGAAAGCTGGTACCTTTACGAATACCGTCATTCTTAAGTATCCAAATGGCGCACGAGAGTACTTTGCCGAAGGGGTTGGAATTATAAAGAGTACAGGTGAAAATGGAAAGGTTATTACGGAATTGGTGTCGATGGAGGAAGGTAAATAAGGGGACGTTATATCGTTGCCTGTGCTTGGGATTGCGATCAGTTATCACTATCGTTTCAGAAGGGCGTTTCCTAGCAAAGAGTAGTAAGCCCGGTCAGATCATTCCTATGGTGTTCACGAAAGGAGGATTCGATGAAGTTAACAGGCAAACGAATATGGTTAAATACAATAATCGTTCTAACATATGTCTTAATGATTGTCACCAATGTATTGGCGAACGTCTTACCCATTAATGGCCAAACGACGGGGGAAGTTTCAGCGAAATACAGTAATTTATTTGCTCCTGCAGGCTTTACATTCTCAATCTGGAGCGTCATATATGTCTTACTGGCATTACACGTTTTTTACCAACTCGGTTTCTTTCATAAAAAGCAAAAACCTTCTACAGCCCGTCTGTTAACACCAGTCGGCATCTACTTTTCCATTTCTTCTATACTCAATACTCTTTGGATACTAGCATGGCATTACGAAAAACTCTTCCTTTCTGTCATTCTCATGGTCGGATTGCTCCTATGCCTAATCATCATCAACAGAATGACCGCAGAGGCTTCCCTCTCTTTAAAAGAGAGCTTTTTTATCAAACTTCCCTTTAGTATATATTTTGGCTGGATAACAGTCGCAACAATTGCCAACATTACAGCTTTCCTTGTCTCGATCGAATGGGATGGATTTGGTCTGTCTGAAGTGACATGGACTATACTCATACTAATTATCGGAACGATCATCAGTGTGACAACCATGCTTCGCTTACACAACCCTGCATATGGTTTGGCTGTATTATGGGCTTATTTCGGTATCTACTCTAAACATACATCAGAAACTGGATTCAACAACCAATATCCCGCCATTACACTTACTGTCATTATCTGTATGATCGTCCTCTCCCTAACGATAATCCTTGTTACATTAGGAAACAGGAGACAGTCCTAAATTTAAGCGTTGAGCGCTATTCTGATAGTTACTCTCACTCACATGCTTTGGAATTCGGCATGCGGGAATGCACCAAAGGAGATATTACCAAAAAAGAAGCATGCCCTCCCCCCTCAGGAGAGAACATGCTTCTTTTGCTTTTATCTATCATTCACCAGCTTGTACATCTGCATCTTTGGTGTAGTTAAACTGAGATCGATCGACAGGCGTATAGCCTTTTGGCGTATAGAATCTCAACAAGTCGCCATTGACGACTTTATCGGATAGCCCCAATTTAAATGCCACTTCTTTTTTCATCGCTTCCGCTTGCTCCAATTTACTTTCGTCGAGTGGCAAGCCTGTTTGGCTGTCGTAATACTTTTCATTAATGGAATCGATCGTCGGGCTGACAAAATCGCCATTTCTGAAAGGAACTACTTCATTATGCTCTTTCGAGAATAAATCGGAACCGAATTGAACGAAGTTTTTCGTATCAATTCCCAGCAAGTGCAACAACGTCGGAAGAAGGTCTGTTTGGCCACCATACGTATGGTTGACGCCGCCTTTCAATCCAGGAGCGTGTATGAATAAAGGAACGCGCTGCAAGTTTGCACTTTCAAAAGGAGTAATTTCTTTCCCCATAACTTGCGCCATCGCTTTTTTATGGTTCTCGGAAATACCATAATGGTCACCATACAACACAATGACCGAGTTATCGTACAAGCCCATTTCCTTTAAGCGGGTGAAGACTTTTTCAATCGTTTCGTCTGTGTACCGCGCAGTTTGGAAATAATCGTCCACACTGGCATCCCCGGTCTGAGCTTTATCGATGGACACTAAACTCTGATCCATCGCATATGGATAATGGTTTGCAACCGTAATGAATTTCGTATAGAAAGGCTGCGGCAGAGAGCTTAGCATACTTTCCGATTGTTCATAGAACGGTTTATCCAACAATCCATATTCCGCCATGTCGATTGGGTTACTCGTATCATAATAGCTCGCATCGTAGAAATGGTCGAATCCAAATCCTTTATAGATAGTGTTTCGATTCCAGAAGCTGCCGTTATTGCCGTGGAAGACAGCCGATGTATAGCCGTAATCCTTCAAAATACTTGGCGCAGCTTGGTACGTATTTTGAGCTTTCGTAATAAAAGCAGATCCTTGCGGCAACCCGAATAGGGAGTTCTCTAACATGAATTCCGCATCAGACGTTTTCCCTTGGCCCGTTTGATGGAAGAAGTTATCGAAATACGCGGTGTTCTTATCTTTTGTTAATGAATTTAAGAACGGCGTTACTTCTTCCCCGTTCAATTTATAGTCAATGAGGAAGTTTTGGAATGATTCTAAGTGCAAATAGATGACGTTCATTCCTTTGGCCTTCCCAAAGTAGGCCGGATTCGGCTCGGCATAAGCAGATTGTGTATAGTTGATCACTTCGGTAATATCACTGCTATCCGCCATCGCTCGCTGCGTGGAAGCGGCCGCCGTTTCCACCGAGTCATAAATCGTGTAATTGTACATGCCTAGATATTTCACTATATAGTTTCGATCAAAGCCACGAGTCAACAGCTGCGGACGGCTTGCTTCAGCCAGTCCTAGATTAATCAAAGAAATGACTAATGCGCCAGCAATAATGGCAGACGCTGTTCTAGTTCCAACTCGATTCGTCCCTTTTTCCACCTTACGAGAAAATCGAAGGTACATCATAACGAATACATCCACAAAGAACAAAACATCTAAAGGTTGTAGCAAAGACAAAATACTTCCGCCTAGATCCCCGAAATTCTGTGTTTGGAATAAAGTAGGCAGTGTAATGAAATCACTGAAAAACCGGTAATAGACGACATTCGCATACAAAAGAATCGACATCAGTGTGTATACGACGACGAGCACTGTATATTTTTTCTTACCTTTAAACAAGAATGAAATGCCTAGAAACAGCATCGCTGAACCGAGCGGATTGAGCAGTAACAGGAAGTGTTGAAGTGCTCCTTCTACCCCTAAATCAAATTGAGTGGTTTGAGCGATATATGTTTTCATCCATAACAACAAGACGGCGACTGCATAGAATCCTAAAAAGTTGTGTAGAAAAAAATCTTTCACTTTCCATTGATTTCTCATGTAACCACCAACCTTTTATTTTTTAATTTCATATTTGATCTACGGAAAATGTTATTTTTAAGTTAATTTATTTCTACAACTAAAACATAGTACTCCTCTTGAGGCTTTTCGTCAAGTTAAAAACTTCCAAGTTGAAGTGGAGAATCATAGCGGGCTCTGCTTTCTTTGCATTCATCCCGACTGCCCTTCCGCCAATTCAGGACGATTTAAGGCGCTTGAAGTTTCCGAAGGATGCTCTTCGTGAGAGGTATTAGGTTTGTGAAGCGTACGGATCCCAAGGGAAAGATGATGATAGAGTTGGTAAGAGTGGAGGGTGGGAAGTGAGCTAGGAAAGTGATAGCTAGCTTCTGATCGAGGACCAGGCAACTTAACGGAAACAAAAAAAGACCGGGTGCTTGAACACCCTGTCAATGTAGCAGACATCCGAATGAAGAGCCGTCGGCAGTAATAGAGAGTTTTTATTGGAGAGTATCTCCCCTGCTTACTTGTCACTTAGCGGAGGGTGGTTACCTTCCTTTTGTTGTTTATAGGAATGTCGGCATCCAAGCTGTCACCATTGCTGATGAAACATTGCAAGTTGGAACATCATACTCATTGCTTTGTAAGTCAACATGTAAACACACCCTTTCGAAATGGTGTGCCACCCGCTCATTCCGCATTATGTGTATCTACATCTAATGAATCGAAAAAGCAATCTAATTCATTCAAGATAAAAAGAACACCAGAATTCATCTAGTTGGGAAATGAAGATTAGCGTTCCCGATACACATTAAATTCCGACCGGACTTTTTCAGTGCCATCTAGTCAATTCTCAAACTTTCCGTCCTCCAAATTGATACCATTTCTATGGCGAATATCTTGTAAAGCCTTCTCACTTTCTTCTTGAGGCTCCTTGATTAACTTGGCATATTTATCTCGTATCTTTTGTAGTTCTTCATCCATTCTCCTCTTGTCCTTATCCATTATCTCCCTCATGAGTTTTTCGTTATACGCACCATCTATATACTTTAACCAATCCATCTTTTCATCCATCCCATTCAACCTCCTCATGCTACTAAACTCCTTGAAGTACTATTTAATGCCTGGTGTACTTACTAATATGTCATATAGCCAAAAAACTTTGGCATCACAAAATGAAGTTATCGGAGGGTTCAGATTAACTTTGAAAGGATGGACTTTTCCAGTACCCTCAACCTTTTTCTCATTCTTTTTTATACTCAAAAGTAATACTATGTTTTTCCAAAATTTTTCGTAACTCCTCCTCCCTTCTTTCTCGATCCTTTTTCCGAACTTCTTGCATATACTCTAAATAGTCTATCCCCGAAAGGCGTTGCTCTATTTTTGCCGCGGTTGTCTTAATATATCTATCTAAGTCGATTTCATCCTCAACCTCTTCTATATTGTCATCGAGTCGCTTTGCTTCCTCATTCGTAATCTCGCGTGGAGTATCTTCTTTGCCCTCTGACTCTTCCAAGTTGCCATTCAACCAAATCAACCTCCTTATGATACTAATGAGTCTAAATCATGATTAAATAACTGACTATGTTACGAGAAATGGAGATTTCCCTCTATTTATTCAGTATACTAGGATAAATGAAGAACTACGCTAGGAGGGGAATGGGTGGGAATAATAGTGGTGCTCACATTGTCATTTGCCTATTGGTTTTTTCAACTTCGATTGGTTTATCTTTTTTATAAATATGGAATACCAGTAGATATGTTTGCTCATTTATTTCTAACCTTAATATTTAATGGCTATTTGTTTGTTTATGTTCCTTTAAAGGGACTGTTCTTTGATGAACAACAGTTATTTGGATCAGGACTTCTTTTGGTTGTGTGGGGATTGGTTCTATTTGCATTGGCATTTTCAGTTCCTAAGAACATGCCGAAAAGGAAGAAAGGAACTTGGATAGCTTCAAATGAATGGGATTTGGGAGAGGCCAATTACTTTTGGTAAGGGAATAGTTAGAGGGCAGGTTCTAATTGTTGATTCCTGAATTGTTTTAGAACCTGTCATCTTAAATTAACATGATGTTGGTTTATCGCTAGCGATTATTAAATCAGCACTATCAAGATTTAATTACTACAGTATCAGTCTGTTAACATATTTAGAAATTCTTCAAAGCTATTACTTATAAAATCAGTTATAGGATTTAAATCTGAAGACTCTTCATGATTCCAAACGCATACAATAGGCTCTTCAACATTGCTCCGATAGTCTAAGCAAACAAAGTCACCTGCAAATAAAACAGCTATTGGTAACAGTTCAGTACCTACAAAATTTTCATCAAACACAATTCTTTCTTCTAGTTGTGTTCTAACTACTCCTATATCGTAATAGTCATCTTCTATTTCACCTGTTACTTTTAGAATACATAAAAACCTATCAATCGCGTACATATTATCCTTACACTTAAAACTCTCCTTTATTGGAGAACCACCGTTATATTTCTTTATAAATTCTTTATATTTTTCCGGTAAATTAATTCTCCACTTACCTTCCTTTTCAATAATTAAACTATCGTCCGGCAAGGGATAAATTATTGTTCCAACCTTACATTCCACTTCTATACCTCCTCAATAATATTATGTTGAATTATTCCTTTTTATTAGCCAAGTCATCTATCTTCCCTAAAAGGAGTTGTTTTTTTGCCAAGCGGGTAGTTGATGAAATATTGGTAAGATGAAACTAATATGCGTTAAATGATGTATATGAAGAAAAACAACCGGATGAAAAGGGGGTCCCCTCCATTCGGCTGTTTTTTAGTAATTCTTTCGATATTATTATCCTCTACTTATATTATAACATCTTCCAATAATTAATTATAGACTACTTTTCCACCCATCCCATCCCTTATACTGTAATTCGCAAGTAAAAAGCTTAAGGGGTGTATTTACATGGCTGACAACAAAAATATTTTAGATCCTGGACCGTTCTTTCATGGCACAAAAGCAAAGCTGGAAATTGGAGACCTTCTCGAACCTTTGCACTTCTCCAATTATCAGGATAAAAAATCTAACCATATCTATTTTACCGCAACGTTAGACGCTGCTAAATGGGGTGCTGAATTAGCTAGGTCTAATTCAAAAGAGAGAATTTATATCGTAGAACCGTTAGGTGATTTTGAAAATGATCCAAACTTAACGGACAAAAGATTTCCCGGAAACCCGAAACGATCCTATCGGTCTACATCTCCTTTGAAAATAATAGCAGAATTAGGCTCATGGGAAAGACATTCTGATGAACAAATAAACCATATGGTTACATCTTTACAAAAGTTAAGTGAAGAAGGGAAAAATGTTATATACGATTAATTCTCCTATAGTCAGAGCCGATAGATAGAAAGAAGCCAACCGCAACTTTAAACGGTTGGCTTCTTCATTTACTCTATTCGGCAGGCAGTTAACCGAACGGAATTATTCCACTACACCACAAGCGATGCGGTCTCCAGAATCGCCGGATGGCTGGGTCTTTCCATCATCTGCTTCCGCGTGAATGACAAGGGCTGTGCCGCCATCCTGAAACAGTGAGTTTTCTTCATCATTCTCCAATGTGAGATTTTTCACGGTGAACTCTTTTTTCACCGTTCCGTCTGCGCCAACTTCCAGATTCGGCATATCACCGGCATGCGGACCTTCTTTGTGATCAAATCCATGGCTGGCATCGGTAGGATTAAAGTGTCCTCCCGCGGATTCAAAGTCAGGCGCTTCACATACACCTTTTTCGTGGAAATGAAAACCATGAGTTCCTTCAGGCAAATCCTTCGCGTCCACCATGATTCGCAGCCCTTCTTCTTCCTCGCTCAACTCAGCCGTTCCGACCGACTTTCCGTCTCGATCCTTTAGATGTACAGTCACAGGCGGCACGTTACCCTCATCTGTAACATCGTCTTCAACACCATCTTCCGCCGGATCAGCTGCAGTCTCCTCATCGACCTCGCCAGCTGAGTCATCTTTTTTATCGGCGCATCCTGCAAAAACAAAAGCACATGCGAGAAGCAACATCAGCCACGTCCACTTTTTCATCACACACACTCCCTCTAGTAATAGATTGATATCCTTACAATTCACCAATTGTAGTGTTCTAAACGAATTTCATGTAAAAGAGCACTTAACGACCATACAGAATGAGATATTTTAACAAAATGGCAAGAAGGATTTCCTATAAAAATCTTTACGAAATCACTAGCAATATTTCTAGAAAAATTGTTGCAAATGAAACAAATACAAAACAAAAAACAATGCGAGAAGGACTCACATTGCTTTCTTTATCTACTATGGAGACGGTGGGAGTCGAACTCCCTTCTCAACGAAACATTATTACAGCAAGGCTCATGAAGGTTATTTACGCCTTACTTAAATTTTAGGTACTCAAAATGGTACTCATATGTCCAAAACTTACGGAGACAAGACTTTTTTATCCCTATTCTATCGTAGAGATCTTATTTTCAGTCCAGCCAATATACTGCATCCAATTCAGGATTATGATTAGGGTTGTAGAAGGTTATCTCAAGAACCCCTGTAAATTATTCTCCAATTGATTTATATATACAGGGAGCATTTCCCAATCGGACGTGTAGACTTCTTTCAGCTCTTTCAGAGCTTGCAGTCCGTTTATTTTCCATCCAACCAATAGTCCTACTGAATCAGGTGAATAAACAGCTCGTTTGTTTAAACTGTTCTACGTTAATATATTGCCGTTTTTTCAAAGAATATCACCTACACAGCCAATTAATTCATTTTAAATATGAATATCTTTTAACTTTTGTTAATTTACAATACTCCTTAAAATGTTTGGTATATATAAAGTCAATGCTTCGCATTGGTGAATTTATAATATCTGTTCATCTGTCTCCCAACTTTGGGCTAGTACGTTGGATTGGCTCCTTTTTGTATCACTAAACTTTTTGACTGAAATCGCCGTTATTTGTAAAACGGTGATATAAAATTATGGGGAGGTTGATAATAATGAAAGAACTTTTCTATTTTAATGAAACCATGCCTCATGATAAGTTTCTAAAAATGATGGAAGATTGCATGGATTTTTATGAACATACGAACCGAACAAAGTATCATATATATAAAAGTATGCACGATAAAACTCAAATGTTGCATAGTGCAACTTCTGAAGCCAAATTCTAATGACGGGGGAATTGCCCGTCTTTTTCGTATGGAGAATAAGAAAAGTATAACTACCTTTTGAGAATCAAAAGGTAGTTATACCGTAAAAAGGTAGTTATACCAGAGTAACGGGTTCGGTTGATCGGGAAAAGTGCAATAAAAAACACGAAAAAAAGCACAGAAATTTGAGCGTTTTTTTAGAGAGGTATTTTACTAAAGCACCCGTTAGCCAATCCATGCAGCAAAAAAACACTGCACCACAGAGGATGAAAATTGTTTCAGAACGGGTACACCAGGTTAACACAACATCGATTCTTAAACTAAACTGCTGCACTACCGTTTGTTCAATCAATATTTTCATTTTAAAACTGTCTCGGCTGGGGTAAATGCTTCCCATGGATTAAATTTCGTTGTTATTGATGAAATAAACCAATACTCTTTAGATGGTTCTAAATTCTTTTCCACAATTATTATCTTCTCCCCGCCTCCAAAATCTCCATATGATGCCCATAAATCGTATTTAACGGTATACCGCATTTTGGATTCGCTAAGCTTTTCTACTTTTGTAAAACGAAAGTTACTAACCGAAGGGCTTGATTGACCTGTTATCCAGTGAGTTTCCTCAAACTTACTCCTTGATTGTTTTCGAAGTGAAGGGGACAACATCACATATTGAACAGAACCGCTTCGATTATTTACGCCTAATATCCACAATTCAACGGCTTGTTTCGGTTCGTCTACCATCAAACCATACAGAAAAGATATTAATTGGCTTTCTAAAGGAGTGAGTTGTTTGCCTTCAATGATTTTTTCCTCAATGGAAGGAGTAGTATCGTTCACATTTGCATTTACTGTTCCATAATACAACCCACAAATTAGTATGCTAAATAAAACCAATAGAAGAGGTTTATCCTTATCCAATTTCATCACCCTAAATTATATTTAGGTTTTGTTTGTCCTCTTCAGTTACAATCATCCCTTATTCAACTAAACTCCCTCTATAAACATTGAAGTATGAACGGTTTACATCACTTCGTGATGTGAGGAAAATTATTCTTTTGCTGCCCCTTTAGTTTAATAAGATAAAAGAGCTGCCTATGGCAACCCCATGATCTTTAGCTAAAGTACCCGTTAGTGGTTCAACTAATGTAGTTTGTTATAACGATTCAACTATAGCAATTACTTTCTCGAACTCTAAAATCATTTTATTAGTGTCTGCAGGTGTTGGTTCAAATACCGAATGGGCTATTGAATGCCTATATTTTTTTCTATAAAATTGAACTGTTCTCCATTCGTCCGGATAATTAGTTACTAACGATACACCTGTTGCATTTTTCAGATTTTTATCGCATCTTTCTCTGAAGTTCATCTTAGTTTTATCTAATAACCTGTCAATACTTCGCTCAGTCTTACCTTTAGCCAGAAGTTTATTTCTAATTTTTCTTTCTACTGAATATTCAAGTACAGCTGAAATATTAATAATCGCGGATCTTGTCTCACTCTTCTCTAATAGATTCTTAGCGACCAATATTAAAGATTGGAGGGGATCGATTTCTGTTCCAGCGCGCAAGTTGTTTTGAAACTCTGTTAATTCGTCTTGGGTGTTATCAGATAACCAGGGCTTATTCATCATAGGAGGTAATTTCTCTATTCTTTTGAAATCATCCCATTGAACGTTATCAACAAATCGAGTTATCTGGACACCTCGTAATGTGTGATAAGAGCATTTTTCAACAAAATAATCATTTCTGAAAACTGAATATGCTTTTATTAACTGATTAATTGCTTCTAAAAACAAATCTGCATTGGTTAATCTAGAAAGCTCTTTATTTATAAGGAACGAGTAGCTTAATTCTACTTTTTCCTCCTCAGTGAAAGTTGAATACAATTTTTGTGTAGTAGCCTCTAGGTCATCTTCGTAATCAATTTTATTCATCAGAATACTAGTCGTTAATTCACTTAGTCTTTTTTCCTCACTTACACTATCTAACTCTTGTTTAGTATAAATTTTGCTTTCTTTTAAATCCCAACTAATATGAGTACGTAATTTCTCTCTGTAGTTATTTTGTTCTTTTTCACTTAATGTAGAAATTTCATCTTCTTCTACTTCCATGTATGCTTCTTTCCCTCGGTAGGTTGTCATTACTTTATATTTTGTATTACTAATTTGCAAACCAACCTGATAACTATTTCCCCCAAATTCAACTCTTGTATCATAGGTGTCATTTGGTAGATTTAATATAAAAGGTAACTCCACTGAATGCACTACTTTTAATTCCATTGGATGTCCTCCAGCAATAGATTTTTACCAATCTTTATAAATAACATTAACATAAATACCTAATTTTGGGTAGTCCATCCTTGTTGCAAGACATTATTCATCTTCAACTAAACTGCCGCGTTACCTTCTGTACAATGGTATAGATGGCAGTGATGTTCTTCATTTTGATAACCGATAAGCCCGTTTATCAATAAATTTTGTTCCAATGGGAGAAGTTTTATAGAGGCGGTATGGAAGATATCTAGATGACCGATGAAGACGAACGTTTAATGATCATTTGAATTGTTCCTCGTTTTCATTAATGGTGTAAATACTTCTTTTTGAATAAAGCATTATTCATCACTCATTGTTGTATAAGTAATTTTAGTACACACGTTCGATTTCGAGACAAATAAATAAGCGGATTATTAACTAACCCGCTTTTTATTGTTCGATGTTCCCCACGCGATGAACCGGATTACTCGTTACTTTAATAGTGCTTATTCTATAGTAAACTGATACTCTTCGATTGAACCTGAAATAAATGGTGAGGGTTTTTTATCAAATTCATAATACCTTTGTGCATTTGATGAATAAAATCGCTTTATAGAGTTTGAAATTAGAAATACATACTCTTTAGCCCTTGTTAGGGCTATGTAATGCAGATTTTCATCTTCTCGTAGTTTTACAGGTTCACCCACTGAACGAAAATCCGGGAACGTATCTTCAAATAAGTCTAAGTGTAAAACAACATCAAATTCTAACCCTTTAGAACTGTGAATAGTTAATAATTGAATCTCATCTTCCTTAAATGGCTTAAAATTTTCAAGTAACATTGGATTGTTTAACAATTGTTCACAAGCTGCTTTGGTGAGTTCGCTTATTTCATAATCAGGATAAATATTTCGAACTATTTCACTAAAAATACTAATTACTCTTTCGCTTTTATTAACATCAGTAGCTTCGTTTTGACATTCTAGTTTAAACTTTTTTATTAGATCCTTAACAGCATCTATATTTTTTCTTATTCCTCGTACACGGGAATCAAAATAACTCTCAATAAAATCCTTAGCGGTATACTCTTTCTGATTAAATGATAAAATGAACAATAGTCGCAGCATATTCCCACCAATACTTCTGTCGTCATTTAAGAGTAATTTGTACTGTAATCGATGTGGAATTGTTAATACGTCTGATATCATTTCCAATGTTTCATTTGTTCTTCCTAGCAATGCAATCTCAAACTTCTTTTTAACACCTGTTATTTCAATGATCTTTTCAATGGATTCGTTCAACCAATATCCAATTTGATATTGCGTTCCTGTCAATGAGACCCTAGCGATTCTACTATCACCTTCAGGAACAGAAGTAAGGTCCATACCTCTTTGAAGACATAAAAAAAGGTCTGCGTAATTTTGAATAAAGTGATGACACCGATGATTAATATTCATATCAAATTTCTCGAAATTAGCCATTGTTGTTAGTTGTTCCATATACTCAGGACTACCAGATTTAAACGAGTATATGGATTGATTAAAATCACCAACTGCCCAGCTGATTATCCCAATCTCTGATAACCGTTTAAATAGGCTAAATTGCTCGAAATCCGAATCCTGAAATTCGTCAATAAATACATATCGATACTTTGCTTTTAGATATTTAGCACATGTTTCAGAACTCAAAAGTATTAAATTCGCCATGCTACCAATTAAATGTAAATCAAAGTAACCCGAAAGAAACCGTTCTTCCAAATATACTCTATAAGAAGGATCTAATTCTTCATATACACAAATTCCTTGGTCATATAATTGTTGAATGGGGTAGTGCGAATATTTTTCAATAATCGATTTTATTTCGTTTTTTATAGAAATTATAAGTCGTTCTTGTTCTTCGTCCCGGACTTTTTCAACTAAGACTTGTCCTAAGCTTGTTCCCATCAGTCTCTTACCAAAAGACAAAACGATTTCCGAACTGCAAAAACTATCGATTGTACTAAAAAAAGATTGCTTTGTATCATTACATAATAATTTTGCTCTCTTTTCTAATTCTTTACTAGCTTTATTAGTATAAGAAATAGCAATGACTCCTTGGTATTCTCTACAATCCAATATAACTTGTTGAATCTTTTTAGCAAGTGTCCAGGTCTTTCCACTTCCAGGTCCAGCAATAATTACTGCGTTATTACTCCATCCTAGTATGGTACTTTGTTGAGGTGTCGGATCAAAGTTCACCATGATTACCAACCCTCATTTGCTGTACAATGGTTTGAACTGCATACAATGGTCCCGCTAAAGGATCATCCTTCAAAGAACTTAAAAAGCCTCTATTTTTTTCTAAAAAGTAATACATAAATGTAGATTTTTTACTTTTCATTTCTGATACCATATCTTGAATCACTAAAGTTTCTTCATCCTCTTGTCTAGGTGAAAAATACTGATTTATTGACTCTTGGACAGTTTTATTTGAATGATAAATATCTTCTTCTAATCCTTCTTTTGCTAAAAACAAACCGTAATTACTTAGTGGTTGGTAAAATAAATCGTACATTTCCTGCCTATGAGAATTACTTGCACCAGAGTTTTCCGTGAGTTTTTCTTTGTTCTCAAAAATCAATTCTTCAAGATTTAAAAGCTGTTCTCCAATTGGCACTTTACTAGAACATTTTGTAGAATAAATAGTGATTAATCTTCTTATTCCAGTTAGATAATATGCTTCTTTTAACTGTTGCTTTGGTCGATTGTACTTTTGATAATCATTATCCGTTCTCATTACCCAAGGTATACCCAGTGCATTTAATAAATCAATATATCTTGTGAAACCGACACCTTCAACAGATAAAACACTTATATTTAACTTGTCCAAATCTATTCCTATTTCATGAGCTAAACTCTTATAAAAAACAATTTCAGAAGTCCCCTCTACCAGAAGTACACAGTCACTAAAATATACCTCTGCAATAAGAGGACTTAAACGATATTCCATCGCTCTAATATGGTCTCCCAATTCCTTCGATACTCCATTTTGATTACAAACTGTAGCTGGAGAACCTTGCTTCGTATGCAACCTTATAATTGAATTAGGTTGAAATTCACACGCAATATAAGGAGAATGAGTTGTTAAGATCACCTGCGTTGGTAATACTTTAACTAGATATTCCGCCAATTTTCTTTGTTGATGTGGATGAAGATGTGCTTCTGATTCTTCAATACAGAAAATAGAAACTTCATCAGGTTGTCCATCCTTAATAGAAATTTGATTTAAAGCAGACCAAAGAGCAATAAAAGCCTGGTTCTTTCTTCCTTCACCACCCAATTGAATAGTGTGTTCTCCAATACTAGATAGAAGATTGATTTTTCTAAATAAATCATCATTTGATGGTAAATCGACACCTAACTTCAATTTCTGTTCTTGATGGTGTTCTGACAAGTCTCTTAATTGGTTATTAAGAGTTTCTCCAGCTTTTCCAATAAAGGATAATGTATTCAATTCATTTTCTATAACTTTTATACGACCACTTAAATCTTCAAACCTTGCGTTATCTGACTGTTCTTCCTCTTCCGACCTAGCATCTTGCAAATATTCTAAGAGCTTATTTTTTTGACTCTTTAAATATTGGTCTATTTGTCGAGTGGCACTAATGTATCTCATGTTCAATGCTCTTAAATAAAACCTACTTGTAACTAGTTGTAGTTCTTCAGGAGATGTCCCTACAAATAGCTTATAATCTTTCGTGCCACCTATCCTAGTTCGTGTAGCTGTATACCTAATGTAGACTTCGTCTTCATCGCTGATAAGTTCCCTAAAACATGACAAAATACACTCTTCAACAGCTTCGACAAAGTGAAGAGTGATAGAAAATTCCTTGGTTTCTGTACCTGAATGAATGCAAAAATCTTCATCAAGCGGTTCTAAGTCGTTTTCAGATAATGATTTATCTAAGAGCAGTCGTAAGGCATATAAAACATTAGTTTTACCAATATCATTTGCTCCGATAATTAGTGTCTTTTCATCAAAACTTATTTTAGCATCGATAAAACTTCGGTAGTTTTTCAGCTCAATATAATTTAATCGCATTTAAAGTCCTCCAATTATAAGACAATAATTTTTAATGTAGTCATATTTAAGTATCTGATTTATCTAATAATCTCATCACCAAAGATGAACCATAATAAAGCGATACGACTAAAACGTCCATTACCAAAACCAGACAAAGTTTTTATTTTCCATATCTATTAATGGATATAGAACAATTAGTATTACGCCAAATGCGAGTGTAATTACAACCGAAAGTCATCCTGATAGTATCTCAAAAACCATATAATGCCCCCTTATCTATAGTAACATTCTAACATTATTTTCTAATTAATTATTGAACTATTCTGCCCCCCCCTTAAACAAGAAAAAAGAGCCGTCTAAGCAGCTCACTGATTTTCAAGTAAAGCACCCGTTAGGAGTGCTTTCAAGTATGCTTTTAATAGCCGTCTCCATCCGTTCGTATGGACGACGAATTCTTTTGTTCTTTCGCTAAGTCCACTAAAAGAGTGAATGATTTTTGGAATTTCTTCCAACCTATTCACAGAACCTTCGTTAAATTAATATTCATTTTATCCCCGTGCCAGATTATTTTGAATATCAATGAATTTCTCCCAAGTATATTCTAAATAAATCAACTCAAACTTATGACCGTCTCGGGTCACAATCTTTTTTCCATGATAAGGGTGATCTTCATCGACACAGTGTAGAATAATTGTTCCTGGATGAATTGCAAAATAAAGGTTATCGAATTGTGAATGGCAATTTGGGCATAAGACGATCATATTACCCCAAGCATCGTCTCCTTTATGTGTTTTATTATAAGGTCGAATGTGATGTACTTCGGATATTAATCCACGAGGAGATTTAAGTTTAATAGTACATATTTGACATTCGTTTTCATAAAGCTCCTTAAGTTTTTTTGTAAGAGCGGTATCCCTAACCAAACGTGAAATCATAATTTCCTTTTCACTGTGATTTTTAGTATTGAATGTATCGAAATTTTCCACATCAACAATCGAAATATCGTTTTCTGACTTATAGGTTAATTTGACTCTACTCTGTTCTCTCAAATAAAATCTTTTTTCGAGTTCATAAATCGAACGTATTGAGGCGGTTGTCATACGCAGAAGCCTTTCCTCTTTTCGAAAGGAGAAAGTATCGAATACTAATTCAACTGATTCTTCTCCTAACATTCGAAAGAAACCCTTCATATGTATATCCCGTACACTTTCCTGAAACAAATTTTGAAGTGCAGTCTTCCCACATTTATCATACTCAATTAAAAATTCTTGCTTGGTTATATTAAGCCGCTTTATTTTATCCTTTCTATATTTTCTAAGCACGGCACCTTGGTATAACTTAGGATACCTTTCTTTTTGCGAACTATCTTTACCCCAATATTCATTGATAAAAAGTTGATATTCCTGTTCTGAATCAAGAATTACATATGCATCATGGTAAATACTGTTTAATGAATTTCTATTGTCATACCCAAAAATTTTTTCTATAAATTCTTCTCTAAGCATGAAGAACCTCCTTTCCAAAAGAAAAAGTAATCTGCAAAATTTGGTCTTATTAATACTTCCTTGTATTCTATACTTCATCGACTAATTGCTGGTACAAAGTATAAATTGGAAAAGTTAAGAAATCTTCTGTTTGCTTCGAATTCAATTTATTAAAATAATATTTGGATTCCAATACATTTTGTAATAATACATTACAGCATAGTCGAAGCATTATATCTTCAACGTTTTCTGGATTTTCTTTAATTTCCACAATGTGTTGAAGCTTATTTTCTGATAGCACCTTATCCTTCCTGTACAGTGTCTGATAGTAGTTGATAGCAGCAATTGAATAATCGCCTTCCGAAATCTTATTGGCTAGAAGGTGATCATAAATCGTTTCAACAAGATAAAGATAATCTACCAGCTTAGTCTTATCGTAAGCATTTAGACATTCTAAACAAAATTGGTTTGTTTTTTGGTATGTAAATTTATTATAGACATGTGAATCGGGTTTAAATGAATCCTTTACTAATTCTAAAGTTACATTTGCTGCAGTTAACAACCCCTCCGGATCAACTAATAGAAACGGACTGATTTTGAACTGTTCTAAACTTTCGTCAAATCTCAAAGAAATCTCCTTATCCTTAAAGCTTTCTCCTGCAACACTCTGTAATTTTTCCACTTCATTTGGAGAATAGAACGTGAGAATATGATCCTCACCCAAACGAATATATAACATACCTATATCAGAAGGGTAATTCTTTATTACGGAATCATAGTTTCCATCAATAAAAGCTTCTGTTAGGCTTTGTAGGTAATCATTCAAATTTTCATAAGTACCTTTTGAAACATAATCATGTGGGATACCTATCTTGTCATAGACTCTCGTCATATTTCTTAACCACGTTATTCCTTCTTCTATTTCAGCATAATCACCATCGTCCCACTTTAAATCAGTGATTTCAATAGATCCATCAAACATTGAAACTGATTTATCTTGTTCAATCTTTTCTAAAAGCGATAAAACCTTCTGGTAAGACTCTAATGTATAAAAATTTAATAATTTAAATCTTACCGATTTTGTTTTACGATTATGAGAAATTAAAAACGAATGTTCAAGTATAATTTCATCCGTTTCTCTCAACTCAGAAAGTTTATAATGATATGGGGTTAAAACTCCGTTAATTTCTATATATGTTGTACCCTCATTAGCAAATTCCTCGAATTTCATAAGACCAATGGGAAACTCTATACCATCATCAACCCCGTAAAAATACATTTCATGATTTACAAAGGTACTTTGTTCCTTAGATGGTGCAAATGAAATTCTGGATACTGTAAATTTCTCGTATTTACGTGAATGAAAAGAATGCTTTCCGATATGTCCTACAGGCTGTCTTCTTTGTTCTTTCAGAAAGTGATTGCAAATAGCAGTAAGTGTTTTCAGGTCTTTGACATGGTTCAAATTAATGGTTGTTGTTTGTTGTTGACCATAACCATCTATTAATGCCTTCAAATCTAATGGTAACAAAATTTTTGCAAAGACCTCAACATTCCCATTTTCCATGACTTCGCAGACAAAAAATATTACTCCTCCTTCGTTATAATAGTTTCTCAAATCGTCAAGCTCTAATTTAGAATATTTTGTTTGTAAGGAAGAGAATTTTTCAACAGCCTTCCCTTTTACTTGAACAGGAACTCTTCCTAATAAAGAAGATTTTTTTAAGGAATTATCTTTGTAAACTGAAATGTGACCATCAAATGATACCCCCTTATCACCAATAGGGATGGATGGCTCTAATAATGTACCTGGTTGCATTGCTAATGTCACAATTCTTGTCACAGCTAGTGCTTCAAGTGCGTTTGGATGTATGTTTACCACATTGCACATCTCCTTCTTAGTTCAAACCTAATGGGTTTACCACCATGAAAAACCAACGGGATGCTATTTATGTCTAATATATATCCAGTTCTGAAGGTGAGTTAAGTCTTAATTCATGATGTTCTTGAGACATAACACTTCCCACCTTGGGACAATTGAAAGATCTTTCATAAACATTAGGCATCACAGTTTTCGACATTCGAACTCTCTCTTTTCCACTATTATACAATACCATGAATCTAATTTCCCGAATAATAGTAACTGTTATGATGATTGGTAGTTATACTATCCTTATTAAAGAAGTACAGGACCGGTTGGGTCACAAAGATGTACAGACAACATTGAGCATCTATGCACATTTATCCAAAGACGCAAAAGATGGTGTCGTCGATAAGTTTACGAACTATCTTATTATGCAACAGAAAACGGGTACTGACTTAGGTACTGAGTAATTTAAATCCACTGAAACCTAATGACACTGCAAAAAAGAAAAAGCCTTGATAATCAAGGCTTTTTCATCTCATTGAAACTCATTAAAATTGCAAAATGGAGACGGTGGGAGTCGAACCCGATACGCATGAAAGTGCTGTAAGGCCAATGATTCTTAGAGTTAACAGTAGTTAATGCATAAGTTTGACTACGTTTTTGACTAGGTTTGGCCAATTTACGTTGCGGGGGCAGTTTTTAGTTGAGTTATAAGTTCACTTTTCTTCAAATACCTCACCAAACTTCAATCTTTTTCAAGAAAAGTGCCCGTTTCTAGAGATCAATTATTAACCTTATGAAAAAATCATTGCCCTTTCTGTACAATGCGCCTTCTCCCATTGCAGCTAAAAATACTCATTGCCACTTGGTATTGGTTGTATTGCGGCCGTGTTGCACATGGCAAACTCAGTTAATAGACATTTCCATAT
Organism: Sporosarcina cyprini; assembly: GCF_022048975.1. Classification (GTDB taxonomy): domain Bacteria; phylum Bacillota; class Bacilli; order Bacillales_A; family Planococcaceae; genus Sporosarcina; species Sporosarcina cyprini. The sequence goes on along the minus strand of NZ_JAKMHX010000028.1, from coordinate 3,562 downwards.
GAATATTATAAGCCTCTGCAAGTTTTAATAACTCTTCCTTAGATTGATTTCCCATTAAATTCAACATAATGACTTTTTGATCATCGATTTGATAATTAAGTACTAATGTATTCACCTTATCGCCTTCTTTATTCAGCTTATCACCTTCTATAAACATTGCCATCTTGTTTTCACTCATCTCAACAATTTCCCAATCACCCACAAATGTAGTCGGCATACTCTCAATATTTCCAATCAAATAGTCAGTTGTTGTTTGATCTAAAAATTGTGTGACGACAGCCCACTGATTTTCCGTTTCATAAAAATCGTGAAAAGCCTGCTTGTAGCCACCAACCTTTTCCCTGTCATCGTCCTCTAGTATAACAACTTCATTAATTGTTCCTAAAGACATTGTTGGTGTTAATGCTACTTCAGGTCTTAAAATTGAAAATTGAAATTCCTTTTGAGCATCCTTCAAAGAAAATGTAACATCCGATTTGATTATATAATCGACAATTTCTTTGTAGATAGGACTGTGCCCGGATAAAAGTTCCTTTTCTATACTTGCATTTTCACCAGTATCATTAGCTTTTGTCAAAGTAATCTTTATTCCATTCCACTCAAGCGGTCCGATCGCAGCACTAACAGGTACCATTACCAAAAGTAATAGTGCAGCAGTTATGATATATGATAATTTTGGACGGATATAAGCCTTTTTGTTCTTACTTTTTTTATACGAGTACCTATTCCATACTTGTTCGAAACCAACCGTTGGATTGAAATTCTCAACTGTTTTGTACAGATGGTTTTTAACGTCTTGATTAAATTTCTCCATGAATTTCTCCTCCTCGTTTAAGGTTTAATTTATTTTCTGGCAGCTGGCAACGCAACTGTTTTATAGCTCTATTTATTCTTGATTTACAAGTGCCTATAGGGATATCCAGTATTAATGAAACTTCACTTATCTTTAGTTCCGCAAAATAATAAAGAACGATTACTTCTCTGCTTTTAGCTGGCAAATTTGCAACTTCATTGTATATCTCCCGGTTTTGTTCTCCTCGTAAAATCGTAGTTTCAACCGTATTTTCAATCGTGGATATATCAGGAATCACCCCAATAAATTTAAGCCATTTTTGCTTACGATACATATTACGGAACGTGTTGACAGTGATTTTATAAATCCAGGGCTTTATAGGTCGTGTTGGATCAAATAAATGGTATTTCTCAAATGCTTTAATGAATGTTTCTTGTGTTATATCATCTGCCAGTGCTTCAGATTTCGTAAGCAATAATGCTGTCCTATATACATAAGGAGAATATTCATTGAATATCCTTTCTGCCTCATCCTTGGTTATTTCTGTTGCCAAATTAACTCCCCCCTTTTTTAGTAACTTCACACTATATACACCTTCAAACCAAAAAAGGTTCGTTCTTTTTTTCTTTCTCCTTTAAACAAAACAAACCTTCCGACAATACCAGGAAGGTTTTAGGCAATTTTTATGACATAATAGTCGATTATTTAAAGCTGTATCTCGGCTTTAAATTGGCTAATCCACTACTAGCCTAATCACTTTCCTTATGAGGGGAAACTAATATACTAAGTCCACGTTCCTCCCCATAATCCCACATTTTAACCCAAGGATAGGTACCGTTAGGGAGATAAAAAGTGCGAACTTCTAACGGTTTAATTATCGACATATCGCATTCTGTCCCGTGTTCCTTTGTTGCTGGATGGATACCTATCTCTCTACCAGTGTCATTACAGTATACAAATTTCAAAATATATCACTCCTTAGCGCATTAATTTAACATTCTACAACGAATCATTAAATCCCTTGTACAAATGGAGTATCCTTATGTACGGATACTCTTTAACAATTTTTGGTTTATCATTTCAACAGCAGGAAATCCTCAGGTTTGAGATAACCCAATAAAACATCGGTCACTTGAGCAAAGTGAACTGTATCTCGTTTACCAAATAACTCATATTGAAATGGGGTGACGTATGCAAAAGAAGAATCTATATTGAAGTTTGCCAACTACATTGAGATGAAGATAAATGACTACGCTTTGACTACGTTCCATTGATACTACATGAAATCAGATGAAACAGGGTAATAGAAAAAAACCTTGAATATTGAACTGCACCCCAATTGTTAGACACCATCTAATAATTGGAGGTGCAGTTTTTCTATGGCTAAATTTACTGTAGAAGATAAGTTACATGCAGTTAATCGTTATTTAAATGGCAGGGAAAGTTCACATGAAATAGCCAAGTCTTTGCAGACAGATAATAAAGCAATCCTTAAGTGGGTCAAACAATACGAATATCATGGTGCCGAAGCTTTTATTAAGTCTTGTACAACTTACACACAACAGTTTAAACTGGACGTACTCAATTACATGATTGAACAGGGCACATCCTTAAATGAAACTGCGGCTATTTTTAAGATCCCTTCCCCTTCTACAATTTTAGTTTGGAGGAAACAGTTGGAGACACAAGGAGTGGATGCCCTTCAATCAAAGAAAAAGGGGCGTCCATCCGTGAAAAAGGAATCCAATCAACAACATAAACCTGCACCGGTTAAAGGGTCTACTGAGGCGCTTGAAGCTCGTATTAAACAACTAGAAATGGAAAACACGTATTTAAAAAAGTTGAATGCCTTAGTTCAAAACAAGGAAAAATCACCAAAAAAGACAAAGCGCAAGTAGTCTTTGAACTAAGGCATGCATATCCGGTAAAGTTACTCGTGAAGCTCGCTGGTATTCCACGGAGTACGTATTATCATTTGGTGGCACGTCTGAATCAGCCAGATCCAGACGCAGATATAAAGGCAGAAATTAAGTCGATTTATGAAGAACACGAAGGACGTTATGGCTATCGTCGTATCCGTGATGAGCTTGCCAATCGTGGACGAAAGGTGAATCATAAGAAGGTTCAGCGCATCATGAGAGAGTTAGGTTTAAAGTGCTTGGTCCGTATGAAAAAATATAAATCTTATAAAGGGACGGTTGGTAAAATCGCGCCTAATAATTTAGAACGCAACTTTACTGCAGATGCCCCAAACGAAAAATGGGTCACCGACATTACGGAATTTAAGCTGTTTGGGGAAAAACTTTATTTATCACCTGTATTGGATTTGTTTAACGGTGAGATCATTACCTATACCATTGGTTCAAGACCAACGTATTCACTTGTTTCCGATATGTTGGAGAAGGCTTTGGAACGCTTGCCGGAGGACCACCAGCTACTAATGCATTCGGATCAAGGTTGGCATTATCAAATGAAGCAATATCGTCACGCACTTGAGTCTAGGGGGATTGTGCAAAGTATGTCCCGCAAGGGAAACTGTTACGACAATTCTGTGATGGAAAATTTCTTTGGCATTATGAAATCCGAGTTCCTCTATTTAAAGGAATTTGAAAGTGTAGAACATTTCAAAATAGAACTGGAAAGATACATCAATTACTATAATACAAAACGGTTGAAGGCAAAATTAAAAATGAGTCCGGTGCAATACCGAACTCATTTTACCCAAGCTGCCTGAAGTAATACCGTGTCTAACTTTTAGGGGTCACTTCA
>NZ_JAKMHX010000027.1 GCF_022048975.1 Sporosarcina cyprini | reverse complement strand
TGAGAACGGCGGAGCAATATTCGACCACGGTAGCGGCGGGATAGTCCTGCTGCGGGCGGCGTAAAAGTCGTCCACCTTGAAGCCTTTCTGCCGAGTCAGGGAGGTGTGGGGATCTACAGCGTGGAACTTTATCTTCAGGTCCGTCTGGCTTGCGCGGATGGCATGAGCCAACGGGCGGCGGCGAAGCGTTTCAATGTGTCGCGCGATACGGTACGCAAGATGCTGTCGTTTTCATCGCCGCCGGGTTACCGGCGCCAGTCCGTACCGCAGCGCCCGAAGCTGGACGGGTTTGTGGCGATCATTGATGGATGGCTTGAGGGTGACCGCAGTGTCCCGCGCAAGCAACGCCATACGGCGAAGCGGGTATTCGACCGTTTGCGCACCGAGCATGGTTTCACCGGCGGCTATACGATCATCAAGGATTACATCCGGGAGCGCGAACAGCGCAGCCGGGAGATGTTCGTGCCGCTGGCGCACCCTGCGGGAGATGCGCAGGCCGATTTCGGGGAAGCGCTGGTGGAGATCGGCGGGGTGGAGCAGAAGGCCTACTTCTTCGCGCTCGATCTGCCGCACAGTGATGCCTGCTATGTGCGGGCCTATCCGGCGGCGGTGGCGGAGGCCTGGGTGGACGGACACGTGCATGCCTTCGCGTTTTTCGGCGCGGTACCGCGCTCGATCGTCTATGACAACGATCGCTGCCTTGTGGCGAAGATCCTGCCCGACGGCACGCGGCAGCGTGCAACATTGTTCAGCGCTTTCCTGTCACATTACGTGATCCGCGACCGCTATGCTCGCCCGGGCAAGGGGAACGAGAAGGGCAATGTGGAGGGGCTGGTAGGCTATTGCCGGCGCAACTTCATGGTGCCGATCCCGAAGTTCCCGACCTGGGAGGCGTTCAACCTGTGGCTGGAGGAGCAATGCCGCGAGCGCCAGCAGGACAAGGTGCGCGGGCAGAGCGAGACGATCGGTGAGCGGCTGCAGCGCGATCTNNNNGCCATGCAGCCTCTGCCCGCTACACCCTTCGAGGCCTGCGATCAGAAAGGCGGGCGGGTCTCCTCGCAATCCCTGGTGCGCTACAGGACCAACGATTATTCGGTTCCGGTGGCCTGGGGCCATCAGGAGGTCTGGATCAGGGCCTATGTCGATGAGGTGGTGATCGGCTGCCGCAGCGAAGTCATCGCCCGTCATCCTCGTTGCTATGCCCGCGAGGAGGTTGCCTTCGACCCGCTCCATTATCTCCCGCTGATCGAGCAGAAGATCAACGCATTCGACCAGGCTGCGCCTTTGCAGGGCTGGGACCTGCCCGAAGCGTTCACGACACTGCAGCGGTTGATGGAAGGGCGCATGCACAAACATGGCAAGCGCGAATATGTGCAGGTACTGCGCCTGCTGGAAACGTTCACCCTCGCCGATCTCCAGGCGGCGGTCGAACAGGCCATCGATCTTGGCGCCATCGGCTTCGATGCCGTCAAGCACCTCGTCCTGTGCCGGATCGAACGCGTACCGCCCAGGCTGGACCTGGACGTCTATCCCTTCCTGCCACGCACCACGGTCGAGAAGACCTTTGCCAGAGCCTATCTGAGCCTGCTCTCCGACCGGCAGGAGGCCGCATGAGCGATCAGGCCCCGGAGATCCTTCTCGCTCACCATCTCAAGGCGCTCAAGCTGCCTACGTGCCTGCGTGAGCATCACAAGCTCGCGCGGCAATGTGCCGCTGAAGGCGTCGATCATATCCGCTTCCTCGCCCGCCTCGTCGAGATGGAAATGATCGACAGGGAGCGTCGCATGGTCGAGCGGCGCATCAAGGCCGCGCGCTTCCCCGCCGTCAAAAGCCTCGACAGCTTCGACTTCGCCGCCATCCCCAGGCTCAACAAGATGCAGGTGCTCGAGATGGCGCGCTGCGAGTGGATCGAGCGGCGTGAGAACGCCATCGCTCTGGGGCCATCAGGCACCGGAAAGACGCACGTAGCGTTGGGGCTCGGACTGGCAGCATGCCAGAAAGGACTGTCGGTGGGCTTCACCACCGCGGCAGCGCTGGTCAGCGAAATGATGGAGGCCCGCGACGAGCGCCGTCTTCTGCGCTTCCAGAAGCAGATGGCCGGATACAAGCTGCTCATCATCGACGAACTGGGCTTTGTGCCGCTCTCCAAGACCGGCGCCGAACTGTTGTTCGAGCTGATCTCCCAGCGTTACGAACGCGGCTCCACCTTCATCACCAGCAACCTGCCCTTCGACGAATGGACCGAAACCTTCGGATCTGAGCGTCTCACAGGCGCGCTCCTCGATCGCCTGACCCATCACGTCAGCATCCTCGAGATGAACGGCGAAAGCTATCGCCTCGCGCACAGCCGGGCCCGCAAGGCCAAAACCAGACCCTGAAAATTACACCAATGCCGGGG
>NZ_JAKMHX010000003.1 GCF_022048975.1 Sporosarcina cyprini | reverse complement strand
CAGCGTTCGTCCTGAGCCAGGATCAAACTCTCCATAAAAGAGAAATTCGAATAGCTCGAGTTTCTTGCTGGCATCATTTAAGATGTCAATTTTGAATCCGAAGATTCGTGTTTGTCCTCTTCCCGACGAGGTCGAGTTCAGACTTTATTGTTGACGTTTTGCTGTTCAGTTTTCAAGGTTCATATGGTGGAGCCTAGCGGGATCGAACCGCTGACCTCCTGCGTGCAAGGCAGGCGCTCTCCCAGCTGAGCTAAGGCCCCATTAAAAAGTGGTCGGGAAGACAGGATTCGAACCTGCGACCCCTTGGTCCCAAACCAAGTGCTCTACCAAGCTGAGCTACTTCCCGTGAATATATAATGGCGCGCCCGGCAGAAGTCGAATCCACAACCTTCTGATCCGTAGTCAGACGCTCTATCCAATTGAGCTACGGGCGCATATATTTTTAAGTGGTGCCGAGAACCGGAATCGAACCGGTACGGTAGTCACCTACCGCAGGATTTTAAGTCCTGTGCGTCTGCCAGTTCCGCCACCCCGGCAAAATTGGAGCGGA
>NZ_JAKMHX010000026.1 GCF_022048975.1 Sporosarcina cyprini | reverse complement strand
GCTCATATATTGCAAAAAGTGCTCGTATAATCGAAAGATTGCTCATAAGTGGTGGAAGACTGCTCGTAAGTCGGCAAGAGTCCTCGTATAACACAAAGAGTCCTCGAATATGTGAAAAGAGTGCTCGATTAATTTTGTTCCTCGGGATCAGTGGCATATTTTAATAAAAAACATACAAAAAGTGACCAGACCTTGATAGAGGACCGGGAGTAATCGTATATTGCAAAAAGTCCTCGTATAATCGAAAGATTGCTCATAAGTGGTGGAAGACTGCTCGTAAGTCGGCGAGAGTCCGCGTATAACGTAAAGAGTCCTCAATTGTCAGCGGGAAGTCCTCGAATAAGTGGCAAGAGTGCTCGATTCATTTTGCTGCTTGGGAAAGGGTGCACATTTTAATAAAAACATACAAAAAGTGACCAGACATTGATAGATGACCGGTAGTGCTCGTATATTGCAAAAAGTCCTCGTATAAGCGAAAGACTGCTCATAAGTGCGGGAAGACTGCTCGTAAGTCGGCAAGAGTCCTCGTATAACGCGAAGAGTCCTCGAATGTCAGCGGGAAGTCCTCGAATTAGTGAAAAGAGTGCTCGATTAATCAAATCTATTTACGTCACCAGAACAAGGGACACATCCAAATAGGCAATCAAATCGTGATAATAGACCAACTAATTGGTTTGAAAAAAGAAACCCCTGTCTAATTAAGTAGCCGAAACTAAGTTTTGGAGCGAAACTACTGCAACTTTGGACAAAACAGCTTATGAAAACTCATCTTTTTGTTCAGATTATTCCATTTATTTTGCGGATAGTTTACACTATAGACAGGAGGTGGTGGAAATTGATTTATAAAAGTAGAAGCGTGCCATTAGAAATTGATGGATTGATTACTTTGGAAAGGAGGATTGCACAAGATCATCCGATTCGGAGTGATATTGCCCGGCGGATATATAATATGAAGGCTGGTTATAGTGGAGAGAGGCAGTATGATCGGTATATATCCGAATTTAAGCCCTCTTACCCTCATGCGATAATGCATGATGTTTGTTTAAAACTGGATGGTATTTATTTTCAAATTGATTCCCTATTAATTACACCATCAAAAATTGTTATTTCCGAAGTGAAGAATTTGGCGGAGAAAATTATTGTGAAAACGAAACCACTACAGTTTATCAAAGAAACGCCAAATGGTGAAAGATTTCCTTTCCGCAGTCCCATTACTGAGTTGGATCGGAAAATTCATCTTTTGCGAGTATGGTTGAGCCAAATGCAGATTGATGTGCCAATTGAAGGCATTGTCACGTTTGCTTATAATAACGAGTTGCAATTTGAGGAGACGCCTCCCGTGGATTTAATCTTTACTTATGAAATCGCTGCGTATCTGCGTAATTTGAAAATTGAACGTGATATGCTTAATAGGCAAACAATACACAAATTGGCCAATAAAATAGTCAGTGCACACCGACCGTTCAATCCATTCCCGTTAGTGGAGCGATACTCTTTGCAGCAGAGCGAAATTATGCCCGGTGTTCACTGCCCGTCGTGCAATCAACTGACCATGCGTTGGATGAATCGAAAATGGAAATGCCTGATTTGCAACCACCTCGGAAGGTCAGAACATCAAAATGCGGTGAGAGAATGGTTCTTTATTAATAAAAATACAATCACCAATCAAGAATTTCGCAAGTTTACCCTTTTGGATAACCGACATACGGCACAATACCTATTGGCCGGAATCCCCCAACTACAGATGGTCGGTAAAAGTAAAGGAAGCTTTTACAAAATCACATAATGGTAGGGGGCTCTTCAGGAGGAGAGCTCTTTTTTACATTTACAACTTTGTACATAACTTGATCATTTCTTTAAGAGTTCCATTTCTTTTCTAACCTTTCCATCCGTCTTCACCTTGATCAAACGTCCACCCATCCGTTCAACAACTACTCACCAATTTTCCTCCGCTCTCCATCTCCCTTCGCATATCTAACAAACTTGCCGCATACGATAAAGGAAGAAATGGAGCTGACAGGAAAGGAAGAGGGCGTGCACGAGCAAATTCGGAGGCGATGCGTGCGCCTCGGCAAAATGTTGCTGGAGACTGGACTTACCGTACGGGCACTGGCAAAAGCGACAGGCTACTCCAAAAGCACGGTCCATAAGGATTTGACGGAACGGTTGCCGAATGTCGATGTAGAGCTGTCGGAGGAAGTCGCCAAAGTTTTGGCCTATCATAAGTCTGTCAGACATTTAAGAGGCGGTGAAGCAACACGGATGAAGTGGATGAATGAACATAATAAGGCTCGGAATGGGTGAGATGAAGAGACGGGGACGCGAACATCCGGCGGATACCCTGTCTTTTTTTTGTGTTGTCCGTAATCCAGGGGAACTGTTTTTTTCTCCATTCAAATAAGACTAAAAATATGTAAAAAGCAAAGGCCGCGCTCTCCAAATCCATATCAAAAGCATCCCTTTTTCCTCCATCTGAAATCGTGACGAAAATACTAAATTTCCTTTCAAAATATGGTGGAATTATATGTTCAATACAGTATGTCTATGCTACAATTATAAGTTAGTAGAGTATGTTCGAGACAGACATGTCCAGGATGATGGAAGGGGTATCGTGAAAAATGTTCGCTAAAGATATCGGCATTGACCTTGGTACGGCCAATGTGTTGATTCACGTGAAAGGGAAAGGGATTGTGCTAAATGAACCATCCGTTGTGGCGATAGACAAGCAGTCGAGTCGCGTATTGGCGGTTGGAGAGGAAGCTAGTAAAATGGTCGGACGGACACCGGGCAATATTATTGCCATTCGCCCGATGAAAGATGGCGTAATTGCCGATTTTGATATGACAGAAGCAATGCTTCGGCATTTTATTAATAAATTGAACGTCAAAGGATTTTTATCCAAACCACGCATCCTGATCTGCTGCCCGACAAATATTACGAGTGTCGAGCAGAAAGCGATCCGGGAAGCGGCTGAAAAATCGGGTGGAAAAAAAGTCTATTTGGAAGAAGAGCCGAAAGTCGCAGCGATCGGCGCCGGCATGGATATTTTCCAGCCGAGCGGGAATATGGTCATTGACATCGGTGGCGGCACGACGGATGTTGCGGTCCTGTCGATGGGGGATATTGTGACGTCCCAATCGATCAATGCCGCTGGCGATATGTTCGACGACGATATTATTCAGTATATCAAGAAGAAATATAAGCTGCTCATTGGGGAACGTACGGCGGAGTCCATCAAAGTGACAATCGGCACGGTTTTCCCGGGAAGCCGGAAGGAACAGATGGACATCAGGGGCCGTGATATGGTGACAGGATTGCCGCGCACGATCACGATCCACTCTGAAGAAGTATTGGAGGCGCTGACGGAATCGGTCAGCTTGATCATCCAGTCGGCTAAAAATGTACTGGAGAAAACGCCGCCGGAATTGTCCGCTGACATTATCGACCGTGGCGTCTTCCTGACAGGCGGCGGGGCATTGCTTCATGGCATTGATCAGCTGCTCGCGGAAGAATTGAAAGTTCCTGTTTTTGTTTCGGACAATCCACTAAGCTGTGTAGCCATTGGCACTGGAATTTTGCTTGAGAATATTGATAAGGTCAAAGGGCATTACTAATCAAATCGCAAAGCCGCTCAAAAGGCTTTACCATACGAAGGAGGCGGACGCATGTTCCGTGGATTTTATACAGTCGGCTCTGGCATGATTGCCCAGCAACGCAGAACGGAAATGCTGGCTAACAATTTGGCAAACGCGAATACACCAGGATTTAAAGCAGAGCAGTCCTCTATCCGCTCTTTTCCGGAAATGTACATGTCGAGCATTAATGCCGCGCGCATTCCGACGAAAGATGGATTGCTTTTGAAAGGTTTGTCTCCAGTAGGACCGATCTCAACTGGCGTTTACATGCAGGAAACTTTACCGCTTTTTGCGCAGGGGCAATTAAGAGAAACGGGCTTGACGACGGATGTATCCCTTGTGGATGGCGCTTTGCCGGTCGATCCGGAAACAGGAAAAGCCGGGGCGATCTTTTTCAGATTAGCGAATGGTAATGGACAAGAAGTTTACACGAAAAACGGTAATTTCACGATGGATGCACAAGGCTACCTAACGAATCCGATGGGGTATTATGTCCTAGATTCAGCCGGACAGCGAATTCAGCTGCCAAATGACGACTTCCGTCTGACGAGCGAAGGCGATATAATGGTAGGGGAAACGACAGCTGCTACACTTGGCGTCGCATATGCAGCACAGCCGGAAACCTTGCAAAAACAAGGGAATGGTCTGTTTTCTGCTCAAAACGGTAACTTGCCGGATGCGAGTGGTGTGGCGGGCGTCGGCTATTCATTCCAGCAAGGCTATTTGGAAGGATCGAATGTCGATGCGGGAAGCACAATGACAGATATGCTGGCGGCCTACCGGGCTTTCGAAGCGAATCAAAAAATCTTGCAGGCATATGATCGAAGTATGGAAAAAGCGGTCACGGAAATCGGACGGGTCAATGGATAATTGAGTAACACGGAAAGCCTTTACGTGCAGGCGTAAAGGGGAAAGGAGCCGGACTGCAATATGATACGAACTATGACAACCGCGGTCAACACGATGACGCAACTGCAACAGAATATAGATATTATCGGCAATAACCTCGCGAACTCGGCAACGAACGGCTATAAAGCGAGCGGAGTCAATTTTCACGAGATGCTGTACCAGCAGTTCAACAACGACAAGGCCGATACGGCGCAGCGCCAAACGCCAGCGGGCATACGCTATGGCGTCGGAGCGGTGTTAGGACCGGCCATGGTGAACTGGAAACAAGGTTCTTTGCAGGTGACGGGGCGGGATCTGGATTTCGCTCTGACGGAACCGAAGCAATACTTTAACTTGCTTATGCCAGGTGAAAATGGAGAGCAGACCGTGTATACGCGTCAGGGAAGCTTCTATGTTTCGCCAGTGGACGGCGGACGCCTCATGCTTGTGAACGGTGACGGTTATCCAGTCGCGGACAGCGCAGGGAATGCGGTTAGCTTCCGCGATGATGTGAAACAATATTCGATGCGTCCAGGCGGCGTGCTGGAAGTGACACAGAACAATGGAACTGTGGAAACGATCCAATTAGGAGTGACCGTGATGGAGCGGCCGAACCTCATGTCACGCTTGTCAGACACGTTGTTCGCTCTGCCTGCCAATTTAAATGAACTTGGCGTGACTGCAGGCGATGTAGTAACGGAATTAAACGGTGCAGACCGCGCAATCATTGGCATGGAAAATCAAAAACTGGAAGCGTCGAACGTCAATTATGAGAAAGAAATGACGGATCTCATCAACGTCCAGCGCTCCTACCAATTCAATGCACGGACGATCACATTGGCCGATCAAATGCTTGGTCTGATCAACAATATACGATGAGTTCTGATAGGGAGTCTTTATTATGTTAGATGAAAAACGGAATAATCCGGAATGGAATCAAACAAGTCAAGAGACCACGGTGAATTCCCCTGTGGCAGCAACACGAGCGGCTAGGAATCGACAGGGGAAAAAGCCGGACACGGTAAAAGAGGAACGAGTCAAAAATAAATTTTGGGTTCAAGTGCGAATCCTTCCCATCTGGCTACGAATTATCCTCGTCTTGCTCCTGCTAGTTGGAGCAGCAGTGGTCGGGGCCATGATCGGTTACGGGTATATCGGCGATGGCAGTCCGGGCGACGTACTCAAAAAGGAGACATGGACGCATGTTCTTGATATTATGAGAGGAACTGGACCATAACCCAAACATTACATAGGCCAAGGAGAGACGATACATGCTAACTGCACAACAAATACAAGAAATTCTTCCGCATCGCTATCCATTCCTGTTAGTGGATCGTATTTTGGAAATGGAAGAAGGAAAAAAAGCAATCGGAATAAAAAATGTAACGATTAACGAAGAGTTTTTCAATGGACATTTTCCGGGTTATCCGGTCATGCCGGGTGTACTGATTGTTGAGGCACTTGCCCAAGTCGGTGCGGTAGCCATGCTTTCAATAGAAGAAAACCGCGGACGCATCGGATTTTTTGCAGGAATCGATAATTGCCGGTTCAAACGTCAAGTGACACCTGGTGATACATTGCGCTTGGAAGTGGAAATCACAAGAATGCGCGGCATGATCGGCAAAGGCAAGGCAATCGCGACCGTTGATGGAGAAATCGCATGCGAAGCAGACATCACGTTTGCCTTAGGTGACAAGCAAAACAAGGAAAACTAAATTTGCGCACACATTAAATTTTCGTTACAATGAACATTGCAGTGTCTTTGCCGCGGTATTTAAAAAGACCGATGAAAAGGGATGAAGAACAGGCAAAATGGACTGGGTGAATTCCAAAACGAGGGGAAAAGGCATCATTTTTTCATCCACCTTTTTACATACCACAACTGCAATGCACTTTACAGTGGGAGGTAACAAATAAGTTATGTTCAAAGATCTTTCTCCAAATATAAAAAGCAGCATCACCCGTTCCATTACACAAACGTTCGAACAGTACATGGCCAATATTGGGTGGAGCGAAGAAGAATACAGCATCGAGGATTTTATTGAAGAATGGCGTGAGTATATTACGACGAAAGCGCTATGGTATTCAAAAATCCCGGATGAAGTCAAAATGGATCCTACGTTCCATGAAGACTTGGCTCAACGGATTAATGACGTGATTTATAAAATCCTGAATGAACCACCGTCCGATGAGCAAATTGCGGCTATCCAAACGATGCAAGAGCAACTCAACACGCACTATGAGTATGACTGTAAAGCCGAAGCTGTATTCATCGAATCAATACTAAAAGAGCAAATTGAACAACAATAAAGAATGATGGATAGTTCCCTCTTTTTGAGCCAACCTACAAAGTATCATACAGGATATGTATGAGAAACGGCTTGTGGAAAGGAGGGAATTTTCATGTTCAAAAAAGTGATTCCAGTTCTATTCGTATCAGGAGTCGTATTGGCTGGCTGCGGTACCAACAATAACACGGTTCCGAATAAAAACGAAACACCGATGGAAGCCTTGGAGAACCGAGATCTGACACCGCGTGTTTATGATGGCCAAACTGGTCCAAACATGGACGGCATCAACACAGGTCAGGAGCGTTATAACAATAACAATCCGAACGGCGGTATCCTCAATGATACCAACCGTAACGGCTTGGATGGCCGCGTCAATGACCGTCATCTCGATATGAATGGTACTACTGCTCCGACTGAAGAAATCATCATCGAAGAGAACACAACAACCCCTTCCCGAAATAACGGTACAATGAACCGTAATGGGAACAACAACCGCTAACCGCAAGCCGTGAAAGACCGCTCTTTTTTAAAGGGCGGTCTTTCTCAATGGAGAGGGAGTGCTCAACACCAACCCCCTAAATGGTCAAGTGCATGTAGCGCGACGAAATATGCGAAGTACTAACCATTACCCGCGGATCAGTTGCCTCTTATGTAGGCTATGCCTTTCGTGAAGACTGCTGTTAAGAAAGACGATCTGTTTATAGTTCGGCCAACTGCTCGTATTTCTTCCCGTACCTCTCGATTATTCGATCTAACCGCTCGATTATCCTGCCAACCTCTCGTATAATTTTTCAACCGCTCGATTCCCGCCGCAACCGCTCGTAAATCTTCCTATACCTCTCATATATTCCCCTGAACCGCTCGTATATTTTCCCCGCCATTCCATTTCATCGATCATCCTCCCGTAACCATAAAATTTCCAAACAAAAAACCCTCATAATAGAGGGTTCAAGTTAAATTGCGGTCCTTTTTCAAGCGAGGACGTGAACGCATGTCGTGTTCAAAACGTGCGAGCAATTCTTGGCCGCTTAAGCCTTCGGTAATTAATTCTTCGAGTAAGTGCTCCGCGTATTGGGAGCGTGCTCGCTTCAAACGCCCTTTCAAGAGCACGGAAATGTGATCGCCGATTTCTTGGACCGTGTCCACCGCGACTAAAAATCCGGCCGGCTCATTTTCCGGATAGGAGATGACGACGCGGGATTCCAGCAATTCCTCTGTCGCTTTCCAGTTCTCGAAAAGCTCTTTATATTCCTGATCAATGAACATTTCCAGAATCCACATTCGATGACTGTTTTCCTGATTAATGATGATTCCGTCAATCAAAGGAAAGTCTTGGATTTGATTGTCTTGAAGCACTCCGACAGAGATCATTTTGAACGTCTTCAACGCGCCACCCCACTCATTTTTCTTCGATTATACCATAGCTTCAAAAACTTTTTTGTAAATAGGGCAAAGTCGTATTATCACCGGAATGAGATAAATTAGGAAACCGCTAGGAGATAAGGTTCACGGATGGTTTGGCAATTAAATGCCAGAGAGAAAACTTGGAATTGACCCTTCAGAGTGCATGAAAGTTGGGTTTTCACTATTTGGACAATTACTGGTCCTCTAGTATGATAGAGGCGACCTACGAAAGGGGGGAGACAAGTGAACCAAGTTGCACTCGTTGGGCGTATTACAAAAGACCCGATACTAAGAAGGTTGCCGGAGGGAAGACAGCAGTCGAGCTTCATATTGGCTGTCAATCGCAACTTTAAGAACCAAAGAGGTGAGGTCGAGGCTGATTTCGTATTATGCACGGCGTGGGGCAAATTAGCGGAGAACACAGTGAAGCATTGCGGCAAAGGCTCGTTAATCGGTGTCGGTGGAAGAATTCAGTCCCGTACATATGAACGGGAGGATCGGACCCGGGCATTCGTTACCGAGGTCATTGCGGACGAAGTGAGGTTTTTGGCTACAAAAAAGCGCGAGGACGAAAACCTGTATGGGGAATCCGCAGGGGGCCCGCAAAGTGAAGCTGCAAATGGAGCGGATGAAGCGTATGTAAAAGCGCATTTTCATCTGACCGAGAAGGAGAAGGAAGAATTGCCGATCTTTTGATGGGCAGCAAAGGAGGAGGGACGGAAAACCGCTTGATCGTGGAATGAATTGAATAGGTGGAATGAATGAAATACGAGGAATGAATTTGCATGAGGAGAACAAATACGAACCGGTTGGGGGACCGGTCGTATTTCAACAAACAGGAACCGTTTGAGCAGGCGGGTCCTGAAACTATTAGGGGTAATAGTTAAACAGTTTACGCCAAAATTGAAACTTGGGGCGGAGATCGCTTCCGCTCCAAGTTATAAAGGGGAGGGGAGAAACCGTGGAACGAGTTGAAAAGGGGTTGATCCGAATGGAGCTGCAAGTGGGACAACTCATCCGGATCGTAGCCAATATGAGCGAGCGGCTGGAACAGCTTGAGAAACAGGAACAAGGCAGGAAAGTGGTGTCTCTACATACCAAGCGAATACGGGAGCCGATGCCATAAAAAAAGCCCCGGAAAATATCCGAGGCCTTCCATCAGCGTTCAAATGTCAACAGGTCATCCAATTCAGCATCCGATAATTCGGTGAGCCATTGACTCGATTGGATGAGATCGGCAGATAGCTTCGCCTTCTCTTCCAGCATCTTATCAATTTTTTCCTCAATCGTACCGACCGTCACAAACTTATGCACATGGACAAACTTTGTCTGGCCAATCCGGTACGCACGGTCCGTCGCTTGATTTTCAACAGCCGGATTCCACCAGCGATCCGCATGCAGAACATGATTGGCTTTCGTCAAGTTCAAACCGGTCCCACCCGCCTTCAAAGAAAGGATGAAGATCGGGAACTCGCCGGCTTGGAAAGCATCGACAAGTGCATCGCGCTGGCCTTTCGGCATACTGCCGGTCAAGAAAGGCACGTCAATATCATATAGCTCGGATAAGCATTGGCGGATCAAGTTCCCCATGCCGATATACTGAGTGAAAATGAGACATTGTTCACCATTTTCCGCGATATCAGCAGCCATTGAAACGATTCGTTCCAACTTTTCGGATCGCGCGAGCATCTGCGTAGCAGGCGCGTGAGGTTCTTTTAAGAAAAGTGCAGGATGATTGCAAAGCTGCTTCAACCGGCTCAGCATCTTCAAAATGAGCCCTTTCCGTTCAAAGCCCGTCAATGTTTCCAGCTTGAATTTCGTATCATCAATAAAGCTTTCATATAAAGCGGCCTGCTCGGTCGTCAACGGGCAGTACTCATTTTGTTCCAGCTTCTTCGGCAGATTCAATTGCAAGTCCGGATCATTCTTCGTCCGGCGCAACAGGAAGGGACGGATCTTGGAACGCAGCTTCCGCTTCATCAGCTCGGAATCATCCCGTTCGATTGGAATAATGAAGTCTTCTGTAAATCGACGGAAACTGCCAAAATATCCTTTATGAATGAAATCGAAAATTGCCCACAACTCGGATAACCGATTTTCGATCGGCGTCCCGGTCAATGCGATATGGTGACGTCCCGTTAATTTGCGGATCGCTCTCGATTGCTTCGTTTGCATATTCTTGATGTTCTGGGCCTCATCGAGTGTAATGCTTGAAAACGTAGACAATGCGAGCGTTTCTCCATCTTGCGTCGCAGTTCCGTATGTCGTCAAAATTACATCCGGATGCTTCTCTTTTATGAGCTCAGCAAATTCTTCTTCTCTGGCGCGAGACGGGCCGTAATGGATATGCACAGACAATTCAGGAGCAAACCGTTCTAGCTCTTTTTGCCAGTTGCCCATCACGCTCGTCGGACAGATGATCAAAGAAGGCGGAGTATCCTCGCTTGTTTTCGCCTCTCGGTGAATATGCAGCAAGTAGGTGATGAGCTGCACCGTTTTACCGAGACCCATATCATCGGCCAGACAAGCGCCGAATTGGTGCTCACGCATGAAGACGAGCCAGTTATAGCCCTCCACTTGGTACGGACGCAATTCCGTGCGCAATAAAGGTGAAATCGGAACAGCAGGAAGCCCTTTTTTCGAGGAAACGATTTCGATGTAATCCTGCAACGACTTTTGCAGCGTAAATGAGAACAGCGGATCAACCGGTTCTTCATCTAACTCGAGCGGGCTTATTTCTTCAGGCACTTCCTGAAATAACAGGTCTTTAACCGTCCATTCTCCGGCATCCGCGCGATCCATTAATTCCCGGATTCGTTTCAACCAGGTGGGATCGAGATGAAACCACTCGTCGCCAGCCCGGATATATTCCCGGTTTTCATCGACGAGCTTGCGGAATTCATCCTTGTCCATCTCTTTGCCGGCAAGGGAGAAATTCCAGTCAAAAGAAAGCACTTCATTCAATCCGGCAGCTGAACGATAAGACGCAGTTCCAGCGCTTGTGCGCACACGCATTTTGGATTCGGTTACGGATTTGAGCCAAGCGGGCAGAATGACTGGATATCCGAATGATTGGAATAACGGCAGGTCTTCCTGAATGAAGAGCCGCACATCAGCATCGCTCATTTGCTGGGAAAGGAATTTTCCGTCGGGCGAAGCGTCGACAGATCGCAAAAAGGATACCATTTCATTTTGCCGCTGATCAATCGCCTCATGGAGGTCGGCCCATTTAGGCGGCAGCGCATCTACAATCGGTGCATTCCGTTTGCGGACGGCGGGCGTCCAATGGGTTCCGCGTTCATTGACGAGAACTGTCTCCAGCAGCCATTCCGAATCCGTATCTTCCTCGGGCTCCGTCAAGCGGAGTGCCACTTGTATTGGCAAATCTCCAGCGGGTCCCTCTGGCCAGCCGTATTCTCTCAAATGCGCCAGCAAAGAAGGCAATTGGTCGCTTCGAATCCCTGTTTCCATTACCTTTTCAAGAAACGCATCTCGCAGGATGTCAGCTGTTTGACCATTAATGCCAAGTTCCATCTCATCAAATTCCGGTATGCTATCTTCGTTCAGGCGAATGGACTTCCAAAGTTCTTGGTTTTTCCATAAGTGTGCCGCTATCTTGAAGTCTTCGATTTGAAGTGCATCCATTTCTGTCCGTCCAGAAAAAATGGCGAAAGGGTGGGCGTTTGTATCCAGAAACACTTGCAGGAATTCGCTTGTTTTTAGCAATAAAGCATTGCCTTCCGATGCCACGAGCAAGCCAAAGAGAGCCTGTTGATTACTGAAAAAGAGATAGGAAGCCAGTTTATCAGCAGGGACAGGCATCGCGTCATCTAACGCCGAAATGGCATAGCGGCCCGGGCCCGCTTGCTGAACTGACATCTTCAACTGGATTTGCAGCAAATTCATGTTTGTCATAAGTTCAGATTCCCTTTCTCCATCTCTTCATTCAAAGCTCGAAGTCTTCGATATTGGTCACGGACTGTATCGATATAGCGGTTCCAAAAATCGATTTGTCCTGCTTTTTTTGCACAAGTGCGCATCCTTTTGAAAATCCGGACAGCCCGGCGATAACTATGCCGGTTTTTCTCGCCAATAAACCGCATGGCGTACGTATGGAATAAAGGCATGACGGCCATTGGATCCTTCTGGCTCACCAACCGGAACGTATCCGAATCAATGGAATCGAAGGAAACGTCAAAACGATGCATGAGTGCAGACCATTCGGCGAAGCGTTCCCGTTCAATGAGGAAATCAGCGTAAACAGGCACCGAGGCCATTCCATAATTCATAAACATCCGTTCGCGCTCTTCTCCAGAGAAGTCGGCTTCTTCCAGCAAGCCGTCAATCTTCCGGATGAAGTTCAGTCGATTCCGGAAAGGTACTTCAGACTTGTAGTACTTTGCAATATGCGGATAAATCGTGTTCATCACCGTGTTTAGCGCATCCATCATTTCAATGGACAAACAGTAATCCGCAATCGGCAGCCAACAATCAATCCGCTCACCGCCTTCACGCAGTGCGATTTCCTCCAATTGGGCCTGATTGTTTTGAATTAAATCCAGCGCAAATTCGAGAAAAACCTTTTCGCTGGCTGTCTCTTGCTGAAGATGTAGACGCTCTTTTTCGCGGGCGGCGTTTTCAGTAAAAAGCTTGTCCCAAAGGAGGATGTAGGTGAGGATCCGTTCCCGGAAAAGACCCTGATGCCCAAGCACCATGCCGCGTAATAGATCCTTCGCCTTTTCATAGAAGGGATCTGTTTCAAACAATCTCGGCCGTGATCCGAGTGATTTGACGACTTTTTGTATCTTTTCAAACTGAGATCTAATCCAAGCGAGCAGCTGCCATTCAGGATAATGTTGCGCATCCCCTGTAATGAGGTCCATATTCTTCTGCAAATAGGGCATGGCTGCGTCAATGAGGAGAAGTTGGTAATACAGTTCAAAAAGCGGCTTCCACTCATATTCAAAAGGCGATAGTGGAAGCATCCGCTGTCCAGCCTGATCGGTTTCATGCAGAAACACACTCGCACTTTCAGAAGGCGACATGGCCCGTATCGGATCCATGAGTCTACCGAGGACACTGATCCAGGCTTCCGGCGTCCGTTCGGATATTTTCAACGCCAGCTGCTGAACCTCAGACTGCCTCCATTCCTGCAGCCATTCGCTCAGTGAATTGAATTGCATATATAAATGGAACGCCACTGCAACAACGTGCTCACATATCCCTGGTGTGGGGCATGTACAGTTCGCACTCGATCTTCCAAACGCTAGACGAACCGTAAAAGGAACGACAGCGGAAAGAGTGACGACCACTTCGTCATCGGAGTAGGTATATTGCTGGACAGCGCCTTGCCTGACGAGATGAACAGCACGCTGGACAATAGCTGCTTCCTTTTCGACCGAAGGACGGCACGTCTCTTTTATTACATTCATTAATTCTTCAATATCTTGTTCATGCAAATAAGACACACGTTCAGCCGTTAGGTGCATCTGATCACTCCCTGAACTTAGCATTCCCTCCATTATAATGGTTCCAGACACGAAACGTAAATGAATACATTCGAATAGAGGTGACCTAATGGAAAGTTTCGTACTGTACGTACACGATTTACAGGCAAGGCTATTTCTGCAGCAGATACAGGATGCCGCCGTCCAAGAGTGGAGCAGGCCGTATGGCAGCCGGTCGAGACATTTGCATTCGATCCTAGTCGATTTGGAGACAAATCATATTGTGATCAGGAAGCGGACGAATGCACCCTTCGATATGAACAAACGAATTGTCGACCGCCTAGCGGAACTGAACATCGGCACGAAGCCGAGACAAATGACCTTGTTCTTAAACAATCCGCCTACGCAGAAGACAACTATCTTCAAATAACGAGATCAAAACTGCGCCGTATGAATAAAATAGAAACATATCATTCACAAAACAGTTCGTCCTATGATAGAATGGTATTAATAATCGGAATATTCAATACGGAGGGAGAACGATGTTATCAGTACAGCGCATGATGCCGTTTTTTACTAGCCAAGAAGATTTTCGCCTGCGTTTGGTATTTGCGTACCAATATTTTTCGATTATCAAAGGAGGCGAAGTGTATCAATTCGTCCCTACAGAGGGAAAAGAAATTGTCATCAACATGAAAAGTCTACAAGTTGAGAATTTAGGCGAGGTATTCGTCTTTCAACGGGGCACCCGTTTTCTCCGCCTGCCACTCTATCAGCTTCTACTAATTTCCGATTTGCATTTGCATCTCTCTTCTATGCTAGAAGGCACATTCAATGTGGAGATGAAAATACCGGAAGTGGTGGTGGAAGAAACAAAGAACATCGTCGCCGAATTGGAAGAAACCAATAAAATGAGGATGATTGATTATGCCCTCGAAACTAACAATCGTACTCTATTTAACGAACTGACGGAAGGAATGCACGAATGGTGAATACTACAACATGAAAACACTTATCGGAAAAATATGCCGATAAGTGTTTTTTTTAGTTTCCAAGCGGGTAAAGAGATGAGAAAACGCTCGCTTGGCTGCTAGTATGTCTAAGTAGTTAAAAAGTGCAGGGCTAAGATGAAGAGAGTGGAACCGGTCAATCCGAAAACTGCGTCTTTCCAGGTGAATCGATAGAATTCCTCCTGATTCATTCACATCTGCTCCTTTGTCGATTTCCCGGGAAATAAAAAATGTCTCTCACAGGAAATGTAGCGTGTTATTACAGAATGTCCAAAGGCTATACAATTTATTCCTGAAAATAGTAAGAATGATTCCATCTCTTCATTGAAAATCTATATATATTTGATAAAGTAGGAGATACAGGATTATACAAGGTTCGGCATAGAAAGGATTGTCGCTATGTTTTTTGATTTTAAGTTTTGGCACTACCTGACCAGGCCGCACGAGCTTGCGGGAAGCCTCCAAACAGCCACGATGCGCAAATACGGAAGCCGTGTCTTTTTTGTTATTCTAGCAGGGCTGTTCCTCTTTGCCTTCCGAAACATTTGGGGGATGGGAACGGAGGCGCTGACGCCATTACTCGCCACCATGTCGCTGGAGGATTATACGCTGGCGCGGATTGCATCACTTGCCGGCACGCTCATTTGGGCTATTCTCTATATGGCCTTTCATTATTACGGGATCGCATACATACTCAGTTTGATTACATCCATTCCTTTCAGAAAGTTGCTGCCGCTGCAATTGCTCGTTACTGGGCTCTTGCTCTTGGAAAAAGCGCTTGTCTTTTTTGTGTTCGCTGTAAAAGGTGCATCGGCTAGCGTTTCTTTCTTGTCTTTCGGTCCTCTAGCTGCGACAGTTCTGGAAAACTGGTATTTGATTCTCTTTTTAAATCAATTGACGATTACCGGAGCACTCATCATCGCTTTGCAATATCGATATATTCGCAGTTTTGAAGGCATGAGGGAGCAACGCCATCTGCTTTGGACATTGTTCGGCATTCATTTGATTATGGCGTTCATCACTGCCGCTGTCGGTTTTATTCCATTCGAAACGCTCTATTATAAAGTGGTCGGAGGTGGGAGCTGATGAATAAACGCCTATCGATCTCCATTGCCTTTGTCATCAGCCTGTTCATTGCGGTCAATTCTTTTTTATTGTTCTCCGATGAAAGTAAAATTCAAAAGTCAGTCTATGTTTCAACATACGAGCGCATGACGGAAGGCCACTACGACGAGCAGCTTGCGAAAGAAGGCCTTGTCGCGCCTGCCGAATTATATACCGTTTATGTTGGAAGTGATGAGGCGATCGATACATGGCTTGTCCAAGAAGGAGACCAAGTAGCAGCCGGTGACGAACTGGCTTACTTGCAATCCGAAAAAGCCGACTCTCAAATTGCTGCGTGGGAAGCAGAAGAAGAAGGCCTGCTGGAACAACAGCTAAGCGTAGAAAATACATTATCGGAACTGCAGTCCGAACGGGCAAGCAGCGGCCGGAACAATGGTACTAACGTAACTACATCCGAATCGCCGGATGGTGAAGAAGTTGAGTTGAACGTCAATGTCCAAGTCGATGTCCAACAAGACGGGGCCTATGCCCAAGCCATCGCAGCAGCGGAACAGGAATTGGCCGAGATCGACCGGAAGTTGGCGGTAGTCCAGACCCAGCTGTCCCAGCCGTCCTCGCGCGCAGCCCTTATTAGCCCGATTGATGGAATAGTCTCGGACGTCAACCGTCATGGATCCATTGTGTCCGTTGACATCTTCACGGAGGAGAAGCAAATAGTAACCTATGCCAACGTAAAGGATTGGCAAAAAATCGAAGTGGGCGACGAAGTCGTCATTCAACAGGATGGCATGGAGTCGCCGATTGAAGCGAATGTCTTGTCTGTATCGGAAGTGCCGGCTCCCGAATCCAAATGGAAGCAGGCATATGCCGAGCTGAGCCCGAAAAAAGAGAAAAATCCACTCGAATTTTATGAAGTCCGCGTGGCCGTTGATTCAGCAGAAATTCCATTCGGAGCCAATGTGAACACGTTCATTGTCGTCAATGAAGCAGATGCCGTCTCCATTAAGCAAAAATGGCTGACCAATGTGGACCGCCAAACGGCCACTGCTTTCAAAATCGATAAAAGCGGAAACGCTATACCTGTTCAGCTGACCATCCCATTTAAGTATTACGACCGGGCTGTCGTTTCGGAAGGACTGGCCATTGGCGATGTTGCCTTGGACGAACGAAATCTGCGCGAGTATGACTCGCCGACAAGAATCTTCCTGCCGATGCCACTGGAGCTTCCATCCAAAACAGCTTGGAAGTCCTTCGGGTGGAAAAATTATATGAAATATATGTTTATCGAATAAAAGCGGTATTCCCTTTGCAGGGAGCCGTTTTTTTCATTTTTTATTTGCTTATACTACTCATCAGTCCAAGAAATCACTGCCAGCCACAAGACGCACAAAACAAACCGATCCGCCAAGAAAACAACAGGCACTTCCAAGAGTCAGCAAACTTCGGGGCGTGAACGAAATAAGGCGAAAAGTTTTCGTTTCAAAACAGAACCTTTGCGGTCTAATTTTTCATCCTATTGATATAATAAAGAGACATTGCGGGGAAGGAGCAGATGACAATGAAACAAAAATTCAGCATTGCACTCATTTTATTATTTATTTGCGGGCTGCTCCTTGGAACAGGGACGAACGCAGCCGCGGCATCTCAAGGAACCCCTTCCTCACAACGGCTGATTGCGCTGCATGATCGGATCTTACCGATAGAGGATGTTCGTGTAGTGGACGGGGACACCAAAGTCCCGCTAAAAGACTTGGCGAAATACCTGTACTTGCCCGTTGAGGTCGTGGAAGGTGTAACGGTCATCCAAAAGAGGGGAATGGAATTCCGTTTCGATCCGGTAACCGGCATCACAACAAAGGATGGAAAAGAGCTGTCCTGGTCCCCAATTAGGGAGATCGATGGAACGACCTACATGAGTGTCAAATACATCGCCAAAGAGATCGGCTTTGAATTGGACTTCTTTCCACAGGAAAAGACGATCCGCATTTTTAGGGAAGATTACAAGCACTCCGGGTACGACGCTTTTCAACAGGCCATCCAGCATTATCGCTTGGAGCAGCAAGAGGCCGCCAAGCCAGTACCTAAACCAACACCAAAACCGGTGAAGCCGACAAGTCCGGAAACAGCCAAGAAGAAACCGAATGTCTATTTAACATTTGACGACGGACCAAACCAATTCACGACCGTCAATTTGAAGACGTTGAAAGAACAAGAGGTGCAGGCGACCTTCTTTTTCCTCGGCAAACATATGAAAAAGAATCCATCGATTGTGAAGGCTGCCGCAAAGGATGGCCATTATATCGGTTCCCACAGCATGACCCATGACAAAGAGCTTGTGTATAAATCCACCGACTCATTCATGAATGAAATGAAAGAAAGCACACAGCTCATTCAAAAAATTACAGGAAAAAGCACGAAACTGATTCGAGTGCCCTATGGCAGCAAACCGCATGTCACACCCGATATGCAAAAGCAGCTGGCAGCAGGCGGCTACAAAATGTGGGACTGGGACGTCGACTCCAATGACTGGAGATTCACAGAGGAGGAAACCGAGAAAATCATCGCCAATGTGAAAGAGGGAGTCGCCAAAGCGGAGAAAGCGGGCGACCGCGACATTGTCATCCTGATGCACGATCGAAGCCAGACAACCAAAGCTCTTCCCGCCATCATCGAATGGTTGAAGGAAGAAGGCTATACATTTAAAAAATACGAAAACGACCATCACGTTGTAAAAAACTTTCTGCATGACAAAGCTCTATAAAACCGCCCCCGTGGCGGTTTTTTCATTTGGCAATAAACCAACGTCAATTTACTCTACCACTACAAAAATAGAATCTATTAGTTTATGGATGATCGCAGTGTACAAATCCTAGAAACACGCACATACCCCTAATAAATTCGCGTATAAGTACCTCCATCCTCACATAAGAAGCATCTCCCACACTTCCAGTCCTACTCTATCCTCCAAATAGTAGAATCTATTAAATTAATCAGTACCGAAAAACCACCCACTAGTTTGTCAAAATCACCACGCGCGAATAAAAGGATTCAGAAAACTGAATTACCCCCGCGAATCTTACTTCTTCGTCCAACCCACCTGCCCGCGCATAAACCGCCCGTACCCGCGCATCCCCCCTGGCCAGGCGCGCATAACCCATGACTTACACCCTGTCAAGGAGACACTCTATAAACCGCTCAATTCATTTTGTTGCCAGACCTTTTCCGTTTCTTAATACATCTATTTGCGACTTGACTCGGAGCCTCTACAGGCATGCTTCCCGAACCAGGAAACCAGCTCCGGAGGCTGGTTCGGCCCGCCAAGGCTATCATGCCTGCCTCTCCAAGTAAAGTCGCCAGCTAGTACCACCCGTTCATCCGCTCAGGCAGCTTGCGCCAGCCGATATGCAATCGGACTCATCTTGAATTTCAATTGGGGCCGAATTCCGTTATAATAGGCAATGTAATCTGTGACGGCTTGGATCATCTCGTCCTGGGTCTCTGGAGTAGAGAAACCCGGCATCTCTGTCTTCAACTTGCCGAAGAAGCTTTCGATGCATGCATTGTCCCAGCAGTTGCCTCTGCGGGACATCGATTGGACGAGATTCATTTC
>NZ_JAKMHX010000025.1 GCF_022048975.1 Sporosarcina cyprini | reverse complement strand
GGAAATCAACATTTTCTATTATTACTTCCATTGTAAAAGAAAAAAGACTGTAGGCAAACTCTGTAATTTCTCGAGTTTGTCTACAGTCTGAGCCATCCTGTCTTTATTAAGACGGGATGGCTCTTCCTATTTCAACTCAGTTCAAAGAACTCATTTTATTGTAGAACGCAATGAAGTTCTGAACAACGCTGTCTAAGAAATCGATTGTAGCAGTATCTGTCAGTTCACCTTCTTCATTCATCTTTTGATGAACAGAACCGATGTATACTTCGTTATTCGGCATGATAGCCGGAGAAAGCATCGGGTTAGATAGGATTTCGCGCAAGTGGATTTGCGCACGCACGCTTCCTAGCACACCCATGGACGAACCGATGATGAACGCCGGCTTGTCTTTAATGGCAAAATTGCTGCGGGACAACCAGTCCACGGCATTTTTTAATGCACCCGGAATAGAGAAATTGTATTCTGGCACTGCGAACAGAACAGCATCAGAATCGCGAACATCTTCCATAAATGCTTTTACTGCCTCAGATGGATTGCTTTCTTTAGCCACTGAGAACATGTCGACATCATTGATGAATACAGGTGTGATGTCCAATTGGCCCGCATATTTTTTGCGGAGGTATTCAACTAATTTCAAGTTGTATGAGGTCGGGCTTGTGCTTCCGATAATCGCTTTTACTTTGATTGTCATGCTGCTGAACTCCTTTGTTTGTAACTTAGGCTCTCGATAGCATTTCCCTGCCATCTATCGCCTATACATAGTATGCCGGAACGCAGCTTAAAAAGGAAGTACGCACTTAAAAGTGGCATAGTATACTAAAAGATACCATGAATCACATTGTGAAAACACAAGCATTTTGAGACAATGGTTCCAGTTAGGAAATATGTGGACTGAAGGGTGAAGCTTTGATGATGACAAGCCGGATGAAGACTCGGAATATTGTGCTCACAATTAGCAGCTTTGTATTTTGCCTTATTGCTTTACGAATGGGTTGGTTTTTATACTTCAATGCACCTGAACATCAAACGGCAGTTAACGGGGTTGCTGATCTTCGGGAAGAGGCCTTGAAAGACAATAAAACAGTCTCTTTGAATGGGGAGTGGATTTTCCACCCTTCAGAATTCATTACAAAAAACACATCGCAAAACGAGAGCCCTCAGTATATTCATGTGCCGAAGAACTGGAGCACTGCTTTGGATTCTTCTCAGGAACCTGAAATCGACTATGGTTCCTATCAATTGACCATTCTTCTTCCAGAACAGGAGGAAACGATCTATGGCATTCAATTGAGGGGATTTGAAACGTTCGCCAGTATCTATGTCAATGGGAAGTTAATTAATAAAGAGAATACAGCGATCGCTCAACCCGTCCATAAAATTAAAAAGCAAGGTCCTATGACGGCCATGTTTACAACGGATGAGAAAAAAATTGATCTTGTAATCCAAGTGTCCAACTTCGATAATTTAGAGTCTGGCGGTTTGAATGATTCCGTCCGCTTTGGGCTTCAGACAGCTATTGTGAAAGAGGCGTCCTTCTCACAGGGAATCCAAATGCTTGTGAGCATGATATTTTTCCTGCATAGCATTTACGCTTTGGCTATCTTCCTCATTGGAAAAGGATATTACGAAAAAGAATTGCTCTACTTCAGTCTATTGTTAGCGTTGAACGGCTTCATACTATTAATTGACGATCACGTACTGCTTCAGCTTCCTATTGCCAACGATTTGTACATAAAAGTGCTCTTTGTACTGCTTATCAGTCTATTAATAGTCACCTTAAAGTTCATTAATGTACTGTTTAACATCAAGTCAAAGGTTTCAAACTTCCTGTACATGTTATTCATTCCTATTGCCGTCCTTTTGCTAACAACGTCACTTTTACACACAGCTCCGATGCAATGGTTTTTGATGATCTATAGTATTTCTATTGCCGTACTGCTTATCATTCCGACCATTTCTTCGATTCGCAAGGGAAATATCGATGGTATTTTCATCTTATTCTATATCTTTTGTTTCATTTCAAATGCAGCTTGGGGTACCGCCATTAAAACGGCAGTCGTCAATATTCCGTACTACCCGTTCGATTATCTTATCTCGATCATGGTAATTGCCTTGTTGTTATTCCGAAGACATATGATGGTCGTCCGTTCGCACAATGAGCAAAATACTAAATTAGCAAAAGCGGATATCCAAAAAGATATCTTTCTTGCCAATACATCACATGAACTTCGCAATCCATTGCACGGGATTCTCAACATTGCGCATTCCATGTTGGAAGATAATTCATCGACCCTCTCCCAGCGAGAAAAACAAAATCTTGAACTCTTGCTGCAAATCGGGAATCGAATGTCCTATACATTAAATGACTTACTGGAATTGGATAAGTTAGAAGATGGTCGAATCAAATTACATCAGAAGCCACTCGATATTCAAAACCTAACATCCGGGGTCATTGACATGGTTCATTTTATTAAAAACACGAGCAAATTGACGATCGTGTCCGACATCCCGGCAAACTTTCCTTCTGTTTATGCAGATGAAAGCCGGCTCGTCCAAATCTTATTTAACTTGCTACACAATGCTGTGAAATTCACGGATGAAGGCAAGATCACCATTCGTGCCACCCATAATCAAAAAGAAGCCGCGATTTCAATTGAAGATACGGGAATGGGCATGACAAAAGATGTGATGGACCGGATTTTCGATCGGTATGAACAAGCCACTAACACAGGTCAAGAAGGAATTGGTCTTGGCTTAACGATTTCCCGGCAATTAGTCGAATTGCATGGTGGAAAGATTTCCGTTGAATCCGGGTTCGGAAAAGGAACTACATTCACGTTCACCATCCCCTTATCGGAAGGTGTACAACAAGAAACAATTTTGCCTGCAAAAGTCAATTCCTATAAGGCAACTTTCCAAGCAGTCGAGGAACAGGCGGCGGAACAAGACGCTCCAACGGGAGGCTCTATCCTGATTGTCGATGACGATCCAGTCAACCTGAAAGTGATTAGCAGTATTCTCGAAGGGCAATATACTGTGGCAACAGCTGAAAGTGGCTCGGAAGCGCTCGGCTTGATCAGAACCGAAATGTACGATCTGATCATTTCTGACGTCATGATGCCGGAAATGTCCGGTTATGAATTATGTGTAGAAATCCGAAAGCATTTCACAATCGCAGAACTCCCGATCCTATTACTGACTGCACGCAACCAGACAATGGATATTTACGCCGGTTTCCAGGCAGGAGCAAACGATTATGTAGCAAAGCCGGCAAATGCGATTGAATTGAAAGCCCGTGTTCATGCGCTCTTAACGCAAAACAAAGCGATTCAAGAACAACTCAGGCTGGAAGCCGCCTATTTACAGGCACAGATCAAACCGCACTTCCTGTATAACACGTTGAACACAATTGCATCCCTCGGCGAGCTGGATCCATCCCGTATGGTGGAACTGTTGCATGAGTTCGGAAACTACTTGAATCGAAGTTTTCACGTGGCCAATACACAAAGCCTGATTCCGCTGAAAGATGAAATCGACTTGGTCCGTTCGTACTTGTTTATCGAGAGAGAACGGTTCGGAGATCGACTGCACATCATCTGGGATACAGAGGACATACACGAGATTTATGTCCCTCCCCTCTCCATCCAAACCATTGTGGAGAATGCGGTCAATCATGGTGTGCTCAAGAAGACAGAAGGGGGAACCGTCAAAATTTCGGTTACCCATGACGAGCAATTCACCACAATCATGATCCAAGACGATGGGGTCGGAATGCCAGCAGACAAAGTAACGGAACTTTTAACAGAACCGAACCACCACCAGCACGGCATCGGGATTGCAAATACAAACCGACGTCTCACGCAGCTGTTCGGCAAAGGATTGGTTATGGAAAGCCATGTGAATCAAGGAACGACCATCTCCTTTCATGTGCCGAATCAGCCATAGAAGTTGATACAAAATGAAAAAGGAAGCCCTCATGCATTGATAGGGCTTCCTTTTTTCATTATTGGAGCTACAGACTAATGCTTTAACTCTTTTCACGAATATAACTCATTGACACTTTGTATATATTGTATATAATGTGTATATACACATAATCGATTACACCATTAACAACAGGAGGTCCGGCATGCAGCTTTTAATTTCCAACAGCTCCAAAGAGCCGATTTACAATCAAATTAAAGATCAAATTAAGCAAAAAGTGTTGTCCGGTGAACTGCAGGAAGGCGATGCCCTTCCCTCCATGCGGCAGCTAGCTAAGGATTTACATATTAGTGTAATCACTACGAAACGCGCCTATGAAGAACTTGAAAAAGAGGGATATATTTATTCAATTATCGGCAAGGGTTCCTTCATTGCAGAGCAAAATGTCGACATGATCAAAGAGAAGAAGTTGACCGCAATGGAAGAGAAGTTGATAGAAGTCATTGCGAACAGCAAGGAACTTGGACTCTCTCTGAAAGAGTTAAAGGAATGGATCACGATACTATACGAGGAGTAGATAACAATGGAACATGTAATTGAGTTGAAAAACGTGAACAAATCATATGATCACTTCAGCGTTTCAGACGTATCCCTACAAATAAAAAAAGGGTTCGTGACAGGGATTATCGGTTCGAATGGCGCCGGAAAATCGACGATCATGCGAATGATTTTGAACTTGCTGAAGCCTGACTCCGGTGAGGTCCATGTGTTCGGCATGGACTATGCCAAACACGAGAAACGCATCAAAGACCGCATCGGGTTCATCTTCAGTGAAGATGTCTTGTACGATGAATTGACCTTGCACGATCAGAAGAAGCTGATAGCTCCTTGTTATTCCAAATGGGATGATGCTTTGTTCCACCAGTATTGCGAATCGTTCGAGCTGCCGCTGAAACAAAAACTCAAATCCTTCTCGAAAGGAATGAAAGTGAAAGCCACTCTTGCCATCGCGCTTTCCCACCAAGCAGAACTTTTCATCATGGACGAACCGACAGCAGGGCTAGATCCCGTTTTCCGGAGAGAATTTCTTGATATTATGCAGGACATCATGCTGGATGGAGAAAAATCGATCGTCCTGTCGACCCATATTATGAGCGATTTATCATCAATCGCAGACTATATTACGTATGTCCAAAAGGGGCAGATTGTTTTTTCGAAGGACATCCACGACCTTCAAGAAAACTATGCAGTCGTCCGTGGCGGAATTGAACTTTTGGACCGCGATACAGAACAATGCTTCCTCGCTATTAAAAAGACCAAGACAGGCTTTGAAGGGTTATCGGCAGATTTGAATATAGCAGAATCCCTCTTTGGCACCGAAGCAATCATTGAAAAAGCAAGCCTGGAGGACATCATGTACTACATGCAAGGAGGTAAGAATGTTGCTGTTGTTAATTAAAAAGGATCTGGCGATTCATAAATTATCGTGGCTACTCTATTTTGCCATGCTGTTGTTTTTTATGGTCTTTAACAAAGACGTTATGTTTGTCGTGGCTATCATTACCGCTATTGTCACCATGAATACATTTCACTACGACGAGCTGGCGCATGGAAATAAGCTTTGGAATTCTTTGCCCTTCACTCGGAAAGAAATCGTGAGTGCGCGTTATTCCACTTTACTAGTCGTGTTAGTCTTGGTAACGGGAGTTGTGATGGCATTGGCCCGAATTACTAACGGTGAATGGAGTTCCGCCTTCTCCCGGCTCGCGATTTGGGAAGAGGTGATCGGCAGTTTTATCGTCATGATGGTATCCGCCAGCCTATTCTTCCCGTTAGTTTATAAGTTTGCGCAAAAGAAAACGATCTTCACATTCGTTATTCTGTACATCGCTACTGCCATCGCTGGGGTGTATGCCGTTTATTATGTGTATAAGTATTTGATGGAAAATATCACTTTCATCCAAACCATCGGCACCGGCGTCTATTGGGCCTTGCTGGCAATAGGTTCGCTCATTTGCTATGCCCTCTCTTGGGCGGTGTCCTTAAAGATTTACAAGTCAAAGGAGTTACTGTAATAAAATTAAGGAGGTAAACGAGTGAAACGCGCTAAACGATCCCCCCTGCAAAAATGGATGCTGATCATCGGTGGGTTTATTGCAGCACAAGTTATTTTCATTGCTACAGATGGAACGTTTTTAGAATTGAATTTAAATAATGCGGGTCATTTTGCAAAGAAGATCGCAGGCAATCTGTTCTTTTTAGACTGGATCTCGCTCTATGAGAATTTTGTATACCGCTTGCTGACAGTCCTGGCCGTTCTCCAAATTGCATTTATGGCAATAAAGGATATTACTGAGCTGGCAAGAACGCGACGCAATGTATAAGTTCACCCCCTCAAGCCATATGCCTGAGGGGGTGTTTGCTATCTTGCAATCTTTTCCTTCGTTCGTTTCAGCGTTGCAACAATTAGAAAACTGACAATGACCAACAGCAGCCATGAACTGACCTTACCCAAATGGACGAGACTCCATGCTTCGGTTTGATTGGGATATTGCCATGCCCCCAAAAAGGTGGCGATGTTTTCTGCAACCCAGATGAAGAAGCCGATTAATATAAATGAAAAAGCGATTGGCATCCGATACGACGTTCCATTCACCTCATACGTCACCCACGACCGCCAGAAAACGGCAATGACCAAACCGGCTAGCCACCAACGGATATCCAGCCAATAATGATGTGTAAAGAAGTTCAAATAGATCGCCGCTCCTAATGGGATGACTAGAAACGACGGCGGCCATTTTACCAGCTTTACATCCAATCGCCTCCAGGCCTGGCATAGGTAACTGGCCACACTGGCATACATGAATCCGCTATATAAAGGCACGCCCAGTATTTTAAAATAGCCTTCTTCCGGATACGACCATGACCCCATATTCACTTTGAATATTTCTAAGGCTAGTCCAATTAAGTGAAAGAGCGTAATGACCTTCAACTCATCCTTTGTTTCCAGCCCCGATCGTACCATCCACCACTGCATGAGAAGGAAGATGAGGAGCAGCCAATCATATCTCGGCAAAAAAGGAAGAGGAATGACTTGCGTAGCAGCCAGCGACCCAAAAATAACGACAGGGAACAAGCAGGACATCGCCTGCTCCCATCCAAAACGGACAAGCTGCCGGATCGCCCTGCTTAGACGGTTTCCCCTAGCTGGTTCGAACGCAGCTTCCCTAATCATTTGCATCCCCCTCATCCGGCTGATACTCCAGCAAGTCTCCCGGCTGACAATCGAGTGCCTTGCAAATTGCCTCCAATGTCTGCAGCCGTATCGCTTTTGCCTTGCCATTTTTCAAAATGGATAAATTCGCCATCGTTATTCCAACCTTTTCGGAAAGCTCTGTCACACTCATTTTCCGTTTCGCCAACATTACATCGATATTAATAATAATTGTCATATCATTCACCTCATACCGTCAGATCATTTTCTGTTTTGATATGGATGGCTTCTTTCAATAGCTTCTGAAGGACAGCAGCGAATACCGAAACCACTATGGATGCAAAAGCAATGACCATACCTATGACAATCAGGCCAGGGGCGTCGTCCTTTTCAGCGATCAAATAAAGCAGCGGGAGACCGATGATATAGATCAAGCAGATGGCAACGCCACAGTATTTAATATTTTTCAAAGCACGAACAGCTATATCGGAGAAAGCTAAATTTTTGTCAATCAGCACTAACAATCGAAACGCTTGGTACAGTGCAAAGTAAAACGGAATGGCCGCCGCATACAAATCGATGAGGACCAAATACTTCAAGTATCCATGATCCGGATATAATTCTGCGGCAAAATCCGCCATATGGGGAACAAAAAAGATACATAGCGCAAGAACCGGTATGCCCATTAAAATGACGGCGATTTTCAAAAAGAGAGTGGAACCTCGTTTCATCACAAACACCTCACTTGGTTAATATGAAATGATTCTACCCTATTATTTATCGTTTTACAATAAATTAATATCGAATATTGTTAAATAGTTATTGTATTAAGCTCAAATAGGAATAAAAGAGGCATGGAGAAAATAGCCAACTCTCCTCTTGAAAAAGAAAATCATTCCTGCTGTACTAGCAATATGAAGTACAAAACGAAAGGAGCGAAAACCATGAATCGAATCTATTTTGCAGACAATCCTTGGCCAAACGGTCATCGGATCATTAATTTTGAATGGGGAGCCCATTTTAAAGTGGATGAGGATGAGGAAACGGACGGCCGAGCGGGTCTGTACTTTGATTTGCATTTGGAAACGGCAGATTATTACGAGGAAGACGTGGATAAGGAGGAAGAGGAAGAGGAAGACGACGAAGACGAGGACATAAGCGATTGGCAAGCTAAAATCGTCTGGAATAACTATCATAGTTGTACATTGTCTTCAGAGGAGTGGGATTTTAAAGGCTTTCGTGTAGGAAGTGACGAATCACCTTTTGATTTGGCCCATTTGGACGGAGCCGTATACAAAGTGGATCATCTGAATGAGGATGAACAAGAAGAACTGGATATCGAACGCACTGCATTCGATATTTATTTGCTCGGCCATGACGCGACCGCCTTTCATACGATCCAATTTAAAAAGACGGAGGGACAAGCGTACGATATTGACTGGAAAGGAAAAGTCGCACTCTTTTACGTAGGCGATACTGAATTCCGACATGACTTTCATGCAAAAATCGATTCTGTCACTTTCCGCGGGATCAGTGTGCCCGAAGAACTGACAGACGAGGAGGCCTTTGATCTTCTCAAACGTTTCGTCAAGGTTCCGGAATCTTATCACCTATCGACCATCGAAGGGAAAAGACGTTTTTTGATAAAATAGTATTCTGCATGGGCTTCTCAGCTTTATTCACCAAATAACAATAACCCTTTCGCAGGCGAAAGGGTTGCTTTTCGTCTATTCAGCTTTAGATGCCGATCTCATCTGGCTTACGAATCCGATACGTAATCGTAATTGGCTGCGTACCCATCGCGTTATACACCATGTCATACTGGAGTGTGGAATTTGCGACAGACATTTGTTGAAAATGAATAGCCAAAAGTTGCTTCGTCATTTGAGAGGTGACTTCCCGAATGGATGTCTCCACAATCTCCCCTTTCGCATAGTTCAGCTCTTCCTCTACTTGCATTTTAAGTTGTGTCGATAAGGCACCCATTTGATCTAGCAGCGCATTGATTGCTTCACCGCTCGGAATCATGTCCTCATCCTCTAAAAACTTAAAATCCATATAAATTTGTCCCATGATACCCTCCCTGTCAGCTTAGTTCGAAAATGGCCGCCACTAGTTCATCTTCCGAGAAGAACTCGAGGATTGCATTTTTCATATTTTCAAAAAGGCGTCTGCCCTTTTCAATATCCTCCATGAAAAAGCTCTGAATCCCATCAATGTCATTGACGATTCCGGGAGGCATGGGCGGAATTTTTTCATTGACCGAAATGCTGACCATTTCACGGTCACTGCTGCCGAGAAGGTAGGAGTAGGCATGAGGATTGGACTCCATCTCACTGATTTTATTCATCAACTCCCGCTTTCTCCATTCAAACGGCTGCTCAAATCGTTCAACAAAGGTGCGTTGAATCTGTGTCAGCAACAATCTTTTCTCCTCATAATTCGTAATTCCCATTCGATATAACCGGCTGGCAGACGAAATATTGATCTCAATTTTTTCGGCTCCTCCACCACCCGCTGTCATGATCAGATCCTTGCCGGCATATTGTCGCGACGGATCTGCTAAGCCATTGATCAAAGCTTCCAAGCCATGAGCTTCGAAGGAACCTCCTAGCGCATTGATCAGGTCCTTGCCCGTTTCCCACATTAGATACATATCTTCCGCTAAACCTTGCAGCTGACTGATGAGGGCTTTCAATGCTTTCCAAGCTGTAATGAAACCTCGCAATGAAGAGAGATCGGCTTCATTGATCACAGCAATCAGCTTTAGGATATTCTCCGACTTTTCTTGGACTCTCCGTAAATAGTCAGAGATCCGTTTCCCTTCTTCGCCACTCATGGAATCTGCAATTGTAATAAGAACTGGCAGTTGTTTCACCAAATCTTCCAGTCTCTTTTGGATTACGGGAAGATGAGCTTTTATTTCTTCAAAAGCTGCAGCTCGGACTACCATCTTTTTATTTCGATCGCCTAACCAATACTTGGCGATATTTTTTAGATCCAGTTTTAGCTCTACTTCTGGATCACCGGTCAATAACAGACTCAAGTTCTCTAAAAATTTATTGTCAATTCCTGTGGCAAAATGAAAAAGACCATCCATCCCTGCCTCCTCGTAATAGGGGGCAGCTTTTGCAAGATATTTCTGAAGGGATTGCAGTGATTTATCCGGAATCCGGCCCAACACATCATGAAGGCTGGCCAAGTCAGGATTCGTATCGATGATATCTTCGGTGCCGAGGCGGATGAAGCCTCTTGTTAAGTTAAGGGGATAAAGAGCATCTTCTTCAGATGTGAGATGGTGGATTTTCTCGCCCATGTTTTTGTAATGCTCCAGTGCAAAATCTTGCAGCTTCTTTGGATCCAAGTCGTACAGATCCTCAATCTTATATCCTTTCAACCCAAACTCTGCGCGTATCTCTTTAAAAAACGTAGGATCATTGGCTGCCAGCTGGTAAACTGTAGGAGCCGCATCGTTCATGACAACAACATTGTCAAACGGGACACCGAGCAACAACATCATTTGAATATGATTACCGCCCAGGGAATGGCCGAGCCCATATTTCTTCAAAGAAGGGATCTCTTTTTTCCCGCTTTGCTTATCTACAAATTGATTGATCTCCTTGTTCGCCCATTCTTCAAATTCCATTGCATCCTGAAGCTGGTCATTCACCTTTCCGGTAAAAATACCAATGCCATTATAGCTCCAGTCCATTGGCTTACCGTCGGATCGGCCGCCAACCTCTGAGCCTTCGGACCCCCTGGTAATCGTATAACTTTGATTAATCCCTTTGTCGGGATCATAAAAGTGAACAACCGTTCCATCGAAGCCGCTATCTCTGGATTTGCAGCTCATGATGCCATCCGAATGATACAAATTGATTGTTTTGGGCGGTTCTTGACCCGTTTCCTCAATATAGATCCTTCGGATATCCTCCTCGGAAATCGGAACAAAATTTCCGTCCTTATCCTTTTCTCCATACTCTAATTTAGTAATTCGCGCCTTGAGAATCTCGGAATCCAGAACCTCCCGCTGTTCATCCTTCTCTGCCACCACCTACCACCCCTTTCCCAGTCGAAAATTAATGATCAAACTTGACGGATTTAACGATCTTCCAAAAATGATCCTCGATTTCTTTCGTATCCGTCTTGCAGGCATTGGTCCAATCACTGCAATTATGCTCATAAATGAGTGACAACGTCTTATCACTCTTTTTGTCCTCGATGAAAGCCAAATAGGAATAGACAGGAACCTTCTCCTTACCATCTTTTCCGCCGACCTCGGTAACAACTTTTCCAAAGTAATACGTATGCTGATCGTCTTCCGATTTCTCATAATCCCCTTCAAACTTCATATACCTCGTCAACTGCCTTAAACCAGACTCCGCTCCCTCGCCATCCTCAAATTGACCTTGCACGCCATAGGAAATATTGGCGTCCTCGTCAATCCAGGAATAAAGGAACTGCTCCCACCCATCGTCACGTTTCATGTAATACGTCTCATCCAATGTCGCGGACACCGGAATCCAAACGGAATAAGCATCCGTCCAGGTCCTCATCTCGTAAAATCCATCTTCCTTTTCTTGATCCGAAACGAGGAACGTCCGAGTATAGTGGTCCTGCACCGCCTCATGCTCAGATGTCACAACATCCGTCTGGGCACCCGTCTCGTTATCTACCGCACTGTTCGTATTTTTCTCTTCTTCCTTCATTCCTGTACACGCCCCTAATAAAAGAATCAATATTGCCGAACAAAAAACATGCCTTTTTTTCATATTGTGATCTCCCTATTGTGTACGTCATGTTCTCCGCTAACAGGCTTTGCGGGAGGTAATGTTTTTCATAGCGTCTATATCCCTCTGCCACTAACCTATGGTGATCATTCATCGAACGTAACGGATTTAACAATCTTCCAGAAGTGACGCTTTCATTGTGCAAGCCATCCTTCTCTTTTACAAACTAGCCCTAGTTTCAAATTTTAAATAGTTATCTTCATAAATATCATGTAGCGTCTTCGATGTCAAAATTATGCAACAATAGTTTCAAACTAGATAGGACTGCAATCATAGACCGCGTTCTAATTCCCCGCAACATGCAAGAGTTTCCACATGTCTACGGCTAAAAAAAGAGGAACTAATCTCCAAAAATCAGTGGTTTTCTTAAGGAATATGTAGCTTTTGTATCATTTTTCACAAAGCGGCATAATGAAATAGTTTGATTTAAAGATAATAGTTACCAATAAGAGTTGATCATAAAAGCACCTCTTGGCATATTAAAGACCAAGAGGTGTTGTGTTAATTGCTATTGTTCATTTACTAGTTTAAATAGAAACGAAATGATTGACGGTCAGTTCGAGTGAACACCTGTTAATTCTCATGGAGCGAACGCCAGATTATCAAAACGAACGCCAGAATACCAAAACGAACGCCAGATTATCAAAGCGAACGCCAGAATGTCAAAACGAACGCCGGAATGTCAAAACGAACGTCAGATTACCAAAGCGAACGCCAGATTATCAAAACGAACGCCAGAATACCAAATCGCACGCCAGTAAATCCACAACTAGCACCCGCCACTCTTCACTAACGTCTGCCAGTCCACTCATTCATTCTCAAATAATCTCACACCATACGCCTCAAGCACTTGATGCGGCACGAAAAAGCGGACGGTCAGAAGCGGATCGACGACTTGGCTCACTTGGACTTGGCCGACGGCGCTGAGCAGCATCGCCAATTCGGCGAGGCTGAGGTCGATGCGGGCTACGAGGAAATCTGCCGTCTCTTCCACGGCCACTTTCACTGCTTCGTCTAGTGTCTTCGCGGACACGAGGAAGGTGAATCCTTCCTCGTTCACTAACAATGGGTGGGCAATCGAATGCCCTTTTACAACGTCAAGTGTCACCGTAGCTTTGCCAGGCACTTCGATTCCGGTTACTCCGATTTCTCCGTCTCCCATTGCCGCATGGAAGTCTCCTAGCGCAAACAATGCACCTTCAACAAAGACCGGGAAATAGAGGGTCGCCCCTTCTGTAATAAGCTTCGTATCCATATTGCCTCCGTGTCGCCCTGGAGTGCCGCAAGAAATAGCCTCTGCTTCTGGTGCCACGCCGATGACACCGATCATTGGATTGAGCGGGAGTGCCAGCCTTTCATTGAAATGGGCTTTGCCATCTTGAATCGGAATGATTTTGGAAACCAACTCGTCTATCCGGTGTCCCATCACCCCTAAATCAGGGCCAGTTGCCATGACGCCTTGCTCTCCAATCTCCAATTTTTCGATTGTCACCTTTAGCAGATCCCCTGGCATGGCGCTCTCAATATGTATTGGGCCTGTCGCCGGGTTGATAGCATCCCAGTCGATGCCTTCAATTTTCGTATCGGCGGTTTGGACTTGATTTTGGAAACAGTCGTAGGTCTCGATCTCCACGGTCGTTCCCGGCTTCACTCGGATGACTGGCGCATGTTCTTTGCTAAATGAATAAATGACTTTGCTGCAGCTCAATGTTTCTACCATATCCTTCTCCCCCTTGCTTGTACTATAACTAGTCTAGCAATTCTGCCAACTAAAAGCTGTGAACTTGCTTTCCACGGCATGCAAAAACCCCCTCAGAAAAGGGGGTCTGCAAAAGTTCTACAATGGAGAACCGTAAATGGCTAAGGTCTGATCTTCGAGGGCAAATTGTTGGCCGTTCCATTTCAATGTATTTTGTATATATCCGAGACCGTCTGCATGGTACCGCCCCGCAATTTTTTGAAATGCATAGAGCTCGTAAACTCCATTCCCCGTGAAGTCGATTGGAAATAACCCGCTGATAGGGTCCACCCATCCACTGATCGGCATCTTCAACTTACCATTCGCATCATAGATTTCATTTAAGTATTCCTGATCTCGCAACGACAAATCGATAAGATATTTGATTTTATTAAAGTAGCTGATGACTTCCACTTTGTACTGATCTTGATACGTCACCTCGTACTGATACTGCGAGTTATACAAGTCGGAATCAAACAGCAGACGGGGCATATTTGAAATGAATGAATAGATATAATCAAAAGTCGTGGCTCCGCTGCCACCAGACTGGATGGTAATAAAAATATCATCCACCCCATCGCCCGTAAAATCTCCTAAAAACAAAGACGGGTCATATCCCATGTTTTCCTTTAAAGGCATCCTATACAGATAGCCGGTCGCCCCATCCTGGATAACAAGTGTCATCTGCCGGATGATCGCGGCATCGCTCTGAGGAACCCCTGTAATATAGATATTGTCAGGAATCCGATCCCCGTTGACATCTCCCCGCGCGAAAGCGATAATTCGTGGACTTTGCATTTGTGTATTGGTCACCATTCGAGCTTCCCACCCAATTTTCAATGATGCCTTACTCTATGCCTTCCGCCATGGAGTTGTGAATGTACTTTCCATCCAGCTTCACTTTCTCTTGCCCGGTTCTCCCCTCAATTGTCTTCGGTTCTCGGCAACAATCCGTTCGAAATAGGATAACTCCGCTTCTTCTTTTGTTTCTTCTTGTTCTTCTGTTCTCACAGATGGTGTTGTTGGTCCCATAGCTTTCATTTGAACCGTTTCTTCTCGTCTTACAGGTTCTTGTAGTGGCTCTACCTTTTTGATCTCTTGAGAATCCAGCTCCGTTTTATGAGGGATTGCTACTTCATGCGAATCCATCTCTCTTTTACGAGGGACGTTTGTCCTTTCCTGTGATTCCACCTCTTTCTCAAGTGAGTTAATTGCCATTTTTCGTAACACCGGCTCTTTCGGGACACTTACCGTTTCGATTGGTTCTGGCTGTCTCATAAGCGGTTTACTTGCTACTTCCTGTGGCACCGACTCTTTCGCAAGCGGAACACTTGCCATGAACTGAGGCTCTGGTTCTTTCTTGACCGGGGTACTTGCTACTTCCTTTAACTCATTCTTAAGCAAGACACTAGCTTCTCTCCCTGAAGCTAGCTGTTCATAAGATGTGCCTCTATGATTAATAATTTCCTCCAAATCTGCAAACCACAAGTGCATGTCTTTCAATAGCACATTGTATTTAGGCAATTTCTTGGATAGTGGATTATAGGGTTCATCGAAAAAACGGATTGGGATGAATGGGTACTTTTCATCTGCTAGTTGAATTACCAATTCCAAGAGTTTTACATGATTTTTTTGACCTTCACTCATCTGAATGGGAGGAAGCTTCGCAATGAATGTATGCAAAGGCTCTTTCACAGATTTACATGTGGACATTTCGACCGAACGATTTTCAACTACGGCCGCGGCTATGAGATCTGAAAATAAATAGGTGAGCATCTTATACTGCATCCCCATTTTTGGTTTTTTCATCGGTTGTCCTTTGTCATCTTCTGCAATCCATACATAGACCCGATTATGTTCATAATCTAAGGCAAGTCTCGTCAATACATCCGATGAGACGATCGTTGGCATTTTTTCCACGTCTTCTATTTCCCTGTTTAAAGAAAGAAGGATTTCCTTTTGTTTTTCAATTCTGCGATCCTCTACTGACTTCGAATGACCAAGGAATCCAAGTCCAATAAAAAAGATAAAAACAGAAAGAAGAAATCCGATAAAGCCAAATCCTTTTATGAATGCATATATGGAGAAGCCTATCGCAAAAATAGGAAGCAAACAGCCAATCCCCGTTAGCAATTGTGTCATCTTCGTAGAAATACTCCCCAGCCCCCT
The DNA here is from genome assembly GCF_022048975.1 of Sporosarcina cyprini. Lineage (GTDB taxonomy): Bacteria > Bacillota > Bacilli > Bacillales_A > Planococcaceae > Sporosarcina > Sporosarcina cyprini. The sequence goes on along the minus strand of NZ_JAKMHX010000025.1, from coordinate 177,520 downwards.
TGCAGCACGCTATTATGCCATTCAATATGCTAGTAGTTTACCAATGAAAGGAGAGTGTTTCCATAGAAAAACCTCTCCTCAATGAGGAAAGGTCGATGATCTTTAGGAAGACGGCGTCTCAGCGTCCTTTGCTATGACCGGATTTTTCTTCAAAATCAACACAAGCAGCATGAACGCTACAGAAACGATAAGACTTCCTGAAATTACACTATATTGGAAACGGATGGACGCAATGCCCGCCATTCTCCCAATGGAATCTAGCACAACCGGTGATAGGAATTGTCCGATGTAAATCATGCTCGACACAATCGAAATTACACGGTCGCTAAGGGATCTGTCGACTCCCCGCAGTACTTTGTCATTGATGAGCGGGAAGACGATACCTTGCCCGAATCCGACAAAGCAAACACTGACTAAAATTACAGGAATCGAGTGGCTCATGGAAAGCACTCCAAAAGCGACACCCATTGCCAGCAATGCGACTGGCATGAGATATTTTTTAAATACTACTTGCAATCGGACGAGAATCAAACTTGTAATCATCCCGCCGACCGTAGTAAACGACATGACCAATCCCGCCGTTTGCGAGCTCCCGAGCTCACTCTGCACTAAGTACAGCGCCATATTCGTTGCGACTGCATAATAAGCTAGCATGATGCCGCATGCACCGAGAGCAATGCCGTATACAGATAGCGGCATTTTCGCTTTCGGTTCCCCGCTCCGTGGCTTCAAGGGCTCATTTTTCGGCAAGTAGAACAGAACAAGAAGGAATATTACGAGACCCAACCAATAGACATTGAACGGCACACGCCAGTTGAACGACGCCAAGTATCCGGCTAGTAGCATCGTGATGATGCCTCCCACATTACTAAACGCTGTATTATAGCCCATCATTTTCGTCATTTCTTTCCCTCTGAAATGATCACTAATCAGTGTGAAAGACAGCGGCATCACAAGTCCGACACCTGCACCAAGCACTAAGCGGAACGCTAGCAGCACGCCGATCGTATTCGCAAGCTGTGCGCCGACACCGCCTGCCACATAAATTGCCAGCCCGATCAGGACAATCGACCGTTTTGATATTTTCTTCGTCAAGTAACTCGAAAAGAACGAAAACGGAATGATCATGAGAGACGGAATCGTCAATACCAGTTTAATTAGGACAGGATCCGCATCGGGAAAATAAGCCGCAATCAGCCCGAGTGCCGGCGAAATCGCCGCTCCAGCCATAACAGTCGCCATTGCGATCGAGATGATCGTCGGCTTCAACATTCGATTCATTCATCAAACCCCCAAAAAATTATTAGTTCACATACTACGAAAAATAGTTAGCATGCTAATTAAACAGGATATGAAATTTTAAGTCAACTTATTTATTTAACTGATGATACAAAGCTAAATTAAAGTCTGCTATAATTAGCCTACCAACTAAGTGACAAGGGGGACGCTTCCCATGATCGAAAGTGAAATCAGGCTGTTACTGCAATCGATTGCGATCCAAACACGAAAACGGTATACCCAAGCACTCCGCGAGATTGGATTGCACATCGGCCAAGAACTGGCCTTGGCTCATCTATGGGAGCAAGATGGCATTACCCAATCCCAGTTGAAGCACAAAACCGGATCCGAAGCTTCAACGATCAGCAATATGCTCCGCAAACTGGAGCAGGATGAAATCATTTATCGGAAGCCCGACGACACGGACCACCGCATTTCCAACGTGTATCTTACTGAAAAGGGCAGGCAATTAGAGGAGCCGGTCCATCGTATTTGGCGCGAACACGAAGAGACGATGTTCAGCGGCATGATGCCGGAGGAATTATTGCTCATGCGGCGGATGCTGCTGCAGATGAAGGAGAATTTAGTGGAAGAAGAATGATGCCTTTTTTGACTAATAAAAGGCATATAATAATTCGCCTTCTGAAAAACTCTTGAGAAAACACGAAAACTCCCGGCCACCACAACCGGGAGTTTTCAATATAGAAATAGGAATGGATATACAATCGAGAAAGTTTCCTTAAGGAAAGAATAACCGATTCATTATTAACTTGCAACTCTTTTCCCTACCTACTGAACATCTTCGTTACATATCTTACTCTCCTTCGGGTTTCGGTCCTGCTTTTTCTGCCCGTTCCGGAAGCCATTTGAAATCGCTGCCTGTCGGGTTTTGGAAGACGCGCAATCCAAATTCACCGGCGACGGCAAATAAGTGATCGAAAATATCGGCTTGCACTGTTTCATAATATGTCCACTGGGTGCTGTTCGCAAAAGCATAAATTTCAATCGGCAGCCCGTTCTCTCCCGGCGCAAGCTGACGGACCATTAATGTCATCTCCTGATGGATGCCTGGATGCCGCCGGAGATATTGCTGGATGTATTCACGGAACACCCCGATATTCGTCAACGCTCTCCCATTGACGCGGTTGCTGCGGTCAACTTGATTGATTTGGTTGTATTCCTTGATCTCGGCTTCACGTTCTAGGAGATAATCCTTCAAGAAATGAATGCCTTTGTAATGCTCAATCATTTCCTCCGTGCAAAACATGATGCTGGATGTATCGATATACAAGGCACGTTTAATGCGTCTGCCCCCGGATTCTTGCATACCCCGCCAGTTGATGAAGGAGTCCGAAATAAGCGCATAGCTCGGAATCATCGTTACCGTCCGGTCAAAATTCCTCACCATCACCGTGTTCAATGAAATATCAATAACATCCCCATCGGCCCCATACTTCGGCATCTCAATCCAATCGCCGACCCGGACCATATCCGTCGCGGATAATTGTACGCCCGCCACTAGCCCTAATAGTGAATCTTTGAATACTAACATGAACACAGCCGACAGCGCCCCGATTCCGCTAAGCAGAATTACCGGGCTTTCTCCCACCAAATTGGCTATCACCAGTATGGTGCCAATAATGATCACAATAATTTTAGCTACTTGAATATAGCCCTTGATCGGCTTGGATTTTGAAATCTCATACGTTTGATAAATATCATTAAAGACACTCAACAAACGATTAATTACGCTGAACGCCACTATCATCATATAGGTGATCGCCAATGTTTCAATTGCCTTCTGATAAGTTGGGAAGGCGGACGCAAAATAATAGACAATGATGGCTGGCACAAAATGAGACAGCTTATGGAACACCTTCCGCTCCAACAGTACATTATCCCAACGGAACTTATTCTTTCTTACAAAGTGGGTGATTAATCGGATGACCACCTGCTTTGAAATGAAATTGGCCAGAATGCAAAGCAGTGTAACAATCAAAACGAGTAGTATCGCAGCGAGCAGGTCAGCCCAAGCCGGGTCCACTCCGTATCCTAGAAGCCGGTTTCGTAAAAAAATCATTGAATCCCTCCGAACTGCAAAGAACTGATTTGCTTATGTATCGGGCTCATTATAACAGAAATTTCGAGTCCTCTCTTTTGGTGGCCATCCTTATAAATTATCCTATTTGAAAGAAAATTATGCCGACTTCCAAGCAGGAGCCTACTGTTCTATGCGCCCCAACTTCATTAGCACAAAAAAACCGCAACTACATTCGTTGCGGCTCGCTTGGTTTAATTTGTGTAAGACAAGATGGCGTTTCTGCCAAAATGCTTCATGGCTTGGATAGCTTCTACTTTTTGTGCATATTCATAAATCCGTACGCTTTTCTGCTCGAACAATGTGATAACCCACATGATAGTTCGCTCCTTTTAGAGTATAGTTATTTGCGTTTCATGGATACCTGTTGTCTGTCAATGTCTCTTACTATCTTCATCATACACCCTTTTTTTCGAAAATAAATGCCCATGTGAAGGAATTCACAATTCATTCAAACTCAAACGCTTACATTTGAATAATTTGTGAATTGTAAGCTTTTCCTCTTTTCAAATGTTTATCTTTTTCAGTCTCACAGATGCCAAACTAGGCAACCGGAGAATTAATTTGAAAATACTGATATAATAGGACTATCTATAAAAATTGTAGGAGGAATCCAATGTCTAAACGCCAAGCTCGCGGTTGGCTTATCTCACTCCTTTTTTTATTTTTATTGGGAGCATGCGCGAAGGAGTCTGCACCTCCTGAAAAGGATACACAACCAACAGCCGAGCAACAGAAAGAGCAGGAAAAAGAGAAGGAAAATGAATTTGAGGCTGCGGTGACAAAGAAAAATACAGAACTTGAATCCTCACCTTTGGAATTGACAAGTTATGCCGAAGAAGTGGGTGCGACGTTAGCAGAACCCACTCATACTAACTTTGCAGTCAATGAATTTGTCACGATTGAAGGAACTGTAGAACAGCATGAGCAATTACAGGAACACTATGTATGGATCAAAATTCAGTTTTTGGGAGATTCCATTACAGACCCCTACCAAGAATTCTTTGTGCCAATAAAAGATGGGAAATTCAAACAAGAGGCGGGGCTCTTTAATGGAGAAGGTGAATATCGAGTAACTGTACTCCTTCCAAGTAAAACACAATCTAATTATTACTATGACCTAGCAGACTTCAAAGTTTTCAACGTAAATCCAAGTATACAACGAGACATGACGTTTACTCCCTTTGCTCAAGAAGCCGGGTTGAAGATACAAGATCCGGATAGTGGATACTTAAAGGGAAATAAAGTTTTTACACTGACAGGAACAATCGATTCAATAAACGAAGATAAAAATCTGCTTATGGTAGAACTCACAAAGGACACACAATCTTGGAAACATATCATCCCCATTAAAAATGGTGAGTTTTCATATGATATTCCTTTATTTTATGGAAAGGGCGTACACAAATTAAAAGTCTATGTCCCCGACAAGGAAAGAGATAACTATTATCAAGATGGTACCGTCCTATATATCGATAACGAGTCAGACCTTGTGACAGAGCCCATCATTTATATGACCACCTATGAAGAACGGGGGGTCCATCTCATTTCTCCTGCTTATGGTGGTCAAGAAACCGATTTGACGTATCGAATAAAGGGAAGCATCGATAAAGATGCTCCCTTTGCAAAAGAAACAACGCATCTTTACATTTCAACGAAAAAGGATGGCGAAGAGGCACTCGACGTGATCCCAGTCGAACATTATCAATTTGATGACGAATTCTATTTACGATTCGGTCCAGGAACATACGAAGTAACTGTAAGTGTTCCGGAAATAAAAGAAAAGAATAGCGACAGGTTTTATTATTATAATGTAGCTCAATTCTCCGTAACCAATACTGCGAAGGATCAACGTGATTTATTGCCATCTCGCGGGGTTCAATCTGATTCTCCGAAAATCATTTCAATTGCCAATGACCTGATGAAGAATTCGATGACAGAGCGAGAAAAAGCCAAAGCAGTTTATGAGTATACTGCCAAAAACATATCCTATGATGTGGATAAGATGAAGAATAGCGAATTTGAGTGGGATGATAGTGCATTGAAAGTGCTCGAATTGCAAACAGGGATTTGCCAAGATTACACGTATCTTGCTATTGCCCTGCTGCGAGCAGGCGGCATGGAAGCGCGTTATGTTGCTGGGACTGCAGGAGCCGGTTTTAATTATTCCCGCCACGCTTGGGTCGAAGTAAAGGTAGATGGCGAATGGCTGACTATGGATCCCACATGGGGTTCGGGTTACATTGAAAAGGATAAATTTGTAGCACACTATAATGAGGATTATTTTGAACCGAATAAAGAAGCATTTAAAACGCACACTCGGCACGGTGTAGAGTACTAATACAGCAAGACAGAGAAAAACGTCAACTTTTACAATGAAGCTGACGTTTTTTCATAAAGAAGCTTTACATCGAAGCAATTGGCATTCAGAACACCAGCCTACTCCTTGTCAAACCAAAGTTTTTCTTGATCTTCTTCGTCACCGTTGTAATTAATCAAAATCTCTTCGCCCGCTTTAATATCCGTATACGCAAAAAAATCAAACGTATGCTTGTCGAATCGAATCTCATAGGTCGCATTCGGTTGATAGGAATGATTGAAAAGCATTCCGTAACCAAGAAGAATGGCGGTATGATTAATGCCATATTCAAAAGCATAATCAGCCAATATCGTTTGTTCAATGTGGTGATGTTGGTCGTTTGGATAAGCAATTACAGGAGCTTCATGCAACAAGGTCCCTTTTTTAATGTCGCAAGTCGCGAATACTCCCCTGTTAAATTCTCCATCACTTATCGTAGATGTTTTCACTTCAATCATGCTGTTCACCCGCCTAACTTTAAAATTCACCTGCTAACTATAACATTAATTTCCCCATGGCGTCCTTTTATTTACTTTCTCTTGCCCTCTCTTAATGAAAATGAACCTTTACGAAAGCAAATACGTATTACTAGTATTCATAGAAATCGGAGGAGTGCGCAGTGACTGAATCACAAGAGTGGTTGGCAAATGAGTTAGTAAAAATAGAGGACTGGGAAAAGGATCAGAAGGATTTATGGTTTTGGGAGAAGCTCGGCCGGCTCCCATTTAAACTTTTGGACAAATGGACACCCGCTTTCATTCAAACGAAAATCGGAACACTGCTTGACGAACTTGGGCAATATATTCAAACCGGGGGCAGCTATTTAAGCTCCGTTTCAAAGCTCCCTTCTTATTATCCGAATCTGTCCGTGGATACACTGGAACAGGTAAAGCATCTACCTATCGCTACGATGGATGATGCGGTAGATAAAATTACGGTAAACAGAAAAAAGATAGCGACTCTTCAAGGAGCGAGCACAGGTGTCGGAGGCATCTTTACCTTATCCATCGATATCCCGCTATTGCTTGGACTGCAAATCAAAACCTTGCAGGACATCGCCATTTGTTACGGTTTTGATCCAAATGATAAAGAGGAACGTGTATTTGTCGTCAAATGCATGCAATTCGTTGCGGCAGACATCGTCGGGAAGGAAGCCATCTTGGCGCAACTCTCCCAATTTGATTCGCAAGATGAGATGAAGCGGGAAGTCCTTTCTGAACTGCAAGGCTGGCGGGAAGTTGTATTTTCGTACCGGGATCAATTCGGCTGGAAGAAGCTGTTTCAAATGATTCCAATCGCAGGGCTTGTTTTTGGTGCCTTCACAAACCGGGCTGCCTTGCAAGACCTTGCGGAAACCGGGAAGATGCTGTACCGCAAAAGACGGATTCTAGATAGATTGGATTCGTGAATAATCGACTCCTCCTCTTGCTAACGTTTGACGGACGAAAACTATTTGGTCTATCCTTTTAGTCGGTGCCCGTCCGTACAAACGGTTCACGCAGACCCCAAGGAGGTGTCCCCTGTTGAATGGATTTTTGACTAATCGCAATAAACCCGGGAGGAAACAGATTTCATTTTACACTGTCCTGTTCATTTGCTTTATCGTTTCCATCCTATTCGTGAATCACAACTATTCTTTTTATGACCGTCCGATCGCCAAAGTCGTTCAGGCTAATCTGATGGAAGAAACAAACATAACGGATCCAGTTCAAAACAAAGATATTTTATATAAACAGCAGCTCGTCGCAGTTCTGCAAAATGGAGAAGAAAAAGGGCAATCGATTCAATTGGTAAACGAGTACTCCGCTTCCGGCGCATTCGACCAAGAATACAACGTAGGCAATGAATTATTCGTACTTCTGGAAAAGGATCCAGCAGGAACGATAAAATCGCCAGCGATCATTTTGGATGTCAAAAGGGACAAGTACGTCGTTCTCCTCGCATGGATATTCATCTTTGCTTTGTTAATCGTCGGCAAACGGCAAGGATTGTTTGCCATCGCCAGTTTCGTAATCAATGTACTGATTTTATCCTTCGCGCTGGATCTTTACGTTAAACACTCCGCAGTTAATCTACTCGTTGTCTGCGGCATTTGTATTTTATTGTTTACTGCCATCTCCTTACTGTTCGTCAGCGGCTTCACCGAAAAAACATATGCCGCCATCGTCGCGACACTTCTCGGGACGTTCGCTTCTCTGGCCATCACGTTTGCAATCATTTGGCTCACATCAGGCAATGGCTTGCGTTACGAGGAAATGCAATTTGTGACGCGACCTTATAAGATCGTGTTTATGGGCGGCCTCTTTATCGGCTCTCTCGGTGCCATTATGGATGTGGCCATTACAATGTCGTCCTCCCTGTTCGCGCTGTATGAACGGAACCCCGACATCTCTTTCCAAGCTATTAAAAAGTCGGGCCGGGAAATCGGACGGGATATAATGGGAACCATTACAAACATCTTGTTCTTTGCCTACATAAGCGGGTCGATCCCAATGCTCATCTTGTTTTTACGGAATGCCTCAGCCCTCGGCTACACCCTGTCGATGAATCTCTCGCTCGAGATTGCCCGTGCATTAGCAGGCGGCATCGGCATTGTTCTTACCATTCCGATTGGCCTGTACACCACCCTATTTTTCATTAAACGAAAGAAGGCCGGCGTATGAACACAATCACTTGGCTAGGAGCCATTCTATTGTTATTGATGGTACTGATCGGTGGGAAAAATGGCGTGCGCTCATTCATCTCGCTATTCCTCAACTTTGGCGTGCTCTTCATTGCAATGTTTTTCATGCTCAGTCCGACCGTTAATCCAATTCTGATTACCTTCATCGCAAGTATTCTGATCGGATGCATCAATTTGTTCTATATTAATGAAGTGAACCGGAAAACAGTGACAGCCTTCCTCTCTACGATGATCACCATATGCATCTTGCTGTTTTTCATTGTCATCGTCTCGGAAACCCTAATGATCCAAGGGTTCGGCGAAGAGGAGACCGAAGCCCTCAGCGGACTGTCCCTTTACATTGGCGTCGACTTCATAAAGATTGGCGTATCCGTCATCATCATGAGCACCATTGGCGCAGTCATGGATGTGGCCATCTCCATCGCTTCCTCCATGCATGAAATGTTTCGCAATAACCCGGCTATCAGCAAAAAAGAGCTCTTTGCATCAGGCGTCCATATCGGCCGGGATATTTTAGGCACGGATACCAACACATTATTTTTCGCCTTCTTCGGCGGCTACTTGGCACTACTCATCTGGTTTAAAGACTTGCATTACTCCTTCGGTGACATCATCAACTCCAAAATATTCAGCTCAGAACTAGCACTCATCCTGTGCGCCGGCACCGGAATCGCCCTCGTCATCCCGATTACCGCCTGGATCAACGTCTATGATCTGTTTCGGAAGAAGAAGGCCGTAGAGCAGGAGTAATTGGAGGGTGCGCGGGGGTCTAGTGCTTTATTTTGTTTATTGGCGTTCAGCTTGAGGTATTGGTGTTCGGCCGGAGTTATTGGCGTTCGGCTCGAGTTATTGGCGTTCAGCTCGGGTTATTGGCGTTCAGCCTAAGTTATTGGCGTTCAACTTGAGTTATTGGCGTTCAGCTCGAGGTATTGGCGTTCAGCTCGAGGTATTGGCGTTCAGCTCGAGGTATTGGCGTTCAGCTCGAGGTATTGGCGTTCAGCCTGAGTTATTGGCGTTCAGCCTGAGTTATTGGCGTTCAGATCAGGTTTCTGGCGTTCGTCCCGATATTCTGGCGTTCAGACCAGGGTTCTGGCGTTCGTCCCGATATTCTGGCGTTCGTTCCGATATTCTGGCGTTCAGACCAGGGTTCTGGCGTTCGTCCCGATATTCTGGCGTTCAGCCCTGCTATCTAGCGATCACATATCCATCCAATTCGAGTACCTTCTCGAGGATGGATTATTTTTTTGCCTTCAGATTGTAATACATTGTAATACAAACTGCTAGATCATTCTGACCACTTCCTCCTGCCATCAAAAAGTAATGCGAGGCCTTCATGACCTACAATAATAGTGAGGAATAAATTGGCATTACACCATCCAATAGATTAGATCCCATCCTTTTTCTGTCTGAAGATTGTATTACAACGGTTAATATTTCCTCCGTTACTTGTTAATTGGTTGTTACACCACTGTCATTTTCATTTGGTATCGTTATGTACAAGCAGACGGGGCACTGCTGCGCAAGTTGGTTAGCCGAACATGACCCCAGATTCTCAGCTTGCAGTCGAAGGAGGCAGATAGATATACCGACATACTGATTCCGAGCTGTTCATTTGATGTAATCGTCCAGATCAAAAAAATGTGAAAAAGGAGTTTGATTATTCTTGGTTAAAGAAACGAACCCAACAGAAAAACGCACAAAAAAGATCTTGCCATTTGTCATGTCCACTTCCATGCTAACTGCAGCCATTTTCGGTGCAGGCGGCTCAGCTTTTGCGGCTGAAAAACAGGACCAGGAGTTTAAGAATCATGGAGCGGAAGTATCCCATTATGCGACCAGCATTCCAGGCTCCCCTGAAAAAGGTAAATTCATGCGCACCATCGCTAACAAGAACCTTGTAGCTGCAACGCCAGACGAAGAGGAACCGGATCAACCGGCAGATGATGAAGAAGCTACGAATACACCAAGTGATGAGGATGTAACGACAGATACTCCTGTAGATGAAGAAGAAGCTGTGGAAACTCCGGCAGACGATGAAGTAACTGCTGATACGCCTGCTGATGATGAAGAAGCTACAGACACTCCAGCAGACGATGAAGTAACTGCCGATACGCCTGCGGATGATGAAGAAACTGCGGAAACTCCGGCAGACGATGAAGTAACTGCTGATACGCCTGTAGATGATGAAGAAGCTACAGACACTCCAGCTGACGATGAAGTAACTGCCGATACGCCTGCGGATGAAGAAGAAGATGCGGAAACTCCGGCAGACGATGAAGTAACTGCTGACACGCCTGCAGATGAAGAAGAAGCTGTGGAAACACCGGCGGACGAAGATGTGACTGCCGATACGCCTGCGGATGATGAAGAAGCTGCGGAAACACCAGCAGACGATGAAGTAACTGCCGATACGCCTGCGGATGATGAAGAAGCTGCGGAAACACCAGCAGACGATGAAGTAACTGCCGATACGCCTGCGGATGATGAAGAAGCTGCGGAAACACCAGCAGACGATGAAGTAACTGCCGATACGCCTGCGGCTGAAGAAGCTGTGGATCAAACAGAAAAGCCAGCTGACGAAAATATCAATGAAGATACTTCGACAACTGACTCATCAACCAACTCTATTATATCAGACGAGCATGTCAATGAATATAGAACCATCTTACAAAATTATGTAAGTTTAATTGATTATTATAACCTACTCATCCAAGACCATTTAGGTATCGAAGTGCCGAAAGGCGAGGATGAGAAAGTCCCGGCTGACGACGCCGATACGGAAACGCCAGTTGGCGATGAAGCGGCGGATGACAAACCAGCTGCTGAGGACAGTGTAGTTGAGACACCGGCAGACGATGAAATCGTTATTGAAAAGCCGGATGTTGAGGAAAACACAGATGAAAAGCCAGCTGTTGATGAAGTTGTTGCTGAAACTCCAGCTAACGACGAAGCTGCTGCTGAGGAACCAACTGCTGATGATAACGCTGCTGAAACTCCAGCTAACGACGAAGCTGCTGATGAGGAACCAACTGCTGATGAAAACGCTGCTGAAACTCCAGCTAAAGACGAAGCTACTGCTGAGGAACCAGCTGCTGACGAAAACGCCGCTGAAACTCCAGCTAACGACGAAGCTACTGCTGATGACAGCGTGACGGAAACACCTGTGAATACAGAAGATGCAGTTGAAGTTCCAAGCACAGAAGCTGTCCAAACAACGGTATGGGACAAGTTAGTTGGATATTACCAGCAAGTTGTTTCTGCATACAGCTCACTATTTGGTTCATTGAAAAAGTAAGATTGTTCAACCAACACAATTGAATAGCAACACATCCAACAGGGATTTGTTGAGAAATTCCTGTCTAACCGGAAAACTTCCGGATCATAAAATCTCTATCGTTGATTGACCATCGAAAAGCCCTTGGAAACTTCACTGTGAAGCGTTCCAAGGGCTTTTTTCTATTATCTTATTTCACAAACACATTAAAAATCAGTCCCATGGAGACCATGAAGAACAGCATGATCGATGCGCCCAACATCAGCAAATATTTAAGCCGCAATTGAAACAAGCCTTTATGGTCCCGAACTGAGTTGGTTTGCCGAAACCAGCGCTTTTGCCCGCATTCATCACAATAAAAGCGATAGCGTGTTTTATGGACCGTGACAGAAGCCGGGCCTGCTTTGACCGTGGCACTCTGCTCTTTCTGCATTGTGAAATGAAATTTCCAATTTGTGTCCGATAGTTTAATTGCCTTCTTATGAGGACAATCAACGGATTCGAATTCATATTGAAATTCATCATACCAATCTGCACTTCTCAGTTCCTTTTGATAGCGCTTGGTGATGAAGATAATCATGGTGACGAAAAGTACTACGAGAATTCCGATGGCGATGAGTAGCAATTTCAAACAGACGCCTCCTTTTCTAGATAGGAAATTGGCTTAGGAAGATAAACTTTAGGCTACCACACACACTATTTCGCTTCAAGTAAACTTATAGGCTTAAAAGTATCGATTGCAGTAGAAAAAGTTCTCTTACGAACCTTCTAAAAAACCCCCGCCACACATGAACATGTGGCAAGGGGCTTCCAAGCTTACTTATTTTATATTCTCAACAAACGTTTCGATTTTTTTCAGCGACAATACATGCTGGTTGCAATCATCCGCGTCTTGGCAAATGTAATTTCCTTTTTTCGTATAAGTGCCGATGCTCTCGCCTTTTGTTTTCGTCATAAACATACAAACAGGTGTGAGCCGGTTGCATATGGAACAAATTTGCTTGGTCCTAGTTTCTTCATACGTGCCTGTCAGTCCAACCAGGCCTTTTGAAGTCGGCACAACCATATATCTCTTTTTCGTTCCGATATCGTCAAAACTAATAAATGTCATTCGTCGAAAGTTCAATTTTTCCTTCGGCAGCTTCATCTTCTTCACTTTCGGGAAAAGCTTTTTCAGCTTTTGCTCCGAAGGCTCCTGAAATGGAATGATAGATTTCTCCAACTCCAATAGGTACTGTTCGGCCGTCTCTTTATCGGCAACTTGTACCATTTCGTTGAGCATCTCCCGTTGCGCATCCGTCAATACGGAGAACGATTCGACCACTTTTTCAATTGATAGGGATTCCATCGCGTCGATTACATGTGGGTCATTCACCGTTGCATGGCCGTTTACCAAGTGGAGTACTTGCCGTTTAATTAAATTGAATTGATCGTTGCGAATAAAGGGTTCTCTTTTCATTTCTGTCAGCTCCTCTGTTTTGATTGTTTCTAAACAAAGCGCAAAGCCTTCCTTTCAGAAATGGAGAAACTCCCATCAAGCGATTAACCTATCGTTCGCCCCATGCAAAGTATCGCCTTTTCATCTTCTGGCTTTGCATGAGTCCTTGTTGAAGCTGGCAATGCCATTTGTCTTGCCATCTTCACATCACCTCCCGATGATTCACCCTGTCTCTTCCCGGGCTACATCCTCTATCATACTGCTATCTTTTTTCCGTGGCAAGAATGGAACGGGCGAAGAAACGATCTCTGGTTCTCCGCCTCAAAGCCTTCTGCTCCAGACGCCCCGACTCAAAATCAATGAAATAAATAACGTCGCTGCATCGGCCAGTGGGATAGCGAAAAATATAGAGAACGCGGGACTGACATTCCAGATACTATAGGTGCCAAACAGCCACGGCAGCATGACAACGAGCGGAACCATCGCAATGACTTGTCTTGTGATGCCAAGCATTACCACGTGCCATTCCTTTCCTGTCACCTGAAATAAAGTCATAATCGTATAAGTGATTCCAAGCAAAGGAAACGTCACGAAGATCACTTTGATAACGGCCGTGGCAGCAGAAAGCACCTCTGCATCGGAAGTGAAGATGTGAAGCATCGGTTGGCCCAGCCAATAGATGACAAGCGTGATTATCACTCCATAGGCAACCGAATATCCCATCGTCTTCTTGACAATGGCCGCCTTTTTCGTCGCATCCCCTTTCCCGTTAAAGTAAGAAATGATGGTTTGGACAGCTTGCGTAATGCCGATGATTGGCATCAAAAGGAGCATGTATAATTTATTCGCGATGTTCCAAATGGAGACGTGGGAGGTTCCCCCTGTGCTGATCAACTGTTGATTGACAATAAACGCTGTAGCGCCGGCTAATACTTGTATGATCGTTTGGGCAAAACCGATCTTGAATAAAGAGAAAGATACAGCGAGACCCTCTTTCAACTTGATGCGCTTCGCATGGAACCACTGGCCTTTTCTCTGTAAGTACATCATTGAAATGACAGCACAAATCAGCTCGCTCAGCAATGTCCCAAGCGCGATGCCGGTCATTCCGAGATGCATGCCAAACGTAAAAATGGTGTTACCGATTATGTTAATTAAAACAGAAAGAGTAATTATGACCGCTTCCGCTGTCGGATTTCCAAATGCACGAATGACGCTCGTCAGTGTATAACCGACCGAACTAAATACGACACTCAGCAGATAGATACGGAAATACGATTGAGCGAGAGTGCGGACTTCCCCCTCAGCTCCGAGTAAATTCAAGATTGGATCCATCAACAAAAAGGCTGCCAATGCCGATCCAATACCAACGATCAGTGTCATGAGGAATCCCGTTTGAAAATACGTATGGAGGCGTTTACTATCCCCGCTCCCCAAGTAGTTCGACACCATAATGGCTGTGGAAATAGCGAAAAGCGTCTGCAAGGCGACAAAAACAACTTGGACAGGTGACAGTAATCCCATAGCTGCCAGGGCGCTCTCGCTTTGATTGCCCAAATGCCCTGCAAAAGAAGTATCGACGACTGCAGTCAGCATCTCAACGATCAATGAAAAAATTGCTGGAATCGAAAACATAAAGATTAGTCTCGTTACGGATTGACGCTCATACAGATTTTGTTCCATCACTATCCCTCCGTAGAGAGTATAGCGACCCTAACCGGACACTCTATGTCTTATTTGACAATAATGTTTTGATTTTCTTCGTACTGGAGGAAATTTCGCTCGAATTCCTCTCCCGTCACTTTTGAATAAAGGATGTCGGAGACCTTGATCAATACATACTCTTCTGCAAAGGCATATAAATACAAGCCATCTGCCCGCAAAACGTAGCTGATTGGTGCAACCTTCATTCGCTCGGATCCTACAGTTATGTCCAGCAAATATTCCTCATCCAGACACGCATTAATATGCTCATATACCATTCCGCTCAAATCAAGTTTCTCCTTGAACAGGTCCACAACAAAATATTCGTTGGCATCTTTGGCAAGCAGATAAATCATATCCGGCGAAATAAGGGCTAATTTTTTCAAGATTTCCTCCCCGTGATTTCGCTTTGAAACGCTGTCATACAGTGACAAAGCGAACACAATGCTCTGCAAATCCTCATTTGTCAGAAGGGTTCGGGACAACTTATATTTCTCGTCAATCAGAATTCCCCCTTGATTCCCCTTTTTGCATGTAACCGGAATTCCCATCACTGATAAAGTATCAATATCCCGCTGTATCGTTTTGATGCTCACTTCAAACTTCTTGGCAAGCTCTTCATGTGTTGTCTTTTTAACTTTCAATAAATAGAGCAGCATCTCAATCTGCCGGCTCTTCATCATCAAGATTCCCTCGCTTTCCGAAATAAGCACGTTTCCTAATCACATTTTACACAAACCTTCACCTTGGCAGTACAGTCAGCGAACCGGACCATTTTTTGACTGTACTAAATCCAGTGCATGCAAAAAAGCGGATGCCGTCATGAACGACATCCGCTTTAATGTTTGAAACACCTAATGCTCATGGTCCATCTCTTGCTCTTTCAAGATGTTCAGCAAGGTAAAGCTGGAGTCTGAATCGCAGCCTTGCAGTGAATACATAAACAATTGCTGTCCTTCCTCACGCGTCAGCTCCGTACAAGACAAGCTCTCCTTGGCCGGCTTGTCCCCCCGTTCCTTATCCCTCGATCGATCAATCTCCAAATCAAACTCCGCTCCATCAAATGTCACATTGTACAAAATCGGGTTGCCCTCAAGGGTAAAATTCGAAATCCGCACGAAGGCAGAATCCTCCGCTTCAACCCGCTCCATGAACTCCTCAAAGTGAACAAAATTGTAGATCGGCCCATGCATATTAATAACGTCCCCGTTTTTGAGCGCCTTCTCACTGTCATATGAACAAGCCCCCAGCAAACAGACTCCGAAAAGCAGAAGCCCATAGAAGATTCTCTTCATCTGATTCCCCCAGTTTGGTACATGATTCTCCACTTCACTTTATGCGGTCAGGCGGAAAGTTATCCGATAAACATAATTAATATATTTTTCTGCCTTCAAAAGATGTATAATAAAGGAAATTAAAATCAGGAGGGCTTATGAGGAAGAAAATACTTTTGTTAGTATCTGTAGTTTTAATTTTGGCCGGTTGCAATAATCTTCTTGAACAACAAGCTAAAAACAGTATCAATAAATATTACAAAGCTCTTAAAGACCAAGATTATGAAGAAGCTTATAAGCAGCTATATTTGTTTGACAAAGATGTTTCAGAAGGAAAAACTTCAATGTCCAGTAAAAAAGCGAAGTCCGTCTTTCTAGATAAAACAAAGAACTTGGAAAAAGAAAACTATAGACTAGTAGATTTTAAAATAAATGATATTGAATATGAAGATGGACATTCTTTCTGGCATGATATCTTTATTACAATCGAGCATAATGGCAGTACATTTGATTATAACGAGACCGCCTTTTATCATGAAGGAAAACTACAAATTAGCGGGGAAGATCCATTCATTCAATTTAGAGATGGTAAAATGGATAACCATCCATGATTCATCGACCATTTATTTTTAAGGATCTACTGCAAGGGCACATACGCTTTTCGTATGTGCCCTTCAGACTGTAGACAAAGTCACTTTGAGATGAATAGAAATGCATAAACCAACCGGCAGGGAGCGCAACTTCGCTTTCCATGGGCTTGGCTTCAGCCTCCTCGTCACTCCGTTCCTGTGGGGTCTTCAGCCTCCTCGTCACTCCGTTCCTGTGGGGTCTTCAGCTCAAGCTATTCCCATAGGAGTCTACGTTGCGCTCCCTGCCTTTGATAAAATTTCTTTATGGTTGAGTAAATACATGAAGATTCTTTCAACTTCCTATATACAAGGTCTTCCATTTTAATTATTAATAACAACATACCTTGTTAGCAGAACATCCGTTGATTGAAGCGGAAGGCGGCGACTCCTGGGGGATGAGCGGGACAGGTGAGACCCCACAGGGAGCGAAGCGGACGAGGAGGCTCACCGCCCGCCCCCCGGAAAGCGACCGCCAGAAGCGGAAATCAACTTTTCTAGGATTCTAATGTGAGTAACGGTTGTATATTATTTTTATACGCGACAACAAATTAATATGCTTTTGTCTACGCTCTGAAGGGCACATACGCTTTTCGTATGTGCCCTTTTGGGTTATGGAGTTATAACAAATGATCTTGCCGATTCAGAAACCGGACAAAGCGCATATCTTCTTGCTGCTCGAGCAAATGAATTCCAGTATCGCCCGTGGAAAATGCGAACTTGCCATTCGGTTGATGGAGGAACGCTTTGATTAGATTGGAAATGAGTCCCCCATGAGACACGATGGCGATCCGCCGGACATCCCGATATTCGTATAAAACATGATGAAGCATCCATTCCGCACGATAGCGAAATTCCAATTCTGATTCCCCGTCTTGAATAGGGATGTGGGCGGGCCTTCCCCCTTTAGGCAAGGGATGCGTAATGGCCGCTTCCTTTTTCGATAATCCCGCCAACACGCCATTGTTATATTCCTTGAGTTCATCATAATATTGAATTTCGCATCCAATCGTTTTCTGCAAGACCCGGGCTGTGGCGCTAGCCCTTTTCATAGGACTGGCGAGAATCAAATCTGGCGGAAGATTTTCCGCAAGATAGACAGCCATCTTTCCGGCTTGTTTCCTCCCCAATTCTGTTAAAGGAAAATCGGCTCGCCCTTCGTGTACACCGAGTAAATCGGCTTCTGATTGTCCATGTCGAATAATAACTAATTCCATCCCTGATCCCCCATCCTTCTTCCGAAAGGAACTTTCATTCCAACTCAGGTGATTGGCAGCCGTAGCAATACGTCAAGCGCGAAAAGCCGTGTTTCTCTAATATTGGCTGGCTCGTCGGCCTCGCATCCACCGTGAGGAATGAATAGCCCCTCTCGAATGCCTTTTTAGCACGTACAGCCAGCAACTCAGTATAATAGCCTCTTCCCCTATAGTCGGGGAGTGTGGACCCGCCCCACAGACTTGCAAAAGACGAGTTGTCCTCGAAATACATCCAAGCTGCACTGACGAGCCGATCTCCGTTGTAAATTCCGTATATATACAGCGACTCTGGATCATTCTGTTTGTCCCGCCAAAGACGATTCCCGAGCTCTTCATGCGAGTCATCCCAAATGAAATCGATTAATGCAATCATCTCGCGAATGCCCTTTTCATCTACGATTTCCCTGAGATGCTCCGATTCGCCCCAAGTGACAAAAGGATGATTCTCTTTGATTTCCATCACCATCAGCGCTTCCCGCGGCTCAACGGCAAAGTTCTCTTGTTCCAATAACTCAACCAAGTTCTCAGGTTTGTCATAGCTGTACACTTTCCACTCGAACCCAACACCCAGTTGCCGGAAATAGTTCATTTCCTCCCGAATGACCCGCTCGGCATTCTCTTCATTCACGTTGGAAGAAATGATCAAGCCCCTTTCCCCATTCAGCGATACATGTCGAACGACATGTTCTGTTTCCTCCCGGCGACTGCCTGGCGATCGTAAATTCTTTCGAAGTTCCTTATCAAATAAATCAAGCATTTCGGTTTGATTCACAATCCAACACCCCTCTCTGTTCTCTCTCTGACTTATGCCAGTGGTTTAGTCCACTACCTCATACCGATATAATTCCGTGCCGTCCAAAAATAAAAGCTGTCTGCCACGATTGCTCGTAGCTTGCGGACGAAGCAGTGACCCGTCCGGCTTGCGGAACTGGATAAGCCGTTTCGTCACATATCGCGAGCCGTCCCGCTCCAATTCAAAAAATTGTTCTTGGTCGCCATAGCCGCCATTCATGATCAGCTTATCCCCATGCACGGCAAAGCGGCTGGCCCCCTTCACATCCGGCTTATAATAGACGGTCTGCCCCGCCTTGCGAACACCTAGTTCAAAGTCCATATAATAATAAAACCAAACTTCCTCATCAGACACGACATTCATCGCATAGCAATCACTGATATGATGATCGCCTGAGGAATCATGGTGCTCCAGCTGTCTCCCCTTATCATCCCAGCGAATTAATCCATGCCGGCCAATCGGAGTCTCCCAGCCAAAATTCCCATATACCCCTTCATCAAAATAACTCGTCCAAATGGAATTGTCCGGCGCTACATACAAATCTTCAATTCCGTCGCCCAAGCAAAACGATCGGAGACACTCACCTTCCATCGTAAACACGCGAGCATTCTCTTCGATATGATCTGCGCTGTGATATTCCGACCGTGCCCCCGCAAGCAGGGCTCGCTCTTGATCTAACGGTTGTACGAAATGATAATTCCAATGCTCGCTTGGCAGATGAAGAACCTGTTTACCTGTCTCTCGCAAGATTACTACTTTGTAGTCATATGCCTCTTCCGTAACCGTCTGCGGAAACAATCCTTGATGGAGCGGCGGCTGTTCTTTCGTCAATAACAGACATGGCTCACCGTTCGGTCCGATGGAAATGGAGACCGGCATATACGATTGCATCTCTTCCGCCAAATCAGTAATTGGTGTTAGAGAGATGATGTTGGTCTCTTTCATAGTTTGTCTTCCTTTCTATTATTTTTGTTATCTCTCAAATTTATCTAAGTGTACCATAGGGACATCTTAAAAAGCCGCAGGTATCCAGAAGTTTGGAGGATTACGCAACAGCATGCAACATTAATATAAAAGCCTATTGAATGGTTGGATCACTTGATGAAGTAGATATGGTAACGGTAGGGAGAAATCGGACAGGCGTCATCATTGCAGGGGATTGTGTAAAAATCGGCAGCGCACTTTTCTGCTGCTAATAGCTATGCCAATCAGAAGAAGAAAGTGTTTTTACATTACAAGAAAATCTTATACCCATTTCAATAACAAGAACGATAGAATTAATTGAAAAAGGCTGTAAGAAAACTATTTAAAGTTTCCATCACAGCCTTTTTATAAATAAAAAAATAAATATAATTACGAGTAATACAAATGTGCTAAGTATCTTAACATATAGTAATTTTATTACTGCTTCACGCTGCTAAAATTTGGTTGGTAACTAATACTGAACGTGAATGTTCATCCGCGGGATAATACCCTTTTTCGATGAGTTCTTTAATATAAATTTTATTATAGATGAAACAAAATACCAAACTAGTAACCCATGCCCCGATACCAAAAGTAAATGAACCTAATACACTAGCAATTATAAACATGATAATCGCCCATTTTAAGTCTCCTCGGAACAAAGCTGGCAAAAAGCCGAAGAAAAATGTGGTCCAACTAAATCCTACTTTCACTCTTTTCGACAATCCTGCATTATTTGTCATCGTAATCATTCTATATCCTCCTTCCTCTAACTTGATAGGCAATTTCTCATAGCGCCTGATAAAACATCCTACCCGTCACTACATCAAAAAGCAGTGATAAAAAACACTATTTAGTCATCGCTGTAACATCATTCCTATGACTATGTACATATTATCAATCACACGAATAAGTATCAATACTTATTTGCAATAGCAAAGTCGATAGTTATTGATGTTTTTAATCATAGGTCATATTACATTCCATCTTATACTTTTTGCATGCAAAAAAAGCGCTAGCCTTTGTGCATTTGGAGGCCTGTACACTAATCTTTAATAAAAATAATTAAACTATTTTCTACTATCTCCACAATATAATAACTTTTTCATTCTCCTATTCCACTTTTTAATATGGTACTTTTAAGCAAGTATTCGACACCATATTTGACAGCAAGCCGCTTCAAATATGCTAACAAATCGTCACTGCCCAATTTATCGTCCATGAAGGCATCCAGCTTCGAACGGTATGCCTCCCTCTCTTCCTCAGTCGCATTTTTCTTAAAGTAGCCCCACATATGCTGATACGCATTACTGACCGAGCCCTTTGTCGGTTCGATCTTTCCCGCTTCTTCAATGAGTTGATCGACCCGCTCTATGTCCTTGCCTTGCTTCAATACCTCTCTAATTTCGTTATAATGCTTCTGGCTATGAAACATGACCCGGTATTTTTCCCGGCTCCACAGTTGCTGTTTCTTTGTAAGGTCGTTCATCCGATCACTCCTGAATCAATGAAAGTAAGAGCTTCCTATCTTCCATAGGATTCTAAATACTCCAGTACATCCTCAGACCCTAAACTTCCACGATCTGTACTGACTGCATGTGCAACTAATAAAACTCGATTATTAACCGAAAAATATTCAACAGTCAAATCGAAATCGGCTGGACTGCCTATATCCAACTTCTCATCATTCGCCAGATAATAAGCGACGATGCTATGTTTTTCAAAACGGCCAAGCTCTTCTGTTGGTCTTGCAAATCCTACTGTAATGATCTGTTCAGCGGCCGGCCGTTCTGATACTGAACTGGTAACCCCTTTTTCCCGAAGACCCCATTTGTTTGATTTGGAATAAATGAGTCCGA
This sequence comes from Sporosarcina cyprini, assembly GCF_022048975.1. GTDB lineage: Bacteria > Bacillota > Bacilli > Bacillales_A > Planococcaceae > Sporosarcina > Sporosarcina cyprini. The sequence continues at coordinate 155,915 of NZ_JAKMHX010000025.1, read as the reverse complement.
TCCTGTCTGAATTGGCCAACATGAAAAGCGTTCCAGTTTCATCTTCCAGCACAGAATACTTTTCTTGCAGTACAATATCTTCTTTCGAGAAGCCCTCATCTTTTAAAATATAGGCGACACTCACATATCTGTAATCGAAAATACTTAACAATCCCAGGCTAATTAATAAAATGACTCCCCCAATAAATGCCCGTTTCATGATTTCCCCCAAACCATATGAGTTGATTTACACGCGCAATGAACCGCGGAAGCCCCTTGCAGCATAATAGGAGTCCGCGCCATTATGATAGACGAAGACCGTATCGTAGCGGCGATCACAAAATAGCGCCCCGCCCAGTTTCCGAATCGCCGGCGGTGTTTGTACCCAGCTTGACGTTTTCAAATCAAATGCCCCAAGTTCCTGCAGTTTCCGATATTCCTCTTCCGTAAGAATTTCGACGCCCATGGCAGCCGCCAGATCCATCGCACTGTTCTCGGGCTTATTTTTCTTCCGTGCTTCCAACGCTTCGCGGTCATAACAAAGGCTTCTGCGACCCGCAGGGCTTTCTTTCGAACAATCGTAAAAAATGATTTCGCCTGATGCTGCGTCCAGGCCTACTACATCCGGCTCCCCGCCGGTTCTTTCCATTTCATAAAGTGACCCCAGCTTTTCTGGATTTGCTTTCAATCTCGCTTCGACTGCACCCCACTCCATCTCCACATGACGCTCTTTGTTTTCATCAAAACGGGCTTGCAATGTTTGAAGCAGTTCTCCAATTTCTTCAGCTGATAAATTGTTTTTCATTCGATATGCTCCTTCTTCTCTTATTACGTATCACTATTATGCTTGACGTGTACCCATTTCGCCATTCTTAATGATAAAATAGTACGTATATAATCGGGAGCAACTGTTAGAAAGGGAGTGTGGGCATTGGACTTTGAAGCTGTGATGCAGGAGATGGAGGCCCTCGGCAAGGAGCGGACGAAAAAAATATATCTATCCAACGGGGCGCAAGAGCCTGTTTTCGGCGTAGCTACCGGGGCGATGAAACCGATTGCCAAAAAAATTAAAATCAATCAGCCATTAGCTGAAGAACTGTATGCGACCGGAAACTATGATGCCATGTACTTCGCAGGCATTATCGCAGACCCAAATGGCATGACGGAATCGGATTATAATCGGTGGATCGACGGCGCGTATTTCTACATGCTTTCTGACTATGTCGTAGCGGTCACTTTATCTGAATCGGCGATTGCACAAGAGGTTGCAGACCGATGGATTGAAAGCGGCGATGAACTCCGAATGTCGGCAGGCTGGAGCTGTTATTGCTGGCTGTTAGGAAATCGGAAGGACCATGAATTTTCGGAGAGTAAAATTTCCAAGATGCTTGATATCGTGAAAGATACGATTCACGATTCCCCTGAACGGACGAAATCATCTATGAATAACTTTCTCTATACAGTTGGCATTTCTTATGTACCCATGCATGAAAAGGCACTCGAAACGGCAAAGGAAGTCGGTATTGTAGAAATCAAACGGGAAAACAAAAAACCTAGCCTTCTGAATCCCTCTGAGAGTATACAAAAAGATGTGGAGAAAGGAAGGCTTGGTTTTAAGCGGAAGTATGTAAGATGTTAACGTAATAGCGGCCTTCCTGGATTATAGGAAGGCCGCTATTGCTACGCAGTTTTCAGTTCGTTCACAAGGTCGGTTACACTTGAACACCTTTCAGTTCAATGCTCGTAATCTCCTCTGCAATAGCTTTTGTCAGGTCTTCAGCGGTCTTCGGGACAAAAGATTTCAAAATGGCATTGATCATCGGGCCCATTACCCCTTTTGCCGTGATGTCCAAATTCCCGTGCATCTCCGTTTCGGAATCCGAAATGGCTTCTGCTTTAAAATATCCATCACCTGCAAAGTTTTCGTTTACTCCTGTTAAGTTGAAGGTAACGAGAGATGGCTCTTTCCATTCAGTAATGTCAATTTGCAGCTTGACTGTTTTTTGCATGATCCCGATGTCACCTTTAAATGTCCAGGTGGACTGTGTGTCACTTAAGATTTCATGTTCCATATAGCCGGGGACGAGTGGTGCCCATCTATTCATATCACTGACGAAATTCCACACCTTTTCAATCGGTACATCTAGTTTGATCACATGAGTTCCGCTTGGCATATCAAGTTCCTCCTTTACGGTTGCAGTACTTCTTCCAATTCGCTAATTTCGCGGGCCGTCACGTTGCCGACATGCTTTCCGGCCAAGTAGCCGAATGTCAATGCAGGTCCTATCGTTCCGCCTGCTCCCGGATACGCCCCGCCCAAAATGCCCATTGCCGCATTTCCAGCAGCGTACAGTCCCGGAATGACTTCTCCGCGCAGACTCATCACTTGCCCATGTTCGTTAATGCGAGGTCCGCCATTTGTGCCTAAGGAGCCTGGATAGATCGGCAGTGCGTAGAATGGTCCCTTTTCAATCGGGCCAAGCATCGCTTCCGGACCTTGGAATCCTGTCGCAAATTTCTCAAAATGCAGCGAGCCTCGGTTAAAGTCAGGATCCTCCTGGTTTCGCGCATGCTCATTAAATCGCTCGACGGTCGCTTCCAATTGATCCGGATCCAGCCCGATTTGTCCAGCGAGTTCCCGTATGCTATCTGCTTGAGCAATCCAGTCCGGCGCTTTTTCGCCTGGTGCCATTGTTACGATTAATGTGCGATCTTTCAATTGTTGATCAAAAATCATATATACATTGGATTGATTCGGAAGTGACTGCGTATTTTGATCATATGTGTAAAAAGACTTCGGTAGATCCATATAAGTCGAACCTTCATTCACAAAGCGCTTTCCGTGTTGATTCACAATAATTGAATTCGCCATCGTACGCGCCTGCGAATCGATTTGATTGTAAACTCTGCCCTCATATTCCACAGTAGGATCTACAAACGCCGGAGACCACCAAGCTTCACTCATGTTGCCTAGTGCAGCGCCCGCTTCCATCGCCATGATTAGACCATCACCCTCGTTGTAGGCTGGTGTATGCGGATGCGTAATGGCTCCTTTTAAGAAAGAACGGACAAGCTCTTTGTTCCATTCAAACCCGCCAGAAGCGATCATGACCCCTTTCCGCGCACCGATAAAGAAATTGGTTCCGTCCTCTTTTTCTGCACGGACGCCGATGACGGCCCCTTCCTCATTCATCACAAGTTCTTTTCCAGGAGTTAACGTGAGCGTGACAATCTTCCGATCAAGCACCGCTTTAAATAGACTGCCAGCCAGGGCCCGTCCCATTGTGGTAATGTTCTTCTCCATCCGGGATGCGACAAGTGTAAAATCAATATCTGCCGGATCCACAGCTCCGCCCTCTTCCAGCGTCAATGGAGGAAAAATTGGGTTACGTCTAATTTTCTCTGACCACTCTCCCAAATCATTCAATGGAAATGGCAGAGGATCGAGCGAGCGTCCTTCCTTCTTACCCCCTGGCAGATCCGCGTAATAATCACCATAGCCTTTCGGGACGGAAAATTTAACAGGCGTATGCTCATGCAAGTAATCGATCATCTTCGCGCCGCTTTCAATGAAAACATCAATTAACTCCGCATTCGGCTCATTGCCGTGCGTCAGTTTTGTTATATACGTTTTGGCTTCATCATGCGAATCTTCCAAACCTAATTCCTTCATATAGCGGTTATTCGGAATCCAAGGTATTCCCCCAGAAAATGCAGTCGTCCCACCAACTTGATCCGATTTTTCCAGAATGATGACTTCCGCTCCTTGATCATGGGCAAGAATAGCTGTAGTTAAGGCCGCACCTCCACTGCCTACTACAACGACATCTGTTTCCACATCCCATTTCATCTCATTTTTTAAGATCAACTCGATTCCTCCCCTTCCCATTTTAGAAAACGCTTACATGACCATGAATAAATTGTATTTATTGACATGGCGTTGTCTTGTATAATTATAGATAAGATAATAAGTAACACAATAAACATTTTTCAGATAAATGGTGAGTTATAGACAAACATAGAGAGAATGTCAAAAAACAACGTACAAATCGACAGGGGGATGTGAATTGTCTACTAAAATTGACCCAAGGATCCAAAGAACAAAAGCGATGTTTGAAGAGGCACTACTGGAGCTGATGGAAGAAAAGGAGTACAAAAAGATCACTGTTCGGGAAATCTCCGAACGATCCACTTTGAATCGGGCCACTTTCTACTTGCATTACTACGATAAGGATGAACTGCTGGAACAAATGCTTGAGGATGCGCTGGATAAATTACGGGTTTGTGTTCAAGTCAATGAAATTGAATTCAAATACGACAGCGAAAATCCACATCCGATCTTTGTTCGGTTATTCAATAAATTGATGGAAAGGCAACGGTTTTACAAAGTGATGCTCATCAATGAAAAAGCGCCCTACTTTACCGAGTCCGTCAAAGACATTATCGAAATACTAGTCAGAAGAGGTTCGCAGTATATGATTGAGGACGGAACGGAGTTTACAGTGCCCCTCGAAATTTCAATTGCGTATATTACAACCGCCTATTTGGGTGTCATCATGTGGTGGCTGAGAAATGATATGCCGTACACCCCCGCCTATATGGCCAAACAGCTGACGAGAATGTCGACGATCGGTCCCTACGCGGAGAATCCTTACCTATGAACTGAAATAAAAAAATGCCAGGCACTCAAACCTATTGAGTGCCTGGCATTTTTATTTGTTAAGCAACCGCTTCAGTAACCTTCTGCGCATTTGCTCTCTTCACCGTCAGCATGACTACGAAGGAGATGCAATACAAGCCTGCTAGGTAAAGCATTGCCACTTTCATATCGTAGCTTTGCAAAATATAGCCGACCAGGATCGGGGAAAATCCGCCGACTGCCCGTCCGATGTTGAAGATCGTATTCGTCGCTGTGCTCCGGATTTCCACCGGATACAAGCTGCCGATCAACGCGCCGTACCCTGCGAACATTCCGTTTGAGAAGAAACCGACAATGGCTCCGCCTACGAGCACCATGACAGCACCTGTCGCACTGGCATACAGAAACACCGCACAAGCAGAAGCAAGTAAGAACAGGCCATACGCACGCTTCGCTCCAAACCGGTCCATGATCCGGCCAAACGTCAGCATCCCGATAATCATGCCGACTGCTGTACTGATTGTCCAAAGCGCGGAACCCGAAACCGATAGGCCTTGTGATTTCTGCAACATCGATGGCAGCCAAATCATCAAGCCGTTGTAGCCTGCAATTTGAACCGTCGCCATGAGGACCAACGCCAATGTTGTACATGTCGTTCTTGGATTTTCAAACAACTGAAGCAGCTTGCCTTTATCCGCTTTAGCAGTCTTTTTCATTTTCTGTGCAGCAAGCCACTCTGGCGATTCGTCCAAATTCTTGCGGACGATAAACGCGAAGATGACAGGCAATACACCAACAAAGAACAGCGCTCTCCATCCAAGAGTCGGCAAGATGATTGCGCTAAGCAACGCTGCCAAAATAACACCGTATTGTGCACCAACACTAACATAAGAGGAAGCACGGCCTTGCTTATTCTTCGGCCACGCCTCTGCTACAAGCGCCATCCCGATTCCATACTCACCACCAGCACCGATACCGGCAATAAACCGGAACACATACACTTGCTCAATACTTGTCGCAAGTCCCGTCAAAGCTGTCCCGACCGCAAACAAAATAATCGTGTACGTAAACACTTTAACGCGGCCATACTTATCCGCCAATATCCCAAACACAATACCACCAAGAAGCATGCCTATATTCGTAATAGATGAAATCAACCCGCCTGTTGCAAGGTCGATGTGAAATTCTGCAATGATCAACGACATGGCAAACGAGATAAACATAATATCCATGCCTTCCAGTGTCAAACCTGTAACCGACGCCACTACCGTCTTCTTACGATAATCCATTCCGTATTCCTCCAGTGTCCTCAAGATGTACTGCGCCTCTTTTTGAAAGAATGGATTGATCCAATTCCCCTTACCGGCCTCACAGAACCGGTTTAAAAAGAGCTGCCTTTAGGTTCAGGCAAAATAAAATACCCTTCCGTCTGCAAGGACAAAAGGGCATGAATAAACAAGATATCGATATTTGAACTCAGCAGACGATCTTCTATCCACCATCCCGAATTCAAATCAACACGGCTATTCAGCTACTCTTTTCGGCCTCACAGGACCGGCTTAAAGTATTTTTTTATAGTGTAGCAGAAAAGCATGGTCCTTTACTACTGGAAATTACGGTGAAATAAAAAGTTCTATTTGTCTGTCAATAAAGCATGGATTCTACTCTTCGTCCAGCTACGTATAAGTGGACCGGAAATGAAGCGGGACTCCTATATCAGGATCCCATGCTTTGTGAAAAAGGTATATGTCCAAGCTCTGTATACATAGATTAATTTTATCAAAGATTGAGCGCTTGTTTAAAATTGGGGAGTGAAATATGGGAGCGATCAACGGGAAAGATTATATAAACCGATTAAATCAGCTACATAATGAGATTTGGTATGACGGTAAAAAAGTGGAGGGGCTGGTCTCTGAACATCCTGCTTTCAAGGGACTGATTCAGTCAAAAGCGGCTCTTTATGATATGCAGCTTGACCCGAGATTTATTGATGAAATGACTTTTATTTCACCGGAATCCGGAGAACGCATCGGCCTTTCCTATTTGCAGCCAAAGACGAAAGAGGACCTGCTCAAACGAAGAAAAATGATGGAACGTTGGGCTCGGTATTCAGGCGGGATTATGGGGAGAACTCCAGACTATTTAAACACGGTGCTAATGAGCTTTGCTTCCTCAGCTTCTTTTTTTATTAATAAAGACTACTGTTTCCCAAATCACCTGCAAGCATTCTATGAAATGGCCCGGGAAAATGACTTATCCTTTACTCACACCTTCATTTCTCCCCAAGTGAATCGTTCAGCGATTTATATGGAAAATACCGATGAGCCCATCGCTGCAAAAGTAATTGAGAAAAATGAAAAAGGACTCATTATTAAAGGGGCTCGCCTGCTAGCGACACAAGGCGGATTAACAGATGAGGTATTAGTATTCAGCGTTGGGAAGTTTCTATTCAATGAAGACGAAGCGTTCGCTTTTTCAATCCCTTCCAATACGAAAGGTCTTAAGTTCATTTGCAGGGACAGCTTCCTAGGTGGTACATCTGCCTTTGATCACCCGTTAAGCTCGCGGTTTGAGGAGATGGATTCCATAGTTGTCTTTGATCATGTCTTAGTGCCGTGGAATAGAGTATTTTATTACAACAATGCCATAGCAGCTGAAGAGTTTCCCACTCAAAGCTCGTTCCATCCTTTTGCCAAGCACCAGGTTGTCACTCGCCAGATTGTAAAAACAGAGTTCATCCTAGGGATTGCTGAACATTTGATCCAAATAATCAAAATTAGCGAGTATCCGCATATCCAAGAAAAGATGTCCGAAATCATCACGGGCCTCGAAACCATGAGAGCCTTGCTCGAGAAGTCGGAAAACAATGCAGCGGTAGATGAATGGGGGTATATGCGCCCTGAAATTTTCCCGCTTCAAGTCGCGGGAACCATCTTCCCTAAAATCTATCCTCGATTCACCGAAATTATCCAGCTGATCGGTGCAAGTGGAATGATTAACCTGCCAACCGAAAACGCCTTTCATTCGGCCATACGAAGTGACCTCGATTTATATCTTCAAGGAGCCACGAAGACCGCAGAGGAACGGGTTAAAATCTTTCGATTAGCGTGGGATCTGACGATGAGCTCATTCGGAACAAGACAAACCCAATACGAACGGTACTTTTTCGGTGACCCGATTCGATTGTCAAGCGATTTATATAAGAAGTATCCGAAGAGTGAATATGTAAAGACAGTGAGCCGTTTCTTGGACTTTGATGATAAATGACTCTATGCCGAAGTAATTAAAAAAGCAGAAGGTAATCCGGAGAATTCACCAGCAATTCTCGGATGCTCCTGCTTTTTTTAGTGCGATACTAGTAACGCCAATTTATTTATACATTCTGTTCTTCAATTTCAAATGGTGCCTGAATACGAAGTCCTGTACCAACCAGTATGATTATATCATCATATCGTGGAAACATTTGGGTTTTTATACTATACTGGTGTCGTTAAGGTACGGAGGACGGGGAACGCTCTTGCCCTTGGGGACGGGAACGGCGTTACGGGCAGATGCAGCGAATTTATTTTTTCGGAAGTAGGGAAGAAAAATGATTGAGTTAAGAAAAATTACCCACGATAATTTTGAGGCAGTGTTGAAGTTAAGCATAACAGACGAGCAGAAAGGAAATGTGGATTCTAGCATATATTGTTTGGCTAAAGCCTATGTAAAGATACTCAACGACGAAAAACCTCCTATGATCTTCGCTATATGCAACAATGATGAGGTCATAGGATATGTCGATATTGGATTTTTCGAACTGGCGGAAAGTGCATTTTTATGTGAAAAATATGGAGATAAATCTACTTATGGACTTAATCGCTTTATGATTGATAAAAATCATCAAGGCAAAGGATTTGGCAAACAAGCAATGATGAAAGTTATTGATTACATAAAGTCGTTTCCACAAGGAAAAGCCGATGCAGTTTCAACATCATATTGGATGGTAAACGAAGCCGCCCGGAAGTTGTATGCGTCTGTCGGTTTCGTTGAAACAGGAGCGATATGGGACGGACAAACATTCGGTAATTGGAATGCAGAAAGAAAAGATATAGAGTATGCAGAAGTAGGTGCCAGACTCGGATTATAAAGCTAACAATTTAAATAGTGCATCGTACAGTATACGAATAACTATGCGAAGTCAATAGCAAAAATTGAAGACAAGTTGCTACATTTAGAAGTCGAGAAAAGCCAACTTCAAAAAAAGATGGAGGAAAGCTACTCAGCGAGTAAACTTTTCTCCATCAAAGAACAATTTAAAAAGCAGTGGCTTTCGAAACTTTGACTACAGAGACTCTTTTACGCTTCGTTGAAAAGATTGAAGTCAACGAAGATAAAAGCATCAAGATTTAATATAAGTTTGCCATGGTTGAGCGATTATAATCCACTCAACCTTCTTGTAAAACTAGCAAAGCCACACACTCCACATGCACCGTATGCGGGAATAAATCCACAGGCTGCACAGTCTCCAGCGTATAGCCAAACGGCAGTAATTCGGCAACGTCTGTTGCGAATGTATCCGGGTTGCATGATACATACACAATCCGTTTCGGTTGGGCACGTCCAATTCTGCGCATTACTTTGCCGCCGGCTCCGCTGCGCGGCGGGTCGATGAGCAAGAGATCCGCAAGGCCCCAGCTTTCGTGCACTTCGTCGATGCCCCGGCGTGCGTCGCGAGCGAGGAAAGTCGTGTTGTGCAAATCGTTATCGAGTGCATTCCGTTTTGCGGATTCAATCGAGGTCTCCACGATTTCAATGCCGGCGAGCTCCTTGACGCGCGCAGCAAATGGCAGGGAGAATGTTCCGACTCCGCAAAACAGGTCGATCATCTTTTCTTCCTTCTCCGGCTTGCCCATCTCGAGTGCCAAATCCACGAGCTTTTGCGCTTGTACCGGATTTGTTTGGAAGAAAGTATCGAACCAGAGACGGTAGCGATAGCCGCCAAGTTCGTCGTAAATGAAGTCCCGTCCCGCTAAAACGAACGTTTCTTCCGACTGCGTACGATCCGCCCAATCCGTGTTGACGAGCCACAGCAGGCTTTTCACGTTCGGATAGTTTGCCGTAATTCTAGCAATCAAATCCTCTGCTGCCTTTGCGAGATCTCCCTCTGGCGATTCTGTTGCAAACAATGCCAGCATGACCTCGCCTGTCGCGAATGACTCGCGGACCATTAAATGACGAAGCAGTCCCTGGTGTGTGTCTTTGTTGTAACCATTCAGCTGATGCTCTTTCACCCATTTGCTTACTTCCATCGTAGCGTCCACCATATTCCGGCCTGCAATCAGGCAAGTTTCAAGCGGAATGATTTTGCGGAAATTTCCTTGCTCATGAAGGCCGAGATCCCCTTCCGGCGAGAAAGTGAACTCCATTTTATTGCGATAATGCCAAGGTTCCTCCATGCCAATCGTGTCCTGCACGAGAGACGGATCCAAACCGACGCTTTCCAGCGCCTCTTGAACATGTCCCGTTTTATGCTTCAGCTGACCTTCGTACGACCAATGCTGCCAAACACAGCCCCCGCAAAGCTCGAAATGCGGACAAGGCGCTTCCACCCGTTCGGGATTCGCCTTGAGTATCTTCTCCGGCAACGCCTTCCGTCTTCTCTTTTCCGGCTGGTCCACAATTACTTGTACCGTTTCGCCCGGCAAAGTCTGCGGAATCGTCAGCTTCAGCTTTTTCGGATTGCTGCCCTGCTCGCTCTCCCGCCAAAGTACGGCCTGTCCGTTCCCCTTCTTATCCAGACGGTGGACATCTGCGACCAATGTCTCTCCAATTGTAACAGTCATAATTACAGCCTCCTTTAAACCCTATCATTCTCTATTCAACGGCTTCGCCTAGTTTTGTGAAGTGATGCACTGACCTATTATAGCGAAGTTTGGATGGGTTCACCATACTGAAATGCTAGGGAGAGGGGCATTATTACCATGTCGTTTGCCTACAGGTATCACATACGCGGGATTATCTGAAGAAGAGAATGGTTTCTTCAATGAAAGCCTCAATGGCCGGTGCCATATAACGATCCTTCAAGTATGTTAAATAGACTTTGCGTTCCAAAGAAGACGAAACGATTTCTTTATGGACCAGCCGCGCGCTAAGTCGATCCGCCAAGTAATTTTCAGGAATGAGCGAGACGCCAAGATTTTCGAGGATTAGACTTAATGCTGTTTCGAAACGTTCTACTTCATATTTGATATAGGGAGAGATGCCCTTAGCCGTAAACGTCTCCAAAACATCCTCTCTTGTTTGAAACCCTTCACTTGTTATGATAAACGGTTCTTCCTGCAAGTCACTCAATTCAACTGCATCCTTATTAGCCAATGGATGGTCCTCATGTACGACGAGTACGAGTTTTTCTTTGTATAAGGGCACCGTTTGAATATCATCCTCATCGATTAATTGATTGGTAATAATCGCATGGGATTTATATTGCCGCAATGAACGTTTTACATCTTCTCCACTTAGCTCTTCTGTCAGAAACAGATTCATATCCGGAAACTTCCCCTCATACTTTCGGATAACTTTTGGAATCCAATGTTTCACTGACTCAATCATCCCTAATCGCAGCTCTCCTTTTCCAACGAGACGCGCTTCCTGCATTTCTTTTTCCAAAATAGTCATGTCGAGCAAAATGTGAAGCGCTCTCTCGTATAGTAATTGGCCGGATTCTGTTAGCCCAATATTCCGTGTATTGCGCTCCAGCAGTTTAAATCCTACCTCCTCTTCCAGATTTTTGATGGCATTACTTAGAGATGGCTGGGATATATGAAGTACACTGGCGGCTTTCGAAAAGCTTTTCTGCTCAACGATTGTGACAAAATACGTTAACTGTTTCAAATCCATTTTGATTTTCCGCCTGTCCATTTATAGTTTTAAGCTATCGTATCATAGAAACTGCATATTAGTATTTATAAGTATTCCATTTATAATTGACTCAAGAAGGAATTTTCAGCATTTGAAAGGGATGTGAATATACAATGCGAAGCAATGCGGATAAAACGATCTGGACAGGACGTACAGACCATGATTCGAATAGAGCAAGTTTCCGTTATCATCAAGTCATTGAATTTGAAGGTGTAAAGAAAGCGGATTCACAATGTGCACTCATCGGCTTTGTATGCGAAGAAGGCGTTCGTCGAAACAAAGGACGTTTAGGTGCAGCTGCTGGACCGAATGCCATGAGGGCTGAACTTGCAAAATTGCCTTGGCGGATGAATGAAAATAAAAGCGTAGCGGACATTGGAAACGTGATTTGTGAAGGTGAACGTTTGGAAGAAGCACAAGGCCAGTTAGGCGATGCTATTGCAGAAGCGCTATCGAACGGTTCGATTCCGATTATTCTGGGCGGTGGACATGAAACAGCGTACGGCCACTATCTCGGAATTAGAAAGTTCATTGGAAGCGAAGCGAAACTCGGTATCATTAATATCGATGCGCATTTCGACTTGCGTTCCTATGAAGAACAGCCTTCATCCGGAACGATGTTTAAGCAAATTTTGGAGCATGATAAGAATAGCGATTACTTAGTGCTTGGTATCCAGCGATACGGCAACACGCAGGAACTGTTCGATACAGCAGATCAGCTCGGTGTCACGTATGTGCATGAAGAGGATATGACGAACAACTCAATGGAAGACACCATTCGCACACTGGAGTCATTTATAGCAGATCACGACTACGTCATGCTGACATTGTGCACGGACGTATTAAACGCCGCGTTTGCCCCTGGCGTCAGTGCCCCTTCTCCATTCGGACTGGATCCGTTTGTCGTTCGTAACATCATTCGTACTGTTACCTCCAAAAAGAATACGCTTTCATTCGATATTTCGGAAGTCAACCCGCTCGTGGATGAAAACAACCGTACCGTTAAACTCGGCGCATATTTTGTGAATGAAGCCATCATGGCCTTTTTAGGGAGGAATTAATACATGACAATTGAATTGAACCAAGTGACGACCATCTTCTTAGCGATCGCATTACTTGTATTAGGCCGTTTATTGGTCAATAAAGTCGGCGTGCTGCAGAAGTTCTGCATACCGGCTCCTGTTGTCGGAGGGCTCTTGTTTGCCATTCTCGCTACCGTTTGTAAAGCAACTGGACTCGTTACGTTCTCATTAGATACATCTCTGCAAAGCCTTTTCATGCTGACGTTCTTCACGACAGTCGGTCTTGGCGCAAGCTTCAAGCTCGTTAAGCTGGGCGGGAAGCTCCTCATCATTTACTGGCTCGCTTGTGGCTTTTTGGCCCTCATGCAAAACGTAATCGGCGTTTCCATGGCCTCTCTCTTTAACATTCACCCGCTCATCGGGATGATGGCAGGGGCTGTTTCTATGGAAGGCGGACATGGCGCTGCCACTGCGTTTGGCCAAACAGTAGAAGATCTCGGTATCGATTCGGCTCTTTCTATCGGAGTCGCGGCCGCGACATTTGGGCTTGTAGCCGGCGGACTCATTGGTGGGCCTGTCGTTAAATTTCTCATCTCTAAATACAATTTGAAACCAACAGAAACAGATGACGTGGCTGGAGAATTCTCTGTTGAAAAAGATGAAGCAGAAATTCAAACGAACACGTTCTTCACGCAAATCTTGCTGATTACTTTCTGTATGGCGCTTGGCACGTATTTAGGTGACCTGTTCTCCTCTGCTACCGGATTTGTCCTTCCGGGTTATGTCGGCGCAATGTTTGTAGCCGTCATCGTGCGGAATATTGTCGATAAGGTCAATTCAAAGGCTATTCATATGAAGAGCGTCGGTTTGATCGGAGACATTACGTTAGGTATTTTCCTCTCCATGGCCCTTATGAGCATCAAGCTCTGGGAAGTTGCTGGACTTGCTCTTCCGTTGCTCGTCATCGTCTTTGTACAAGTTGTCTTTATTGTCTTGTTCGGCATCTTTGTTTTATTCCGCCTGCTTGGCAAAAATTACGACGCCGCTGTTATGGTAGCCGGCTTTACGGGACACGGACTTGGCGCGACGCCGAATGCCATGGCTAATATGGCAGCCGTTACCGAAAGGTTTGGACCTTCGCGCAAAGCGTACCTTGTGGTTCCAATCGTTGGCGCGTTTCTCATTGACGTATTTGCAATGCCAATCATAATTACGACCATCAATTTATTTCAATAAATGATTGAGAGTCAAGAATACGAAGGAAAATGCCCCCAGACTGATGGTTTGGGGGCTTTTTGTTGCCAATAAAACACTACGTTAATTCGAAAATAGATGATAACGTAAAAATAATTACGCTATAAGGTAATTACAGTTTGCTTTGTAGTGTAAATTTTATTACTATATAGAGTAATAGGGGGTGAATAAATTGGAAAATGAAAGTTTACGTTTAAATGTTTCATTGCTAAGAAGACGGGTGCCGAATTTGACGAGTGCCGCAAAAGCAGTCGGGTTGCGGCCAGCCACAGTATCGAATTTATGCACGGGGAAAATCTCTGTCGGCAAGTCGGAAGTGCGCACGCTTGTAGCCCTGGCGGATTTAGCGGGCTGCAGTTTGGATGAATTGATTATCAGAGGGGAGAAAATCGAGATGATCGAAACGAAAATCAAGACGCTGGATCTTTTTGCACCACTTGCGAAAGGCGGCACCGTTGGATTAGTCGCACGAAAAAACATGGGGCAGCTTGTTGTACTGAGTGAAATCTTTTATCGTTTGAAAGCGCAAGGGGTTTCGACCATTCTGCTCATGCCGCAAGGGGAATATCCCGAGCTCGCTGACGTTCTAGGAAACGCTGAGCTAGTGACTCATTCAATTGATGAAACATACGAGAAGATCGCTGCGCTAGGAAGCGAAAAAGAAATCGCATTCGCAGCAGATCGAAGCCACGTCGTATCAGGAGACATCTACGACATGCAAGAGCGGCTGCAGCAAATTGGTATCGACTCCGTGACAACTTTCTTATTGGACTTAACAGGAAATGCAGTGGACGAAGATCTTCCGTATGGACCGCTTGAAACGCTATGGCAGTTCGATGCGGATCTTTCAGCACGCCATTGCTATCCGGCAGTAGATCCAATCAGTTCCACTTCGTCTGTGCTAGAAGGTGCACATATGGACCAAAACCACTTCATTATCCAGCAAAGAGCACAGAAACTGCTTCGGCGTTACCGGGAATTACGCTCACTCGTCAATGTAAATGGGTTGGAAAAACTGCCAGCTTCAGAAGTAATGACCTTTACACGCGGCGAACGTCTTGAAGCGTATTTGACTCAGCCATTTTACGTAGCAGAGGAATTTACGAAGAAACAAGGGGAATCTGTATCACTACAGGAAACATTGAAGGATGTCCAGGCGATTTTAGATGGTTCATTCGATCAGGAGAACGTCGATCGGCTCCGCTTCATCGGGAAGATCTAACATAAAAAGATGCCAGGCACTCATTAATTGAGCGCCTGGCATTTTTCTAAAGATATGTTGCCTATCACTTAATTTGAAATCATTTCAACGTCAATGATTGTTTTAGTAGCATCCAAATAAGTAAAACGATACGTCTGTCCCTGCTGTATGAGAAACCTCTCCCAATGAATAACCATTTCACCTTCGGTCGTTTCAACAAGGGTTATCTTAGAGGTTGCAGATCCTCGATATACATCCGTCACCGCCAAGTCCTTTACTATCCATTTTTCATTAGCATAAGCTTTTATATCCTGCATGGACTTTTTTGTTTCATTGGCCCCAAACAGGAAGATGGTTATCGTAACGAGTATCGTGATAATCCAGCCAATCACAAACTTAACAACAGAAGACTTTTTGAGACGCTGCGGATTTTTAAAGACGATTACAGTGTAAAGATAAAGGAAGAATGAGCAAAGCCCCAAGCCCGCCGCAATGAGAAACGACGTTCCTACGAAGTTAATGACAAACCCGGTATATAGATCTTTCACAATAAACCAATTCACCGTAAGAAGACCAGCTGCTATAAAAGTAAGAACAATCGTGATCATCAGGATAATAAAAGAAATTCGCTGCCTTTTGTTATTCTCCTCTTCTGTCGACCTTGCACCTTTTCTCCTCATTTCTCATCCCCCCACCGTTAGTATTGGATACGAATAAAGTCCGGCAAAGTTTCAAAGAGAAAAACAAACAACAGGCACTCCTTGAGTTGTCGTCAGAGAGTGCCTGTTGCCATTATTCTTCTATTGATTCCGTCAGATTAATTTTAGATTGAAACTCCGCAAGCATCTCCCGCACTTCATCCGTCGAGCTCGTATCCATTAATTGATGGCGCAGCTCGCTCGCTCCCCGGAACCCCTTCACATAAATCTTGAAAAAGCGGCGTAGCGGTTTGAATGGACGCGGCTCTAGTTCGTCTGAGTATTTATCAAACAAGTCAAGATGAAGCCGCAAGAGATCGAGCAATTCCTCAGGGCTATGCTCCCGCTTTTCCACCTCAAAGGCGAACGGGTTTTTGAAAATACCACGCCCGATCATGACGCCATCCACGCCATACTTCAACGCGAGCTCCATGCCCTTCTCGCGGTCCGGAATATCTCCATTGATCGTCAACATGGTGTGCGGTGCAATCTCATCCCGCAGCTTTTTAATCTCCGGGATCAATTCCCAGTGTGCATCAACATTACTCATTTCTTTTCGCGTGCGCAGATGGATGGACAGATTGGCGATATCTTGCTTCAGGACATGCGTCAGCCAATCCCGCCATTCGTCCACTTCCGTGTAGCCCAGACGCGTTTTCACGCTGACTGGTAATCCGCCTGCTTTCGCGGCCTGAATGATCGCGGCTGCCGTCTCGGGATGATTGATTAACCCGCTACCCTTCCCTTTCGAAGCGACGTTCGGCACCGGACAGCCCATATTGATGTCCACACCTTTAAAGCCCATTTCCGCCATCCCGATGCTCATCTCACGAAAATGATCCGGCTTGTCCCCCCAAATATGCGCTACAATCGGCTGCTCATCTTCTGTAAATGTCAGACGGCCGCGGACACTGAAAATCCCTTCCGGATGGCAAAAGCTCTCCGTATTCGTAAACTCTGTGAAAAACACATCTGGACGTGCCGCTTCACTTACGACATGGCGAAACACCACATCCGTCACATCTTCCATAGGTGCCAATATAAAAAACGGCTTCGGTAAATCGAGCCAGAAATTATCGTTTGTCATAATAAACCCTCTCCTAGTTGACTTGTCCTTGCACAATTACGTTCATGGCAAGTGCCAGCCTTCCTATTATACAAAAATCCCGCAGGAATGTTCCACTATCTTGGAACTTTGCATGCAGGTTATTGTAAGGCATTCCACCATAAAAAAACACCAGACGCTCACTTGTCGTCTGGTGTCTTCCGCTTACCCTATATATTGCTTCGTCACATACTTGGAAGTAAAGGCTCGCATCGTGGAAAAATACCCTAATTGAAACTCGATGAGATCCCCGACCTGGTAGTCCTTTTCGCTGTCCGTCACATCTACCATCAGATGGTCGGAGCTGGCTCCGAGTACAATAAGTCCAGGATCAGTGGCTGTCGATGTTTCCACATCAAAGTCTTGCTTACCAATTGCGCAAATCGCTTTTTTCCTCATGCCTCTATCAATGAAAGACGGCGTATTTCCATACGAATCAACGCCAATTTCTCCCCATGGCATAGAAGGCTTCTCTTTTACTTCAACAATCTCACATTGAAGAGTGAAAACGTCTCGGTGAGTTCCAGGCAAATACGTATACTTAGCCCGTTCCTTACCGAATAGGAGCGATTCGCCCAGCCGTAAATTATTGACGCGGGCCGGGATGCCATCTCGCAACATGAGATCCAGCGTAGCCGAATTCCCGCCGCTGACCACTTCCAACTCTCTACCGATCCGTTCGCTAATGGCGGCCGCTACTCTCGCAAGCGTCTCCATCTTTTCTTCATCGGATTGGACGAATGAAAAACAAGTCAGGTTCACACCGATGCCGTACAGATGGACGCCAGGCATTTTTTCGGTCTCTGCTGCTACTTCGAGGAGCTCATCATGGTCAATAAAGCCTTCTCGAATATCACCAAGGTCCACCATCAGAATAATGCGATGCTGTGTGCCCTTTTTCAGCGCGGCATCACTAATCGCCTGAATGGTAACAAGCTCCGAATTTAGTGAAGCATCCGCAAAGGCAACCAGATCTTCGACCTCCGACAGCATCGGCGGACGAATCAGCCATTTCTCTGCCTCTACGCCTTGCAATTGCTTCAAGTTCTCTATTCGAGAATCACCAAGCCGCTTCACGCCGCCTTCCACATAAACACGTGCGATTTCCGGATCAGCGCCAAACACTTTTGTTACACCTGTTACTTCTATATGTTTCTCTGCACAAAGTGCCGTAACTGCACGGACATTTTCAAGCAGATGTTGTTTATTCACACAAACCAATGGATACATGGTACAAACCCTCTAATCCGAATTTAATTCCAGAAATCTGTTTTCTCTTTAAGCCCGATCGACTTCGCTTTGAAGACCGGGTTTTTGCCTTCCTTCTTCTGCTTCGTATAATCATCCAAACATTTGAAGGCCGTGCGTCCAAGAACCAAGATGATTGGAATGTTGATCAAAGCCATAATTCCCATCAATACATCCGCTGTATCCCATGCAATGGAGAAGTCGAGCTGTGCTCCGAAGAATACAATAACGACAGCAGCTAAACGGAAGATCATCAGCCCTGTCTTCCCTACATTCTTCTTGTTCAGGTACTTAAGATTCGATTCCGCGTAGAAGAAGTTCCCGATAATCGATGTAAATGCGAAACAGAATAACGCAAAAGTAATGAACCAAATACCGAAATCACCAAATGTTGTAGAAACTGCCGCCTGCGCAAATGGCACACCTTTCAATTCCTCTGTCGGTGTAACCCCAGAGCTTAAAAGCATGAAAGCTGTAGCTGTACAAATTAACAAAGTATCGATGAAAACAGATAGCATTTGGACAAGCCCTTGTTTCGCCGGGTGAGATACACTTGCAGATGCCGCAGCGTTCGGAGCAGAACCTACCCCTGCTTCGTTTGAATAAAGACCGCGTTTAATACCGTACATAATAGCAGAACCTGCAAAACCGCCAAATGCGGATTTGAAATCAAATGCTTGTTCAAAGATAGAGACAAACATGCTTGGCACAAGGTTCAAGTGAGTCACTACAATGACCAATGCAACGACAATATAAGAAATCGCCATGACAGGAACGAGGATACTCGTAATCTTGCTCAGCGTTTTGCCGCCTCTAAAAATACTCAAACCTGTAAGAACCGCCAAAATGGCACCAACAATCAATGGCGTAGAAGAATTATAAAAGCCAAAACCTTCAAATGCAGAAGAAATATTAAAAGCGGCAACCATGTTGAAACCGCCCATATACGTCAAAATCAAGGCAACTGCGAAGACAACGCCTAAGAAACGGCTCTTCAGTGCAGCTTGGATATAATAAGCCGGCCCACCATACGAGCCTCCGTCCTTATCGCGCACTTTGTAGATTTGAGCCAAAGTACTTTCAATAAATGCCGATGCGCCTCCGATAATGGCGATCATCCACATCCAAAATACAGAGCCTGCGCCCCCTAACACAATCGCAGTGGAAACCCCTGCAATGTTACCGACACCAACGCGGGAGGCAGTGGATACCATCAGTGCCTCAAATGCGGAAATCGAGTTTTTGTCCTCTTTCGGCTCTGCGACCAGCTTGATCGACTCTTTAAAGAAACGGAACTGAACAAACTTTGTACGAATTGTAAAATACAAACCTGCACCAATTAACAAGATAATGAGAATGTAACTATACAACCACGTACTGAAACTGCCAATAAAACTCTCATAGATGTCATACATGTTGAAACACTTCGCTTTCTATAATCAGAATAAATGCCGTATTCAAGAATGAATCCGTTTTCATTTCGACATGATTCATTGCTTGAACATAGTAAATTATTTTATCTTAATTTCGATATTTTACAATAGAAAATCCTGACAAAGAGAGGAAAAATCACATCGAAAGTATGAGGAAATGGTAGCTCAGGTGCTTCTTTTCTCCTGTTGATGGTTCACTCAGCAGCTCAAAAAAGCTGTTATTTCAGGGGCAGGCAAACATTCCGTGTATTTCATGAAGAGTTGCTCGTTCGTTTTAAATTTTTTTGAGCAGGGGGCAGCAGACGGAATAAACCAGTCAGCTGGTAGGGATGGAGCTGGAACACGCTTGGAAACGGAGGGGTAGGCATGGGTGACAGCTCCTTATGCTCGGGTGGAGGGGACTTATGCGCGGGTGGCAGCTCCTTATGCTCGGGTGGAGAGGACTTATGCGCGGGTGGCAGCTCCTTATGCTCGGGTGGAGAGGACTTATGCGCGGGTGGCAACTCCTTATGCTCGGGTAGAAGGGACTTATGCGCGGTGGCACTTCTTATGCACGGAAAGGGTTATTTGAAAGAAGAAAGAATTCGCGTGGGATGGTTCGGGTCTTTGAGGTGCTTTAGATCCCCCGGAATGCTCTTGTTTCATTAGTACGGCTGCTTCTTCTAACCGTCCGAACCAAACAAAAAATTCCGCCGGCTTGTTCCATGAATCATGAACAAAGCCGGCGGACTATCTTAAAACCGTGGTATGAGGTTCTCAAGTATCCAATGTCTTGACGGACATACAACTATTACAATTTTCCTTGCAAGGCAGACTGCTTGGCTTCCTACGGATTATCGTAACACAACTCCCATGAGCAGCTTTCCCTAATGAAATGCTGCATATCGTGTTACGAATCACACTAGTAAACGTTGCAAACCAGGTTGACATGCCATATATCATGAGCGGTTGGTTGACGGCTTGTTCTACTCGACAGCGCCAAACTGGTTTACAAAAGATCGTGACACTCGGAAGCCAGTACGGTAACCACCCCCTTTCCGGTTCCTTTCCTATTGTTCAATCATCCACTGACCAGAGCCTGGATCCTGCGTCATAGAAAACGTTCGGTCCGCGACACCTTCCCGTCCATACTGATAGCGGATTTCAATATGATCGCCAGCTTGCGTCGCGTTCCGATAAGACGCCTCCACAAATAATTCCCCTAACCGGGTTGTGCCAGCAAATGCAGAAGGCTGTGGCCATCTCTTGTCACCCAGCAGTGTATCATACAAATACAGATCAAAATATTGCTCCGGCGAGTAGACGCCATCCTGCCGATCTGCCAGATAATCCATATAAATCGAAGTCGTGCGCTCTTCTGTTGCGATGCCGGCCACTTGTCCATAAATTTTATGTACAGGCGTGATGGTCGCTCCCTGAACTGTTCGATCCGCCGGGAAATGGTTCAGGAGAAGATACTCCCTTGCATTCAGCACTTGATCATACCCTCCTGCAATTCGCACGTTCTGCTCTTTGTAACGATCCATCAGTTCGGATTCGAGAGGCTTGCCATTAATCTTCAGCACTCCGTCCTGCAACTTAACCCGGTCTCCCGGTACCGCAATCACTTCATAATAGACATCTTTATACGTCGGCAAATGACTTGTCGTATCGGTCATTGTCCGAACCACATCGCCCGCCTGGTAGGCTGCACGATCGTAGATATCGGCTTTGCGTTCGATAACTGTATGGAACGTTTCAGAACTTCCTTTCCTGCTGAAAGGTACAGGATCCACGTAATACAAGCCATCCACTACATCAAAATTCGGCAGTTTGGCAAATTCCTCAACATCGACAGCGGATAGTTGCTGCTTTTTTTGAAAAGCAGAGATCTGCGCCAAATCGTCCAGCGGATCATACGGCGTTCCAGGTCCCTGATCAGAAGAAAACAGATTGGCAGGGTTCATTGAAAAGAATAGTAGCAGCGCGACGGCCGGCAGCGCTACGGAGACCATCGCCACCTTCCACGAAGACTTTCTGGCAGACGGCCGTAATCTATTTTGCACACCTTGTTTGATGCGCCTTTCCTGCTCGGAGGTGTCCCCCATCATCCGATCCAATTTGCGTTTCATATCACTCATTGTTCATCACCTCCTCGTCCTCTTCCTCAAAGAACTCCTTCAGCTGCTGTTTCGCTCTCCGCAATCTCGTTTTCACCGTATTTTCATTGAGCTCCAAATAACTTGCGATTTCTGCGATGGACTGCTCGTCGTAATAATATAAAATCAACGGCTCACGGTACTTCAGCGGCAGCTGGAAAAGATGCTTCCGAAGAGACATCAGCTGCTCCTGTTCCAGCAATTCATCCTCCGCTCCTTTAGTAGCAGAGAAAGCAGCGCCAAGAAGCACATCTTTCTTATGCTTCCATGAACGCAAATAATCCTTTGACCGATTGGCCGTCATTTTTGTCAAATACGTTTTCAGAGATGCATCCTTGCGAAACTGGTCACTCTTTTGAAAATAGGTCACAAACACCTCTTGCACAATATCTTCGGCAGTCGACCAATTCTTCACATACAAATAAGCGATTCGCACCAAATAGCGCGTATGCTCATTCATCACTTGCTCCATTTCATGCATATTCGTTACTCACTCATTTCTATGGCCATGGCAGGTCCCAATTTTTCTGTCACGCCATACCGGCATATTTCCTCAATTAAACCATAATAAAGTCACTCCGAACATCTAAGCACCCTACAGACGGAGTTTTTCAGAAAAAGTTTCAAATCTTTTTAAGGAAATTTTAGAGCTGGTGTAGCGTCTTGCGGATAAACCGGAATAAAGTTTAAATGTAAAAAAACATTCTGCCCTCCTTCATGAGTGGCAGAATGCTTTTATAATCATAAGAAACTATTTACAAATCAAGATTTACTATACCTTCAGATGTAAATCTGACATCTGTCGAAATATAATTTTTGTCACCGGTTTCTACATATATGATTCCACCCGGCTGATGAATATTCAATTCATGTTCTCCATTTTTCATTGATAAACAGATGCCGAGGGCCAGAGAACCGGATCCGCAGGCTTGTTCGAAGAATCGGCTTCCTGTTTCTGTTACGTACACGAATGGCCAAATCTCATACTCCTGTCCCGCACGTTTTCGATAGGGAATGATTCCAATCGCTTTATCTTCAACTCTTTCAGTAACTACCTCAATTAGGGAATCAAAGTTCTCTTTGCTGTTTGGCCAATAATCCGTCACGAAATGTGTAATTCCGTCTAACTTCACAACGCTGCCTGATATACAATGTTCATTAAAATCTATAGTAATATCACTAATCGAGAGAGGACTTGGCATCTCGGCTTTCGCTTCAAAATGTGTTGGAGACTTCTCCACTACAACACATTCGAGTGGTATATCAGATCCAGATGCCTCCAACAGAAACTTGTTACTATTTGTTATGCCTTTATATATACAGTAAGCCGCAGCGCTTAATACCGCATTTCCGCAGAACTCCCCGCCTGACATTTCTAATCGTAACACTGACTGTTCGCCTTTTGGTGCTACCAAGAATCCTACCTGTTCCGCATGCAAATATTCATAATCCATAATCTTACTGGCTATTTCCGCATAATGAGCGGGTGGTACATAATTAGTGATGAACGCTGTCATATTCTTTGATGGACTAACCTTAACAAAATCCAGTCTCATTACGCTTGCCTTCCTTCTCGTCATAGAATTAATTATTATCATTTTCCATTTTACTAATAAGACAAATTTTCACCTTCATGCCAATAGAGGCTGAGCCCCGTAACATAAAAATGAATATTATTATACTTTCTTTTCCATGGTTTCTACTCTTTAATCATAGCTCTCTTACACCGACACGTTGCCTTCAAAGCTATTTAGAGTACCATGGCTGCAATAATACCAAAGATAAAGAGAGGGATATTATAATGTACAAATGTAGGTACACATGTATCCCAAATATGATGGTGTTTTCCATCTGCATTCAACCCAGCTGTCGGGCCGAGTGTACTGTCCGATGCAGGCGATCCCGCATCCCCAAGAGCCCCTGCCGTACCAATTAAAGCAGCAGTTGCCAACGGCGAGAAGCCGACTGCAAGACAAATGGGAACAAACAATGCAGCAATAATCGGGATTGTTCCAAATGAAGAACCTATTCCCATTGTGATTAATAGGCCAATCAGCAGCATGACGGACGCGATTACCAATTTATTATCACCTAAAATGCCCGTCGCAGCTTCGACCAGCTCATTGACTGCACCTGTCTCTTTTAATATTGTTGCATAACCTGATGCGATAAGCATGACAAACGCAATCATACCCATCATAGAAATCCCGTCATTCACAACTTTCTCTCCATCTTTAAATGGAACGACTGTGAATATAAACATTAACGCGATACCAGTAAGCGCTCCCAAAACAAGAGAACCGGTCGCCAACTGTACAACCAATGCCCCAATGATAGCAGCAATTGTCAAAAAGTGACGCGTTGAAAATTTCAGTTCCGTTTCTTCATGCGTGTCGATAGCATTAAAAACTCCTTGATCACCGGCTGGCAGCTCGCGCGGCTTTCGATACGTGATGAAAACAGCAATCAGAAGGCCAACAATCATACCAAGACCCGGAATCAACATGGCATAGGAGACAGACAATAAAGGGATATCCATGCCACTCGCTTTCATTTCATCTGCGATGATTCCGTGAAAAATAAGACCGAACCCAGCTGGAATCATAATATACGGTGCCTTTAATCCGAAGGTCAATGCAGTAGCTACACCCCTGCGATCAATTTTCATTTTATCAAACAAATGAAGTAGCGGGGGGATGAGAATCGGAATAAACGCAATGTGTATCGGCACTAAATTTTGGGAGAAGCAAGCGACTCCCGCAATTGTCAACAACAGGATGGAACGTTTTCCTTTAAGAACGTGGACAAGCCTTTTAACCAAAAACCCGGTTATTCCTGAAAGACCAATCATTACAGCGAACATTCCAAGCAAGACATAACTTAAAGCGGTATTCGCTTGCCCCCCCATTCCTGAAACAAGCATGGTCGTGGTTTCTGTCAATGACAAGCCTTCCATTAACCCGGCAACACCTGCTGCGACTAAAATCGCAAATATGACGTTAACACGGAGAAGACTCAACACGGACATTACAATAACTGAAATTACTACTGTACCTAACACAGAACCACCCCTTTTACATTCTTTTTATTATTAAAATTCAGACACATGATAATAGAGAAAGCGGCCATTTATTCATGGCCATATAATGAATATCAAAACCGCTTCCTGCTAGGTGAAACAAATTTCCCGATTTACATTATCCCATTTTTCAACTTTTAGAAGTTGAAGGTCCCCTCTTTTAACCATTTATTCATCGCTTCAATATCCGGAGAAAACACACGATCTTCTGTAATATACGGGACGATTTGTCTGCCGTTTTCAAGGAAATCTCTTGTACTAGAAGACATCTTTTCTTTCCCACGGAATTCCACTGCCTGCATGCTGCAAATCGCTTCAATTGCAAGCACACGGCGAGTATTCGTTATCACTTGATAGGCGTGTCTTGATCCGATTGTTCCCATGCTGACATGATCTTCCTGATTCGCAGACGAAGGAATCGAATCGACGCTTGCCGGATGTGCCAATGTTTTGTTTTCCGAGACAAGTGAAGCGGCAACGTATTGTAGAATCATCGCACCTGACTGTAAGCCTGGTTCTGGACTTAAGAATGGTGGTAAGTCATTTAATTGTGGATTGACTAAACGTTCAATCCTGCGTTCCGAGATATTTGCCAGTTCCGCTATAGCGATTGCCAGGAAGTCCATCGCAAATGCGATCGGCTGACCATGGAAGTTACCACCAGAAAGCACCTTTTCCCCATTGTCAAAAATCAATGGATTATCAGTGGCTGCATTCATCTCGATTTCCAATTTTTCTTTTACGTAATTCATTGCCTGCCAGGTTGCACCATGCACTTGAGGGATACATCTGAGGGAATACGCATCTTGAACCCGAAGTTCCCCTTGCATTGTTGTTAATTTACTATCAGCGAGCAGATTGCGAATTCGTTCAGCCACTTCCACTTGCTCTCTATACCCTCTAGCTAGATGGATATCTTCGTCAAATGCATCAATTATTCCATTCAAACTCTCAATCGTCAATGACGCTATTTGTTCTGATTGATAAGCCAATTTTTCTGCTTCTAAATAGGCCACCACACCCATAGCGGTCATTGCCTGCGTACCATTGATTAGAGCAAGTCCTTCTTTTGCCGTCAAGACGACCGGTTCGATTCCTTCTTTTTCTAATGCTTCCTTCGCAGGAATTCTCTCGCCTTTATAGAAGACTTCCCCTTCCCCAATTATTACAAGTGCCAAATGGGATAGAGGCGCCAAATCACCACTTGCCCCAAGAGATCCTTGCTGAGGAATCACTGGATGGATATGTGCATTCACTAAATCCAGCAATCTTTCAATGACAACAGGACGCACTCCTGAAAACCCTTTTAATAATGCATTCGCGCGCAGCAAAGTCATAGCCCTCGAAACAACTTCCGGAAAAGGATCCCCCACACCACAAGCATGCGAACGAATTAGATTCAGCTGAAGTGATCCAACATCGTCTTTATCAATTAATACATCACTAAATTTCCCGAAGCCTGTTGTTATACCGTATACAACTCTCTCTTCACTTACGAGTCGTTCGACAGCTTTTCGGCTTTCTTTAACTTTTCTCATACTTTCTTCTGAATAAGTGACTTGATCACCATTAAAAAGTATGCCGTACATCTCTGAAAGATTCAGTGTTTGACCATTTAATACAACCATGTTTCCTGTCTCCCTTCAATTCTGTTATTCTGGAGAAATTAGCTGTTGTTAGCCTGATTCTAATACGATGAGACAGGCGCACGAGCAAGCGAGTAGAAAACTAGCTACTGCACCTGCCGAAAAATCAGAACGGTAGTTTCTCTTTTATCAGTGCCTAATAATATGACCTTACTCTGTTAGCTTGTCGGATTCCCGACAACCTGCACTCCTTTTTTCCAAACTGACTTTACATGATTTACACCAAATAAATATTGCAGTTCCTGATAATTTTTAACGTTCCACAATACGACATCACCTTGTTTACCAATTTCCAACGAACCAATCTTCGCCTCGCTTCGAATAGCGCAGGCGGCATTATATGTAGCAGCTGTTAAAGCCTCTGCTGGCGTTAAACGCATTGAAATACAAGCCAAGTTCATGACAAGCGGCATAGAAGTGGTAGGCGAGGAGCCTGGATTGCAATCTGTCGAAATGGCTACTGGCACACCTTCGTCAATCATTCGTCTTCCCGCGGCTGCTTGTTCCCGTAAATACAGTGCTGTCGCCGGTAGAAGGCACGCGACTGTACCTGCTTTAGCCATTGCCTGAATTCCTTCTTCGGATGTTTTCAGGAGATGTTCGGCAGATATCGCACCGACTTTCGCCGCCAGTTCCGCACCACCATACGATTCAATTTCGTCCGCATGGATCTTTGGAATTAGCCCGACCCGTTTGCCCGCCTCTAATATTCTCTCGGATTGCTCAGGAGTAAAAACACCTTTTTCACAAAATACATCTATGAAAATCGCCAGCTTCTCCTCCACCACTGCAGGCAATACGGTTTCAATCAAATACTCAATAAACTCATCTTCCCTACTGGAATATTCAGGAGGAACGGCATGGGCTCCCATGAAAGTGGGCACAAGATCGATCGGATGTGTTTCTTGTAACTTCTTCATCACTCGCAGTTGTTTTAGCTCCGTTTCCAGATTCATTCCATAGCCGCTTTTCCCTTCCACAGTCGTCACACCATGTGCAAGGAAAGAATCAAGGCGGCGTGTTGCCTGTTCCATCAACTCTACCTCAGATGCCTCCCTTGTCATACGGGTCGTTGCATGAATGCCTCCACCTGCATTCATGATGTCCATATAAGTTGCACCTTCCAAGCGCATTTCAAATTCGCGCTCACGGCTTCCCCCGTATACCACATGTGTGTGTGGATCTACCAGGCCAGGGGTCACGAGACATCCGGAAGCGTCCACAACGCTAGCCTCTTCTGCTCTCCCGGCATACTTTTCTTCAAGTGTTTTGGTTGTAC
Source organism: Sporosarcina cyprini (assembly GCF_022048975.1). Classification (GTDB taxonomy): domain Bacteria; phylum Bacillota; class Bacilli; order Bacillales_A; family Planococcaceae; genus Sporosarcina; species Sporosarcina cyprini. The sequence goes on along the minus strand of NZ_JAKMHX010000025.1, from coordinate 128,294 downwards.
CAACAGCCTGGATGACACCGTTTTCAATCCACAGACTGCCATCTTCGATAATTCCGATTTCCGACATATCTTTTCCCGCCCGGGGGCCTTGCTTCCCGGACGCCAAAGTCGCGAGCTGGGAAGCATGTTTAATCCAAACTATATTTTTCATGAAGGCTCATTCCCTTTTTGTAACATCGGAATTTTGACACCTTTTTCTAATGCTGTTCTCTCAGCAATTTCATATCCAGCATCAACATGGCGTGCTATTCCCATGCCAGGGTCCGTAGTTAACACGCGTTCAATACGAGCAGCCGCTTCCTTCGTTCCATCTGCTACAATGACAACTCCAGAATGAATGGAATAACCCATACCGACACCTCCACCATGATGGAGAGACACCCACGTCGCGCCTCCTACTGCATTAATCATTGCATTGAGGATTGGCCAATCCGCAACTACGTCAGAACCATCCTTCATTGCCTCCGTCTCCCGATTCGGGGAAGCGACGGAACCTGAATCCAAATGGTCACGACCGATTACAATCGGAGCACTCAATTCACCACTTGCGACCATGTCATTGATAATCTTTCCGAACCGAGCACGCTCTCCGTAGCCGAACCAGCAAATACGGGCAGGAAGTCCTTGGAATTCGATTTTTTCCTGTGCCATGCGGATCCAGTTGCAAAGATGCTCATTATAGCTGAACTCTTTCAAAATCACTTCATCCAATTTATAAATATCCTCCGGATCTCCTGACAAGGCAGCCCAGCGGAACGGTCCTTTTCCTTCGCAGAATTGAGGGCGAATATAGGCAGGGACAAAGCCCGGAAAATCGAAAGCGCTTTCAATTCCTTCGTCTTTTGCTACTTGACGAATGTTGTTTCCATAGTCAAAAGTTATCGCGCCTTTGTCCATCATATCCAGCATTGCCTGGACATGTTGCGCCATGGAAGCTTTCGAGCGTTTCACATATTCTACAGGGTCACTTGCACGAAGGGTCTCAGCTTCTTCCAAAGACATTTTAGAAGGAATGTAACCATTCAATGGATCATGCGCAGATGTTTGGTCAGTCAATACATCTGGAATAAAGTTGCGTGCAATCATCTCCGGCAAAATATCAGAAGCATTCCCAAGCAAACCAATCGATAATGCTTTGCCTTCTTTTTTCGCCTCTTGTGCGAGTCGGATTGCCTCGTCCAATGAATCCGTTTTCAAATCTGTGTAGCGTGTTTCGATACGGCGATCAATACGTGTTTCATCCACTTCAATTGCAATACACACACCACCAGCCATAGTCACTGCAAGCGGCTGTGCTCCACCCATTCCGCCAAGCCCTGCTGTTACTGTAATTGTTCCTTGCAAGTTGCCATTAAAATGCTTTTTGCCAAGTTCCACAAATGTCTCATAGGTTCCTTGGACAATTCCTTGTGATCCGATGTAAATCCAACTTCCGGCTGTCATTTGCCCATACATCATGAGTCCTTTTTTATCGAGTTCATGAAACGTTTCCCAATTGGCATACGCGGGAACGATATTTGAATTTGCAATAAGGACACGCGGCGCATCCACGTGGGATTTGAATATAGCAACCGGCTTACCGGATTGGATGAGCAATGTTTCGTCATTTTCAAGTTCTTTCAGTGACTTGACGATCGCATCGAAACTCTCCCAATTTCGGGCCGCTTTTCCGATTCCACCGTACACAACAAGATTTTCAGGATGCTCAGCCACTTCAGGATCCAAGTTGTTCATCAGCATCCTCAGCGCCGCTTCTTGTAACCACCCTTTTGTATTCAACTCAGAACCTCTATAACGAATTACTTTCTCTTCAGCAATTGTCTTCATAAGTAAAGTACCTCCTTTTTTCGGTACCTTTATTATACATAGAAGATTCTAATTATTTTTTATTAACTGTTGACTTTTTTATATTTTACTTGCATTTATAAATGTATTTCATCTCCAATTTTCTAATTAGTTTTTATTTTTATATTTTATTTAATCGTTTCGAATAAAAAAAGAACCTTACTTAGGTAAGATCCTTCTCTCATGTATAAAACTGATAGGAGGAAGGAGTCCTTCCTTCCAGTTGTTTAAACTTCATTGTAAAGTAGCTTTGGTTGGAGTAGCCTGTCAAAACTGAGATCTCTTCCAAGGACAGATCAGTTTCCTTCAGTAAGCGTTTAGCTTCTCGAATTCTAACTTGATGCAGTACATCCCTGAATAATTCACCCGATTCCGCGGAAAACCGCCGGCTAAGCGTACTTTTGTTAAGTCGTAGCGCATCTGCGCAAGCAGTTAAACTCCATTGTGCATTCCAATAATTCGCCTCAATTAAGGCCTGCACTCTTTCGACGAGTGACTGCTCCTGCGTTTGCGTCTGAATATCGCCTCCTCCAAATAAAAGAAGTTCGGTAATAAACGAGAGTAGCTCTTGTACAATTTCATGAATGACCGGTTTACGAATAATCTGTTGAAAAACTGCTTGATAGGAACTCTCCCACTCTTGCGTTTGAATGTTATATGATTTCATATAACGACGCACTTGGGCCAGAACACTTGTCAATCGGATCCGTACCATTTCTGGATCAGGATAAGGCTCTTCATATGTAAAAAACTCCTGTTCCACCCAGTGTCGAATCTCTTTCACGTCCCGCTTTTCCAACATTTCAATCCATTGTCTCTGCTCCAACGGGGTCAAAAAAGGATCCATCTCAGACCACTTGCGATGTTCACTGCTCGAAATAACAATATCGTAACCCTCAAAAAATATCTTTTCCTTCAATTGTTTTGTTTGAACATACGTCTCTTTCAGAGAATAAAAGGAAGAAGTATCATTAATAACAATAGCCAACGATTCACCAGTTCCCTCTTTCCACCAAGCAAGAAATGCATGATACTCCTCCTGAAACAACGCAGCTTCTTTTGTATACTGAATACACAACACACAATCCGATAGCGCGAATAATTGTTGTTCCGTTGTAAAAGGAAACTGATGCAGTTCTTGATATAATCGCGGCAATGCAGACAGATTGGGCGTCATAATCGCAATCATCGTAAACGGCGGGGTAGTTTTACGCCCTGACAAAAATAGATCAGGATAGTCGATTCTCATTGGATGATCTTCATGTCGCGAATCTGTTATCCCCCGTTCTTGCTCGCTTCTAATTTGAAAGCGAATCTGTTGAATTTGTTTAATCAAATCGACAGGAGAAAAAGGACGAAACAAGACATCTTCTGCCCGATACCGAAGACCGCGGTACGCTGTTTGAAAGATACGTTCAGATGAAATGCCCAACCAGCGGACACTACTTTGTTTCAATAATTCACCAAACCTTTCATCGTGTTGCATCCAGGCGTCCATATCAAGTAGAAGCAGATCCGGCTCCCCTTTTTTAGCCGCTTTAAAAAACTCCTCGATGGAATCCCATTTTGATAATTCAATACCGGTCATCTGAGATTCAACAAGCCAACGAATCCCCTCGGCCTCCAAGTTATCCTTAGCCAACAAATATATTTTCAAGGCAGTAACCTCCCCTTAGCCAAAATTCAACCCATTCCGAAACTTTTTTTTAGTTTAGCATGAATATATCTACATGTCGTGTAGCTATAGGGCGCTCACGTTCTCCTATAGAAGTTTCAAAATTTCTTTTGGGGACAGAATGGACTGTATACTGCCACATAAACCTAAGGAAAGAAGATCAACATCCCTGTTCCCAGCACAATTGTTTTACTCGTATATATTTTAATGTTAAAATACCCCTTACGTATTATACAGAGGAGTAGTGAATCCATGCAGCTGAACAAGAAAACGATCATCTCGAATACAGTGCTATTTGCTTTCATTATCGGTTTCATCATGGCATTTGGCGCACTTTTCGGGGACGCCAATATTCTCATCGGTGTGTCGACAGTGACGGCAATGCTTATGTTGTTAGAACGTGATTTGACGAGTCATCCATTTGCGAACACGATGACGTTCGTCCTGCTGAACCTGTTTATCGGCGTGGCCGCTTTTCTTGCGGGATTCAACGTTTGGCTTGCCGTGCCCATCAACTTCCTGGTCATGTTCGTCATCAGCTATTCGTTGTTATTCAACTTGAAAAATCCACTCTACTTGCCGTTCTCGCTCCAGTATTTATTCCTGCTGTCGGTACCTGTAGAAATCGATCAACTGCCTTTGCGTCTCGCTTCCCTGCTTGTCGGGGCATTGGCGATCATGGGCTTGCAGTTGGTGGTCAATAAAAACAAGATTACGAAGAGCGGGGACAAGAAGATTCAGGCCATCTGCTCGGGTTTGATTGAAAAAACAAAGCTCCTGCAGAACGGCGCGCCGCATGATGCGCTGGATGAACAAATTGCTGCGGATATTAGCGGGCTGCGCAGCATCATTTACGACAAACGGGAAGAAAACTACTACCTGACAGAAGAAGGACGGCTGAAGCTGAACGTATCTGCCTCACTTGAAAAGATCAATCTGTTCCTCAATGAAGTTTCGAAGGAAGAGGAACATCTGCCGATCCTCGGGGATGTCATCGATTGTTTGACTGCCGTTTCGGAAAGCCTGGAGAAAAACGGTTCAACAAACGGTTTGGAAGAAGCTTCGAATAGCATCCTAGCGAAATATACGGATGCTCAGGTCGACTCTCTGCTCGTTTTGCGCATGCTCCATACGGTCGATTATTTGCTGGCCAACTTGGCCGATCTTAAGGGACTTGGCAAAAAAGATGCGAACGTTATCAAGAAACTGGAACGCATCCCGAACAAGTTCCGCAAACTGCGGATGAGTGAAAAGCCAAGCCATACGAACTCCATTAAACTGTCTTATGCCGTCCGGATGGCAGTTGCCATTAGTTTGAGCGGATGGATCGTCGACTTCTTCGACATCCATGAAGGCCGGTGGATGATGTTTACCGTACTGTCGGTCATCATCCCGCTTTACGAACAGTCAACGAAAAAAATGCGGGACCGTCTCTTTGCTACTGCAGCCGGCGCTATTCTTGTGGCAGGCTTGTTTCTCATTTTCCAAGGAAGCACTGCACGAACAATCTTGCTCATGACTGCCGGGTATTTGATGAGCTACGTGAAAGTGTATCGGTACAGCACAATACTCGTGACGTTTTCCGCAATCGGGGCGGCAGCACTCCTGACCGATGCAACGGAAATTCTGACACTGAGCCGAATTGCTCTCGTCGCCGGTGGCGTCCTGCTCGCATTGCTTATTAATAAATTCATCCTTCCGTATAAACTGGAAGATGCGAACCGTGATTTAAAAGCGATGCATGCGGATACGATCCGAGAAATGCTAGTGGAAACACGCAGGAAAGCGGAAGGAAAAGATCGAGACCATGCCATGAAGAACCTTGTGCTCATTGCCAATATGATCGAGGACCGTCTGAAGCTCAACAACCAGGGGAACGTGAGTGAAGAGGGAATTGCGTGGTTAACCCGCCAAAGACGTGCAGCCTCCACAATTTACGAGTTGTTCGGTTGGCTGGATAAACCCGGAATTCGGGAAAAGAATTCCGAGCGTGTCGTTTCCCAATTGGATTTATTACTGGACCGAACTCGCAATCGTGAGCAATTGACCGAGTCAGAGGCAAGCATGCGAGAACGCATTCCTCTTCTGTCGCATATGGGAGACAAGCTCGTTGCAAGTATGTTAATCGAAATTACGGAAGACCTCGTTTCACCTGCTGATTGAATTATGCAGAACATAGATAAAGACACTTGGCCTTTTTTCGGCCAAGTGTCTTTTTACTTGATTTTCTCCGCCAGCTCCAAAATAATGCCCTCGGGACCACGAACGTAGCATAACTTATAGCTTTGTTCATATTGCTCGATCTCACTAAAGATTTCCGTGCCCTTCTTTTGCAGCTTTTCGACAATGCCGTCAATATCCTCCACAGCAAAGCAAATATGTCGGAGGCCCAGCGTATTGACTAATGGTTGTTGCATCTTTTGTTCGTCCAACGGCGAATAAAATTTGACCAGCTCGATCCACGTCTGACCATCCGGCGTCCCCAAACCTACACACGCCGTTCTCACATCTGTCAGCCCAACAATCCGGTCCAACTGTTCCCCTTCCAATTCCCATTCCGCTTGCACTTCAAGCCCTAAATCAACAAAAAACGCTTTTGCTCCTGCCAGATCATTTACGTTTATGCTCACATGATCTATTCTATTGATTTTCAAATCGCATACCTCCTTGGAATGAAATACAAACGTCTTAATCAACTTGTAACTTTATTATAATAAAAAGCTTTCCGGATGGCCGAACATATCCGGTATCCGAAAAGCTTTTCATTTTTTCTAACTGAACTTAGTATGCACTCCAGCCTGCATCTGCAGCCAGTGCCACACCGTTAATATAAGCCGATTCATCGGATGCGAGGAACAAAGCAATGTTGGCAATGTCCTGAACTTGTCCAGACTTCGGCAGCAATTTAATGCCGCGAATTGCGACTTCCATGCCAAACGGATCAACGTTCGTCATGGTCTGCGCAAATCCCGTATCAATATTCGCTGGAGCGATCGCGTTGCAGCGGATGTTTTGCGGTCCGTACTGAGATGCCACGTTTTTCGTCATCCCGACAACCGCATGCTTCGCAGCTGTATAGGCAAGGCCGCCGCGACCGCCTGTCAAACCGGAAATCGAAGCCATATTCAAAATCGTGCCGCCCCCGTTTTCAATGAAATGAGGGATAATGCTGCGAAGTCCGTGCATGACACCATTCACATTAATGTCCATTACACGATTCCATGTCGCATCCTCAACATTCGCAGCCGCCTGCATGTTGTCGCCAACACCCGCGTTATTGACGAGAATATCGGCTTTGCCAAACGTTTCAATCGTCTCCTGCACCATGCGTTCCACGTCTTCCCGCTTCGCTACGTTCACCGCAACGCCATGCACCCCAAACCCGCTTTCCTTAAATTCTTCCACCGTCTGCTTCATCGCTTCTTCATTGAAATCAGCAATGACGACTTTCGCGCCCTCTTTCGCAAACGCTTTGGCAATCTCTTTCCCGATGCCTGCTGCACTTCCCGTAATGATAGCCACTTTGTCCTGTAAACGCTCCATTATGATCACCTGTCCTTTTGATGTACTACTTCTTTCATTATATCAAAAAGGTTTAACGTTTAAATATTTTAAGATTGGAATTCAAGTAATGTTCACTGGTGATACGTCGATTTGACGTCAGATGCTATTTAATAGATTAAGGAAGTAAAAAGCCAGATACTTGATGTAATCACTTTGGCAGAGAATAACCAAATTCTTTTGAAACGAAAACAGTCCGTTGCGGGTCTAACTGGTGTCCGGACGAAAGGAGTGGCCTCATGAAGTATGAAAAACTACTGAAGAAAGCCCAGACAGGCAATGAAGAGGCTTTCTTGAAACTGATTGAAGTGGAAAAGGAAAAATTATATCGTATGGCATTCATTTACGTACGAAATGAAACAGATGCTCTCGATATCGTGCAAGAGACGATTTATAAAGCTTACCGGGGAATCGTGAGTGTAAAGGAATCGGCCTATTTTTCAACATGGCTAACAAGAATTCTAATTAATAGCGCACTCGATTTCATTCAAAAAACCAGCAAGATAGTACCAATCGAGAAGGACACGCTGGAAAGGATCGAAGCCGTAACTTCCACGTCTCGGGAAGATGCACTCGATTTACAAGAAGCCATTGGGCAACTGGAGGAAAAATACAAGACGGTCATCTTACTGAGATTCTATCAGGATTTAACTGTCCCGCAAATCGCGAATGTGCTGGATTATCCAGAAGGCACGGTAAAGACAAATCTACATCGCGCCATTAACCAATTGAGAATGACATATAAGGAGGTTTGCAGCAATGAATGAACCAAGACACGAGGTCAAACAGGCAATTGAGAAAATCGAGGTGCCGGAAGGGAAATTAGATCAGGCCATCCTAAAAGGAATCGGCAAAGCGAAAGACCAACAGAAGAGACCATCTAGGAAGATTTATCCCTTCTTTATCGCCGCAACTGCTGCTGTTTTCCTGACAGCCGGTTCAGCATTCGTCTCCCCCGCCATGGCGAGGATGCTGTCGTCGGTACCTGTCTTCGATTCCATTTTCGAGTTCGCTGGTGATTTAGGATTAGTCATCGCCAGTGAACGAGGGCTTTCCCAAGGCATCGGTCAAACCGTCACGGATCAAGGGATCAGCCTGACAATCGAGGATGTCTATTATGACGGAACTCGACTGTCCCTAAGTTACCTTCAAGAAGGTATCGATGAGAAGGGCCGAATTGACCAGCTAGGGGAATTGCAATTATTCGTAGACGGCAAGGAAATCAATTTTGGCGACAGCAGGACAGGAAAGCAACTAGGCGACACACAATATGCCGGGGTTATCAACATCCACTCGGTGGAAAGCCTGCCAGATTCATTTGAACTGAAGATAGGGGCACGGCATATAAGCGACGTGTCAGGCTCATGGAATTTCACAATACCTGTGAAGAAAGCAAAGGAAGCTGTGAAGACTATTTCGTCTGGAGAAACCGTAACGTACGAGGACCAGATCATTACTGTAAAGGATGTGAAGATTGGTCCCGCAGGCACGAAGCTGTCATTGTCTATCTCTGCCCCGGATGCTTCTTCTTTTATGATGGTCGATGATCACCTTATACAGTTCAACTTACTCGATGAACAGGGAAATGCACTCACATTACTCGACGCTTATGGTACAGGGGATGACTTGAAGGATGGCAGACATATAATTGAGATGGAATTCCGCTATGAACCGCTATCTGATGACGTCAAAGCATTGACAGTCAGTCCGTACCTCATGCCTGTTAATACAGGGGCCCCTGTGAAAATTGAACAAGAACTACTACCGGATCATCTGCCGCTCACAGTCGATCAAGGAGAGATGGGCTCGATCATCGTGCATTCCATCCGGCATGGGGACGACCGGATGGTGCTGACATTTGAATCCGACAGCGAATTCCCGTTTGATGGGTATTTCCAGTACAACACACTTTGGCTGGAAGACGAGGCTGGCAACAATTTAACTTCATCCAAGAAGGCCCTTCCAGAGCGCATCCGTCCAAATATTTATGAACAAGAGTTCAAGAAAGCTGATGGTCCACTGACGCTTGTTACGTTCGAAATGCATGAACTGAAGATGCTGAAGGAGTACGAGGTTTCGATTCCACTTCGATGAGAGTAAGAGCAACTGATGGAGCCTAGTATAAACGAAAAGCCAATCCGCTAAGTGTAACGGGTTCGGTTGACGGGGAGAAACGTGCAATTAGCAATTCAAATAACAAGTTAATCAGCAGCTATTTCAACAGCGAAATAGCTAGATACAAAACAAGTAAAAACGCTCAGGAATGAGCGTTTTTTTGGTAATATATTTTAATATCCTTATTCAGCTAAAGCACCAGTAAGTTTAAGTACATTCCTTCACAAACTTTGCCCTTTATTTCATTGTTAACTGCAGTGTGTTCATTTTAAAACTGTCTCGGCTGGGGTAAATGCTTCCCATGGATTATATTTCGTTGTTATTGATGAAATAAACCAATACTCTTTAGATGGTTCTAAATTCTTTTCCACGATTATAATCTTCTCCCCACCACCAAAATCTCCATATGACGCCCATAAATCATATTTCACGGTATACCGCATTTTGGATTCACTAAGCTTTTCTACTTTTGTAAAACGAAAGTTCCTAACCGAAGGGCTTGACTGACCTGTTATCCAGTGAGTTTCCTCAAATTTACTCCTTGATTGTTTTCGAAGCGCAGGGGACAACATCGCATATTGAACAGAACCACTTCGATTATTTACGCCTAATATCCACAATTCTACGGCTTGTTTTGGTTCGCCTACCATCAAACCATATAGAAAAGACATTAATTGGCTTTCTAAAGGAGTGAGTTGTTTACCTTCAATAATTTTTTCCTCAAAGGAAGGAGAAGTATCGTTCACTTTTGCATTTACTGTTCCATAGTACAGCCCACAAATTAGTATACAAAATAAAAAAAACAATAGAAGAGTTTTATCTTTATGCAATTTCATCACCCTAAATTATATTTAGGTTTAGTTTGTCCTCTTCATATACAATCATTCCTTCTTCAACGAACCTGCTCCGTTAGTTGAAGAGCGCCATTTCACAATCGTCAATTTATTTTAACATAGATTTCTATTCTCCCTTCCATATTTTTCTTTTCGATATCCAATTAGCAAGTGTTTTAACAATGGAATTAACAAGGGGGCATAAATTTATGTGCTGCTGCTAATACCTGTGCCAATTGTGGTACCAATTCATCAATAGCAAGCATCTAAATGTTGATGGAAATACAAAAACAGGGACATCAATTCATATGCGAATTGTGTCCCCAAATGCAGTGTTTTTTATTATTTTCTCCCAATCAACCCACCCGTTACGCTAAGTAGATTGGCTTTTTCTCTTAGTTCTTTTGATTAGGGTCAAGATCTTGCGAAGGATGCATTCACTTAATGATTTCCTCAACTTCTGTATCAGAGACTCTTTATGAAAATCCTCGTTACAAGAAAAGTGCCATGGAAAGACTGTCATAATACCGTTCTCCATCAAACGATTCCTGACGAAAAATCCCTTCCTGCTGAAAACCGAGTTTTTCATACAGTGCGATCGCACGGTCATTGTCCGCGCGCGTGACGAGGGTGATTTTCTTCGTCAGACCATTTCCTTTTGACCAATCAATCAAAGCGTTCATCAGCTGGCGGCCCAGTCCGTTGCCACAATGCGATAGGCGGATGACAATACCGAGGACCCCCACATGCTTGAATCGAAATTTTGGGCTGGAATGGATGGTGCCGATACCTATAATCCGTTCCCCCTCCATCATGAGGAGCATGCAACTGCCGCTAGAGTTGGCCATTCCTTCAATCGAACGAACGACCTCATCAGCAGTTTGAGGATATTCCCCCTGTCCGAAAGACAAATAATCCGTTTCCCCTCCGACTTCATTATAAAACTCAACAATGTCTGCTCCGTCCTCAGGTCGAGCATGGCGGATCGCTAATTCTTCGATGCGTTTTGTCATAAGTGGTTCCTTCTTTCGTATCATTTCATTCTTTCTATTCTCCCCATTCAGCTATCGTAGCATCCCACTCGAAAAAATTCACCCCGTGCTTTTACTTCGTCTTTATTTCTTCGACTCGTCCCGCGTACCAGGAGTAAAATCGGCCGGCTTCCTGAAGAGACACATCTTCCAGCATCTCATGCCGAACGGGTTTGGCTCGGTTAACGATGCCGATTGTCGCAAGACCTGTCCATTGCTGCAGTTTGCTTCGATTCACCTTGACCTCAACAATCTTATCTCTTCGCGAGAGATAGATGGCTTTTTCAAGTACGCCTTCACTGATTTGAATAAACCCATTCGTCATTGCATAGGTGGTGTTAACATAATTTACAATCCGAATAAGTACCGCTGCTGCAAGCAATAGTAACGAAGATATCCACCAGGCAGCATGCCATCCGAATGGCTCGGGCCGAAAATACACAAGAACCGCCGTTACGATGAGCCAAAACCAATAAGGCTTAGCCAGACGAACTAACAGGGATTTCGACGGAAGGCGTTTCGTTTCTCGCAGCACTTTATAGCCGGGCAACATTTCTTCAATCATCGAATAGGCTCGTTCCATAGGAAGGAATGGATACAGCGTGCTGATCTCCTGCTCTTCCTCTCCGAGCCCGCCTGCACTGATCAGCTTGACCTCAGCGAGTCCGAGCACACGCTTGATCAGCGATTGCGTTATCTCAATTGCCTGTACGCGCGTTTTTAAGATGGTGAATTCAGTTTCATCAATCATGCCTTTCCGGATCATAATTCGCTTTTCATCGGAGGCGATCTCATATTTCCCGTATTTGATATACGTCCAAACAAACCCCGCCAGCATCGAAACGGCCATTAGGATAATCGCAATGCCGGCAATAAGCCATCCGGAAGTCAGTACGGAAAGAACCCATCCCTCCACCTTATCCTCCAAATCAAATATTGTATCTAGTTTCGAAAATATAGAAGCCGCCAATGCGATAAGCACTAAAAAATTGAATGACGTAAACGTGGCTTTTATGATATCGCGATGGGTCGAGGAGAAATGAATCGTGCGCATCTCAACTTCTGGTAGTTCGCTCTCCGTTGTCATTTCCTCATGCTGTACTTTCACAAGTGATTCCAGCCGGTCTGCCTCCTGCTTTGTGACCATCTTGAACTCCACATTGGAATCGGATGCATCTGCAGCTGTTTCAAAGGTCATTGACGTCATTCGAAAGAGTTTATGAATAAAGGAAGTACGGCGCTGTACATTTTGTACTTTATCAAAATAGACCGTTCGCTCAGTTTTAGTAAAGAGACCCGATTTTAAATGAAAAGCCTGATGATCCACTGCATAACGGTTCGTCAGCCATTTGAAACCGAGGCTCACTACCGTCAGCACAACGATGACCGCAAAGAGACGCCGTCCCCAAACGAATAGAAAAGACTTTGATCCATAGTTCACGACAAAAAGAACAATTGCAACAATGGCCATGTTTTTCACAAACGTAAACAAGTCATAAACGAGAGTGAGCGGATGATAACGCTTCATGTTCATCCTTCATCCACCTCACGGATCTTGGCAAAATAAGCAATTTGATTCCGCAAATCCAGCGCAATCTGTTTCGGCAAACCCTCAATGCCGTGGGTAGATCCCATCGTTTGGATAGCAACCGAATACAAGTTATATCTTCTCAATATCGGTCCTTGATTAGTGGAAACCGCTTGGATCTTCGTCATCGGGACCAACTCATGATGCTCATGAAACGCCCCCGTCTTAATCTGCAAAAAATCTTCATTGATCTCATAACGTGTATTTCGGTAAATAAAATACGGCCGCAAGCCAATTCCCCAAATGGCGGAAAGGCCAATAACAATCGCAGCAATCCACAGCACCCAGGAAGACCAGCTGCCCCAGGTAAAATGCCGGGACAACAGGTAAAAAGCTACTAAAAACGCCACTTTTATGAGCTGGCTGATGATGGAACTGTACCGCAATACTTTGATTACTTCCTTCGCCAATTGTTTGGACGGCTCTTGAATGTAAGTGTACATTTCGCCCCCTCCTTTCAGGTTTTCAGGTTTATGTAGGATAGTATTATGGCGTATTGTTAGAAGAGTTGGTGGTAAAATCCCGAGGCGGTGGTAAACTCCTCTAGGTCGGTGGTTAGCCCCCCTAGGTCGGTGGTAAACTTCTCTAGGGCGGTGGTAAGCCCCCCTAGGTCGGTGGTAAACTCCTCTAGGTCGGTGGTAAACATCCGAGAAACGGTGGTAACCCCCTAAAAGTCGGTTGTAACCGCCCGAGAGGCAGTCGCAACCAACCCATAAAACTAACATAATCTCTCCTCAAGTCCACTTCATTTGGGAAAGCGATAAAAAAATAAAGACATCTCTCTTTCTAATAGAATGGCGTCCAGTCTATTACCAAAAGTTTGATGTCGTCATTATGATAGCTAATGAAATACCATTTGTCCATTCGTTGGCAGGAGGCCTTCATGTTTAGAAGTCTTTGCAAGATAGTTCAGTTTCTCCATTACCATTCTCCCCTATCATCCTGCCTCCCACTTGACCTAATAGTTTCCCCCGCTGCAATTGGCTAACTTTTATTTCAATGAATTATCCCTACAAGCCAGTGAGAGATGTAATAATTAAAACAGACTATCAAACAAACTAACAATAATTGTTTGCAATGTGAATTTATTCATGATAACTTGTGGATGAGTTGGATTTTAATAAACCTACTCAAAGGAGCTATTACCATGATTATTCAATACATTCGTTATAGATAATTACAGGCATAGATTATTTTTTTGATCCGATTTATTTTTTTAAAAAAATATAATGAGGGTTTATTTGTCTATGCCTTTTTCATTTATCAAAAAATGAATGAGGTGGCTTCTTTGAATAAAAGAATGAAAAGCGCTAGGTATGTGAGTAATTTCGAATCCATTTTCAAGTGTCCTATTTGCAGTTCATCCATGAAGGTTAGTGAGTTAACAAGTTTAATCTGCTCCCGTAACCATACATTTGATTTTACTAAGCAAGGATATATTAACTTAACTGCTCACCCTGTAAAAACGAAATACAGCAAAGAGCTTTTTGAAGCAAGAAGAAAAGTTATTGTGGAGGACGGTTTTTTCAAACCACTAAGCCAAACAATTACTGATACCATAAATAAGCATACGATCGGTAAAGAAACAATTACCCTCATTGATATGGGATGTGGAGAGGGTTCACACCTAGACCAAATTAGCGATGCTTTACGTTCAGATCATCTCAAAAGAGTTATGGGAGTAGGTATTGATCTTTCTAAAGAAGGTGTTTTGGTAGCCGCAAAACACTACAGCGAGAAGATTTGGGCTGTAGCCGACCTTGCCAATCCACCATTTAAGGATAAGCAATTTGATGTGATCCTGAATATCTTGTCTCCTTCAAATTATGAGGAATTCGAAAGACTATCAAAAGCTGACTGCTTAGTAGTTAAAGTGGTTCCTCAGAGTGGCTACCTTAAAGAAGTAAGAGAAGTAATATTCGATGAACCTGAAAAACAATCTTATTCTAATGCTGAGACTGTTGAACGCTTTTACAGGAACTTTCAATTAGTAGAGCGTTCTAGAGTATGTTATACCGTGGAACTTGATAATCCAGCCATTCAAACGCTGGTTCACATGACGCCTTTATCCTGGGCAACCTCGGAAGAACAAATGAATACTTTTTTACAAATGGAATCAGCCAAAATAACCGTCGATTTGGAAATCTTAGTCGGTAAGAAATGATTGAGTAAGAATAAGAAGTTTGGAATAGAATGCAAGTATGTCGTGAGCAAAACATCACATTCTAAACAATAAATACCATAGTTTACTTCTATACTTTAATTTACTCCTATGGGATGATAAAGGAAAAAAAGGAGTGGTGAAGATGGCAGACCTTACAGCCATGATGGCATGGACGTTCACAGAGGAAGTGCCCGTGCCGAATGAAATTACGGAACTATTAATTGAAGGGGAAACGGCAGAAGTCGCCTATAAAACAATTCGCGATGTTGCAGTCGTGACGAACAAACGATTTATTATCGCGGACAAGCAAGGACTGACGGGCAAGAAGGTGGAAATCTACACAATTCCGTTCAGCTCGATCCATATGTATTCGACAGAGAATGCTGGGAAGCTCGACATGAATGCAGAAATAGAATTGTGGACGAAGGCTGGAAAGCTGAAGTTGAACTTGAATCGAAAAGTGGATGTTCGGAAGCTGGACCGGATTATTGCTGAGGCGATCTTGTAAGGGTGTTGGTTATATGGTGAATGAACCATGAACGCTATAGCCGTTGCCCATTAGTTGTATGAATAAAGCAGGCACATACATGCCTGCTTTTTTGCTTACATATCTGAGTTAATTGTGTAGATGGGTAATACAGAAATATTAATCAGGCCGTTCATATCCTTAACTGTAATCTTCATTCCGGTCGTGATACCCGATATCGCATCGCCGGGCTGGCCGTCCATCCAGTATACACCTTTCTCAAATTCCACTTCGACCGTTCCAACTTTCTTCGCCTTCACTCGGAATATATTTGTGCCTGGATCTCTTACAATCTCTGCGATCTCATTTGCGTTATTCGTTACAATTTTATGCTTTCCAATATTTTGGGCCGCTTCCTTGTCATAGTAGTCATTATGATCAAACAGTGATTCCGTATCAAATACATAGGAAGTCTGCTCTCTCAATGTGTCGATATCATAATGGAAGTAGTTTTCCTTCGGTTCTTTCGCTTCGATGGCGTATTGCACTTCTTTTCCTCCGGTAAAACGGGCCTTGGCGATATAGCTACCCGGTTTATCAATGGTCATGCATACATTTTGCGTTCTCTCGCATTGCTTAAACGGGGCAGTTGCATTTAGCAATGTTCCATCTAGTGTTGTAAGACTGATCGTTTCGATCTTTTCGCCAGCATACACTGCAAGGGATGCTTCGGTCGGCAAATAGTCATTCGTCTCTTCCAGGGTAAGTGTCAATTCACCGTTCATTTTTTTGACATGCACGTAGTACTTCTTATAGACATAATCCTTATTAGCGATAGGCGGATTTCCCATGTGCCCGCCTAAGTTAAGTGTTTCTGTCCCTTCCTTTAGCGGAATTAGCTGCAGCCGATCAGAAACACCTGCTTGGCCATGCACAACAATCGCTTCGTACAGATTCTGCTCCGATTTCCATATGACTGAAGTGATTCCGTCCATTCCAAACTCTTTCGCATCAAGCGATACCATTGACGGTTTCAATTCTTCTGTCCCTTTCATCATCTTCGATGCCTGTCCTCTCGTTACGGGGGCGTTGATGCTGAACCGGTCAGGAGATGTGCCACCCGCAATGCCCAGTCGGTAGAGGATAAGAACACTAGAGCCGTGCGACTCGTACTCTACGACATCCTTAAATGGATTTTTCATGTCATAGAAAGAATAACGGGGCAAATCGAAGGCTTTGACAAGAATCGATGCTAGCTGTCCCCGTTTGATCGGATCATTCGGTCCGTAACGTCCATCTGCATAGCCGCCGATAATATTTGCCTCAGCCAGCGCGGCAATCGCTTTGTAGTAGCCATTCGATTCTGTGACATCCTTAAAATTCGGATTCTTGACGTTCGCAAGATCCATATTCGTTAATTTCGCAATGATGGCGGCTGCCTGTCCCCGCGTAATGGGATTACCCGGCTTAAAAGTGCCGTCTGGATATCCTCCAATAATATTCCGTTCAGCTAATTCATTCACAGCTTGCGCAAAATATTTTGTGTCCGGTACGTCAGAGAATCGCTGTTTGGCTGCTGCGTTGCCGGTTACAGGCAAACTGCACAGAAGCAAAATGGCACTAAATGCGATAAGTAGTTTCTTCTTCAAGTGTTGCCACCCTCTCTTTTTATATGTCACTCTCTTTCAAGCAACGTACAGACGAGAGATTTCAGGAAAAGTTTCAAATGTATAATAAAAAATTACCTGGTCGGACACTTAGTAAATTTCAACGCACTATTTACTAATCACCTTTGTCTCCATATTCTTTTAATCAACCCTATCCACCTGCCCCATCTTAGCATTCCACCTCTCTTGGAATTCTGTCATTTTCTTCTCCACCGCCTCTTTGCTTGGAACATGCTGCAGAATCTCTTCTTGGGTGTACATTTTTCCACCTTTCATGATGCGATGGATACTTTTCGTATGCTGGATCGCTTCTAGCGGATTTTCATTCAACACGAGCAAATCGGCAATGTACCATTCTTTGATTGCTCCAATGTTTTCGAGTTTGACGGAACGGGCCGCATGGATTGTCGCTGACTGGAGTGCTTCCATTTCAGTCATCCCGATCTCATGGAACAGTTCCAACTCTCGATGTAGCGCCATGCCAGGGAAAGTGTAGAGGAGCGCGGGCGTATCAGTCCCCGCAACAACCGTGCCCCCAAGGTCAAAATAGGTTCTTGCGACCATCTTCGTGAATGTATGCTGTTGGCCAAGCTGCTGCTTCATTAACTCTGCGTGCTCCTCCATCGTGCTCCAATGGCTCATTAAAATATCATGTTCCTCAAGTGAATTGGTTACCACATTATGCGGATGCCAGATGTCTGGATACTGATTCGTCTGATCGATCAGGACAAGTGTTGGACAGAGCTTCACATTGTATTGGAGCATCTGTTCACACAAATCTCTAATCTTCTCTTCGTCAGGCTGTTCCCAATCGATATGGCTCCATTCCCCTTGGTCGGCAGATGGATACCACCCTGGATAGATCGCCTGCACAAATCCAGAAGCATGTTCGAACCATGTTACACCCAGCTTCGCAGCATCCAACGCGCTTACATTTTGGGAATGAATCAAGTCGCAGGCCACTTCTAAATCGAATTTTCTAGCCTCCTCCACAGTTGCCTGGATCACTTCTTTATTCGCCAAGCCATAGACTTTGATGAAATTCGCACCGACTGCAGCCTGTCTTCTCACTTCCTGTCTAGCTTTTTCAGGGTCTTCCGTGACCAGGTTCCCAAAGCTTGTCGGCCCCCAAAGGCCAGGCTCCCCGTCAATCATCCGATCAGCTGTAAAAACACGTGGAGTCGGCGCATCTAGCGGAGCATCCAGCAAATCCTCGATCATGAATACATTACTCGCCGGATTTCGTACCGTCGTCACACCGGATGCCAAGAAATGTAGTGCAAACCTTTCTTGGATATGACAATGCATATCGATTAGTCCCGGCATGAGATAGGTACCAGTTGCATCGATTGTTCGAATGCTTTCTGGCAAACTTTCACCCGCTCTGTATATCCGCTTGATCTTCGTCCCTTCAATTTCAATCGACCCAAGAAAAGATCCCCCATTTTCCACATCAATAATCGTACCGTTTTTTACAATGTAGTGGTTTGCTTCAGCCATTATAGCCGCCTCCTTCTGTATAATGGAATTATCTTAAGGTCATTGTATAGTGGATCTTTACAGGGATTTATTTAATTTTCATATAGTGGAATTGAGGGGGACAAATGCGATCATACGGGGAAACACTACGGCAAATCAGGGAACAAAAAGGCTTGACGATGAAGGTATTGGCAGAGGAGATTTGCTCGATCTCGTTCCTGTCTAAATTTGAACGGGGCGATTCTGATATAACCCTTGGGCTGTTTTCAAGGATATTGGAAAAATTGATGATGAGTTTTGATGAGTTTTTATTCGTACACAATGAATTCCAGCCAAGCCGGCTCGAACAGTTTTTCAAAGCGGTCAGCCTTGCATATAAGCAGAGCGATTCAGCGGGGTTACGAAAATTAAGAGAGCAGGAAATGAAACAGTGGAAGAAATCCGGCGTGGACAAGTATCGATATCATGTTTTGATGTTAGATGTGTATGAATGCATCATCGACAACAAAACGATGGGTGAGGAAGAAATACAAAAAGAGGACATTCAAAAGCTATCCGATTACTTCTTTGGCGTTGAAGTGTGGGGCCATTATGAGTTTTTGCTCTATAATGCGACGATGCTATTTCTGGAGCCAGAATTGGTGCTCCAGCTCTCTCATACCGCATACGAAAAAAGCATCCGGTACCAGGATTACCAAAAGGTGAATGAAATCATCGGCACCATCCTTATGAATACCATTATATATCTATTGGGACCTGTCCATCATTTCTCCAAAGAGATTCGATTTAAGGATGAATTGGCCGAGTTCTTTACCTATCTGAACAAGCTCGCACTCCCCGAAAACAAACTATTCGAGCGCGCGAACCTAATCCATCTGAAAGGCGCCTATGAATGGCGATTGGGAAATAAAGAAGAGGGACTTGTCACCATGCGCAAGGCCATTCAACTATTTACGGAATTAGGATCTGTTGGGCAAGCGAATCGTATTGAGAATTATATTGAGCAGATTTTGATTCGTAATTGAACAAGTACCAGGCACTAGAACAGTGCCTGGTATCGTAATAAGTAATTTCCAAGTTAAACAGAGGAAATCGCCTTATCTCTCTTTCTAACGCCAAGTTTCTTTGAGCCATACATACATGACAAAGCAGAAATGAATAAAACTACAAAAGGAATAATCGCAAGTAGGCACTTAAAGCAAATAGTAACCAACTGAGTATAAGTAACAAGCTAGATGCAAATACTTTCAGTGCCATTTTATTCATCCTCCCGAATCATTCAACTATTAGGACGTACATAATGAAAGTCAGTTTACTCATCTTTTGTTTAATGGCTCATAAACCGTCAACCGCCCGCTGAACCTGCCCGCGCAACATCTCAAACTCTTCGCTTCGGTACAACTGCTCCATAGCCAATTTCAACTCAGCCGCATCCTAGATATTCGCAACAGGTACCCTCAACAAAACAATCAGAGTGAATATGATTCCTTCTTATGTTTTTGACATCTCTTGACTTACAAATTACATTAAATAGAGTATATTGTTTTACTATTTAACATTTACATATAGGGCAGGACTACTTAAAAAGCTAAAAGAAGCAATACTCATATTCTTCATCGCTCAAACTTAAGGAGGTTTCTTATGCAAAAGCAAGATTGCTTGATGCTAATTTCTGTATATGAAGAAAAAAATCTTACCAAGGCTGCTGAAAAGCTGTTTACGTCTCAACCCGCTATTACGTATCGTTTACAAAAATTGGAAGAAGAGTATCAGATTAAACTTTACACGCGGGAAGGAAATAAGTTATTTTTCACTCCGGAAGGTGAATATTTAGTTGATTTCTCTAAAAAAATGCTTCTTGATTTAAATAAACTGGAAGAAAACTTAAAGACATTAAAAAAAGACGCCACCGGAACAATTCGGATTGGCGTCTCAAGCAACTTTGCATTATATAAATTACCAACTCTTATTAAACAATTTTTAGACCAATACGGATCCATCCAAGTAAATGTAACGACTGGATGGAGCTCAGAAATTATCCAATTGCTAAATAAGAATGAAATTCAAATTGGTATCATTACCGGTAATTACAATTGGTTTGATGAAAAGATTCTTCTAGCTGAGGATCCTTTAACAATCATCTCCAAAAACCCAATTATTCTAAAGGAAATTCCTTTTCTCCCTCTCATTTCTTACCAGCCCAATAAAAAGAAGGGGCCAGGAGAAAAAGCAACTAACCCACTTGCGCAAATGATTGAAAATTGGTGGCAAGAACAATTTTCTGCACCGCCATTAGTGCGGATGGAGTTAGATAAAGTAGAGACATGTAAAGAGATGGTAAACAAAAACTTGGGGTACTCCATCATTCCAAAATCTTGTCTTACAGAGCGAAATTCATTCTATACACATGATCTCATCAATGATAAAGGCAAGCCCCTTAACCGTAAAACATGGCTCATCTATCGAAAGTCCAATTTGGAACTTTTTACGGTAAGCAAATTTATCGACTTCATTCAAGCACAACAAAATGGTATTCATTCCTGATGTAATGGAAAATGGCATGCAACTAAGTGCCCTTCCTCTTTCTCTTCAAAATCTGGAACGACCAATTTACATTTCTCTTGCGCAAATGGGCACCGAGTGTGGAATTTACAACCGCTAGGGGGGTGCACAGGGCTTGGCATATCCCCCTCCAATAGCACTTCATCCTTATCTGTACTTCGCAAACGAGGATCGGAAATAGGCAGCGAAGCTAGTAATCCATTGGTATACGGATGCATTGGCTTTTTAAAAAGTGTTTCTTTTGTTGCCAGTTCCACCAAATTCCCTAAATACATGACACCGATCCGATCACTAACATGACGAAGAGCCGGCAAACCATGAGAGATAAAGATGAATGTTAAATCATATTTCTTTTGAAGTTCACCCAGCAAATTCAATATTTGTGCCTGAATAGATACGTCTAACGCTGAAACCGGTTCATCACAAATAATCAGTTTCGGTTTTAACGAAAGCGCGCGTGCGATCCCGATACGTTGCCGCTGTCCTCCACTGAACTCATGAGGATATCGGCGGGTATAAGATGGATCCAGCCCGACATCCACCATTAAACGATGAACTTCCTGTTCTAATTCCTTCTTCGAGAGCTTACGATGTGTGATTAATGGCTCCGCTATCAAGTCAAAAACACGCATTCTCGGATTCAAAGAAGAAAAGGGGTCTTGGAAAATCATTTGATAGTCTACACGATACTTTTTCAGATCCCGCTCTTTCATTTTTGAAATCTCTATTCCATTAAAATAGATTTCACCTTCAGTCGGTTGCAATAATCCCATGATTACATTCCCTAATGTAGACTTCCCGCAACCCGACTCACCTACAATTCCTAACGTTTCCCCTTTGTACACATGTAAATCCACACCATCAACCGCTTTTAAGTATTCCTTTTCCTTATTAAAGAGCTGTTGGTTTACGGGAAAGTGCTTTTTCAAGTTCTTTACGACAAGAATCTCTTCCGTTTGAACTGGTACACTGTTTACCATCACCATTCACCCTTCCTTCTCTGTTTCATGCAGCCAACATCTCACTTTATTCCCGTTCTGTTCATTCGTTTTCAACTCCGGCATTTGACTTTTGCATATATCCATCGCAAATGGACATCTTGGATGAAAGTAGCAGCCAGATGGTTTATTGTTAGGAGTCGGAACGTTGCCCTGTATAGAATTTAACGTATCCACTTCTGAGT
Source organism: Sporosarcina cyprini (assembly GCF_022048975.1). Taxonomy (GTDB): domain Bacteria; phylum Bacillota; class Bacilli; order Bacillales_A; family Planococcaceae; genus Sporosarcina; species Sporosarcina cyprini. The sequence goes on along the minus strand of NZ_JAKMHX010000025.1, from coordinate 106,125 downwards.
CAATTTTAGGTGTGCTCTGGATCAATCCCATTGTATAAGGATGTTTGGGTTCGGCATATAAGGAGATGACATCCGCTTCTTCAACAACCTGTCCCGCATACATCACGACTACCTTATCTGCCAGCTCTGCAACAACCCCCAAATCATGAGTAATTAATAAAATGGAAGTCTCGAATTCTCTTTTCAAGTTTTTCATTAATCTCAAGATTTGAGCTTGTATCGTGACGTCCAGTGCTGTAGTAGGTTCATCTGCAATGAGTAAACTTGGATTACACGATAACGCCATAGCAATCATGACACGTTGCCGCATCCCCCCACTTAATTCGTGGGGATGCATTTCATACACTTGTTCAGCTCGCGGAATTCCTACTTTCTTAAGCATCTCAATGCTTTTAACCTTTGCTTCTTTTTTGGATAACGTTTGATGCAATAGAAGGATCTCGTCTAATTGAGCCCCAATTTTCAATATAGGATTTAAAGAAGTAAGAGGCTCCTGGAATATCATAGAAATCTCATTGCCTCTAATTTTGCGCATTTCTTGATCACTTAAACTGGTTAAGTCCTTGCCTTTAAAAAGGATTTCTCCTCCGACAATTTTCCCTGGAGCGTTTACCAGCTGCATAATGGAAAATGATGTAACACTTTTTCCACAGCCGGACTCTCCAACTAACGCAGTCGTTTGCCCTGCTTCCAAGGAGAATGATACGCCATCAACGGACGGAACAATTCCGTTAGTCGTATAAAAATATGTTTTTAAGTCATTCACTTCCAACAATGTCGACATACAGAATCCCCTCTCGTTATGAATTGGTTCCTTGGGAACGCGGATCGAGCAAGTCACGCAACCATTCCCCTAAGAAAATGATCCCTAATACAGTTATCGTTATGGCCACTCCGGGAAACGTAGCTAACCACCAGCTAGTAGCCACATATTCTTTCCCTTCGCTTAACATAATTCCCCACGAAATAGTAGGCGGCTGGATCCCTAACCCTAAAAAGCTTAAGGAAGATTCGGTAATGATTGTGCTCGCTACACTCAATGTGGAAATAACAATAATTGAAGAAGTGACATTGGGAAGAATATGTCGTTTTATAATTTGGAAATCAGACACTCCCATTGTTCTAGCTGCCTTCACATACTCTCGTTCCCTTAGGCTTAATGTTTCGCTTCGAATCATCCTGGCGTAAAGCACCCAGCTTGTTACACCGATGACAATAATCAATGTAGGAATCCCCGGGTCTAAGACTGTCAGAAACACGATACAGAAGAGAATAGTTGGTACTGACAAGAACGCATCGACAAGACGCATAATCACATTATCAACCTTCCCACCGTAATACCCTGAAATCAGCCCGAACACGACGCCAATTGCTCCCGCAACCAAAACGGATAATATTCCGACAATCAATGATATACGTGAGCCGTAAATAATACGGCTTAAAATATCCCGCCCCAAATTGTCTGTCCCCAAAATATGGGCCATACTTCCACCATCCGACCAAAATGGAGGGACTAACATTTTTGAAGTATCTATTTTCCCTGGATCAAATGGAGCAATCCATGGTGCAAAAATCGCCATAACACATAACATAAAAACGATTACTAACCCCAAGGAACCTGTCTTACTTCTTGATAGCTTTGTAAGAAAGATTTTAAATCTATTTTTTGATTTTATGCTTCTATCATTTTTATCTACAGGAAGTGCAGCGATTTCTGCCTGGCTGGAAGATTTCATATAGTCAAATCCTTTCTTAGCTATATTTAATTCGCGGATCTAAGAAACGATAAAGGACATCCGTCGCGAGATTCATTAACAGGATCATAATGGCAGTAACAAATACAGCCGCTTGAATAATTGGCAGATCCTTATCGTAGACAGCCTGTATGATCAATTGCCCAAGTCCTGGCCATGAGAAAATCATTTCCGTAATTAAAGATCCGCCTACTAAACTCGCCATCTGTAAGATAGTAATTGTAATTACTGGAACAAGCGAATTACGAAATGCGTGACGGAAGATGATAACACTTTTCTTTTGTCCTTTACTTCTTGCTGTCCGAATATAATCTTGCTGAAGTATTTCCAACATATTAGAACGGACAAGTCGAGTAATTTCAGCTGAAACAGCTGTTCCCAATGTAATAGCAGGCAAAATCAGATGTTTCCAGCTTCCCGTTCCGGAAACTGGCATGATCTTTAAGTTGACTGCAAAAACTAAAATAAGCATAATACCTAGCCAGAAGTTCGGAATTGCTTTTCCTAGTGCAGATAAACTTGTAGCGAACAAATCAATTATGCCGTTTGGTTTTAGAGCTGAAATAATACCAAGTGGCACTGCAATAATGATTGCCATAATCATTGAAGCCGTAGCCAATTCTAGTGTTGCAGGCAGTCTTTCCAAGACTAACCCTAGAGCAGAAACACCGTATTTATAAGATTCACCAAAATCCCCTTGCACCAAGTCAACTACGTAATTCCAAAACTGTATGTAAAATGGTTGATCAAATCCTAAAGCTGCACGCAATGTCTGTATCTCTTGTTGTGTCGCTTCTGCAGGTAGCATCATCGCCACTGGATCTCCTGCTACGTAAACTAGTACGAAGATCATAAGAGATATGATAAGAAGTACAATTGGAATTTGCAAAAGCCGACTAATAAAGTATCTCCACATAGTGATCCTCCCTTAATAGAATGCCGGCAGGGTCTGCTGTAAAAGCAGTCCGCTGCCGTTTCCTTCAAGCCTTATTTTTTGTGAACATCCGGAATGTATATTAATTCATCTAAGCGTGGAGCATATTCAATCCCATCAGTTACACCGAAGAACTGATCAACCTGGAATAATGGAATGATCGGCACTTCCACACTAGCAATCTTCTGAATCTCTTGGTACTTTGCAGTTCTTACCGCTGGATCCAGTGACGTATTGGCTTCTTCCAACAACTTATCGATTTCTTCGTTACTATATCCATTTATGGAAGCAGAACGTTCAGTCCCGTAGTAATCCAATGCTTGACCAGCATCAAAGAAAGACGATCCAAGAGCAATTAAATAGCCTTCTTTATGCTTTTCCTGATCTCTTAACTCAGTGAAGCTGCTCCATTGTAGCAAGTTCATTTTCGTATGAATGCCCACTTCTTCAAGCATTCCTGCAATCAATTGCATAACTTCACGGTCTTTAAGATATCTGCCTGTTGGACCAGCTAATTCAATTGTCAAACCACCATTATATCCTGCTTCTTCTAACAATTTTTTTGCTTTATCAACATCATAGTTATATTGATCGTACAAGCTCTCTTCAAAACCGACATTGCCAGGGTTTACTCTCGTCAAAGTCGGTGTTCCTCCGCCGTCTAGTAAAGTTTCGACTAATGCTTTGTCGTCAATTGCGTAGTCAATCGCTTGGCGCACCTTCACGTCTGATGTCGGCCATCCTTCTTGAGTACGAAGGAAAAGCATATACGTACGGTTTGAAGGTCCGTTAACTATTTGACTATTTTCGGACTCATTTATCCGGTTCCAATCACTCGGCGGGACATTGGCGATAATATTGACGCTGTCCGTCAATAGCTCAGCTACACGCGTAGAGTCTTCGGGGATAGCCCTAAATACAACTTCATCCCATTCGCCTTTCTTTCCGAAATAGTCTTCGTTCTTTACTAAGGTAATTTGGCTATCCTTTTTCCATTCTTTGAATTTATATGGACCTGAACCAATTGGCGCCTTCAGGAATTCATCCATTCCGTTTTCTTCTATATATTTTTTCGGAAGGATACCTGACGCTTGTCTTGAAATTCGGCTTATCAGCATCGGATCCGGCTCGTGCGTGATGATTTGGAAAGTTAGCGGATCCAGTACTTTTACTTCTTTAATTGTGTCAAAGTCACCATGGCTTTTTAATGTTTCGTCCGTAGCAACGCGCTCCAATGTAAATTTGACATCTTCTGCTGTCAAATCATCTCCATTATGAAATTTCACGCCCTCAGTCAATGTAAATTCATACGTCGTATCATCGACTTGCTTCCACTCTTTCGCGAGATGTGGCTGGATTTCCCCTTCCGTGTCTCTCATTAACAGATAGTCAAATACATTAACGTGAATAGCCTCTGTAGCAGTCGTTGTATGGTTATGAATATCCCAAGTCAGCATATCGGGACCTAATGAAATCGTTAATGTACTCGTATCTTTACCGCTCGTTGCTGAACCACCACTTTCACTAGGTGGCTTACTTGTAGTCGTGCATGCAGATAGAATTAACAGCAAAGCTGCTACCAACACATAGAAAAACTTCTTACCCATTATTCTTCCCCCTCTTATTGTAATATCAAGTTTTCTTGTAGCTCTTTCTCTTCTCTGAATTGCCCCTTAATAACATCCATTAATGCCGAGGAAGAGAGCACATCTATACACGTAGCACCCAATGTCTTTGCCGCAGTAACGATTGCTTCGTTCCCTTCCTTGCTATTGGAAGCCTCTACCCATTCTTTTGTATGATTCGGTGTGCCTTGCGGAACAAATGCAACCCGGATGCAAGCACCTGGCACTCGGTGTGTGACGATACTAAAATCAGTTGATCCTGTTTTTTCACGTGGGGGTGTAATGTTTTTCGCACCCGCCAACTTTGCGTTCTCTAAAAGTAAATCATTCAGTGCCTGAACGTTCAATTTACTTTCCAACGATTTGGACGGGTGGATATGAACCTTCGTCCCAGTGGCCAAGGCAGCCCCTCTTGCGACATTCAATGCACGTTCGACAACTGTATTTAAATAAGGCCGGTTAATTGCACGGATAGAAAACTTTGCAGCAGCCCTCTCCGGCACAATATTCGCTGCTATCCCCCCATCTGTAATGATTCCGTGGATTCGCACATCTGAACGGACATGCTCCCTCAAGTACTCCATTCCATTAAACGTCATTAAAACACCATCTAACGCGCTAATCCCTTTTTCCGGAGCCACTGCAGCATGAGAAGCTTTGCCTTCAAATACAAATTCGAAGTTATCAACTGCTAGCGACCGGCCATCCACAGTTGTCCTGTCACCTCCGTGCATCATTAAAGCAATATCCAAGTGATCGAAGTATCCTTGTTGTGCCATAGGGATTTTTCCACTTGTTGTTTCTTCAGCAGGTGTCCCGATCACTTCAATCGTACAAGGCGGTAAATCCTCCAATTTTGATAAAGCAATTGCGGCGCCAAGTACAGATGGGGATTGCAAATTATGTCCACAACCATGACCTAAATCTTTCAGCGCATCATATTCACATAACAGACCTAACACCGGTCCTCCTGAGCCCACCGTATACCTTGCACGGAATGCAGTATCGAGACCAGCCAAACCGACTTCGACTAAAAACCCATTACTTTCCAAGGTTTTTGTAATCCGGTCCACTGCCTGAAACTCTTCATTGCCCAATTCAGGATTGGCATGTATAAATGCAGCCAACCCGAACAAGTCTTGTTTCAATTCCTCCACCTTATTAAACAAAGATTCCTTGCTCATCAAGTCGCTCTCCTGCCCTTCTCTGTTGTAATCGCTTTCACATACTAGGAGCGAATACTCTGTAAATAAAGATTACAAGGATATAACTGATAGAGGAAATTCAAATAATTTTAACAGCCAATAAAAAAGTTTTATAGCTGATGATAGTATTGCTCTAATTATGTATAAAGGATTGTTGCCAGCAAGTAAACCGTCGACTAAAAAGGGCGTTTATGGCTCTGTAATTTCACTCCTTGTTAGCACTTCTCGAGCAATCACATGAACAAGAATACCATGAAATGCTTTTTTGAATATTTCCAAAAAGATATTAAAATGCTAACAACGAGGTAGTTGCACTAAATCAATTACATGGTAATACTCTTTAAAGGATCCCCCTAAATTCAGTAAAGAAAAAGAGTGCTGAATCCTCGCAGACTCGCACTCTCTAGTAACACGTAACCATATTATATTAACTTCTCAATCGCCCGCTCAACCTGCCCACGCAACATCTCAAACTCTCGGCTTCGAACTAACTGCTCCATAGCCCCTTTCAGCTCAGCCGCATCCTCCAAATTCGCTACCGGTACCGCACGCGAATAAATACGGGTGTATTTCCTTCCCTCTTCATAAGCAAGAGCGCGCACAGGAATACCTTGTTCCTCGAGTCCCTGCAGGAAGGCGTTCCTCTTTTCAGACGGCAACGGCCCGACTTCTACAATTAAACGGACCGCTGTACTTCTTCTGCTGAACCAGGCGATTAGCGGTTGACCGAGCCAATATCTTTCGGTCACTTCATAGTTCGCGGGAAAGTTCGTCCATTCCGGTTCAATAAAACATGGCAGGCTCGGATGGACGTAGAAATGGTCAGGCAGGATATGTTGTTCCTCGGCGAATTCCTGAAATGCTTTGGCCAATGGTGCATCAGGCATTGGGAGAACGGCCGGCTCCTGCTGTGTATCCATTTGAAGAGCCTCTTCAATTTGCTTCAATACAACCTGAAATGCCTCTTTCTCATACAACCGCTCCATCGTTTGGATCAGCGCATCCACGTCATCCCATGAGGCCGGACACTCGGCATCCATGTAGATGCGCGTGTACTGGCGCCCCTCTTCAAATGCCTGCTCCCTCACATCTATTCCTTTCACCTGAAGTGCCTTCAGTAGCTTCACTCGTTTTCCGTGCTCAAGCGGGCCAACCTCCACGCGCAGCTTCATCCGGTGATCTGCCCGTTCGAACCAAGCAATCAGCCCCCGGTTCATCCACCATGATTTGCGCAAATCCTCCTCTTCGAAATGGTCGTACCACGATTGTTCCAGAAAATGAGGAACCCGGAAATGCGCCGTAACTAAATGCTCTGACCAGTTCATCTTCCGGGCAAACCGCAAGAAAGCCTCCTTCAGAAGACTATCCCCGACCTTTTTTATGAAATCGATTGTCTCCTTATGGCGTAAATATGTATGAAGTACCGCATCCGAATCATCCACTTCTCTGAAATTCGCAGCCTGCCCATGCTGATACAAAAAGTCGACCGCTTCCTTATGGTTTTTATAAAGCGCCATGCCGATATCATTCAATTCCTCATTCTGAACGAGCTGATCTTCCAAGATATCTACGTAGTAGGAAAGAAACGCATGCACATGCGAATTCATATAGTTGACCTGTGAACTCAGCAAGTTCTGCAAGATGCCGAGCACATCCGAATAACCAAGCATTAAATAATCCTCGTGGGTCGGCTCCTCGTCCAGCAGCGTGAGAAAAATCGGGACAATTCGATATCCTTCATAGGTAGAACGCGCAAACTCAATATACTCCTCCAACTGCCCTTCCGATTCGCTCGCCCAGTATTTGTTTTCAATTAACACGACGGTTTTATGCACAGGAGAAACCGCCAGTACATCAATGCGTTTCCGATTGGAAGTGGCAAGTTCTTTGTAAACGGCGAGATCATGATACGAATGGCTGCACAGCTCCAGCACATTATAATTGGAAAGCTTATCCTCGTCCTCGTAATTGGCCGGATTGACAAAAACCTTTGCCAATAGCTTTTTAATAAAATACGATCCCAAATTGTGATTTTGCCTTGGATCCAGCAACCACGCCAACACATTGGAATGGCGGATTTCATAGTTATCCACTTGCAGGACTTTGAATGGATTAAACCGATTAAAATGATTATCCAACGTGGTAAAGTCTTGGGAATCCTCTATGAGTGAGAGGATCTGTTGGGAATGGTTCGTCATCCTGGTGCCCCCCTTTTGATTATTGTAAGTGACTCGTACCTACGATGATTATGTCATAAAAACACCCGCACGGGGAATGTCCCATGCGGATGTTGATATATAATACCATTGCCACTCAGAGACATTTAGGCAGGAAAATCTCTTCTTAAAGTATTGTTAATTCCTCGTTACCCTAAAGCATTGATGCCTTGCTGGGAAACCTATAAAATCAAAGTATTAAACGAATCATGACTTATCGTCTTCAGACCTTGATGGAAGACAAGCAGTAAATAACAACAACTTTGGAGGAATTCGATTGGCAGCTAAGAAATCATTGGCCGATTATCAGATAGCATATGAACAAATCATCCATGCAGATCAACCTAGAAGGGGTATCTTGCTGGCCGAGTTGATGAATGAATTGGTAAAGCAGTACAAGATCCCTATGATCATAAATGAAGCATGGAAAAGAGAGAATCCGGAGATTGCGGCGATGCACAGAAAATTATCGATTACACGGACACTATAAAAACTGATCATCTAAACGCTTCTCAATCAGGCAAGTTTAGAACTAGACTATAAAAGCACCTGCACGGGGAATTTCCCATGTTGGCGCTTTTCTTTGTTTAAATCAAATTGGCCAGATTCACTTCACTTGTCTCTTAGTTGGTACTCCATTACGAGATTTCTTCTTTAGCATGAACTTTCCGCATGAACAAGTTAACGTCTGCCGGCACTTTTCCATCCAATTTGGATACGATATAAACTGATAAGAATCCGATTGGAACAGTAATGATTCCTGGGACTCTAAATTGCAAGGCTTCCGGTAAAACCGAAGAGAAAAAGATCATGAACAAGGAAGCTAATAGTCCGATGACGAGACCAGCAATGGCTCCTTTTTCAGTGATGCCCCGCCACCATATACCAAGAATAAAAATCGGTGCAAATGTGCTTGCCCCAACGGTAAAAGCTAGCGCAACAAGGTGACCGATTGATGCAGTTTTGACCAATAAACCAAGTACTCCATAAAACACGCCGAGAAATACTATTGCCCATTTCCCTGCACGAACACGCTGTTTTTGAGTTAGTTCTTTCTTTGAAAACTTGGCATACAGATCATGGGCAATCGCCCCTGAGCTAGCAATAAATAGTCCCGACAGGTTAGAGAAAATCGCTGCAAACGCTCCGGCAATGACAAATCCTAGTAACCATTGGCCGCCAAGTGCCGTGGCGATGGACGGAACAACCATGTTATCTCCACCGGTCACCAAATTTTTCATCACTTCAGTACTTGCATTCCCTTCCAAGAAGATCGCTCTGCCAACCACTCCGAGGTATACAGCAAGCCCGAAGAACAAACTGGCAATCCCAATCGACATAACTGCAGACTTACGTGCAGCCTTGGCATTTGGGTTTGTATAAAAACGCAATAAAATATGGGGAAGCCCAAGGACTCCTAGTGCAAGTCCAATCACCATGGAAATACTATGCCAAAAGTTCGGATTGAATAAACCAGATTTATACCATTTCTCTCCGTTAAAAACAATATCCTTTCCGTTCTCTGTATAGTTTCCTGTGTTTGCAATTGTTCCACTGAAATCACTGATGACGGCCAAAATTTTCTGGTAATGGAATCCACCGTAAATGGCAGCCGCTACCATAACGATAAAAGCGAACAATCGGATCCAAAGCTCCAAAGCCTGATTTAATGTCGTTCCTTTCATACCGCCGACTCCGACATAGAATATCATTACAAGACTTGTAAATAAAATACCGAATTCATAGGAAGTACCGAAAAACATACTTAATATAGATGCCGCCCCAAGCAGCTGCGGTGCGGCATAAAAACCAGAAATAGCTAACACAACAATAACCGCTATAATTCTGGCACGTTTGCTGTGAAAACGGTACGCAACAAAATCGGCAACAGTATATGCTCCCAAACGACGCAATGGACCGGCAACAAACAGTGCCAAAAGTGTTAACCCTATTGAAAAGCTAAATGTATAAAATGCTCCATCATAACCAATTGAAAAGGTGAGACCTGCCAGCCCGAGAAACGTCGCAGCACTTAAATAGTCTCCTGCAATCGCTGAGCCATTCGTAAACCATCCGAATTGTCGGCCTCCAACGAAAAAATCGCTTGCATTTTCATTTCTTTTTGACAAATACGTAATAAAGACAATTGTACCTAACAGCAAAATAGTAAAAAGATATTTGGGATCGAGGAGTATTTGCATCATTTAACAATCTCCTTCTCTTTTTCATTTTCAACTGAAGGTGTGGTAATCTCATTCTTCTCTACATTTCCGGTTGCTTGTATGGTAGTTCCAACTTTTCTTTCCCACCTCTCATAGAGTTTCGTGTGAACGAATGCAATAATGAAAGCCATCGCCATAGCAAATATTGTCGTTAAAAACCAACTGGCGGACATTCCCCCGAACAGTTTGGTAAAAGCCCAATCCGGTTTAAACCAATTCATCACTGGAACCGATAGTACGAAAAGAAAATAAATAATAGTCAGTGATAGCCCTGTCCGAAATTCGGTCTTAGCAATATACCTTGTTTCCTCATCCAGCTCTGGTAGCTCTTTAATATGAATCGTTTCACAAGGCTCATCTGTCATAACAAATTCTTTTTCTTTCAAATCAATCTCAACTCCCTTGGTATTTGGTCTCGAGCGGAATCATCATCCAGTTAACTATGTGAGGCGTTAATTTACTCTAATGCTAGTGACTAGGATTCATAGGTCCACAAAAATCGTTTTCCTAGCCCCATGCCAGTAACCTGTATTTTCCGTATCCCCTTCCTCGTAATTTTACCGGTAATGTTTCCCATTAATGACAAGTGATCACCCTCACTATTTCAGATTATACTAAACTTTTTAAAAGTTACAATAAATACTTTATACGATTCCTTTCAAACCCATATGGGTATTTAGTTTTAACTTTCCGTCTTATTGTCCCAGCCTGTAAGGATAAATTTAAGTGGAAGCACTCCTTCCAAAACAGAGAAAAATTCTCCTTCGCTTCCAATGTTACTTTTATCACTCTCTCAGCTTAAGGGTATGGGATTATCTAAAATAAACTTAAAAGACGTCCATTATTGACCCTTGTTAGGTCAACAATGAACGCCCTGAAGTTTGCTTTTGATTCATAGAGAGTATGCTTGAAAAGTAATGTTTTAACAATTTACTGTAATCACTGCCCTGCTGTTGAAAAACGCCCACGACTGCGATCAGCGGCTTTCCTTGTACCTAATCTTACAAACACTCCATCACATCCAGTAATCATGGAGATACGGTCTAACCGTTACATATACAATGTTTCCCAGCTGCTGAACATCAATTGCAATACCTTCAAAGAAAACATGGCCGTCAGAGTAGACCTTCACGCGGTCATCCGGGAATTCCACTATGAAATTGCCGCCTTTTTTCGCTTCAGCGCGGAAAATATTAGTGTCCTTCTCCCTTGTCACGACAGCGATCTGCTCGGAGTCTTGCGGAATGATGTGCTTTCCGATTTTATGTCCAGGTTTCACGGAGTAATAGCTATCATTACTTAAGTCAACCGAGTGAGATGTCCTTTCCTGCAAAGTCCGGATACCATAATAGAAATGAGCCGTTTTTTCTGTTACCTCAATCCCATACCGGTTTTTCTCACCGCCTTTGTAGCGTACAGTGGCAATGTATTGGCCTGGTTTATCAATATCAATGCAAAGATTGTCCATCATGCCCTTTTTGCAATACTTGAATGCCACGCTATCTGACAGCGGCTCTCCTTCCATCGTCGAGAGAGAGACTTGTTCCACTTGCTTTGTCTGCTCCTGCGTCATTTCTAGGCCAGCTGCAGTCGGAAAATGGTCGTCCGTCTCTTCCAACGACACACTCCATTCGCCATCCGTTTTCTTGACATGCACATAGTACTTCTTGAAATTCTTTTCATCTGGAAAATAGATGTTACCTTCACCGAAGCTAAGCGTGCCAGTCCCTTCTTTCAGAGGGACGATTTGCAGGCGGTCGCCCGTGTAACCAGCAGGTGTTTTTCGTCCCGTCACCAATGCGGCCTTGAAAACGCCTGGGTTTTTCTCTCCATCATTGAACCACTCGATCTTTTCCCATCCGAATTCACTTGCCTGCAGTGTCTTCATCTGTGGCTTTGACTCTTCCGCTGCCTTGAGAAGTTTGGCTGCCTGCCCCCTCGTAATGGAAGCATTCGGGCTAAAGGTCGTTGGTGATGTTCCCGTCGTGATGCCGAGATGGTAGATAATTAAGATGTTCTGGCTATGCGAAACGTAAGAGTAATTTTTCACATCCTTGAATGGGTTATCTTTATCCTCTACAGCATACCGAGGCAAATCAAACGCTTTGACAAGAATCGATGCCATTTGTCCACGCTTAATGGGATCATTCGGTCCAAATCGGCCATCCTCATAGCCGCCAATGATTTCTTTCTCCGCCAGCGCGGCAATCGCTTTATAGTAGCCATTCTCCGGTGAAACATCCTTAAAGCCTGGATTCTTCACCTGATCCGTATCCAGCTCAAGCATCTTCGCGATGATAGCTGCGGCCTGTCCCCTCGTAATTGGATTGCCCGGCTTGAACGTGCCATCCGGATACCCGCCGATAATATTCCGTCCCGCCAGCTCATAAACCGCTTCTGCGAAATGCTTCGACTGCGGCACATCAGAAAATTGTGTGGTGCCCGCTGCAGTTCCGGTTACTGGCAAACTCACCGCAAGCAACAATGCAACTAGTAACACAATTAGTTTCTTCAATGTTTTCCATCCTCTCTGTTTACATACTAATCTTGGAATTACCGTATAGACGAGAGAATTCAGGAAAAGTTTCAAAGAAAATAAGAATGAATAAAAGACGTTCATTTACGCCGTGGATTGGCTGGTGAATGAACATGGCAACTCATGGCAACTCACGGCAACTCACTTTCTTGCATGTCCAAGTTGCAATAATACAAGCTGTGCCACTACTAGGAAAATTGTTATAATTATATTCATGCAAGTGCCTTGATTGATTACTAAACAGACCCAATTCAAAGAAGAGGAAGATCACTATGACGATGAACGAAACAAATAACATGGCCAGCATTGCCAGGCTTCGAGACATGAAAGTACCCGATGATTATCCGCATGTCGCTGCGCTTTTCAACACGATTGAACCGGATTCCGTAACCGCCCAATCGCTCGAGGAAGAAGATCGGCATGTGCCGGCAACATCCCACCTGACACTCAATGAACATGGCCTCTTGGCCGGTTTCGGCAGAACGAGAGTAGTAGCCGAGAACGAAGAAGGGGCAATCATTGGGTATGGTGCGTCGTTCCGCGCTCCATGGACCGATCCCGGCCAGTTCGGAAGTACATTCTGTGTGCATCCCGATTATCGCAATCAAGGGGTGGGCAGTCTGCTTCTAGCCCATATCGAAAAATGGGCGAACGAACAGCAAGCTTCCATTCTGTTATCCACTGTCCATGACTGGATCGATGCGTCCCTTCCATTTGTTGAAAAGAGAGGATTCCAACTCGATGCGCATGTGTTTGATCTACTGCTCGATCTTCGTCGCACTTACGACCCAGTGCAGCAGAAAGACGCGGCAGCACAGGCGATGAGGTCAGGCATTCGATTCATCACATTCGCGGAAATACGTGGCGAAGATTCGGAACAAAAATTGTACGAGTTATGCGTCGAAACAGCGAAAGACAACCCGGGCCAATACGGAAGCCTGCCGCCGCTTGAACAATGGAGAAACGAGTTTCTGCCAGAAGATATTTCGCGCGACGACTGGATTTTCATTGCACTGGACGGAGATCGTTTCGTAGGCGTCACTCAATTATTCACAACAGACGAAGAGGGCGTGTTGTATACGAACTACACGGGGGTTCGAAAGGAATATCGAGGACGCGGCATCGCAAAAGCGTTGAAACAGCTGTCGATTGAATGCGCGCTGAAGGAAGGAGCTCACACCTTGACGACAGATGCCGAAGAATCGAACGCGCCAATGCAAGCAATAAACCGTGGCTTCGGTTTTCTGCCTGGGAAAGGCCATTATCGGATTTTGAAGCAATTGAAGTAATGAGTAGAGGGCCTGTGCAGCGGCCTTCTTTTCAAATTATGAAATGAAATTACAATCCACTACATGTAGGTAGCAAAAAAATGTACCAATTGGGGGATGAATCATGCGTATACGTGAAATTGAGAAGAAAGACAATATGGCCATTGAGCGGATCATCAAAGAATCATTGGAATCCTATCAGTTGGATATCCCCGGAACGGCTTATTTCGATCCACAGCTCGGAAATCTCGCGGATTACTATAAAAACGAGCCGAACGCAAAATATTGGGTGTTGGTGGATGAAGCAGAGCAAGTGGCAGGCGGTGTGGGGATTGCCCGATTCGGGAGGACAGGTGCGATTTGCGAATTGCAGAAGCTTTATATTAAACCCGAATCACAAGGCATGGGTCATTCCAAAGAGCTAATGGAAACTGCACTGGAGTTTGCCAAGGAGCACTACACACACTGTTATTTGGAAACGATGGACAAACTCGAAGCGGCAAATCACCTATATGCAAAACTCGGCTTCCAGCGGCTGGAGCGTCCACTTGATGGGTCGGAGCATTCGACGATGGATCGGTGGTATTTGAAGGAATTGGTGTAGTAATAGGTAGGGTAACACGACTATAGCGAGAGGGCGGATGAAGACATTGTAAAGAAGAACCCGGTCAATCTGGTTTCTTCTTTACTGTTGATTGGTATTGAATTTATCTGAGATGTATATCCTGCAAACGTTCGTGTTGACAGTCACCGACCTGCCCCTTGATCCACATGGATTTCAGTTTAACTTCCTAACAGCTAATTGAACGGATAATTCTCGATCGGCAAGCGAAGGATCATCCGACCTCCACCTAACTACTCCAACATGTCGAAAAAACTCCCCTAGTATGACGAATTCGAAAGACTTACACTCTCCTCATGAAATACCTTCGATTACTGCAGCTCTAAGCTGGTAGAGATCTATTAGAAGAACTACAGCTTTTTATAATTTAGAGGACATTACTCCGGACTCATTCAAAAAACGTTCTATACATTCATTTACTTGATCGGTATTGTCCAGATTCGTCGCATGGTGGGCATTTTCAATTGAGACAAGGCGTGCATCTTTGATTGCCTTTGCTAAATACTGTTGCTGCCGTTTAATCATGGAGTCATGCTCGCCATAAAGGATTAGCGTAGGACAAACGACTTTTTCCAAATCATCTTTGCTTTCCATCCGGGATATGGCATCCCATAGACGTAGCCAATCGGCATGCGGAATAGACCCCACGGTATCCTCAATATACATCCGGTTTGCCGGATTGTATTTGGACAACGCATTCGCCTGGAGCTTTGCGAGGGTAGCCATAGGGATAAAACGATTCGACCATCGATTGATCGGAACCGCAATTCGCTCAAACCAATTGAATCGATTCGTAAAAGGTGTGCCAATCAGGATGAGCGCTGCAACACGTTCTGGATGACGGACCGCCGCCTGTAAAGAGATATGGCCTCCCAACGACAGCCCACAAAGCACTGCCTTTTCAACACCCAAATGATCCAGCAGCCCAATTAAATCGGCTGTAAAATCCTCCGAATCCACCTTACCTTCAGGCAACGTTGAACAACCATGCCCCCGCACGTCCCATACAATCGTCTGATAATCCTTCGAGAAGAATTCCACCTGGTCCCGCCACTGGCCAGAGTCCCACGACGCACCGTGGGTGAAAACGATAGTAATCGAACCTTCCCCTTTGAATTCGTAATGAAGAGAAGCATTGTTTATAGTTACATTTGGCATTAGAATTCACCCTTTGGTAAGTCATAATTAAAGTCGATAAAAGTACATCTCAATGATTCCTTTTTCCCTTGTGGCAAAGAGCCGGTGAACGTCATGACTATTGATTGACTAGAGGAAAAAGTTTACATGCGAGTCCGATTGTTCAACGCTTCGCGATTGGACAACTTTTTTCCCCTATAGCATTCCATACAATTGATTTCGCGCCGATCATTTAGTTGGCCCTGTTAACAATATAACTTAAAAAGTGTTCCAAATAAGTGGTTTTATATTGCATCTGTTGCAACAATTCCATGGCGGAACAGTAATGATCCCACATCATGTTGCGGGCTCCGTCAGCTCCCAGGACCGATACGAAAGTCGAATGATTGTTTTCGGCATCTTTGCCAGTTGGCTTACCAAGTGAAGCCATGTCGCCTTCAATGTCGAGCAAGTCATCCTTGATTTGAAAAGCGATGCCGGCATGATAGGCAAACTGCTTCAGCTTTTCCAGTTCAGATTCCTGTTTCCCTGCCAAAATTGCAGGCATGACGAGAGTGGCCTCGAATGCCAAACCGGTTTTATAAAAACACATAGTGTGCAACTGATCCAATGTCAATAGCCTGCCTTTTGAATTCAAGTCCATCGCTTGGCCTTTACACATTTCCGTTGTCACTCCAGCCGAATAGCGAATTAAACGAAGCACAGCTTGCGAATCAAACTGGTCGAGCGACGCTTGTTCCTCCACCGCCTTTTGGCTCAAGTAAAGACCTGATAATTCAGCTACAGCCGTGTTATATACGTGATGCACTGTCGGACGTCCCCTGCGGAAAGACGAATTGTCTTGGGACGGCAAGTCATCGAAGATGAGGGAGGCTGTATGCATGTATTCCAAGGATTTTAGTAAAGGCATGATGGAAGATGGATTTAGCCCATATTCATGAACGCCCATAACCCATGTCATGATGGGTCGAAGTCGTTTTCCATCCCCTTGCAGGCTGTAGTTCGCGGCCTCGATGACCGCTTCCTCTAAGAAGGATTCTTTTCCGTCTTCTGGAATATGTAAAGCTGCATTGATTTGACCGCGTACCGTATTAATCGTTTTTAAAAAGGCTTCCCGCTCTTTATCTTTAGTCTTGAAATTAGCAATCATGTGATCGCGCAGCAGTTTATCAAAGAACTCGACATCATCAGCTTTGCGAACCATCTTTTGTATTAGCCGGTCGAACTTAGAATTCCCAGTTGCAAATACTTGCATCACTTCGTTGTATGTTTCGTCTCCCATCCGTTCTTTAAATCGTTTTAAACCATTCACGGCACGGTTCAGCATAATGTCACATGTCTTCTTATTCGAATCATACACGTTATGAATCAAATAGCAGATGACCGTCCAATAGAGTTCAAAAGGATTGATGAGATCCGGGCGCGTTCGATGATACTTCATGTAATACGTATACGGCGTTACCGCGTTAGCCTCGAGGTCGTCAAACATATCCGCGAAATCGTCAGCCAGCTGGTTATAAATGCCGTAAAAGAACGTTCGATTATCAAACCCGTCATCTTCTTGGACGCTAAGAACCGATCGAGCCATTAAACGCGAAGAAGCAGATTTTAAAATGACCGGAATATAAAGCTCTTCATTCGTGTAGGTTGCATTGAGAAAATCCTTTTCCCGATCCACTTCCTGTGAATGAAAAAACACATAGGATTGCTCAAGAAAGTCGGCTTTTGTCTCCTGCCGTAAATGGCCTTCAATATAGGCAAAAGCATCACGAAGCTCCGAATGGATGGAACGAATCAGCTCCTCGTTTTCGCCTGCCCATTTCTCTAGTTCGGGTACATATCCTGTCACAAGGGTGGTGCGTATCAGATCGGAATATTGTCTTTTCTCTTCACTGGATAATACATCCGAATCCAGCAGATCATCAATAAACGGATACGTCAGGCCATACGAATAGCCCAAACGGATCGCTCCATCCAATCGACGAGCCCGCTCTTCTCCTGGAATCTCCTTTGCCATCTCTTCTATCTGATGCAAGACGACTCCAGCCACGATCTTAATGAGCTTCCGCTTCGCTTCGTCTGCATCCATCCCTTCTGGAATTATGGAGGATACTAACTTCAACTTGTTCAGTAACCAGATGACTGTCGTCTCAACGCCTTCCTTCTGCGCCCAACGATATAACCCCGCCATGCTGAACATCTCTTCTTTCCCACCATTCTCCCGCGAATGGATAAGATGTTCTTTTAAATCCTCAACGATGAGCTGAATCCGGTTTTGTGTTTGTTGTGAATTAAGAGACTTGCCTAGATCCCGTAAGAAAATATAGGAAATGCTTCGATCTAAATAACTATCAAGTTTTCCAGAGCTGTTAAGCCATAGAATATATTTGTGATATCCATGCGCACTGGATTTTCTCTTTCCACGCGAAAACAGTGAATAATGATGGATATGTTTCTGTTTCCACGAATGTATATCTTTCGTTAAGGTAGTAGCATAAGTCTGATTGGCAAGCTGTCCAGAAAGTATTGCAAAATATTCCGCGGCCTTCTTCTCAGCAAGCTGATACACCGCATCGGCATTTTCTTGTAATCTAACATTCATACTACATTCCCTCAACTTCATGTTTTTATGAATCAACACCACTATATGCTATAGGACGGTATTGTTTGCATGATGGATGCAGGTATCGGACTGCATTTTGTATTATTCTAGCTCAGCCCTCTATGCTGTTCGGGACCCAAAGATCGGTGCCTGATGCAATGATTGAAATCAATTACAAAGATCAATAGTAAAGTAGCCACCCTCTGCTACCGGCCTAATAAGCAGAGTAATTACTTTTTGTAAACCAGAAAAAATTCCTATCAGATGCTCAATTAAATACCATCACGACTGTCCAGATTGAATTCCTCTAATTCTGCTTTTCACTTCTTTAGGATCATGCGACACGATAAAAACCTTTGAGAACTGTTGATAGTACTGATCTTCATGGGCTTTTGGAGAGAGAATGATCAATTTCCGTTCAAGCTTTTCGGCGTATAGCCTGAAAACGGTCGATTTCCGGTTTTCGTCCAATGCACTGTCAAATTCATCTAAGACAATGAAGCCAGCCTGGTTCTCAAGGTTTTGAAGCAGCGCCAGAGCGAATAACAGGGAACTTAGTGATTCTTCGCCGCCCGAGACGCCTTTTCCGACTCGTCCGCCTCTCGCCTTTACACTGACATCCTCGAACTTGCCTCGGTGCCCCTCTTTCCGTACGTAGATGAATAGCTTGAAGACAGGCCTGCCTTTCTTATCCGTGAACTTTTCATAGTCGATCCGCCCCTCAAATTGAAATTCACCCATATACTCCTGGAAGAGCAGGTTGATTTTCGTCACTTGCATGTTGATGGCGGTTTCGAGCCGCTGTTCGTTCTGGTTGGCGCGCTGTTCATTTTCGTCGAGCAGGTTCTTGGCCGATTCCAGTTCGTCTTTTTTCCGCAAGACTTCGCTTTCAAGTGTCCGGAAGTTCTCTACGGCATGCGGGTCGATATCCTTTTCATTGCGAGCTTGCTCGAATCCGATCTTCGCTTTGTTCAGACGACTATTCCATTCATACATGGATACGCCTTGAGACGACTCTTTCAGTGCTTCCTCCACAACGTGAGGAATTAGCGTTCTGAGCGCCTCCAGTTCTTCTTCATAGGCCACCGCTTCCTTATGCATACTCAGGCGTTCTTCTCTTTTGCCGCTTATCTGTATTTTAATGTGTTCCATGTTCCGCTTGGCAGCCGTCAAACGATCCTCGATCTCCGTTTTCGAACGGTTGTATTTCTGCAAAGACACAAACAGATCATCCAAGGTTTTACTCAAGCTCGTGATGGACCTCCGGATGGCGTGCACCTCTTGGTTTTGCTGCTTGACGGACATCTCGAGCGCTTGTAGGTCCGCAATCCGTTGCGCCTGTTGTCCAAACTTGGCAAATACCGCGAGATAGCCTTCCAGCTCGTTGATCGCTCCCTCTTCACGCATCTGTGTTTTCCAGTGGGCCTGTCTATCGTTCTCAAGCACCCCTTTGGATTTCGTAAGTTCTTGATACTCTATGGACATTCTGTCAATCTGCTCCAACCGATACCGCTGGCTCGCTTCGTCAGATAAGAACGCTTCCGCCTCTTTCACTTTCTGCACGTCGGCATTCCACACACGTAATGTATCCGTATCCTGCGAGAGTCGTGCTTGCAACTGCTCTACCTCATCAGACAACCGGGAAATAAGCGTCTCTAGCGTTTTTCTTCTCTCTTCGACCGCCTTGTTGCTGAGGATGAACGTATTCTGCTCCGCAGGGCCTCTTACTCCTTGTGAATCCCAAAGCAGCCCTTTCAGAATGCGCGGCTGCTCTTTCAGGAAGAACTGCTCCAGCCACCAGAGCACGCGGGATGCATGATTCTCTTCTTGAACAGTAAGCCCTTCCCGCATGTAAAGGCCATACGCGGGTAGATTGATGACAGAGCGATCCGGCACCACCTTTTCCAGCGACACATGGTACAGGTCATTTAGCGGCATGCAGGAAGGAGCCTGATAGAAGATCGTATATTTCACGGCATCAAAGAGTCGCTCTTTTTCAATTGGCAGATGATCGGCGAGCTTGATGAAGTGCCGGAGCGGGTATGCCGTAATCCCCTGCTTCTTCAAGTGGCTAATCGCTTCGGTCTGCCTTCTCGACTGCACACGATTCTCTTTGAGTAGTTCGTATTCCTCTGTCAGCTTCATGAGTTCCTTCTTTGCATCCGATATATCTTCTTTGACATTGTCGGTCTTTGATTCCAACGTTTTCAAATCTGCTTGCAGCTGATGGCTGGAACGATACCGGTCGATCCACTGCATCGCTTGAACTCGCTGATTTTCCCATTGCACTGCAGCTGCCTTCATAGTGGCATGTGCATTGCGGTTTTTCTCGATCGCTTTAGCGACCTCTTCCAGCTGCTCTTTGATCGCCTGTTCTTCTTGCGATGACCGCTCCAAGTTCCGTTCCGCTTCTGCCAATTTCGCCTTCGTCTCCGTTTCTGTGTACGGAAGACGCGCATATTCCTCTTGCAGATCACTCAATTCATTCCGCAAGCCCGCAAGTTCGTCTTCTGCCTTCCCGAGCTGCTCTTCTTTGACACTCAGCTCGTCTTCCTGCGCAGCAAGAAAGTTCTGCTGCTCCTCCCGGTCCGATTTCACCGCAATCAGCCGTTCGCTCACCTGTTCTAGCTCTTCAGCATCCTGCTGCAGAACGTCCTGCTCCGCTTCCAGTTCCTGCTCTCTTGCTTTAATATATTCTTCTGCTTCTTTCACATTGTTTACAAGCAAAGTCCGGAGACCGTACACAGCTTGCGCGTAGTCTTTCCCGTTTTCCAGTAGCCGCATCCGGTTATTCTCGAAACGGTCTTTCTTATCACGTCTCAAGGTCAGATCCATCTCAAGTAGCTTCTGCTGGGTAGTTGCCATCCGAAACGCTTCTTGCGCTTCCTTCACGATTTCCAAGGATACTTCCCAGTCTTTTTGGATGCGGTCGATCTTGTGCATTTCGCTGAAGATACGGAACCTTTCCTCTGGCGCCATGACGGAGAATTGATTGACTTCCTGCTGATACCAGATGAGGTAATACAAATCGGGATGGATCTTATATTTGAATTCAAGTTCTCGTTTATACGCCGTGAAATTATTCTTATTCACATCGCCTGACCGGAACGCTTGCCGGAGTTCCAATTCGTCGAAGGTCTCGCCGTCATGTATCTCATACCGCAGTTTGATCAAATCTTTTGGCGGCTGTTCGATGAGCAAGCGAAACTCGATGAAAAGGGGCGCATCCACGCGGGACGGCCCTTCATTTTTAAATAGAAGATGGATGGCTGCCCGCCATGTCTCGTCCTCCGCCAAATTCTGCGATTTCAGCCCTTCAATGTCGACTTTCGCGGAACGGAGGACAGCCCCCATGCAGAAGGAGATCGTCGACTTGCCTGCCCCGTTCGGCCCCGTGATCAAAACATGTTCCTCTGCCTGATCCAGCATCATCTTCTCATGCCCATAATCCCTGATGCCTGTGAATTGCAAACGCCAAGGTATCAAGAGAAATCCTCTCCTTCATATAGGTTATAACGGTTAAAGAACTTCATAACATCCTCTTTCGACAACTGGCTGGAATGACTGAATTCGACCATGCGTCTCAAGAACGAATCCGAGAACATATGGACACCGATCGCCGTGATCCGGTAGGCTTCCTCCTGCCCCGTCACTTGGTGCGGCATGACGGCTCCTATTTTCTTGAGTGCATCTATTGCAAGCTGAATGCGCCTGCTCCCTTTCTTTACTTCGTGCCCAAACGCGTCCAGCAGCTGGGAAACCAATGTGTACTCGTGTTTCAATACTTCCTGCTGATAAAACATGAACAGCAAAATAGCAAGCGCTTCCGCTGACAACGTCTGACGCGCAGATCGTGCTGGCACCCTCAACATCGCGACCACCTGATCCCGCTCCTCGTCATAGATGAGACGGTAATACCTGCCGACCGCCTGGTTGACACGCGACAGGAATGAAGAGAAATACCCATCATCCCCCGACGTATCGGCAAGCAACCGTTCCACTTCCTTTCGGGACAAACCAAAATTCGTCGCACGCACCGTCGCACTGGATGAAAAAAGGATAGACATGAATGCCATCTCTTCTCGGCTCGATAACACACTCCGCAAGGAATGAAGACTGTTCAAGGACATATTATCGGTCATCTCTTCGCCGGATGTTGTATGCTCGGTCGTCATCTTCAATCCACCTCCATTCCTTCTCAAGTTCTGGTACGTCTTCGTCATGCGCAAGTTTCACTTTTTTATTCGCCTCAAGTGCCGCCACGCCTAGAAGCTGACGGATTGCATCTCCCCATGACTCCGAACCCGTCGCGATCACGGTCTCTTCCAGACCCGCTTTTTCTTTCGTTTTCAAGTAGTCCTCAATCTTCTCCGTGTCGATGGCCGCTTTTGTCATAAGCCAACTTGCTTCGTCCATGACCATCCCGACCGCCTGCGCGTCAATTAGCACTTCCTCGAACTCGACCTCTTCTTCCTCCTCAATTTCAGCGACGACCGGCTCATAACTTTCAAGAAAATGAAGCCCTTCCTCGATCCCCGCCGGCGACAGAGGGCTTGCATACTTCACAGGAAGCCACAATCCGTCCAGCTCTTCGCCTTCATATTGACCCTGTTCCATGAAGCTGAATAATTGATACGCATTTGGGATTTCGGATTCGAGAGGAGGATTGAACATTTTGGTTATGAATACACGGACTTTTTCAGGTGAAATGGCGGTCATAAGAGGGGTTTTCTGCACGTTCATGAACTGGAGATATTTATTGATCATCCCGATCGAAAGGCTCGTCCCTTCCGCAAGCGCCGCTGTTCCACGCTGCACATGCCGGCTGAGGACAAGGCTGTCTTCGATTGTGGCGAACTGCTTCAAACGGTCATGCAGCTTCTGGTCGAGATCCTCCATGAGCGTGTGGATGATCTCCAGCTGAGGCAACGCATTCCGTTCCGCGAGAAGCTCAAGCTCCCGCTCCTTCAGCAAGTCGATCGCATCCTGCACATTCCGGATCATGCTGCCGATGATATTACCGCCCGAGACGCCCTTGTCATCGTAAGCTTCACTGATTTCCGCGTCACGTCTCGCCTGGAACAAGGAACGGCCGATATCATCCTCCAGGTAATACGCAAGGGAATCATTTGCAAGGCGGGTCAGCGCATGCATCATCCGTTTGCCGACACTCATCATCTTGATGTGACTGGATTGCTTGCTGATCCAGTTATTTGCAGTCAAGACATTGAGAATCTGGCCGACTCTCGCTTTCGTCGGCGGCTCGTTGTCGTTGAACTTGTTCAAATACCGGTAATACAACGTCTCCGCACTATCAATGGGATCTGCAAGCCCATATGCTTCCTGATGGATTAATTCAATGATCCGCAAGAAACGGAGCATCTCAAGCGGCGAATCGAATATCGCCTCCCCTGAAAGATCCTTCATCACACCCGCCAGCGAAATGAGATCCCGCATGGCGCGTGTTACTTCAGGCTGCTGATGATCGGCACCGAAAATCGAAACTACCGTTTGCATATCTTTTTCCATTCGGCGGGACCTCCTAACGTCATTTCCTGTTCTGTACTTTTGCCTTCCGACCATTTTTGATACGCATCCAAATCAGTGAATAGTTGGTCCGCTGTTCCAACAAACCGAACAGCTACCCCCCCTGCCAAATCCGCTAAATCCCTTGCGATGACCGTACCCGCAAAATCAGCATCCACCCAGATGATGACAAGTTGAATGTTGGAGTTCTGACAAATCTGCCGGATCAGTTTTCTATGGGCACCCCTGACTTGCCCGTCCACACCAAGGACAAACGAAGACGTGTCCTTCAGAAATTCGACCTCCGTCGCCATCCTCGTCAAGACGGCGCGGTTCTCAACAAGCCACAAGATGTTAGCGGAAGTGGAGTACTGGTCCAATGCAACCGCAAGATCCGTCGTCGCATGCACGGCACCTATGTGATATGCCGAGAACTTCCCTTGCAAATCTCCCGTGAAAAGCATCGGACCAA
Source organism: Sporosarcina cyprini (assembly GCF_022048975.1). GTDB lineage: Bacteria > Bacillota > Bacilli > Bacillales_A > Planococcaceae > Sporosarcina > Sporosarcina cyprini. The sequence goes on along the minus strand of NZ_JAKMHX010000025.1, from coordinate 82,006 downwards.
CAGATCCCGTACTCACAATCCCGAGCTCATGGACCGGTGCACCGAGCCATTTCTCAAGACGTTGGATAAACACATCCCGATTTGCATCGAACACTTTCGACCCGCCGATTCGCCGGTAATAAGTCGCCCCGATCTCCTTATATTCCATATGTTGTTGCCACTGTTTTAACCGGAGAAACGCAATCAGAAAATGTATGAACTTCCGCACCCGTTCGTTCGACCATGCCTCCTCGTCAACAGCCGCAGAAGCAAATTCATTCATTCTTGCCAGAAACAATGAAGGCAGCTCGCCCGACGAAACTTGAATTTCTTGCAGCAAGGTTTGTCGAAGCTCCTGATCCGCCGCAGCCGCCTCCTCTTTCTTTCGCAACTCAAATTCATATAGCCCTGGTCCCATCCGATAATGGATGGAAGATGGCGTCTTTCCATCCGCCTTGAACCGGACCTCCTGGACAAGCCAGCCTTTCCGCAACGCCTCGCTCAACAATGAATCTGAGATCGGAAGCGCGCTCCTGCGAGACTTCGGTTTCAAGCCCAGCTTGGCGACCTCTTCAGGCGGCATAGAATCATAGTCAACCGGCGCCAGCACATTCCCAAGCGTCCGGTATGTCCGCGCAGACCATTTCTGGATATCCCATTCCTGATTTCCGAGAGGATAGACAGATTCTCCTGTTTTGCAGACGAATGTCTCTAAAAATGTTTGCGTCGTGATCATGTTGGGCCTCCGTTGTGTTTTATGTATGGCTATTGCGACTTGTGGTTGGGATGGTTTATTGATTGTAGTATACCATGGAAGATTGGGTGGAAGAATTACTAAGGAGTATGCAGAAGGTCAGACTGACGAGCATTTCAAAATATGATATAATATACATATACAAGTGAGGAGTGTGATGTGATATGCATGGTATGCAACCCGATCGTTCTACTCGTATCAAAAATGTAAACTTTGCCGTTGGAATGGCTGCAATTGATGGCGGGAAACCTACTCCATTCACCAAGGACTTATTAGATCAGTATGAGGATGGAAAAATATCAGCTGCAGACTTACGGAAAGCCGTTCTGAATAAATATATCGGAGATTTTCAGTAACAAAATGGATCCATATTTATATGGTGACGTACCTGTATTGAGAAATCGATTAGGCATAAAAGATGAATCTGAACTGATAACGGTGGAAGCTCAAATATTGATTGCAAATTTGTTGAATTTTGATACAGCACTTCAAATAGACAACATTTTTGATGTAAATGCAATTCGACTGATTCACCAGTATCTTTTCGGGGACCTCTATGACTGGGCTGGTGATTTCCGTACTGTAGATATTTTTAAGGAAGAAAAAGTATTAGACGGACAAAGCGTAATGTATAGCCGTGCCAAGTCAATTAAAGAAAGTTTAACCAAAACGTTAGATTGGGCATTTACAATTAACTGGGATTATACCAACCCCAGTTTAACAAGCTGTTTTGCAGAACTAATGGCGAGACTTTGGCGAGTTCATCCTTTTAGGGAAGGTAACACGCGTACAATTTCTGTCTACATGAAGTTATTTTCAAAATACCATCAGTTATCTTTTAATGACCAATTGTTATCTCAAAATTCAAGTTATCTTCGTGCCGCCCTTGTAATGGCCTCAATTGATGAATACTCTGAAACACAATATCTGGAGAGAATTATTGGCGATGCCTTGTCCAGTAGTAAGAAACTTACAGATTCCATATCCACTTCAACTTCCACCACGTATAAAGTCATTAAATCTCATATTGTCGATAACGATGAGGAGATTCCTTTCTCAGTAAAAGATAAAGAATAGGAAAAAAATCACAAATAACCGTTCAAACCTGCACTCCTCGAAGTATTTTTTACTGGGCTGCAGGTTTATTTGTGTTTAAGGCGGATGCGTTCAGGAGGCTCCGCGGTGAGTCAATAGTTCGCTGCGCTCTCTTGGTTGACTCACCTGTCGGCCTACCCCTTCGCGAGTCGCCACCTTCCACGCCAATCCACTCTGGGTGGTTATCAAATGCTTCCTCACCCATGTATCAATTGCCTGTTGTTCCCCACTGTTCACGATGGCGTTCCAACCCTTTTTGCCCGAATACCGTACGGATGAAGAACTCTTCCGCGCGCTTTGTTCGCACATGCAAATTGGAGCTGTCCAGGCAGAGCTCTTCCAGACACCATACATAGTACTCAGGGTCATAGATGCCCTTCAGTGTAATATATTCTTCCTGCACCTTTGAGAAATCGCCTGCCGCCCACCGGTTCAGCATCTGCTCCATTTCAGAATCCTTTTTGACGAACCGTTGCAAATACGCAATATTCTCCTTTGTCATCTGCCCGTAGCCGGAATTCGCAGGATACAGATCGATTTCACGTTCATCCCAATATGGCGCTTTATTCATCTTCTCCATCATGAGAGAATCGGCCGGGTAGCGCGTCACTTTCTGATCGAGCAGCCGCATCATCTGATACGCAAGGTAATCATTGTTTTTCTTCAGTTGCTCTTCCGTGAAGGCTCCCAACTGTCCGCGAAGCGGCTTTGCCGGTTCCGCCGGGTCCACAGTGTCGTTCATATGTAGGGTCCGGTGCAGGAACACGGCATAGTGGGCGCGTGTAACGGGTTTATCGGGATAATACTTCCCAAAGTCGCCTGTAGTGATCGCATTCGAATAAAGGGCACGGATATATTCACTCGCCGGATGGGTCTTCGGCACGTCCTTGAAATGCAGATCCGACTGCACGTCCAATTTGAATGCAATGGCTAACACCTTGGCCATCTCGGCACGGGTAATCGGCTCATTCGGATACAAATTGCCTTTCTTGTCCGGCGTAAAAATGCCAGCCTGCTGCAGTTTTTTAATATCGTTATAGTACGGATTTTTCGCAGAAACGTCTTTGAACGGCACAAACTTATTCCGCGCCGGCAGTTTCACCGCACGGTTGACGAGAGCCGCCGCCTGCTTCCGGCTGATCGATTCGTTCGGCTTGAATTCGCCATTCGGATACCCGCTAATAATATTACGGACACGCATCTCATGGATGATCTCCACGTATGGGCTGTTCTTCGACACATCATTAAACAGATTGGCGACAGCTGCCTCCGCCTCGCCCGATACACTTATGACAGGCACAATCAGTGCCGCTGCCAATACAAATTCGCAAAGTTTCTTCTTCATCCAACTTCCTCCTATGATGTCACGCGATTCTTTTATCAGCGTACAGACGCCGATTTCCGGAAAAAGTTTCAAACTTTTTTTTTGGAACTTGAACCGCGGAACGCCAGACAGATTTCGAGAATTGTTAGTGAGCACTTATTGAGGAAGACCCTGGTCGGTGAAGCATTCTAATCATCATCCAGTCCCGTTAACTCTTTGTCCTTTCGAATGGTTGGTCGTATTTAATCAGACAGCTGTTTTAGCAGAGGCTTCCAGAAAATATGATCGGCAGTCAATGAAATGAAAAACGACTTGGACTTTTAACGCGCGAGTAGTTTTAGTTTCCACTCTGTTCACGCATCAACGCATGCCTGGAAGGCTGGAGTGTGCTATTATAAGGCTTAACTCGTTTCAATCCTTACGAGAAAATCACGGTACGTTAGACGAAGTTGATTTGCGGATACAGCATTCCACACAGGAGGACTACAAATGAATAATAATGATAGATTGATTCGATTACGCTATGCGTTGAATTTTACGGACGCTGAAATGGAAGATATTTTTAAGCTGGGTGGCAGTGAAGTGACAAAAGAGGATGTCCTCCGATTGCTTACAAAGTCAAATGACGAAGCGGAAGATGAATTGCAGATGACGTGTACGAATCGAATGCTCGATTCATTTTTAAATGGTTTGATTATCTATAAAAGAGGAAAACAAGAGCCTAAACCAGGACAACAACAACCTGATCCGTCAAGCGCTCCCGTCACGAATGAATCGGTTAATAATATCCTGCTCAAGAAAGTGAAGATAGCACTCGCGTTAACAAGTGAGGATATGCTTGCTATTTTAGAGAAGGCAGGAGTCAGCATCTCAAAAAGCGAACTTAGCGCTGTGTTGAGAAAAGAAGGGCACAAGAATTATAAGCCGTGCCTCGATCGATACGCTAGAAACTTTTTGAAAGGATTGGCTCTATCCTACAGGGCTTGAATCGGGTGCCTGGTACGGCGGCAATTGGGAAGCTGCTGTACCAGGCATTTTCATATGGAAAGTAAAAGTGATAAAAATATAGGAATATGCGTTTACTAGCTACCATTCAGCAATCGACTACTTTTCAATCCTCTCGAAGAGTCGCTACATAACCAGAAGACGAATCCAACCCAAAAATCCATCATAGCAGTAATGGCTATGATGGATGGTTGAATACAAACGGAATCGATTACAAAGCAGCAATACGGTCACGATCGTCCGCAGTCAGTTCAAAGTCGAAGATGGCTAAGCACTCGGCTTGGCGTTCTTTATTATGAGACTTCGGAATAACAATAACATCCCGCTCAATTTGATACCGTAACACAACTTGGGCAAACGTCTTTCCATATTGGTTACCGATTTCCTCTAAAATCTGTTGGGCATTTTCATCGATTCCTTTTAATGGAGACCAAGCGACCGTTGCAATCTCCTTGCTTTTGTTATAGTCAATCAGTGTGTCATTCCAATGTCCGACTTGCGATTTAATTTGATTGACGGCCGGTGTGATGCTGCTATTCTCAAGAAGTAAATCTAGATGTTCTTTTTCAAAGTTAGAAACACCAATTGACTTAAACACACCCCGGTTATAGTAGTCTTCTAAAATAGTCCATGCCTCCACCATCTCAGCCTCGTTATCCCATGGTTTATGGATCAGGAACAAATCAATATAGTCAGTTTGTAATTTCTCTAAGCTTTTTTCAATTTCTGCATGGGCCCATTCTGCACCACCAAAACCTTCAAACGTATTTAGCTTCGTCGTGATAAAGAACTCTTCACGTGGCAAGGAGGATTTCTTTATCCCATTTCCAACGACTTCTTCATTTAAATATAATTGAGCAGAGTCAAAATGACGGTAGCCGTTTTCAATGGCCCAGTCGACTTCCTGCGTGTCTCCTCTTAAGGCACCTGAATATTGGTTCTCCTCTTTACCATACGTATTCGTACCACATCCTACGATTGGAATTTCAATGCCATTATTTAATTTCATATACTTCATCGTATCCCCTCCTATGCTTTATTTCTCACCTTACCTTTACGAAAGACAGGAATCAATCTATTTGTCTGAACGCTCTTAATTTTTCGGAATAGCAGCCACACATTAACACGTACATCACTTTAAGATAGATAATTCATTAGCACAATTATGCGATGAATTTAGTGTGAGGTATAAATGCTTTGTACTCTTATTAATTTGCAGAAACCCTATGGATACAATAAAATAAAAGGCAAATTAAATATATAATTATATTGAAGGGTATGAGCTTATGATAAATGAAATGGGGCTACTCGGAAAAACTCTACAAGAAGAAAAGGTTACGATTGCACGTAAAATTCATGAGGTTCGATTATCAGAGGTTCCGGAAGATCAAAGACAATTAATCCCTTCACATATTGAAGAGGAAATAGTAAGGATGAGAGCAAGCTTTGTAGATCTATTTGGAGAATTCTTGGCGAAACCAGAAAAGAGAGAAATGGCTTATAAGCTGATAGAAGAATGGGCGAATGAAACATCCGAGTATGTATTCAAACTTGGCGTACCATTAGATGAAGCTTTGAAAGATACGACGCTTTATCGAACTTATATCAATGAAGTAATTGAAAATATGGTCATCGCACATGATATGTCAGTGAAAACATTGATAGCAACATCTAAAATCATAGACCCTTTACTTGATTATGCTGTTTACTGTTTTAGCTTGACCTTCGTCAACTTCTACAAAGTCAATCTCGATAATGCAAGAAAAGCATTTATTGAATTATCTGTTCCGATTGTTTCGATTTCTAACGATATCGCCATACTGCCATTAATCGGAGATATTGACACGGAACGGGCGTTAATGTTGATGGAGAATACGACGAAAGAAGTAGGGAGATTAAAAATATCTTACTTAATACTCGATTTGTCCGGAGTAGCGATTGTCGATACAATGGTGGCACATCATATCTTTAATTTGAGCTCTACCTTAAAATTGTTAGGAGTTCAAACGATACTAACAGGCGTTAGGCCTGAAGTGGCTCAGACTGCTGTAAGCCTGGGATTGGACTTTAGTGGTCAAATTACAAAAGGAACCTTGCAGCAGGCACTATCAGAACTTAAGATTCTTTCTTAAAAAAGGTACCAGGTTCTAATAATGAGAACCTGGTACTCAAAGCTACACGATAAACGCAAAGTATAAGATAAATAACAAACAAATCACATACATAATTGGATGAATTTCTTTATACCGCTTTTGTGCTACGAAACAAAGTGGATAAAGAATAAAACCAAATGCCAGACCGATTGCCACACTAGAAGTGAGGGGCATCATGATGATGGTGAAAAAGGATGGAATCACAATTTCCAGCTTGCTCCAGTCAATTTTTCTTATTTCCATTGCCATCAATGCTCCTACAATAATTAACGCAGGGGCTGTTACTTCCAATGTAATAACAGATAAAATCGGTGAAAAGAACATAGCAATCGCAAAGCAAGCAGCAATAACGACAGACGTAAAGCCTGTCCTGCCACCGACTGCAATGCCCGCAGAAGATTCAACACTCGTCGCAGGTGTGGATGTTCCGAGGATCGCTCCAACTGCACTAGCGGTAGAATCAGCAAGCAAGGCTCTCCCTATATTTGGCACAGTATTACCTTTCATCATTCCCGCTTGACTGGCCAGGGCAATTAAAGCACCTGCCGTATCAAAAAAGGCAACAAGTAAAAAAGTGAAAATCACTGCCAGTAATTCAGGGGTGAACACCTGATCTAAATGGGAAAACACGACGCCAAATGTTGGCTCCAAGCTTGGTATACTTCCGATGATTTTTGTAGGAGCGTTTATTAATCCAACAATCATTCCAATAATCGTGGTAATGATCATTCCATAAAAAATCCCTCCATTTATTCCACGTACCAACATAACAATCGTAAGTACCAATCCAAAGATGGCCAATAGGGTCGTAGGTGAGGTTAAGTTTCCAACCGAAACAAATGTATCAGGATTGGAAATAATAAGCCCACCATTTTTCAACCCAATAAATGTAATGAAGAATCCAATTCCAGCAGCGATAGCATATTTTAAATTCAATGGAATGATATTAATAATCTTCTCTCGGATTTTCAATACACTTAAAATCATAAAGATAATTCCTGCAATAAAAACACCGGTTAATGCGACTTCCCATTGTATGCCCATCCCAATACAGACAGAAAAAGCGAAAAATGAATTCAACCCCATACTTGGTGCAATCCCGATTGGAAAGTTCGCAAGCAACCCGATAAGGAGTGTGCCGATAATCGCAGTAAGAGCGGTTGCAGTAAATACAGCCCCACTATCCATCCCAGCTTGGCTGAGGATCAGTGGATTGACGACCAATATATACGCAATGGATAGGAAGGTTGTCACGCCCGCGAGGGTTTCCTGCTTATAGGAAGTATTCCGTTCAGCAAATTTAAAAAAGTCTCTCATGTTGTAATCTCCCATTTGCTAGAGAATGAATGGTCATGGTTTCAAGGATACTGTTTCAGCCAGTTCATACTAGTATGCCCTAGAATATAAAAAAACTTTGACCTTAGTTAGGACAAAGTTTTTTTCTACAACAAGGAATATAAAATTGCATTACTTTCATATTCCTTGTAGACGAGCCATTTATGGTAGCTGGTAGAAACTTTCAAGCCGTATTCTTGAAATTATACAAGGTATCTCTATTCTTTTTTAAAAAATAATAGATGAATTGTAACAAACTTTGATTGGAACGTCAATAAACGATTTCTGTATTTGTTGAAGATACCGGAACGCAAAGTGCGCCATTATTTCCTGGTAGTATAAATTCTATCTTTGCGGCTCCAACCCTTGGAGTGAATCCAGCAATCAACTTCCCTTGGCCATTAATTCAACAAGTTTATTACGCAGCACTTTCTCTTCTTCACTTCCCGTTGTTTTCATTCTTATGATGGGAATGCCGTACTTCTGCAGGATCCGATCTTTCATTCTATCCCTTTCAAGTTGTTTCGGATTATTCGCATGATAGGCGTGTCCATCCACTTCAACAACAAGCAGCGGCATCTTATCCAACCGATTAAAGATGACAAAGTCCGTGTGCGTTAAGATATTCATTAAATACTTAATTTCATCAGCCGTTAATTTATCAGTATTTTTTAGTAGCATTCGCAAAGGTTGATGAAGTACATAGTCCAGGCTTCTAAATTCTGCTTGACCCAAGACTCTTTTGATAACAATGTTCATAAGGTTTTCCGAATCGTAATCTGATACCTTTTTGCTTCTCCTCATTACTTCCAACAGTTGTTTAGAATAGCTTTTATACAAAAGATCAAACACCGAATAGATTTCGCTTTCGATAACTTCGAAGTTGTTGTACCTTATGTATCTGATTAAATCTCCGATATTCGTGCCATGCCAATTATCACTTCCGTCTGCAGTTACGACAATCAGTCGATCGACCGCCCGTGATACAGCGACGTTTATCAGATTGGCATCATCTGCGAAGTCATTATTTGCGATTTCATTTGACACGGTGGATAGAATAATAATGTCTTTTTCCCGGCCTTGAAATTTATGGACGGTGTCTGCTTCAATATTTTGCTCGCCTATTTTCTTTTGAAATTCATTTGCTTGTTGGCGATATGGTGTGATTATTCCCAAGGACTGCGCTTGGACATCGATTTCCTGATCGGACAGGATTTCATTAAAGACGACATCGATCTGCCTTTGATTAAAAGTTCCTCTGGCATGGTTGCCTTTGACAGTTTGATATAAAAGCAAGGGCTTTTCGATCTCGTTGTTTTCGGTTAAGACAACAAGTTCGTTATTGTAGAATTTTTGGTTGCAAAAACCAATGATTTTCGGATGACAGCGATAATGTTCCTTCAATAGGGTCCGTGGGATATCTTCAAACAACGTAACAATGGAAGATAATAAACTCTGCTCCGTGTAATTGTATCCAGGATGAGGCCTGTGTGTATCAAAGATTCTGTTTGCCTTTTCCCTCACTTCCGTTGTGACGACGTTGGGGAGTTGCTTTGTATCCCCAACGATAACAGCATTTTTCGCACAGGATAGCGCCAACGCACCAGTAACAATATCGACTTGGGAAGCTTCATCGATTAAGACATAATCGAATAAATAGTTTTCCGCAACATTGTTCCGCAACGAATGTGTGGTGCTTAGGACAACTGGATATTCTTTAATAAATTCACTGGTGTTTTTCCATAGAACATCGCTAGAAAAAACTTTCCGTTCACTACGTTGTCCGTATTTTTTTACCAGATTGGACTTAAATAGCCTCATGGACTCTTCACTGAATTCAGTCATTGCAGCATCAAAATTGTATCTCGCAAGCTTGGCCGTTAAATTCTTTATTTCCCTTTCAAGTTCAGCTATTTTAAGGTCATAGTATTTTTTTTGAAGAAATGAAACAACAGTTTCTGGTTCGTATTTATATAAATCTGATTTGTAAATTCCATGCATGAAGAAATTATAGATCTTTTGCCCAATCGTATGCTTTCCACTTTTACTGTCGTCTTTATATTTGATGATGATCTTCATGATCTTGTCAGATTCTAGTTTAAAGATTGATCTGAAACGGAGCTCCTTGTAGTTGTTCTTTGTATAGTATTCTTCAAAGTACTTATATTCTGTCCGTAGCATGGTCAATGTCTGTTTTAGCTGGGCACTTTTATTCTTAATGGCAAGCATCTCGTTTAGTTTGTTCATCAACTCCTCTAAGTTTGACTTAATGCTTTGATGTTCCTGACCACTTAACAGCCAACTTTCCATATCCGGATAGGTGCCGCTTTGATCAGTAAAGAATCTCTCCTTATTTTCGCGATTCCCCAGATAAGCGGCAATAAAGTCCAGACCGTACTTCTGAAGTTTCTCTAATACGTTGGCCGTTGCTGAGTTATTGTTCGACACAACTGCGACTGTCTTGTTATTAAGCACAGCATTTGCAATGATATTTAGGATCGTTTGCGTCTTGCCTGTTCCAGGGGGACCTGCTATCACGCTAATTTGTCCGCAGATCGCCTTTTCTGCAGCCGACTTTTGACTGGCATTAAATCCAAAAGGGAAAATCACCTGTGACTTCCCAGGTTCCCGCGTCACTGTTTTTCGTTCCAAGTACATTGCCAATGCACTTTGGGGACTGATGGCTGTCATCCTGTTGTACTGTTTGCTCAAGAAGGAGAGGTTTTCATCCTCTGGCTTGATGCTGACTTGATCGGCTAATGCCTTTAGATATCCAAAACAGTTAGCCGCATTGGTGTTGGACAAGCAGGAATTCTCAATAGTAAGTTGCGAGCTTATGTATGCTTTCTTAAAACCATTCTTAAAAACAAGTCTTATGTACAATCCAAAATCGTGTATGGCCTGAATCCCTGAAACCGGCTGTCCATCTGCATATACAATACTGTTCAAAGGGTCAAGCAGGCTGGGGTTGCTATACCTAACTACGTGTTTTTCACTGTATGTGTACCATTTATACGTGTTCCGGAATTTCACTTGCCATTTACCATTTCGAAATTCACATGAATCGATTTGGTCAGTTTTATCTTCATTTTTGATGAGTATTAGATACCTGTCCGAGTCCAAAGCTCTCACCTCCTTTTTTCTTGAAATGTAAACAGCATCCCGGGTACTTGCTTGAAACGCTGCTGATTTTCTGAAAAATCCACTTAATTAAATAGTACCATAACACTTGTAATATGTTCCATATGAACGGGCGGATATTGAGGCGTTACTGGTTTCAAAACCAATTCACCCTTCTAAACTGTCGACAAAACGCGGCTAGTTTAATAAGAGACGGGCAATTGATATTAGATCCCAATATCGTCTACTTCACATTTCGCCTGAAATCCATACCGAATCATTTGTTTAAAAGAGTCGCGGTGACACCATCCATGTTAATGAAGTTACCCCATTGTTGGTCTACGGAGCAATCCGTTTTCGCGATTTAGTTATTCTTCTGGATATGTATTATTACAGAGCTTGGAGCACTTTGTTCGATTTTTCTTCAAGCCGTTTTTTTATGAACTTTTTACAAGATAGGATGTGTTTGCTTGCTTGCGTGATATTGTCGATTCCACTTCTGTTACATACATTACATACTATATATGCTCCATAGAATAGGAATTACAATCGGTTCATATCATTGCTGTAAACGAATTTCGGAGGAGATAATATGAGTGATGATACAGCTTTTGAGATTATAAGGGCAATTAACAAATTAACAGATGAATTAAGTAGTTTGAATGATAACTTACATTTTACCGCCAGACAGCTAGATATTAAGCAAAGAAGAAATACGGAAAAAATCTTGGGGGTTATCTCTGACCAGCTAGATTCCCTGTTAAATGAATAGTTGAATCACTATATTCCGGAAACGTACTGAATTCCCCCTAGATTGGAGAGTATATGATATATATACAAAGAAAGGGACTATAGCTATGCACAGCGAAGAAAAATTGTATGAGACACTATCCTTGGGTATATATCATCGGTTTAAGAATGATCATAATCTAAAGCCAAAAAAGATGGTTTACCGAAAACCTAATCCTAACAAAGAAGAAAACCCCTTTGCTTTTGAGATATTTGTTGCAAGTATTATGGAAAATGTTTTAGGCGGCAGAGCAAAGGTAACACCCCATTCAGGTGATGACGGAGTGGATATTTTCCACACACTCCCAAACCGAGATGTCTATGTTGTTGAAGTAAAATGTTATAAACCCGAGAACCTTATAGAAAGATCTCAAATAGCAATTTTGCATTCAAGCATGGTTCGCTACAATGCCACCGGTGGATATTTTGTAACAACAAGTGATTATAGTTCTGCTGCAAAAAAGCTTGCAGCAGAGCAAGGCATTAAGTTGATTGATGGCTATGAGCTAGCACAGTATTGGTTAAAAGCCAAGGAAAGTTGGTTGGATACTAAACCAAGAAATTGGTCAGATTCAGTAATGAATGGATTGGATTGGGCATATGGAAAATTTGCAGAATACGTGCAGAAGGGCAGAGTACGATGAGCAATTATTACATAGGTAGCCGTACAATTCGTTAAGATCCAAAAAAAGGCATCTTTGACGGTGCCTGCGCCAGAAACATTCACATCAATTCAACCATTTCAAATAGTTCTCATGCATATGCAATTATAGTGAGTTGACTTAATTTAATCTTGAACAGGTACCCGTCACTTGTTGACAGCGTCTTTCCATCTGTCTTGAACCGGACGTCTTGGATCAAACATCTTTTCCGCAACACACCGCTCAGCAACGAGTCCGAAACTGTTAGCGAGCTTCTGTGGGATTTCGGTTTCAACCCCAGCTTGATGACATCTTCAGGCGGCATGGATCGTAGTCGACCGCTGCTTGTACATTCCCAAGCGTCCGGTATGTCCGAGCAGTCCATTTCTGGATAACTCATTCCTGATTTCCGAGCGGATCGACGGATTCACCTGTTTTGCAGACGACTGTCTCTAGAATGTTTGCGTCGTGATCATGCCCTGCCTCCGGTTTGATGTATGTATAGGTTGCGATTTGTGGTTGGGATGGATATTGATTGTAGTATACCATGCAAGACTGGGTGGAAAGGCGCTGGGCAATATGTAAAGAACTGAAAGATATTCTGACGAAAGAGAGCATCAATCTTATAATCCCAGTGAGCGTGATGTACCAATAAAAGTATATAGGTAGTTCTTAAAGTCAATGGGTTCCAATTGTGAACTACTGTTATCCCATTCATACAATTTAATGTTCTCCATAAAATAAAATAGATTGTATTTATCTTTTTTCAATAGTTCATACAACAGTTCACGTTTTTTAAAGTTCCTTCCTGCGGCAACCGGGTTATTTAGTACAATTAACCTAGTAAAGCCTAAAATCAAATCAATAAACTCAATACCGAAATCTTCTTTTTTACGTCGGTATTCAGTATTTCTCACTATGTATGTATCATTTCGATATACACTTTGAATATTTAATTGCTTTGGGAGATCCTCCTTCAAACTATATATTCCAGAAGTTGGCTCATAAACATTATCATGCTCTATAAACAAATCCGCTTTTATTCTTGTGTGTTTTCCATGCTTTCTAACAACGCCATAAATCACTCGTTCCGGAAATTTGTTATACACAGTATGCTCTACGATATCGTTCATAAAAGGTTTGATATTTTTTGAGTTTCTCTCAATTACGTTAATGTTGTAAGAGATAATATTTGCCGACAAAAGAAAAGGTGTTTCTAACAGGATTTTTATAAAATCTCGAATGGCATTTCCCGTCTCGTAGTGGCCACTATACTTAGTCCAATGAATATCATGTTTTTTTATAATAGAATTTAACTGGCCTTTATGTTTCTCGTGCAGATGTTTTGGAATTGAAGCAGCCCCCATAAAGTGTAATGGCTCCTGGGCTTTTCCGCTTTCATCGAAGAACACATTTACTTCATAACACATTTATCTAATCATCCTTTACACTTGATATCCATTCGTTTACATACTATAATGGTTTTATGCATACACTAAATATTATATTTAATTATGGTTTGCGTAGTAGACCTTGATTGAATATATTTAAAAAAGTCCACTGTTTGCGTAGCAGACATTGGGCTTTTCTTATGTCAAATAACAGATAATAGACTGAATATGTTCACCTACGCTCAAGTTGGTGACTTCGAATAATACTTATCAAATCCCTACCAAAATCTCCTATCTTCTTATCCCCAAATCCGTTGATTCCCCGGAGTTCTTCCACTGTTATCGGCCTTTTTTCAACCAATTCGGCCATCATTTTATTCGTAAAGATATGGAATGCCTTCCGACCACTTGTTTCCGCAAGATTTTTCCGGAACTCTTTTAGGACAGTCTCCAGCTCATCATCTGACAAAGGGGCATAACCATTTCCTTCATGCACATTATCATTTTCCTCAGCTACTGCTTCTTCCAAGTAAAAACTCACTTCTGTTTCATCCTGTTCTTCAACTTCGATCTTCGTAACATGCTGCGACTTTATGTATTCCGCAAACTCACGCATACGATTATCCCCAAAATGAACAGGTGACTTCTTGGTTAATTCAGTTTTCAAGAAAGAGACAATTCCATCTGCCCGAAACACTTTATCTTTCACGTCCATCGGTGCGTCTGTCAAGTTAATAACCGTTTTGTCGTTTGCGAAGGCAACCGCATATCGAATTGGCGTTTTTTCAATCACCTCATGATCCACGAGCATAGATCGCAGCACTTCCACTTGCCGTTCAACTTGTCGGACAGGACTATACATCCCCTCTTGCGAGATTAGACGACGTCCACGGTACACCGAACGGATGAACTCCCCTTTTTCATTGACCGTGATATTCCCATAATACTTTTTCACTTCAATGACCAAAAAGAAATGACGGGTGACGACAATAAAATCGAACTGCGCTTGTAAGCCCTTATGTTCATTTCGGATATCATGCAAAATCATGATGGGCAGAAATGAGTTCTTCAATTCAAATAACAGCGATTGCTCCCCCGCTTTTCCAATCTCAAATAACTTAATTTGTTTCTTCAGCTCTTTTGCCCTCTTGTCAGAAAAATGCCCACCATCCAATTCTCTCTTCAATCGTGCAATCTCTAAATCAATCGATTCCTCTTCTTTGATCATCACAGGTGTGTTCAAATCTTCTTTATCCTTCAAGGCAGCAACCACTCTTGACAAGAATGGCTTTTTAACAAATACCACTTTTTCTTCCCCTCCCTGCGATACCATTACCTTCACTTGACGATAGCCTCTGCAATTATGTATTTCCGAACATGACTTTCTATTGAATTTTCTAATTATATTGTACCATGGAAGCGAGCAAAAGGGCATATATATCCAGTAAGATATTCCCTAAAGTGTAACCCCGATAGAAAAATATGGTTAATGTATAATACTAAAAAGCCGTTGGATGTTTGATTCCCCTCCAACGGCCCAGTTAATAAGGCTCCAACTCACACCACACTCAAACTCCCACCAATCATCCTCGCCGGCATCTCCTCATCCAGCCGCCACACAAAACTAATTGGCCGGTCCCCCTCATGACGCACATACTCCGCCGTCCCGAAAAATGTAAACGGTCCAGTGTAGCCATCCTGCTGCCGATACTCACGGACAAAAAGCGCGATCGACGTCCCGTTCGTCCGCTGATGAATATACCTCTGCCCAGTTGGACTCGTCACCGACGTGCGGTTCTGTGACTGCCAGTGGAACAAATGCGTACCCATCGCGTAGTCCTTGTATTGCGTGGACGGGGAAAAGTCCTTGTCCGTCTTGTTCAACGTGATGAAAAAGATATCTGTTTGCTTGTCCTCCAAGTACTTGACCCCTTCCCGAAACGCCGGCTTCGCCGTTTCATTGAAGTAGCCGAACGCCGCGAGCACTTGGTCAGACGTATATTCGGCATGCACGCGCAGCGGAGATACATACTCAAATGGCGATGGCTTTTCGACCGTTTTGAGGTTCGCGAGACAAACACCTAGCACTTCAAGAATTTCTTCCTTCAAAGCGTCACTAGTAAGCAACTGCCGCATCCCGTCGTCCATACTGGCAAACCCCAGCTCTGCAGGTGGCTTCCCGAAGAAGGAGTAGTACAACATTCCAACCATCAGCTGCTGCTCTTCTCCGCAGATTTCGCCGGTTCGTACGTAGTCAATTAAGAACCGCAGCAAATCCGCTGAATTCAGGTGGATCAACGCATGGATCCGCTTCTCCACAACTTCCTCGTACTCACTCGTAAAGTCCTCCATCACACCAGCTTCTACTTTCAGCCGAGAGAACGTACGATTTTTGCCTTTCCCATAAAACTCAGCAAGCGTCAGATGATGATAACGCAAGAAGTTTGCTAAGGTCAGAGCCTCTCCCGTATCCTCCTCGAAATAACGCAACTGGCTCACAAGGTTCGCTTTCGTTGTCTTCGCTTCCTTCACATTGCGAAGTATGTACTCCTTTGCCTGCCGTTCCAGTATAATTGCCGAGCCCTTCGGCAACTGATAAAATCCATTCTCCACATAATGCCGGATGGAGTGCTTCGTTCGGCCAACGAGTGCTCGGAACTTCTGCTCAAACGGATAGTCTGCATGTGCTTGTCCGACAAAGTCGAGAACGGTTAAGCACTCCTTGCCGTCCGCTAAGCGCAAGCCCCTCCCGAGTTGCTGCAAGAAGACTGTCAGACTTTCCGTCGGACGCAAGAACAAAATCGTGTTGACTGTCGGAATATCGACCCCTTCGTTATACAAATCCACCACAAACACAAAACGAATTTCACCCGTCTCTAATTTCCGCTTCGCTGCACGCCGTTCCTCATCTGGTGAACCCCCATGCAGCGCCATCGAAGGAATTCCCTTCTGGTTAAAATAATGAGCCATATAAAGCGCATGCTCAACAGACACACAAAAACCGAGAGCTTTGACCTCCTCCATTGACGTCACATACTTCCGGATGCTTTGTATGATCAGATCACTTCGTCGATCATTCGCCGTATAGACATTAGAAAGCTCCTCAACATCATAGCCTTTGCGTGTCCACTTGATCGCGGAAAGATCGACATTGTCCGTCACGCAAAAATAATGAAACGGACTAAGCAACTTCCGATCAATTGCCTCCGTCAGTCGCATTTCAGATGCAATCCGGTCATCAAAGTACTCTAAAATATTTTCGTTATCCATCCGCTCTGGTGTTGCGGTGAGACCAACCAAAACAGTCGGCTTGTAATACCCTAACAACGCACGATAACTCGGAGCCGTCGCATGATGAAATTCATCGACGATAATAAAATCGTAGAAATCTGCCGTCGTCTTCTCTATCATCTTTCGGCTATTCCAACTCTGAATGCTCATAAACAAATGATCCAAACGAGTCGGCTCATACTTTCCTACGAACAGCTCACCAAAGTTCGCATCTTTCAAAATCGCACGAAACGTATGCATGCTTTGCTGTAAGATCTCTTCCCGATGGGCAATAAATAAAAGCTTCGCATGGGGCGTCTTCGCAAGAAAACGCTTAAAGTCAAACGCCGAAATCACGGTTTTCCCAACACCCGTCGCAGCTACGACCAAATTCCGCATATGACCATGTACAGTCCGCTCTACTTCTAGCTCATCCAAAATCTCCTGCTGGTAATGATACGGACGGATGTCTAAGAAGTACGCTTCACTCTCTTCCGCAACGCGTTCTTTCTGTAGCGACCGGCGAACGAGCTGCCAATTGGTCTCATCTTCCGGCAACAAGCGTTTAAACTCCTCATCATTCCAGTAACTCTCAAACGTAGCCTCAAACTTCCGAATAATATCAAACGAATCTTGCTCCGTTACCTTCAAATTCCACTCGAGCCCCGACGTCAACGCTGGATTTGAGAGATTTGACGATCCTATGTACGCTGTACTAAACCCTGTATATCGTTTAAACAAGTACGCCTTCGCATGCAGCCGGGTCCGCTCTTTATCAAGCGATACACGCACTTCAGTATTCGATAGCTGACTCAACGCCTGAAGCGCTTTCAAATCGGTCGCTTCCATATAAGATGTCGTAATTACCCGCAGACGTCCACCGCGTTCAGTGAATTGCTTCAAGTCTTCTAAGATAATCCGTAAACCAGACCACTTCACAAACGACACAAGCCATTCAATTTCATCCGACGTCTGAATCTCTTTCTTCAACTCCTCCAGCATATTCGGCTCCGCGTGAGATCCCGTAAACAACGAACTCTGCGATAACGGTGTTACCGGCCGCAGTACCTTTTGCGTGGAAAGAGCTCGCGTCGTGTTAAGCGTCTTATATAACGAAAGCAGCATCTCCGCCTGCTCATCGATCTTTAGCGCCGCGAATGCTTCATCATCCAAAGTACGCTGCAAGACATCAATCATCTTATTACAAGCCTGCACCTGGCGAAGAAGCGCCTCGTCTTGACCTTTCTCCTCACGGATATGTGACAACGCAAGCTTCGTGACAGACGAAATATAACTTGATAGTAAGGCGGGAGCTTCCGCTTCGTCTAACTTCCCAGTCTCCACAGCAAATTCTAGGTCAGGTAATGCCAGCAACTCGGCTTTCACTTGCGCATTGATCAGCTGTTCATATAACCCTTCTCGCATACCTCTATCACCCTTTCTACAGCTGGTAAATCTGCTGGCGCCCAATCCAGCGACCGAAGCTCTTGCCATGGAACCCACCTTAGTTCACTATGTTCTTTTGCGCTTGGCGTGCCCTCTTGGATCTGTGCAAAGTACGTTTCTAAGCGGATGGAAAATGTTTCGTACGAATGGATGGTATCTTCTACGAACGAACCTACCTCTATGGTGCAGGCTAGTTCCTCCTGAATTTCTCGGATTAACGCATCTTGCGGCGATTCTCCTTCTTCCACTTTCCCACCTGGGAACTCCCAATAGCCGGAGAGCGGCATATGGGGTGAGCGGCGGGCGCAGAGGATTTCGCCTTGGGTGTTGTGGATGATTGCGGCTACGACGTGGATGGGGGTTGGCATGGTGGTCACCTCTAGTTTCTCGTCTCTACTTGTTGGATAAGAATCTCTGCACAGCTTCTTTCCATTCCACTAAAAGGGTAAGTCAAGTTCTTTTATTGCTGTGAAGTTTTTTAGTTTTAGTTTATCTATATACAATTTTTTATTCCTCCCTTCAACTCCTGCTTTTTTAAATACCTTATTTTGGATGTATATACTTATCTATATCGTTAATGAACAATCTTAATAGTTCTCCTCTTTCAATTTTCGATTTTTTATGTCCGGTGTCCTTTCTTATTGCAATTAATAACTTTTCAAGTTCGAACATTGAATCGATATTAGATCCGTTCATTGCATTTTCCAATGCGCTTTTTCGGTATTTTGACCACTGAAAAATTACATCATCAGATCCCCAAATTAATATCTCTTTTGTGAAGTTAATGACAAAGTCAGTCATTTCTTTTTCGCTCAGTTGGTTATTAGTCTTACTTGAATTTAATATTTTAAAAATAAATTCAATAAATTCATTATATACCGGGATTTTTTTGTCTCTCATCTCTTTTTCAATTAATAATTTTCTCTCATAGCTTTTTCCCAAAATTATTGATAAAAGAGTTACCAAAAATGTTGCCGTTGCCGTGACTATTGCAGCAACTATTCCATCGTTCAAATCGGAAAATGCTCTCCAAATTAAATTGATAATATACCATATTCCATATCCTATTCCTGTAAGGATTAAGAGAGCCGTTAAAAATTGTATAGATTTCACAATTGCTTTCATCTTTTATAGTCTCCCCTTCCCTTAATATATTTCTTTAAAAGAGAATATCCCTCTTAGGTCAAAATTTAAGATGAGCCTTGGTAATAATATCAAACAAGATATTCCTCCCCCTCATCCACCAAATACAACAACTTCTCCCGCTCTTTCCGATGCAAAATAACTCTCTCCAACCGCTCCGCTAAATACTTCTGCAAAGTAGTATCCGTACAAAACACAAAACACCCCTTCTGCCCACGCGTCATAAGTGTTCGATACGTATTTCGAATAATCGGGTCTGCCAATTCATGGGCTCTATCTAGATCTTCCTTTGCAATTCCCTTAATGCCCCTTAACGATTGGTCTGTCTTTGCTCGTTTTGTGAAATCTGTAATGATTTCACCATCTTCAAATCGCATGTCATCACCAATGATAACGCCAACATAGTCGAACTCCAATCCCTGAGCCGTGTGGATGCAGCCCGCTTCCCTGACGGATGAATTTTCGATAGCCCATGTGTTTTCAATGTTCCAGCTAATGCCGAAATCGTGCTCTGGAATTGTAATGTCGAG
The DNA here is from genome assembly GCF_022048975.1 of Sporosarcina cyprini. GTDB lineage: Bacteria > Bacillota > Bacilli > Bacillales_A > Planococcaceae > Sporosarcina > Sporosarcina cyprini. The sequence continues at coordinate 62,031 of NZ_JAKMHX010000025.1, read as the reverse complement.
GTGGTTGACTTCTTGCCGATTTTTCTTTGGCCATTCCCAGCAATAGCCTGCCATCACTCGAGATTTATTGTTTTTCTCGTTCAGCCGTTCAATCTCCGCCAGCATTTCATTCGGGTCATCATAGAGCCTGATGTCATAATCCATGCCTAGGTCGTTTTTGTTTGCAGTATTCCTGATTTGCAGCACATCGTCCAGCCATGCGATATAGCCATCCGATCCGTCGCAGCGGAATTGGGAGGTGAGTTCGCATGAAACGACTTCAGCGTTGTATTCTTTGGCATATTGCTTGATTAGGTCTATGCTGCCAATATCGCTTAAAGTGACTTTTTGATTTTCATCTATGAAAAAGAGGGTGAACTTTGAACCTTTGATCAGCTCTTTCACCTGGTTTTCGCCTTTGTTCCGGTATAGGCCGGATTTTTCGTTCAGCCGATGTGCCTCATCAACAATCAGTGCATCAAATTCATTATCGCCTACTTCTGTAAAACTACCTGACCCTTTGAACAGATTGTCAATATGGGATTTCTTAAAATCACCTTTCAGCTTTGTGGAATAGATATGCCTAGGTGCCGAGTTCTTTGTCACATACATGGATACAAGTCCTTGGTCAATGAGGTTGACCAGCAAATTAATCGCTAGGACTGACTTTCCGGTGCCCGGCCCTCCTTCCACAATCATGACATGCTTCTTATCCGTTTTAACTGCTTCCAGGGCAAGTTGAAATGCCTCTTCATAAAACACCTTCTGCTCATCGATCATGATGAATTCATCGTTTCCTTTAAGCATATTATTTAGTGCGTCCTGTAGTGATTTGGACGGGCGTATACGGCCGTTTTCAATCTGATAGATTAAATGGTTCTGATCGCCTTTGCGGATATATTTCTTGATGAACGAGCGTAATTTCTGGATTTCCCCTTTCGTGAAGACAGGAGCTTTATCGAGGTGATGCTTATAATGTTCGTTCGTCAATGGATCGTCTTCGGTTTTCCTGTAATTATGTAAGTAGGCACAGGGTTTTAGTTGGATCTCTTTCTCCTGAACATTTTCATTAAAATCCTCGATAAGCGCTGCATACGACCATGCCTGATACGAGGGGTGGGTCGTCTCCCTCACTGCGTTCCCAAGATACGTTCTGACAATCGCATCTCTCGTTGAGACTTTCTCTACTTCCTCCCATTGTTTAAGTTCTACGATGACGACATTGTCCTGATGGCCGTCATTCCCTGCAATTAAGAAATCGACACGTTTGGATGTATTGGGAATGTTGAACTCAATGGCTACCGCTGCGTCATTCGGGATCTCATCATCTTGCATGACATTGGACATTTTTTGCAATGAATTCTCCCAAGAGCGAATTTCTGCTTTCGAGGTACGCCCAATCTTCTCCTGATATGAATTATAAAGGCGATCAATAAGCAGTTCATTGACAACATCCCCGACGAATTGTTCCTTTGTGGACTCATAGATGATCACAGTTACACACCTGCTTTGTAGTAGAATAATTTGACATGAAGAATAGATTCTAAGATTTAAGTAAATTAGTTAGTTCCATTGTCTTATATTTCCACATGATTCGCAAGCTCCTTAGCAAAACGCATCTATCCTACAAATAGAAGAAAAGGACCCTATAATCGATTAACAATTTTCAGCTCTATTTCATTATCCCCACTTCCCCAAAATAACAAGGACACACCAGCGCCTGCTTCTTCATCTTCCTGGCCATTCGTTGTCTGCCGGTCGCTTCACAATACAGGGACACGTCCATTTTGGGGCTGGCGTCGAGAACGCGCTAGGCCAGCTCACGGCAGGTCTTTAGTAGACAAAGTGGTTTGGCGAAAAAGGATACTTGGATTGAAAATATTTTTCCAGTCACGACAAAAACACCTATTACAAATGGTTGATTGTACGAAAGGTAGGTGTTCAACCACCTGTAAATAGGTATTAGTAAGAATGATGGATTCTAAAATGATTCACTTGGCAATCATTCGTGTCTGTCGTGTATAATTTGTGGTAATTAATTCGACCTTATTTTATTGATAAAGATAGGAGGTAATTAAATGAAATTATACTGCAAAACTTGCGGTGTTGCTGTTACGAATGACTTGCAGGAAATGACGGATATTTCCGGACTGGATCGAGAAGCATCTGGCAAAGACTATTTGCCGAGAGGGGTTTACTCCTTCACAGACAAGGTACTTCCTCATATGAAGAGCACAGAAATTGTTGTAAACAATCATGACGTAATTAATTGCAACTACCATTGGGATCAAAGCCGATTGAATGGTTGTTGTGGCCAGGATGGTTGTGATGGTTTGAACCGAGTATGTATCAACGGCCATGAGGTCGGGACAGAACGTTCAGATTGCTGGACATATCATTTCACTTCCTTTGACCCTAAAGTCGTGGAGATGATTGATTGATCGATCAAGTTTCCCTGAAATACCGCATGGCGAGCGATTGGCAAGCTGTGAGTATTTTTGTGAAAAGTAACTATCCTGCTTACTTGCGCGTTAGCGTAGGGTGGTTACTAAATCGTCCTTTTCACCAACAAAAAAAGTAACCCCCCACTACCTTTGGCGAGGAATTTAGTGGGGGTTACTCTTTTCAAGGAAAAAATCTCAACAATCCTAATGGAACCGCTCTTCATGCGGCTGTAACTGTAATTAGCTAAACATTTCGCAGAAATTCAGCTTTTCTTATCCTACGCTAAATCTCAAAACGCCCCAGCACCCCCGCCACCGCCCGATCCGCTGCCACCACTACCGCCAGAGCTTCCGCCAGATCCCGAGGACGAGTGCATGTGGATGTAGTAATAATGATGCGTGTAGTGAAACGCGGTCAGCAGTTCAGTCAGGTGGACGGTCATTGGTGGTAGCGAGGCTAAGTTCTCCGGCACGTTCTTCGTGTACTTTACAAAGAGCGGGATGAACAGGCCGAGGGAAATGGCATGCTCATACCACTTATCCGCCAAGTACCTGCTGGAAGTCAAACTCCCCTGACTTGACGTCCTTCTTGAACGCTTTAGCACCTTTATAATACGGGCCGCTTTCCGTTTTATATCTCGCAGCGGCAGCAGTAATGCCGTTATGAATAGTAGTATGGTGCCGATGGCGAACAATGCGTACACGTCGTCCGTGCCGTCCGATAATCCTTCCACGCAAATAATTCCCCACACAAAATAGAGCGGCAGCGCAATCAGCCAGTTTCGCTTCACATACAAAACGATAGCTCCTGCTATTACAAGAAGCAGCAGGACACCGACGTCCTCCAGGTCCCCTGTAAGCATCCAGAGATTCACACTTGCAAAGGCGATCCACAAAGGAACACCGAGCAGCATAAGATACTTGCGCACGGGATTGGAGGCAACATACGTCATTACGTCCGGGTCTTTTTGCACGATTTTCTGCCACTCTTTGAAACGCTTCATGAGCTGTTTGGACCGACTGGAATAATCCGATTCGAGCCGCCAATTCTTTTCGCTTTGTTGTTTTGTAAGGAACGGGAATTGATCCAATGAAAAAGCGAGTGTCCCCTCCGCATCCTCCTCAAACAGCCAATCGATCATGTCTTTTTCATACTCATTCAGCGAGCTTGTATCCGTCACTACTTTGAACCGGAATGTGTAATCCGGAGCGTTGTAATCACCTCTGTAGATGGCGTTTGACGGAACCTTCTCCATCGTGACAATCCCTTTTTGGCGAAGTCGCAACAAAGCCGCGGAAATGGCGTCCGGTTTGACTTTCCCTTTTCGTTCGAGGATCGCTAGAAGAAACGAGTCTATCTCTTCTAGTTGATGGATCCGCGGTTTCGATAATAATAGCCGGTACAGACGCCGTGGATACAGAATAGCGATGATCAATAATAAAAGTGCAGTTCCCAAGAAGAAGATGTTAAGTCCTCCGACCATTGGAAGGGCTTTTTCTCTTTTCCTCATCCAATCAGCGTAGGCGGCCTCCTCCGCCGCAAATTCTGCTAACATGGGCGAGTCACGGGTATAGGGGACATTCTTCAAGAATGTTTCAGGGAATAAAAAGCGGATTTCCACCTTGTTGTACGCTTCCAATTCGTCTGTCGTATAGACGAATCCTTTGGCATCGGATTTTGTTAATTTGCCTGTGAAGCTATGAAGATACGCCTTCCCTGCCAATGTCGCATCCTTATCTCCCGATAATATGAATCGAATACGAAGGTTGTGTAAGTCCGTATCGTTCATATCATCAAAGAAGCGCCAATAGAGTTGCCCGGTGTCTTGATATTTTTTGGCGGCCCCGCTGATCAAATAACGATAAAACACTTTCTTCTGTTCATTCTCGGAAGGGGTATGGATTTTGAACGTCAAGTCCTCCCGCTTTACTTGTAGCGGTGCAAACGTGCTATTGTCATAACGCGTCAGGTCCGTATCCATCGGTACAAGATAGCCTTCGAAATACTGGACGCCCGCGTGGTTTTCGTTCCCGATCGTTCGCGTGGTTCCGTTATATGCGCCTGAAAAGGTATATGTGAATAATTCTTCAACGTACAGATCACCATTATCCAACACATATGCGTTGATATCGACCTGATCGATTGAAAATGATTTCGCGCTTGCAAACGGTGATCGGACGATCGTCAATAAAAGAAGCAGACATAGGACGCTAACTATTTTCTTCAATTCATCCCTCCTCCCTACTTTTTCATACGAGACAACAGGCAACATAGTTTCACTAATCATTGAACACTCTCTACTGCCCGACAAGACAGCTGAGTGGTTCCTTTTCTTATGTACTTTTGCCGGTTAACCACTCGTCAGGAGGCAGGAATCGTATTGTCTTTCATATAGTAAACGTCTAAGATAGAGATATCAGTAAACGTTTCCAATATTTTAAAAAGGGGCGCGGTACATGAAGATCTTCACCTTATTATCCGTTCTTTTCATATGCGTGGGTTGCAGCACAGTTTCAGATAAATCTTCGGAAGTAGCTATAGATATGCTACCGCCTTCAAACATAACTGGAAACTTAGTGAAAGAAGTATCTTTCGAAGATGGCAAGGGGTCTGGTGGAGAGATTACAGATAACGTCAACATTCGTACCATTACGTTAGAAAAAGATGAGCACGTCGAGCATATTCATATCGGTTTTACGCAGCGAAGTGATGCGTCAACTCAGAAACCACAGCTCGTTGCCCCTTATTTCAATGTGAGCGTACAAGAACAACCGTACACCATGTCTTTTACGATGCACGGCGTACGAGCGTTTGACGCTAGGGATTTTTCAGCTTTACAGAAAAGTGATTTGGTTGAAGATGCCTATTGGGTTATGACGCACGATGACTCCGCTTGGCGTTTTGTGATTGTGTTTAGCGCCCCTGTCCATTATCAGATCCGCGAATATGCAGATCCAGCAGAAGTAGTTGTAAGTATTCTGCAGCTACCTGTTGAAGAAGGAAACGATCCTTTCTATACGATTCGGACGGACGCCTATCCACTCGGACATGAACTTGGCAATATGGAAGAGAGGGTCTATGAAGAAGAAGGGATCCGCTACTTGCGTGAAAGCGGTGATCCTTTTAATACAGAGGAGAGCAGCTTTTATATGGAGCTGGGTACTTATGAAACAATTGAAGAGGCTGAAGCAAAGCTTGCTTCCTTCCAAACGATTTTTGAACACGACTTCCCTGTTTTTATTGAAGAAAAATGAATCCCCCAGCTTGCCAGCAGGAAAAGTGCCAGGTTCCTTTGTTTCTTAAGAACCTGGCACTTTTGATGACCGACTTTTCGTTATCGGCCGATTTTCTTAATATCCTCAATCAGTTGTTCAACGTTTTTCCTTATTGCACTCGACTTATTTTCATTAGAATTGGTTGAATATGAATGTTTCTGGCACATGTACCCGCATACAAGCCTACAAGCTTTCTGCTACTCCACCAAAATCTCAACCACCTCATCAACCAACTTCATATGATGCATCCCCTTCACACTCAACGTATCCGGCACGACATCCGTCTCGAACAACAAAGTCCGCTCCTTAACCATCCTTCCATCATCAAGCTCCTTATAATCTTGACGAATCGTCGTTTTCAGAGGAACCTCCCCTCCCTCGCCCTCGATCGTTACGCCGTCCAAGAGGACATCTACATCAGAGGCAATCGTAATGAGAACTCCTTCTTCCGTTTTCTTCACGTCTTTCACCCATAGGTCTTCTCCTTTCAATTGAAAGGCTTGATTTTGAATTGGGTGTAGCGGAATGGTTTCATCGACTTTTGTGTAGCCGACGAATTCCTTGACGACGAGTTCTAAGGAATCGACTTTCTTTGGCAGCGCATCGAAACTAATTTCAAATTTGGTGCCGCCTATGGAAGAGTGTGTTCCGGTACCTATTTGTTGTACTTCTTTTCCGTTGGCACGCAGGACCACTTGTTCAAACGGGAGTTGGACCCGGTCGAGATTTTCTACGTTCACTGATCCTTTGATGATGGTGATGGTCGGGGTGGCAGTGATTGTTTTAAAGGTGATGGTTCCTTTGTCGACTTTCACTTTCTTCATTAACTTTTGTTTGATTTCGGTTTGCATGGCTTGGTTCGGATCATATGGGAATGTGATTGTGCTCGTTACCCATTGGCCGTCATCCGTCGATTTCTCCACTTCCAAGGTCAGTTTCTTCGCAAACGGGCTGACCGGGTCGAAAGAGAGCTGGCCTTTAATTTCAGATTTCTCTTCATTGAAGCTCGACATTCCATTCCCTCTGTTGGAATCCGTTAAGAAACCTGTAATTTTCCCAAAGGAGATGTCGTGCTCCATGTCTTTCACGTTCGAAAGCGTGTAATAGAGAATTAATTGATTAGCGTCTGTCATAATGCCATCGACCTTCAAAGTTGTGCCGTCCTCGAGCTGCACCTGTTCTCCGATCGTCTGCCCCATTCCTTTGTCATTCAGTTCGGCCAATGTGCCGCTCATAAGTTCATCAAATCCTATGATTTTCTTTCCGTAATAGGCCAATCCATTGTAGTTATAGCCAATGAGACAGACGAGCAGGAACGCAGCAACTGCCATAGGCCATTTGGGTTTCGGCTTCTTTTTGACGGGAGCAGGAGCTGCTTCTAATGCCTGCCAGAGCCGTCCTTCCAATTCCGGTGGCGCCGTTACCGATTCCATGCGCTGTCTCTCTTCCTTTAATCGTTTTTCGAATTCATTCATGGGTCTCACCCCTATACTGGTCTCTTATTTTCTTCAACCCTTGAAAGATCCTCGACTTCACGGTTCCAATCGACACATTCGTCATGCCGGCAATTGTTTCGTAGTCCAGGTCATGAAAGTATTTCAACTCGATGGCTTCTTTCTGGTAATCATTCACTAGCAGTAGCATCTCCTGCAGTTCCATATGCTGTTCCTTTTGTTCATACGGATTATGTACATCTGCAGATGCTGGCTCCCATTCATCTATGAGCACTACTTTTTGCTGTTTCTTCAGCATTTGCTTGCAGCGATTCACCAGAATGGTTTTGCTCCAGCTATAGAACGCCTCTTCCTTTTTCAGCTGGCCCATGTTCGCGTATAAGCTGACAATCATCTCTTCCATTGCATCCATGGCGTCATGGGCATTTCCCATATAGGACAGGGCGAGTCGATAATAGTCATCCTGCTGCGCCATAATCAGCTCCAGCAACGCTTTTTTGTTCCCTTTTTTCGCTTTCCTCACTAACTGAACAACCTTCACGATCTCACCTCTCCCCTATAAGAGTCAGCATGTCGCTGAAAAGTTCATTTTTGTTTTGAAATTAATTACGCTGCTTCACATAGTATTTGAATCCTACCAACTTTTATATAAGATGATACAGGAAATGATGGAGCACGGATGGCTTTGCTTATCGAAACTGCTTAAATAGATTTAACTTAAAAAAACACCAGGCACCTATTAACTAGGTACCTGATGTTTTAATTTTTTCTTAATGATCAATCTCCGCATCCCGCTTTACGAACACATTCACAATGGACCCCATCTGCTTGACTCCAACAATTAGACCTGACCAGGCAGAGAAGTAGCACTCCGTATCATCGCACGACTTTTCGGTCAGCCTCTGTTCATAGTCAACGTAGATGGTACCTTCTTTTTTGCCGGTTGCCTTAATGTGAAATGTATTTGTATCCGCGTCAAACGTGATTTCAGCAATATCCGCGGAATTTGCACTAAGTTTGTATTTGCCTTTGTACTCTGCTATTTCTTTGTACACGGCTGACGGTTCTTCCTTGAGTACCGTGATGTCGTAATAGGTTTGTTCTTTCTTCGCTTGTGCTTCAATTCCATATCGGACTTCTTTCCCGTCTTCAAGCTTCAGCGTCGCAATATATTGGCCAGGTTGATCGATCGTTATGGAAACAGTAGAGAATTCTTCTTCCTTAAATGGAACTTGGTCGGACAGTTGTTTCCCTTCCATCGTTGATAAGGCGATTGTTTTGACTTTCCCTTGATGGCCATATAATTTAACTTCCGTCGCTGCCATTTCCTCAGTCTCTTCCAACGTTAGCTGCAGCTCGCCGTTTACCTTTTTCACATGTACATTGTACTTCTTATAATCCTTCACATTAGAACCTTTAATCGGTGTTCCTAGCAAGTTTAATAGGCCAGTCCCTTCTTTCAAGGGGACGAGCTGGATTTTATCCTCGGTATATCCTTCTTTGCCATTCACTTTAAACACTTTGAAGACACCATTACCCGTGTCCGTTTGCCCAACCCGTACGGATGTCCATTTTAAATCACTCGCCTTGAGCGTCAGCATTGACGGTTTCGCCTCTTCCGTTGCTTTCAGCATCTTCGCAGCCTGCCCTCTCGTGATTGGCGCGTTCGGGCTGAACGTAGTTGGAGTAGTTCCCGTCGTAATGCCAAGTGCATAAATGGCCAGGATGTTCTCTCGGTGAGATAGCGAATTATCAATATCAGTAAATGGATTGTTCGTAACGGATTCGCGAGGCAAATCGAATGCTTTAACGAGAATCGATGCCATCTGTCCCCGCTTAATCGGGTCATTCGGTCCAAACTTGCCATCACCGTAGCCGCTAATAATTCCATTCTCCGACAAGGCTGCGATCGCTTTGTATGAACCGTTTGATGTCGTGACATCTTTGAAACCTGGATTTTTGACATTGTCCATGTCTAAATTGGTCATCTTTGCAATGATGGCGGCGGCCTGCCCCCTTGTAATCGGATTGCCCGGCTTAAATGTCCCGTCCGGATAGCCACCAATTATATTGCGGTCTGCAAGATCGTACACGGCTTCTGCAAAATGCTTCGTTGATGGCACATCCGAAAACTGTTTCGTGCTTGCGGCAAAGCTGGCTACAGGCAGGCTTCCTGCGAGCAGAAGTGCACCTGCAATCGTTAGTAGTCGTTTCTTCATCTTTTTAATCTCCTCTCCATTGTGTTTGATTCACATTAAACGCTTTACTCTCACTTCGCCCCCCACTGTTCCCGGTGACGCTGCAAGCCTTCCTCTCCAAACAACGTCCGAACAAAATACTCTTCTGCCCGATTCGTTCGGATATTGTAGTTCCTATCACATATAGTACAGTTGCTGTATTCCTGATTGTAGATGTATTGCAGATCTTCATAATCTTTTATCACTTGCGAGAAATCACCTTGGAGCCATTTATTCAATATAGCTTCTTCCATTGAATCTTTCTTCGCAAATCGTTTTAAGTAGAGGATGTTTTCCTCCGCCATTTGTCCGAAAGAGTTGCCAGCCCAGTACACTTCTCGCCATCCATCCTCCAGCTCGTCAAGAATAAGATAATCTGAAGGACTCATTGTCACCTTTTGATGCAGCATAGACGACATGGCCTCCGCCACCATGGTCGGGTCGCTTTCCAGTTGCTCTGGTGAAAACTTTGCGAGCTGCCCGCGGATTCGTTGCGCCGGTTCAGATGGATCAATCGGATCGTTCATATGCAATAGCCGTTGTAAGAAAACAGCGTAATGCATTCTCGTCACCGGTTTGTCCGGCTCATAGAAACCATAATTCCCTGTTGTGATGCCATTGGAATTAAGCGCATGAATATACTTGCTGGACGGGTGAGTCTTCGGTACGTCCATAAAATCGAGATTCACTTTTACTTTCAGGTCAAAAGCAATCGTCAGCACCTTGGCCATCTCAGCCCGGGTAATCGGTTCATTTGGATTCAAATTGCCTTTTGCATCCGGTTCATAGATACCCGCTTGCTGTAATTTCTTGATGTCATTATAGAAGGCGTTCTTCGGGGAAACGTCCTTGAACGGAACGAACTTCTTCGTGGCAGGCAATTTGACGGCCCGGTTAACGAGCGCAGCCGCATGTTTCCGCGTAATCACTTCAGTCGGCCTAAATTCTCCGTTCTCGTAACCACTAATAATATGACGGTCCCGCATTTCATGGATGAGTTCGTAATACGGGCTGTTTTTGGACACATCTGTAAATGGATTGATTACATCCGCCTCTGCCCGTATCGGAACAATGAGGGCGGGGACTAATATAGCAGCCGCTGCCACCATGCTCACTATCTTGTTTTTCTTCAATGAAAAACCTCCTATCACTACCTCTACTACTATATAAGCACTGTACAGACGGAGATTTTCAAAAATAGTTTCAAAATTTCTTACACAAACTTCCCCAAGAACTCTTTCAAACTGACGAAATCGGCTTCACTCCGTTCGTTTTGATCAGCAACAAAGGCGATTACTTAGAAATCCTTCGTCAACGACATAACATGTTCTTTAACTGCTTCCTTTTCTTCATCCGTCATTGAAGAAGTTAAGCTGAAATATTCTAACACCATCGTATTCTGTGCTTGAAAGTTCTCTACGTCCTTGTCAGTAATCAGTATCGTTGACGGATGCTGAAGCTGCTTGTCGCGAATTTTCGTGTTCCCGGTTTGTGTCACTTTGGATGTCGTAGTGGTTACATGCTTCACTTCGGTATTCAAATAATTCCCCTGTAAATCATAAAAGTCTTCAATTGTTTTACTGTCTGATTTTATATAGTTCTTCCCTTCCTCACTCGTGGTAATCGCATTCACCCTCACATAACCGTTCTTTTCAAATAAACCATTCTTACCTTCTTCGGATGTTTCAGTGAAGAATGCTTCTATATGCTGGATCCTTTCCACTTCACTGCATCCAACTAATAGAAAAATGCTTAAAAGTAGAAAGACTATTATATTTCGTTTCAAATTCATTCCCCCTTCGTGACGGAATGATGGCGCACCATGGAAACATCTCCCGATGCCTCATCTGATCGCCATCGCAAATAACGGCATTTCAACTTCCACCTTGTTCTTTTTTTAGTAATGAATTCCGTTATAACATTCGGAATATAAGTTTAGAATTATCTAACATTATAACTTGAGTGAATAGTAATCTCCAATGTTAACCAACCAATCTTATTCTCCCTATGCATATATATAAGTTTACCTAATTATTTTTCCTGTTCACTTAGTTGATTGGAGTGCAGAGCGGCGACTCCAGCGAACGTCGTTACGAAGAACGACGTTTGCGAGTAAAAGCGTAGCGTTACGAGCAGGAAGTGAAGGCTGCCTTAATTTCTGTAAAAGCAAGAAATACGGCAAATCGAGCCCTTCGTTGTTCGGTTGGCTGAAGCCGTGCCCGCGGAAAGCGTCCGTTCGGAACGGAAATCAACGGTTAGAGGAAGTTATTTATTTCAACTTATATAGAAACAAATTTAAGTTCCCTATACAAGAACTTTGGAAAACGACAGCCGGTACCCATTAAGCTACTGATTGATAGTAAGTATGAATTGGAAAAATAGTTTGAATTAGATGTTCATTTCTCGTATTATAAAACTTACATTAAATTGCTGTAACTGGCGGAATGGAAAATTAGAGGTAATTGCATTTATCAGACAAGCGAAACGGATCGAACTGCCGGCGAATATCATAGGTTTTCTGCTGAACGGATAATTAAGTCTCTGCCAAATCGAAATGAGTAAAGGGGATTAACTTAATGACGAAGAATTTTATTACAATACAGGACGTACTCGACAATTATCAAACAGCGATTCTAGAAAAAGATGTCGAGAAGTTCTTATCCATGTACACTTCTGAAATTCATATTTATGATTGCTGGGGGAACTGGGAGAGCAAGGGTATTTCTTCGTGGAGGGGAAATGTGGAAGAATGGTTTAATGGATTGACTGAGAATGGCGTTTTACTAAAAGTTGAATGGAATGATGTCGTCATTGAGGAAAATTCAAATCTCGCATTTGTTCATTGTGCTGTTACTTTTGCTGCCTACCAAGAAGATTCTGGAGAAAAACTTCGCCAAATGACGAATCGTTTCACATTCGGTTTAAGAAAAGAGAATGACACTTGGGCAATAGCACATGAACATTCCTCCTTACCTATTGACTTGGAAACCGGTAAGGGACTATTCAACTCGAAGTGAGAAATTCTTTGGATGCCAGGTTCTATAAGAGAACCTGGCTCCAATTCAAAGCCCGTTACTTACTCGATACAAACTTCGAAACAACTCACCTATTCATGAATTCAACTTCTTGTAAATCCGAAGCATTTGTTGCTGTTCCTCGGGCGATAATTTTTCGAATAGCTTTTTGCGCAGAACTTGCCCTTCCAGGTTGGCACGTTTCACGATTTCGATCCCAGCGTCTGAGATGGATAAATACACAATGCGGCGGTCCTCCTCATCTGTAGAGCGGACGGCCAGGTTCTTTTTCACAAGCTTTTCTGTCAGATGCGTGACAGTAGGGGGCGTCAGTCCGAGCACTTTCGCGATATCGGAAGGACGGCTTTTCCCGTGTACCATTAAGTGTCCGAGAAGAAGGATATGAGAGACGCCTAACTCCTCATTGAATGTTTTATTCCATTGGATGATTAAGTTATTCGTGAATTTATCCATGTTATGAATGATCTCAAAGATTGTTTCTTCCTTCATACTTCTCCCTGCTTTCCAGATGTAAGTTCCTTTATCATACAGAACTTTCTCTATAAAAATAAGCCCAGTTTAGGAAAAACCTAATGTGGGCTTATTTTCTCTTATCTTAGTTTAATTGATCCGTCTACCATGGTTCTGCCGAGATCGTTCTCCGAATCTGCGGCATGACGCACCCGAATTTTACTTTCCCTATGCTATGCTATTAATTTGTCCAAAGCCCTCGGTCAATCAGCTTCTTTTTATTCGCAAATGCAATGAAGACACAGACGATGTTCACAACGATCATGATGATCAGCGCGTACAGTACAGATGTGTAGCTTCCTGTTGCATCATATACGAACCCGTAGGCCGGCAATGCAATGATGGAGGAAATGGCAAGTCCTAATGAAGCAGTGGAAAAGATTTCACTATACGCCTTCTTGCCAAATAGATCTGTTGCCAGTGCCGGTGCCACAATACCGATGCATGAACTGACCAATCCGAAAATCCCGACAGCTGCTGTAATGACTGTTGTACTGTTGTTTGCAAAGAGAAGCAGACTGATTGCGACAGCACCCGCAACCATGGCAAAAATGGCTGTCATTTTGGATCCCAGTTTATCAACTAAGAAGCCGAGTATAAGTGAGCCAATTAAGATACCAAGCATATAAGTTCCCATTACATTTCCTGCAAACGAAATATCAAATCCTTGATTGATAAGATATTTTGGAATATGCATGGAGAAACTTGCAATTGATGTAATCAGGAAGAAGAAGACCATCAGTGCATAAAGAGCGACTGATTTTTTGGCTGTCGCCAAGTCAATGCCAGCTTCTGCGCCAGCTTGTTGTGGATTGCCTTCTGCTGTTGTCGCTTCCTGTGCACCGTAAGGCAAAATGCCTTTTGCTTGAGGGGAGCGTTTGATGAGCATCATAGCAACCGGCACGACGATCAGAATGGCTGCGACACCAATTATCATATAAGCCGAGCGCCAACCAAGATTTCCAATTAAACTTGCAGTGATTGGCTGGGCAATTGCACCAAGCCCGCCTCCAACCGCACTTAGCACACCTAACGCCAGCCCATTACTTTTCCTGAACCATTGGTTAATGACAACAGGTCCTGCGATAACAGTAATGAATACTCCGCCCATCGCGAGAGGAATGGCCAATAGATACCAGCCCCAAGCGGAACTCATGAAACCGAATAAAGCATATGCTCCTGCCTGCAAGACGATAGCAGCTGACAAGACAAGACGTGTGTCATACTTCGCCATAAGTTTTCCGGCAATCGGCAAGAAGACCATGGTCACGACTGCAGAAATACTGAAGTAGAGGGATAATTTCCCCATCCCGATGCCAAGATCATTGGTTACAGCCGTCAGGAAAAGTCCAGCTGTGTTATTAACAGCTCCTTTACCAATCCCGACGATCAAACTGATCGCAATCAGAATGATCCACGCGTAATGAAATTTCGATGTTTGTTTCATTTATTTTTATCCTTTCTGAACTAACTTTTAATGGCATTGCCTAAAAATCTATTTGCCTCTAAAAGGCAAGGCTGTTTAATTCATTTCTAAAAAACCTTAAATGTTATTTAGATATAACATTGTTTCATTCAAGACTCTATCGTAATTCCCGTGCAACTCTATTACAACGGATATCGTGTTTTCCGTATTACGTACCGAACCATCTCGTAAGCAAACACTCCCGCTTTCAACGAACTAAACAAAAGCTAGTCTTAGCTTTATTTCCAATACTAAATCAATACGATCTATTACAATAACCGAAGGAAAATGATATCACTTACGTTTAGTGTGAAGGAAATAGAGATTCCTACTCCTCCAAATCATTTATACCTTCTAATAATTAGGTACCTAACTGTTTAATACTTTGCTATTGTAATAAAACTATCGATGCTATGCAACCAAAAAAGGCTATTTTGTGACAAAAAAATTTTTTTCTACTCATTTTCACGCATAATTCTTTGACATTTCACCCCATTTTACATAGCACACACGTTGTATAACATGGTGTCTTATAACAAATCATCCGGCTGCCGACATGCAAAATAAAAGTATTCCTGCACAAGTGGAGGAAAGCTTCCTTGCTAGTACCATCTCTTTCTCTACTAGCCACCTAAGCTAGTTCTTCCTTTTTTTACGGACACAAAAAAGAACACACGCCCCCAAGCGTGTGTCCCTGCTCAAGCTTACTATTCAGATCATGCTCACTCCACGACTACCATTTCTTCTAAATAGGCTTCCACTTCTTCAAACCCAATATCAGGGTTTTCCAGTAGGACGACATATTGCAAACCGTCCTCTTCCCAATCCAATGTACGGAATCCTTTGGTATCTATTTTTGAGCCTTTCAGTCCGCGAATCGTGATTTCTTCTTCAGCAGGCAGACCTCCAAAGTCTGTCACATCCGGCGATAGCTTAAAGACGCTAACGGAGAAAGCCGGTTCACCTTCTTTCGAATAGTCGAACGAGAACTCCTGACGTCCTTCAAAGCCATCTTCGACGGTAATACGATCGAGTTGCAAGCCGTCCGTCTCGGAAATTTGAAAGTATGCGCCAAGTTCCTTTTTCACTTCTTCCTGAGTCGTTTCATCTGGAATCATGCTTTCTTCATCAAACGCTTCAATATTCGCGTCTTCCGGAATATCCAACACAAAGAGATCGTCCGTTATTTCCGGCTTGAAATCAATTAGGGTGTACTCTTGCGTCATGGAGACACCATTGCTTTCGGAGAAAGATTTTAGCACAATCCATGTTTCTTTATCGATCCACATTTCATATTTGCCGATTATCGTTTTGTCATCTTTAGGTTCCGCTATAATATGAAACGTGTTGCGTCCAGCGATTTTCTCTTCTTTCCCTACAGAGAGGTCGTGCGTGTCTTTGACAATTTCCAGAAGCATTTCGGCTTGCTCGCGTGGTGATTGATGATTAAAAGTGCGTAAGCTATCTTCGTTCATTTCCATAATCATCGCCGTGTTGCTAGCCTCATCATAGAAGGATAGTTTCTGGCCGTCATTCACAGCAGTCATGACTTCCGCACTTTCACCCGTTTTCATTTCAATACGACGCTTACCTTCTGCTGAAGCCCATTCCTTCGCTTTTATTTCATACTCATTTTCCGAAATCATTACGTATTCCCCATAGTATTCGAGTGGCCCGTTTGCTTCCTTCAACACTTCATTGATGACTTCCTTCGGTGAAAATTGGCCTTCCTCCGAGCTGCATGCCGCGAGCCCGATGGCAAAAAACAGCATGACACCAATAGTTACAGTTGTCTTAATCCAATTCATTTTTCTTCTTCCCCTTTCCTTTCAGGCAGCCAGCAAATGACTGCTGTTCCAATGTTCTGGACAGAGGCCATTCGCACGATGCCTCCATGTTTTTCGATAATTTGTTTCGTAATGCTTAAGCCAAGACCCGTCCCTCGTTCTCCTGCTTTCGTCCTGGCTTGGTCGGCTTGATAGAGCGGCTGGAAGACTTGCTCTATTTCCTGTTGGGACAGTCCCGCTCCTCCGTTTTGGACGATCAAGTACATTCCGTCGTTTTTCTTTAGTTCACTCGTTACAAAGTCCAAGCACCATGCAGGCGTCTTGCCTGCTTGAACCGCAGCAAGGCCAATTGCTCCGCCGGGCTCCGTATGGGCGATGGCATTCGACATCAGGTTGTCGACAACCCGCATCAGTTGCTTGGAATTTACGTTGTAGTCGCCTGATACGTCACATGATACTAGCAAATCAATCCGCTTTTCCGCGCAAAGCGTTTCGTAGCCGGACACAAGCATTTCGAAAAATTCTTCCCCGTCTACAGGCACGAGTTCCATTTCATACGTGTTTGATTGCAGCAAGGTGTACATAAGCAGGTCATCAAGCATCTGTCTCATATAATTTGATTTAGCGATGATGATGTCGTGGTATTCTTGTTGGTCGTGCGTTGAAGACCCTGCCTGCAGTGCTTCTGCATAGGCCCTGATGGATGTCAGGGGCGTCTTCAGATCATGTGAAATACTGGCGATCATGAATTCCCGCTGCTGTTGTTCCGCCGCAAGCCTCCGGTTCGCCTCATCGAGCTCCACCCGCATTGATTCGAAGCTATCGGCCAATTCCCCAATTTCGTCATGGCGCTTCGGTATTGTTTGGACAGGCTCTCCTTTTGCAAATGAATTCATTTGTCCCATCAAAAGATGAAGCGGCCTGTTTAATTTCTGGTTGACGAGCCAGACGACAGCCCCAAACAGCAGGAGGAAAAAGGCTCCAAAGACTGCGGTCACAAACCAAGTCCGCTGTTCCACACCGGCTACCCATTCATCCCGGATCCATATAATCTCATAGACACCTACGATGTTTTTCCCTTCCCAGACAGGTTCCTTATACGAGTATCGGCCGAAGGAGTGCTGAAGCTCATAAAAATCTTTATAGAGCTTTTCTTTGTTATCAATTAACAAATTCCCCTGCTTGAGCGGGTTGGAGGAATAGAGCATTAATCCGGAGTTAGTATACAATGTGATCGAAAGCCGGTCTGTGGCAAGCTTTCCGACCTCCGACCAATCCGCATCCTTCTGATAGAGGGAAGGCTCCCGGACGACAGACTGCACCGCATTCAACTCGATCCAATTATCTACGTGCTCGGCCACATTGCGGTCGTGATGATAGTTGTTAATCCATGCGAAGAGGCCATATGCCGCACCGAGCGGCAAAAGCATGACGATGAAAAAAGAGAGGAGCAGCCATGTCCTGATTTTCATTGCGCTTCACCAATGAAGCGATAGCCTTTGCCCCATATGGTCTGGATAAAATGCGGCGTCTTCACGGGATCGTTCAATTTTTCCCGGAGTGATTTAATATGCACGGTCACAGTATGCAAATCCCCAATTTCAGACTGCTGCCAGACATGACGATACAGTTCATTCTTTGAAAAGATATGCTCGGGATTCCCAGCAAGCAGCTTGAGCAGTTCAAATTCTTTGATTGTCACCAGCACTTCTTCACCGTTCAAAAATACCTGTTCCCGCTTCCAATCTACCTTCAATCCCTTTGCAAACGACGAGTGTTCCATCTCCTGCGCTTGGCCATTGTAGCGCCGCCACCTCCGCAGATGAGAAGCAACGCGGGCTTTTAATTCCGCCAGGCTGAATGGCTTGGCAAGGTAATCATCCGCCCCGGTGTCCAGCCCCTCGACTTTGTCTTCATCTTCCTTCCGAGCACTGATCATAATGATCGGCACATCGCTCTTCCACCGGATGTTTTGGCAAAGCGTAATGCCGTCCATTTCAGGCAGCATCCAATCGACAAGCACTAAGTCGAACGCAGTTCGCTGGAAATCCTCCCATCCTTCCAGCCCGGTCGTTGCCCAAGTTACTGTATAGCCTTCCTGCCGAAGCGTATCCCGGATAATCCGAGCGATTTCCGCATCATCTTCCACTAACAACAGCTGTTCCTCCATCGCCTTACCTCCTGACTCCAATGTATCATCGTTTTTCTATATCTCTCGGAACTTTATAAAAGCTTTATATCTTCCAACTAGTATCCTTGTATCCATCCTACCATTTTTGGGAGAATTAAAAAAAAGACCAGCGTCCGGAGGGGTCGCGAGTCTTTTCATCTTCTCTTTTGTTTGGGTCTGGCCGGAGTTGCGTAGACCCCATCGGAAGGTATCCCTACTCCCACTCCATCTCTCCATTTACATACTGGACAAACTGAGCAAACGACTTCTTCTCTGTTATCCCATAACGGCATACTTCATAATTGGATGCGCGTCGGTCCGCATATCCCTCATTTGTCGTAAAGCCGATGAGCAAACCGGTTTCTTTCGCTGCTTCGAGGAAGGCCTCATCGTAATGGCCAAACGGATAGGCGATCGTGATAGCGGAAGGCAAGTGTTCCTTGTTTTTCTGTAAATCTTCCATAATCCTTTCTTTTGAAAGACCTAGAGCAATACCGACATTCCCTGCCTCTGTCTCCTCCAGTGCATGGAGTTCGTGGGTATGCGCTTCGTATTGGAAAACGTCTCTCATGTCAGCCATCTCTGCTGCAGTCAAAAACTGCAGGGGCCCGTTTGCATCAAATAGCTGCGTTCCCTGTGCCCTATCAGTACGAGAGGAAATGATATGCTGCATCGCTTGGAAACCGTATTGTTTCAAGATAGGGTATGCGTATTCCTTCGACGACAGCAAGCCATCGTCAAACGTGATGACAACAGCACGACTCGGAACGATCAGCCGCCCCTCCAAATAATCATAAAGCTGCTCCGCTGTTAGTGTCTTAAAACTCTGATCCGCTAAATATGATATCTGTTGTTCGAAGGATTCAAGGGAAACCGTACTGGCAGTCGTAGTCATCAATTCACTCGGCAAAATATGGTGATAGACAAGCACAGGCAAGCCTTCATCTGGCACTACGGACTGTTTCGCTATATACCCCGGCCGCTCACCCATTTTGATCACATACCAGTCATCTGTCTCCTGAATCACCGGATACCGGAATCCTTCCTCGATTTGCAAAAAACGCTTACTGTGCTTGTCAGCCCGTTCATACACGTCTGTCCGTTGTACGGTTTTGACAGCAACCAGCTGATCGACATGCGTGGAGACAAGCAATTTCATCGAATCCACCGTGCCGTGCCCCTTGGGAATAAAGGCAATCGTCTTTCCGAACCGTATGGAATAGTACGCTTCGTCTTCCCCTTCAATCGCTACAGGCTGATTCGCTTCCAACTCCCCGATTTGAACGAGTGTTTCCCCTCGCATATAAATCGGCTGGCGTTTTTCCAACGTCAGCACTCGTTCCATTTTCATCTTCTTAACTGAAGCATCACCTTGTATCAATTGTGCAAATGCTTTTCCATGCGATCCACTTAGAAAGGAGAATCGAGTCGATCCGTTAAGCACAAACAAAAATAAACTGCCCAATAAAAGAATAGTAACTAGTATATGCCTGCTATTATATATTTTTCTCATACAACCACCCCCGCCATCATGTAAGCAACCTACAGACGGAGATTATAGGAAAAAGTTTCAAACTTCCTCAACAGAATTTTTTGCGCCAAAAAAGCCCGCTACAATAGCCATGCGGGCGTTCTATTGTGGATTGATTAATAAATGTTATCGATACAACCTGCCCTTTGGATATGTATGGTGAGCCTCTACATTCCACAAAAGCTGGTTACAGGCCTCCAACTTTGATGATTCTCTTTTTAGAAGCCTTTGGACAGGTAGCAACACTCTGTAGATCAGTGTTCTATTCTTTAATTCTTCTTGAAAAAACATAAATAGCAAGCACCGTTATCCCGATACCGTAACCAAGCACCCACCAGAGATGAGGCAAAATACCAGCATTATTACCTTGCATAACGGCTTTCCCCATTTCGACCGAATGGACAAACGGCAAAACATATGCGATTTTCTCAAACCAACCGCCAACAAGTTCTAAACTGAACCATGTCCCCGATAACCAGGCAGTCAGATTGGTGAGCAACGCCCCGCAAATTGCTGCGACCGCTTTTTCATTGAAGAGGCTGCCACATAACAATCCGATCCCTATAAACAGAACAGTAACTGGCAAGATGGTTATGATAGCGATTGGAATCTTCCACGTTAGCTCCATCCCGAGCAGCAGGGAAACACCATAACAAATGACGGTTTGCATAATCGCCATGGGAATGAGGGGCAGCGTGTATCCAGTGATGAAGTCCTTGGCTGTCATGGGGGTCGTGAATAACCGTGTTAATAACTCACTGACTCGATCTTTTGCAATCATTTGTGCAGAGAATAAAGTCATGAAAGACAAGCCAAAGACCGCGATACCAGGCGTTAGATTGGTGATAGAGAAAACAGCGTCCGGGATATTTTGATTAATTAGCGTCAGCAACAGCAAAAGAATTATCGGAAACGCCAAGCCAAAAAACAACGTCAGCGGATCACGGATCATTTCTTTTGTAGTCCGGGAAGCAAACATCATCGTTCTCAAACCGCCACCTCTTCCACTAATGCGACAAAGGCATCATCAAAAGAAGTTGAACCTGTTAGTAATTTTAATTCCTCCGCTGTTCCAGTGGCCTTGACTTCACCGGCCTTCAGAATACAAATGCGGTCTGACAAACTCTCTGCCTCTTCTAAATAATGCGTTGTCAGAATGATAGTGACCTTTCCCTTCAACTCTGAAATCACGCGCCATAGCTCGCGTCTTGCCAAAATATCCAATC
Organism: Sporosarcina cyprini; assembly: GCF_022048975.1. Taxonomy (GTDB): domain Bacteria; phylum Bacillota; class Bacilli; order Bacillales_A; family Planococcaceae; genus Sporosarcina; species Sporosarcina cyprini. The sequence continues at coordinate 40,917 of NZ_JAKMHX010000025.1, read as the reverse complement.
CTAATGTCGGCTCATCTAAGAATAAAATTTCCGGTTCGCCAATCAAGGCCATTGCGATGCTTAAGCGTCGCTTCCAGCCGCCCGAAAGCGTCTTGCTCCGCTGCTTCGCATATGGAGAAAGGGAGAATGCTTGCATCATGTCGGCCACTTTTCGCTTACGCTCACTTTTCGAAAAACCATGCACACCCGCCATCAGATCCAAATTTTCATAGACAGATAAATTCGGAGCAATTGCCGTTTCTTGGGGAGAGACCGCGATAACCTGTTTTACTTGATCGGACTCTTTTACAACATCATGTCCTAAAATGACCGCTTTCCCACTAGTCGGCAACAACAATCCGGTCAGCATCTTAATCAGGGTAGATTTTCCGGCTCCGTTAACACCGAGCAGCGAAAACAATTCACCTTTTTCGATCGACAATGACACGTCGCTAATCACAAGTCGACCACCATACTGTTTGGTCAGATGATGCAATTCAATAGCTTTCATTTTTCATCCCCCTCCGGATCAAGAAGGACACCCGGTGGAAAAAATCCTTGCATATATTGTTGCGGCACAATTGCTAATCCCCGGTCCTCATCTCCCACGATAATAAGCGTATCGCCGGCTTCGATTCGGAATAACTCCCGCGCTTTTTTCGGTATGACGATTTGGCCCCGATCACTGACAGTCGTTGCACCGAAGAAATGCTTTCCTTTCGGCGGCACCGCCACGCCCGCCTGTTGCTCGTCATAATTCACGAGATTATCCAGCGTCACATCGTACAATTCTGCAAGCCGGACGCAAAAATGCAAATCAGGCGTCGACTCGCCTCTTTCCCACTTCGCAATGACCTGGCGGGAAACACCCAATTGCTCAGCCAGTTCCTCCTGTGTATACTGATGCTGCTGCCGCAGCCGTTTCAAATTCATACTTATCATATATTTCACACCTCCTTCCTCAGTATGATTAGATTTCTAGCTATCGTCTATCAACAACGTGTAACACCGATGTTCGAATTTGTATACATCCCGACCCTAAAACCTCAAAACGCCTTTTCCCATTTGGACCGCATGGACAAAAGGCAAAGCATATGCGATTTTTCAAACCAACCGCCAATAAGCCGAGATGAACGCCATTAACTCGGGCTGTACGCCATTAAAGCCAGACGAACGCCATTAACTCAGACTGAACGCCAATAAAACCAGACGAACGCCATTAACTCAGACTGAACGCCAATAAAACCAGACGAACGCCATTAACTCAGACTGAACGCCAATAAAACCAGACGAACGCCATTAACTCAGACTGAACGCCAATAAAACCAGACGAACGCCATTAACTCAGACTGAACGCCAATAAAGCCAGACGAACGCCATTAAGTTGGGCTGTACGTCTGGCTATGCCTTTATTCTCAGCGTTGCTTGCGCATCATATCATACGGACGGACAGGCTGCAGCACGCGCAGCTTCACTGTCATCATGGCGTTGGGAGCCCGGTCGATCGGCTCGTCGTCTTCATTCCACATTTCTTCGATCGTCTGCTCGAAATGCGTGAATCCCGGTCCGTAGAACTCGATGGCATCCCCCTGGCCAAACACATTGCGCTGCTGAATGGTCGCTATCTTCGTTTTCTCATCGTACGCTAACACCTGGCCGATGAAGCTGTACGCCGGAATCTTGCGTGGTTTTCCAAAAAGCTGCTCCTCTTCACTCGGTATTCCGTAATAAAACCCGCTCGACAATTCACGCTGGGCGACTTTCCAAAGTTCATCTTCCCATTCCTCGTTGAACACATAATTGTCCGGATCATTACAATAGGCATCGATCGCCTGGCGATATACATTTGCTACTGTCGAGACATAATGGATGGATTTCATACGCCCCTCAATTTTCAAACTGTCAACGCCGTTCTCGACAAGCTCCGGAATATGCCGGATCATCGCCATGTCGACTGCACTCATCGAGAACGCCTCTTCTATCTCGCCTGACTCACCACCACCGAGCAGTGACGTCCGCTCCGCCGCTTCATCCATTTCAAACAAACCGTATTTCCAGCGGCATGATTGCGTGCAGCCCCCGCGGTTCGCATCGCGATCTGCCATATGATTCGATAGCGTGCAGCGGCCCGAATAGGAAATACACATCGCCCCGTGGATAAACGCTTCAATTTCCACGTCGGTCTTCTGGCGAATTTCCTTGATCTCCTCCATGCTCACTTCCCGTGCCAGGACGACACGCTCGAGGCCTTCCGATTTCCAGAAATTCAGCGTTTCGTAATTTGTTGCAGAAGCCTGTGTCGACAAATGGATTGGCAGCCCTTCCGCTTCCATTGCACAGATTTCGATAAGCGCAGGATCCGATACGATGACTGCATCAATGCCGATGTCCCGCAGTGTCCGGAAAAAGTCCCCCGCGCCTGCAGTATCGCCTTCATGCGCAACCATATTGGCAGCGACATACACTTTCGCATGATACTCCCGCGCAAATGCCACACCTTCCGCCATCTCCTCATACGTGAAGTTGCCCGCACGGCTTCTTAACCCGTATGCATTGCCGCCGATAAACACCGCATCCGCCCCATAACGGATTGCCGTCTTTAGTTTCTCCAGCGTCCCCGCAGGCGCCAGCACTTCTGGTTTCTTTGTAATAACTCGCTTAGTCAATGTTGTCATATTGGTTTCTCCTTACGCTATGTCCTCTGGATTTTTCACGAAAAAGCCTTCATCAAGTGACCGTCCGACTGGGTGGTGGAGCTGGATCTCTTTCTGTAGCCGTGCAGCTGCATCCATTGTCCATTGGCCCGCTTCGAGCAGCTTCTTGGCTTCATTGAACTGCTCCGCGATTCGTACGAAAGCATCCCCTTTTGTAAATAAACCATCCAGCTTCCACTTCAGCAATCCCCCTTCATTCAACACATCCAGCTGTCCTGCAAGACTAACGTCATTCGTCGCGAAGATATGCGTACCGTTTCTGTCCTCGTAAATTGAATAATGGGTATCTTCCTTTTTCGGCTCCGACAAAAACAGCGTACGCTCCTGCCCCGATGCACCCTCACCGACATAATTAAAATAGTTCTGCACGAGTGGCCGCTTCGATTGGTGAATGCATGTCGCACCATACACAAGCACTTCCACCGGCACTTCTGCCTTCCTGCCGATCTGCAGCAATTCCTCTTTGGTCAGTTCCCGAGCCAGCACGGCTCCAACCGCTCCCCGCTTCGCCCAAAAATTCACCTGGCTCGCGCTTGTCACCATTGTCTGCGCATCATAGAGATATGGCAAATGAATTCCATGCTGCGCCATCAAGTGAATGACACCGGGATCACCGATTGTCACCGCATCTGCCCCGGCCTCTGCCAGAAACTCCAAATAAGGCAGTACTGCTTGGATCCGGTCATTATGCAGCAGAGCGTTCAACGCCACCGTCACCTTACGCCCCGCATCGTGGGCCAATCCAATCATCTCTTTCTGTTCGTCACGGCTAAAGGAAAACGGCAGCCTTAGCCCGAATTCATCTTCTCCTATGTATAAGGTATCCACATTCTCCAGCAGCTTTTCGGCTTGTCCCATCGATTCAGCTGTTGCAATCAGTTCAATCATCGGTTTGCATCCTTTCGTCCCGCTAGACAGCGGCTGTAATAGATTTATTATATAAAGCCAATGGAGCAAAGGCGTGTCGAAGTCATGACTCTTTTGACTTTAAGCAAAAAAATAGGGAATTCCCTATGTTTTTAAGATGCTCTTTATTTACCTTCTTTTTGTCTTCTTTGCTTATGCACCAGTCAAGGAGTTTGGAGAGTACAGCACAGACGCACCACTCCATTTGTAAGCTAAATTGGTGATGGCAAGGTATGGAATTGATAGAAACAGTAGCTTTCTTAAAGCTCAACATGACAAAGAGCCATGCCTTTGAGGACATGGCCCTTTCTAAATAAATCGTTACTCCCCTGCCTGTTTCGCGGGATTCCACTTTTAGCGGTGTCAAGTGCGGCAATTCCCAAACTCATCTTGAAGTAGCAGGCATGGCCTGAAGCGAAACTGGATGCCAGTGTTCTCCTGACACGCCCAAACAGCCCTTACCTGCATAGTCTATGGATTAGGATAAATAAATCTTTATGACAACCGCCGTCCCGATCGCTCCTGCAATTTGACTGACCGTATTGTTGACGGCTGTACCGTGTGTAACCAGATGCTTCGGTAACGTATTAAGGCTCGCACACATCGACGAGCCCATTCGTCCATTACAGCAATATAGAAATTTGGAAATTTAATTCACATACTTCGCCACTAGCTCATAGCATCTTTCTTTCGTCATGCTTGCTTGCGTCGCCACATATTCCAAGGCTTCCATCGAGCCGCCCTGATAGGCGAGCGAGGCTTTTTTGGCTTTTTCATCACGCTGTTGAATCCATTCCCGCTGCTCTTTTCGTAGCTGCTCCATCTGTTCCGAGCTGAGCTGTTCCTGCAGCAATCCGTAGATATGGTTCAGTTCATTGTTCCATTTTTCAAACCGCTCCGTTTCTTGGTTCTCAAGCTCTACCGTCGTCGTACCCACTTCTCCGTTTCGATCTTCCTCTTCCATCTCATTAAGTTTTACGAGGTACTGTTCTTTTGTCAGCGATGAATTATCCTCGTCAGCCTTCCCAGTGGACGGTTTCGTCTCAGGCTCAACTTCTTCATTGGAAGCGTTAGGGTCGGATTCATTTTGGGTTTGTTTCGAAGAATCATCCGGTTTTGCAGTTGGCTCCTCCGAAGTGTTCCCACATGCCGTAACTATCCCTAGGCTTACTGTCAGCAGTATCATCGAAAAGGTGCGGTTCTTTTTCACTTGCAAAACAACCTTTCTTTTTCTAGGATGAGATCTTGTTTACATTCTAAAGAGTGTGCTTTACAAGTTCAATGATCAGGGTTCATTAAAAAAACGCCATTACAATATGGCGCTTGTCCTACTAGTTCGTTGAATTAATTTCATACAGATAATAAATATAATCCGTCGGGACACCCGCCTCTCCTTGCTGGCGAATCATCGCGGATACATTCCCCCTGTGATATGTACCATGGTTGACGACATGATGAACGAGCTCAGCCAGATTCGTTTCCAGCCGGCCAAACTTGGGATGCTCCGGGAAGACTTCCTTCTGCATATCACCTACTTCAGCGAAATATGCCCGGTATGCAGTAGCCGATTCTCCAAACAGTGATTCTATCGTATCCAATCGCTTATCGCCGATCTTCTCTTGCGCTTCACGCATGGAAGCTTGAATGACATCCATCGCTTTGCCCTGCATGACGCCTAGCCAGATTGTGTCTGTCATGAAAATATGGACCAGCGTATCCGCGATGGACGGAAACACACTTTCAATCTTTCTGTCATAGACCTCCTTCGGCAGTTCCCTCAATCGAGCAAATAGGCGGTTGTTCGCCCACACATGGTAATCATACATTTGTGCAGCAGGGTGCTTTTTCATTACTCATCGCTCCTTCAAAAATGCATTTCTCCTTGTATTATTTCGCATGAATCGGTAGAATCCTTTATTTCCTGCGTAATTTATTCATATTTAAGATGACCCGACAGAGAGGAAGAAGCAGAAAGTATTCACGGACTACTGTAAATTTAAAATAACCACCTCTCTAGTTACAGAGAAATGGTTATTACTTATCAAGCAAATCACCAACAGAATGCCATATAATGCATATTTATATTCCGCCTAGCAGGCTTTGGAATTCAATGTCGCAGCTGCTATTCCTTTAAGTAAAGCGCTGTTCCTTCTTCCATATCTTTTGGAATGTCATTGCTAATAATCGCCGTGCCAGCAATGCCTTCCACTCCTTTTAGTACCTTACCGTCGTTTACACTATTGTATTTCCCATTCTTTGCAGTGAGCTTTACATAATTACCTTCTGCACCCCCACCACTGTTCAACACAACAATCTCCTTGTACCCATTTGTAACTTTATCACTAATAATGATTGGCGTTTGGATAAGCGTCAAATCTTGTTTAAGCTGCAATTCTCCTGTCTCGGTTTCAGAGACAAAGAGTGCTGTACTTCCGCCCGATCCGCTGGAGTATGGGCCCATGACGACTGCCAGAATCTCGTCTTTCCCATTTCCATCTAAGTCCACATAATTATAGTAGTATTTGGTAGTCCCCAGCTCGTCCTCTGGAATCTCAAAATGTTTACTAATCAACTGTTCTAACGCTGCATTCCGTTTGGATTCTGCATAGATACCAACAATATTTCCTAGAGATTCTTTCGAGGGACTTACAGCGGCCCCTCCCTGTGTGTCGACAACACTTACGCTCTGCCCCTGTACATCTTCCAATTTGGAATCCGTTTGGTCATCTGAACCAAAAACGATGAGAGAACTTGAAACCAAGCAACCAATAGAGAATACGGTTAATGACACAATTCCTTTCTTTTTACTTCCACTTAACACGATGTTTTGAAATCTTTTTTTCACAACTTTAATGCCTCCATTATAATTCGACGTGAACAGATTCGATTTACGTGTTTGCTGTTCAACCGAACGTAGAATCGTTTCCATATATCTTTTTTTATACATTTTATCTTTTCCGCTTATGACGGATTCATCACATATTTCCTCAATGGTTTCATTGAATTTCTTTGACATTAGATGCACGAGCGGATTAAACCAGTGAATGGCTCGGACGGCAAATAATACAGATTTAATTTCAATATCATGCCGCTTCAAATGCGTTAACTCATGTTTGAAAATCAAATAGATGTCTGTCTCTGAGTATTCGATATCCGGAATGAGGATCACCGGTTTTCGAATCCCGTATAACAAAGGGCTTTTTTCTACTTTTGAACGCCGTAAAGCAACCTGTCGCGCTATCCCCATGTCCGCTTTCACTCTCTCGAACAAGAGTTGCTGTTCGGGAGTCGCCTCAAGCGACCATCGTTTGCTTTTTCGGATAAAATGAAAATACCCTAGTGCGTGGTAGCATACAAATAATATTGTCCCAGCCAGCCATAAGATGCTCATCATTGAAAGAAATGATAAATTACCAAATGAACTTCCCTTTGTTTCATCTTGTCGTTGAATTTCCGCCGGACTATGTATTCCTTCATTCACTGCTATGTTTGATAAAAAGTCGGCCTGCATTGTAGTAAAATCTTGAAATGCATCACCCTGCTTTATTTGAATTGGAGCATCGGGTAATGAGATCGGAATTGGAATGAGGAGCCGAATTGTAATCCCTAGCCATACAATATATTTCCATTTCGCCACATACTTCTTTTCAACAATGGGCGACATCAAACAAACAAGTAAAATGAGTACTGACGTGATGATTGAAACTTCTACTAGTTGAAGAAATACTTTTTGAACCATCATTTAGAATCCTCCGATGGTAAGTTATCCAGAAACGCCCTCAGTTCCTCAATCTCCTCTTCGTCTACAGCTTTACTATCATTTAAATGGGCTACAAAGTTTTTTACTGAGTTTCCAAAGAACCTTTCTAATACTGTTTTACTTTCATTGTGCGCATACGTTTCATGACTCACAATTGGATAGTAGTAATTTGTCTTCCCTTCCTTTTCAATTCGCAAAAAACCTTTCGACGTCAACCTTGATAAGAATGATAGGATGGTAGTGGGCGCAAGAACTTTAGATTTTTCCAATTGCTCTTGAATATAGCTGCGAGTAACTGCTCCATTGGCTTCCCATATAATTAACATGATTTCCAACTCTGCATCAGGTAATCTTTTCATTTTATCCTCCTTCCTCTACAAATGTAGAATGTTTATATTTATATTCTACATTTGTAGTATGAAAAGTCAATGCTATATTTGATAATTAATTTTTGGCACTAAATGCGTGCCATCTCGCAAAAAAACCACTCCCTACACTGAGAAGTGGTTTAATTTAGTATTCCTCATACACTCAGTACGATTACTTGTTTTGCGGCTTATACAGATCCTTCAATAAAATCTCTTCCGTTCTATCCTTATACTGGATATATAGTTTATCTTTCTCTGTCAGCTTTCTTTCTTTCCCGTTGTGGAGTAACAATGTATTTTCATCCACAAAAGTAAACCTGACATTACTGCCATCCTGCAAAAGATTCGAGGCCTCAGAAAAATCATTCCATTTTTCATAAACCACAATCATATTTGAATCAGCTCCCGAATGTTCAATCGGAATGATAAAACGATTGTCATGTTTCGTGTGAAAAGATAACGTAACCGTTTGATCCTGCTGGGTGACTGCTAGTTTTACATCCTTTTCATTCACAATCCACATATGAACAAATATGATGTACCAGCCAATTCCAATAATCAAGAAAATGGATAGGAGCGATCCCACAATGGTAAGCAACTTCTTCTTATTTCTCGACTTCACCTTTTTAAAATAGTCGATATTTCTCTTCTCTTTTCTTTGCTCCTCCGTACGTTCCACTGATAACTCCTCTTGCATTTCATTCAGATATTCCCGGCAAGCCTCGCACTCCCTCATATGTTCTTCCATTTGCCGATTGGTTTCTTCACTCGTCAGGTTTTCAATATAACTCGGTACCAAATCTCTAAAAACGTGATGATTCATCTGTCCGATCACCCTTTCGTATTTGTTGTTTTGCCCGATAGAATGTGACACGCGCCCAGTTTTCTGTCTCTCCAAAAATAGAGCCGATTTCCTTGAAAGATAAATCCCCTAATAACCGGAGATACAGTATTTCACGTTTCACTTCATCAAGCTGATGCGCCAGTTTGAAGAAATGTATTTTGTCTTCGTTACGAAAATATTCCTCTTCCAACGTATGAGACACGCTATTTTCGCCCTTTAGTGAACCCAGCAGCTGCTGCTTTTTCTTCTGGCGATTCACTTCTTGCAGCCACATGTTTTTGGCGATGGAGCATAACCAGGTGGAAAATTTCGCTTTTCCGTCAGGACGAAAGTTATCAATTGACTTAATGGCCTGGTAAAACGTCTCTTGTGTTAATTCTTCCGCAGCCTCGCTATCCTTTGTAAGGGTCACTAAGTATCGAAAAATAAAGTCTCCGTATTCTTCATAGATCTCTTCTTTTTTCACTATGTACCTCCTCTCACTGTCAGACTTACGTTCAATCTGTTCCTATGAAAAATTGAGACTTTGAAAGTCAAATCATCTATATATCATGAAACCTATCAATTCGTTACAATGTTTTTTTATTTTCCAACAAAAAAGCTGTAACCAAACTCTTTTCATCTAGAGTTTGTTCACAGCCAGTACCTTTCATATAAAAGCAGCTGCTTCATTTTCCAAAAGGACACACATTTATCCAATTCATCATACCACAATAAATCCGCCTCCCCGCCGCGTCTTCTCCATCGAAAGTCGTAGAAAAGTTCAAGCTTTTCTACGAGGGAAAGATTTCTTGCCATCGATATACTGTGGATAGCAAGCACATAAAGGAGAGATTGGATATGAAAAATAAAGTTGTTATGATCACAGGCGCATCAAAAGGGTTAGGCCGAGCATTGACGTTAGCGTTTGCAAAAGCGGGGGCAAAGCTCGCCATCTGTGCTCGAACTCCAGAAAATCTGCAGTTGGTAAAAAAAGAAGCGGAGCTGTTTGGAGCCGAAGTGCTGGCGATTACGGCGGATGTATCGAATGCACGGGATGTGGAACGGTTCGTTGCCACGACGGAACATGCCTACGGCCGGATTGATGTGTTGATCAATAACGCGTCGATTTTGGGACCTAGCCCGATGCCGATGCTTCTCGACTATCCTGAAGAGGATTTCGCCGATGTACTGCGAGTCAATGTCTTGTCCGTATTTTCAGTCACGAGACGCGTCCTGCCTGGCATGCTCGAGCGAAACGAGGGTTCGATCATTAATGTCACTTCGGAAGCTGGCCATACGGGTTATGCCGGCTGGGGAGCATACGGCATTTCCAAATTTGGAGTAGAAGGTCTAACAGAAACATGGGCGGATGAACTGCGCCATACGAATGTGCGCGTCAATATGGTCGACCCTGGAGAAATGAACACTGACATGCATCGGTTAGCCGTTCCTGACTGTGATTATCCATTAGCAAACCCTGAAGATGTCGTGGATGTGTTTCTCCACCTCGCTTCAAGTGACTCAGCCGAAATCCACGGGCAGCGCCTCGAAGCCCAGCCGGAAGGTGAAGCGTGATGGCCGTCAAAGCACTGGATTTCCACCTGCCGGATGAACTAAATGCTTCCCATCCTCCTGAAAAAAGGGGCTTGCGAAGGGATCATGTCAGAATGATGGTGCTGAATCGGACAACGGGAGAAATTCAACACGACCGATTTGATCATGTACTAGATTATCTACAACCAGGCGATCTGGTCATTTTAAATAACAGCCGCACGATACCTGCCGTCTTGCAAGGGAAATGGTCACGGCAGCAAGAGCAATTAGGAGCACAAGTGGAAGTCCGATTGGCACGCCGCCGAAATGAAGATTCATGGGATGCATTGATTATTGCGGGACCTGTTCAACCAGGCGATACCTTGCATTTTTCAGTGGATCTATCGGCTACCGTTATCGAACATCGGGACAATTCCCCGCTAACGACCATTCAGTTTTCCAAAAAGGGATTGGATTTGTTTCAAGACATTTATTCTCTCGGCGAGCCGATACGGTATGAATACATTCAGGAACCATGGCAATTGGATAGCTACCAAACCGTGTTCGGCAGCCATCCAGGGTCGGTTGAAATGCCGTCAGCCGGCCGGGCGTTCAGCTGGGAGCTCCTCTTTTCCTTAATGCAAAGAGGCGTCCAGATTGAGTATATTCAATTGCACACGGGATTGAGCTATTTGCTCGATGACGATTACGAACAGTCGCCGGAGGACAATGAAGAAGAATATCATATTTCCGAGGGTACTATGCAGAAGATTTTACAGGCGAAGGCTACCGGGAACAGAGTGATTGCCGTCGGAACAACCGTCGTGCGAGCTCTTGAAAGTGCTGCCCTGACGAATACATTGTCCGGCGTAACCAATCTGTATATTAACCACCACTACCCTTTGCAGCTGGTCGATGGGATGATAACCGGCCTGCACGAACCAAAGGCCAGCCACTTGGAGATGCTATCCGCATTTGTTTCCGAGGATCATTTACAAGTTGCTTACGCGGAAGCTATCAAATCCCGCTACTTATGGCATGAATTCGGTGACATGAATTTACTCATTTGAAGGGGTTGGTCTAATGCGATTCCATCATTACGGAGTGAACATAAGGAATCTTGAACAATCTACAGCTTTTTATCAAGAGCTCCTCAATCTTGAAATAGAAACCCGCTTCAGTTTTATGGAGGAAAAGATTGTGTTTTTATCCTCAGGTGATTTCAGGCTAGAATTGATAGAAACGGAAGAAGACGAGAATATACTCCATTTTTGTTTTGAAGTCACGGATCTTCAGGTAGTGATGAGCCGGTTGGATAAAATGAAAAAGATCGAAGGACCCTATCTGCTTCACAATGGATGGCAAACCGCTTTTTACGAGGGACCCAATCGAGAAATCATAGAGTTCCTTCAAACGACAAGTACAGTATAATGGAAATATAGTAAGCTGGCTGGAGGGAAATGGAATGTCTGGAGAAGCGACATACGAAGATATCACCGTTTTAAAAGAAATTGCCGAGCTTTTAAATGAAGGAACGGACACGAAGGCGGTACTCTCCGGCGTTCTGCAAAAGCTTCTTCAGGTCACCGGCCTTCAAACCGGCTGGATCTTTTTGATCGATGGACGCGGCAGGCACGAGCTCATTGCAGATGTCGCGTTGCCGCCTGCTTTACTGAATCAAGATAAATTAAGAATGTGCCAGGGGAAGTGCTGGTGCGTCAATCGATATAATAACCATGAATTAAATAAGGCGACCAATATAATTGAATGCAAACGCATTGAGGATGCGATGGCAGATGAGGCTGGCAACACATGCGGACTGACCCATCATGCCACCGTTCCCCTTCGCGCTGGCGAGGAACGGTTCGGTATCTTAAATGTCGGCTCTCCCTATAAAACGCATTTTGAAAAGAATGAACTGGCGCTGCTAGAGGCCGTCGCTTTCCAAATTGGAACGGCCCTCAAGCGCATCAAGCTCACGCACCGTGAACAGGAAACTGCTTTGATTGCCGAGCGGAACCGGCTGGCACGAGATCTTCATGATTCCGTGAACCAGCTGCTATTCTCCTTGAGCCTGACAGCGAGGGCAGGCGTGGAAATGACATCCGAGGAAGAAGTGAAGCAAACCTTCCGCTACATACAAGATTTGACCCAGGAAGCTCTCGGGGAAATGCGGGGGTTAATCTGGCAATTAAAACCGCAAGGACTTGAAAATGGCTTAGTGAGTGCACTCAGCAGTTATGCAGAAATGATAGGCCTTTCCATTGAATCGAAGATGAGTGGGGCCGTCAGCTTACCTGGAAAAGTCGAAGAAGCGCTGTGGCGAATCGGGCAAGAGGCGCTCGCCAATTGTAAAAAGCATGCCGGGACCAATGCAGCCATGCTCTCCTTCCAAGCGGGCGAAAATGAAGTGAAGATGACTATTCAGGATGCCGGATGCGGTTTTCATTATGATGAGAACTCCCCCATCTTATCGCTCGGCTTGCGTAATATGAAAACGAGAACCGAAGCATTGAATGGACAATTTGAAGTAACGAGCAGGCTTGGAAGCGGGACGACAATCCACATTCAGATTCCGTTGTAAGGCCAGGCTATGAGAAGGAGGAAAAGCTATGAGCATCCGTATTTTAGTTGTCGATGACCATCATGTTGTCCGGAAAGGGCTTGTCTTCTTTTTCCGCACCCAGCCGGATTTAGAAATCGTCGGGGAAGCGGCTAATGGAAAGGAAGCCGTTGAGCTCGCCAATTCCCTGAAGCCGGATTTGATTCTCATGGATCTCGTCATGCCTGAGATGGATGGCATCGAAGCGACGAAGCGCATCAAGCAACAACATCCCGACATGAAAATTATGATGCTCACAAGTTTTTCCGACCAAGACCATGTCCTTCCCGCACTCGAAGCCGGCGCCTCCGGGTTTCAATTGAAGGATATCCAGCCGGATGAGCTCGTCACGTCATTGAAGAAAATCATTAACGGCGAAAATCAGTTGCATCCGAAAGCGACCTCCCATCTCATGAACACGTTCACGAATCGAGGCCAACAGGACAAAGGACGTGTCGAGGAATTAACCAAGCGGGAGCTCGATGTCTTACAAGAAATCGCGAGAGGAAAGAGCAATAAAGAAATCGCCGCCTCCCTGTTCATTACAGAAAAGACGGTGAAAACGCATGTATCCAATGTACTTGCCAAGCTTGAGCTTGCCGATCGGACGCAGGCCGCATTGTATGCGGTGAAACATCGGCTGGTGGATTGAGCCGGTTAAGGCGTAAAAGACTGGGCAGTGAAACACACCCAGTCTTACCAGTTCATTTTCTAATAGAAGAAAAAACTTTCCACAATCTCATCGTCAACAATCCTGCCAAAACGGAAATGATTACATCCCCGGCAATGCCATAAACAACTCCCACCATAATTGCTTGTCCCCAGCTAGTGTCAATCCGCATCCACGTATTAAGCGCCATATATAAATAACTGACGCCAACGAGATATACGACTGCTAACCCCGCGAGATTTGCAAGAATGAACTTATAAGCCTTCGGTTTCTTAACACGTTCCGAAATCAACCCAACGACGAACGCAGCCACAACAAATCCGATCAAATAGCCAAACGTAGGCTGCAGGACATAACCGATTCCTCCACCTTGCGTGAAGACGGGAAGCCCTGCCAGACCGGTCACTACGTAAAGAAGCTGACTTTGGCCTCCTCTCCTGCTCCCTAACAGGCTTCCCGCCAGGAACACAAAGAGTGTTTGCAACGTGAACGGAACATAAGGCAATGGGATTTTGATAAACGCCCCGACTGCCGTTAGAGATGCGAACAATGAGACAAGTGCCAATGAATAGGTTAGATTTTTCTTCACTTCTTCAGCACCTTCAATTGGTCCTGTCTTCTCTCAAGGTATTGCTGGATCGATTCATTCGCAATCATGATCATGCTCTGGATTTCCTCTTTGGAAATGACATAGGGCGGCATAAAATAAAGGACATTGCCAAGCGGACGGAGGAGCAGCCCTTTTTCAAGCGCAATTTTATAGATTTGATACCCCACTCGTTCTTCAGATGGAAATGGTTCTTTTGTGGCTTTGTCCTGTATTAATTCAATTGCTCCTACCATTCCGGTTTGGCGATACTCACCGACATGAGGCTGGCCGCTGAAAACTTGTGAAGCAAGTTCCTTCATATACGCTCCTTTGTCCTGAATTTGCTCTATGTACTTCTCATCTTCGAAAATCTGCAACACTTCAAGCGCCACTCTACAGGCCAGCGGATTTCCCGTATAGCTGTGGGAATGCAAAAAGGCTTTCATCGTTTCATATTCATCATAAAAAGCATCGTATATCTCGTCCGTCGTCATGACAACGGACAATGGCAAATAACCTCCCGTCAGTCCTTTGGAAAGGCACATAAAATCTGGCGTGATACCCGCCTGCTCGCACGCAAACATCGTCCCCGTCCGTCCAAAACCGACTGCCACTTCATCCGCAATCAAATGGACATCGTATTGCGAACAAAGCTGCTTCAGCCGACTTACATAACCCGGAGGATACATTTTCATGCCAGCCGCAGCTTGGATTAACGGTTCAATAATAACAGCCGACAGTTCCTCACGATGCCGCTTCAATTTTTCCTCAATGATAGAAATACAAGGCGTATTGCAGCTTTCGGGTCTCTCCTGAAATGGGCATCGAAAGCAATCCGGCCCTTCCGCACGTATTGTTTGCAGCAATAGCGGCTGAAACACTTCATTGTACAGACCGACGCCTCCAACGGAAAGAGCGCCTAATGTTTCGCCATGATACGCATTGGACAATGCTAGAAAACGAGTTTTGTTCGGTTTATTCTTCTGCTTATGGTATTGGAAGCTCATTTTCAGGGCGACTTCAACCGCAGAAGATCCGTTATCCGCAAAAAACACTTTAGTTAAGCCTTCTGGCGTAATTCGAGCTAACTTTTCAGCTAAACGCACCGCAGGCTCATGAGTAAAATTCGCAAAAATGACATGCTCCAACTGTCTAGCCTGTTCGGCAAGGGCATCGCTGATCCGTTCATTGGCGTGGCCGAATAAATTCACCCACCAGGAAGACACCGCGTCTATGTACGCTTTGCCGTTTTCATCATATAAATAAATGCCTTTCCCACTTTTTATTACGATAGGCGGAAACTCTTCATAATCTTTCATCTGGGAACAAGGATGCCACACATGGCGTAAATCCCTTCGTTGCATATCAGAAATCATAGGCTCCGCAACCTTTCAAAAAACTCATCTGCACCCTCCAACTGAATCTCCTTCAAATCAGCTGTGTTTTCCAGCTTCGGAATAAGTATTAAAGGTAACCCTGTAGCCTGACGGATCGTAGTGACATTATCGACTTCAAGTTCAGTCCCCTCAAATGCATTACACACAATTCCTGCAATAGGAATGCCTTTTGCACGCAATGCCTCGATTGTTAATAACGTGTGATTAATGGTACCGAGTGTTGTCCGAGTCACCAGCACGACAGGCATTTGTGTTTCTTTTATGAGGTGGTGGAAATAGTAATTCCGTTTCTCATCTAACGGGACATACAATCCACCCGCTCCTTCACAAATTACATAATCGTATTGAGACTTCAACCTCTCAATATGTTGAAGGATGCGCTTCTCATCAATGGTCGCTCCTTCTAATCTTGCAGCATAATGAGGAGAAGCAGGCTCCTTAAAGGAATAACTGTTGATATTCTGTTCATCCAGTTCCATTTCACTGAAGGACCGATAAAACTGAGTATCGCCGTAATACGTGAGGCCCCCTTCCTCAATGAGCCCTGTCTGAACCGGCTTATAGGGCAGCACCTCCCCTTTGGTTTGGAAATAACGCATCAAAATTGTCGTCGCTATTGTTTTTCCGACATCAGTATCGGTTCCGACTACCCAAAAATAGTTCGCCATAAAAACCCTCCTTAACTTTTGTGTTAACCATAACGAAATATAGGTTAACACAAATTGAGGAGGTTTGTGAATATAGTAAAATAATTTTTTTCGAGATATAAAAAAGTTTCCCACACAAGTGAGAAACTCTTTTTTCGGATATGTGTCTTCATGACCAATCAAAGTAATCCCGTTTGATAAGCTCTCGTTTAACTAACTGTAAACAGCATCACAAGTCCCCGCCGCCGGTTCATAAAAACAATGATTCTTAAATTGTCCTGTAAAAGGTTGCCCATACCACGTCGGTGGACAAGGCGCATACGGGTTAAAGTACCAAAGAGCATATTTTGCCGGGTGGACTCGCCAATAGTCCAAATTCTGTTTGGCTAATCTTCTTTCCGTATCTCTCGCTCGCTGATAAAACATATTACCTTTTTGAACCGCTTCAAACGAATAATTCCCGCCCTGTACCTGGAAAATCACATCCTCAATCGTTCGAACATCTCGAAAGTCTAAGCAATCGGCTACTGCCCGATTCACAATGACATTTCCGACATATAGCATCCCTTGTTTCCCTTCGCCCTCAGCTTCGGCCCGCATCATCCGTGCCATTAAATCAACATCCGCATCACGGTATTTCACTCTCGGCATTCTTTCACCTCCAACTATAGAATATGAAAGCAAAACTCTAATGATACACCTGAACGAGGACCGCATAATACAGGAAGGCCTTTTCTCATACCGATTTAGACAATACTCTGTTTTAAACTATCGCAATAGTGTTATTATTGATATACATTACTTACTAGGGGGAATCTGACATCTATGAAAAAATTTTATATAGCATTTGTCAGTTTGGTGAGTTTATTCGTATTAAGCGCCTGCACGAGCGGGTTTGCTATTACGGAAGAGCAAAAGCAGGGGGCGGCGTATGAGGAGGCCGCAAAAAAGAAGAACGATGAACTGGAAAAGGAACCGGTGGAGCTGTCACCCTATGCCCGGAAATTAGGCGCATCTTTGACACAGCCTATTTACAGGGAAATAGCGGCAAACGGAGTCGTGACAGTCGAAGGGACAATTGAGCAGCATGAAAAATTGAAAGGTGACTATGTAGTAATTGATATTGGCTTTAACGAAGGAAAAGAACTTGGCGATTTGGTCTCTCATTATGTACCTATTAAAGACGGTATGTTCAAACAGGATATTAAGCTGTTCAATGGAGAGGGTGACTATCTGGTAAGTGTCCTGATCCCCAGTACGATCCTCGAAGAATCATTCGATAACATGACTGCTTTCTCTGTCTTTAATGTAAATCCAACTACGGATCATGGAATTGTCTACACCCCGTTCGCGCAAGCTGCGGATCTCTCACTCCAGGCACCTGATAGCAGGTACGTAAAAGGAAACGAAGTCTTTACACTTAAAGGAAAGGTTGATACAGCCGAAAATATTATGCTCGTACTCTTCAAGGGCGAACAATCCTGGTCACATATACTCTCTGTCAAAAATGGTGAATTTTCTTATGACGTGCCATTACCTTACGGAAAAGGAGTTCATGGATTAACAGTTTACCTACCACCAGAAAACCAAGAGAAATATTATCAACAAGGTGCTGTGGTCTATATCGACAATCAATCCGATCTCACATTTGAGCCAATCCAAAATACGACGGATGAGCGTGGAGTCCATTTTGCCTCACCCGCTAAAAGTGGCGAAGAAGCCGGTTTAACTTATCGCATTTCAGGCACCATTGACAAAGATGACCCCCTTGCCAAGGAGACGACACACCTCTTTATTGAGATAGAGAAAGACAACGAACTAGCATATTCCGTTATTCCAATCGACAATTTTACATTCGACGATCAGATCTATCTGAGATTCGGAGCTGGCACATATAATGTGACGGTCAATGTGCCGGAAGCAAGAGGCAAAGAACTGTATTATGTAAATATTGCTGAGTTTTCGGTAGTAAGTAAGGACACTGAAGATCAACGCAATCTCTTGCCATCCAAGGGTGTCCAATCCGATGCGCCGGAAATCATTGCACTGGCAAGGGAACTTATAACCGACGAGATGTCCGATCGTGAGAAAGCGAAAGCCGTTTACGAATATACCGCTAAGAACATTTCTTATGATGTGAAAAAATGGGACGATAAAATTAATGAATGGGATGACAGTGCCTTAAAAACACTTCAGTTGAAGAGTGGGATTTGTGGGGATTATTCGTACCTTGCTATAGCTTTGCTACGTGCGTCCGGAATGGAAGCACGGTATATCGTAGGAACAGCTTTCAATGGTTACACCACGGATTATCATGCCTGGGTGGAAGTGAAAGTGGACGGAAAATGGCTTACGATGGATCCTACATGGGGCTCCGGCTATACTAGTGGGAATGCATTCATTCCGGAGTATACGGAAGATTACTTTGATCCGACTGAGGAACTATTTAAGACGCACACACGGCTGGAAGTCAGATATTAGCACGAAGTGATGGATATGGCAGCACTATTGTGTCAAACGATAAAAAGAGGTCTCTCCTAAATTTCGAGAGACCTTTTTTATGTGAAAGGTTCGTCCAACTCAATCACCAATAAATAAAACCATCAAATCCTCATCAAAATACTGCCCCTTGAATTTCAGCGCATTTCGTTCAACACCATAGACCTCAAATCCCAACGATTTATATAACCTCTTGGCCGATTCATTAGCAGATACGACCGTCAAGTGGATCTGTTCCAACCCTTCGCAGCTTTTCGCCCTTCGAATAAGCTCCACCAGAAGCGCTTTACCCACACCCTGCCCTCGGACTTCTGGAGCAACATACATCCCAAAAATATTCCCTTTATGACTCGTTTTCAGGTTATTGTCGCGCATAAATGTAACAATCCCTACTAGCGAATCGGTTTCATCAAAAGCCCCTAAAACAAATTTGTCTATCGCTGGCTTTATTCGCTCTTCAACAGTTTCGATTGAGAATCTCACTTCTCTCTCATATGTTGACCCGAATGCTTCCTGATTGACTTGTAATGCACGTAATCGTAGTTGTTGGTACTGCTTGGCATCGGATTCTTTCAATACACGTATATTCATGAGCCAGTCCCCTTTATCCCGTTTCAGCTTTCTAAACTAAACTGCGCTGCCTTGCTGTGATTTAGAACACAATCACATCGGCTGTTTTGAACTCGCGAAAAGCATGGCCCCTTGCGCAACCATATAGGGAGCTTCCTGCGCTTTATGGATTGAGCAGGCATCCCAGAGATCTGGAAGAGTATTCGTTTTTGCAACTTGTAACGCTGCCTCGTAATAGCCTTTGTATTGTAGGCTTCCGCCACCTAAAATAATCTTGTTAGGATTCAAGAGGTGAATAATCGTAGAAATGCCTATCCCTAAATATCCACCTGCAGCATGAATGATTTCTTTTATCGTTTCAACCTCTTCTTCCAGCTGCGTATGTACTGTGTTCGCATCGGCCTTGGCTCTCGCGAGAATGCTCGCTCCACTTGCCAGCTCATCTAACTTACGTATGCCCTCATTAGTAGGAATCGGCATACTGCCCAACTCGCCGGCCCACCCTTTACATCCATTGATAAATTGCCCATTCAGCTTCATGCCCATCGCTATACCCGTCCCCACCATCAGAACCACAAGATCGGGGTTGTCATCTAAAGAGGCCTCGCGTACAAGGGCAGCCTTTACATCATTAATCATATAAACATGCTTGTTAGTGAATCGTAGAAAATCAGTATCCATTCCTGCAAGATGCGGGAGAACATCTGACAAAACAACCATGTTCTCATTTTCAACTAATCCGGGAACGGCTATTCCTATACAATCCACGTTAAAAGGCAAATCGTTGAGAAAGCGTTCCATTTCCTTTTGTATCTTCTCGGGTGTGCAGTCTCTACCCGTTGGAACGGTTCTGGAGATCCTTTCACCATTGTATTCAGCTAGCATCAACATTTTTGTACCGCCAATATCAATTCCTATTGCTGTCATCGTTACTAGCCTCCCTTCCACACATTAAATAACTCCATTTCAACTTGCCAGAAAAAAATACTTTTAACTCTTTTCTCACCTACCGACTATTGACTCTTCCCAAAAAGTAAATTCAAGAGTTATTGGCACTCATATAAGACATCCAGAAAATCATTAAAGTTATTTGATAGGAAATACATATTTTCCATTCCGTCATGTTCCTCATCATGAGCCCAATGAAATATTTGTCCAAAATACTCCTCGCTTATTCCAATACATATTTGATTACCGAATAGATCATCTGCGATCGGAATGAATCCTAATTCTAGGATTTCATCAAAAATATCTAACTTCTTCTCTAAATTATCATACATATTACCAATACCATAAAATATATTCAATATACTCTCGCCTAACTCGACAGATATTTTATATGTACCTGGATTAGGATAACCTCCATTATACGCCAGCAAAAAATTTCTATAATATGTTGGAAGTGTGATATTATGATTACTTTCAAAACTCTCTAAATCCCCAATGGTTAAGCTCTCGTGGATATTTTGAATTTCCGGCAAATCCATGCCTCCTATTTTGCAGTCATAGTTAGATAATACTGGTTATGATGAGGGTTCTGTATACGGATGCAAACTGAATCTCCGCATATTTGCGATGTAGTTGGTGTGGATAATCGTGATGGGTGAAACTGCAGATTTAGATAGATCAATGATTGTTGCGTCCCCAAGAACAGGGACCGTCTGAAGATGCTTGTACTCAACTGTCGTTTCAATGAGTTCGGTCCGGCTTTTTCTAAATTTCAACCTCTTTTCAATCTGGCGATAACACTGGACAAAATGTGGCGATTTTAATACAGGCCCTCGTCTGTCCTTCTGTTACGCTGAATGATATAACCCTCTTTTTTCACCTCTTCAAACCAATAATTAAAAATATCATCTGGTAAAAGGTCTTCGTCATTAGAATAGACTAAATCATATCTATATTTTCCTTTTAAACTATTTTGTTTTACATTGTAATGTAACTTCATTTCTGTCGTCATACCTCTTCCATATTCTTTACTTTTTTCGCGGATTTTTTCTAAATACCCGAGACCAATATCAAAAAAGTTTCTTGTCTTTGTTCCGAGGTATCATAAATCAATACTTTCTTATCTATTGTGTTTATGTTATTTACTGCATCGTTGAAGTTATGCTTAAGAACAAATTGTCCATTTATTTTAAAAAACACGTCAAAAGCATACATTTCTGGCTCATAGGAACAGTAAATATAGATGTCCTCTGCACGATTTTTAACGTATTCTAAACAAATACCTACCATATCTGCTTGTAATTCAGAAAAAAAATCTTCATATACTTTACTCAAATCTATCACCCCTAATTTTTCGTCGTATTTTTGAGTTTAATATGAATTTGTTTTAAATAAGATGGACTTCACCGAATCAGTGGTGACCGGTTTAGTGAATTATTTTGAGAACTGTTCTACTAAAAATGTATAAAAATTTTCATATTCATTTATTCCATTCTCATTATCTTGCTCCCAGTCTGTAACGGGACATTCATTGTTGGCTAATCTTGAAGTATCAAGACAATAAACACCGGATCCGTAGTTCTGTATTACAACGAACTCCATTGGTAAACCATATTCTCTCCATTCTTCTGTTTCTCTTACACAAGTTGGGACCTCGCGAAGTCCGCCTCCAAAAATCTCTATCCCAAAAACTCCTCCAGTTCCATATTCCCTCAAAAACCATTTATAACTTTCTGGCAACTTTACATTAAGCCTTTTCTCAATGTCACTAATTTTACTATCCTCTAAAGCCCCAACAAAAAACTTTTTAGGTGCGTTATTTATTAATTCAATGACTGCCTCTTTATTCAAAGCTATCATCCTTCCTTATTTATTTGGATCCTTATTTAGTAAGTATAGTAATTCAATATACTTTTTACTTTGCGAATTATATGCCACTTCTTCAAAAATCTCACTTAAAAATGAAAGTTCTGTTTTTGAAAGGCTACTTTACTTATCTCTATTAGCTATGTGAGATTCGACAGCCTCTTCTAAACTCATTGCTTTTTCTAAATCATCATCCACAAGTATAAGTAAAGGGCCCTCTAAAATATCCCCTTCTGAAGTTCTAACTTCAAAAGTAGCAGCCCAATATTTTGGAGAAATTTTAGATATTTCCACACCTATTAGTTCTAATTTGAAGTTTTCATTCCTATCTTTATTTACATATTCAAGCGCCAGTTGTTCTGCTCTTTCTCTCGATAACTTCATTATCGAATACCTCCATATTGTGTTATATACCAGTTAGCATGTAGTTGCTCAGCTTCGTTTAAGGAATTCCATCTTTTTGGGTTATTTGATAACATATCATAAACAAATTGCTCAGGAGCATTGAATTTTGTTAAATCATTTATTGGAACTGGTCCGCTAGTACGAGGCAAATTTGAATAAGCCTCTTTCCCGATTTGTTTATATTGAATATAGTGTGACAATTCATGCTAAACTTCATATTGTGTGGGGTTACTTTTCAATACCAGTTCCCCAGTATTATAGTTAAAGCCTCCTCCTTTTCCTGGTGGCAAAAACTCATCTCCAACCTTGAGTGTTACTCCTCTTTTTTCAAGATAATTGCCTAAAAGTCTCAAGTCTTTTTCAAGATAGTGTTTACCACCAAGGCGACCTGTTTCTTCCACATAATCAATCTTACCCGTACCCTTAGACTCAACATCCACACTCTTCTTCGTATCAACCTTAACATCACTAACTCCACTTTTACTAGACGCAGAAATATCCGTTTTTACTAACGGCTTATTGAATGTAAAGTTATTCGGCGTGCTGAATTGATATCCATTTGCAGTTAATGGATTAAATTAATGTGGAGATTTGCCCATATTGAATGCAACGTTATCTAGCTTTCCTAATTGGTAATAATTATTAGACAATAAATCAAGGTGACTCTGAGATTTACTTAGCGGACTGTTGATGACATCTTGGTAGATTGGCGTATAGATGGACTTCATCTTATCTGTGCTTACCACATTTCTAACTTCATATACATTATTTATTCTTTTGCCCATCCTTGCACCTGTGCTTGCCGTTCCTACAACAGGAAGCATTGAACCGAGAGAAAGGGTCGCATTTACTGTATCCCCTCTCATTTTTCCTTTATATAACAAGACTCCATAATGGTTTACCATCATGGAGTCACTAGCTAATTCCATATTCTTATTCACTAAAGCTACTTAGTTCTTCCTCCCAAGAAGCCCCCACGGTTACAGAGATCTCTTCAGTTTAATGAAGTTCGTTAGAAATCCAATCTATCAAATCCTTAGTCGCATTTTTCAAGATATGCTCTTCTTCCATTTACATCCTACTGTTCTACAAATATAGTCGTCTATTGTGCACTCCGTATCATAAAAAACAATGGGGAAGTTATCCATGTTTTAAACACAGTTATAGTTTATGAAGTTTTATATCACATTTATCTTCTTTTGCTACCTCAAGCGCTGTAAGTATTACTTCAAAAAATGTTTTCCCATCAGCGGTTGCAAAATAATTAGCAAGGCTAGTGACTTTTGGACTTATTTTCTCCCCCCAAGGTGGTTTTTTTGATATATCATCAATATCCCATACAATTAGCTCTGGCGAGTACTTTGATAATTCCTGTTCAATTTCAATTAAATTAGCTTTTGCAACAGTGACATCATCCCAGCTTAATTTGTTATTATACAACTCATTCATCAACAACGGGTATTTCGCCCCCCATCCGTCTTTTTCTAGATGATATGAGATTGTCGAAAAGAATGAATGTACAAAATCGCTATGCCCTAATTCGTAATAAAAACAATCTACTAATATTCCTACTGCCATCTAAATTACACCTCTAATCCATTTTAAAAATAATTTCCGATACACCATTTGTTCTGTCATTTATTTTTTGTTTAACATCCCTCAAAACATCCCTTGAGACATTTTGTCCTCTAATATCAATAATAACCGTTTGTTTAGTTTTTTCAGGTAAATCACTTATCCGTTTATTTACTTGCTTTGAAACATTTCTAATTAAGTTACTTCTCCCAGAAGAAGTAGTTAAGTTATAATTCTTAACTTCTATACTATGACCGTTTGTATAAAAATCTGGTCTCGAACTATTTTTAGTGCCATGACTTACTTCTTGACCGTCCTTATATGATACTTGGTCACGATATCCAGGATATTCTTTTCCTACATCAATTTCAGACTGTCTCCAAGATGGTCTAGGTTTATCTATACCCTTCGTCTCAACCTCAACACTCTTCTTCATATCAACCTTAACATCACTAACTCCACTTGTACTAGACGCAGAAATATCCGTTTTTACTAACGGCTTATTGAATGTAATGTTGTTCGGCGTGCTATAATGGTAACCGTTTGCCACTAATAATTCATATTGAGGTTGAACTTTGCCTATATCCATTGGCAAGTCATCCATCTTTCCTAAATGGAATTGTGTTTTGCTAAGCGGGTTGTTGATGACATCTTGGTAAACTGGCATATAGATGGACTTCATCGCATCTGTACTGACCACATTTTTAACTTGTTTTACATTGGTTGTTGATTTATAGACCCATTTCCCGCCAGAGCTGAACCATCCTGCAACAGGAATCATCCCCCCAACAGAAAGGGCCGCATTTACTGTATCCCCTCGCGCGGCATAGATAATTGCATTTAATCCATCCGCCGGTTCACCAATTACGGGGACAAGCCCTGCCAGATCTAAGACAAGTTGAAGACCATCCACCCAGTTGTTTTCTTCGGTTACGGTAGCTGTAACAATCTCTTCTTCCTTATACTCTACATGGGGCACAACCTCATAGAAAACGCTTGAGCCCAACATATACTCCTAAAATCAACACTCTTAAATGCTAGGCAATCTTTTATGCTGGATCAACAAAAATTGGCTGGCATGAGACCGGTAATATACCGTCTCACACCAGCCAAACAGCTGCGTAAAAAAACTCTAACTATCAGGAAAATGTTAGAATTGTATATTTAATTCTTCACGGATTGCTTTTTCTAAGTATTCCTCAAAAGTCTTTGCTATTACTTCTTTACCGCCGAGATTAAAGTCAATTGTTATGATTTCTGTATTCGGAGAATTAAATCCTATTGGATTTCCTGCACCATCTATACCAATTGTAATAAAATTCTCATATCCTTTAGGTAATACCTCCCTAAAGTGCTTGGATTTCTCTATAAACGATGGTGTCGCTACAAACTCTGCCTCTTTCAGCCCTAATATTATAGCCTCACCAACGGCTCCAGAACCATATCTCAAAAGAAATTCAATAAAATCTTCAGGCAACTTTATATTTAGTTCATCTTCTGCTTGGGTTACTTCCTCAATGTTAAGAGATCCTCCAAAGGCTGCTGGGCACATTTCGTACTCTGCATCTATGGCATTTATTAATGCTACCTTCATTCAATACCCCCTTTTTATCATTTCATTTGCATATCTTGCCTTCCAATATTCTTTACGCCACTTATTAAATTCTATTCTAGCTTCTCCACTACCGAATCAACCAGAACGCTAAAGACTACCATGTTTCTGAAAATATCTCTCTTAGATAAGAAATGATTTTTTCACTAGGTATTACTCAATGTTGTATTAAATAAAAAATGGCTGGTAGGAGACCGGTACAATACCGTCTTCGCCACCAGCCAATCAGTTGCATAATAAACCCATTTTTAAATTTAATCTTCTTGGTAATGAACCATATCATATGGATAGTAAGGAACATTCTTTAATATAAGGTTATCTAATTCTAATATTTTTGCAATAGCACCAGTTCAAAGCTCCAATAGACATTGTAGATATCTTCATTAATTTTTATGTGTATAATACCAACCATTATCTATATGTCCATGATGGCACAATCTTATGCTTTATAATAGATTAAATAGTTCATTGTGTCTTATATACAAGCTTATTTGTTTGTTACGTCCAAAACTTACAATACACTTTTAATTGCTTCCGTAATCATTTCTTCAAAATTGTTATATTCTTCTATGACATCTCCGCTTGGTTTATCTAATTCAAGAAACACATGACTTTCTAAATCTATACAGTACCATGAAATGCTTGAATCTCCAAAAAACAAATAATTACTATCCCATACATTATCTCTCCAAATTTCATTCGCACTAATAAAACCATTATTTTCATCATCAGATTTCGCATTGTAAATAACTAATCCATTAAAATCTAAACCATTTACTTTTTTTAAGAAATCTCCATATTCATTAATCCATAGGTTACTACGAACATTACTTGAAATCCACTCTTTTAAGGATTGAATATCTTTATCACTTGCAGGTACCATTATTGTCTTACCGTCTTCTTTTTTAATTTTTTCTATCTCAACCAGTAATTCTAATACCATAATCTCACCTCTATTTTTTTGAGTCTGGATATATAAATCCATCTGGAATCGGCCACTTAATATTAATTGAATCCCCAACTTCCAAACCTTTTGTTAAATTTTTTTGAGAATTAGTAAGAACTTTGTGGTATGGATCATTTTTTATTAAGATTAAATTGTTATAATCATTTGTTCCCCCATCATCTAAAGGCAACTTATGATGTACCTGATATTCTTCTGGTACCAATCCTTTTTTTAGTTTGTTAATATCCGAACTTGTTAAACCTGCATCTTTAAGTTGTTTAATTTTTGTCTCATCACTAGTTAAGTCTATTAAAAATTTTTTTCTGACAGAACTATTAAAAGTATTTCTTAATTTTTTAAACTCTTCTCGATCTCGCTTAGTGTAGGTAATTTCCTTCTCAAAGATGCCCTTTAAGAGCACCTCTTCACCTTTCAATTTACCTACATGCTCAGCATTTTTCGCAGTACCCTTATTAGCACCGACATCCACATTCTTCGTATCAACCTTAACATCACTAACTCCACTTGTACTAGGCGCTGAAACATCCTTCACTACATATGGTTTATTGAATGTAAAGTTACTTGGCGTGCTGTAATGGTAACCGTTTGCCACTAATAACTCATATTGAGGTTGAACTTTGCCTATATCCATTGGCAAGTTATCCATCTTTCCTAAATGGAATTGCGTTTTGCTAAGCGGGTTGTTGATGACGTCTTGGTAAACTGGCGTATAGATCGACTTCATCGCATCTGTGCTGACCACATTTTTAACTTGTTTTACATTAGTTGTTGATTTATAAACCAACTTCCCACCAGTGCTGAACCATCCTGCAACAGGAATCATTCCCCCAACAGAAAGGGCCGCGTTTACTGTATCCCCTCGCGCGGCATAGATAATTGCATTTAATCCATCCGCTGGTTCACCAATTACAGGGATAAGCCCTACCAGATCTAATCCAAACTGAAGATCATCCACCCAGCTGTTTTCTTCGGCTACGGTAGCTGTAATGATCTCTTCTTCCTTATACTCTACATGGGGAACAACCTCATAGAAAACGCTTGAGCCTACCATATACTCTTTAATAAGCAAACCGTTATTATAGACATGGTATTTCACATTTTCGTCCACATTCTGATCGATCGTGTTTACTTTCTTCCCTTCCAGAGTTTTAAAAGTAGCGGCAGTAAGCATCGTGCCGAGCAGCTTCTCATGCTCGTTCCCCCAAGGGTCTAAGAACACTTTTGGGAATAGTTCCGTCCTGATTTCACTTCCGAACGTTAACACATTCCATTGGCTCGACTGGAAGTTTATATCTTGCACTCCTGATTGGAAAAGTCCCTCGATAGTCGCAAGCCAATTATCCATTGCCAGCAAGTCATGTTCAATGGCATTCAGTGCGAAAGTCTGCGCTGCATCAAATTCATAAAGTTGGGCGATGGTATCATCACGTTTCCGTTTGGAGTGAATGACCCCCTCCTGTACTTCACTATCATCTAAAGGGGGCAGGCCGACAATATCACTTACTTTGTCCATGATACTGTTTGCCTCATCCGTCAAACTAGCCGTGAGACGGCCAATTAGCGTAAGTCCGTGTTCTATCTCTCCCTCAAGGAATTGTTCATCTATGTACCCGGATGGATCGGGTTCGAGAGAATGAAGTGCAGCTTCCATCTGAAGAAGTACTTGTTTAAACCGATTTGAAAACATCCGAAAGAAAAGAAGAAAGGGTAAATGACATTCCCGGTAAAAGGAACGAATCGCACTGCCTCCCATTCCTTTCAGCTGTTCCTCCATTTCAACGAGATCGCGCACGGCACGGTCAATCGTTTCCATTTCCGTGCTTAGCCTGTCTATCATTGTTATGTTCCGTTGAAGCCCCTCTTGAAATGGACTGACACTCAATATTTTCATTGGCTCCGCCTCATCGAGCGGTTAGAAAGAGACACGCTATAATTCTTTTTATTATACAATAATTCACTATAGGTGAACATTTTCTTCCCCTCCAGTCTTCAATTATATTACCAGTAATAATACTCCATTTTTTACAAGAAGATAATGAATATAGTTGTAAAAATCCGAAAATAACCCATACGGACTAACATGCCTATCTCTTGAATGTGACGCAAATACTATTAGATAAGTAATAAAGTTATAGTTTACTCAGGTTCTAATAATAGAGCCTGACACTCTCCATATATGGATCTTCTTGTTTCGGTATTGGGGAAGAAAAATAATGAAACGAAAAAGAGGTCTCTCATTAATTCAACGAATTAATGAGAGACCTCTTGAGTTGGCATAAAAGGGGTTAGCGTTCCCCTTACATCATGCCGCCCATTCCACCCATGTCAGGCATGCCTGCTGCTGGTGGTTCTGGGATATCGGCAACGACTGCTTCTGTTGTCAAGAACATAGCCGCCACAGATGCTGCGTTTTGAAGTGCAGAACGTGTAACTTTAGTTGGGTCTACGATACCTGCTTGCATCATGTTGACCCACTCGCCTTCAGCTGCGTTGAAGCCGATGCCGACTTCTTCGCGCTTGAGGCGATCGACAACGATGGAGCCTTCAAGGCCAGCGTTTGTTGCGATTTGGCGAACTGGTTCTTCAAGTGCGCGAAGGACGATTTTCACGCCAGTTGCGACGTCGCCTTCTACAGATTCCAGCAATGTTTCCACTTTGTTGTAAACGTTGACGAGGGCTGTACCACCACCGGATACGATACCTTCTTCAACAGCTGCACGTGTGGAGTTGAGTGCGTCTTCGATGCGAAGTTTGCGCTCTTTCAATTCTGTTTCTGTTGCAGCACCGACTTTGATGACGGCTACGCCGCCTGCAAGTTTTGCAAGACGTTCTTGTAGTTTTTCTTTATCAAACTCAGAAGTTGTTTCTTCGAGTTGTGCACGGATTTGGCCGACGCGAGCTGTGATTGCGTCTGTTTCGCCAGCTCCTTCTACGATTGTTGTGTTGTCTTTTGTGACAACGACTTTAGCAGCGCGTCCAAGCTGGCTGATGTCAGCAGATTTTAGGTCAAGACCTAGATCTTCTGTAATCACTTGGCCGCCAGTTAGGATTGCGATGTCTTCGAGCATAGCTTTACGACGATCGCCGAAGCCAGGTGCTTTGACTGCTACCGCATTGAATGTTCCGCGAAGCTTGTTCACAACTAGAGTCGCAAGCGCTTCCCCTTCCACGTCTTCCGCAATTAGAAGCAATGGCTTGCCTTGTTGAACGACTTGTTCAAGGACAGGAAGGATTTCCTGAATGTTTGTAATCTTCTTATCTGTAATCAAAATGAATGGGTTGTCAAGAACCGCTTCCATTTTGTCAGTGTTTGTCGCCATGTATGCAGATGCATAACCACGGTCGAATTGCATACCTTCTACTACGTCAAGCTCTGTAGTGAAGCCTTTGGATTCTTCGATTGTGATGACGCCGTCGTTGCCAACGCGCTCCATCGCTTCAGCGATCAATTCGCCGACTTCTTCGTCGCCTGAAGAAATAGCAGCTACTTGCGCGATTTCTTGCTTGCTTTCGATTTCATCGGAAATGCCTTGTAGTTCTTCAATCGCAGTCGCAACCGCTTTTTCGATTCCTTTACGGATACCGACAGGGTTTGCGCCAGCTGTTACGTTTTTCAAACCTTCACGGATCATCGCTTGAGCAAGAACCGTTGCAGTTGTCGTACCGTCACCTGCGATTTCGTTTGTTTTGGAAGCGACTTCTGCTACGAGCTTCGCACCCATGTTTTCAAACGGATCTTCAAGTTCGATTTCCTTTGCAATTGTCACACCGTCGTTTGTGATGAGCGGTGAACCGAATTTCTTCTCAAGAACGACGTTGCGTCCTTTTGGTCCAAGCGTCACTTTAACAGCGTCTGCTAGTATATCTACACCACGAAGCATTGCGCTGCGTGCGTCTTCATTGAATTTCAATTGTTTAGCCATTTTATGAATTCCCTCCTGATTTTACTCGTACATTTGTCTATGTGCCATTCATGATTGTTTAGATGATAGCTAAAATGTCGCTTTCACGCAGGATCAAATATTCATTGCCTTCATATTTTACTTCAGTTCCAGCATACTTGGAGAAGATGATTCGGTCGCCATCTTTCACTTCCAGTTCAACGCGCTGGCCGTTTTCAAGAACGCGTCCAGTACCGACTGCAACAACTTTTCCTTCTTGCGGTTTCTCTTTTGCGGAATCTGGTAGTACGATACCGCTTTGTGTTTTTTCTTCCGCTTCGATTAGTTCGATTACGATACGGTCACCTAATGGTTTCAACAAGTGAAACAACCTCCTCGACATAATATCTTCTTTTTAGCACTCAGTAAGCATGAGTGCTAATACATTTATTATCATAATAAAGTTGCCCAAGATTTGCAAGTAAAATACTCGTATTCTTTTCTCTTTGCCATTCAACTACGAAAAAGTTAAAATGGACGGAGTAGAAAGGACGAGATGAATGAAAAACTGGAAGATTTACTTGCTTATACTTCTTACATATATTCTCATGCAGTTTGGCAGTGTTCCGCTCAGCAAATGGCTGATCACCTACTTCCAAGAAGGCGGCATGACAGAGAAACAGGCTTCTTTCCAAGGCGTTGCCTGGGGATTGTTCATTTCAAACTTGATTGCCGCTCCGATAATTCTGTGGCTTACGACGCTTAATAAAAAGTTCTGGGATATTAGCAAAGGAACTAAAAAGAAGGCATCCATCGGAGGAGTGATTCTCTGGGGTGTTCTTGGATTTTTCATGGCCATGGCGGGCCAAATGATTGCCGCCATCATCGAAACAGCGTTTGGCGTGGCGCCGGGTTCAGAAAATACAGCCCTGTTGGGTGAAATCGCAAAGGCTTCACCAATTATCATCCTCTCCATTGTAGTTTTTGCCCCTCTACTGGAGGAAATTGTTTTCCGAAGAGTGGTGTTCGGCGGAATCTATCTTAAAACAAACTTCTGGATTGCCGGGATTTTGAGCGGAGTCATCTTCTCCCTTGTTCACGGAGAGCCGCAACATTTACTCATCTACCTGGCACCTGGTCTCATCTTTGCCTTCCTCTATTCCCATACAGGACGGATTTGGACTTCGATGCTAGCGCACTTGCTCATGAATGGCTTTGTGACGATCTTGCAATTTAATATCGATAAACTTGAAAAACTACAGGACATGAAGAACGCGTTCATTCATCTCCTTCCATACTGATAAACCGGCTCGCACTGTATTTTTTGCGAGCCGGTTTTCGTTACATCGGGGACAATATAAAAAATGCTGCGAATAAGGACAAGATCAAGAAGATAATGAACAGCAGTCCAGCTATGATCATGGTGACGCTAAATCCTCGCCACACTGAGAACCGATGAACAATTTCAAGTCCCTTGCTTGCTATGAATATACTGTAAACCCATACCCCCGTCGTGATCGCCCCTACTATAAGTGAGGTAATCATAATCGCCCACAATCCACCTACCGCAACATCCGACCCTAGTGTATTCTTAATCAGGTACATTATATTATTGACAGGCGCCAACCATATATGTGGTATTGAAGCTGCAGGAAGAACCCACAATACATCCTTATAGCTGCCGCTTCCCTTTAGCATGCGGCCAACTACGTAAAATAAGCCAGCACAAATGGGCCAACCAATGAGGAAAAATAAGAATGAAATGACGTTCATAATCAAAAGCGCGTTGCCTGGTTGCACCTCAAACATTTGCTGTACATTTAACGCAGTAGTCGGCGCATTGCTAATCGCCATCAGCAACCAAATAAGCAATGCTAATTTAATGGACCTTTTTTCAAGTAAATAATGAATTGTTTTTGTCGGCTTTGTCCAAATCCACAATAAAGGCAATACAATCCCCCCTACCATTTCCTATATCTTACATCATCTCCCGTTTAGTTCCCATACTCCATTTGTTACAATTATCCATTATAAAGCTGTAGGCTTCCTTTCACAGACATTACACTTCTGCGGATCAGCATTCATCTCTTCCATAGCGATTGATCCATCACAAACGTGACAAAAAACCGACTCACATATGTAGAATGCGAGCCGGTTTTATCGATTCATTAATATGGTGTAAACACGAAGAACATTAAGAAAAATACCAGAGCAAAGATGAACACAAATAAAATCACCATGAAAATCGCAATCACACCAAAACCGCGCCATGCCGAGAAACGGTGGACAATGCCAAGTCCCATGCTTGTGACAACGATGCTATATATTCCAACTCCTATAGTAATCAAGTTGCCGATTATGAAAGGTAAATAAGGCGTCAATGATTCGTCTAACATGAAATTCGGCTGCTGCCCGCCGGTGATGGCAAATACGATATAATTGACTGGTGCCACCCAAATGAGCGGCAATGTCGCCACAGGTACGAGCCATAGAAGTTCATCATAACGGCCGGTCCCCCCGAGCATCCGTCCAATCCCATAATAGACACCCGCATTGATGAACCACCCGATGAGCATGCTGATGAACGAAAGGAATAAGGAAATGATAAGTGCGGTACTTGCTTGTAATTCAAATAATTGAAGCAGATTCGGTACAACGGTCGGGGCATTCGTGACCGCGGCAAGAAACCATATAAGAATCGTCAGTTTCACAGATCGCTTTTCCAGTAAATAATGAATTGTCTTCGTCGGCTGTGTCCAAATTGACAAAAACGGCAATGAGAT
This sequence comes from Sporosarcina cyprini, assembly GCF_022048975.1. Lineage (GTDB taxonomy): Bacteria > Bacillota > Bacilli > Bacillales_A > Planococcaceae > Sporosarcina > Sporosarcina cyprini. The sequence goes on along the minus strand of NZ_JAKMHX010000025.1, from coordinate 7,820 downwards.
CCCCACCCTTCTCTTTTCCTATATCTTACATCATCCCCCGTTTCATTCCTATGCCCCATTTGTTACAATTACCCATATGAAAGGCGGTGGACTTTTGAAAATCGTAATCCTTTCCGATACTCACGCCAAAGCGCTCCCTCCCCGTCTGCTGGAGGAGTGTTCATCAACTGACCTCATTCTTCATGCAGGCGACTGGGGGAATCTCGACATACAAGAGCAACTGGAGGCCTTCGCGGAAGTGATTGGCGTTCACGGTAATATCGATAGCCCTGCCATTCAATCTATGTTTCCAAACAAGCAGATCATCCATGCCGGGAAGTTCAAGATCGGTATAGTCCATGGCCATGGTGATAAAGGAACTACGGAAAAGCGGGCCTTCGATGCTTTTGAAGATGAAACCCTGGATGCCATTGTTTTCGGGCATTCTCACATCCCGCTCATCCGCTATGCAAAACGCACGTTGTTGCTGAACCCCGGTTCGCCGACAGACAAGCGCAGGGTTCCTTACTATTCCTTCATTATATTGCATGTGGGAGAGGTCTTGCGCCCCGAGCTGATTTTATTCGAACAATAAATAAATCCCGCCACCTGCGTAAAAACAGGTTGCGGGATTTTTCTATTTCTCCAAGTTACCCATCACTTCATCGATTTGCCGCTGTTGTTCTGCCTTTACTTCATCCAGTTGCCGCTGTTTCTCCGCCTTCAAGTATTTCTTATAACCAAAGCGGGAGATGATGACACTGAATTCATATAAAATGAATAGCGGAACCGAGGTAAATAAATGCGAAACAATATCAGGCGGCGTAATGAAAGCGGCAAGGACGAACAGGACAAAGTAGGCGACCTTTCGGATTTTCACTAAGTACTTCGGATTTAAAATGCCGAGCCGCGATAAAAACAGCATGACAATCGGCAATTGGAATACAATGCCGAACGGGATGATAATTTGGAAAAGGAACGTGAAGTATTGATTAATACCAAACGTCGAAGCGATTCCCAAGTCTTCCGACAAATTCATCATGAACTTCATCACATACGGAACGAGAATGAAGTACGAAAAAGAGACGCCGGCAAGGAACAGCAGAAAAGTGAAGGGAATGTAACTCAGTGTCACTTTTCGTTCTGTCTCATGCAATCCTGGCGAAACGAAAGACCAGAACTGGTACATGATGATCGGGGATATGATCACAACCGCCAGAAATACGACGACCTTCAAATAAACGATGATCGGGTCGGCGACATTGAATGCGTTGAACGTCTGTTCAGGTGCCTGCGCTTGGAGAAACTTAATGACCGGCTTGGCCATGATAAAACTGCCGATCACTGCAATAACAAAGAAAACGACGATTACCATCAGCCGTTTTCGAATTTCATCTATATGTTCAATGACAGTTAAGTTTTTTTCTTTCATCGGACAGACATCCTTACTTATTGCACGTCGTTTTTCTTGTCTTCCACTTTCTTCACCGTGTCGTCATCATCGGATGTGAGACCTTTAGTTGCATTCTTGAATTCACGTAATGAAGCACCGAATGCCTTCCCGATTTCAGGCAATTTCTTCGGTCCGAAAATAAGCAATGCCACGACTGCGATTAATAGTAAACTTCCTATACCTGGGGCCATTTCGGGCACCTCCTTCGTAATATGTCTATTTTACACGAAAATCGTCACTAATACCACGGAACGCATCATTCCAATTGTGAATCTTTTACGTCATTTTTAATGAAATAAATGAGTGTCTGCAGCTCGACAGACAAATCGATCGTATGAACGCGCATCCACTCTGGCACAGCCAGCCGGACTGGCGTAAAATTCAGAATTCCTTTCACGCCAATAGCCGCAAGTCGATCGGTCACTTCCTGCGCCGCCCTAGATGGCACGGTGAGGATGACGAGATTGATGCCAAGCTCCTGTATCTTCTCTTCGAGCCGGCTTGGCGGAAATACTGGGATGCCATTTAGCGTTTTCCCGTCTTTCGGAGCTTTCGGGTCGAACGCGACGACAATCCGTGTATTATGGTTCTTCTGAAAGTTATATTTTAAAAATGCATTCCCTAGACTTCCGACACCGATCAAGGCAACGTCCGTTTCCTCGTCCTGGTCGAGCGTTCGGCGGAAGAAGTTCACGAGGTAGTTTACATCATAGCCATAGCCTTTCCGTCCTAACGCACCGAAATGCGAAAAATCCCGGCGGATCGTGGCGGCATCGATTTTCATCGCTTCGCTTAATTCACTGGAAGAAACACGTTTCTTGCCGGCGTTCGCAAAGTTTTGCAGGAATCTATAATAGAGCGGCAACCGCTTGGATGTCGCCTGTGGAATTTTCGGAATTTCGCCAGCCATTTTCAACCTCCTGAATATCCAATCGTCTCCTTGGAGGCAATCGATACCCTTGATGCTAGTCTTCCATTCAAATAAACGGAAGCCGATTCTATCGTACAGTAGTTGGCTTCTGTTGTAAAGCCGACCATTGCGCCCTTCCTCCCATTCCATTACACTTAAGTGGAATAGAGGTGTTTTCAATGATCATTTTACAAGTAAACGGGCTGACCAAGTCGTTTTCTGGAACCGATATATTGAACAACGTCCGGCTGGAAGTCCAGCATCGGGACAGGGTGGCGCTAGTAGGCCGCAATGGAGCCGGCAAGTCGACTCTTTTAAAGATCATTGCCGGTGAAATGAGTGCGGATTCGGGTGATATTATCATTCCGAAAGGCGTGCGGATCGGCTACTTGGAACAGCATGCTGGAATTGATTCAGAACGGACGGTCTGGGACGAAATGATGACCGTTTATGAACCGCTGCGGAAATTGGAAGGCCGGCTGCGTGAATTGGAAATGCAGATGGCAGATCCAGCTGTTTACGAAAATAGTGTGGAATACGAACGGGTCATGAAGGAATACGATGCGTTGCAAATCGAATTTAAGGATTCAGGCGGCTACCAATATGAATCCGATTGCCGCTCTGTACTCCATGGGATGCGTTTTTATCCGGAGGATTATGAGAAAAGCGTCCATTTGCTTTCGGGAGGTCAGAAGACAAGACTGGCTCTCGCGAAAATGCTTTTGAGCAAGCCTGACCTGTTGATCCTCGATGAGCCGACAAACCATCTTGACATCGAGACGCTCGGATGGTTGGAAAAGTATTTGGTTTCGTATGAGGGCGCCATACTGATCGTGTCCCATGACCGATATTTCCTTGACCAGATCGTTACCGTCGTCTACGAAGTCTCCAGAAGAAAAGTGACGAAGTACGCCGGGAACTACAGTGCCTATTTGGATGAAAAAGCGAAGAACTATGAACGGGATCGTAAGCTGTTTGAACGGGAAGCGAGCGAACGGGCAAAGCTTGAGGATTTTATTCAGCGCAATATCGCCCGAGCTTCTACATCCAAAATGGCGAAAAGCCGGCGAAAGCAGCTGGAGCGTACGGAGTGGATGGATGCGCCTGAGGGCAATGAAAAGTCCGCTGCCTTTTCGTTCGATATTGACCGTCAGAGCGGCAACGATGTGCTCGCTTTGCAGGACGTATCGATCGGCTATGGCGACCACTCCGTCTCGCGCCATATCAATTTGCACGTTTATAAAGAAGATCGGATTGCTATTATCGGGCCGAATGGCATCGGGAAATCCACCCTGCTGAAAACGATTGTTAAGAAACAGCCGTCTTTAGACGGTGAAATCCGTTACGGTACGAATGTCCAATTCGGTTATTATGACCAAAACCAGGCGACCATCATTGGCACAGGGACCGTTCTGCAGGAAATTTGGGACGAATGGCCGCTTTTGAATGAAAAAGATGTCCGCTCTTTGCTCGGCCGTTTCTTATTCTCCGGTGAGGATGTGGATAAACCGGTTTCTTCGTTATCGGGAGGCGAAAAGGCAAGGTTATCCCTAGCCAAGCTCATGCTCGAAAAATCGAATACACTCGTATTGGATGAGCCGACGAACCATTTGGACTTGGATAGCAAGGAAGTGCTTGAAAACGCATTAGACGATTTTCCAGGCACCATCATCTTCGTGTCGCATGACCGGTATTTCATTAATCGACTTGCGACTAAAGTGATTGATGTGAATGAATCTGGGGCGACGGAGTATCTCGGCGATTACGATTACTTCCTCGAAAAGAAGGCGGAGCAGGCTGAACTGCTGGCGGAAGGTCAGGCAACCACAGCGACTCCGCTTACGGGACAATCGAATGGCGGCCGCAGCGAGTCAGATAAGGAATTAAAGCGACAAGAGCGTAAGCTGACACGGAACATTGAGGAAGCGGAGAAAAAGATGGCTTCATTAGATGAGGAAATCGCTCATTTGCAAGAAGAATTGCTCATTCCGGAGTTTGCGGACGATCACGTTAAGCTGATGGACTTGCAAGCAAGAATTGACCAGCTTCAGGAAGAGCATGATTTGCTGGCAGAGCAATGGCTTGTATGGCAAGAAGAACTCGAAGCACTATATTCCTAAAAAGAGCGTCGTTTCGATTATCCTGTCGAAACGGCGTTTTCATTTTCCACAATCTTTTCCACATGAGAAATATTGATTTTATAGGATATGAACATAGTTATCCACGTTATCCACAGAAAAATGTTTTATTACCCACAAAGTTATCCAAAACGGTGTGCTTAATCTTTTGCTATTTTCTAAGTTATGAACAAGTTGTCCACAAAGTGTGCATAAGTACGAACGTTCCCTCTTGACAACTTTAAAAACCGTCCTACCAAAAAAACACGGAAATCGCCACATTCGGACAATTTCCGTGCTTATTTTCAAGAATTCCATGATGTTAATGGCATGCCCGGACGTCCGTTCATTTCCATATTCCCGCGAATGCCCGCTTCAAACATGGAAGATCCTGCCGCAGCAATCATCGCTGCGTTATCCGTGCATAATGAAATCGGCGGAACATAAAATGGAATGCCTTCCTTTTCAAACGTAGCTTCCAAAGACGAGCGCAAACCTTTATTGGCTGCCACTCCACCCGCCGCAATCACTTGCTTCACTTTATATTGACGTGCGGCTTTCAGCGTCTTTGCCGTCAGCACCTCCACGACACTCTCCTGGAAACCTGCAGCGACGTGGTGCGGGTCAATTGTCTCGCCACGCTGCTCGAGGTTATGCCGATAATTAATGACAGCCGATTTAAGGCCACTGAAACTGAAATCATAGGAATCCGGCTCCAGCCACGCACGCGGGAATTCTACCGCACTGTCACTCTCAAGAGCCAAACGGTCGATATGCGGTCCGCCTGGATACGGCAAGCCCAGCACACGCGCGACTTTATCATAGGCTTCTCCGGCTGCATCGTCCCGGGTTTCCCCGATAAGTTCAAAATGGCCATGTTCCTTCATGACAACCAGCTCGGTATGCCCACCTGACACGATGAGCGCGAGAAGCGGAAATTCCATCGGCTGCATTAATTGGTTCGCATACACATGCCCCGCAATATGATGGACACCGATAATCGGCAGCCCATTCGCAAAGGCGAACGCTTTGGCGGCATTGATGCCGATCAATAGAGCACCGACCAGGCCGGGCCCTTCTGTGACTGCCACGGCATCTAAGTCTGCAGGTGTTAGTCCGGCTTCCCGCAGTGCTTCTTCCAGGACAAGTGTAATTTGTTCGACGTGATGGCGCGACGCAATTTCAGGTACGACGCCGCCAAATCGTTTCTGGCTCTGGATTTGAGAAGCGACTACGTTGGACACGATTTCATGGCCATTTTTCACAATGGAAGCCGCCGTCTCGTCACAACTTGTTTCTATTCCCAATATATAAAGGTCTTTGTTCATTCGAATTCCACCCACATGACGAGCGCATCTTCATGGTCGTCGGTATAGTAATTTTTTCGGATGCCCCCGTCTTGAAAGCCGAGTTTCCGGTACAAATTTTGAGCTGTTTCATTGCTGACCCGCACTTCCAACGTCATCAGCCTGACTTCATTTGCCTTACATAATGCAATTGCCTTTCGCATGAGTCCTTCTCCAATTCCGCGACCCCGGTGCTGCTTGCGGACCGCTACATTGGTAATATGGCATTCATCCAACACAATCCACATGCCGCAATGACCGATGACCTGACCCTCTTCTTCGGCAACAATATAATGTGCATAGGCATTGCCCGTCATTTCATGCTCAAAGACTTCCTCTGTCCAAGGCGTGGAAAAGGACTCTTCCTCGATTTCCACAACAGACGGAATATCCTCCCGTGTCATTTTACGATAAGCTACTGTATTGATCACGGCTGCGTCCCCTTCTTTTGCTGCGCCAGCCAATTGGCCTCCGCTTCAGCAACTCGGCGATACTCCGGCACAAAGGCATGCAGATCAGCTTCCTGTTCTTCCTGCTCTGCCAAATGGATCAAAAGAGAGGCACGTGGCAGCTGAAATGGCTGGGGGGCAAAAGAAGCTAGCTCACCAAGTGTCGTTTCAATCTCCTCTTTATACAACTTGACGTCTGTACCGACAAAAAGGACGGGCCGATTTATCGTCTTAATGGATTCTAGCAAGGTTTCAATGGCATAATGGCCATCTTCTTTTACTTGTTGCAGTCCAGTTCCATCCGACTCGTACAAAGCAGAGTAAACATGCCGTCTGCGCGCATCGACCAATGGACAAATCAGCTCTCCATAGTAGAGGGCATTGCAAGCCATCACACGCAGACTGGATATGCCGACAAGCGGTTTGCCCAGTGTCCAAGCCAAAGTCTTTGCGATGGTCACGCCGATACGGACACCTGTATAAGAGCCAGGACCCTCAGAAACAGCTATGGCATCGATCGCTTGGGGCGTCAAATCCGTCTTTTCAAATAGTTCTTCAATCGCTTTCATGGCGCGAAGCGAATGGTTCAGTGCCATAGAAGATGTATATTCCGCCAAAAGGGCTCCGTCTCTCACAAGAGCCACAGAAAGCGGGGTATTCGCTGTATCGATTCCTAACCAAATCATATCGCTATCGCCTCACAAATCTCTTCAAAATGCGTACCGAACGGTTGGATGACGAATTGTCTCGAATCGCCGCCCAAATGACGAATCGTAATGGCCAGACGCTCTTTCGGCAAATCGTTTTCAATCAAGTGCGCCCACTCGACTACCGAAATGGCATCTCCATAGAAGAGCTCATCCCAGCCCAAATCCTCGTCACTGTCAGCCAATCGGTATACATCCAAATGATTAAAAGGATAACGGCCTTCATATTGCTTAATAATCGTGAACGTTGGGCTATTCACGGTACGTGTCACGCCAAGTGCTTTGGCAAGAGCTTGAGTAAATGTCGTTTTTCCTGCTCCGAGATCACCTTCTAAGGTGACCACATCAGGAGGGGTCAGATGAGAAGCCAAAGCGGCAGCCAGACGAACGGTCTCCTGCGGGCCTTGAACTACAATTTCCTTCAGCATATTCAAATTCCTTTCTCGGAACGTTACATATAGTGTACAGACGAAAGTGGCAAGAAAGCAAGAAAAGCCAATTTCCGTCTGAAGTATGATGGAGCAAAGATAAAATACAAAAAACCGATTCCGGGATAACTCCGCGGAATCGGGTACGTTTATAGGTAAATGGCGGTCCCGACCGGGATCGAACCGGCGATCTCCTGCGTGACAGGCAGGCATGTTAACCGCTACACCACGGGACCTTTTATGTATGACTTTACGTCTCTTGAAACTAGTTCAGGAACTGCTAGTAAATGAAAGGTAATCAATTCTAACCATTTCAAAAACCGTAAAGCGGTTGAGCCCGGCGACGTCCTACTCTCACAGGGGGAAGCCCCCTACTACCATCGGCGCTGAAGAACTTAACTTCCGTGTTCGGGATGGGAACGGGTGTGACC
>NZ_JAKMHX010000024.1 GCF_022048975.1 Sporosarcina cyprini | reverse complement strand
GAGGCTTCCTGCGTTGTGTCTTCAGCGGCAGATTGTACATCTTACGCATTCGGCGAATCCTCTTGATGTTCACCACAACACCGTACTGTCTGTAGAGTTCATTTTTGAACCTCACATCCCCCAAGTTTCCGCCGTGCGTAACATAGAGGGATAACATCTGATTCAACAAGGGCTTGTCCCGTTCCGCTTGTGTCTCCGTCTTTTCTTCTGACAGTAATTTATAGTAATAAGAACGGCTGAGCTTGGTGATGCTTGTCAGCAGACTGATCGGATATCGGTCCTTGTAGGCTTCAATAAACTCAAAATCCATCTGTGTTGCGTTCACCCCCTTTTCAATTGTAAAAGCTTTTTTAAATAGAGAATCTCTAGTTTCAGCCGTTCGTTCTCTTCCGCCAAATCTTCCTGCTTTATTCTTCCTTTGTTCATCTGTCCGCGGGTATCCCGCAGGGATTCAAACGATTTGGTATCCTGCACAATTTTAGCCCACTCATAGATTCTTCTCCGGTTTGATATGTTGAACCGTTTTGTGAGAGCACTCGCTTTGTGGCCTTCAAAAAACAATTCTACTACCTCTTTTTTCTCTTCAAATGTGTAGTTTCTCTTCTTACCCATAGTAGCAGCACTCCTATCTAACGTAGTTTCAGTATAGTGTGCGCTTTATAGATTGTCTCTTTAGATGGTATTATCTCACCCAGTCAAACCCGCGCAAAGAGTGCCCATACCCGCGCATACAGCCCCCGCACCCGCGCATACCCCACCCGCACCCGCGCATAACGCCCCCAATTCCAGCTATCCACTAAAACAGATTCAATCTATTAAAATAGTTCACTCCACAACCTAAATCTCCCAAAACCCTCCTTCCTCCCCTCCACCAAATGTCCCAAACTACCTCTCTAGTTAAAAAGTTGTCAATCCAACATTATCCATAAAACCTTAGCGCTACCCGAACTTTCCTGTTCCCATTCTTTCGAACGATATTTCAGAAAAATCAACAAAAACGGCACTAGGCGGTATTTTCAATCTATTTTAAATGTGCTATCTTTTGAGAGCACGACCAATTCATGTCAAGGGGGAAATAATATTGGAGAAAGCTAGATTTATGAAGCTGTTCAGTTCATTTCTGGCGTTCGTCCTGGTTCTCTCGCTACTCATGCCGTATGCTGCATCAGCGAATACGGTAGATGAACTGCAGAGTCTGACTGAGTCGACAGAGACAGCAGACAAGGCAGAAGGGGCAGCGAAGAAACCATTTAAAGAGGACGCGTACAGCGAAAGCATTATGCAGCAAAAGTCGGCGATTGCCGAACAGCTGAACCTGCTTGGCGGGGATGCGAAGCTGCATGAACAGCTGCAAAACGTATCGGGACAGCAAGAGGTTCCAGTCATCATTCATTTATCCGAACGATCCGTGGCTCTTGAAAAGGGGATCAAGAAGCTGAAAGGTCAACAACTTTCCAGCACGGAAGCAGCGGCTATTAAGCAAAAAGCACGCACGCAGCAAATTAATGCCAAGAAAGAAATGATGATCAAAGGCATTACGTTCAAAGAAGGATTTTCTTATGACACCGTCCTAAACGGCATGTCAGGCAAAGTAAAAGCTGACGACATTCCGAAATTGCTTGAGGTGACAGGCGTTAAGCTAGTAGAGCCTGACACGACGGTCTATGCATACGAGCTTGGCAAAGCAAATGCCAACTCCAAATTGAACAATCTTAAAAAGCCGGTTCCTGGCGAATCCAAATTGGAAGAGAAGGCAAAACCGGGTCTCGGCAGTCCAATTCCAGGGCAAGTAAGCCCAGCGATGGACACGAGCATTTCATTCCTCGGCATCGAACAGCTTTGGAATGAAGGAATCGAAGGACAAGGCATTAAAGTGGCTGTCCTCGACACGGGAATCGATAAAGATCACCCGGATTTCCAAGGCATTTATAAAGGCGGCAAAAACTTCGTACCACACAACGGCACAGATTATGCACGCCCTCGCGCAGATAACGACGGTTCTGAAACATCACCGGCCGATCGTCCATCACACCGTCCTGAATTCGATTCAGACGGCCGCGCATTCTACACATCCCACGGGACGCACGTTGCAGGAACAATCGCAGCGATCGGCAACAACCCGTACGGCATTAAAGGGATCGCACCGAAAGTTGACCTCTATTCCTACCGCGTTCTTGGCGCATACGGCAGCGGCTCCACTTCCGGCATCATTAAAGCGATCGAAACAGCAGTCATCGAAGAGATGGATGTCATCAACCTTTCACTAGGCGGCGGCTCCAACTCTGAAACAGACGGCGCTTCATTCGCAATCAACAACGCAATGCTAGCAGGCACAATCGCAGTCGTGGCAACAGGTAACTCTGGGCCAAACCGCGGTACAATGGGCACGCCAGCTACTTCACGTCTCGGAATTGCAGTCGGAAATACGACGAATCCGGAAGCTCACTATGACGGGCAAGTGAATATTACAGCAGGCGACTACAGCCTATCGAAAACACTTAACTTAATGGGTACGACATTTGGACAAGACCTTGCAGCACAATTGAACGGCGAATATGAAATCGTCGCAGTTCCTGGCGTAGGTAAGCCAGCGGACTACAACGGGCTTGACGTAAGCGGCAAAGTCGCACTCGTCTCCCGCGGCGAAATTGCATTCGTTGATAAAATCGCAGCAGCGAAAGATAAGGGTGCTGTCGCCGTTATCGTCCACAACTTTGCGGGCGGTTCCAACGCACCGGGTCCATCCGGCACGTTCCTTGGCGATTCATTCGACTTCATTCCGACATTTGATATGTCCCAAACGGACGGCGAAGCAATCCGTACAGCGCTTCAGCAAGCGAATGGAACAATTTCCTTCGGTTCATTCAATGTCACTTTGACAGAAGGGGACGAAGTGAACAACTCCAGTTCCCGCGGACCATCGAGACCGAACTTCGATATTAAACCGGACGTTACGGCTCCAGGAACGAACATTATGTCAACAATCCCGATGTATAAAGCGGATTTCCCGGATGCATCTTATGAAACAGCATTCGACCGCAAAACGGGTACATCGATGGCAACTCCGCACATCGCAGGAATCGCGGCACTCGTCCAACAAGCGAACCCAAGCTGGTCGCCATTCGACGTGAAAGTTGCGCTTTCCAACACAGCGAAAGTGCTTGATACGAAAAAGTATGATGTCTTCGCACAAGGCGCGGGTCGCGTTCAACCATACGCAGCGGCTCATCCGAACATCCTCGCTTATGCGATCGACACAGCGAACAACGACGGACAGATCGTCGAGAACCTAAAAGGGACAGTTACATTCGGCCCGCAAAAACTTGACCAAAACCTATCCGTCACGAAGCAGATCCGCGTAAAAGCGATCAATGGCGGCGGCACGTACAATGCGACAGTCGAAATGACAAAAACATTCGGCGATGCAACGGTTACAGTCGACAAGCCGACATTCACACTGTCCGGCGAGCAATTGCTCAATGTCACATTGACAGCTTCAAAGAGAAACACAACGGCTGGAGATGAAGTGCTCGGCTACATCCATATTACGGGTAACGGAGCTAACATTTCATTGCCATTCGCAGCTGATTTTGGCGGAATTTCTGCTACGGAAATCAGAGATATGAATATTAACGAAACGGATCTTTCCTTCAACGGCGACGGTGTGAAAGACGAAGCGATGCTTACGTTCAAGATCACAGGCGACGTGGGAATGAACTTCATTGAAATCTGGGATATCATGGATCCGGAAGGCGGCGTCTACGGTGACGGCTACATCGGTTACTTGCACGCAGGCCAATCGCTTGGCGCAGGCTCCTACCAGCTTCCGATCAGAGGCCAGTACAGCCCATGGTCCGGCGAACCGCAAACGACAATTCCAGATGGCTTGTACACAATTGACTTTACTGCACAAACAGCATCCGGCAACCCGCCAGTCATCAGTGACTACGTCGGCCCGGTCGTTGTGAAATCCGAAGCAGGCACGATCACTGGCGCTATCGAAGGCACAACAGCGACTGGCCAAATCGATGATGCCTATATCGGATACCAGCAAGAACTTGAAAACTATGGCTTAGGCTATGACATTAACACGAAATTGAAAGCGTCTTACGAAGTGAAAGAAGGGGAAGAAGTCGTAGCATCCGGCCAAGCGAAACTAGCACAGGACGGCGCGTACACATTCGAGCTTCCGGAACTCAACAAGGCGAAACACTCCGTCATCGTGAAATACGAAGACGCAGCTGGCAATAAAGCCCAAGAGATCATCTACAACGCAGGCGACCAAGTGGAAGACGAAGTCGACTACACGGTAAGCTTTGAAGCGGTAGAACTTGAACTTGAAGGTACAGAGCAGCTGACAGTAACAGAAACAATAACAAAAGCGGACGGCACGAAAGAAGAGAAGGACGTAACAGCAGAAGCGGAATTCGTCTCTGCGGATGAATCCATCGCAACTGTCGCAAACGGCCTCGTAACTGCGGTTGCACCAGGTACGACAGAAATCACCGTCACGTACAAGGAATTCACGAAGGCAATCCCTGTCGAAGTGAAAGAGCCTGCACAAGGTGAAGAGAAAGTCACGTACTCCGTGAACAAAATGAGCGTTAAACTCGGCGTGGACCAAACGGAGCAACTCATCGTCACTAAGACGACTGAAAAGCCGGATGGCACAATCGTTGAGGAAGACGTGACAGAAACAGGCAAATATAACGTCGTCAACAACACAATCGCGAAAATCAACAAAGGCCTCATCACAGCAATCAAACCGGGCAAAACAAAAGCACGCGTAATGATTCCTGGCCAAGAGACGATTTTCGTTGATATCGAAGTAACTGCACAAGCGAAAGATATCATCTCGTACTCTGTGAACAAAAAGAACTTGGTCCTAGGCGTCGGCCAGCAGGAGCAACTCTATGTTACACAGAAGACAGTAAAACCAGACGGCACGGTTGTTGAAAAAGACGTCACAAGCCAATTGCGCTATAACGTCGTCGACAACACGTACGCAACTGTTGTGAAGGGCACTGTCACAGCAAAACAAGCAGGATTGACGCAAGTGCGGATCCACAGCATCCCTGAACACGAAGACATCTACGTCTACTTGGAAGTAGTGGAGCTGCCGCAAAACATCGTCACGTATTCTGCGAATAAAACCCACCTGACAATCGGGGAAGGCCAGCAGGAGCAATTGTATGTCACAGAAACAACAGTAACTCCTGATGGTGAAGTGTTTGAACGCGATGTCACGGGCGCAGCTAAATACAGCGTCATCGATAACACGGTTGCGACAGTGAAAAAAGGACTTGTCTCCGCTGCAAAAGCAGGCAAATCTCAAGTCCGCATCGTAATCAATGAAAAAGAAACGCTTTACGTGTACTTGGAAGTAACAAAAGCACCACAAAACAAAGTCTCATACGAACTAAGCCAGACAGAATTAGTCATGGCAGTCGGCGAGCAGCTACAACTGAAAGTAAAAGAAACAACAGTGACACCGGAAGGCAAAACGACAGAGCGTGACGCGACAGTAGACACAACGTTCGAAGTAGTCAATGACGCAATCGCATCTGTCCAAATGGGCCTCGTCACAGCAAAAAAACCAGGCAAAACGCAAGTCCGTATCGTCCTTCCGAGCGGCGAAGCAATCCTCGCTTACTTGGAAGTGACGGGTGCAGCAGCAGCTCCTGACAGCGTCACATATGCTGTGAATCAAGAGCAATTTGCCTTGAACGCAGGCGACACGGCTCAGGTAGCAGTAACAGAAACGACAACGAAAGCAGATGGAACAGCAACTGACCGCGATGTGACAGGCGAAGCGACATTCACAAGCGGTGACGCGAGCATCGCAACAGTCGAAAACGGCACGATCACAGCGATCGGCGCTGGCACGACTACAATTACTGCGACATTCAAAGACTTCACTGCGACAATTGCAGTAGAAGTGGCAGCAGTTCCAGAGGTTCCAACTGATACAGTCGAGTACTCTGTGAATAAAACAGATGTTAACCTTGGCGTGGGCGAACAGGATCGTCTCCTCGTCCTCGAAACGACAACTAAACCTAACGGAGACGTTACAATGCGCAATATCACTGACGAAGCTTCCTTCGAAGTGGCAGACGCAAGCATTGCAGCGATCGACCGCGGAACAGTCGTCGGTCTTGGCATCGGCAACACAACAATTGCAGTGAAATACGCTGAGTTCTTCCAACTCGTGAACGTTTCCGTCGAAGGAGCACCGGTAGTTCAATCACCGGCTCAAAAAATTACGATGGACAGTATCGCTGCAGAACTTGACAATAATAAAAAGAATCCAATCACAATCGACCTCTCTTCAGCAGAAGCAACAGTGGAAGTCGAGATTGATGCTTCTGCATTAGAAGCCATTAAAAAATCGGAGAAAGACCTCATCCTTCAAAAGGATGGAGCGGTCATCACGTTCGAAGATGACGCAGTCGAAGAGCTGCTTAAGCAAACTCGCGGCGACGTTACGATCGTCATCACGAAATCGGACGCAAGCCATATTGATAAAGCAATTTCCGATATGTACTCACTGGAATTCTTCAGTGGTTTCGGAGACAGCAAGCAACTATTGGGTAGCTACAAAGAGGATATTGAAATCATCCTCCCGGTAGATGCATCCAAAATTGTGAGTGAAAACAAAGTTGCGGTCCTAAACGTCATAACAAACAAAACTTCTAATGCGAAGTACAAAAATGGCCAATTCACATTTAAAACCGAAAAAGCCGGAAGCTTCGTAGCAATCAACAAAAAATAATCCTAAAACAGCCTTTCCCTTAAATTGAGGGAAAGGCTGTTTTTCAGTTTAAGAGCCTAGGAATCGTGTATACTATCTATAACACTAGTAGGTCCAGGAGTGAAAGGAAGTGTCTACACATGACCGGTAAAGCCGAACAGCTCATCGAGCAGAAGACAGCCAATAATAACCGTTCCCGATACGGCAGCCAAAAGAAAAAATACAAAACGACGACCAAACCGCAAACCGACTATATCGTGCTAGACTTCGAGACGACCGGTTTCCGGGCAGGCGCCGACCGAATCATCCAAATTGGAGCACTCAAATTCATCAACCACGAGCAAGTCGAATACTTCAATACGTTCATCAATCCAGAGCGCTACATCCCGCCCAACATCACACGACTCACCGGCATCTCGAACGAAATGGTCGAATGGGCCCCGACAATTGAAAATAAAATCGGCGACCTCATCGAATTTATCGACGACCTGCCGATCATCGCGCACAACGCCGCCTTCGACATGAGCTTCCTTTACGCTCTCGACAACCTAGAAGGCATCGAAATCCCGGCCTATACCGTAATCGACACCGTCAAACTTGCGCGCAAAACGATCACGGCCACACCGAATCACAAACTGACAACACTCACAAAATACTTGCAGCTCGAACACGACGCCCACGACGCAATCGGCGACTGTCTCGCAACTGCCGCCATCTACCAATACTGCACCAACGCCAACGACCCTCACACCGCCTGAGGAACCTTCGTTGGTTTTTTATTTACATATAGGAGTAAATACGTCCCCATATTACCCACCCGCGAACCAATTCTCTGTCTCCAACAAGCCAGGCCGCGCATAAACTCCAGCTAGCCGCGCATACCCACCCCGCACCCGCGCATACCTCTTCAAAATCCGAGCATAACCATCCCATACCCGCGCAAACCGAACCAAAAGCCGCGCATAACACGTGTCCACCCGCGCATACTCAACCTCGAAAACTCCACAAACCACTCATTAATAATAGTCCCCTATGAATCAAACCCTAAATGGTCAAATGCATTCCTCGCGACATAGCAGTATCAACAAATTATCCCAAATCCGCGAATTGAATATGAAAACAATAAAACTATTAAAACTTATGGAACGTTCAAATCCAGGATTTGCCCCCGAAATGCCCGTGAAAACTTCGTTTTGCCCCAAAACAGCCCCTGATAATTCGAGCTTCATCCAAACCCTTCCAATCAATATAAACAACTA
Organism: Sporosarcina cyprini; assembly: GCF_022048975.1. Lineage (GTDB taxonomy): Bacteria > Bacillota > Bacilli > Bacillales_A > Planococcaceae > Sporosarcina > Sporosarcina cyprini. The sequence continues at coordinate 106,954 of NZ_JAKMHX010000024.1, read as the reverse complement.
TTAAACTATAAGAGAGGGAGGTGAATCGAATGATATACAAAAAACGGACAATGCCTACTAGATTACAAGCTCTTCTGGCTCTGGAGCGGCGACTTCCCCTTAATCACCCGCTCCAACGGCAAATCGCCCAGCACAAATACGAACGCCAAGCAGGGTACGCCGGAGAACTGGAATACGACAAATACCTAATTGAGTTCAAACCCGACTATTCACACGCCATACTGCATGATGTCACACTGCGACAAGATGGCATTTACTTTCAAATGGACTCAATACTAATTACCCCTGGTGAAGTCATCCTCTCGGAAATCAAGAACATTGCAGGTCGAGTCATTGTCAAACCCAATCCGCTGCAATTCATTAGAGAATCCCCGACAGGCGAGCGAACTACGATGCGAAATCCCGTTACGGAACTGGAACGGAAAACGCAATTGCTGAAAAAATGGATGCTTGAGCGGGGAATCAAAATGCCTGTTCGTTGCTTGGTCGTCTTTGCATACGAAAATGAATTAGTGATAGAAGCCAAATCCCCCGTAGATATTCTATTCACATATGAAGTTCCGATCTACTTAAGGCAGCTCGAAGTCAAACAGCTCATATCCACCCGTCAACTTCACAACATCGCGCAGACGATGAATCAAAACGATTGCCCATTCACCCCAACCCCACTAGTACAAACATACAAGCTAGATTCGAAAGAAATAAAACCTGGTATCCATTGTCCGAAGTGCAATCACACGGGCATGCATTGGATCAAAGAGGCATGGCACTGCCCACAATGTCGCTATCGTAATAGAGCTGAGCATACCGAAGCCATAGTAGATTGGTTCTTATTAATGGACCATAAACTGACGAATCAGCAATTCTGCAATTTTGTTGGTGCGCCCAATCGGCATATTGCTAGAAGAATGCTAGTAAGAAGTGGCGTGCAACTTGTAGGTAAACGTAAAACTGCTTACTATATTCGGAAGGAATAGAGAAGGGGAGAGGAAGAAAAGAGACGAAAGCTACTATAAATGTTCTCCACATATCCTCCAAAGACTCGTTGCGCTCCGTTGCTGGGAGCGTTTTTTAGTATGTCAAAATCATTCAGCGCGAATTAACTAACTCTAATAGAAGAAACTAGCCGCGCATACGGTTCACGCACCCGCGCATACGGGTCCCGCAGCCGCGCATACCCCCTCCGCACCCGCGCATACCAACCCTCCACCCACGCATAAATCCTCCACACCCGCGCATAACCAATCCAAACCCCTCCACCCACAAACCAACCCACAAAAATCCCTCTCCCAAACCCCTTCATATCCTGTATAATCAAACCCAGAGACCATAAAAATCAACCAGAAACAGTAAAACGCTGCACCACACCATACCCAATTCAAACAGAAAGGAGCAACGACATGACCCGCAAACAAACGAACCCCGCCCAAGCGACCGACCCGCGCTTTAAAATCGCGCATAGGGAAGCAATCATCGGCATCGCACTCGCCATCTTCAATTTCATCTGGTGGTTCGGCTTCGCCTACGGACTCGGCTCGCGCCCGCCGGAAGAGTACACCTATATCTGGGGCTTGCCTGACTGGTTCTTCTATAGCTGCGTGCTCGGCTTCATCATCATGTGCATTCTCGTCATCATCATTACGAAATTTGTCCTAAAAGAAGTTCCGCTCGATGCGGATCCAAGCAGCATCGACCAACCAAAGGAGGGGCCGGCAAAACAATGAATATCGAAGTCATCATCCCGCTCGTCATCTTTTTAATCGGGATATTCGCAATCGGCTTCATCGCCTCCAAACAAATGAGCGGGGAGGGGGGCTTCCTGCAGCAATACTTCCTCGGCGGACGGGAACTCGGCGGTTTCGTTCTCGCCATGACGATGGTGGCCACGTACGGAAGTGCCTCCAGTTTCCTCGGGGGACCCGGCACTGCTTACACGGTCGGCTTCGGGTGGATCCTCCTCGCCATGACCCAAGTCGTCACGGGTTATTTCGTCTTGCTTATCCTAGGAAAGAAATTCGCCATCCTCGGCCGCAAATATAACGCCGTCACGATGATCGATTTTCTAAAAGCTCGTTACAACAGCCCGCTCGTCGCCATTCTTTCCGCCATCGCAATCATCGTCTTTCTATTTTCCGCGATGACCGCGCAATGGGTCGGCGGGGGACGGCTCATTGAGTCGCTCACCGGGCTCCAGTACACGACGGCGCTCTTCATTTTTGCGATATCCGTCCTCGTCTATGTGACGATAGGCGGGTTTCGTGCGGTCGCGCTCACCGACGCGGTTCAAGGCGCTATCATGGTCGTCGGCACACTCGTCCTACTCATCGGTGTCATCATCGCGGGTGGCGGCGTCCCGGCAATCATGCAGGATTTACTCAATGAAAACCCGCGTCTCGTCACGCCGTACGGAGCAGACGGAACGCTGACCGCCGCCTACGTCTCCTCTTTCTGGATTCTCGTCGGCGTCGGGGTCGTCGGACTTCCGCAAATGGCCGTCCGCGCCATGAGCTACAAAAGTTCTCGCGCCATGCACCGGGCACTCGTCATCGGCACGATTGTCACCGGCTTTATCATGCTCAATATGCACCTGATTGGCGTCTTCGCACGTCCCATCATGCCGGGCATCGATGTCGGTGACAAGGTCATCCCGCTCGTCGCGCTCGAAGTCCTGCCGCCATGGCTCGCCGGCATTGTCCTGGCAGCTCCGATGGCCGCGATCATGTCCACCGTCGATTCGCTCTTGCTGCTCGTCAGTTCAGCCATCGTCAAGGACGTCTACTTAAACTTCATCAAACCGGAAGCGAGCGAAACAACGGTCAAACGCATGAGCTTCGGCGTCACAGGCATTCTCGGCATCATCGTTTTCCTGCTCGCCCTGCAGCCGCCCGAGCTGCTCATCTTCCTGAACCTGTTCGCCTTCGGAGGACTCGAGGCCGCCTTCATCTGGCCAGTCGTCCTCGGACTGTATTGGAAATATGGCAATAAATACGGCGCCATCTTCAGCATGGTTACCGGCATCGCCGCCTACATCGCCATCCATTTCTACAACACGGCGAACGGCAACCTGCTCGGCGTTCACACCGTCACCTTGCCCGTCCTCCTGTCACTCGCCGCCTATATCATCGGCAGCCTGGCAGTCAAACGGGAGGCGTATCAGTTTTAAATGAAAAGCGGATTCCCTATCACTCGGGGGATCCGCTTTTTAATAATTATTATTCAACCACTAGATTGTCAAAACACCAGCCCGTCCGCACATCTCCCTCCTTCAAATCTCGAAAGCATCTACCAAATCTAGTTTCTCTATTAATCAACCCTAGTTTGTCAAAACCATTCTATGCGAAGGATAAATTCTCCAACAAATCATCCTCCCGCGAGTCCTCACACGCCATCCATTACTGCACCCACGCATACCCGGCCCGTACCCGCGCATACCGTACTCCAACCCGCGCATACCAATCCCACACCCGCGCATACCCGGTTCGCACCCGCGCATACCGATCTGACACCCGCGCATACCAGTCTCATACCCGAGCATAACGCTTCCATACCCGTGCATAAACTCCACCACCACTACTTCACCATCCAACTCACTCCGCAAAACCCATCCCAAAAAAACCAAACCTTCCCACCCCACACCCCATCCTGTATAATCAACCCAAACACCACACGAAAGGCGGCGCGCCCCATGCTCAAAATCTACATGCTCCTCACCACCGTCATGCTCATTTGGGGACTCAACCTACCCCTCGTCAAATACTTGGTCGGCTTCATGGATCCCGTCACCATGACCTCCTTCCGCATTCTGCTCGCGGGCATTACCGTATTCGCCATCCTCACCCCTCTAAAACTAGTACGCAAGCCAACGAAACAAGAATGGCTCTACATACTCGGCGGGGCGCTGCTCAACGTCGTCCTGCACCATTACTTCATGAGCGTCGGCCTGTCCCGCACGTCCGCAACGAACACGGGGCTCATCCTCGGCATGGGGCCAGTGCTGACCGCCATCTTTACCGCACTACTTTTGCGCAACAACCCGTCCAAAATCCAGTGGATCGGTGCCGTAATCGGGTTTGCCGGCATCGGCTCCGTCGTCCTCGCGGGCGGGGAAGGGGTGAGCGGCCTCGCACTCGGGGATGCCTTCATCTTTTTCAGCATCCTCGCCCAAGTGCTTTCCTTTATGATCATCGCGAAAGCGGCAAGGACACTGGATCCCAGGTTGCTCACCGCGTACATGCTCGTCGTTGGCAGCTTCCTGCTTATGCTCATCAGCTACGTTCAGGAGCCCGGACAGATCAAAGCATTTGCCTCGGCACCGCCGCGCTTTTGGATTGCCTTTGCCGCCAGCGGCATGATCGGGACGGCAGTCGGGCACATGCTGTATAACTACTCCGTCGGGAAGGTGGGGCCAGCGAAAGCCGCTATTTTTATGAACTTGAACACCTTGTTTGGGCTCCTCGGATCTGCTATCTTCCTCGGAGAAGTCATCACCGGGCGGCATCTAGTGGGCTTCCTGTTCATTATTATCGGTGTCATCCTCGGCTCCGGCGCGGCGGAAGAATTACGAAAAAGAAAACAAAATCATGAATCTATCACAAAAGAGCCGGGCTAACCCTGGCTTTTTTTACTCTACTAATTCCCCTCAAATCTAGTATAATTACAGAAAAAGAGGAGGCAGACGTATGAAACTACGAATCTCAGCAACCGCACTCGCAGCAACTCTTGCACTTGCAACGCTCACCACTTCTGCGCAAGCCGCGACATTCAAAGATGTTCCGAAAAATCATTATGCATATGAAGCAATCGACGCCCTCTCTGATAAAGGAGTGCTCGGCGGCTATCCCGATGGAAATTACGGCATCAACCAGCCCGTCACCCGTGCCCAAGCGGCTAAAATCATCGCGCTCGCAACCGGCATGAAACCGTCGGCAAACTTCCAGCCGGATTTCCAAGATGTCTCCCCGGCGCACGGCTCCTACCAGCATATCCGGGCGCTAACAGAACGTGGGATTTTCAACAACGGCGAAAACTTCAACCCAAACGCGCCGCTCACCCGCGGACAGATGGCAAAGATCATCTCCCTCGCCTACGACATTATCGTCGATGACAACGATCTGATTTCCTTCCAGGACGTGAATCGGCTGAACGGCTATAAAGGATACATCATTACAATCGCAGAACTCGGGATCACAACGACTGCGGAAGGGGAAGCGTTCAAGCCGAATGACCACGTCACCCGCGCCCAAATGGCTGCCTTCGTCAAGCGCGCTATGGACTTCGACGCCAAGCGCAAATCCGGGGAAATCTATTACGATAAAACGCAGCAGCGCTATGTCGATAAGATCTACTCGACTCCTGAGCCGCCACCAGCCGTCAAAGATGACACATTCGCGGCCGACACCATTAATCTAGTAAACAAAGAACGAGCTTCCCAAAAGCTGACCGCATTGAAAGTAGACAGCGCGCTCAACAAACTCGCCCAGATGAAAGCTGAGGATATGGTGAAGAACAAGTACTTCGCCCACATGTCCCCAACATACGGCTCGGTCGGCACGATGCTTGATACGTACAAATACAGCTGGACTGCCTACGGAGAGAATATCGCGAAAGGCTACACCACTCCGGGTTCAGCAGTCGAAGGGTGGATGAACTCCAAAGGCCACCGCGACAACATCATGCAATCGAAGTTCACTAACATTGGCGCCGGCTTTGCGAAAGACGCAGACGGCACGACATATTGGGTCCATATCTTTTCAGCGAAATAAAACAGGGAAGGGGGCGGCACATGCTGCTTCCTCTCCTTTCACCTTCTCCTCACAGAAAAATTGCTAATTCTACCAAACTATTTTCCTCTAACATGTCTTTAAACCAGCAAAGCGGGTATAATCAATAACAAGGTCTATATGATAAGGAGGAACCGGCGTGAAACAACTGCAAGCCATTCTATTCGCATTCATTGCCATATTACTATTCTCCCCGGCTGCTGAAGCGGCACGGGTCGACGACATCAAATTCTTCGTTGAAAACTATTATTACGGCAAAATCCCGGACAACCTCGACTCGATGAAGACCGTCGATGAAGTGATTGACGCGCTCGACGAATACTCGCGCTACCTCTCGCCGGACGAATACACCTTCTACATGGCGGCAGTAGGGGCGGATGATGTAGCGGCTGTACATCTGGACGAGCCTGCCATTTCTTCTTCCATGCTGTACGGCAATATCGGGTACATTAAAATCCAAACGTTCTCCGCCAAGCTGAATCAGGAGATCATCGACCAATGGCTCGCCCTGAAAAAGCAAGGCGCGACCAAATTAATTCTCGACCTCCGCTATAATGGTGGCGGCTACGTAGATAGCGCCGAAAAATTCCTCGGTCATTTCGAGGGCGTGAAAGACGCGTACTACGTCACAACGCGGGAAGGCAGCCAAATGGTGAAGCCAATCCCATCCAAAGTGAAATTCCCGAAACAGACCTACATTCTTGTCAATAAATACTCGGCTTCCGCTTCAGAAATCGTGGCGGCTTCCGTTATCGACCAGAGCGCAGCAACTGTTGTCGGCGAAAAGACGAAAGGGAAGGGAACCATCCAGACCTTCTTTGAATTCGAGGACGGCAGTGCCTTGAAACTGACAGTCGGTGAGTTCACTGGACCGAAAAAGACGAAGATTCACCAAAAAGGAGTGCAGCCGACGATCGAAACGAAACCTGGCAAAGAGCTGACGACAATCCATGAACGGCTCCTGCATGATCACTTTGCCAGCAAGAAATACAAACCGCTCGATGCACTCGACAAAGTGGCGGCCGCTAAAACGTTCTATCTCCATTTCACGCAGCCGATGAACCTTCGCGCAACTCAGACGTCCAATAAGGTAGAACTCGTGAAAATGGGGGGCGTTGCGGTTCCGGTGAAGACAAGCATGAACAAAAACGGCCAGCTTGAAATAACGCCAGTGAAAAAGATGCAGCGTGGCGGCACTTACATGCTCGTCGTCCATCCCGGTCTGCCAGCCACATCCGGACGGACAACTAAGCAAGGTGTCTATTCACAAATTACGGTGCAATAACGTTTACTATAGGGCGGGTGTGGACCAAACACTTGGTTCAGGCCCGTCCGCTATGCTATAATCATCTACTGTGTAATGTGGAATCCAACAAGCGGTGAATAAGCCGCAAAAGCAGTCCCACAAAGAAAGGAACATACCAATGGATAAGAAAATCTGCGTTGTCGGCCTCGGCTACATCGGCCTACCGACAGCCGTCATGTTCGCCAACAGCGGCGTTCAAGTACATGGTGTCGATATTAACGAAACAGCTGTCAACATGATTGCCAATAAGCAATTACATATAGAAGAGAACGGACTCCAGGAACGTCTCGAGCGTGCAATCGACGAAGGGAAATTCACCGTTTCCACGACGCCGGTCGAAGCCGATGTCTACATCGTCGCCGTCCCGTCTCCGATCAATCCGGACAACACAGCAAACCTAGAATACATCCGCCAGGCAACGGCATCCATCGTGCCATTTGTGAAGCCGGGCGCACTCGTCATCTTGGAATCGACGGTTCCACCAAAAACTGTCGAAAACATTATGCTGCCGGAGCTTCGCAAATCAAACCTGACACTGGGCGAGGACTTATTTGTTTCCCACTCGCCGGAGCGCGTCATCCCAGGCAAGATTTTCGAAGAACTCGTAAACAACGACCGGATCGTCGGCGGTATTACGCCGGAATCTGCGCAAATGACGAAAGATCTTTATAAAACATTCGTCCAAGGAGAAATCCATTTGACAGACGCAACGACTGCGGAACTCGTCAAAGTAATGGAAAACACCTATCGTGACGTCAATATTGCGTTCGCTAATGAACTTGCGAAAATCGCTGAAACAATCGGCGTGGACATTTGGGAAGCAATCCGTTTCGCGAACTTCCATCCGCGTGTAAACATTCACATGCCAGGGCCTGGTGTCGGCGGACACTGTATCGCAGTTGACCCATGGTTCCTCGTAGAGCTGAACCCGGCAGAAGCGCAAATCATCCATAAAGCCCGTCTTACAAACGACGGCATGCCGGAATTTGTTGCAGAAAAAACGAAGGGCTTGCTTGATGATCAAAACATTAAAGACGGCAAAGTCGCTGTACTTGGCCTAGCATTCAAAGGCAACGTCGACGACATGCGCGAAAGCCCGTCGCTTACTGTCATTAAAGAATTGCAAGCTCGCGATATCGATGTGAAGTCTTTTGATCCTCATATCAAAAACGCGAAGCACGCAACACAAAAGGATACACTGGAAGAAGCATTGGCGGACGTCGACTTGATTATCCTGACGACGGATCACGATGAATTCAAACAACTGAACCCGAACCATCTTGTAACGAAAACACCGAAGCCGTTTATTTTGGATACGAAAAACGCACTGGACCGGAACAAATGGGAGCAAGCAGGCTTCCATTACTACAAGCTCGGCGACGGCTCTCCGGCAGGTGTCTTCAGCTAAGATGAAAGAACAAATACTAGGCGTCAGTGTCAACACGGAAAGCTATGACGAACTCATCCCGAAGGTTTTCCAAAACATTGAAGACAAAAAGAAATCACTCGTCGTCGCCATCAACCCTGAGAAACTCATGAAGGCGAAAGACGATCCCGAACTGAAGGCGTTGCTGAACCGTGCGGAATTCCAAATTCCGGACGGGATCGGCGTCATCATTGCGTCAAAAATGAAAAAAGGCAACATCCGCTCTCGTGTCACGGGCGTCGACATGATGGACCGCGTCGTAAGGGAAGCGGCACGTACTGGTAAACGCATTTTTCTATATGGCGCCAAACCAGGCGTAGCTGACCAGGCAGCCGCGAAACTAGTGGAAACCTACCCGGATCTCATCGTAGCCGGCACGCAAGATGGCTACGAAAAGGATACGGATAAAGTGATTCAGACGATCAACGAAGCAAAACCGGATATCCTGTTCGTCGCCATGGGCTCCCCGAAGCAGGAACTATGGATCGAACAATACCGGGATCAGCTTCATCCGATTCTCTACCAAGGAGTCGGCGGATCGTTCGACGTGCTCGCCGGCAACATTAAACGTGCACCGGCCGCCTTCCAAAAAGTCGGTGCCGAATGGCTGTACCGTCTATTGAAGGAACCAAGCCGCCTTAAAAGGCAAATGGTCCTTCCAAAATTTCTATTAGAAATTCTAACAGGAAAAAAATAAAACCATACTTGTAATCTACTAAATAGGATGATAGAATACGTAAGTGTAAGGATAATTTCCTCTGTAGCATATATAACAAACGCCACGCAGGACGAAAACGGTTGGTTGACCGCACAAAAAGCCTGGAACAGCTCCCATCTGTTCCAGGCTTTTTGCATGCCCATAATTAACTCCCCCAAGATCCAAATACTTATTATTCCAGTCATATTCCTGATCTTTCCTGCATAACGTCAATACGAAGACAAGCACTACAAATCTATGTCAAAAAACACAACCTACTAACTTCGACAGAAAAAACATAGAAATACTTGATATATATTTGAAATACGATAGAATAGTAGAAGCGGCGGATAAATTCAGAGCATTTCTACTCTATGAATCTGGAACATTACTAATTTGTAATTGACATCCAAGCCGTGAATATCTATACTTTATTGTGTAATGCCTTCTACTTCCATTTTGCCGTGGGGTAGTTGACAAATTATTTTTTTCAATAAGAGGAGGAAATTATTCAATGGCTAACCAACCAACGAAGTATCGTAAGTTTGTAGTTGGCGCTGCATCAGCTGCTCTAGTAGCATCTGCAGTTGCACCCGTTGCAAGCGCGAAAACATTTTCTGACACAAAAGGGAACACACACGAAGCAGCAATCGACGCACTATCTGATGCTGGCGTAATCACAGGTTACGAAGATGGATCTTTTAAGCCAAACAAAACTTTGACACGTTCTGACGTTGTTAAATTGATGGGTAAATGGCTTGTCTCTGAAGGCTACGAAGTACCTGGAGACTACAAAACAAATATGCGTTTCTCTGACTTGACTGCTTCTTCTAACGATGAGCTTTTGAAATATGCTGCAGTTGTTAAAGACAACGGCGTATTCAACGGAAGCAACGGCCGCCTACTTGCTGGCGACGACATCACTCGTGAAAACATGGCAGTAGTTCTTGTTCGCGCGTTTGACACAGTTAATGATATCAATCTAGTAGAATACGTTGAAGGTCAAGACTTCAAAAAAGAAGTAACAGACCGTAACTCTGCTAAATCTGAAGCACGCACTGCTATCGATGTTCTAGATTTCTTCGACATCACAACAGTTGCTCAGTTCAACCCTAAAGCAACTACAACTCGTGGACACTTTGCTACATTCCTTCACAACTTCTTGAAAGCTGATCTTTCAAAAGTAACTGGAACAGTTGCAGGTGTAGCTTCTATTACAGCTATTAACAACACACACGTTGAAGTGAAATTTGTTGAAAAGGTAGAAGATCTTGCAGCACTTAACTTCAAAATTGAAGGCCTTGATATCACAAACAAAGTTATCAAGCAAACTGATGCAAACACTGTAGTATTGACTACAGCTCCTCAAAAAGCTGGCGAAACTTACAAAGTGTCTGCAAATGATAAAGAATTGGGTTCATTCATCGGAGCAACTGCGGTTATCCCAACATCTATCCAAATTACAACTCCTTCACTACAAGGTACAATTGGTAAAGATGTAACAGTACAAGCTAAAGTTGAAGTTGCAGCAGGCGAAAAGAAAGATGGTATTCCAGTTACTTTCAATATCGCTAATGGTGCAAACAATCAATTGAACGAGAAAATTGAAGTTGTTGCTTATACTAACGCTGAAGGTGTAGCTTCTTATACTTACACACGTTACTATGCAATTGATGACAATGTTACAGCTTATGCTACTCAAAAATCAGACAAATCTTCAGTAGGTAAAGTTTACTGGGCAAATGCAAAACAGTTAACAATCACTGAAGCTTCAGAAGGTAACACACTTGTAAACGGTGCTAAAAAAGTTTACGAAATCAATGCACCTGGAAAAGCAGGTCAATACGTTTTTGTAGCATTTGAAGAGAACTTGAATGTTACTCCAGACAAGGCTGAAGGAAAAGCTACAGTTGAAGGAGTAACAACTTATGTTGTTGATAAGAACGGAAATGTCCTTCTTGGAAATGCAAGCTATCCTTATCAATACACAACTGGCGGTACTGCAGTAACAGCTGTTAAATTAGACAGCAACGGTAAAGCAAACTTAGTTGTATCTGGAAAGAACGCAACTGTAACACCTATCGTATATTCAGGTGAGTATGGTTTTGCAACAAATACAACTAATTTGAATAAGGTTCCACTTTATTCAAAAACTGCTTTGCAAGATAAAGGTGCTACAGTTAAGTTTGAACTTAAGCATGAACTTGGTTTGAAATTAGAAGCAGCTGGTAGCTCTAATGCAGCAATCTGGTTAAACGATGTTGAGACTGGTGGACGTAACTATACTGCAACTTATACAGATAAAGATGGTAAAGTTGCATCTCCAGGAACAACAGTACGTGTTGCACTTCCTAATACAACACCATCCGTATTTGTTTTAGATAAAGATGGAAACGAGGCTGCTTATACCTCTGATGCAAAATATAAATACTATGATTTGAAAGTTGGTAAAGATGGGCAAGTGACGTTTACTGTTGCTTCTAAATCTGTCAACGCTTATGTTTCACCAGTCGTATTCATCGAAAATGGTGACGCTGCTGGATTAGATGCTAACGATCTTCAAGCAACTGGTGAAATCACATACTTCGTAAATGAAGTAACATATAACGCTGATTTAGATGATGGTTTTGGCGGAACAATTCCATATCTTGCTGGTGAAGTTGCAACTGCAACATACACATTAGTTGATCAAAACTACAAACCACGTTCTTACACTCAAGATACAGTAGTTTCGTTTGAAATTAAGGCAGGTACAGGTAATGTTACTGTTAATACATCTGCTGGTACAAAAACAATTCTAGCTGGTACGACTGGTACAGTTAAAGAAACAATTACAGCAGGAAATGTTGATACTTCTATCAGAGTTTCAGCAGCAGATCCGTCTTCAGTGTCTATCAATGCTACAGGTTCAAGAGCTGGCGTTGTTTTACCAACAACAGAAACATTGAACCTTAAGTTCTCACAATATGGTTCTGCACCTATTACTGGTACAGTTTCAAGCATTGATACAACTAATAAAGTTCTAACAATCAATGGTGTTGTTTATAGTTATGCTACTGCAAAAGAATATCAGATTGCAGGAAGCAAAGTAACCCAAGCTGCATTTGTTAAAGAAATTACAGCTGGCGTTTCCAAAGTTTCTGTTACAGTAGATGCTGAAGGCAAATTGACGTTTAATGTTCTAACTTCTGGTTACTCGAATGTTGTTTCAGCAGTAAATAGCGCTACAACATTAAACCAAGTTAAAGCTGCATTGGCTGGATATCCGTCTTATGAAAAGTTGACTGATGCTGATAAAGATACTATGGCGGCAGCAATTCTTTCAGATCTACAAGGTGGAACTACATTCACAGCAGCTTCATTGGAAAATAAAGTAGCAGCTGCGATTAAAATTACAGCAACAGCAACTTATGCAGCTGGATCAGCAGCAGTTACTGGAGCCAAAGCAACAGGCGTTTATACTAATGCCACAACACCAGCAAATACCTTAACTGTTGAATCAGCAGCAGGAGATACTGCTTATAACGGTGTTAAAGTTGTATTTGAAAAAGCTACAACTGTTGGTAATACTGTTACTACATCTTATGATGGAACATCAAAAACACTAAAAGTAATTCTTCCAGTTTCTGATGCTGTAAATGGAACTCTTGATGCAGCAGCTACTATAGCAAATGTAGCAACTGCAATTACTAATGATACTTCTACTTCACTTACTGCTACGGCTGCAGGATTTGCTGGTACAGAATCAGCATCAGAGTTACTTGGTAAGACAATTACACTAAGTGGTGCTACTGCATCTACTCCAGCTGTTGATGGAACATTGACTTTAACATTCTCTGAAGCCATTACGGCATTCACTGGTATTGTTCTAAATGACGGTGCTACAACAGCAATTAATAATTCACAGGCTGTGCTTTCTGATGACGGTAAAAAAGTTGTAATCACTTTGACTACTGCACAAGAAGCAGTGGTAGCTGCTCCAACTACAACAGCTATTACAACTGTCACTGTTACTCCTGAAGTAACAGGTCAAACAGTTACAGTTCCTGTAACAATTAAGAAATAATTAATAAATGGTGCAAGTCACCAACACAATTCAGATAAATGGTCTGAATTATAGAACAGCCAACTATCCTTCGGGACGGTTGGCTGTTTTTCTTTATTTCTGTCTAAGTCTTTACCAATCCACAGCAGTTAACTTCTTAGAAATCAGCTTCTGAACTGTATGACTTCAATAACTTTCTACTTAGATTTCTACAATAGTAACTATCTATTTTTTCTAGATCAACAATTTAGGCTAGAATAGTATAAGGATCCATTTTATTTGCGATACAGTACCGTATTAGTGGAAACCGGCATGGTATCTCGGACAAATGGACAAGAACCTATATTAGTCCAAGGAAGTAAATAACCTTGTAAGACTTCTTTAAGTTAGTCCCCTGTATTCTCTATTAAATAGATGTATTTTGAGTTTATTATTATAATCATATGAACAGAAAATACAGAGGAATATATTTGGTTTTAGGGAAAGGAGCTGAAATAAACAAATGAATGAGAAATCATATCATTCGAGTCGCTGATATTATTTAACAACAAAATATAGTGCCTACACTTTTGAGCGTAGGCACTATAAGGTATACCGGGCGAGAGCAGTATATAGAAGTTGAAAGGGTATAAATTAGAATTTAGAATTCAAAATTTATATCAAAACATCATGCCTAGCAGGCACCAACCCCGTATAATTCGCATAAAGCGCAGCCTTAGTGCGATCCCCAAGGTTCAATTTGGCCAATACTTGACTGACATGCTTTTTGACTGTGTTCTCCGTAATGTACAAGTTAGCCGCAATTTGTTTATTCGACAGACCCATACCGATTTTTTCTAATACTTCTTTTTCCTTAGAAGTCAGTTGAGCGATATTCTTATCATCTAACTGGGGATTCTTTTGGGATTCAAGTAACAGATCGATAATGTCTGGATCGTAATACTTCCTTCCTCTTTGAATGACGTGAACCGCATAAATTAATTCCTCTGGATAGGCATCTTTTGAAATATAACCATCCACGTCCATTGATTTAGCATGCTGAAAAGTCAGTGCATCTGTGGAGTGCGTCAGGATGGCAAATTTGCAGGTTTCCCCAAGTTGCCTCGCTTCTGTGATGACATCCATTCCACTCTCATTTTCTAGTTGAAAATCTACAATCGCCAAATCGGGTTTTTCTTTTTCAATCAGATAAAGTGCTTCTTGCTTGTTTCTTGCTTCACCGCAAACTTCGATTGTGCCATGCATGGACAGTATGGAGACCATGCCTTTTCGGATGAGCGTTTGATCATCTACCACTACTACTTTCATCAATGTAGAGAGCCCCCTTACTCAAGATTGAAGGACGTTTTTATCGGACGTCCTTATGTAATGAGGCCGGTTGCACCACTGACTCCCTACATCCCAGGTGCCCAGATAGAGGATGTAGTTCCTAGTCTCCCACTAGTCATTTGTTTCTACATATTAAGTATAAGTTGTCTTTGTTGCGGAACTTGTCAGTTTATTAGAAGCGCGAACCATCTATTTTTGATTGCTTTTGGTTCATTTCGTCTCTTTTTGTCCATTCTGCACTTCAAATGGACTAGTACTTATAGTTTACATGAATAAACAGAAAATGGAATGGCACGAAAGTGTGCCTTTAGCGTCACTCGAAAGACGAATGGGAAGAAGCCAAAAATTACCCATTGGAGGTGCGAGAAATAGTTTCTGGCTGTTTATACTAAACGTAGTTCCATTCTCATAGCGAATGAAGCGAAGTCCAAAGGGGGAGATGGTCTGTAGAAGGTGATCCTATGTCAAGATTGATACTACAAGAATGCTTGTGACGTTGATGACGGTACATGGCATAAGTAGATCAGATTCAATTGCTCCTCTGAGTGGATATAGAGTCTACTTGGGACTAATAGTAACTATTAGGAGCTAAACTAACTGCCAGGCTATGAAATGGTACATGAAACTACTTTGGCTTACTTGCGAGAAAGATGGATGGATTGTAAGAAAACAAAAACTAGGAATCTTAGGGAGGCTAATAAGTATGAATCTTAAAAAGAAGTTAGCAATGGGTATCGCAACGGGTGCTTTGGCTGTAAGTATGATTGGCGGAGGAACGTATGCTTATTTCAATGATGTGGAAACAAGCACAAACACGTTTGCAGCAGGAACATTGAATTTATCACTAAATCCTCAAGAAATAATAAATGTTGATAATATTAAGCCGGGCGATTGGATGAATAGATCCTTTAAGCTGAAAAACGATGGATCTCTTGATATTGCCAAAGTGCTGCTGAAAACAAATTATGAAGTCACAGACAAAGAGGGGAACAATGTTGATGATTTCGGGAAATATATTCAGGTGAATTTCATGTGGAATGTAGATAAATCAGCTTTAGGACCAATTTTAGATAAAGATTTAGTTGTTTTTGAGACTACTCTCTTTGATTTGAAAAATATGACCCCCGATGCTGTTGCTAACAAAGTGTTTATTCCCCGTATTGAAGAAATAGGAGGATTGAAAGCGGGGGATTCTGACGATCTAGTTGTTCAATTTCAATTCATTGATAATGGAGAGAATCAAAATGAATTCCAAGGTGATTCTCTAAAATTAACATGGGAATTTGAAGCATTACAAGGAAAAGGTCAAGCGAAGTAAAACAATGGGAGGAGAGCCCTTCTCCTCCCTCATTTCATTTCACCAATCCGTAGGTGCCCTTCCTTAAATTCATTTCTCAATATATAACCTTATTTATGTTTTGAGGAATGTATTTACGGAACCCAGCGATATGAAATTGAAAGGCGGGATCGGATTGAAAAGCAAGCGCAGACGAAGGTATAAGAAGAATCATCGCGCTTTATTGTTTTATCTTAAGATAGCTTTGATCTGCTACTTATCCATATTTGGCGTTAGTTATATGTCGTCTGGCACTTCTGCGTTTTTGAGCAGCCGAGCGGAAGTTTCGCAAGGCATCACAGCTGGTATCTGGACTGAGCAGCAAGTCATTGTGAATGAATGCGGAGAGATTGAAATTATAACCGTAGACTTGCGGAAACAAAACGATAAAACTCCCGAGAAGCAAGATGAGGGAGCTTCGAAAGAATCAAAGGGCGAAGAGGCTTTAACGGAAGAGGAGAACGGTACCGAACTAGATGGTGAAGGTGAGAGTTCTCAGGAGACTTCGGAAGAAGCAGTGCCGATTGAGGTAATAGAGGATGAAGAGGCTAACGTAGAAGAGCCGCCTCTTCAAATAGTCGAGAAAGATCCTGCAACTGTTGAGGAAACGGTTGGGAAACGTGGTGATGAAGAGAGCACTGATGAAGAAAGCAAGGAAAATAGCGAAGAGCCAAATGGCGATGTAGATAGTTCTGAGGAAACATCGAAAGAAGAAGGGGCACCTGGTGAGGAAACTGCAGCTGAAGATCAAAAGAGCGAAGATGAACTAGCACAGGATAAAAGTGAGAAGGAAGCTGACTCGAACGACAAGAAAGAAAACGAGTGTGGGAAGAAAGACGGCGAGTCGGAGGAAGAGGACGACGCTAAAGATGCCTCTGACAATGACCAATGTACTCACGACGAGGAAAGACTGGTTGAAGAGGAAGAAGCAGATTCAAGTAAAACAGGCGAAAAAGAGTGCAAGAAAACAGAAGAACCTGAAATAGGTGCCGAAAAAGAAAAAGTTGTAGACGATACAGAAGCAACCGATCCTGGAGAAGAGGCTGATGACACTGATGATGCCAATCTGGATAGTGGAGAAGATGATGAGTCTAATGAGGAAAGCGTAAGTGAGTCGGATGACGATAATGAACAAGGAGATACAACTAAGAAAAATAAAAAGAAGAAAAAGGCTAAGAAACCGACTGACAAAAAGCCCGTAAAAGATCAAACGCCAGCAAACAAAGAAGATGAGAACGTAGCAGTAAAAGAACAAAAACAGAAAGTGGAAGGTGATTCGGATGAGAAAGAGAAGCAAAACACAGAAGGTAACGAAAAAGGTGACGAAGTGGGTCAATAATATCATTTCGGGAATTTTGATGTTGCTGCTGATCACTGTGGCGGCTGTCGTTGTCATATCAAAAGCGTCTGGCGGGGAGCCTGAGATTTTTGGCTATCAGTTTAAAACGGTTCTGTCGGGATCAATGGAGCCTGGCATTCAGACTGGGTCAATCATTGTAGTGAAAGCAGCTGAGGATAAAAACGCATTTAAAACCGGCGATGTCATCACGTTTCAAGAGGAAGAGGGTATTTTGATTACCCACCGTATTACAGATATCGTTAAAAGTGGAGATTCCGTCTTGTACCGGACAAAAGGGGATAACAACAATGGGGAGGACATGAACCCGGTTCTTTCGGACAATGTCGTAGCGGAATATACAGGCCATACGGTTCCTTATGTCGGCTATTTCATCAACTTCGCACAGTCGAAAAATGGCGCGTTTCTTCTATTAATACCGGGATTCTTGTTGCTCATCTATTCCGCGTTTACGATTTGGAAAGTACTTTCCGCAATCGAATTGTCTCCCAAGAAACAGGCAGATTTAGCAGGAGAAGAGGGTGGAAACCCCTCTTCCTGAATCGAACGGTAGGAAATGGAAGGAGACAGCACCGTAATGAAGCTTTTAAAGATTATTCCCATACTATTAATCGTTTGTGGGATTCTACTATTCCCGATCGCGAGCGTTTTGGCTGATGAAAATAATAGTGCGGACAATCAGGAGATCAACATCAGCCTATCTCCCAAAGAGACGTTGTTCGACGTAAGCAACATGAAGCCAGGTGACTGGGCTCCGCGTACACTTACAATCACTAATGCAGGTAACAAAGAGTTTGCCTACTACATGCAACTGAAGAACAACGGCGATGAAAAGTTGTTTAATGAACTGATGATGGAAGTAAAGGCTGGCAATGAAGAATTGTATAATGGAAAATTAGCTGCCTTTACGACGTTGCCTGCAAGAAACCTGGCGAGCGGAAGCGAAGAGAAATTAGATATTACCATCCGATTTCCAGAGCATCTTGGAAACGATTTTCAAGGATTGCAGGCAGCTTTCATTCTGAACTTTACAGCGGAAGGGAAAGCAAGTGCTTCTTCGCAAGCCGTAACAAAAGCCCGGATTGACAGTGGTGACGCTTCTTCATCAGGCGGTTTCAAATTGCCTGCCACCTCTACGAATATGTTCAATATTTTATTGCTCGGCTCTGTATTGGTTGTAGTTGCTATTGCAATCATGGTTGTCGCGTATGTTAGAAGGATGAAGGTTGCACAATAATATGGTTGAAAAAGCTGCCGTACTGTGCAGCTTTTTTGATTGGAGAGGAGGTGAGCTGGATTGGTAAAGAAAATAGCTTTGCTCTTGTTTGGAGTAGGCCTGTGCCTCATCGGGTATGCGCTTATGCAAATGCTCTCCTCTAATCAATCTGAAAAAGCTGCACTAGCTGAAGCGAAAGATTATTTGAAAATGGCTTCCTTGTTGGATGAGAAAACAATATTTGAAAAACAAGATACCCTCGAACTGTCATTCCAAAACGGAGAAACGATCGGCATACTCCAAATTCCGAACCTGGACAAAGAACTTCCCATCGTAGAAGGTACAGATGATATCGCTTTGAAGCAGGGAGTCGGTCATTACTCAGGCACCGTGTATCCTGGAGAGAAAGACCAGATTTTATTCTCTGGCCATCGGGATACTGTCTTTACTGGACTCGACAATTTGCAAAACGGAGATTCCATCATCGTGAAAATGGCTCATGGCACGTTTACGTATGCGATTGTGGGCACGGAGATTGTAGAAGAGAATGATGAAACGGTCATTCGCTCTACGGCCCCGGAGGAATTGCTGACTCTGTCCACATGTTATCCATTTCGGTATATTGGCAATGCGCCGCAGCGATATGTTGTGTATGCAAAGCTGGTTGAAAGTAGTCTTTGACAAGAGGCGAGAATATATTTGACTGTTTTGGTTAGCTGTTGATTCGGAGGAATTAGTCGTTATGCTCGCAGACGATTGTTTATGTGCGGGTCATCCTGTTTAATACGCGCATGCAGGTCTGTTGTTCGGGTTGGGTGATATTATGTGTAGAAACAGCTGGTATTGTGTGCGTATTAAAGTAACGATTACACTAAAAAAACGAAACGCTGTGTACCTCAAGCGTTTCGTTTTTTGTTACTTCAAATTTTTATCAAAGAAATCAATCATCGCGCGATAAAACTCAATTCGATTCTCCTCATTTCGGAAGCCATGACCTTCATTTTCCTTTAGCATGTATTCCACATCCACGCCTCGCTTCTGCAAAGCTTCCACAATCTGATCTGATTCAGCCTGATTGACACGCGGGTCGTTCGCACCTTGAGCTACAAAAAGAGGCGTCTTAATTTTGTCGACGTGGAAGACAGGCGAGATGGCTTCCAACAGTTCTTTATCGTCAATTGGATGTCCGACTCGTTTGTAAAAATCATTGCGAACGGTTTTCCAATAAGGCGGGATCGTGTCGAGCAATGTGAAGATGTTAGAGACACCCACATAGTCCACCGCTGCGGCATATAGATCAGGTGTGAACGTGATGCCGGCTAATGTGGCATAGCCGCCGAACGAAGCTCCATAAATGCCAATGCGGTCAGGATCAGCGATACCTTGATCGATGGCCCATTGTACGCCGTCCGTAATGTCATCCTGAATCTTTAAGCCCCATTGTTTATTACCCGCATCGGTAAAGGCTTTACCGTATCCAGTCGAGGAGCGGAAGTTTACTTGGAGTACAGCATATCCTCTGTTGGCCAGCAGCTGAACTTCTTGATTGAACCCCCACGTATCACGAGCCCAAGGACCGCCGTGAGGATTAACGATCAAAGGCAATTGCTCAGGCTTCTTATTTTTAGGAAGTGTTAAGTAACCATGGATGGTGAGGCCGTCTCGGCTTGTGTAGGAAATCGGCTGCATGTCTGCCATGGCGTTTCGGTCGAGCCAAGGGGCAAGCTCTGTCAACTTGGTTAGTTCTTTTGTTATCGAGTCATAATAATAGTAGGTACCAAATTCTTTATCGCTTGTTACGAGGACGATGAACTTGGTCATATCTTCATTATGGTCATCAAGAATTAATTCGCTTTCGCTCACTTGAAGTTCGTCCTTCAAATAGTTGAAAATGTTCTCTAATTCTTTATCGAAGAACACATAATGCAGTTTGTCCGTCACATACGTGGTTGCCAGAAGTGCATCCTTCTTTTTGTCATAGAGAGCGTCCTCCACGTCAACCTGTGGATTGGCATAAAGAAGTTTCTCCTTAGCATCCAAATCAAACACAACCAACTCCATCTTATCTCGTCCTTTATTGGTCAACGCATAAATGGATTGATTGTCTTTAGAGAAGGCAATCGGTGAAATCTCGTCACTTTTATTCGTTTGAAGAAACGGTTTGAAGTCATCCTCCTCGGTTGCACGGTAGAGAACGGTGCTATCGACCCCGTCCGTTTCGATCGCAATCCGAATCTTGCCGTCATGATCCGCAAGCCAGCTCACAATACTGCCAGAATTCTTTGCAACAAGCTTCATGTCACCAGTTTTGACATTCAATTTATAAACGTCAAAGACCGTCGGATCCGCTTTATTCAAGCCGATAAGAATTTCATTTGGAATACCGGATAAACGGCTGATCAGTTGAACTTTAACATTCGGAAATGGTGTCAAGTCCCGTTCTTCCTGCCCATTAAAGCTCGATGAATAGAGATGGAAGTTTTCATCACCGCCTTCATCTTTCAGATAGAGGATATGATTATCCTTCCAGAAGGAAGCAGCAACATCTCGATCTTTTGAGCTGCTTACTCGAACCGGTTCACCATCGCCATGCATCTTTTGGACATAGACATTCATTCGATTTTCCCAAGCAGAACTAAAAGAAATATATTCCCCGTCTGGTGACAACTCATAGTCAAGCTCACCTGGATTTCGCATAAAGTCCTCTACGGAGATTTCTTTTACTTCTTTGGTATTGGCCTCTCCATTGTTATTCTCCATCTTCTCAGCTGTAACAATTTCTTGAGATTGAGTCTTCAAAATTGGTGCATCCACTTCAACCTTTTCGGAAATCATTGCAATCACTTGATCAAGCGAATCGTTGGCCACAGTGCTGAGTGGATAGGCTGCGAGAAGTGTAAAAGCCATTGCTGCGGATATCCCGGATCTTCTCAATTGTTAGATCCCCTTTCGTGTAATGAGTTAAAGAAAATAGTGTAGTGCATTAATAAGACTTTCAGTCCTTAGTATGTCTCTTCTTTCAAAAAGTTGGGATGGGAAATTTAGGAGGAGTTAATCTGCAGAAGAAAAAAACAGCAAAATTAGAATTTTGTTAGTTACAATATACGAAATCCCGTTATTCGTGTTCATACTGTTGTTATAAGATGAGAAGGCAAACGAGGAATAAATATGGAGGGTTTTACAACCCTCTGAAACACCAGGGTATTCGTCGAGAAAAAGACTAGGCGGATTAGCGTATTACCAGCTGCACGAGCTCAATAACTTAATCATTAGTCCACACCAGTATGTCTAAACAACTATTCGTATCCAATAATAAGAAAATATAAAAAATAAAACCATCCAAAACCTGTTTTGCGACGAAGCACGACAAAATAGCAGGGAAAGCAACAAAACTAGAAGCAGAGCAGTCGCAGTAGCTGACAGGATATTCTAATTTCATCGCGTATACTAATAGTACAAGCTTAATAGAGAAGGAAACGTTGAAGTGCAACCCCCATCTGGGCACCTGGGTTGCATGGAGTGAGTGGTGCAACCGGCCTAATTGTACTCGGATTTTTCCGTGTATCATTGGGCCTTTTCCATTTGAGTGAAAATAATTGAGTTGAGGTGATTGTGCTATGAGAGTAGTCATTGTAGATGATCATCCAGTTGTCCGAAGAGGAATGGCAGCCGTTCTGGAACAGCTGGAAAAATTCGAGGTCGTTGGGGAAGCTTCGGACGGTAAGGAAGCGATCAAGCAAATTGCGGACAAATTGCCGGAATTAGCGATCATTGATCTGAGTTTAGGTATGGAGTCGGGACTGGATCTCATCGCAAAAATCCAGCAGCAAGGATTGCGTTGTCAGTTTATTGTCCTGACGGCTTCTCCGGACAAAGAAAGCTTTAAACAGGCGAAAGAATTAGGGGTTTCCGGCTATATTTCCAAGGAAGCTCTACCCGAAGAGTTAGTTCATGCCTTACAGATGGTAGGAAAAGGGCGAACGTATTATGATTCTCGTATTTTGGAACAGGTAGTCGGCATTCATTCCGAACGGGTTGCCAAGACGGATATACTAACGCCTAAGGAGACAGAAGTATTGATTGAACTGGGGAAAGGGCTTTCCAATAAAGAAATCTCCCAGATGCTTTTTATCACGGAGTACACTGTGAAAAAACATGTGAGCCAAGTATTAGGCAAATTGAATTTGGCCGATCGGACCCAAGCAGCTCTGTATGCGAATGCGATGGGGCTCGTCCGTTATGTTGTGAATTAATGAAATATTTTATTCAAAAATCTGCGCATTTACCGCAATTTTAATTCCTCTTCTCAATAATTTTTCCTTTTGAAGCGAGACCGCTATTTCAGATCCTGAATAGCGGTTTTGCTTTTTTGAATCCAGAGTGATCGTACTACTATTGAACCTTTCCTAGTCACCTTTCTCCTTATTTGTTAGTGCATTCCAACGGCTGCTTAAATAGAGGTATTTATAGTAATAAAGGACTGTTTATTGTGGGAAAAGTATTCATTTCCAACTTGATTGGTTCTAAAGTTTACTTCTCTTTCACTAAAGTAGAAGAGCAAGTAGCGAAAGTGTTATGGAAAAGTATTCCTCAGAGTGAGGAAGTCCTTCTATATTCGTCCTATACTAAAAATAGTTCCAAGCACATAAGTGGGGGCTCAATATAACTAGTTGGAGGAGATCTTATCTATGCCAGATTATTTCTAATGAGGTGTACTCCATGAAGAAGAAATTCGTTATTTTGTTTTCGATTATTTTTCTTGCAAGCGCTGGAACGATCTACGCAAATATCAACTCAGCTCAGATGATTTCACAGTGGTATGAGAAATCATTCAAAGAAAAGAGTGAAAGTGTAGGAGCTGAAACCGCGACTGCGTTGATTCGGATGCTGAGTGAACATCGGATGTTTGTTAAGGAAATGAACACTGCCTTGGAAACGGCGATTGCCGTACACCGTGACAGGACGACTGGCGACACGACGACTGGGATTGAAGACTACAAGAATGCTCTCATTAGAGACATGAACACAACGTCAGACGAACTGAAAAAAGAAACCTTTGAAGAATACGTCACAAACCGCAATATCGAGGAAGAAATCCAACTGGAATTCGAATCGATTCTGCAAGAAGTATTAAGCGAGTGAGCACATGTTTTACCAAATAAAATGGATGAAAAAGGGGACAGTCACATGTTGAAAAAAGCAAAAGGAAAAGTAATCGCAGGAACATTGGTAGTCGGACTTGTAGCAGGCGGAGGAGCAGTACTTGGAGCAACGGACGCAGGAGCGAATCTAAAGGCTTGGTATGATGCGCAGTTTGGGAAGGCGAGTAACAAGATAACAGAAGAAGTAGGCAGCTATGGTAATAGCAAAATTGAAGGTTTGACGGCAGAATATAATGGTCTCAAAGCAGAAGCAACCTCCAAGATTAATAGCAGAGGAGAGTCTGTTGGAGATACCACCAAGAAAAATGTTAAAGAGCAAAGCGATAAACATATTGATGCGATAAAGGAACAGAAAGCACATATTGAAACTTATTTAAGCGGGCAGTTTGATAGCCTTGCCCAATTTGCAAATGGATTAATTGAACAGTCTGGAAAAGATGCTTGGATATACGCGGAAAGTGATTTGAAGAAACATGCGGGGGATGCAGGAAAAGCAGCAGGTGAAAAGATGGAAGCAGATATTAAAGCAACGACGGCAGCTGCGCTAAAGGATTTGGAAGACACAATTAGATGGGCCAAGGAGGATCTTCAAGCGAAATTGGATAAGGAAACGGACCTAACAATCGAAGAAATTAAAGCAATGATTGATGCGAAGATTGTGGAGCTTCGAGGCAAAGTAACGGCCTTGAACAATAAGTTAGTGATGGAGCAAGACAAAATAATTACGATGAATGGCAAAATGCTTCTACTTGAAGCCCAAGCTCAATTAGATGCATTAGTCAACGGAATGAACAAGTAATCACCAAACGAGGGACCTTCTATGAAGAGGGTCCTTCTTGGGTATGAAAGGAAAGAGGAAAATGAAAAAGACTAACGAAACCCTGAAAAGAGTACTTCTATTATCAGCTGTCCTCCTTGTCACCGTGGCCCTCGGGAGCGGAATGAATAAAGTATGGGCCAATCAGGATATTCAGAGTCTACTGACCAACTGGTTCCATGGGAAAAAGACTGAATCCATTCAGCAGCTTGAACAAGCAATCACTAGTGAAAAAGAGCTGTTAATGGAAGAGTTGAGAGCGGCCTTGCAGGAAGAGATGAAAAAAGCGGAGGAAGAACTGGCTCGATACACAGAAGAAGAGACAGCAAAGCGGGTGCAGGAACTTCAAGATTACGCGGCCGGTCTAATGGCGAATATACAGATTGATACAACAACAAAGAAAGCAGAAATTTCAGCTGATCTCGACGCAGCCCTTGTGCAAGCGATGGGACAGTTGAATGGATCCGGCGGCGTGTGTACACCGAAAACAACACCACCAACACCAGCACCAATACCGGGTGAAGGCCAAGGAAATCCAGCTGACACGGATGAAGAAACAGCGGAGCCAGAAACGGAAGGGACAGAAACCGATTCATCTGAAGAGGCGAAATACGAGGCGCAGCAGCGAGAAAATGAATCCACAGAAGAGACAGAAGCTCCTTCCGTTCGACCGGAGGAAGAAGCAGAAATCTTGCCTTCAATAGAGGAGAAGGAAGAGAAGGATTCAACTATTGAAGTCGATATAAAAGATGAATTGAAACTAGACTAAATAACAAGCCAGAGAAAACCGTGTTGACCCTGATTAGGGTTAACGCGGTTTTTTGGGGGGGCGAATAAAGAATCGAACAACCTGTGATAACCGGAAAACAAGCAGGCATGTGAATGCACCGGCTGCATCCAAAAGAACATCATATCCGGAAGCGGTTCTTCCGCCTGTTAATGACTGATGAAATTCATCCGCTATGGCAATAAACACTGTGCCAAGAAGGGCAAAGAGAGTCCGGAATCGAGAAGATGGGAGAGCGAAATAAACACTGATAGCTAGCAGTCCGAAAGTGAAGAAGTGGGCTGCTTTTCTCACTAGAAATTCGACAAAGTAATAATAGCCACGCTCCTCCACGGAGACAATTCTGCCCCAATACGGTATTTGTAAATGAGACAGTAAGCCTTCTAGCGGTTTATTCGGGAGCCATTGTTTTAAGGTAGGAACGATGGTTTGCTGCTCATACGATTGACCGGATGAAAAAAAGAGGAGTAACAGGATTGCTAAAACGAATAAGTATTTTTTCATAAGTTGACTGTACCATATTTAGATACATTTTTGAAAATCAGTTACAACTTGATAGAGAAGTGTGACAGGTAGGCAAGATACATTGGGATTTGGAAACCTGGGAGTCAAAAAAGTTAGTTTGAAAAGACCTAATACATTTCCATTCGTTTTCATATAATTAGTTCTATTTTCATGGTATATTGAGAGTGGATAGATACTTGGATTGATTTACATATTGTTACACGGAACAAGAGTTAGGTGCCCGTTTAATTGATTGATAACGGGCGTGGATCGTGTTAGTAAACTAAATTTATTTAAAGGAGAGGGAAGTATGTACCGAAGAAGAATAGGATCCGCAATCATTTTTGTGTTCAGCTTACTAGCACTTGGACTTCTGGCGCCATCAACGACAGTGGCGGCAAATACTCTGGATACCTACAAGAAGGAAGAACAAAAGTTGCTGACAGAGGAACGTAAATTGTCCCAACAAATAGAACATGATCAATCCAAGCTCGATTCGTTACTGCGTGAAAGCAAGACAATTTCGCTAAACGCGCAAAAAGTGCGTGTAGAATTGGACGCGATACAAGCAAAATTGACAGAGCAAAGAAAACAAGTCTCTTCACTGAATCAGAAAATCAAAGAGTATAGAAAAAAGAACAAGGCGTTAGCAAGTGGAACGAAACAGCAAAAAGCAAAATACCAAAGGGAACTAGCTACCCTGCAAACAGACTATAAAAAAGTACAAGCAAAAGTGGAATCACTTGTAAAAGAAAGAGAACGAATCAACCAGCGATACACTGCGATTAAAAAGAAAGTAGAACAAAATCGAAATTCCATTACCAAGTCTCGCAATAGTCTCACTGCCAATAAAGGAAGAGCCGGGCAGATTGCGTCGAATCTTTCAAAAGTGAAGAATCAAATTCTTACGGAAGAAGCATTGATTGCTAGTAAACTTCCCGCTGGAGCCAAACCATCCAACTCTCAAGATACTTCAAATGCAAAGGAACCTGAATCGACTGGGGGTGCACCTGTATCATCTGGGTCACAAATGAAAGACAACTATGCAATTGATGCAGCAACGTTGACGGAGAAAGAAAAAGAACTCGCTAAGTTGATAAATGACTATCGTATCTCACTAGGTCTCAAGCCTTTACCGATCTCCAAATCATTGACCACGGTGGCGCGCACTCATGTAGTCGATTCAAATCAATACGCTCCAGAAAAAAATATGGATGTCCGGGGAGTGAAATGTAATCTACACAGCTGGTCCAGCAATGGGAAATGGAGTGATGTGTGTTATACGCCGGATCATGAGTACGCGAAACGCATGTGGGACAAGCCGAAAGAATTAACGAGTTATCCTGGAAATGGCTATGAAATTTCAGTTTATTATAGTGCAGAAATGAGCCCATCCATCGCCCTTAAAGCATGGCAGGGATCGCCTGGGCATAATAATGTCATCATTGGTGATGGGGCTTGGTCCAATTTATCGACTATGGGTATCGGGATTCATGGGAACTATGCACACGTTTGGTTTGGAAAAGAATCAGATCCTGCTGGGGAGATGAAGTGATGTAGCTCATTTTATTATGTAGTTTGATTGGAGGATTTAAAATGAAGAGAATGCTACTCTCAGTTGTATTCATAGTCCTACTTGCAGTGCCATCCATAATGGCTCCAATTTCTGCAGAGGCTAAAGTGAAAACATTTAATGATGTTCAAGCAACGCACGCGAACTACACAGAGATCATGGAGATGGCTAACAAGGGGATTATTAGTGGGTATCCTGATGGGACATTCAAACCAAACCAAAAAATTTCCCGTAAGCATGTGGCAACATTACTTTCACGTGCATTTCCAGAAAAACCAGTTCGTTTGTATCGTGCGGAGGATTTAAATAAAAGCGACCCTTACTACAACGATATCATGCGTGCACTGGGAAGCGACTGGCTACGAACGACTTCCACGTTTAAGGTTCGTCCGAATGACAATATGACACGTGGTGAAATGGCTATCGCATTAGGCGCCCTATTGCCTGACGACATGTATAAGGCGGGTTCGAAGAAGGTTTAAAGACGTTACGGGGCGTTACGAATACGAAGTTACCAAGATTGTAGCTGCCGGAATTGCAAATGGTTATCCAGACGATACATTCAAACCGGATGAGCCGTTAACTCGCGCTCACTATACGACTTTCATGTATCGCACGCTAGACTACTTAGCAAAGAATCCAGAGGCTAATGAATACGCAAAGAACCCATTATATTCGAACGCTTACATCATTAAGTTTCCTATGTTTGAGCTTCCTAATCCGAAAGGTCAAACCTATGAGGCGGCACAAGCGTTGATGAAGAAGTATAAAGATGCGATGCCTAGAGGTTCTTTCTGGGGCTTATATTCGACTGAATCTGAGATGTCGTACAACTCGATGCTTACACAAACAAGCAAAGCATCCGGTGTGTCTAAAGAAAGAGTTGCCGAAATGATAGATCAGGCAGCAAAGACAGGAGAAGTTATGAAATTCAAAGGAACGAATGGAAAATCATATTTCCTATTTATCCAATTTAGAACTTCCTCGGTGATGATCGGAGAAGATCACCTTAAATAAGTTGTACTATACTTTGGTCATGTCTGTATTTACAACTACCGGGAGAACAGCTTTTGCGGAAAATGCGACTAGGATTGATAAGATTGGAAACGTCATGTTGAGACCGGTAACTTCGCACATGTCAGTCTCGCATGTGCGCATTATCAAGTGTAATCTGGGCTTACTCCTTCACCCTCTACGAAATATGTACCGTGTGTGAAACCTGTAGATGGTGAAGGAGGGGTAAGCGGTAAGTAAAGATAGATTGATGAGCAAACAGAAACATAAAAAGTGCAGGCATGGCTAATAGTAGCATGCTTGCACTTTTTTATATGGTCTCATAGTGGTTTGTTCATAAGCCGTTGTTTCAAAGTAGGCAAAATGGTTTGCTGCACATACGTTTGACCAGATGAAAAAAAGAGGAGAGCCAAGATTGCTATAGCGAACACGTATTTTCTCATAATATGTCTTTACCATAGTAGGACACGACTTTAATAAACCTATATTCCTTCCTTGTGGGAAGAGGTGAAGAGTGATTCCGCAGATGGAACGGATGAAGGTCAAAAGGTGACCGAACGGAAGCTACTTCCGTTCGCCCTTAGGTGGAAGAATGAAGACCAGTGTCATAATAGAAACGGATAGAGTAAACGATTCAAAGACCGAATAGAATGGGAAATGAAATTTAGAAGAACCCACTTGACTAGTCATTATTAATAGCCAAGTGGGTTCTCACTTAAAATGATATTATTGTAATTCTCTATTCCCCCCAAACAACCGCTCCCACTCCTTCTCCACATCCCTCTCAAGCGCCTGCAAATCAATCCCTTTCTCCTTATACAGACTGCGCACTTCAAGAAGTCCGCTAAATGCTAACCTCGACCAGGCAACCATATTGAGCCGAGTGGCGAACAGAAGAGGGTTTCCTCCCGAGCGTAAGCCAGCATCAGTACCATCCAGCAGGCAAAGAGTGCCGTGTCCGACGAGGAGCATTCGTCTCAGTTCGGGTTTGCTGCCAATCGGTATGGACTCTTTCCAGCTTCTTTTGTGATAGAACTTGCTTTTCAGTGCCCATGCTAGGCGAATGGCTAATTCGTTGAAAATGACGGGAATCGCCATGGTGATTCCGAAACGGGCATCGTAGCCCGATTCGAAAACTGCGGTTGAAAACTCCGCAAATGTTTTACTTTGGCCGTTTACTTGGATAGAGCCAAAATCGCATAATTGGAACAGGGAGTAGAAGGGAATTGGAATGCCGGCACCCCGCCTTCCGTCCATATGTCCTCTCGTGCCGCTGGAGCCTGCAATGTCAGACATGAGGTGGCCCAGCCAGTTGGCAAACCCGCAGTACAGCTTGGCGATAAAGTTTCCGCCCCTCAGTTCAAATGTATCTGATCCTTCGATTGGCTGAAGGCGAATGATACGGCCGTCTGCTATGAAGCTGGCCTTTCCAGTGAACTGGTCCAGGATGGAGAAAAAGAGGCCAATGATGTCTGGCGAGTGGCCTAACGATTTTAGATGGTGGTCGCTCGGCCGCATGTTTAGCGTTGCATTCCCCATATGTAAGTCCGCTGCATAGCGAGCATCGTAGTTCACTTTGAATCTGCGTTCTAAGTATCCGATGGCTTGGGCTATATTTTCAGGTTCCGTCCGAAGCTGCGCACCGCCGTTTTTATCTGAACGCCAGACGGTTTTGGCAAACTTCACTACGACGTTGTCCACTTGCTGATCGGTCCATTTTCCTAATTTACTGTCGCCTGGTATGCCTACGAAAATGCTGTCAATCAAACCGGCGACTGCCCCACAAGAAGCGGCGATGATATAGTCGTATTTATCACAATTAGGGGAAGCCATTTTGTAATCTTCCCTGATTTGGCGGGTGAGTTCAGCTTTTTCCTTTGTGCTTAATAACTGATCGAACGGATCTTGTCGTGTATCGATTCCACGAGCAGACCCAAAGCCTTCCATCTTCGCGAGGAAGTCTTTCCATGCCTCATGATCTGAAGTTTCTACAGTATCTAATCGTTCATAGTTGTGCCAATTCAATTCAGCGAATTTAGGAGTTGCTACGGGTTCAATCAACTGGTCATTGGCTAGTTGCCCGGCTCGTCTTAATAGATCGTCTAAGGCGTCACTTTGCGCGTCTTGCAGTTCACTGAGCTGTTGTAGATCATCTTGGACATGTCCGATCACTTGCCCAGCCTGATCCGCCATATGTTTCTGAACGAGCAGCACTTTTGCACTCTCATCAATTGCTTTCGAAGACAAATGATTGTTTTTCATCCGCATCACCTAAATAAGTTTTTCGCTTTTGTCGTAGCGCTTGCAAAAACAGCCTGTGTTACTTTATTGTATTCGATTTCTGTAAAGCAATTGTGGAGGCTTTCCACTTCAGAGAGTGTAAGCCCTTCACGTAAAGTGAATTCAGGTTTTATTGTAGATTGTTCATTGCCTTGGACAACAGGTAACGCTTCGTAACAGGACAGTATGAATTGGCGGACTTTCTCGAGTGTCGGTTTGTTCGTTAAGCCCATGAGCCGGTCCATATCTAATTTTGGAGGCAATTTTGTAATTACCTGTTCGATTTGAGATGTATTTTGCTTTTCCGCACTCATTTGAGCCCCTCTGCTTAACATGTCGAGCATTTTGGACAACTGCTGGATCTTCTCGGAATTCTCATTGCTTTTTTTCATTTCCACCATTAATTGCTGTGTGATCGCATTAATGTCCTCGATTAAATAGGAGAGGGACTTTTGCGAATTGCGGATGATGGCCTGTAACATGAATTCCCGCTGTTTATTGTTCTCTAAATCACTGATGCCGCTCACTTTCTTTAATCCGTGATAGGTGCCGACGCCTAATATGACGAGTGTCCCGATCCCAGTGAACATGCTAGAGAATCCAAGAAGCCCTCCCATCCCCATAGCCGCAAGGCCTGACGTGATGCCCGCCGCACTTAATCCGACAACGGATCCGGAAAAGTAGATAGCCGCCATCGGCAATCCTACGGCCACAGCTTTAGCGGACAGGTCCTTCATCGACTTTTTAATTTGGGAATCATTTTTACGATGCTTCAGGATATCCTCATCATTTTTGATGGCGGCGATAATCAATTCGATTTCCTCAGTGGTAATACAGAGTGAACGGGCTAGCTCAGTTAAAAACGAGTTTTGGGTCCACTCCTGGATGTTATGCTGTGTTCCAAATATGTAGAGGATATCTTTAAATAAAGACTTGCTTAAAATCTCGAAGCTGCCTTCTTCAACAGTATCTTGTAGTGCAGTAAGCAATTCTTCGGTAGATAACATATTTTCCACATGACTCAAATAACTTCTGATTTCCAGCCGCCTCGATGAACTGAGTTCAATCCGGGAAAGAAGGGAGATGATTTCGGTGTATTCATAGACATCGATGGTTTGATCATCAGAATAGGCAAAGTTTGCGACAAGTTTAATGTAATTCACCTTAATCTCCTCGGTCATCTCGGAAAGAGGGGTGATTTGTGATGTATTCACAAAGTCTTTGCCGTTTTCCGCCACTGCCAATATGCCGTTGATCAATTCCGCAAAGCCTTGCAAGTTAACATTCAGTAAAAGGGATGTTAAGTCGTGCGTAGTGCCATCCTTCATGATCGCTTCCACTTGTTCAACACGCTTCAGTTTCCCAAAGCTTCCTGCCTTTTCAAAAGTCGAATAGGAAACGGACTCAATCGAGGCGTATTCCAATTTGAGAGGCTTCTCAAAGGCGGTCTTTAAATAAACGGCAGCACCCAGAAATAAGCAGCCTTCTTTTCCAGATGAAAGAATGGATGTGTCCTGGAGGGCAACAACGTGTTCCAAATTCACGTCTTGTGCATAAGAAGTGATAGCGCCGTTTAGTTTTTTGTCTGGGATGGAGGGTGCTGTATACGTACTATTTCCTAAGAGATCGATATGCTCTTTAATGTATTTCTGAATGGACATTTGGTCCTCCTAAATGATTGATTTTTATTATTCTTTTCAATTATACATACAAATGAAGTTAATGTGATTTGTACAGGCATTCAGACTTAGGTGTCTCTTCCAATTGTCCAAATCGAGAAGTTGGAAGTAATGAAAACCACTTGGCCAAGCGTAGCAACCAAGTGGTTTTAAACAATTAATCCAAATACAAATTACTCCCCAAGCTTATAAAGTCGATTATACGCCTCATGTGAAACAGCCAAATAAACCGACCGATCATGGCCAATCAACAAGTTACTGTCAGCTTCCTCATCCACATTCGGAAGTGTGTATTTCTGCAACATGTGGCCGTCGCCTGTAAAGGTAATAATCGTATCAGCGGAATTGTACAGTTTCCAGATGCTGTACAAAGTGCCGTTTGCATCAACCGTGAGAGCGGCTTGGCCGAAGTCGTCTGTATTTTCATATGTCCAAGCAGTTTGCCCATTTGGATTAAGAGCTGCAATTTTGTTATGTCCAGCGACATACAGCAGTCCATTCGGGCAGGCAATGATAGATGACAAGGTGGTTGGTTCGACTGCATCGCTGCGCCACTTCTCCTTGCCGTCCGGAGTAATAGCCACGATACCACCGTTTGAGATGTGATCATCTGCTTCGAGTGCGAAATAGGTCGCTGCGATGTAAACCGTACCGTCCGGGCCAAGTGATAAGGTGCCGTCATATGCTTTTGTTTGAGTTACCCATTTCGTTGTGCCATTTGGCGCAAGGGTAAACAGATTGCCGGTGCGTCCCAGCATATAGATTGTTCCGTTTTCGGCGACAACCGGATAACGGCTGGCAGCGGATCGTGAGTCTTCGTCGATCGCGCGGCTCCATGCTTCTTTTCCGTCAGGCTGGATAGCTGCAACCTTCAGTCCTTCTCCGACAAATGGCGTGTAGGTGGCGATGACACGTCCTTCGCTATCCAGCGTGAGCGATCCATTCACGCCTAATTTCTTTTCCCATTTCATTTTTCCGCTCGGAGAGAATGCGAATAGAGACACGTCTCCATACGCGTAAATCGTTCCGTCTTTCCCGATAACTGGGGAAGCTTTTCCTGATCCGATCGTGCGCTCCCATAGCAGTTTTCCGTTCGGATCAATGGCGTACAGCTTGCCAGCCTCGCTCGGGTCGTATAAAAATCCTTCTTGCACATACAGCGTGCCATCCCTGCCGATGACAGGCGAGTGGGTCAAAGTGAAAAGTGAGCCAGGTGCCCGGTCATAGTCGAAGGAAATATGCCACGCTTCCTTGAATTTCGCCGGCCCGCTGAATCGGGACAAACGATTCCAGGCAGTAGCGGTTGGTTGAACTGCTGTCGTGTCAAAGCCGTTCGCAAGCCCGGTGCCTGATCTGAACGGAGGCACGTTGAGCGGTTTAGAATCTGTTGCTACTTCGTCCTTTTCAGCCGAGTCTGCAGGTTTTGAGATGCCGAGATTCGACAGGCGCTGGAAGAAGGCGGCTGCATGGGCACGCGTGATCGTACCATTCGGATCGTATTGGTCAAGTTTTGAACCTGTGCCAGTACGTCCTGTCGTGATGCCCTGTTCATACATCCAGTCCACGATATCCGCAAGATTGCCTTCCACGCCATTGAGTTTTCCCAATATCTCCGCGTACAGACCGCGAGTGGCGGGTTCGTTCCGCTTTTGAAGGGTTTGATATCCTTTAAGCGGCAGCCCATATTGTTTCGCTGCGGCATAGTAAGAATCTGACCAATGCTTTTGATTGGCAACGGCCGACACTTCATCATTCAAAAAATAGCGGAAGGTAATCGCGACTAGCTGCGCTTCTGTCAATTTAGAATTCGGCTTGTATGAGCCATCCGCATATCCCTTCACAAGCCCGTTCGCATGGGCCCACATAATGGCGTCGGAAGCCCAGTGGGATGCGGGAACATCTTTGAAAGGCGCTTTTTGCGCTTTCGCGGTTACAGATGTGAATAAAAAAGGAATGAGCAATAAAACCAGGAATCTTCTTAATTTCAAGGGACCTCCTCCTTATGAATAAAAATACGTACATACTGTACCATGATTTATAGGGAGGAATCCTCTGTTGATTTCACTATTATTAAACAGTTAGTTCTATATTTTTATCTTGTTTATAGTCAAATAGTCACTTAGATTTCAAATGAAGCGACAGTATAATTAGCATATAAAAATACGAAGGAGGCACACCACTTGAAAGGAAGGATCGCAGGGATCATCGCAATCGCACTGTTAGTCGGCGGTTGTGCGAAAGAAACAGCAGAGAAGGAAATAGCAACGAAGCCATCCGTTGAGAAAGTAGAAGCGGCAGTCACCGAAAGCAGGGACATGACGAATGAGGCAGACTTATACACGGAAGGGACAGTCCTGCCGGCACGCTTAGTTTGGGAAAGCGAATCGCGGCTGTTCAATACAAATCAGGCTATGCTGTTTAGTGACAGCAAAGAGGAAGGCGGCAAGAATTATTTGCTCGACGAAGTGACCGATGGCGAATCGAAAATCACTTCATTGACGGTAGATGGCGATTGGGTGTATTACATGAAAGGCAATGCGCTTTGGAAAGTGAAGCGCAACGGGCGGGATAAGCAGGAATTGCGGATTGAGGATGGAAAAGAGCATTTAATCATGACATACCTGGCGTATCAAGACCATCTGTATTTCATCAGCAAAGAAAGATTGGCAGACAATGCCTCTGCAGATGTGCTCATGCGCATGGACAGCAATGGCGGGAAACTAACGACGCTTTTTGATGATCCAGCAGAGGGGATCATCAATGACATTTATATTCGCGATGGACAGCTCTACTTTACAACAACGCAGCTGAAAGGGTCATCCTATGTTACCTTCCTGCATACAATCGATGTGGAAACGGGAGGGCTAGCAACTGTTATGGAAGTGAGCGAGCTATCTTCCTATCAAATCGTCGGGGACTGGGTATATTTTATTGAGAACGAACGACTGTTTAAACGGAAGCTGGACGGAACGAAAAAACTTCATTTGCTGGAAGATCCAGTTGTAAACTTCGTTATCTATGACAACCGGATGATTTTGCAGCAACCGCAAGGTGTATACATAACGATAGGATCGAAAACACTCGACGGCATGCCCATCACGGCAGTTGAGGCCAAGGCGGCTTTTATCAGCCCGCATTCAACAGGAGTTAACTATTTGTTGCTCAATGGCGATCAATTTGATTTGTATGGGATTGATTATGAAGACATTGACGAACCGGAGTCCGATGTCGCTTGGGATGACCTTGCAGATGATGATTTCCACGCCCAGCTCTATAGCATCTATGACGAATTGCTAGCAAGACGCGATTCATTTACTATCGCGGAGATGGAGGAAGAGGAATCCACCCGCTTAACGGGCGGCGATAATTACTTCGACAATGGCCATATCCTCGGGGCGACTAAGACGTTGCTGTATGCGATGATCAACTTGGACGCAGAACTGCTTCGCAGCATTACCGTAGATGAAAACGACATGAAAAAACTGGCGGCCTACGGAGTGAATTTCGAAAAACGTGGACAGCCGTACGGCGGGTATGCAGGATACCGTGTGAAGGCAGTGGACGAAGATACGATCCACGTCGAGCAAGGGGATATCGAGGTGGATATCACTTTCAAGCTCATTGGCGATACGTATTATTTTGAGGACATGACAGGGACGAGATTGATGGTCGTCCCACCTAAGTATTAATAATTAGAAAGGACTTCATCTAGATAATTGGATGAAGTCCTTTCTAATTTCCTTTATAATGAAAATACCAATGGATAATAGTTTCACTATCAAGAATGATATGATACTATAGTAATAATATAGTTCATCTTTTATAGTCCGTTTTTACTACTACATGTGAGGTGCAGATCCATGGAGAAAGAAGAATTGAGGAGCTTACAACAAAAAGCATCCCAACTACGGGTGGAAGGAAAATATAAAGAAGCAATTGAATGTAGCAATGAACTTCTTGAGCAAGGGCTCGCATGGGAGGATCACAAATCTGTCTTAACAGCTTATATCATCCTGGCCGCCTCTTATTATTGCCTGGGTGACATTTCGGAAGCTTTCCATGTCATCGATCTCTATTTGGAATATGTCGCGGATCATGGAGATAGAAATGACCATTTAAATGGATTTAATATCTTGTTTTTATTGTACGAGCATAACAAAGAATATGGTAAAGCGAAGGATACACTGGAAAAGGTCATTTCATTAGGAATCGAGCTGGGCCATTACAATATTGTCAGTAATGCTTACAGTAATTACAGTTCGGTGTATGCATCAGAAGGCGATTATGCATCCGCATTAGAACAGGCACTCCACGGGTGGGAAGCAGCCAAAAAGCATGAACCGGTAACGCCCATACTGGAATACCGAGTGAAATTGAATGTTGTGAACGCACACATCGGACTGAACCAATTGGATGAAGCGGGCCGAATGGTAGAGGAGATGGTGAACAGCCCGTTGCTCGATTCCTTCCCGCGGGAAAAGGCGCAAACATTTGACCTGTACGGCCGGTACTGGATGGCGAAGGAAGAATACCTCGAAGCCCTTCATGCGTTGAATAAGTCAAAGGAAGTGGCGGAAGAAATCAGTGATACGAAATTACTGAAGAACATCCAGAACAAGAGGATGGAACTGTGCAAGCTGACCGGAGACATGGAGCTCGGTTACAAGGTGCAGCAGGAATATATCGAGCTGCTGCAGGACATTCGCGAGCATGAAATCGCATTGACGGTGGCCCGGATGGAAGTGAAGCACAGCCTGGCAGAAATGGAGAAAAAGGTCCACCTCGATTATTTGACTGGCCTGTACAATCGCCGCTATATGGAAGTGACTGCGAACGAATGGCTGCAAAATGCGGTCCAGACAAAGGAAAGCATTGTCTGCATTGCGCTCGATCTCGACAATCTCAAGACGATGAACGACACATATGGTCACCTCTTCGGGGATAACGTCATTAAAGAAATGGGAAGGGCCTGCCGGCAACAACTGCGGAATTCAGACTTAATGGCACGTTTTGGCGGCGACGAGTTCGTCATCTTTTTGCGCCATATGCTAGTAGAGGACGGCCATCGAAAGGCGCAGCAATTAATCAAAGCGATTCAAGAGCTGAACATCAAGGCAGATGGCGTGTCCATCCCGATCACCTGCAGCATCGGAATCGCAGATAATCAGCACGGCCATATTTCAACATTCGATGAATTGTTCCATCTCGCAGACCAGGCACTGTATCAGGCAAAGCAGGAAGGGAAGAACCGGATTTGTTTGGTGTGAAATAGAATTTCTCCATACGACTAAACAGTTCAACTTAAAAAAAGCATCCCGCCAGTGGCTGGGATGCTTTTGCCTCTTACTTCAAATCAATTGTAACTTGATGTTTTTCTTCGAAATTATCGTCTTCCCAAGAGAAAATATAAAGGATCATTTCAAGATTTTCCTCAAGCGCAGGCAGGTCGCCATCGTAGTTCTGGATCGTAAGAACTGCGTCAGCCTTCTTGCCACCCGACACTTCTGTGCTCATGTTCAGCATCGAGTCATCTACCATTTTTCCATCAGCGGATACTTCCCGAGCTTGGACTTCAATCGTATCTTCCCGTTTATTTTCTACTTCAAAGTTTACGAGAAACTTTTCTTCGTCCCATTCTTTGTCCACTACTTTTTCTACATTCAGTAATGTTACCTTTACATTCTCAGTATCTGCGATGGCTTGATTCAATTCTTTCTTTTGATTGTCATCTGCAGCTTCATCCGTTGCTTCGGTCTTCTGTGTTTTTTCTTCCCCTGAAGCGGATTTGATCTCTTTTTCCGAAGAGCTCGATGTGCTGCTACAAGCCCCAAGCAAGAGCAATAGAGCAACCAAGGATAGACTGATAAGTTTCTTCATTTGTACCACTCCTATGTATGTTTTACGCATTTCTTCTATGTAAATGCCTTCTAATTTTAGTGAATAAAGCTAGTGTTGGCAAACGTAATTATTGTCGGCAATGCATATTGTTTCCTGCTGTATTAATTAAAATAAACGCCTAATTTTCCTCTTTTTTCTATTTCTACTACCCCCAGTAATCAATTCATGATAAAATGCTCGTTTGGTTGTAGTGACCGTCGTCATGCCGAACGTAATTATCAATGCAGATTTTATTATTGGTGATCATGTCATTTTGAACACGGGGTGCGTTGTTGAGCATGATTGTTTTGTCGGAGATTTTGTTCATATCTCACGACTAGCTTTTATTAATGGTGGAGTTTAGGATGGCGAAGGTTCACATATTGGGGTAGGTGTGTCTATTATTCCTGTGGTTCAAATTGGTCGATGAGCGACTGTAGGAGTGGGGACTTCGGCGATTGAAAATAATAGCAAACGAGTAACAGCGGTTGGAAATCCGTCTAGAGTGATAAAGAGAGAAGGATGAAAATTGACGAATCGAATTTTACCCTCTCCCCCTCAGATGAGTGGAAAGGAACAAAAATACATAAGTGAATCATTCAAAGTTGTGTTTGAAAGATATGTGTAAGCTATAGGGAACATTGAAGGCGTCAAATTTATATCGGAATTGGAAGAGACTTATTCGAATCGATGGCTGACGGTCTTGACGTTGGATCAAGGCGTGATTCAGGTAAACCCTTACGAATTGCATAAGAAACGGGAAGCCGCTATTAGATTGGCTTCCCGCTATTATGTTAATTAAAATAGCAACTCCTCAATCCCCCAAGGATACTCCGTAATCAACTCAGTCCCATCTTCTGTAAGAATAACCGTATCAGAATGCCTGAATCCTCCTACACCAGGTACATAAATCCCAGGTTCTACGCAGAAGACCATTCCCTTTTCCAAGACTAATTGGTTATCAAATCGAAGCGAAGGCTCTTCGTGTAAACCAATTCCAATGCCGTGGCCCGTGCGATGATTCATATATTTTTCGAGGCCGGCATCTGCGATGATTTGGCGTGCTATTTCATTTACTTCGCTTGCCAGCATGCCGATTTTGATTTGCTTCAAGGCTTCCGCTTGTGCTTTTACAGCAATGGAAAATATGTTTCTTTGGTCTTTTGTCGGCTCTCCGAGGAAAAATGTCCTTTCGCATTCAGCCCGATAGCCATTGAATCCCACTTGTCTGCTGTGAATCACAATATCATTTTTCTCTAATTTCCTAGTGTTTGAAAATACATGGGGCATGTTCGTCCGTTTCACGCCGGAAGGGGACATTGCGAAAAAATCCAGTGTGGAATTAGGATGTTTTCTTGCTACCTCTTGAAAAAGAGCGGTATTCCCGAACTGGTCCAGTTCGATTTCTGTTATTCCTTCCTTTGCATTCTCTAAGGAGTTTTTTAAGGCTAAGCTTACTAGCCGGCCTGCTTCTCGAATTAGCTTTAGTTCTTCATCGTCTTTGGTAAATCGCATTTCTGCAATGTGCCTATCTACATTTACTAACGTAAAGCCGTTATCAGCCAAGATGTTCCTGAGTATTACCGGACAGGACGAATACTCTACACCGACGTGGCAGTGTTGCGGGAAATGTGCGATCAGTTTTACGAAGTAATCCAAGTAAGATTCCCCTTCGACTGATGCTAGTTTTGTTTCATGATATACATATAGGTTTTCAATAGCTGTTTTATCCTTGGCATGTTCTTCTTCTAGAGAGGGGATGACCAGATACGTTTCCCTCTGGTCCATACCAAGCACAATGGGGCGAGAGTAGGTTATTGCCTTCAGTCCGGAAAAGTAAAATTGGTTTTCGAAATTCATGATAATCGCTGCATCGATTCCTAATTTGGGAAAGTCATTTCTAAGTTTCTGTACTCTATTGTTAAACATCAAATCTTCCTTTCTGAATTAAACTGATTGTGGTTGTAGTTTGTTTCTTGTTGCGAGTGTTACAATAACCAATGCCAGGATAGCGACCGGGATTGAGATCAAAGCGCTATTGATGCCGAGTGGATTCCCCGCAAACTCCCAGCCTAGAGTTGTCAAAACTCCAATTATCATCGAAGTGATTCCTGCTTGCTTTGTGACACTCGGCCATATGAAGACAGCCAGCAACGCGGGGGTTATGCCTGCCCCATATACCGTGTAGGAATACATTTGAATCGCCAAGACGGAAGGGAAGAAAGTCGTTAATACAAACGCAATAAGCCCGAGTACAGGTATTAGTATTTTTGTAAAGAGTAACTTCTGTTTATCTGTGGAGTTTTTATTAATATATTTTCCGTAAATATCATATGTAACGTTCGTAGCTGCGGACAGTAAGTATGAGTTGCCAGTCGTTACAATGAATGCAGTAACAGCTGCTATTAGTAAGCCGCCAATAAAAGTTGGGATTACTAACGTAGTTGCGATCAATGCCATGCCCGGGTCAATATCAGGAAAGATTGCTCTTGAGCTGAATGCAATCACAGCTACGAGTGGTGTGGAAATGAGCATGCCGATAATCCACCCAGTTGTACCGATTTTAGTCGTGCTGTCACTTTTTGAAGCTGATATCCTTTGGTACATATTTTGATCACCCAGTAATAAAAAGAGAACAGGTATATAAAAGCCTAAGAATTGAAGGGGAGTCAGGCTGCCCAAAAGATTTAAGTTTTCAGTAGGAACAGCTGACGTGATTTCACTCCAGCCACCGCCTACTGAAATGACAATAGGGACTGCAATAATGAGACCAATCAAGATTAAAAAGGCACTAAACGCATCGGTAGGAGCAACAGACATAAGCCCTCCAATTGTAGCTAAGAAAATAATGATGGCCGCTCCTATCAATGTTCCAGTTTCTACGGAAACACCAGTAGAAACATGGAGGATGAAACCGACTCCTTTAAATTGATAAGATACAATACCGACATAGGCCAAAATAATAATGATGGCTGCGGCCATGCTTGCAAACTTTCCGTATTTTACTTCCAGTATTTCTGAAATTGTATATTTCCCGTAATTTCTAATTTTAGATGAGATAAGAAACAATACGACTATGCCGATTAGCGAAGGTAAAACATAACCGACGGCAGGCCATAATCCATACGAATACGCGATCGAGTTCGGTCCCCCAGTAACTGTTCCACTTCCTACCCAAGTCGCTAGCAACGTACCCATCAACACGACAGGCCCCAGCGATTTTCCTGCCAATATGAAGTCATCACTTGTTGATACTTTTTTTGAATACACAATCCCCAAGATGATCATGAAAATGCCATAGCCGATTACATACCACAATAAATTGGGGTTAAAGTCCATTCCCATATCCATTCCTCCTTTTGTATGCGCTACCATTTCGACTGAATAATTGCTTACTATTCTTAAAAATTAGTTTATGTTATATTGATTAATATTACCAATTCGATTTTTATTGATTATTAATACGAAAAACGACTTAGTGGAGGTCATTATGGAAATTCGTCAACTCATGTACTTTGTTGCAGTTGCGGAGGAATTGCATTTTGGGAAGGCGGCGAAGAGGTTAGGCATGACGCAGCCGCCATTAAGCCAGCAGATAAAGAAGTTAGAGGAATATCTAGAGGTGGAATTATTTTATCGCACCAAGCGAAAAGTGGCGCTTACTGAAGCAGGGCGGTATTTCTATCGTGAAACAATGAAGATAAACACCGACCTAAACGCAGCCATTCAAAACACGAAGTTAATCAACAGTGGCATGCTGGGGTCGTTGAAAATTGGATTTGGTCCCGATTATGGCACTTTGACGAAAATCCTTAAAATGTACGAACAAAAATATCCGGACGTCCAAATACAATTGGAACAAATGCCAACGTCCGAACAATTAATCGCTTTGGACAAAAAGGAAATACACATCGGTCTTCTTCCTGGACCGATCGAAAGAAAAAACATTCAATCGAATGTGGTAGCTGAATATCCATATCAAGTCGTCCTCCCGATCAACCATCCATTAGCTAAAGAAATAGAAGGAATTGATTTGTTACAACTGAAAGATGAAAATTTCATCATGACACCACGTGAAATTGGCCCGGCATACTATGATGCCATTATCAACATCTGTAATACGGCAGGCTTTAATCCTCATATCAGAAAGAAAACCCATGAACTGCAAACTATCCTACCTCTTGTTGCAGCCAATATGGGTATAGCGATTGTCCCAGCGTTAATAAGTTATTTTAATAGAGGGGAAGTGGTGTTCCTGCCAATTCGGAATTGTGATGTCACAATGAAGAACTGTATTGCTTGGAATACAGAAGCGCGTTTGCCGATTGTTGATTTGTTTATTGAGATGGTGGGGGAGATATAAATAGTGGGAAGGGTTCGACCTTCTCAGATCGAAAAAATTATATATACTATACTTCTATAGCAATTAATCTCTTTGTGAGATTGTAAAAACTTGCAAATCTACATTAGAATGCTAACCAAAAAGCCTGCATTTAGTTATTTTTGCAGGCTGTATATATCTTTTCTTGTTACCCCATGTACTTCATTTCCTTTCAATCGGCAACTCCTCAATTACTTCCTTCGTAACCGCCAAAAATTGTTCAGTGGCAGCTGTTTTTATACTATTTTTCAAGGTAACTAAATTTAGCTTGGCTTCAATAGTTGGATTTGTAAGTCTCACGAGTGGCGGCAGTTTGAAGTAGTTGATATTCCGAAAGAGAGAGGGGGCGAAGGCAATCCCCAGATTCTCATAAACCATGTTCAGCATAGGAAATGTCTCAGTTCCCCAATAGATGACATTTGGTGTGAAGCCTGCTGCATCGCAGCCCTCTAATATGAAGTCTGAAATACCATAGCCAAGTGTTGTGTGGGGCATGAGGAAGTTCTCTCCCTCCAGTTCTTTTAATTCCACCGTTTCTTTGTCTGCTAACGGATGCTCAGGTGGCAATGCCACATAAAGTGGCTCTGATAAAAGAGCGGTTGTATGGAAGTCTTTTTTGTCAAAGATGTTTCGAACGAGCCCGATATCCATCTTATGGAGACGCAATTGTTCCAAGATGAATGCAGTATTGCCTTCAAAGACACGTGTTGTAATGCGAATGCCTCGTTCGTTCAAGCGTTTGACGACTTCAGGGATAATCGTGATGTTGGCGATCGTGGAACAGCCAATGGTTACAGTACCATGCCGGACGGAGTCGTATTCGGCTACCTCTTTCTTAATTTCCATCGAAGATAATAGCAGTTCTTTCCCTCGCTCATAAAGAAAAAGCCCAGTTTCCGTTAAGGTCAACCTTTTGCCGTTTCGGCTGAATAGCTC
Source organism: Sporosarcina cyprini (assembly GCF_022048975.1). Classification (GTDB taxonomy): domain Bacteria; phylum Bacillota; class Bacilli; order Bacillales_A; family Planococcaceae; genus Sporosarcina; species Sporosarcina cyprini. The sequence continues at coordinate 63,452 of NZ_JAKMHX010000024.1, read as the reverse complement.
TACGCCTAGTTCCTCTTCCAATTTGCGAATTGCGATGCTAAGGGGAGGTTGTGTCATGTTGAGAGATATGGCGGCCTTTGAAACAGAGCCTGATTCAACCACTTTTACAAAGTATCTTAACTTTTCTAGATCCATCGGACACCCCTCTTATATATAAAAGATATATATTTCAGTCTTATTATATATTTTACATGTAACCGTTTGCAATATAAAATTCTAATAAGTATCAATATTGCTCATTGATTCAATTGATGAACTAGGAGGAAATCACATGAAATTATTTAAGAGTCTTAAAGTGTTGACCCTTGGTGTGTTGGTAATGGGGATGGCTGCATGCTCAAATACAGGTGGAAAAGTGGAATCAGCTGATAATTATCCATCACGAGCCATTTCATTGACCATCCCATATGCAGCAGGGGGAAGTGCTGATCTGCAGGCAAGGATTGTGAGTGAAGTTGTTCAGAAAGATCTTGGTGAAACGGTAAATATTATTTCGAAACCGGGTGGAGCTGGTTCTACTGGAATGACTGCCGTAAAGTCAGCAAAGCCGGATGGCTATAATATCATTCTAACAGCGGTTGGACCTTCCACGCTCACCCCGAATGCCAACAATGTCGGGTATGACGTGACAACGGATTTTAAGCAGATTGCTCAGATTTCTGAAGCTCCATATGGTATTGCGGTGAATTCAGATTCTGGAATTAAAACATTGGAAGAGTTGATGAATTTCGCTCATGAGAAAAAAGTGACCTATGGAACGACAGGTGCAGGCCTTCATCAGCACGTGGTGACAGCTGCATTCGTAAAGAGTCAGGGTGATCTCGATATGGAGCATATTCCCTTTGAAGGCGGTGCCGAAGCTGTAACTGCGTTGCTTGGCAACCATATCAATGCTTCAGTGAATACGATTTCCGAATTGCTTCCCCACGACGGCAATGGTCTTACGATCTTAGCGGTAACCTCTAAAGAGCGATTGGAGGAATTGCCGGATGTGCCTACCTTTGAGGAGCTAGGCTATGATTTGATCGGGAATGGGGCATGGTTCGGGATGATGGCGCCGAAAGATACGCCGGACGATATTATTTCCAAGTTGGATGAAAGCATCCGAAAGGCGCTTGAAGATCCAGGTGTAATAGAACAGTTTAAAAAAGCTGGTATCCCAATTGCGTACTTAAATGCTGAAGACTTTACAAAGAAAGTGAAAGACGAGAACGAAAAAAATAAAGAAGTAGTTACATCGCTGAACGACTGATGAGGAGGGTGTGACGATGAGGAAAGAGATAGTAGATATTTCGGCGGGGGGAATCCTGTTGCTGTTTTCAGTAGCGGGGTTCTTGATGGCCAACCAACTAGGGAACGGACAGCCATATGGGCCGGACTTCTTTCCCAAACTTATTTTGGCCCTCTTGGCAATTGCATCTGTGTTCCTTGTGACAGGCGCAGCTTTTCGAATGAGACAAGAGGCCGGCCCCTCTCCGACTCAATTTGACCGTGCAGCTATCGGTAAAATCCTTGCATTGATTGTGGTTCTCATTGCTTATATCCTATTATTCTCTGTGACTGGATTCATTATATCCACCATTCTGTTCTTGCTGGTGGCTCAGTGGATTTTTGGAATCCGCAAAATTTTGTTGCTCGGTACCGTCTCTATTGTTGTACCAGTGGTGCTATACATAGTGTTCACTATGGCATTTAAAATTCCATTACCTTAAATAAATTGATTGGAAAGGAGGACAACCTATGTCAAGTGAAGTGATAGCAGGTTTATTGTTCGCATTAGCCCCTGCTGCGATTCTTGCAAACCTTATCGGTGTAGGTCTCGGCATCATTTTTGGTGCTCTTCCGGGATTGACAGCCACGATGGGGGTCGCACTTCTGATTCCACTCACGTTTGGCCTAGATCCTGTCGTTGGATTCAGTGCACTTCTCGGTGTCTATGTCGGAGCTGTTTATGCAGGATCCATCACAGCGATACTTGTGGGAACTCCGGGGACTGCTGCAGCTGCTGCAACCTTGCTGGAGGGCCCAGCTTTGACCAAAATGGGGCAAGCCAAAAAGGCATTAACGATGACTACTGTGGCTTCGACGATCGGGGGATTGTTTAGTTGCGTCGCTCTTATTTTCATCGCTCCGCAGCTTGCCAAAGTGGCTTTGTCGTTTGGTCCACCTGAATATTTCGCTCTTGCTCTGTTTGGAATTTCCATCGTTGCGGGTGTCTCGGGCGACTCGCTGCTGAAAGGAGTTATGGCAGGACTCATTGGTCTTTTCATCGCCGTGATTGGCATGGATCCCATTACGGGAACCAATCGCTTCACGTTCGGGAATGCAAATTTGCTGAATGGAATTGATGTGGTTCCTGCCCTTGTTGGTTTGTTTGCGATTTCCGAAGTCCTGACCCGACTGGAAGGAAAATCAGAAGAACTGAGAAGTAAAATAGGAAACTCCTCTATAGGCCTCAAGGCTGCAGAATTGAAACGAAACTGGTTCAATTTATTACGCTCATCGGCCATCGGTACATTTGTCGGCATTATCCCGGCAACCGGATCTGGAGTAGCTTCCTTTGTTGCCTACAATGAATTGAAACGTGTGTCGAAGGATAAATCAAAATTCGGCAAAGGGAATATTGATGGCATTGCCGCAACTGAATCGGCAAATAATGCTGTCACCGGCGGAGCGCTTGTGCCACTGTTGACCCTCGGTATTCCGGGAGATGTCATTACAGCGGTCATGCTCGGTGCGTTAATGATACAAGGTTTGACCCCTGGACCGATGCTCTTTACGACAAACGGAGATATCGTCTATGGAATCTTTATGGCATTGATTGTCGCCAATGTCTTTATGCTGATCCTTGGTCTGGGGGCATCAAAGGTTTTTCCTAAAATCTTAAAAATACCGGAAGAAATTCTGATGCCTGCAATTGTAGTTCTTTGTGTGCTTGGTTCTTATTCGATTGCGAATTCGACGTTTGATGTACTCGTGATGCTCGTCTTCGGACTAATCGGCTATGGCATGCTCAAGGTTGGCCTTCCGCTAGCGCCAATGTTATTGTCATTGATTTTAGCGCCAATTATCGAAACGAATTTCCGACGTTCCATGCTGTTATCACAAAATGATTTTTCTATTTTTGTGACACGACCGGTGAGCGTTGTCATATTGGCCATCACATGCATCATTTTTGTTGTGATTCTCTTAAGTGAATGGAAAAAGAGAAAAGCGCATGGGTGAGGAGGGGAAGTGCAAGAATGCAAGATATGAAGAAATTTCTAGAAGAACGGCAAGCTTCCGCTATCGATTTTCTTGAGAAATTAGTGAATACGGATAGCTCTGCAACTGACAAGCATTCAGTCAATCAGGTTGGGGAATTAATTCGGCGAAGGCTTGAGTTAGAGGGTATTAGCTATGAAGTAAAGCGTAATGAAGATTTTGGAGATACGATTATCGCGACTATTCCCGGTAACCGACCTGGAAAGGTTTTGCTTATGGGGCATATGGATACCGCGTTTCCTATCGGTACGGCAAAGGAACGGCCATTCAGCCGGAAAGGCGATTTATTACATGGACCCGGCGTGTCAGATATGAAATCCGGACTTGTAATCATGATGGAAGCTGCCGTTGCACTGAAAGAATTGGCGGGCGATAAAATATGTGATCTTGAGCTTCTATTTACGCCTGATGAAGAAATCGGATCGCCTCTTTCCAGAGCAACCATTCAAGAACGTGCAGAAAATGCGCTTGCGGTATTCAACCTGGAACCGGGTCGTCCGGACGGTTCGGTAGTTACTGCCCGAAAAGGGTCGGCCCATCTGAAAATTAGTGTAGAAGGGAAGGCCGCGCATTCCGGGGCTTTTATTGAAAAAGGCATCAGTGCAAACGATGAGCTCGCGTTGAAAATGATTGAAATAAAGAAATTGATGGATGTTGAAAAGGGTATTACAGTGAATTTTGGAAAAATCGAAGGAGGGATAGGGAACAATGTGGTTTCCCCGTCCGCGTCTGCAACAATACATCTTGCTTTTTGGACGGAGGAACAATATGACCAAACAGTGGGGGCCATTCAGAAAATCGTGGATCATTCCTATGTTTCTGGATCAAAAAGTACGCTGTCTGGCAAAATCGGCATGTTGCCGATGGAAAAACATGCGGGAGTGGAAACTCTGTTTAGGGCAGTAGAACGGGCTGGCCGAGAACTGGGACATAATGTGACCGAGCAACGGACGAAAGGAGCGGCCGACGCGGGGTTCACGGCCTCTCTCGGCATTCCAACGATCTGCGGAATGGGCCCGGTCGGCGGGAACTGGCATGGCGTAGATGAATATATGGAACTTGAAACATTTGGTCCACGAACACTATTGCTCGCCACTTCCATCTTGCAATACCTAAAACAAGTAGACTGACACTGAAACACTGTGCATCTTGCACAGTGTTTTCTATAGAAAGAAAGGAGGGTTATCTGTTGGCGCTCGGTCTTATTCTGCATTCGATTGGGATTATCACCCTAATGATAGGCATTGGTGTTCTACTGGCAAGGACATTTCATTTTAATGCAGATACACGAAATGTCTTTATCAGTTTAATTGTCAATGTGGGAATGCCGTGTATCATCCTTTCGAGTATTTTTCAAATCGAAATTGACGGCAGTCTTCTCAGGAAGATCGGCTTTGTTTTCCTCTTCTCCATTGGGTTTAATGTAATCGGCATTGGGATTGGCTATCTGTTCGCTATCCTATTTCATAAAAAGGTGAACCGGGCTAGAGAACTCGCCATTCTTTCAGGCTTAGGCAATACAGGGTTTATTGGCATACCGCTCTGTGCCGTTTTGCTAGGTCCGGAAGGGGCATTATATGCAGCGATATTCGATGCGGGTGTGGACTTTACTATCTGGACAGTCGGCGCCTTGCTATTGCAAAAAAATCCTCGTATCGGTCTAGGGATGCTACGTACGATGATCAACCCACCGCTGCTTGCCATTATTATTGGCATGGCAATGGTAGTCATCGGCTATCATCCACCTTATTTGCTGCAAGACCTATTCGATCGTCTGGCAGCCATTGCAGCCCCGCTCGCCATGTTTTATATCGGAATCATGATTATGAGTCTAATCCAAACAAGCTCTCAAAGTATTAAGAACTCTCGTTCCACGCTGTGGCTACCGATATCTGTAAAGTTAGTGCTCATGCCGATTTTCGCCGTAATGGTTGGGAAGGCTCTATCACTAGATAATATCATGTTGCAAACAATGCTCATCCAGGCTGCAATGCCGACACTTACCCTTTCATCTATTCTTTTTGCGAAGTATTCAGCTGATGAGGAGATGGGAATAGTTACGACAATCATCTCCACTCTCGCTGCATTGTTTACTATCCCGGTAATAATATATTTGCTGAATTTATATTTGCTATAGTGGACCAGTTGTACTCTTCATAAAATCATAGGGGAATTTTCAATGGGGAAAATTCTAGTTTGGAACATTCCAGCAGAGCAACATATATAAGCGGGAATTTGAGGGGTGAAGTCAGTAAGTCAGTAAGAAGGTAACACAAAAAAGGCTACCCGGAACGCCAAATATCGTTCAGGGCAGCCCAACTCCTATCTATTAATCCTTCTTAACTTCCAACAGCCTCCAGAGAATCACAGCTGTTTCGCCGCGGGTGATGTTGCGTTTTGGCTGGAAGGTGCCATCTTCAAGGCCGTTCATTAAGCCTGCCGCTGATACTTTGGCTACGGCGTCTTTCGCGTATCCGCTTATGCGTTTCTCGTCTTTGAATTTCTTCTTGGACGCGTCTTCTTGAATCAGCTCAGGATTCTTCGCTTCCAACGCACGGACTAGCATCGTTGCCATTTGCTGGCGGGTAATCATGGCGTCCGGATCGAAGGTGCCGTCCGGTTTGCCGTGTACGATCCCTGCGCGTCTTGCCGCTTCGATATGCTGGGTAGTTGCTTTTTTGGAGGTAGGCACATCTGTAAAGTCTCCCTTCACGTCCTCAAGCTGCAATTGGAATGCGGTGGACAACCATACCGTGAATTCTGCTCTTGTCAGTTTCGCGCTCGGTGCAAACCGCGTTTCACTTTTCCCGCTTGTTACGAGGCGGGATGACAAGGAGTGGATTTCGTATTTGGCCCAATGTTTGCTCGTATCCTTGAACGTCGGCTGTTTGCTCATGACGGTCATGCGAGTTGCTTCGGTGGAAGGGAAGATCCAGTAGCCATCCTTTTTATAGCCACCTGCATAGACCCACTTGCCATTCATATATGCTGCACCTGTCGTATATCCTTTTTCCACTTCTTTTGTCAGCTTCAATTGAACAACGACTGGAGATTTAACCTTCTTGCCATCTATCTTCATGTTGACATCTACTGTATCAGCATAGCGAACTGTCTGCTTTTCAATCTCCTCTTCTTCAACAACCGCAATCTCCACGGTCATTTGGTTTCCTTTGTTGGAAGAGAACACGCTAGCTGGAACGGTTACGGAATGGCCTGCGTTTGTTTGGAACACGACTGGCTTTTTCGAATTCTTGATTGTTTTAAGTATATCCGCAGATAAAATCCAAGCCGTATCTCCCTCATTCTTCGCTTGCAAAATCACTTGCTTTTCGTTTAGGTCGAGCATATCGACTGTCACTTGAATCTGTTTATCCTTGCCAGATGGTTCCTGCTTGTTGTCGTCTGGTTTAGACGGCCCTTTATCATTATCTGGCGGAGCCGGTTTCACTGGAATATGCGGCTTGTCAGGTTTGCCTGGCTTGATCGGCTTGCCGCCATTTCCTGGCTGCTGACCAGGTGGTGTCTCTTCCTCTACAGGCGGCTTCGGCTTACTTGGCTGTCCATTTCCGCCTGCGGTCATAAATGTCCAAACTGCCGAACGGGTTTGTCCGCCAAAACCATCTGCGACGTTGACGTACCAACCGTGCTTCTTAGCAGGGGCTAGGTCATTCCATGTCGTTTCCGCAAAGTCGGCGTGTGCCACGTTTTTCTGTTCGCCGAGTTTCGTATCGGTGAAGATCTCGACTTCGAAGAAATCTGTCGCCACTAGTTTTTCTTGTGGCGCAAGGTCCATGTCAATCGTAAACTCGTCTTTCCCCGGGTACTCTTCGGTGCTGTAGTAATTGTACTTCTCCAAATACGGGGAGTACGTTTGAACATGGATTTTATTCTCGACGGGATTCACTTTCAATAGGCGCATAAAGCCTTGTCCGCCTTCAGGTCCGCCTTGGTAGTCGGCAAGCATTTGATAGACTTTCCGATCCGGAACGCCATCTCCGTCATCGTCAATCGGATCGATTAGCAGTTCGCTGTCATGGTAATGACCGCAAAGCACTGCTACGACGTTCGGATTGTTCAAAATGACTTCATTGTAAATCTGATCGCCGATGGGACTGCGATTCCCCGAGACAAGTAAGTATTCGTGGAACGACAGGAATGCCATGCGATTCGGATGCTCCGCCAATATTTTATTCATCCAGGCGATGTCCTCGTCATCCACGCCCCAGCCCATATACAGCATGATGTAGTCGTTTCCGTTCACGCTGATCAAATCGTAGTGGCCGCGGTTGTTTTTGTAGGACTCTCCATAGGTAGGCTGGTCTTTGAAACGCTTCTCACCAAAATATTCGCCGTACTTGTTATAGTCGCCTGTCTTATGGCCGACATCGTGGTTCCCGGCAAGCACGCCATACGGAATGTTCGCGTTATCAAGTGTTTTCATGTATTCATCCGCACGCGTCCATTGGATTTCCTGATCGACTTTGTCCACGAGGTCTCCTGTGTGGAATACATATTTAATGTTCAAGTCTTTCTGTTTTTCCGCTATCCATTTCGTCATGCGATCGTAAATATGCGGATAGCTTTCCGAGTAATACTGCGTGTCCGACATCCAGACGAAGGAATAGTCGAATTCGGGAGAGGCTGAGATCTCGTCTTGGATCATGACCTGGACTTTGCCGTCAGTAATGTAGGAATGGCCTTTCACCGTTCCGGTCAATTTGAAATTCCCATTGTCCTTCGCGATTTTCCAGTCCCGCAGCTCCCACTTATTCACTTCGTTGTTCCATGTATACATGGACACTTTTCTGCCGATCAATGACTTGCCTTCCCAGTTCAAGACGATTTCGTCGGTTTCATCTACCGAATCGCCGACTTCCACTTCAAACCGCTGGTACGGGAACTGGCTAGTGGATGACGTTTCATAATAGACGCCATCTGCTTTGGCCATTTTGTCTTTTCGCTTAACGATGGTTTCACCGGCAGGGATCAGTTCATTCGGCGGCTCGACATCCGTGCTGTTTTCATACACTTTCACTTGTTCATCCGCCGCATTTATTTCATGCCCTTCATAGAAGCTGACGTCCATCGCATCTTCGGTAGGATCCGAGACACGGACTTTCAGAGACACACTTGCTGGGTCGACATTTACTGCACCATCTTTTGGCGTGATCGCTACAGGTTCGTTTGGACGTTCATCGATCACCGAAAATGTGACCTTTTGAATCGATTCATTCCCTGCCTTGTCGGTCGCTGTGAACACAGCCATATGCTCTCCCGGAGATAAAAGAGCTGACGATGTCGTATACGGAAGAGTAATCTGTTCACCGTCAAGTTGTGCTTCAAGGGAAGCGATGCCTGAGAATTCATCCGCAGCTTCAGCATCAATTACAAATTCTCCTTTGTACGCTTCGCCATTATCGATAGAAGGAGAAATTGTTGGTGCTTCGTTGTCCACTGTGACATCAATTTTGGCAGACGCCTCTCCGCGTGCTTCAATGGTATGCCTTCCGTTTGCGGCTTTGGTCGTATCCCATTTATAAGCTCTCGATTTAAACTGCTCCGCCGGTACGTTGAATGCGAATTCGAAGAACTCTGTAGCGCTCGCTCCGTCCCCGACAAGAAGTTCCTTGTCCAGATCCGAAAAGAGCGGATCATAGATTGTCGTTCCGTCATCGAGGACGAGTCTGACGTTTTTCACTTGGAAGTCATCACGGTTCTCTTCCGATTCTTGATCAAACGGAGACACTTTTGTGCCGGAACGGATGGCGATTTTTGTCGCTTCCCCTACAGTGAAATACTTTGGATCAATTGGTACCGTCAATGTTTGATACGTATTGATCGTATCATCGAAAATATGAATGATTTCATCTCCGATGGTCACGCCATTTTTAAAATAAAGATTCACCTTTTTGACGTCGAATGCGAAATACGCCTGTCCGGAAAGGGAAGGGGCAGTCAGGGCAGTTACGTCTTCATTATTAATCCATAACGAAGCATTGGCCCCATATGCTTTAAGAAGCGCAATCCGTTTTAATAGCGCGCCTTGGGTAACGTTCAAACCGGTCTGCTCTTTCGATTCACTTTTAATGTCGATGGAGGCAACATCCGTTTTAGTCACAGTTCGTCCATCCGACATTTCCAGGTAGTATTGGATCGCATCACTGCCGATTAATTCCGGAGAATAAATGATGTGCGAATAGATGCTATTTTTATGTGTTAAATAGATGGAACGGTAGTCCATTTCCGTCGATGTTTTATAGAAAAAGCGTACTGTTTTTACTGAAGGCTCGCTAATGCTAAATTTCATATTCAGATTTTGCTTGTCTTTGATTGGCTCTTTGGGCGTCAAATCTTCTGCGACCAGTGTTTCAGTGGAAACGGGCAATTGCACTTTCGCATAGGGCACTTGGACAGGGGAAACGGAGCCAGGCGTAGCCGCTTCGGTGCCTGCGCTGTACTTCACCATGGTGGTAGTACCAGCTTCACGCGGGAACGTATAGAAGATTCCTTTGTCGGCTTTCGTATCATCCACATTCGGTTCGTCGAAATAGTAGGCGACGGAAATATCATCTCCGGTATTCGTTGCGATGGCGACACCGCGCATACTACTATTGGCCATACCGCCATTATAGATTTTGACGATGTCTACATCTTCCACAAGGTTTACGCCATAATTCGCATTGAAATCGGCAACTGTCTTCTCGCCATTGTCGCTATTAATGACCCAGAACACCATCGTCTTCCCAGAAGGAATGATTAGATCATTTGCCGTATGGCGCCAGATTAAATCTCCCCCTGGTCCTTCCGCCGGATACCGGTAGCGAAGCGTATAGTCGTTCAGATTAATATCTTCGGTGGAGTTGTTATAGATTTCGATAAACTCATAGCCATCGAGCTTGCCGACATTTGTGCTGTCCGGAACAAGTTCAGTGACGAGCAGATAGGGAACTTGTTGGGCGTCGTATGAGTCTGTCTCTGTTTGAGAAGGTTCGGACTGCTCCTGTTCAGGGACAGTGGTTTCCGGTGTCTCTTCTTGTTCAGGGACAGTGGTGTCAGGCGTTGATTCCTGTTCAGGGACAGTCGAGTCCGGTGTCTGTTCCTGTTCAGGAGTAGTCGTGCCTGGTGTCTGCTCCTGTTCAGGAGTAGTCGTGTCTGGTGTCTGTTCTTGTTCAGGACTAGCGGAGTCTGCACCGGGTACTTGTCCAGCATGAAGGGAGCCTGGTGTTGGATCTGAAATCTCAGAAGTTACATTCACGCCAGTGCCCTCTGCTGTGTGCTTAAATGCAATACTCTTATGTTCAATGACTTGCTCCGGCGTATACTCGACTTTCGAGTACACCTCATTTGATATGGTGGCAACCGCGAGAGAACGGGCTTGGGTGTTATGCATGCCGGCCGTCTCGATGTACGTCAAATGACTTTCCGGTATGTCTGTTTCGTAGATGTGGTTAAAATCGTCACGAGTCAGCGTAGCATTGGCGGCATTTTTCACCCAAACCACCATTGTTTCGCCCGGCTGGATCACCTTCTCTTCGATGAAATTCCAGTCCGCTGACCTTCCATCCGGATAGGCATAGATAAGCTTGATATCTTTCAACGAAACAGGCTCGGACAGGGAGTTATAGAGCTCTATGTACTCATACGCATCCGACTTTCCGACATTCAAACTATTCGGCATGAGCTCCGTAATAAGAACGGCGTCCAATCCATTTTGAGATGCGGACCATTCAACAGGGGGATTGGCTTGGACGACCGCATACGGTGCAATTCCCGAAAATACTAAACTGCCCGCCAACGCAATCGACAGCATAGGCTTTTTCACAACAACATCTCCTCTTTATCTAGTAAACAACAATTCATATTGTAGAGATGGATTGTCAAGAGGGTGTTGAGGGATTGTAAAGAGTGAGTTAAGTTCGAATGAAATGGCGAAGGGGTCCAGTGGATAGTTAGGACTAGTGATCACTGAGTTCCAGGTTCATAATTAATTCAAAAATGTTTTAGAAGCTGGCTTCTCTCAGAAAGAACTTGCCATCCTTTTAGGGTAAGGTAATACGGGGGTTACGTTTTGCGGAGGATAGATCTGATTGAAGTTAGTCAATAATGTTGTTTTAGGGTATTTAAATTATATAAAATACAAAGGATAAAGGATAAATATAGTGTGCTTTAAATACTGAGAAGCATCTTTTTTTGTAATATAGAATCAAGTAAATACCACAGGAGGTTCAACATGAAAGCAATCATTGTAAAAAAACCTGGCGGTGCAGAGCAATTACAAATTATAGAACATGATAAACCAAACCCAAAGGATGGGGAAATATTAATCAAGGTGAAAGCATCAGCTGTTAACCGAACGGATATTATTAATCGTGAAAAGAGTTTGGGGTATTTGGATAATCCCATCTTAGGTGTAGAAGTTGCTGGAATTGTTGAAGAAGTAGGCGCAGGTTCAGAAATTGAGGTAGGTACGCGCGTTATGGGGCTTGTGAATGGGGGCGGTTATGCCGAATACGTTGTAATGCCGGCTGACAGAGCGATGGTGATTCCTGAACAGCTTACATATGAGGAAGGTGCTGCTATTCCTGAAGTGTTTTTAACCGCCTATCAAACGCTATTTTGGATTGGACAATTACGTGCAAATGAGAACGTGCTGATCCACGCTGGCGGGAGTGGAGTCGGAACTGCAGCGATTCAACTTGCGAAGGAACTCGGTCAAGCGAATGTCATAACGACAGCCGGATCGGAAGAGAAGCTGGATTTTTGCCGGTCCTTAGGGGCTGATATATGTATCAACTATAAGGAACAGAACTTTGATGAGGAAATATTGAATATCACTAAAAATCAAGGGGTTGATTTGATTCTTGATTTTATTGGTGCATCCTATTGGAATAAAAATATTTCGAGTATCAAAGTAGATGGGCGGTGGGTGTTAATTGGAATTTTAGGAGGGGCAAATATAGATAACGTTAATTTAATGGATTTATTGTCAAAACGCATTCAGCTGACAGGCACATTGCTTACACCAAGAAGTGATTCATACAAGGTAGCACTGACAAATGAATTTTCCACCAAAACGATAGACCTTTTTGCCAATAACAAGCTTCGTCCGATTGTTGATCAAGTTTTTCCTTTTAATCAAATCCAACAAGCCCATGAACATATGGAGAACAACAAAAATATTGGAAAGATTATTTTAAAGATAGATTAATACGAGTAGAGGATACTTGATACTGGTGACTTTTTTGGGGGTTTCTAGAACAGAGAAGGAAATTAACTAAGGAGCTTTAACATCATAAGCCTAATTCCTCGTTTAAGATACGGAGGAGTTAGGTAGGGCTACCACATGCCCCCCGGAGACACGCCGCGGCTCGTCCATCTAATCGGAGCTGCGAAAATAAAAGAGCTTATCATGCTGGCAGAACCGATTGGCGCGGACGAAGCACTGAGAATCGGTCTGGTCAACCGCGTAGTGAGCGGCACAAGGCTGTTTGACGAAGTGCAGCAGTTCATAGAAGCCTTGAACAAAAGCCCGGCAGCCGCCCTCCCAATGACGAAAAAGCTTATCAATTCAATGATACCGGTTGGCGGTAACACCTTAGCACTGGAAAGGAAAGAAAGTGACCGTACTTTTCCGTTGTGAGGGTCCGACGTGGAGTCCACGTGACAGGCCAACCAAGAGAACACCATCCTAACATTTGTCAAAAGCGTGAACGCTGGGTATGGTGGAAACGCGAAATGCTATATGTAGATTGGATGAGTATGGCTATTGGTAAATGTGTTTCGAAGAAGAACTTGCCTCAGCAGACATACTAGTATAATTTAATCTTCTGGTTATACCTCACACTCGTTCAAAACTAGATTCTGTAAACAATAATAAAACAGCAACCATTCATATGATCCTTGAATGATTGCTGTTTTATTATTTCGTATCTTATTTCAATAGTTATTGCAGCATATTACTTTGCGACAAACCAATCCCGTTTTGATAGATCATCAAATCAAAGGCCGACATACTCGGCAACGACAGGAGAAGGGCTTGAGCAGTACGGAAATCATTAAATGAGAAGGATTCCAGCTCCTTTACGTAATGATATTCACCGTCTACTAGTAGAAAGAAACAGACTCGGATAATGTGGGAAGCATGTGTCTTTAATTTATTCTCATCCATGTTGTCTCCTACTAGAACAATGGCGATCTCTTGCTGCTCGGGATGGATGAATTCTGCCAAACATATCTTGCCTTCAAGCAAACCATCTGGTATCTTGATTTTAATTTTTTTCAATTCTACTACTCCTGACTGCTTTCCGTTTTCTTCGACATTCCTTCTTATACATTCCTTGAAACAATTTCCTGTAAAAAGAGAAAGGCTCCCTCTAAGTCTTTTTGTTCTTCCGGCAGGCCGGTAAAGTATCGGTTTTTGTCATCGATATAACGATACATATCGCCTTCCCAACTAGTCGATCGCACATCCTCGACTGTCCAACCAGATTCCAGAATAGAGAAGTCCGTCCCTTTATTGTGATAACGTGCTTTCCTCGCTAACCGCTTAGCTAGCGAATAGCCCATGTCCTGCAACTCTTTATCACTTGACCGAATGAATTGCTTGAAGTCAATATTAAACTTTAACCCGAGCTGATACGGTGTGCGGGCTTGGCTGCTGTTATTCTCTTCTACTTTCACCCAGCCAATATGGATCCGTATCGGCTCACTGTAGATGGTTGGCAGATCGAAGCGGAATGCCTTGGGGTTGGCCGTATACTTACCGTTCCATCCCAGCTCCTGCATGAACCTTAAGATGGAAGTATAGGTAGGGATGACGTTATCTGTCAACAGTAGAGGAAGCCGCTCCGGAGTTGGTTTCACCGGTCCTGGTCGCTCCATAAGGGATGTCCATGTACCGTGTTTCCATTGGCTTCCAATGACGCCTGGATTCTTCTCAAGAGGCCCGTCCCTCCAAATCTTCGCCTCTCCAACCGAGAACATAATAATAGCCCGGGTCGTAACCGTATCGGAAGGCCGGTTATTCCAAATCTCTTCTTCATCCTGATCGGACAACAAGCAGTGAATGGCTTCCTTGTTCTTTATTTTCTGCATCGTCATTTCGTACAGGGCCAGGCCATCTATATATTTTTTTCCTAATGTCATGGCCCATTGCCCAAATGCATCAGAAAGCCCGCTTGTGGCGTGCGGTAGGAATGGTGGGTAGGGAAAGCTTTCGTTTACCTTTAGTAAATATCGCCTCGCACTTAAGACCAGTTCAGTCTCCGACCATTTCCGTATTGTATTGGCATAAGTATTGAGTAGGGACCAACCGTATTTTGAGTTGTCCTGATGGAATTCGTTCCTCTTCTTAGAGATAAGCCAAACGTTGCCGATTTCATCTGTACCAATCAAATCTAATGAATCACCGGTATACTTTCCATTTTGAACTGGGAGTTCCATTGAATTTCCCCATATAAAAATCCGTCTCTTTTTGCCATGAATGAGTAACGGATGAGTAAATGTGAAAATGAGAAAATCATTCAAAAGATGTCGTTCTGATGTAGTGTCCGTGAGAATCAAAAAATCCCCCTCCTAGTTCTATTTTCTCTTTACTTACTAATAGTACATTATAACTAAAAATATTTCCACAAATAATCCAATTAAGAAAGCGGATACATTTTAATGTATGGTAAAAAACTTGTTAAATAAAGATTTATTTCATTTTTAAATACAGAAATATGTATATAGAATTAATGGTACTAAATATCTACATATAGGGTTTTGAAGGAAGGTTTTGAAAGTATGGGTCCATGCTAATGCAGTTATCTATTAGTTGGTAATTGCAAGTTTTGATTTTTAGACAAATACAGAAAAGAGGTTAAGTAAGCAAGTAAACTAGGGAGGAAAATACATACACTTTTATTATGTACCCGTATTAGAAAGAATTGAAACCTCTGTTTAAAATGATGATATTGTCCGCCAAATGGTAAAAAATTCGATTGGTGTTCAAGACCACGCCCGACTATTCTAAAGGCACCTAGGAATAAGTGGCATCGTGCACGATCGGAAAGGCCAATAGATTGAAAGACTTTGAGGACGTGTTGAAACAGTACGAGCCGATGATATCGGCGAACATCCGAAAGCTGCATATCTATAGAGATTTTGACCAGTATCGGCAGATTGGACGGGTGGCCCTATGGCAAGCCTGGCTCCGTTTTGAGGAGGAAAAGGGCAATTTCACGCCGTTTGCCTATCGGTCAATTCGAGGTGCTATGCTCGATGAGTTAAAAAGAGAGAGCCGGTTTGAGGAGAATATGATCCCGACCGAAGATCAGATGCTTACGGAGTGGGTAGAAGCAAAGGAAGAATGGTTGGAACCGAGTAATGAGACTTTGCAGTTGGCGATTGAGGCGTTGAGCCTGCAAGAAAGAGAGTTGCTCAAGTGGTTGTTTACGGAAAGACGGACACAGGCAGAGTGTGCATGTCTAGCCGGTGTCTCGGTTCCCGCTATTAAGAAACGCAGGGAACGGATTCTGTTGAAGATGAGAGGATTATTGGCAGTGTATAAAGGATGACCATGCATGGGATGAACAAGGTTGTGCAAGGTGAATAAATATAGAAACTAAAAAGGGATCGAGTGGCTTTATAAGCCGCTCGGTTTCTTGTTTTTGAAATAAATAGATGTTATGGCTTATTTAATGAATACGTTAAGTGAGGGGAAAGTAAAAAACGAAGAGGAAATAAATTGTTTGGATACTAAAAATAAAAATCTTTCAGAATGATTTGACTCTTATAATTGACTACTATATACTTGGAATCGAGTGATCAAGTAAGGAAGGATTACTACATAGATGGTATAATTAGGTATATAATAGAGGGGAGCTCATGAGATTGCAATGAGTCTATTCGTCTAAATTTTATTGCATAACAAGGAGGGCCGTCGTACATAGGTATCATATCGTTAAAATGTAAGACAGTTATCGGGGAATTGATTTGGTAAGAAATTTGAAAACGACTACGTTTAGGCGTGCAAGTTGTCTTTCTCTGAAAACACCATCTCACCACTCCTTCGATTACCAATAGTCTGATCGCTTGTTAATATAAAAACAGTGATCTTGTACCTCAGTTTTTAATAAGCGGATCACGCTCTCATTTTGCTGCATAAGTCAGTCATTGTGTTAGCCGCCTCATAGAACCATCACACATCCAGTCGGCCATTTTTTCAGGGAAGTCCTATCCATTCGTGAAAGATGCTGATGTAACAACGAACGTACCCTTCTTCTTTAGATTTATCTCAGCAAACTCCTTTCAATTTTCAACTTTTCGAATGGTCCAACGTCCCTCATTATCCATATCCAATATTGTCTATTCTTGTCCACAAAATCAAATCTTGCGGGTCATTTATGTCTAACCATCTTTCCAGTATTTAAATGCTAAATATTAACCCAATGTGAAGGTAAATGTTCTGCAGTCTCTCCAAGTTTATCACTTAAAAAGCTACTTACAGCTATCGCATAGTAGATGGGGATATGAAACGAATGATGTGAAAGCAATTCGTGGAATGTTAGGTAATTTACATAGCTTAAACGATGAATAAAAGAATAACAACACGCCTGGAAGCTTGTTCGTGCGTAAAGGGGGTGAGGAAGATGTGAAAGCGATATGTGAATAGGAAATCCCCAGGTGCATGAGTCGTGGAAGACAACACCTGAGGATTCGAGTTGGAGTATACCAACTTATAGTCAGTATACTCCTCCTGAACAAAAAATGTAAGTCAAAAAATTTAGGGGGTTGAGAAAATGAAGATTAATATGTTGAAAGTGATGAACTTTGAAGCAATGATTTATTTACCGAAGTGGAATGAAGATGGAAGCTTAAGCACCATTGTGATAAGAACGGATGGTTTACAAGAGGAAGCAATCTTTCCAACGGTGTTAATGGATGCCGCATTACGTTTTTATGGATCAAGCCTTCAGGGAGCGAAGGATGGAACAAGGTCCATTCTTGGTGAAATCAGTATGCAGCCCGTTGTCGTCAGTGATAAGTTTGGCCTTTATTGGTTTCCTAGCACTTCGCCGGCCAATTTGGACTGTGTATGGTTTGCACTTCATCATGTGGACCATTATAGGGCCATCGATGAGAAAAGGATTTCTGTTGTCATGATGAATGGTACAGAGATTACGGTGGAAACAAGCCTATATTCATTCGACCGGAAAGTGAAGCGGGCAAGCCATTTGCGATGCCAGTTGGAAGGGCGACAAGCGTATCAAGTAAAGGAAAGACAAGTGAGTTATTACATTATTAAAAAGTTGGAGGATCGAAACTACGATATCGATGAATTTTATGAGTAAGTAACGCTAGAGATAGTTATGTATGCTGGTCTTTGTTTCGATAGGCAGATGAGGCGCGAATAAATTCCTTTTGAAATGGATGTACCAAACGTCAACCAACCTTTAAAAATATCATACTATTTCGATAAAAGAAGGAGTTTGCGAGTCAACTGCCGAAACAAAGGTCATTACATGAAAAATGGGGGAGAACGATGCAACATATGTTATTTGGGGATCCGATTAGGCAAAATGCGATTCGGTATGGGGAGAAAGAGGCTTTGTCCTGTCAGGGGAAGCGGTTTACGTATGATCAATTCAACAGACGAATCAATCGGTTGTCGAATGCATTGCTGGAAGCGGGCGTGACAAAAGGGGACAAGATTGCGTTCATGCTTGTGAATTGCAATGAGTTGTTTGAGGTGATGTTTGCGTGTGCGAAAGTCGGAGCTGTGTTTGTGCCAATCAATTCGCGTTTTGTTGGTCCGGAGATTGAGTATGTGCTGAATAATTCAGAGGCGGTCGCTTTAATTTACGGAAGTGAGTTTGATGCTGAAGTTGGGACAATTGTGGACCAGGCGAAGGATGTTAAGCTTTTCGTGTCAGTTGGTGGAAGGGGAGAGGTGGCGTCGCTCGAATATGAAACTTGGATTGAGACCTGCGGAGATGGGGAACCGGTTCTCTCCTATTCAATTGAAGAGCTAGACACCGTTTGTATCATGTATACAGGAGGGACGACGGGATATCCAAAAGGGGCGGTGCGCTCTCATCGCAGTATGTACTTGGTCGCTTTGCTCTTTAGCATTGAGTTCGGAATCGGGCGCGGGGGCAAAGGATTAGTGGCGGGTCCGCTATACGGGGCGGCTGCGTTATCTACTTCTGTTCCGAATCTGCTCGTCGGGAACCCTGTGCATATTCTGCCGAAATTCCATCCAGTCGAAGTATTGAAAGCTATCGATACCGAAAAAACAACGAGCGGGTTTCTCGCTCCGCCAATGTTTGACGCAATATTTTCGTTGCCCGAAGAGGTGCTCGGTCAATTTGATGTCAGTTCCATGAAGACCCTGATCTCGGTTGGTGCCCCGCTCCACTCGAGCACCAAAGAGAAAATCATGGCATACTTCCAGGATGTTGATTTGAATGAATTTTACGGAGCGACTGAGCATGGTGGTTCGACGAATTTATTCCCAGAATATCAGGCGGATAAAGATCGATCCGTCGGGGTACCGATGCTTGGCATGGAAGTGAAGCTTGTCGACGATGAGGGGAATGAAGTGCCAGCGGGACAGCCGGGTGAGTTCTTAGTGAAAGGCCTCACGCTCTGTGATGAATACTTTAAAAATCCGGAAGCAACCGCCGAAGCGTTCCATGGCGAGTGGCTGGGCCTTGGGGATATGGGAGTCCAAGACGAAGACGGATCTTATTCTATCGTGGATCGCAAGCAGGACATGATCCTATCCGGCGCACTGAACGTCTATCCGGCTGAAATTGAGGGAGTGCTGCATCGCCATCCGAAAATAATGGATGTTGCTGTCATTGGCGTACCCGATTCGAAATGGGGTGAAGCGGTGAAAGCGATTGTCGTCCTAAAACCTGGAGAAACGGCGGATGCACAGGAGATTATCGACTTCTGTGAAGGACGGCTTGCGAGGTACAAAAAGCCCCGTTCCGTCGATTTCGTAGATGAGCTGCCGCGGAGTTTGCAAGGGAAGCTGCTGAAGTATAAGCTGCGTGAAATGATGGCTGCGGAAGTGAAATAGTACGGAGGAGGACCTTGCGTGGGATTTTGCGCAAGGTCCTTTTAAAATGGTAGTAAAGTTAAATGATGTATATTTATGTGCTCCTATAATGAATATATGGTGACCAAAATGTAAGAAATCTTAAGAGTGCTAGCCGAGTAGACACAAGTGATTTAGTATATATATTTTTCTATTTACTTAAATTGTAGTCAGTAATTATAGATGCTTTTTACAGGTATATTTTTGTGTCCAAAATCTATATTTTGTGTTTGTCCACAACCAAATTCATCAGCATTGGCGCAGGAACGATTTTGCATATATCAGGTCTGTTTGACGTACTTGAAAAGTGCTATGCTTAGTTAAATAAGTGCGTTCAGGATGAGAAAGGTGGGGGGAAAGTGGATGTTGCAGAGGCGCTGACGATTGGTGAGTTGACGAAAAGTTCGATTGTAGCTGGCCAAGGTGGGATAAGCCGTAAGATCACGACGATCGAAGTGATGGAAGTGCCGGAGGTGGTCAGTTGGGTGACTCCCGGCATTCTGGTGATGACAACGTTTTATTCGATACAAAATGATGAGCAAAAACAAATTGAAATCGTTCAGACCTTAATGGATGTGAAGGCGGCAGGGATTGTTATTAAACTAGGCCGCTTCGTGGATCATATTCCCCAAGAGATGTTACAGATTGCAAATGAGAATGATTTTCCAATTATTATTATCCCTAAAAGTGTCTCCTATATAAATGTGCTTACGCCATTGTATGAACGATTGTATGTCGAAAAACAACAGGCGGAAAGTGTAAATAATCCATTTGCTGCATTCGAGTCGAAGAGCTTTTCCTCTCTCGCCACTGCCTTGGAGGAAATCAGCGTCATCATGAATAGTCCTGTTTATATCGAAGACATGGATGGGGCTCTCTTGTACGTTTCGAATACATTTCTCGCGAATGGATGGAGGAAATCCAGCGGCCTATTTTCAAAGCCGGTGCATTCTTCGTATGAGGAAAAACTGCAAGAGTGGAAGAAGCAGTTTGTTAAAAAGGAATATGACCTTTTAAAAATAGAAGGATTCCGGGATTGTCTGGTCATGCCTCTTGTTTCCAATAAACAAGTGTTTGCCACGCTGCATATCCCATACATTGAAAAACTGGAGTCTGTTCAATTAGTGACAGGGCCATTAAAAAAGGTCATGTCCACAATTATTGAGTTGTTTATGAATGAACAGCTGTTTTTACAAAAGAAACGAATGAAGGATTTGGAGCATCTTGAAAGCTTCGTCATGGAAGAAGAGGGCGAGTCAGCAGAGAAAGATTATTTTGTTGTACGGTTTCAGGCAGCTTGGATGGAGAAATTATTTGCCTCATCCCCATATTTGTTAGATCCCTCCTGTTTAGTCCACAAAGCACTTCATGGGTACTTGGATGGACTGCCAAGCGCCACGCCGCTTGTCTTCGAAAAGTATTATCACTTTTATGCACTGTTGACTTGTCGGCCTGATGGATATGCAGGTGCATTGCAGCAACTGGAAGAACGTTTGAAAGAAAGAGGAATGTCGATCTTTGTTGCAGCGGGTCCGCCGATGAAGGATAGGAGCATGTTGGATGAGAGCATTCGGCTTGTCGATAAAATGATGGACATCGGCCGCATGTTGCGGAGCGAGGAGACATTTTACACGTACGATAAATTAGGGATTTATGAAATCTTGATCAAATTAACTTCGGATGATCTCGTTCAAAATTATGCTGGGACGATACTTAGTCCACTATTGGAAACCCCTACTCATGAATTGTTGGAAACCTTGCAAATGTATTTGAATGAAAATGGCAATGTCACGAAGACTTCTGAGAAATTGTTCATCCATAGACGGACCCTCACCTACCGAATACAAAAAATACAGGAACTCTTGAATATCAATGTTGATGATGCGGATTCCCGCTTTATTTTGAACTTTTGTTTGAAAATAAAACAGCTGGCGAAATAGCAAAAAGGATGGAGATCAAATTGATTTCCATCCTTTTTTATCTTGTCCAAGAAATCGCCAAGTTGAACAAGGTGTGCAAAAAATCGAAACTACCTTTTCACATTTCTTGCATTACGACGAATAGTTCAACTATTTATAATCAGTTGAAAGGAGTGGTTGAAATGTTAGGAATAATTCGAGTGCTTACTACCGACAACCAAGATGTGCTGCTCGAGCATGGGAAGCGAATGTGGGATACCCACGAGGTTGAAACGGTCACAAAATGTATTGATGACCAACCAAACGGTATTTATGACAGCGAGTCGGAACAGCTGGCTATTCCGAAGATTGTTGCTCTCGCAAAAGAGCTTATGCAACAGGAAGGTATTGATGCTGTTACGATCAGCTGTGCAGCTGACCCCGGCCTTGAAGAAGTGCGGAGACTTACAGACTTCACGGTATTAGGCGCAGGTGCCTGTGGTGCAACCGCTGCTTGTCTCGCTGGTGAACATGTTGCGGTGATCGGCATTACAGATAAAATTCCGCTTAACATTGAAAAGGAGTTGCAGGACAAATTCCATTCCTACACATACTCTCCTGCATTACGAAAAACAACAGACCTGTTTTCAACAGACGCACAGGAAACATTGCTCGCCCTTGCCCAAGAAGCAATTGCAGCCGGTGCAGATGTCATCTTGTTCGCATGTACCGGATTTTCCACAATCAAGTTAAAAGACTATTTAGTAGAGCATATTGCCATTCCTGTGATTGATTTAGTGGAAGCGCAAGCAATGGTATATGAGCTGGTCAGAAGGGAGGAGAAAGGATGACTGCAAAAACATTTGATTTTCCATTCATCATATTTTCTATCATCATTTCTATATTTGGTGCCATTATTGGTATGCAATTGATTACTTCACTCGGCATTACGCCGAATACATCGATTATCGGGGCATTGATTGCCATGTTAATTGCCCGCATTCCGATGAAGATGTTTTATAAGTACCGTTCGATCGAAAACCAGAATTTAATTCAAACTTCTATTTCAGCGGCGACGTTCGGCGCAGCGAATAGTTTGTTGATCCCGCTTGGAATTCCATTTGTGATGGGGATGCCTGAACTTATTATTCCCATGCTGATTGGGTCGGGATTAGCTTTGTTAATTGATGTATTCATTCTCTATAAAGTATTTGATTCCAAACTTTTTTCTTCAAACGAAACGTGGCCTCCTGGTGTGGCAACAGCTGAAGCATTGAAGGCCGGGGATGAAGGCGGATCGAAAGCGAAATTCCTTAGTATTGGTATTTTAGGGGGGCTCGTCGGTTCCCATTTTGGAATAGCGATGTCAGCTTTTGGTGTTGCGTTTATCGGGAACATTTGGGCTTTGTCGATGTTCGGTATTGGTTTATTGCTCCGAGGCTATTCCGTGCAATTGTTTGGAGTCGACTTAAATGCGTACTACATCCCGCACGGTATGATGATCGGCGCAGGATCTGTGGCCTTGCTGCAATTCATCTTCACCTTGTGGAAAGCGAAACAGGAGAAGGCTGCGGATTCGCAACAAGGGGTGCATATTAATTCACGTACTGATAGCGATATTAAGAAAGGATTCGGTATTGGTTTTGTACTTTACCTACTTGCGGCTGCCCTTTTAGCGGTGATCGGTGGTATTGTCGGCGAAATGACACTTCTTCAGACCATCATGTTTGTTCTATTTGCAGCATTTGCTGCTCTGGCAAGTGAAATCATTGTCGGCATTGCTGCGATGCACTCCGGTTGGTTCCCCGCATTCGCGGTTACGCTCATTGCGTTGTTGATCGGTATGATGCTTGGTTTTCCGCCAATCGCGCTCGCATTATTGACTGGTTTTACTGCAGCTACTGGACCGGCTTTCGCGGATTTAGGTTATGACTTTAAATCAGGCGCAATTTTACGTAAAGACCAGAAAACTGCAATGGAACTATTTGGGCGCAGGCAGCAATTGAAAAGTTCATTAATCGGTTTCGGTGTTGCCATTGTCATGGTTGCGTTATTCCATGATACCTTCTTCTCCCAAGATCTTGTACCGCCAGTGGATCGTGTGTATGCTACGACGATTGAGAGCGGTTTAACCGGTAACATTGGTATGCTGTTGCTTTTATGGGCAATCCCTGGGGCGATCATTCAATTGATCGGCGGACCGAAACGCCAAATGGGGATCTTATTTGCCACAGGCTTATTGCTTGTCAATCCGATTGCCGGCTGGGCAGTCCTGGCGGGTATTCTTATTCGATTCATCATTTTGAAAGTGAAAGGACAAGAGGCGGAAAATGCAATGTATACGATGGCAGCCGGATTCATTGCAGGGGACGCGATATATAGTTTCTTCACATCCTTATGGAAAATGAAATAATGGGGGCTTGGCTATGACAACAAAGATTTTGACGAAGGAAGACGCAAAAAACGCGGTATATGGCGGCTGTATTTTGGGTGGTGGCGGCGGAGGCTGGATTGAGGATGGTCTTGCCAAGACTGAACTGGCTTTTGCAGTCGGGTCTCCAAAACTCGTAACGGTTGACGAGCTGCAAGATAGTGAGTATGTCGCGTGTGTTTCTCTGGTCGGTGCGCCATCTGCGAAGGATGCATGGACGGATAGTGAACAACTTATTTCGACGGTTTCTAGAATGCAGAAGGAGTTTTCGCATCCTATCAAAGCGTTAATGACAAATGAGAATGGGGCAGCTACGACAGTGAACGGCTGGCTCCAAGCTGCTGCAACCGGGCTCCCTTTCTTAGATGCCCCTTGTAATGGCAGAGCGCATCCGACGGGTTCGATGGGATCGTTGAATTTGTCCGAAGTCGAAGAGTACACATCAATCCAAGCGTTTGCCGGCGGAACGGGCGCTCGAAAAGTGGAAGGCGTTGTATCCAGCACCCTTGATATTTCCTCCAATACCGTCAGATCCGTCTCAGTGCAAGCAGGCGGCATGATAGCGGTTTGCAGAAATCCGGTATCGATCGGTTATGTAAGGGAGCATGCCGCTGTCGGGGGGATTACGCAAGCGATCGAGCTGGGAGAAGTTTTCTTCTCTGTGCCCGAGGGACCTGAACGGATTGAAGCAGTCGCTTCGCATCTGAAAGGCCGGGTCATTCATTCCGGAACGGTCAGCAGCTTTGAATTGAAGGCCATTAATGGATTTGACGTCGGTTTCGTTCAAATCGACGGTCTGGAGTTAACATTCTGGAACGAATATATGACGGCTGAAATGAACGGCGAACGGAAAGGGACATTCCCAGACCTCATTATGACATTCGATGCGGAAACGGGTATGCCTCTAGTCAGTGCGGAGCTTGAAAAAGGCATGGCTATCGCTGTCATATCCGTTCCGAAAGAATATTTGAAGCTAAGTTCAACCATGTCTAATAAGAGACTGCTGCAAGCAATTGAACCGATTGTGAATAAAAAAATTCTTTGAAAAGGATGATGGAGACATGTCGTTAAAATATACAATGGAAGTTATGGAGCTATTAGATGATGTGAATGCAAATGGAGAATCCGTAGTGCGTTTATTTGACGGATTTGAACATTGTGAAGCAACGTATGATACGGTTTCCGAGCATAGCGGGTCAACCGATTTTGTGAAGGTCGTCATTAAAGGGACTGAAGGAAATAGCAGTGGCGGGAATGCCCGCACACTTGGAATTGTCGGTCGCTTAGGCGGTTTGGGTGCCCGTCCGCAGCGCATCGGTTTTGTATCGGACGGAGATGGTGCGGCAGCTGCGGTTACGATTGCGTTAAAGCTTGCCAATATGTCCGTTAAAGGAGATCGTTTGCCAGGGGATGTCATTGTGACGACGCATATTTGTCCGACTGCTCCGACGCAACCACACGAACCGGTTGATTTCATGGGCTCGCCGGTCGATATCTTAACGATGAATCAATATGAAGTCGTACCGGAAATGGATGCTGTCATATCTATTGATACGACCAAAGGGAATCGTGTCTTCAATCATCGCGGGATCGCCCTTTCCCCAACCGTTAAATCAGGGTACGTGTTGAAATTTGCGGATGAGCTGCTGCGCATCATGGAAATGACGACAGGGGACCTGCCCGTCACGTTTACAGTGACTACACAAGATATTACACCATACGGCAATGACGTATACCATATCAATAGCATTCTTCAGCCGGCAGTCGCGACCGATGCTCCGGTTGTCGGCGTGGCAATTACTGCGAAGACCGCTGTTCCTGGAAGTGGGACGGGGGCAAGCCATGAAGTGGATGTGGCACAGGCAGTACGTTTCTCTATCGAAATAGCAAAAGAATTTACTAGGGGTCAAATTGAATTTTATGATGCACAAGAGTTTGAACGTTTAGAAAAGCTCTATGGCTCCATGAAACATTTACAGACGCTAGGGACGGAAAAGTAATGGGATTGGGAACTGTAGGAGTTTTAACAATCGGCCAATCTCCACGGACGGATGTAACCCCTTCTATAGAAGCAATACTCGGACAGGCTGCAACGATTATCGAGAGCGGTGGTTTAAATAGCCTGACCGATGAAACCATTTCTTCCATTGAACCGGATGAGGAAGATACGACCTATATTTCAAGAATGCGAAACGGGAATTCTGTGAAAATAGGAAAGAGTAAATTGCTGCCTTTGCTGCAAACGGAGTTGGCTGCATTGGAAGAGACAGTTGACATCGTGCTCATGCTCTGCACGGGCGATTTTCCGACATTGCAATCGAAAAAAACGATTGTCTATCCTGACAGGGTGTTGAATCATGTGGTCAGCGCCCTTCTGCCGTCGGGCTCTCTCGGACTCATTATCCCATTGGAAGAACAGCGAGAAACACTGCTTTCAAAGTGGCAACAGAAAGACTTGAACATTTTCGTGGAAGTGGCTTCACCGTACGAGGAAAGTGATATTGCAGGCGCAGCGAGTGCTTTGCAGAAGAAAGGTGCCACTCTACTTGTTTTAGACTGCATGGGCTACAACGAACAACATAAAACAGAGGCTGTGAAAAGCAGCGGGCTGCCTGTCATCCTTCCCCGGACACTGGTGGCACGCATACTAGCAGAGTACATGGCTGAATAGATCCGGGTTTCCGGATCTTTTTTGTGATAGGGGGAAGAGAAGTGCCGATACTAGCGTTGCTTGTGTTAAGTGTATTGTGGGGGTCTACGTTTTATTTCACCAAGTTACTGCTGCCTGTGTTTCATCCGGTTTCAATTGTCTTCTATCGCTGTCTCTTCGGGGCAATCATGCTGTTGCCGATCTTTTTATTTCAACGGAATCGAGGATCAATGGCGATCAACAAACTCCATTTTCTCGTCGGCATTACGTTGCTCAGTGCGGGTGTGCCATGGATCATCATGAGTTTTAGTTTACGTAACTTGGATACGACCATTAGTGCTGTGTTAAATGCGACAGGTCCCATTTTTGGCGTATTGCTTGTGCTTTTTTTGTTTAAAGGACAAGTGAGAAAGCGGGAGATCACTAGTGTAGCAGTTGGATTCATAGGAATTGCATCTGCCTTCTTCATCGGTTCTTCCTCTTTGGAGAATTTTCGGGTTGCGAGTGCTATGTTGTTGATAGCAGCTGTTAGTTTATATGCATTATCTGCAGTGCTAACCGGGAAGTATTTGACTGGATATTCGGTTGTAACGCTTTCTTTTGTTACAATGGCAGTAGGAACGATATTTTCCGCTCCGGTTATGCTGCTCGTGCAGCCAACGAGTTGGGAAGGGCTGAAAGATTTTCGACATATCTTCTTTATTATCATGTTAGGTGCATTGAATTCAGGGATCGGAAATTTGCTCTATTATTATATTGTGAAAAAAGGCGGGCCGATTTTTGCATTATCAATTACATATTTAATGCCCATTATGACAATCTTTCTAGGCTTCTTTTTATTGCATGAACCAGTTGGGTTCGGCACTGTAATTTCGTTGATATTCGTATTGTCTAGTGTTTATTTATCGAAACGAAAGGATGTTGAAGCATGAGTGAATTGAATCAAATCGTTGCGGCATTATTGGCAAATAATTTTGCGGTGGAGGCAGATGCACGAATTCTCGTCCTGATGGATCAAAGTACGAACGAACTGGGAAAGAAATTTGCGGTAGCATTGCAGGAGGATGGGCGGCAAGTCCAGACGTATTGCATGGAAGACCGGAAAAAATCAGGGGAAGAGCCGCCTCGGGAAGCAGCGGAGGAAATGTTGCGATATGATCTCGTTTTCTGTTTGACGAAGCATTCGTTAACACATACAGTAGCACGTAAACGTGCGAATGAAGAAGGAATCAGTGTGATCACAATGCCAGGCATTACGGAAGACATGTTTTTACACGGGGCGATGTCGGCAGATTACAGCAGAGTAGAAAAGGAAACAGTTGAAATGACAGCTAAGTTGACGGAAGCAGCTACGGTTACCATCCGTACGGGCGACCATCAGCTCGTAATTCCGGTTCACGGAAGAAATGGCGTGCCAAGCACAGGCGTATTTCGAAAGAAAGGCGCGTCCGGGAATCTTCCTTCCGGTGAAGCATTCATTGCGCCGGTAGAAGGGGAAGCTGAAGGGACAATTGTCATTAATGGCTCTATTGCGGGAATTGGATTACTCAAGACGCCAGTCGTGCTCACAATTAAAAAAGGACGCCTCACGGATGCTACAGGTCAGAACGGAGAAAGATTGCTTGCGTTGCTAGGTGACGGCGATGGCCGATTCCTTTGCGAACTCGGCATCGGTACCAATCACGCGGCCCGCCTAACAGGGAATATTCTTGAGGATGAAAAAGCATATAATACGATTCACGTGGCATTCGGCTCCAACCATACTTTTGGAGGCGTGATCAAAACGAACGTTCATATTGATTGTGTAACAAAAAATCCGGTTGTTGAATGGAAATAGAATAAGAAGGCGGATTTTGTGATTTATAATAAAGAGAGCCCCACCAATTTCAATTGGCGGGGTTCTTGCTGTTTTCTGAAAGAAAACTTGAGAACAACTCCTTGCAGCCATGCATCTTCAACTTCCATTGTTTAATTTAATTGTTGAGTTGCTACTATCCTTGAAAATCTATTTAACCAACATAGTATCTAATAAAATTTTGTTCTAGTCATACTAGTTCCTTCTGCTCGTTCCACTAGGTATATGTCCTCTGTATTGTTTCTTGAGATGGATGGTACGCGGAGAAACTCAACCGACTTTTATTAAATACCATACTAATTAGATAAAAGAAGGAGTTTGCTGTTTGGCTGTCGAAATAATTGTCAATACGTGAAAAATAGGGACAATGATGCATGAGGCGTTACAATAGAGACAATATAGCGTTCATGATTGTGCGCTGCAATGAATTGTTTAAGGTCATTTTTGCACCACGAAAATAGGAAAGGGGCGGTGCTTTCTAGGTACAAAAAGCCTCGTTCCGTCGATTTCGTAGATGAGCTGCCGCGAAGTCTGCAAGGGAAACTACTGAAGTATAAACTGCGTGAAATGATGGCTGCGGAAGTGAAATAATCAATATAAGGGGATTGCATAAAAGTTTTGTCGTAATGCCCTTTTTACACATATTATAAACCGGATATCATATCATCTTGTGTTGCTGGTCATTTTGGTTTTATTCACATGCATTTTCATCAATCAAGAAAGGAATGGAGATATGAAAAAGTTCTTTATCACATTCTTCTTGTCGATCACGATGATTTTATCATCAGGCACGGTATCAACAAAGCAGGCTTCAGCGGAATTTAAAGATATTCCGAATAACCATCCGAGTTATTCAGTGATTCTGGAGATGAAGAAAGCCGGCTTTATTAGCGGCTATCCGGATGGCACCTTCCGGCCTAATGACACGATTAGCCGCAAACATGTTGCGTTGCTCTTGGATAAGGCCTTACAGTTACCAGACCCGACCGGATCAAAGAGTGTCTACAAGGACGTTCCGAAAAACCACCCGTACTATAAACCCATTATGAAAATGTCAGAGGCGGGAATCATGAGTGGAACGGGCGGCAAGTTTAACCCCGATGAACTTATTACCCGTATACAACTTGCCAAGGTGCTGGATCTAGCTTTTTCATTCGAAGCCTCTTCCTATCAGGCGTTTGACGATGTACCCGAAAGTCATTGGGGCTACAAACATGCCAATGCCCTACATGAAAACCGAGTGGTGGATGGAGTGAAAGGTAAATTTGAACCGAATGAGCCGGTTACAAGGGAATATTATGTGACTACCCTGCAGAGAGCGATCGCTGCTCAGAAAACTCGCGAACAGAGGGGAAGTACAGGGGAAGGTGAGGATCTAACCCGCCAACTTTCCAGTTCCATTGAATGGATACTGATTGAGGGAGTCAGCCAGAAAAAATCTTTTGAAGAGATTCGGCCCGAGCTTCTGAAGCACGCGACCCAGGAGTTTACAGACCGTACCTTAAAAGAATACTATCCTTATGCCTGCAATGAATGTGATACGACTTTATTTCCATTTCCGACAAACCTGACATCTGATCGTTTTGAAGTCACGCAGCCTTCCGCAAATCTGCTGTCGGTCAAAACGATTGAATTAGGAAATGCCTTGAGTGGAGGCGGGTTCATCACCTATCAGCTGAAAAAAGAAGACGGGACTTGGAAAATGGATTCGTACACGTATAAGATGGCTGGTAAGCAGAACTTTCAACTTTCTGCCGAGGAGGCCAAAACGATCCTAGAACAAAATTACCGAGCCGCTTACCAAAATGTAGCGGTGAAATTCAAGTCTACTGCCAAGGAGACCGGTAAGGACATTGTGACAGGTGAGACGTTTACCTACGACCTTTATCTATTTGAGGTGAAGGCGGATGAAGTGGAGGAGCTGGTTAGTTTTCACTCCTACAACGGCATGTATGATTACTACTGGGAAGAGTGACTTACACAAAAATGATTGCAGCTTTAATAAGCTTGCTGGAATTCAAATAACATAGAGTGATTCAGCTGGTTGGCTGGTATGCAAACGGTAAAATACCGGGGGCATGTCAGCCAATTTTTATTTTGGCTATGTTAAAGTTATTGGTTGAGTTTGAATATATCATCGTCTTTTGTGCTAATCTGACTGTATAAATTACAAAAGGGGTAATTCAAATAACTTTAACGAACATAATAGCTAACACTTCTTCCTTGCATGATAAGGATAAAGAATACATTTTAGATTATCTAACTCGTCATTTCTCGCCGTCATCCTCACAACAAGGAGCTTTAATCGGTGAATTAAGAGAGAAAGTTTTCTAATGGTTTTCATTGTCGGCATTGTGGAAGTGCATGAGTGGTTCGTTATGGGAAGCGAGATGGTCGCCAACATTATAAGTGCAAGATGCTATGGCATAAATCTCATTTGAACACATCAAAAACTTTGTTTTCACCATCTTCATATGGGCAATTAACAATTTGTAGGTGTTTCATTTCCCAGTATGAGGAGCGTAGATAGATAAATGAATTATCTAATTCTACAATATTGTGACTCGTACCATATTGTAAATCGTCGTATTGCTCATGATAGCCAGGCAATTCAATAGATTTAGGTCTATACAAATTTGATGGTTGTTGTGTGGTTTTTTTGATTAATCTCGTACTAATATCGTATTGATGAGTAAATTCATTAGACGACATAGATATATCATCATTTCCAATAAAGATTGTTGTACCATCTTGCGATACAGATGCCACCATCATTGAGATGCCATATGACTTAATTTGTTCATATGAAATTCGATTAGTAACTACTGAATCTTGCATATTATATACGACTACTCCAAATGTACCCTGCATAACCACTATTTTGTTATCGGCATATAAAAGTTGAGGCATTTCGGCACCGATATTCATTTGTTCGATGTCAGACAAGTATACCGCTAATTCTTCACCTTCGTGTAAAGTAAAGTTTCGTGCCTTATAACCAATTACTTCATTGAAATCGGGGGCAACAAGTATTAAAGGTGTATCAACTCCAACATTCTCTTCATCTTCAAAAAGAACGGTTAATATCTCTTTTCCTTCATAAGTTTTATCCCACAATTCATAACAATTATCAGCAATCACTTTCTTCACTTTTGCACTTTTCCAACCTTCTTTAGCTGTGTCATTCCAACCTTTTTTTTCGATAAACCCCCAAGCAACTTCTTTAGCTTTTTCATAACTATCTGTTTCTGTGATAGTCCCAACATTTTGATTATACGAACAACCAAATACCAACAATATCAAAAATGTCGGTATTGCTAAATATAAAAATTTCACCTTCGTATCCTTTTCACCTCCTTTTCTTATTAGTCGTTAATAATTTGTTAAAGTTTCAGACAAATCCCTTTTTCCTATAACCAACTTCTTATTTGAAGAACGACAATAACACCATTGCGTTAATCTTTTACGATAAATCAACCTTTTTCTTTAACATAGCGTTTATTTTAGATGCGCTAGTAATGGAAATATGAAATCTATTTCGGATTAATCACACAAGTAATCAATCCAATACCTCAGCAGCTTTCTTCATAGTTTCATATAAGACTGGATTCCTGAAATCATGTGCATCGATTCCTAATTGCTCCACAGCAAAATACAGGTGTTCTAGCCAGTCGCCATCATGAGCTTCAGCCGCTTTCTCACACTCTTTTTCAATGTGTGGAACACTAATGGTTGTACCTAACTCCTCAAAAAGTTGAATGGCTTCTAGAGCTCCCGGCCAATTTCTGTCTTGCAATAATCCAGCCAGTTTCGGCAAGGCTTCTTTATTCCGAGGATAGCCCATTTCCTTGAGAAGGTGAACTGCATTTTCCCAGCACTCTTTTCCGTAAGTAGGAAGTAACATCCCTACTTTTTCCGGAGGCAAGTGAGAGAGCATCTCCATTGCTTCGTTTTGAATTTCTTGCGGTAGATGCCAATTCAAGTTGTATACATAGTACGTAATTTGATCATCGTCGAAATCGTTGTAATTTGTCATTGTATTCTCCTTAACTGGATGAATCTGTTTACTAAAATTGAACCCTACCACAACAACATGGTAGGGTTCAAACTGTTATTAAAAATCAATTCCAATGGCCGTTCCATTTCGGCTCGAATCGGCAACTCCTTTGTAGATGCCCTCTTTCTGGTCGATCCAGATACTTTGGACATTGCCGATCACAGTCGGGCTTTCCCCGAATTGATGGCCTAGCTTACGCAATGCATCCATTGCCTCTTCAGGAATACCTTCCTCATATCGATAGGATGATGTGCTATTCGTATAAATTCTAGGCTCCTCGACAGCTGCTTTCAGTTCCATGTCGTAGGCAATGGAGTTGATGATCGTTTGAAGAACCGACGTGATGATTGTCGGTCCACCCGGGGAGCCGACTGTGAGAACAGGCTTGCCGTTTTCAAAGACAATCGTTGGCGTCATGCTGCTGAGTGGCCGTTTGTTCGGCTCGACTTGGTTTGCTCCGCCTGGCATGGCGTCAAAATCAGTCAATTCATTGTTAAGCATAATGCCATATCCAGGTACCATAAGGCCTGTACCGAATAGTTGCTCAATGGTAGTTGTATAGGAAACGACATTCCCCCATTGATCGGCAACAGAAAAGTGTGTCGTTTCGCCTGGCTGTCCGTCCTTCGGTTGCTCCACGATGACAGATTCCTGTTTCATGTCTTGATAAGCCCAAGGATCACCAGCCGTTGGTTTTTCGATCATCTTGTCCAGGTTGATTAAATTGAGACGTTCTTGAATATAATCAGGGTGCAATAACCCTTCCAGTGGTACATCGATGAATTCGGGATCTCCCGCATAGGCAGCACGATCCGCGTAAGCTAAATGCATCGATTCTGCAAGCAGGTGATATTTCTCCCAAGATTTCACGTCGTATTGTGACAAATCGACTCCGTCCAGAATGCCGAGCATCTGAAGCAAGAAGACTCCGCCTGAACTTGGAGGTGGCATGCTTGCAATTTGATAGCCTTTATATTCTCCCCAGATCGGCTTGTCCATTGTTACATCATATGCTGCCAAATCTTCAACTGTTAGAGAACCGCCGTATTGCTGAACAACGTCCGCAATCGCTTTAGCTATGTCCCCTTTATAGAAAGCATCAGTGCCTTCCTTTTTGATTAGTGTAAATGCTTTTGCCAAGTCCTTTTGAACAAGCAAATCGCCTTCGCGCAACGGATTTCCGTTTGGAACGAATACATTTCCGGCTGCCGTTCGATAAAGCATCGCTTTGTTATCTTCAATCGCTTGCGCTAGGACAGAGTCGATGGGAAAGCCATCTTCGGCCAATTGGATGGATGGGTCAATCAATTCTTCCATCGACATCGTTCCCCAGCGTGCAAGCGCTTCTTCAAGCCCTTTCAATGTACCCGGAACGCCAACGGCTTTGCCGCCAGTCGCTCTTTCTGCGAATGGAATAGCGTTTCCTTTATCGTCCAAGAACATATCCGGCGTTGCCCCGGCTGGTGCACGCTCCCGGCTATTCAATATTTGTGTTTCTCCTGACTCAGCATCATAGTACATAAGAAAACCGCCACCGCCAATTCCGGACATCATCGGCTCCGTGACGTTCAATGCAAATTGGATCGCAACAGCCGCATCAACTGCATTTCCTCCATTTTTCAGCACGTCAGCGCCAATTTGAGTTGCAAGCGGATGTGCCGTCGTCACCATGCCGTCTGTTCCAATCGCCACTTGACGTAGATTGTCATAACTCATGTCCCATTCCTTAGCGAAAGCGCCCCCAGGCACCATGCTAAATGTCAGCAAAATAATCAATGCTACAGCAAACCAATTTTTTACACTCTTCCTCATTGTCCCACCCCTTCAATAGTAGTTTTCAACGCTTATTTCTTCTCCCGTTATCTCCCTTCGATTTGATATGAATATTACAGAAAAAATATCTGTAATAATATGATTATATTTAATTGATTGATAAATTGCTAACTATCTACTTCGTGAATAGAAACTTTAGGGTTTCTTAAGTAAAGGAATGACAATATCTTGGGGGAGAATCGAAGACAAATTAAAGAGAGTACAGGAATAGCGTTACAATCCTGTACTCTCTTCTTTTTCGTTGCCCTCACCCGATTTTATCCTCATCCACAATATCGTCCGGTTCCTTCACCAGATAATATTTTCCTTTCGTCAGGATGGCGATGACTACCGTAAGGATGGAGGCAAGCAATGCAGCAAAGAAGGCAGCCGTTGTTTCTAAAAACAGCCCCATGTAGCCGAGAGCGGCGATGGTGCCCAGAACGCTAGCGACGATGAGTGAAATCGTGCCGACGGGATTCCACTTATATAAGTATTCTTGTCGGGCTACGTAATACGTCGGCCCGATCTTCAGCCATTTCTTGACGACCAGTGCATCGGTCACTAAAATGGCAGCCCATGCAAGCAGGAATACCCCTTGAAATGTCATCAGTGTGTCGACATGTTCCACAATATTAGAAAGCATAAGAAGTATCGCCGTCACGCCTGCGAACACGACCCAAAAACGACGGCCGGGCGTAAAGTGAAAGATGTTCTCAAAGAAGTTGGAAAGGGAGAGTGAGCTGCTGTAAATATTTGTTACGTTAATTCGCAGCTGGGTGAGCATCGTGAAAAGGGCACCGCCAATGCCGAGCAGGAGGACGATATAGACGCCGGGATCCGATTCGAGAAACCGGACGCCGAACCAGATGCCGAGTCCGCCCATGACGCCAAAGCAAAAAATCTGTGGAATAAAACCGATCGCCACAGAACCGACTTTTATGTCAGAAGGCTTTAAAAAACGTGCATAGTCGGAGGCAAGTAGAGCAGTTAATCCCATAATGCCATGGTGCATCCCGATGCAAAACAGTAAAGCTTCGCCGCCGATTTGTACACCGTCAGGCATATAAGTGAAAATAGAGCCTTGATAAATGGAAGGCTGGTAGAGGGAAACGATGATCGCTGTCAGCAGAAAGAGAATGAATAGGGGGAGAGACCATTTCTGCAATTTGTCCAATTGGTCGATTCCAAACCAATTGAGGGGAATTACGATGGATCCGAAGAGGAGAATGAGTGTCCATTTCGGTAGGGTAGGGAAAAAGTAGTGAACCGCGGAAACTAAAATGAGCCCTTCAAATGCGCAATACATGATGAAATTCGAAGCGTAGATTAATGATGTCAGGGAAGAACCGATATAGCCGAAGCCACCGCTTCGTGAGAGAAGATTAACATTCATGCCGGACTTGGCAGATAAGTAGGCAACCACGGTTCCGAGCAAACCTGCGACAACTATCGCATAAGCGGAGGAAATCATCGCATTGATCGCTCCAAATTTAAGCGCCATCACACTCCCCATTTGAAAATAAAAAATAGCTGTCGCTATTCCGAATGTAATATTCGTAATGCTCAACCAGCCTTTGGTTCGGTCCTTCCGAGGGACCCGGTCCAAAGAATAATCATCGGCAGGGGCAATCGTCGTCTCGTCCATATTTTGTTGTGTCAGTTGGATAAGCAACCAACTCCTTTTCTTGTATTTTTTAATCAACCACCCTTCCAACATAACAATTATAGGAGATAGTTTCAACCTTTCTCCCTGAGCTAACCTTTCCTCATTTTAATTCCTTGCTCTAACCCCGACCCGCGCATAAATCGCCGGCAGCCGCGCATAAGCAACTGATAGCCGCGCATACGACTCCCGCAACCGCGCTTACACACTCGGAATTCGCGCATAAACCGCCCGCCCCCGCGCATAAAGGACCCGAAAGCGCGCATAACCCCATCCACAGAAATGCGCAGTATATAATTACATTTGAAAAATACAGCAATGGTCTACTAAGGCCACACAAAACGATTTCTATCTAACGCTCCATTTCGATCCCCCCTGCCAGTTCAAAAATAGATGTCTAAAATATCCCGGAAGAAACAGATTTGAAAGAATAGTTCGTTAGTGTTAAACTGAATTACTTGCCGTCTCTCATAGGAAGATAGTTTAGAGATGGTACATGAGCAGGGGGTAGCGAAAGTGAAAATAAGACTAGGTGTAGTGGGGGCACGTGATTCGATTGGAATAGTCAGGAAGGTGGTGAAAGAGTTCCATGAAATCATCATGCTTCCTTTCCCATACGATTCGATGGAAGAAGTGTTAGACATCATTCCGAAAAATCGATTGCAAGTGGATCAATGGTTTTTTGCGGGACAAGCGCCTTATCATCTCGCGGTGGATCATCAGGTAATCCGGGCAGAAGAGGGGAGTTATGCGCCGCTCAATAGCAGCAGTATCTACAAGACACTGTTACAAGCCCAATTGCAGGAGAATCGAATTTTCCACAGTATTAGCTTGGATACGTTTCAAGGAACGGAGAGTGAGTTGCGAGCAGAACTTCCTTCAATGGAGCTCCATACCTTTCCTTATTCAGGTTATATTCCGGTTGAAGAGATCGTTAAATTTCATTTGGAGTTGTTTGAGCAAGGCAAAGTGGAAGTGGTGATTACGTGCATCAAGCGGGTGGATAATA
This sequence comes from Sporosarcina cyprini, assembly GCF_022048975.1. Lineage (GTDB taxonomy): Bacteria > Bacillota > Bacilli > Bacillales_A > Planococcaceae > Sporosarcina > Sporosarcina cyprini. The sequence continues at coordinate 26,723 of NZ_JAKMHX010000024.1, read as the reverse complement.
TTTTGAAGGATATGGGGATTCCTTGTTATCGTGTTGCGCCAGATGAGAATTCAATTCGGCTTATTATCCAGTATTTGAAGCAGCGCGGCGTGTCCCAATGGTATCGCAAAGCACAGATAGCAATTACAGGGATTGAAGTATTGCCGTCTACGGTCGATGAACAGTTTTCATATAAAGTAAAATACCGGGAGCTGGAGTTGAAGCGGCTGCTACTCGAATACGCTGAAAGCGTGAATGGTTCCTTTGTAGAAATGGGGGACAGCCGTTACTTCATTTATGCGACCCGCGGCGAGGTAGAGCTGCAGTTGAAGGAAAACTCTCTGTTCACATTGATTAACCAAGTGGATCTCCGCAGTAGGTTTGCCATTAAAATTGGAGTCGGCTATGGAATTACCTCCTTGGAGTCGGAACAAAACACCCGCCTGGCGATTCAATATGCGAGGAGCAAACAAGCCGGAAGTATCATTACCGTAGATGAAAACAAGAAAGTTTCAGAAATCGAACAGCAAGAATACGAAATCTCCTATGATGGCCGTTCACTTTTCGAGGAATGGGGCAATCAGCTGAAGGAAGCCAATATTAGCTCCGCCACACTTAATCGAATTCATTCGCTCGCCTTGCATTATAGAAAAATGGACATTACTTCAAATGAATTGGCGACTTGGATGAATAGTACCGACCGAAATGCGAGAAGGATTCTGATGGAATTGGAGAGTGCCGGACTCGTGGAAATAAAGGGCGAAGAACAGTCGGGCCAACGTGGGAGGCCTCGCAAAGTGTACCGTCTCGGCTTTTTGGAAAATGAAAAATCGTTTGAAAATACCAACTGGTAGATGAAAAGTCTATCAAGTTGGTATTTTTTTAATATAATAAATAGATTGTATTGACAAACAATTGCAAACAAATTAATATTAACGGAACGATAAAGGAAAATTCCTTTATTAATTTTAAACATTTATGGAAAATTAATATGAAACCTTTGAAACGCCTGTTATCACTGGTCAAACATCGGCGAAACCAATACATAGTAAAAGGTGTAAAGGCCATTTCGCCGTGGCATCGGAATGTAGGATGAATGGCCTATCATCTATCACATTGGCTTCCTTTGCCACAATTGTGGAGTCGACATACGACAGTTGGAAGAGAACATGACAAGGAATGGGGGAGAGGAATTGCGTGAAATTGTTTTTACAGCAACGGGGGACTCGTTTATTACAAGAAGGCTGCCTGAAGAGGACGAGCGTTTTGGCAAGCTGTCGTCGCTCCTGAAAGAGGCGGATGTCCGTTTTACGAACTTGGAAGTGACCATTCACGATGGGGAAGGCATTCCGGGTGCGGTGAGCGGTGGGACATGGGCGAAAGCTAAGCCTGCCGTTTTACAAGATATTAAAAGATACGGATTTAATCTCGTTGCTTGGACAAATAACCATACGCTGGACTATTCCGTGCCAGGGTTATTGGCAACGGAACGTTATTTGGAGGAACACGGCTTTGTTCACGGCGGGGCCGGAGCCGATTTGGCGAGTGCTTCAGAGCCGAGGTATTTGGAGACGACAGCAGGACGTGTTGCCATGATCGCAGCCACTTCAACGTTTCATGAGTCATGGGCAGCTGGTGATCAACGCCGGGACATGAAAGGTAGACCGGGCGTTAATCCACTGCGATTTGATACAGTGCATCTCGTTTCAAAAGAGCAGCTGGAGCATTTAAAACGGATTGCCTCTTCCACTGCTATCAATGCCGCGCAGAATCTCAGCATAAAAGAAGGATTCAAAAAAGAACGGACGGATGGCGTTTTTTCATTTGGAGCCCATCTGTTCCAGGAATCCGAACATCAGGGAAAAATGACTTCTCCTGCTGCAATAGACATGGACAGAATCATCCGCAGCATCCATGAGGCGAAAAGGCAGGCCGACTATGTGTTTGTCAGCCTCCATGCTCATGAGATGGAAGGAGAGGTCAAAGAAAAGCCTGCGCGTTTCATCGAGGATTTTTCAAGAAGATGTATAGATGAGGGAGCTCATATGGTCGTCGGCCATGGTCCCCATATACTTCGCGGAATCGAAATCTATAAGAACAGACCTATATTTTATAGTCTTGGAAACTTTATTTTTCAAAACGAGACGGTCACTCACTTGCCAGCAGACTTCTATCAAGCGTACGGGCTGACGGACCAGCATAATGTGGCCGATGCGCTAGATACAAGAAGCCGGGGCAATTCGATCGGATTCGGAATAAACCCAGCCATTTGGGAAACTGTTTTACCGATTTGGAAAATGAAAGATGGGGAACTGACGGAGCTGGTGCTACACCCGGTTGAACTCGGATTCGGAAAAAAGCGGTACGAACGCGGATGGCCGGAGCTGAGTGGCAATCAAGCGATACTGGAACGATTGTGCCGGCTGTCCAAAGAATACGGAACGGAACTAGAAATCGACGGCGGGGTAGCGAAAGTCTTGCTTCATTCGCAATTGCCGGTATAGGTTGTAAACGCTTTATTCTAATAAAACAAAACGGGAGGAATGGATCATGAGAAAGTTTGGATGGTTTCTAATGACGTTGTTGCTGTTAGTACTGCTTGTAGGTTGTAGTAATGAAGATAAGAAAAGCGCGGATACGGGCGAAACAAAAAGCGGCGGCACGCTGAAAGTTGCAATTAGCGCACAGCCTCCGACATTGGATGTGCATTTGACGACATCCTCGGATGCTATCAATGTGACTTCGAATATTTATGAAACGCTTGTCACGCAAAATGGAAAACAACAGGCGGTACCGATGTTGGCTGAATCCATCGAAACTAGCGATGATGGCTTACTGTACACATTCAAATTACGCCAAGGCGTGAAGTTCCATAACGGTAATGAAATGAAGGCGAAAGACGTTGTTGCTTCTATGAACAGATGGCTTGAAAAATCTTCCCGTGCAAAACTGCTGTTAGCTGGCGCTACATTTGAAGAGAAAGACGAGTACACGGTGGAAATGAAACTGCAAGAAGCTGCATCGGACGTGTTGGATATTATGGCAGGAAGAGGCCAGTTCCCTGCAATCATGCCAGCTGAAATCGTTGAATCAGCCAGTGATGATGGTGTTTCCGAATACATTGGGACAGGACCTTTCAAATTTGTTGAATGGAAACAGGATCAATATATCAAACTTGAGAAATTTACAGATTATGCAGAAGCGGATGGAGAACCAGACGGATTAGCTGGCCGGAAAACAGTGTATGTAGATGATGTCGAATTCCATATCGTAACGGATTCCTCAACGCGGATGGCTGGTGTGCAGACCGGCGAGTATGATATTGCCCTCAACATGCCTTTCGATAACTACGATCAATTGATGAGCATGGGCCAATTGAAGACATACGCATCATTTGATAATGGAACGATTAATGTCGCCTATAACAAAAAGTCTGGCATCATGACAAATCCGGAAATCCGACGGGCTATTAACACGGGAATCGATGCGCACGCGGTCATGCTGGCGGCAGTTGGAAATGAGCAGTTGTTCAAGCTGGACCCTGGCTATATCAGCCCTGACAACATTGACTGGGCAACGGATGCGGGTAAAGAACAGTACAACTTGGCAGACGTGGAAAAAGCAAAACAAATGCTGAAGGATGCTGGCTATAACAATGAAGAAGTCGTCCTCTACTCGACTGGTGATTATGATCACCAATACAATGCTTCTGTTGTATTAAAGGAACAGTTATCGAAAATGGGAATTAACGCGAAATTGGAGATTTACGACTGGCCGACGCTGCAGGAGAAGCGTTCGAATCCTGAAAATTGGGATGTCATGATCCTCGGGACTGGTTACGTTACGACGCCTTCCCAATTGCTAGTCATTAACCCGACATTCCCTGGATGGACAGAAGATGACAAGGTGACTGCTCTGCTCACGGAAATCCGCAAGGCGGAAACGAAAGAGGCAGCAAAGGAAAAATGGGCGGAGCTGCAGCAATACATGTGGGATGATTATATGCCACATACATTGTTCGGGCACTACGCATCCATTATCACAACAACAGACCAATTGGAGGACTTGATCATTTTCAATAATGCGCTCCTCTGGGAAGTAAAGAAGAAGTAATGACAGGAAACGGCTCTTCTTTCTCAATGAAGGTAAGGGCCGTTTTTCTAAGTGTTTGATTGTAAGCCGAATGAAGGGAGGAACTTTTAATGAAGACGTATTTTTTGAAACGGATCTTGTCGTTGATTCCTGTATTGTTTGTCGTCTCCATTGTCATCTTCTTAATCATCCATATCACACCGGGGGATCCGGCGGCCATGTTGCTTGGGGAAGAAGCAACGGATGAGGATATCCACCAGCTTCGCGTCCAAATGGGGTTGGATGAGCCGCTTGTCGTCCAATATTTCCATTGGATTACGGAGGCAGTACAAGGCGATTTGGGAACTTCCTATTTCATGAAAGAACCTGTAATGGTTTCGATTCTCAGCCATTTGGCGCCAACCATCTCAGTGGCTATCATGGCAGGCATCATTTCCTTGCTCATTTCCATACCGATCGGCATTTTGGCAGCGACGAAAAGGGGCACAAATACGGATCGTACTGTAATGGGGTTCTCCTTAATCGGCATGAGTGTTCCCAGCTTTTTGCTCGGCCTGTTTCTGATTCTGTTATTCGGAGTGAAACTGCAATGGCTCCCTGTCGCGGGATATCGTCCGATCACGGCTGGACTGTTTGAGCACATTAAATATTTGATTTTGCCATCCATCGCGCTCGGTTCGATGCATGCGGCTTTGATTGCACGGATGACTCGCTCCAGCTTGCTGGAAGTATTGAATATGAACTACATAAAGACAGCCCGCTCGAAAGGGGTAGGGGAATTCTTGCTGATCATGCGGCACACGCTGCGTAATGCATTCCTGCCTATTTTGACGGTAATCGGGCAGACGTTCGGTTCATTGATTGCTGGAGCTGTTGTGACTGAAACGATTTTCAATATCCCGGGTATTGGTCAGTTGATCATTAATTCTGTTGAACGGCGCGATTACGCAGTTATTCAGGGGGTCGTACTGTTTGTAACATTCACGTATGTACTGATCAACCTGCTTGTCGACTTATTGTATGGGGTTGTCGATCCGCGTGTCAGATTGAGCAAAAAATAATGGGGAGGGATCGGTATGCAGGTTATTCAGGAGGACAACAGTACATTCCAGGATGATTTTAAACAGGCGAAAAAGCGTTTGAAAAAACAGCAGAAACAGCTTTTGTTCCGGCGCATCATGCGGAATCGAGGTATTGTGATCGGCGGCAGTACGATGATTTTCTTATCTCTTTTCGCCTTATTCGGACCACTTATCGTTTCGTATGATCCGTATGAAATGATCGTTACCGACCGGCTGAAGGCTCCGGGAGGCGATTATCTGCTTGGGACAGATAATTTTGGAAGGGATTTGCTCACGCGTATGGCTTACGGAGCACGGGTATCCCTTAGCGTCGGGCTTTCTGTTGCATTATTGTCCTGCTTGCTTGGGATGATCATTGGATTGCTCGCAAGTTATTTCAGGTCGCTCGACAATATATTGATGCGGATTTGCGATGGATTGATGGCGATACCTGGGGTGTTGCTCGCAATTGCTTTAGTTGCTGCACTTGGCCCGAAGAAGGAAAACGTCATCATTGCTTTGACAATTGTCTTCATTCCAAACGTCGCCCGCGTTGTCCGCTCTGCGGCAATCGTTGTCCGAGAAGAGACTTATATAGAAGCAATCCGTGCGCAAGGGGCAAAGACATGGCGGATTATTGTTCTGCATATTGCGCCGAATACAGTGGCACCGCTTGTCGTACAGGCTTCCTTTATCTTTGCGGATGCCATCATCACGGAGGCAGCTTTGAGTTTCCTCGGTGCTGGAATCCCAGCGCCGGATCCGAGTTGGGGGAATATACTTCACGACGGAAAGGTCGTTATTTTCACCGCATGGTGGATGACCGTATTCCCTGGGATTCTGATCGTTCTTTCCGTACTCGGCTTGAACCTGCTGGGGGATGGAATACGGGATTATATCGATCCGCATACAACGAAATGAGGATAGAAGCCGGTGGAATGAGAAGGAGGAGGGCCTGATATGAATCCTGAAAAATTATTGGAAGTCAAACGTCTCCGAACGCATTTCAAGACGGAGACAGGAAGAGTTACCGCAGTTGATGATGTTTCCTTTCATGTGAATAAAGGTGAAATTCTCGGGATTGTCGGAGAGTCGGGATGCGGAAAAAGTGTGACATCCCAAAGTATCCTCCGGTTATTTGACGAAAAGTACTTAGTGAAGTACGAAGGGGAAATCATTTTTAAAAACGAAATAGATCTGTTAAAGCTGTCGAAAGCACAAATGCGCCAGGCGAGGGGCAATGAAATATCAATGATCTTTCAAGATCCGCTCAGTTCATTGAATCCTGTACTGACGATCGGCTTTCAAATCGCGGAAGCCATCATGCTGCATGAGAATACATCAAAGGAAGAGGCGATGGCGCAAGCGGTCGAAATGCTAAGGCTGACCGGCATTCCATCTCCGGAAAAACGGGTGCACGACTATCCGCACCAATTGTCAGGCGGGATGAGGCAGCGCGTGATGATTGCGATGTCCCTTGCCTGCAAGCCGAGATTGCTGATTGCTGATGAACCGACGACCGCACTGGATGTGACGATCCAGTCGCAAATCTTGGATCTCATTGAAGATATCAACAAGAGGTTCGATATGGGGGTCATTTTCATCACGCATGACCTTGGTGTCGTGGCGGAGTTGTGCGATCGGGTCGTTGTTATGTATCTCGGCCAGATTGTGGAGGAAGCGGATATTTACAATTTGTTTGAAAATCCAAAGCACCCATATACAAAAGGGCTGATCCAATCGATTCCGCATATGGATGGGGACCGCGAAGAGGAATTGCATGTCATTGCCGGCACTGTCCCGTCGCTTGAAAATGTGCCAGTTGGTTGCCGATTTGCTCCACGATGCCAGTTTGCCGATGAGCAATGCAATAGCCAGGCACCGGAGCTACGAGGAATCGGCGATGGCCAAAAAGTGCGATGCTGGCATGCGGAACAAATCGCTGAACGGAAGGAGGAAGTGTATGCGACAAGCTGAAATGGCACCGGACCGTTTATTGAAGGAAGGCGCAAGACAAGAAAACGTTCTGCTTGATGTCCAAGGGCTGACTAAGCATTTTCCTGTCAAAGGTTCATTGGATGCTTTTAACCGAAACCGGCCGTCCGTGAAAGCAGTGTCCAATGTGAGCTTCCAATTGTTTGAAGGAGAAACATTTGGTCTAGTCGGAGAATCGGGTTGCGGCAAAAGCACGACGGGTCGAACGCTGATGAGGCTGATCGAGCCAACAGAAGGCAAAGCGATTTACCGCGGAAAGAACATTTTTGAGCAATCAAGCAAAGAACTCCGCAAAACGAGAGAAGAAATACAGATGGTCTTTCAAGACCCCTACTCCTCCTTGAATCCAAGAAAGCGGATAGGGAGTATATTACAGGAACCGCTCATTATCCACTCCATCGGCAAAAGAAATGAACATACTGACCGGGTGATGGATATCATGCAAAAAGTCGGCTTGTTGCCAGAGCAGTACTACCGGTTTCCCCATGAGTTTTCAGGCGGCCAGCGGCAACGAATCGGGCTTGCACGAGCATTGATCGCAAATCCGAAACTTGTCATTTGCGATGAACCTGTATCGGCGCTGGATGTCTCGATCCAGTCCCAAATTATTAATTTGCTTAAGCGCATGCAGGGTGAATTCAATTTAACGTATTTGTTTGTCGCCCACGATATTAGTGTTGTGCGCCATATTTCTGATCGAATCGGCGTCATGTATTTGGGCAATATGGTGGAAGTGGCACCAACGGACAGCTTGATTCAAAATCCGCTTCACCCTTATACGAAGGCGCTACTTTCCGCCGTTCCGATACCGAACCCAAGAATTAAAAGGGAACGAATTGCATTGAAGGGGGAAATTCCGTCTCCATTGAATCCACCGGCGGGCTGTGTGTTCCATACCCGGTGTCCATTCGCGACAGATCGATGCAAACAAGAGGTGCCGGAAAGCAGGGAAATGGCTCCGGGCCATACGGTCGCTTGCCATTTATACGATTAATAAGAAGGACAAGGATAGGGGGTAATGAGTTGAAAGAGGAAGAAAAGATTTTATTGGATTTTCTAAAGGTAGATTCTGCGTATGATGCCAGTGTCATCCCAGGCACTGAAGATTTCACATTCATTACAAAGAAAAGCGGCCTTCCTCAAGTGTGGAAGCTGGATGAGAAAGGGGACTCGTTTCAATTTATCGAAGTTCACGACCGCGTAATGAGTGTGTTTCATTCTCCTGATGGGGAAAAGATGGTGCTCGGAGTTGATTCAAAAGGGAATGAAAAGCAGCAACTCTATCTAACTGGCCGAAAAGGGGAAAACCTTGAAGTGCTTGTGGAGTCGCATGAGCATTTTCATTACTGCGGTGGCTGGTCCCGAGATGGCCGGTATGTGTCATACTCGAGCAACCGGCGGCATCCAGGCTATTTCGATGTTTTTGTTCTGGACGTTGAGACGAAGGAAACGCAGCAAGTATTCACTACCGATGCAAACTGTGTGCCGCTTGGATGGTTGAACGAGGAGAAGCTATTCATCTCGGTGAAGGAAACGAATATTGACAGTTCCCTCTACATTGTAAATATCCATGATGGGGAAAAGGTGCGTATCGGAAACAGCGGCACGGCAGCGCGTTATGAGTCTCCAATCGTTGGAAAAGGAGTTCGACACGGGTATGTTCTATCTGATTACCAAGAGGACACCGTTCATATTTGCAAATTTCCTATCGATAATCCGGAGCAATTGGAAAAGCTGATTCATTGGGAGAAATGGGATATAGACGAGATCGCCTTATCGCCGGGAGGCGAGTCGTTATCGTTTTGCCTGAACGAAGGCGGCATATCCAAATTGGGCATTTATCAAACGGAGACAGGCAACTGTGTGCTTGCGGAAGATTTGCCCGAGGGCGTCATCAGTTCCATGTCGTGGCTATCTGATGAATCCATCCTCTTCACCTTGAAGACCCCTGTCAACCCAGGGGATATTTGGGTGTATCATTTGCCTGCCCAAAAAGCGGAGAGGCTTACTTTCATAGGGAAGTCGGATACTGTCGGGCATCTTTGGAAGCGTCCTGAACTGCATACGTATTCCTCTTTTGATGGACTGGAAGTTCCTTATTTCATTTATTCATCTGGTGAGGAAAAAGATAAGCCGGCCGTCATTTATGTCCATGGGGGTCCGGAAGGCCAGACAAAAGCGGAGTATAACCCGGTACTCCAATATTTGCTCTATAAAGGGTTCGTCGTTGTTGCTCCAAATATTAGAGGCAGCAATGGCTATGGAAGAAAGTATCTCAAGCTGGATGATGCGGACAAACGCTTGGATGCAGTTGCCGATTTGGCCAGTCTTGCAAAGGAATTGGTTTCGGCACATGATGTGCATCCGGATAAAATCGGCATTATGGGACGCAGCTATGGAGGATTCATGGTGCTTGCGGCATTGACTCATTACCCTGAAGTGTGGGCGGCAGGTGTAGATATCGTCGGCATGTCGAACTTGAAGACGTTCTTGATGAACACAGGTGAGTGGCGCAGATATTTGCGGGAGAGTGAATACGGCTCCCTTGAAAAGTACAGCGATTATTTTGATGAAATCGCGCCAATGAACTTAACGCATCGCATCGAAGCACCGTTGCTCGTTTTCCATGGAAGAAATGACACACGAGTTCCAGTTAGTGAGGCGGAGCAGCTCGTACGGGATTTGCAAGAACGGGACAGGGAAGTGCAGCTCATCATCTTTGAAGATGAAGGCCATCAGACGGAACGGATTGAAAACCATATTACGATGCATACCGAGACAGTGGCATTTTTCAGCCGCTATCTTGAAAAAGCGAACCCAAAGGAGTGTTTACAATGAAGGAAGCACATTTGGACATCAGAGGGTCAATCACACGTTTACTAGAAGAAGAGGCGGTACAAAAAGGGCTGTCATTCATTAAGGCTGACAACGACAGAACGACGGAAGAGCAAATTGAACTGACAGAAATTGAGGCACCGACGTTTCAGGAGCAGGTGAGAGGAAACGTTTATAAGGCGAAATTAGAGGAAGTGGGCATCAAGGACATCACGATCGATGAGGTGGGCAATGTTTTTGGTACCCGCAAAGGAAAAGGGGACGGCCCGGCGCTAGTCCTCTGTGCCCATTTGGACACCGTGTTCCCAAGTGGCACCGATGTGAAGGCAAAGTGGCGGGATGGAAAAGTGTTCGCGCCTGGCATTGCGGATGACGGCAGGGGATTAGCTGTCGTGCTTGCCATCGCTAAGGCGCTGCAGCATACCGAGATTGAGACGGCAGGCGACTTGATCATTGGAGCGACAGTCGGTGAAGAAGGATTGGGCGATTTGCGCGGAGTGAAGCATTTATTCAGTTCTCGTCATGATATCGATGGTTTTATTTCCGTGGAGCCGGGAGAACCGGAACGAACGACGTATCTAGGAACCGGCAGTAAGCGCTATGAAGTGACCTACGAAGGGCCGGGCGGACATAGTTTTGGCGCCTTTGGCACTGCGAATCCGATTCATGCGTTAGGAAAAGCGATAGCCAAAATTTCTACCTTGTCGGTCCCCGCAGAGCCGAAAACGACATATAATGTCGGCATCATCCATGGAGGAACGTCGATCAATACGATTTCGGAAACGGCGACCATGTTTGTCGATATGCGTTCCAACTCCCAAGAGGAATTGCAGAAATTAGAGTCAACCGTACTGCGAATGATTCAGCAGGCAGCGGACGAGGAAAATGCGTTCCGCGGCAAGTCGAATGAAATTACGGTGACGAGTAAATTGGTCGGCGACCGGCCGGCTGGAAGTCAATCGTCGGAGTCGGCCATTGTGCAAGTCGCACAAGAAACGACCGCTGCGCTCGGATTTACGCCAGTATTGGATTCAGCATCGAGTACAGATTCCAACGTTCCGATTCACTTGGGAATTCCAGCTGTCACCCTTGGGGGCGGAGGGAAAGCAGGTGGCTTCCACACGTTACAGGAATATTATGATCCGACAGATGCCTATATCGGCGTTCAAAAAGTCTTCCTTACTGTACTCGCATTGCTTGGCTGCGCGGGTGTGACAGAACCTCTACTGGAAAAAAGGGAGAAGGCGGTGACATCGCATGGAACTTACTGAAAGAGGGACGCTGGAGCAGGTGTACCGTTATATCGATGAGCACAAGGAAACCTATCTGAAGTGGCTTTTCGAGTTATGCGAGATTCCGAGTGTCGCTGCCCAGTCGAGAGGAATTGATGAGGCAGTGGAAGCTGTGAAAAATAAGCTTCTCGAACTGGATGCCGAAGTTCAGGTGATCAAAACGCCGGGAAATCCAGTGGTCTTCGGGAGTCTCGCGACACCACGGACGACGCAGACATTATCGTTTTACAACCATTATGATGTACAGCCGGAAGATCCGCTCGATATATGGGAAAGCCCTCCTTTTTCACCGACCATCCGTGATGGAAAGATCTTTTGCAGAGGCGTTGCAGATAATAAAGGAACTTTAATGGCAAGGCTCTGTGCTGTCCATGCATACAAGCAAGTGTTGGGTGAATTGCCTGTGAACCTGAAATTCATCGTGGAAGGCGAAGAGGAGATCGGCAGTCCAAATTTGGAGACATTTGCGGATGAGCATATCGATTTGATTCGCGCCGATGCGAATATTTGGGAAAATGGATTCAAAGATATTGACGGAAATCTTCAAGTGAGCCTGGGGTGCAAAGGGATGCTCTATGTGGAATTGCACGCGCATGGAGCAAACACAGACTTGCATTCCGGAAGGGCGGCTATTGTAGAAAATCCTGCATGGCGGCTCGTGTGGGCATTGGCCACCTTGAAAAACGAGAAAGACGAAATCTTGATTGACGGGTTTTATGACAAAATCCGACCGATGACTGATGCGGAACGAAAGCTGACAGAACAGATGGAGTATAACGAAGAGGAGGACCTGAAGCAATTGGGGATCCCTCGTTATATTAACGGATTAACTGGATTTGATCTGCAGGAGAAGTTGATTTTCCAGCCGACCTGCACGATTTGCGGAATTGAATCGGGCTATACGGGTGAAGGGTCCAAAACGGTTCTTCCTTGTGTCGCAAAGGTGAAATTGGATTTCCGACTCGTTTCGGATCAAGATCCGGATGAAATTCTGGAGCTTCTCCGCACTCATTTAGACAAACATGGATTCGAAGACATCGAGATTGTTCCTTTGAAAGGGACACGGGCGGCGACGACTGCGCTGGAAGATCCGCTCGTTAGTAAAATTGAGAAAAGTGCCATGGATTTCTACGGCAAGCCACCAAAAGTATTGCGTTCCCAAGCAGGGACGGGCCCAATGTATTCATTCTGCCAAAAGTTCGGCATTCCATCAGCAGGCTTCGGCGTAGGTCATGCGGATTCCAGAAACCACGCACCTAACGAGAGTATCTTTGTGGATGATTATATAGAAGGAATCAAATTTATGGCGATGTTCCTGCACCAATATGCCGAGGAGGAAACGAGTTGATTGAAGAAAAGCAAAGGGAGGCTGTGATAATCGAGGAACGGGTAGAACGCGATTTCCTTGGCGAGCGGAATCTGCCTAAGGATGCGTACTACGGCATTCAATCCTTACGTGCGCTTGAAAACTTCCCGATTACTCACGAACGCATCCACCCGCAATTAATTCGTGCGCTTGGCATGGTGAAGAAGGCAGCAGCTGAAGCGAATCATGAAGTGAACGGTCTGCCCGCTGATAAATGCAAAGCTATCGTGGAAGCCGCACAAGAAGTGATGGACGGCAGATTCGACGATCAATTCATCGTCGATCCGATCCAAGGAGGAGCCGGCACATCCATTAATATGAATGCCAATGAAGTGATTGCCAATCGTGCGTTGGAACTGCTCGGACATCCAAAAGGAGACTATGGCATAATCAGTCCGAACAATCATGTCAATATGTCACAGTCCACCAATGATGCGTTCCCGACAGCTGTCAAAATAGCGGTTCATCAACTGCTGAATGAACTGATTGACTCGATCGGATACCTGGTGGAAGAGCTTCAAACGAAAGAGGCGCAATTCGATACCATTATTAAAATGGGAAGAACGCATCTTCAGGATGCCGTGCCCATCCGGCTTGGACAGGAATTCGGAGCGTACAAACGAGTGGTGGAGAGAGATCTCAAGAGAATTCGGCAGGCCCGCCTTCATCTCGAGGAAATTAACATGGGAGCGACGGCGGTCGGTACTGGACTCAATGCATCGGTACGCTATATCCAGCGAGTGACAGAACAGCTTTGCCAAAGCAGCGGATTTCCACTGCGAACAGCCGAGCATCTCGTCGATGCAACACAGAACACGGATTGCTATACAGAAATATCAGCAGCCTTGAAAATCTGCATGCTCAATCTGTCCAAAATGGCGAATGATTTACGATTGATGGCTTCAGGCCCGCGCACAGGGTTCAATGAAATCAACCTGCCCGCCCGACAACCGGGTTCTTCCATCATGCCCGGAAAAGTAAATCCGGTCATGGCAGAAGTTCTCAATCAAATCGCTTTTCAAGTGATTGGAAACGACCACACGATTAGCCTTGCTTCCGAAGCCGGACAATTTGAATTGAACGTAATGGAACCGGTTCTGGTCTATAACTTGCTCCAATCCATCACGGTCATGAAGAACGGCATCGACGTCTTCCGCCGCTACTGCCTCGCCGGAATTACTGCCAACGAGGAACAACTAAGAAGCAACGTGGAAAACAGCATCGGCATCCTGACCGCGCTCATTCCGGCCATTGGCTACGAAACGTCTTCCCAGATCGCGCGTGAAGCGTTTGCTACGGGTGTGCCCGTACGGGAACTCTGTTTGAAATATGATGTGGGAAGTGCGGAGGATGTGGATCGTTTATTGCGTCCGTATCCGATGACGGTTTTGCAGGGGGAGCTTTGAAGGTAGTGAAAGTGCGTGTAGTACCCTGGAGTTTTAGATGAGAGAGTGTATTAGAAAAGCCTAGCAACTGTAGAAGCTGCAAGGCTTTTTCCTGTGCTTAATAATTCTCTAGAAAATCCGTCATACTCCGTCGAATATGAGCTTCTGTCGCTTCTCTTGCCTTATCGGCATTGCCTTCTAGAATGGCGCTTACGATGACCTGATGTTCCTTGATCGATTTGATCATTTGTTCTTCCACCATTTCTGCTAAGTGAGGAGGAAGGCCATTCCACATTTGGTCAAGGAAAGATTGGAGTCGTTCGCTTTCGGAAGCTTTCCAAATGATGCGGTGGAAATGTTCGTTGGCGACGATATAATCATTGACCTGACGGTTAGCAACCGCGTTTTCAATGTCCTGCTGAATCTCCAACAATTCCTGTTTATCGAAGTCCTTTAAGCTTGCCCGTGCAGCTGCTTCGCCTTCTAACATGGCTCGAATATCGTAGTGGTCTTGAATATCGTCTCTCGTAAAGCCTTTAACGGTGACGCGGCGATTTTGATTGGTCAGGAGCAAGCCTTCGCGCTCTAGCGCATAAAAGGCTTCGCGAACAGGCATACGGGAGACATTAAGTTTTTTGGCGATTTCCTCTTGGATTAATTCCTCGCCTTCCTTCAAATCTCCGTTGAATATCGCTTTCCGCAAAGTTGCGATGACTTGGTCCCGAGTGGATTGTTTTGCAATTGGCTCCATACCGTTTCGACACTCCTTCATTCTATTACTCCTATTATATCGATAAAAAGAAGCAATTGTACAACGATGTAAAAATTGATTGACAACTTAAAAGAGTCACTATAAACTAAATGTATTCTGTATCCAAAATCCAAAATAGAAAAGGAAGGGGTAGTCGAATGTTGCCTCTTGAAGGAATTACAGTAGTTTCTCTTGAACAAGCGGTCGCCGCTCCATTTGCGACTAGACAGTTTGCAGACCTCGGAGCGAGGGTTATTAAGATTGAACGGCCAGGTGATGGGGACTTCGCCCGACACTATGATACGACTGTGAATGGAATGGCAAGTCATTTTGTTTGGATCAATCGGTCAAAAGAATCGTTGACATTGAATTTGAAAAGTGAAGAAGGAAAAGAGATTTTGCATACGCTGCTTGCGGAAGCAGACGTGTTTATTCAAAATCTGGCGCCTGGTGCTGTCGATCGGCTGGGATTCAGTCCGCAGCAATTGAAGGAAAAGTATGATCAGCTGATTGTCTGTGGTATTTCAGGCTATGGATCGTATGGGCCTTATGTAGATAAAAAAGCATATGATCTGCTCATTCAATGTGAAGCTGGACTCGTTTCCATTACAGGAACTGATGAAACTCCATCCAAGGCGGGGATTTCTGTAGCCGATATTGCGGCTGGAATGTATGCATATACCGGCATTTTGACGGCGTTGATACAACGAAGTAAAACCGGCAAAGGGTCCGTGTTTGAAGTGTCCATGCTCGAAGCGCTTGGCGAGTGGATGGGATATCCGCTCTATTATTCACATTATGGCGGGAAAGAGCCGGCCAGGACGGGTGCAAGGCATGCGACGATCTTTCCGTACGGTCCATTCCCTGCTAATGATGGCAAGTATGTGTTCTTGTCGATTCAAAATGAACGGGAATGGGCCCGTCTTTGTGAGACGGTCATGAAACGTCCAGAATTGATTGGCGATGAAAAATACAGTACGAACTCGGCTCGAGTTGAGAATCGGGAAGCTTTAAAGGAAATCATTGAAAGCGCTTTTACTGCATATACAGCTGCGCAGCTAGTCAATTTGCTGGAAGAAGCGAAGATTGCGAATGCTAGGTTGAACTCTGTAGAAGAGTTTGTTCAGCATCCACAATTGCAGGCTAGAAATCGCTGGCGAAATGTCGACACGCCGAACGGTCCGATCAAGTCGTTGTTGCCTCCTGCAACATTTCAAGAGTTTGAGCCTGTCATGGAGGCGATTCCGGAAGTCGGTCAAAATACAGATGCCATTTTGCAGGAATTTGGTTTTGATGAGGCGTTCATCCAGAAATGCAAGGCAACTCATGCGATATAAGGAGGAGTCGACTATGATCATACGCTCGTTGTTGTTTGTACCTGGAAATAATGAAAAAGTCATTGCGAAAGCTGAGCAATTACCGGCCGATGTTATCATCTATGACTTGGAAGATGCCGTCGCACCTGAACAAAAAGCGGAGGCACGGGCCAGAGTTTGCAAGGCGTTGGCTGCTTCTCGCAAATCGGTCGTTGTTCGGATCAATTCGATGGAGACGCCGTATTTTGTTGAAGATGTTCGGGCAATTGCTGAGTTGAGCACGGATGCTTTGAAGGGCATCATGCTGCCAAAGTCTAATCGCGGCTCTGATGTAATAATGCTGGAGCGGATGCTAGATTCATTGGATGTGCTCGAGTCGGTGGAGATTATTCCGTTGCTCGAGTCGGCTTCAGGTGTTTACCATTCATTTGAAATTGCAGACTCTTCCAAACGGGTGAAACGGTTGGCATTTGGTTCTGTCGATTTCGCCCTGGATATTGGGGCGACGTTAACAAAGGAAGGGACGGAACTATTATTCGCTCGTTCCCAGCTCGTTGTGGCCTCCCGTGTCGCTGGGCTGGAGCAGCCGATTGATACCGTTTATGTTGATTTTAAAGATTCGGAAGGTCTGGTGAAGGAAGCCGCTATGGTGAAGGGCCTCGGATTTGGAGGCAAGCTCGCTATCCATCCTTCACAGTTAGAAGGCATTAACAGGACTTTCCAATCGTCAGAAGCGGAGATCCAAGAGGCAGAAGAAATTATGGCGCATGTAAGGGAATACGGCGCTTCCGTTTTTCAGCTGAATGGAAAAATGGTTGATGAACCAATCATCCAACGTGCGAAACGCGTGCTGGAACTTGCCGGAAAGTTAAACTTGGGAGAATAAGGGGGAGTAAGGATGGCATCGATTAATCAAAAAGAGGCTTTTGGCGTGGGGACGGGTTCATTGGCTTCACCCAAAGTGACAATTTTTAATTTGCCTGTCGGCTGGTTTTTAGCATTTGCCGCAATCGCTATAGCGTGTATGTATATGGAGTTATTGCCGCCAGGATTGATTGGCGCGCTATTGATCATGATTGTACTTGGAGAGTTGTTAGGCTGGTTAGGCGATCATACTCCAATTGTCAAAAGCTTCTTAGGGGGCGGTGCCATTATCGCCATCTTTGGTTCGTCGTATTTGGCTTATGCTGGTCTCATGCCCGAAAGCACCATCACTACGATTACGGATTTCATGAAGGCTGGAGATTTCCTGAATTTCTACATCGCTGCCTTAATTACAGGAAGTATCTTAGGAATGAATTCAAAAGTGTTAGTTCAAGCAGGCTTAAAGTATGCATTTCCTTTATTGGCTGGTGTGGTAGGGGCAATTGTCTTGGCTGGCTTGGTTGGCTGGCTCGTCGGCTTCACGCTGCAAGATTCCGTTCTTGTCATGACTTTGCCTATCATGGGTGGCGGACTTGGAGCAGGTGCAGTTCCAATGGCGCAGGTCTACTCTGAACTGTTAGGCAAAGACACAAGTTATTATATGTCCTTATTAATACCTGCCCTCGCACTTGGGAATGTGTTCGCCATCATTTTCGCTGCTGGCTTGAATGTGCTAGGTAAGAAGTTTCCGAAGTTGACAGGGAACGGGCAACTGATCCAAGGCTTCACCTATGAGCAGAAGGAGCTGCAATTGGACTTTGGCAAGATGGGAATTGGTTTGCTTGCAGCGGCTTCTTTCTATATGGTGGGAACGTTGCTCGGAGAGTTTATTCCAATTCACCCGTATGCGATCATGATCATTTTAGTCGCAGTTGTTAAAGCATTGAACGTGTTGCCAGCATCAGTGGAAGAAGGTGCGAGCCAGTGGTATCAATTTGTCGCAAAGAATTTTACATTAGCCTTACTGATCGGAGTTGGTGTTGTTTATACCGATCTAGGAGCTATTCTTGCGGCATTGAGCATTCAATATGTCGTCATCGTAGTCGCAGTTGTACTTGGGGCGATTCTTGGCTCTGCCATTGTTGGTAAACTTGTCGGTTTCTACCCGATTGAAGCTGCTATCACAGCCGGTCTATGCATGGCAAATATGGGTGGAACCGGAGATGTTGCAGTCTTGTCTGCAGCTAAGCGGATGGAACTCATGCCGTTTGCCCAAATATCTTCACGGCTTGGTGGCGCGTTAATTATATTACTGGCCGGTTTATTAGTTAATTTGTTTGTGTAGGAAAGAATCTCATAAAAACTAAATAGATTATTGACACGAATTATCAAAATTGTTATCCTAGTTTCAATCCCGTTTCTTGCGGGAATTGAATAAGACATTTCCGGGTAGAGACGATGAGAACCCGGCGAAGCCAGTCATGCAGCCTGTACAAGGGCCCTGCATTTTTTAGGCTTTGCCGGGTTTTTTGTGTTCATCAAAGGGGGGAGCTTGGAGACGCAGGCAGGCAGCAGGGGAAGCACAGTATATCAGTTTGAAGAAGATTAATGGAAAAGGGGAGTATGTATGGCATTCGATTATTTAGATTCGCCTGCAGACGCGAAGAAACTGGAGAAGTTTCAGCGCAAGGTGAAGATTGTTTCGGCGGGGGGTACATTTCTAGACGGCTTTGATTTGACGATCATTGCAGTTGCGATGCCGCTTATTTTGAGACAGTGGAGTATTTCGCCAGGGGAGCAGAGCTTCCTGACGGCTTCTGCCATTATTGGTTCGTTTATCGGGGCGGCGTGGCTCGGCCGGTTGACGGATTCATTTGGCCGGAAAGCGATGATTACGATCGATTTGATCGCATTTGTTTTATTTGCAGTTTTGACAGCGGTTGCACCGAATGTGCTTTGGCTCATTGTCTTCCGATTTTTACTTGGTATTGGGATTGGCGCGGACTATCCGATTTCCGCGACACTTGTTTCGGAGTTCAGTTCGACCAAAAATAGGGGTAAGCAGGGGACGTTCCTTGCTGCGATGTGGTTTGTCGGCGCGGTTGTCGCTTATTTGAGCGGTATTCTATTTGCTCCTCTTGGTGACCATGCATGGCGTTATATGTTCTTATTGGGCGCGATTCTTGCTTTGATTATCTTCCTGTTCCGGATCGGTTTGCCGGAATCTCCGCGTTGGCTTGTTTCCAAAGGCCGTGAGAAGGAAGCGCAAGATGTTATTTTCAATATCACGGGCAGCAAAGTAGAGTTGAAACCTGAACCGAAAACGAAGAAGGTTCCACTTAGCTTATTGTTCTCTAAAAAGTTGATTAAACGAACGATTTTCGTTTCAGGATTCTGGTTCTGTTATTCCACTTCGTATTATGGTATTTCGATGTATACACCGACTATTTTGTCAGCATTTACGCAAGGAGATTTACATAAGACCTATGTTGCTTCTTCAATCGTTAGTATTCTCGGACTGTGTGGGGCCATCATTGGGATGAACCTCGTTGAACGGTGGGGACGCCGTCCGTTGCTAATCACGTCATTCGCAGGGTTGACAGCGGGCCTTGCGGTTCTGACATTCAATCCGCATCCGACACTAGTATTCTTGGTTGTTCTGTTTAGTATCGCGGTTCTCTTCGCTAACATGGGTGGCGGTATTTTGAACTTCGTTTATCCGACGGAATTGTTCCCGACGAGCCTTCGGGCAGGGGCATCCGGATTTGCGACTTCTGTTAGCCGGATCGGGTCCATCATGGGCGTTTTGGTCTTCCCGAATGTCGTGGCTGTATGGGGCAATTCCGCTGCGCTTGGCGTTTTTGCCGGTGTTGCGCTGATTGGCCTTCTGATCACTTACACGCTTGCACCGGAAACGAAGGGTATTAAGCTGGAAGAAATTAATGCAGAGTTTGAAACAGCGAAAGACTTGAACTAAGAGGAGGAATTTCAGATGGAAAAATGGCTAAGTCTTTGGTCGGCCGGCCAGAAAAAGACAGCGGAAGATATGGCGGCATTAAAAAACGCCGGATTTGACGGCGTCGAAATTTGGGCAGAGCATCTGACGGCTGAGAAGGATATGGAGCTGGCGAAGGAAGCAGGACTGAAAATCGGTTTGCACCTTCCTTTTCATGATTTAAATCTAGCCTCTCCTTTTAAGGAAGTAGAAGATTTGATTTTCCGCGTGAATCAGGAATGGCTCGAGAAGCTTCAGGCGTATGGAGGAGGACATGCTGTCATTCATGGCGGCATGGCTTGGGCTTCAGAAGGACATGCAGAGGCAAAGCGCCTTGTGATTGATCGCCTCAGCCGCACTCGTCAAATGGCGGAAGAGCTTGGCTGTACGATTTTATTTGAAAATCAAATTCCGGACGGGTTGAACTATACACATATTTTCCCTTCGTCCGTCGATGAATGGCTCGAGATTTTGGATGCTACCGGTACAGCAGCATGCCTGGACACTGGCCATCTGGCAGTGCTCGGCGCTCCGCTAGAAGAAACGGTAGCTCGCTTAGGAGAACGCCTCGTTTCTGTGCACTTCTCCGACAATGATGCAAAGGGAGATTTGCATCAATTGCCTGGTGAAGGTGTCACAGGACTGGATACGG
The DNA here is from genome assembly GCF_022048975.1 of Sporosarcina cyprini. GTDB lineage: Bacteria > Bacillota > Bacilli > Bacillales_A > Planococcaceae > Sporosarcina > Sporosarcina cyprini. The sequence continues at coordinate 6,140 of NZ_JAKMHX010000024.1, read as the reverse complement.
CAAAACTCATGCACATTCTAAACGAAAACGAGTTTGACGGACCAATAGTGTTTGAAATCAATCCATACACATATAATTTGGAAGATATCATTCGGCATCCATCTGCGCAATTCTCGAATTGATGACAGAGTGCCAGGATGAGCGGATCAGGGGGTGAGCGGATGGAATGGTTGCAGTTGGCTGATGTTGAAATGCTTACAAAGCTCAGTATTTCGGCGGTTCTTGGTCTGGTGATCGGATTGGAGCGGGAGTTGAAGAGAAAGCCGCTTGGGTTGAAAACGAGTCTCGTCATTTCGATTATCAGCTGTTTGCTGACCATCGTTTCTGTGGAAGCGGCCTATACGTTCCCGGGCAGTGAAGATGTCCGGATTCAGATGGATCCGCTCAGACTGGCAGCACAAATAGTATCCGGCATCGGTTTTCTTGGCGCTGGGGTTATCCTGCGCCGGGATAACGAACGGATATCCGGCCTGACTACGGCGGCAATGATCTGGGGAGCGGCAGGAATCGGCATCGCAGTTGGAGCAGGATTTTATATCGAAGCGGTTTTCGGTGTGCTCCTCCTGCTCATCGGTGTGGAACTGATTCCGCTTCTCGTTATCCGTTTTGGGCCAAAACACTTGAAAAAAAGAGATTTGACGATCCGGGTTACCGTCAGTCAGCCAGAAGGCATTGAGACGGTGATGGATGAATTAAATAAGCAGAAGTTCTCCATTTCGCAGTCCCGCATTAAGGATTTGCAAGGGGAAGAGCAGCAACTGATCGAAGTGAAGACGAGAGTGAATGTGAGACATTCAGTACCTCAAATCTACACGATGATCAAGAAAATCAATTATGTGCAAAACGTAGAAATTATTAGCTGACAGCGAGGGGAGCAGGTTGACAAAAGGTTTTATTTTTGATCTGGATGGAACCATTTATCTGGACGATAACACAATTCCAGGTGTTCCGGAAGCCATCCAGGCATTGAAAAATAGAGGGGACAAAGTCGTCTTTTTGACGAATAAATCGATTGCTCGCCGTACGGATTATGTTTCGAAACTAAACCGCATGGGAATTGAAGTCGAGTTGGATGAGGTGATTAATTCCAACTACATTACAGCCCACTATTTAAAAAACAATATGGCGGAGGGCGATGCTGCCTACGTGATCGGGGAGCAGCCTTTATTCGACGAATTGCAGGAAGCCGGTATCCAGCTCGCATCCGAAGCGGCAGACGCATCCCATGTCGTACTCGGATGGGATCGCCAGTTTAACTATGAGAAATTAAATGATGCGTTCCAGGCGTGGCGGAACGGGGCAGAGATCATTGCGACGAACCCAGACCGGACGTGTCCGGTAGAAGGCGGGGAAATCCCTGACTGCGGCGCGATGATCGGTGCGTTAGAAGGGGCGACAGGGCAGCCTGTGAAACAGATTACGGGCAAACCCTCTGCTTTGATGTCCTCGTATGTCTTGGAGCAAGTATTGAAAATGGAAGCGGACCAATGTTATATGGTCGGTGACCGCTTAGAAACCGATATCCGGATGGCGAACGAAGCCGGCATCCATTCTGTTTTGGTGATGACTGGCATTACGACTTCCGCTATGCTGGAAGCCGCAACGGACCGTCCTTCGTATGTGCTGGAAAGCGTGCGGGATATCGCCTCTTTATAAATCGAAATTCCACATGGCGGGATTGCCGGAAGAAACCGCTAGTGCACCCGCTTCCAGTGCGGCATGAACCTCTGAAATATCAGTGATGAGCCCGCCTGCGATAATGGGGAAATCCAGTTCGCTGCATAGCTGATCGATGATTTTCGGCATGATGCCCGGCAGGATTTCAACAGCATCCGGCTTGCAAGATTTGACCATTTCAATTCCTTTATTAATGGCACCCCAATCCAGCAGGAAGATACGCTGGATCGTCTGCAATCCGACTTCATTCGCCATTTTTACAATATGGCTTTTCGTTGTGATGATGCCGGTAGGGTTCCAATACTCCTTCACATAGCTGAGTGCATTTTTGGAGTTGGAAAGCCCGTCAATAAAGTCGAGATGGAGAAAGACATGCTTATTAGCTGCCCGTAATTGTTTTATGTATTCAGCGATCGTCATCAGGTTTCCCGTCAAAAGGAATACGATGTTAGAGTTGGACGTTAGCGCCGCTTGCAAATCCTCTTCACTTTTGACAGATGCGATCATTTGGGACTCGACCATATCGACTAGACGCAAGTTGTTTCACCCTTTCTTGTAGATAGCCTAATCCTATACTATCACAGGGAAAGTATGAAAATATAGAATAGAATATTAGGTCAAAGAGTAAAGAGAAGGCCATTGCAATCCCCGCATTTTTTGCAGGGCTCTTGTGATGGCCATTTTCTATGAAGGAGCGTGTTAGATTTGAAAACTTTTTCATATGAGGATCGGAAAGCTAGCTTAGCTGCAATGGATAATCGACACTACGACGTGGTCATCGTCGGAGGCGGGATTACGGGTGTCGGCATTGCCCTTGACTGTGTCTCCAGGGGACTTAAAACGGCTTTGATTGAGATGCAGGATTTTGCTGCGGGAACGTCAAGCCGGTCGACGAAATTGGTCCACGGGGGCTTGCGTTATTTGAAGCAGTTCGAAGTCGGCATGGTGGCGGAAGTCGGCAAGGAGCGGGAAGTTGTCTACCGCAACGCGCCGCATGTGACGCATCCGGAATGGATGTTGCTGCCGATTTATAAGAAAGGGACTTTCGGTAAGTACTCCACTTCGGTCGGGTTAAAGGTCTATGACTTTCTCGCGGGCGTTAAGAAGAAGGAACGCCGAAAAATGCTTGATCGGAAGCAGACATTAAGCCGGGAGCCATTGTTGAATGAGAAAGGACTGCTCGGCAGCGGATATTACGTGGAATATCGGACAGATGATGCCCGTCTGACCATTGAAGTGGCGAAGAAAGCGGCGGAGCTCGGGGCAGATCTTCTTAATTATGCGAAAGCCGAATCGTTTATTTACAATGGCCAGGGTCAGGTGAGCGGCTTGTATTTCGTGGATACGTTAACGGGCACCCGCCACCGCATCCAAGGTACCCGAATTGTCAACGCAACGGGTCCTTGGGTGGAAAGTGTCATCGGAATGGACCGGAAAATAGAAGGGAAGAGCTTGTTTCATTCCAAGGGAGTCCATATCGTCATCGATAGCCGGAAGTTCCCGCTGCGCCAAGCCGTTTACTTTGATACACCGGACGGAAGGATGGTCTTTGCCATTCCGCGGAACGGCAAAGCGTATATCGGAACAACGGACACCGAATACACGAGCGATCTGCAACATCCGCATGCTACGGAAGAGGATATTGATTACTTGCTCGAGTCCATCCACTTCATGTTCCCGGATGTCCAGGTCTCAAGAGGAGACGTGGAATCGACATGGGCTGGCGTCAGGCCGTTGATTCGCCAGGAAGGGAAAGGACCGTCTGAGATTTCACGGAAAGATGAAATCTGGACATCCGAAACCGGACTGATCACGATTGCAGGCGGCAAGCTGACAGGCTACCGGAAAATGGCGGAAACGGTGACGGATCTGTTATGTGAACAGTTGGAGTCGGAAGGTGTTTCGTGCAAGAAATCCGTGACAAAGGAACTTCGGTTGTCCGGCGGGGATTTCCATGATCCGCGGGAGTATGATCCGTTCATTGCAGCAGAATCGAGAAAGCTTGCAACGCTCGGCATGTCGATTGAAGATGCGACAAGCATAGCTGCCATGTATGGGACGAACACGCAGGTGATCGCTAGTTTAGCGGATCAAGTGAACCCGGACTCTCCGTTGCCTTTATCTATTCAACTCGTTTTGCAATATGCAATGGAATACGAGATGGCGTTGACCCCTGTCGACTTCTTCATGCGACGGACGGGTGCCGTATTCTTTGATATCGAGTGGGTGCGGAAGTGGAAGCAGGATGTCATCGATTATATGGCGGAACGCATGGAATGGACGCCGGGTGAAACGATGCAGTATGCCCGGGCGCTCGATGAACGATTGAATGAAGCGGTAAATGAATAAATACAAGATCCATAGCAACCGGATTTCCATAACATTGGGGATCCGGTTGTTTTTTATTTGAGATCCCTGGTGGAAACTGACCCAATCAACACAAAAAAAGCCCGTATTGTCAAAGGATATTGAAAACAAATTCGCGAGTCGGTAAAGTCAAAGCATTGTTAGTGATTCCGAACAGGGAATTTATGTTCCCCGAGTCGGCAAGGAGGATAGGAAATGACCGCGGTTGTAGCGATTACGGAAGAAATGTTTGCTAGGGAAGTGATCAATAGCGAAATGCCGGTATTGGTCGACTTTTATGCAGACGGCTGTGGTCCATGCGAATTCATCGCTCCGATGCTGGAGGAGTTTTGCAGCGAGTACGAAGGACAGATAAAAATTACCAAGTTACTTGTGGATATTGACGAAGTTCTGACGAAATCCAACGAGCTGGTGAACCGATATGAAATCATTGGATTTCCGACATTATTGCTTTTCCGGCATGGAGAAGTGGTTTCGTCCCATTTGGGAAGTTTGAGCCGTAGTGAATTACAAGAGTTTCTTGAAACTGTTTTGAAATAAAGAAGTGCTCGTCCGGCTGAATAACGTGTTCAGCCGGGCGTCAGCAAATAGAGAAAAGTAGGGGTGGGGACATGATACAGAAGTCTGTTGCAGAAAATGTAATTCAAGCGGCGCTTGAAACAGGCGGAGATTTTGCGGAGTTATTTATTGAAGATAAGAGGAATTCGACAATCAGCATGATTGGCGGAGTCGTCGAACGTGCACTTGCAGGACGCGATTATGGGGTAGGCATCCGGATTCTTAAAGGGGAGTACTCCGTGTACGCCTTTACGAGTGATGACAGCGAGGAGAATTTATTGCAAGTCGCCAGATCGGCAGCGCAAGCGATCCGCAGCAACCCAATCGATGTAACGTTGAATTTCCAGAAGAAAATTATTGAAAATAAACACCATATCCGCATTTTACCGAATTCCGTTTCGAAGAAGCAAAAAGTGGAATGGCTCAGACGCGCGCATTTGTCGGCGATGTCCTTTGATCCAGTGATTGCTCAGACGACTGCGACGTTCATTGATACGTTGAAAGATATTTGCATCGTCAACTCAGAAGGCTTGTTCGTCGAGGACCGCCGGGCGTATAACCGCATGGGGATCAGCGTCATTGCGGAATCCGGGAACGATCGAGAATCCGCTGATTTCGGACCGGGTTCTTTTGGCGGGTTGGAATATATGGAGCAGCTTGATATTGAAGGGATTGCGAAAGAAGCGGCACGCAGCGCGAAAACGATCCTTTTTGCGGATCATGCGCCATCCGGCAATTTCCCTGTTGTGATCGACAATGAATTCGGAGGAGTCATCTTCCACGAAGCTTGTGGCCATGGATTGGAATCACATGCGGTTGCCCGGAAAGCTTCTATTTTTGCCGATAAGCTTGGTGAATATGTGGCATCGCCTCTTGTCACGGCTTATGATGACGGCACAATTCCGAATGCCTGGGGTTCACTCAATATCGATGACGAAGGCATGGCGACGCAGCGGAATTTATTGATTGAAAATGGAATTTTAAAAGGTTATTTGATTGATAAATTAGGCAGCCGGAAGATGAACATGGATCCGACGGGTTCAGGGCGCCGGGAGTCTTACAAATATGCACCGACATCCCGGATGAACAATACGTTCATCGCAGCAGGCCAGTCGACACCGGAAGAAATTATCGCCAATACGGAGCTTGGCATTTTCGCCAAGTATATGGACGGCGGTTCCGTCAATCCGACGACGAGCGATTACAATTTCTCGGTGAGTGAAGGCTATATGATCCGCGATGGGAAGATCGCCGAGCCAATCAAGGGTGCAGCGATCATCGGAAAAGGCATCGATACGCTGAAGAAAATCGACATGGTCGGGAACAATCTTGGTCTCGGCGTCGGTATGTGCGGGGCATCGAGCGGCACGGTTCCGGTCACGGTCGGCCAACCGATGATTCGTGTTTCCGAGCTCACCATTGGCGGCAGAGGAGGGAATAGCTGATGAACATCCAAGACTTTCAAATAGAATTGTTTGCGGCTGGCGAAAAGGCTGGATTTGAGGAAATGGAACTCTTTTACTCTTCCAGCAAAGCGG
>NZ_JAKMHX010000023.1 GCF_022048975.1 Sporosarcina cyprini | reverse complement strand
GAGCTTATTCTTCTCGAGCAATTTTACGAGCGGTTCGGGAGAGGATACGAGCGGTCGTGGGAATATACGAGTGGTTCGGTGGCAGATACGAGCGGTTGCTGAAATATACGAGTGGTTCGACCACAGATACGAGCGGTTACAGGATTATACGAGTGGCTCGACAGCGGATACGAGCGGTTGATTGAAGATACGAGGTTCGGCGGGATACGGTTCGACCGTTTAATCTAAACGCGGGAAATTTACATGTCTTTCCCTACACCAGGTCGCGCTGAATGCCTTTGACCAATCAAGAAAAATGATCTGATCGTTGAGCTTATTCTTCTCGAGCAATTTTACGAGCGGTTCGGGAGAGGATACGAGCGGTCGTGGGAATATACGAGTGGTTCGGTGGCAGATACGAGTGGTTCGACCACAGATACGAGCGGTCACAGGATTATACGAGCACTTCGCAAACAGATACGAGTGGTCACAGAGATATACGAGCTCTTACAAAACAGATACGAGTGGTTACAGGATTATACGAGCTCTTCGCAATCAGAAACGAGCGGTCACAGAGATATACGAGCTCTTACAAAACAGATACGAGCAGTTACAGGATTATACGAGCACTTCGCAAACAGATACGAGCAGTCACAGGATTATACGAGCACTTCGCAACAGATACGAGCAGTCACAGGATTATACGAGCACTTCACAAACAGATACGAGCAGTCACAGGATTATACGAGCACTTCGCAAACGGATACGAGCGGTCACAGGATTATACGAGCACTTCGCATACAGATACGAGTGGTTACAGAATTATACGAGCGCTCCCCAAAATACGCCCTTCCCTCTCCCCTTCTCCACAACCCAATTAAAAACAGCAGCCGCCCAATGATGGGTGCTGCTGTTGTGTTATTACTATAATTATCTAGCAGAAGCAACGTCATGTACTTCGGAGACGCGTTTTGCTCCGATGTAACGTTTGCCCCAGTAGTGTGGGTCGTTTAGTGCATCGACGCGTACGCCTTTGGATGTGGAGGCGTGTGCGAATTTGCCGTCGCCGATGTAGATGCCGACATGTGAGACACCTTTGCCTGTCGTATTGAAGAAGACGAGATCCCCTTCACTCAATTCATCCTTGTCGACTGAGCTTCCTGAGCTATACATGCCGGAAGTTGTTCTTGCAAGGCTGATTCCGTGTTGTTTAAAAACATAGCTTACATATCCAGAGCAATCAAAACCTGCTGTTGTCGTGCCGCCGTATGAGTACTTAATGCCTTTCAAACTGGTAGCCGTTTCTAGAATGGCAGCTGATTTTGAAGATGACGCTTCAGCTTGATCTATGAAAGGCGCAACAAATAAGAGTAGTGCCATTGCAGAAATCGCAAAGAACTTTTGCATGTTTGCTTGTATTCTCATATTGTCCCCCAAAATTTATATTTATCTGAATAAATCATCTGAAACTACTGTAACATGCTTTTAGTCCTGTAAACATTACAGTTCTGTAACAAGCCCATGACAAAAACATTGCGATTTCAGCAGGGTGACATCGTATTGAAATAGTCATCACAACAAAAAGACCGCCATCCTTAGAACAGAGGCGGTCTTTTCGTATTATTTTAAAGTTTCAAGTCTGTAATAATTGTAACATTGTCGTGATTATGCAAATACGTAATTGGCCATTCGGCTGTCACTACGCCTTCTTTCATTTTCTCCAAGGCGGCCCGTTTCTTCTCGCCGAACGCAAGAAGTAGCAATTGTTTCGCGCTCATAATGGAGGAAATGCCCATTGTCAAAGCGGTTTCCGGTATTTTTTCATCGTTTTCGAAGTACTGGCTATTGACACCCAGTGTGGATTCCGTGAGTTGTGCCACATGCGTCACAGAATCAGCCCCTGTGCCTGGCTCGTTGAATGCGATATGCCCATTTTCGCCGACACCGAGGAGCTGGATGTCCAGTCCGCTTTGTTGCAGCCCATCTTCATAGCGTTTGCATTCTTCTTCTAGGTCTGAAGCCATACCATCGGGAATGTTTGTTTCTTTGAATTTCTTTTTATTAAATAAATGATCGTTCATGAAATAAGCGTAGCTGTTCGGGCTGGATGCTTCCAAACCGACATATTCATCAAGGTTGAACGTTTTGACATCCGAGAAATCCAGTTCGGATTCCGTCCATTTCTTGTACACGGGGATCATGGTGCTTCCTGTTGCTAATCCGAGGACATGAAGCCGATTGTGTTCCAGTTCTTGTTTCACGATCTGATAAACTTGCTCTGCCCCTTGCTCGGGGTTCTCCACTTGGAGCCATTTGATGTTACCCATTCTATCAACCGACTTTCCTATAGATTTTTCTGTGCTCTTCCATTTTAATTTCCACGCTGGACTTGGTCAATTGACGAATTGACTCAATTCACGAAGTACGCCCGATTTTCTTTTCCCTTTTCCGCGCTGTTGAAACGTGACTATATGCCTCCCTACAAAACAACTATGTCGAATTATTGAAGTCCCTTTGAACAAAGTGTGAACAAAGTTCCGATTCAACAAATCATAGGGAATTCCCTAATTCTCATTTTTTCCGTGGTGATTAAGATAAAAGTAACAAAAGAAATTCCCGTTCGGGAGGTGAACGTATGGCTAAGTCAACAAAGCAGCAATTGGAGCCGCAACATAATCCATCTATCAATTTGAAGGGAACCTTGATTGCTGTCATGCTGCTCGGCGTTTTCATTTTGGCAACATGGTTCGGATGTTATTACTTATTCTTATCAAGATAGTCTTACCCGTCAGGAGGGAATCCAATGCATTTGCATAAATTTGAAAAAGTATGGCTCATCTTTGGGATGGGATCATTAGCACTCTTTCTCGTCATTTTAGGTTTTGCCGCCTTTTGGAAAGGCACCCATCCTCAAAGCCATATTGAAACCATCGATCCGGAAAATGTCGAGGCGCATGATTCATTCAAGCCCGAAAATCTTGGTCTCCGGGAAGTAGCCGATGGCAAATATATCGTCAATATTGTCGCTTCCGCTTTCAATTATGATTTCGGCACGGACGCGGACGGCAAGCCCGTCAAGAAGATCAGTGTGCCAAAAGGTTCTACGGTTTTATTCCAGATTACAAGTAAGGACGTCGTTCATGGCTTCCAAGTTGCAGGCACGAATGTCAATATGATGGTGGAACCTGGCCACGTGAGCCGTTTAGAGACAGAAATGAAGAACGTCGGTGAGTTTACAGTCGTCTGTAATGAATATTGCGGAATTGCCCACCATCAGATGTTTGCCACTGTGGAGGTGTATGAATGATGAACCCGTTGAAAATTGCTAAGAAAGATGCGCGTCTTTACATGTCGTTCATGTATGTGACGTTTGCTTCATTGCTCGTCGGAGGGCTGATGGGTCTTTTACAAACACTCGCGCGCTCCGGAAAATTCACATTGCCGTTCAATATTAACTACTATACGATTCTAACGGTTCACGGAGTCATACTTGGTCTAGTATTAACTACATTCTTTATCATCGGATTCCAATTTGCTTTAATGGGAAAAACAGTTGGCATTTCCGATAAGCAGCGCAAAGCTGGCTGGTGGTCCTTCTGGCTGATGCTCGTTGGAACTGTTATGGCAGCGGTCACTATTCTCGTCGGCGAGGCGAATGTTCTTTATACATTCTACGCACCACTCCGTGCTCATCCTGCGTTCTATATCGGATTGGCTCTCGTCATCGTCGGCAGCTGGGTTGCCGTATTTACTAACTTCCACCAGCTTTATGTTTGGAAGAAAGCGAATAAAGGACAGAAATCGCCTTTGCTCGCATTCATGGTCGTCATCAATATGGCCATGTGGTTCATCGCATCGTTAGGTGTTGCAGCTTCCGTATTGATTCAATTCATTCCATGGTCACTCGGCTACGCGGAAACGATCAACGTCTTGCTCAGCCGTACATTATTCTGGTATTTCGGTCACCCGCTCGTCTATTTCTGGTTGCTTCCTGCATATATGGCATGGTATGCAATCATTCCGAAAATCATTGGCGGAAAATTGTTCAGTGACTCCCTTGCACGGATGTCTTTCATTCTTTTGTTAATGTTCTCGATACCGGTTGGTTTCCATCACCAGTTGACAGAACCAGGTATTGATCCGACATGGAAGTTCATTCAAGTCGTCTTAACATTCATGGTCGTCATCCCTACTTTGATGACAGCCTTCTCCATTTTCGCGACATTTGAAACAACTGGCCGCCGCCAGGGCCATAAAGGTTTGTTCGGCTGGTTCAAACATTTGCCTTGGAAAGATGTTCGTTTCCTTGCACCATTCATCGGTATGGTTGCTTTCATTCCAGGCGGTGCCGGCGGGATCGTCAACGCATCCCACCAAATGAACTCTTTGATCCACAATACGATCTGGGTAACTGGGCACTTCCATTTGACTGTCGCCACTACCGTTATCCTAACTTATTTTGGAATAGCGTATTGGCTTGTGCCACATTTGACAGGACGCCGTTTGACACCAAGATTGAATAAACTCGGCATCATTCAATCGATTATTTGGACAGTCGGCATGACGATCATGTCAACAGCGATGCATATTGAAGGTCTGTTAGGCGGACCTCGCCGATCGAATTTCTCAACTTATGCAGGTGGAGAACAAGTTCAGTCGTGGATCGGCTACCAGATTGCGCAAGCAGTTGGTGGAACTATCCTTTTCATTGGTATTGTACTCATGGTGTACATTTTCATTCAGCTTGCTTTCTTCGCACCGCGCGGCGTGGAAGAATTCCCGATCGCAGAGGAAGAAGTCGATGCAGAACCTACGCCAAAATTGCTCGAAAACTGGTATCTATGGATCGGTATTACGATTGCGCTCATTTTATTCGCCTATACCATCCCGGTCTTCGATATACTGAAACATTCCCCTCCTGGTTCTGTGCCATTTGATTGGCCAATCGGCAGGTATTAAAAAGAAAGGTCCGATCTCTTTCAAACAGAGATCGGACCTTTTTTATGCATCAAAAAAGTTGGAAGCGAAGGCTCCGTTTCCAACTGTAAATTTTCACTTTGATATGGAGACTAGAGGCAATGTAACTCCCGCTTTCGAAGTTGCAAGCAGTTGATCGAACTCCTCTACTGGCGCTGGTTTGCCAAAGTAGAAGCCTTGCGCCCCCGTGCACTCCAATTCCCGCACAATCTCCCACTGAGCCGCCGTTTCGATTCCTTCCGCTATCGTGTCCAACCCGAGCATGTTAGCTAAATGGATGATTGTTTTAACGATGGAGCAGCTTTTCGGATCGTTTCCCAGCCCGCTGATGAACTGGCGGTCAATCTTGATTTGCTTCACGGGAAAGCGCTGCAGGTAAATAAAAGCGGAATAGCCTTTACCAAAATCATCGATTGAAACACTGACTCCCATTTCAGTGATGATCTCCATTCTTTTTTGAACGGCTACATGATTTTCCAATGCCACATTTTCGGTTATCTCCAATATCATCTGGCCTGATTCCACTCCAAAGTCATCCATGCATTTCCTCAAATAAAATGGAAAGTTCGGGTGCAGGAAATGCCGAGGAGAAATGTTAACAGAAATGGTCAGATGGCCGTAACCCATACGCTTCCATTCTGCAAGCTGCATCATCGCCTGCCTGATGACCCATTCCCCTAGTGGAATGATTAAGCCTGTCGATTCCGCCAGCTCTATGAAGCCATCAGGTGTAACCAATCCGCGGTGTGAATGCTCCCACCGAATCAATGCCTCCACTCCCTGCACAACACCATTCAAGTCGACTTGCGGCTGGTAGTATAACTTGAATTCATTGGCGTCTAAACCTTTCCGCAAATTCATTTCGGAGAACATTGTCTGTTTGACATGTTCTTGCATAAGCGGTTCGTATAGGCCACATGCCTTTCTTTTGGTGTCCTGCCTCGCTGTCTCCAGGGCCAAATAGGCTTGTTGTACGCCTAGTAACGGACACTCTGCATGATCCGGAAAGATAGAAATTCCGTAACTGAACGTCATATACACTTCCTGTCCTGAGAGGAACAACGGTCTTCTTAGCTCATTCGTTACAAGTTCCATTCGCCTAAAGAGCAAGTCAGAATCAAGTTGTCCTTCAAATGCGGAATAAATGAGAAAGTGATCAAAGGCAAATCGTGCTGTTATGGCAGGAGGCGGAAACAGTTTCCTGACCCGCTCCCCGATCATCCGCAGCAACTGGGAGGCACAATCATGTCCCAGAGCACTCTGGACCTCTGTGTATTGGTCGATCACCAAATAGATGAACATCCCCCGCTGTCCCTGCCGCTGGTTTTGCAATTGCTCCGTCACCGCCTCATCAAACGAATGGCGGTTATGAAGTCCTGTCAGCATATCTGTATACGCCAATGTATGTACATGCTTCTCCATATCAATCCGGTGAAGCCGATCGAAGATAAATGACACCATATCCGCGATGGCAGCGATCAGGATTTTATCAAGCGACGTCCACGTTCGTTTATTCCTCGTTTCACAACAAAGCACCCCGCCAAGTCCCCTGCTCAATATTATGGTCGCATCAATCAGGCCGGCAACCGGATCCGTTTGTTCAAAGTACCAAAGCTTTAATTCTTCCATCGACGGATCAGTGAGAATATCGTCGACAGCCAATACTCGTTCTGATTCAATCGCTTTAAAATACGTCGGATAGTCCGATCGTTTCAACTCTTGGCCGGAATAATGATGTGAGTTGCTGCTGTCAAATGAATTTTGCGCAACGAGCCGATTATGGTGTTCATCATACAGCCAAATGCTCACCCGTTCACATTTCATAATTTCAGCAATCCCTTTGCACAATTCCATTAAATTGTCTCGCAAAGATTGATGGGTCAATTTTAATTCTTTTGCGTGTGAAAAGATAAACTGCTGTTGCCGCCGCAATTCGTTGAAAGCCGTGACCCATTCTTCATATGGCCGTTCCATCCTCCCTTACCCCCTTTCAATAATTAGACAGTCCTACTAGTAATATCGGTATTCTAAGGCTGATTTGCAATAAACGACTAACAAATATAGGAACTCACGTAGAGGAAATTCATAACTTTGTCAATATTTATAATGGCTACCTTACTTAGATATTTCATTACCTAAATGGGTTCCTCTAGTAGAGTTGGAAGCTTTATGATAAAATGAATGGGTATTCATTACTAAAAAGGGATGGGATGACTATGAACGTAGAAACAATGGAGATGACAGAGATTTGGGATCAGATCGATGCGAAATTGAACGGAGAGCCTGAACCAATCCGAGCTTTGAAGGTATCCTATGCTTTTCATTTGAGCGGAGAAGATGGCGGATCATATGGGCTAAAGCTGAATGACGGCAAAGCCGAAATCATTAGGGAAGATCCGGGCGATGTGGACTGCTCCCTCTCCATGAGCACGAAAGACTTTAAGAAGCTACTCGCCGGGAATTTGAATTCGACAGCCGCCTTCATGATGGGGAAATTGAAGGTTAAGGGCAATATTGGTCTCGCTTTAAAGCTAGAAACCTTATTAAAACAGTATTCTTTTTAACTCTGTATTGTTTTGTCGAATGATTCACATTACAATAGAATCATAGACATAGCGAACGGAGGATTCGGATGAAAGCAAAGGTTTTGTCGCTTCTCGCTACAGCTGCATTAGCGACCGCACTCACAGCAGGACAGGCAAACGCCACATCTGATACGTACGTTGTAAAAAAAGGCGATACGTTATGGAAAATCGCTTCTAGCCACAAGATTTCCGTTGATGAACTGAAAACCTTGAATAACATGAAGTCTGAAAGCATAAAGATCGATCAAAAGCTTGTTGTGACAAAAAAGACGGCAAGCACCAAACCACCTGCCGCCGCACAAACAAGTAAAACGGCTACGGCAGACAGCCTGACAGTAAGCAAACAAACATCGTCTACCAATCAGTTTAAAGCTCCAGCACCAGTAGCACCACCAGCTCCTGCTCCAGCGCCGCCTTCTCAGGTGGACAAGCCGCATGCGCCGGGTGCTGCTTCGCAATCCATTTTGGCAGCCGCAACGGAAGTATCGCTTCCTTTGCTTGATACCCCATATGTATGGGCTGGCGTCACACCGGAAGGCTTTGACTGCAGCGGTTTCATTTACTATGTATTCCGTACTGCAGGACTGGATCTGCCGCGCCTCGATACAGTCGGCATGCATGCAAATGCCACGACAGTGGACGAGCCGGTTCCAGGCGATCTCGTTTTCTTCCAAAATACATACCGTGAAGGCATTTCGCATGCGGGAATCTATTTAGGAGACGGCAATTTCATTCATGCCGGAACCAAAAAAGTCGAAGTGGCTTCCGTCAATTCTGCTTATTGGAAGGACAAATTTGCCGGCTATAAGCGTTTCAATCAATTGATGAAATAATTTTAAGACCAAGGGATGTGCCTCTCTCTTGGTCTTTTTCTTATCTTTCGTGTCATATTCTCCAGTAGTAGTCGAAAAGGTCTTCCCTCTTGCAGTAAAATAGATTAGTATAGTCATGTGTCATGACACTTAAAAGCAATCGTTTGCAGCCTGAGGGCTCTTCGATAATAAACGCATGAAAAGGGGTACATGAGAATGGTTCGTACTGGGTTATGGTCATTCCGATTTTCAACGGCGGCACTCGTGTTAATTCCAGCGGCAGTCGGCATCAATTACATCGGAAAATTATTTGTGGAGCTATTGAAGCTTCCGTTATGGGTGGACTCCATCGGCACAGTCCTGTCCAGCATGCTCGCTGGCCCAATCATCGGTGCGCTCGTCGGGATCGTGAACAATGTGATTTACGGCTTCACCACATCGCCCGTGTCGTTTGTTTATGCGATTACCTCAGCGGTGATCGGCCTTGTGACAGGAATTATGGCGTATAAAGGGTGGATTTCGAATATCGGAAAAGCGCTTGTCCTCGGCTTTGTTGTCGGACTTATCGCGGCTACCGTTTCGACTCCGCTCAATATTTCCTTTTGGGAAGGGACAACAGGCAATGTATGGGGCGATGCGCTCTTTGCTTGGATGACGGCACAAGGAAATCCGCTCTGGCTCGCTTCTTTTGCGGATAGTGTGGTCGTAGATGTTCCGGATAAAATGGTGACCGTATTGATCAGCTTTTTGATCTTTAGGAACTTACCTGAAAAAGTGCTTACCATGTACGATACGAAACAGGAAATTGAACGGCTCTAAGTTAGGAGGTGCAAGCATGCGCAACATGACGTTATACGTTCATCCGGAAAATGGATCGCCTATCCATCGAATGGATCCGTTGACCAAGATGTTATATGTATTCACTTCTGTCGCTATTTCTTACTTGCTGCCTTCCCATCTATTGGTGTCACTAGTGCTTGCGGTGAGCATTCTATTGCTGGTTGACGGAAAAGTTTTTCGTTCCATTTTGCCAATCATTGGTGTCAGCTTTGTACTGCTCGCCTCTATCCTCGTTGTCCAAGGATTCTTTCATCCCGATCGGGCAACTGTGCTGTGGGAAATCGGACCTTTCACTTTGTATAAAGAAGGATTTTCCATCGCCTTTTTAATTTTGCTGCGTGTCCTTAATATGGTCTGTGCATTTGGCGTGCTCATTTTAACAACAAAACCGGATGAATTAGTGGAAACTTTGGTGCAGAAAGGTCTGTCTCCTCGATTCGGCTATGTCCTATTGTCCGTCTTGCAGATCATCCCTCAGATGATGACGCTGACGGGTAAAATTATGGATGCGCAAAGGGCACGCGGACTGGAGATGGAGGGCAGCCTGTGGGTCCGGGTGAAATCGTTCATTCCGCTGCTTGGCCCCGTCGTGCTTCGTTCGCTTGCCGAAACGCGGGAAAGATCCATCGCTCTTGAAGTACGGGGTTTTAATTCGACAGGAAAACGAACAAGGCTGCATGAACTGCCTCTGTATCCATATGGGGTTGCAGCGAAGGCATTGCTTGCGGCAATCTTACTAACCGTTATTGTCTGGAGGATTTGGTCATGAGCCTTCTTCATGTTGAACAATTGAAGTATCGATATCCGAACCGCTCCGTGCTCGCATTGGATGAAATCTCATTCACTGTCAACAAAGGTGAATTCATCGGCATTGCGGGCAGAAATACAGCTGGCAAAACAACATTATGCTACGCCTTATGCGGACTGGTCCCCCACTTCTTTAAAGGAGCCTACGGAGGCCGTATCTTACTTGATGGCGATGAAATCCTTGCCTCTCCATTAAGTAAAATCACGTCAAAAGTGGGGTTCGTGTTTGAGAATCCGTTCTCCCAATTAAGCGGAGCGAAATTTACAGTGGCAGATGAAATTGCATTCGGCCTTGAAAACTTGGGTCTTCCTCGTGAAGTGATGCATGAGAGAATCCAAGATAGTCTTCATATGCTAGGAATTGAACATCTCCGGCAGAAAAATCCGTTTGATCTATCGGGCGGCCAAATGCAGCGGCTTGCGATCGCCAGTGTCATCGCCATGCAGCCGGAAATTCTCGTCCTCGATGAACCGACGAGTCAGCTTGACCCGCAAGGCGCAGAAGAAGTATTCACCATTGTGGAGAAACTGACGCAAGATGGCATGACAATTGTGATGGCGGAACAGAAAATGGAAAAGCTGGCCGCTTATTCAGATCGGATTTTATTGCTGCATGAGGGGAAGTTAATTCAGGATGGGGAGCCGGCAGCTGTATTCTCTCGGGAGGATCTGATGGAGCTGGGCGTTGAGCCGCCGATTTATACGACGGTCGCCAAGAAACACGGTCTTCGCAAAGAAAGCACAGGCTGCTTCCCTGTTACACTGGAGGAATTGCTCGCTTTTGATTTGGATGAACCTTTGGAAGGACTCTTCCCTGTTCAGGAGAAAATTGAGACATCCAATATTCAAATAGAAGAGCTATCGTTTTCGTATCCAGATGGACAAAAAGTGCTCGATTCCATCACACTCGGTCTTTCCAGCGAGCCGATTGCCATTGTCGGCCAAAATGGAGCCGGAAAAACGACGCTGGTCAAACTGATGAAGGCTTTGCTGATACCTTCGGATGGACGAATTGTCATTGATGAAACTGATACGAAAGCTACGACTGCAGCTAAACTTGCAAAAAAAGTCGGACTCATTTTCCAGAATCCAGATGATCAGATTTTCAAAAAAAGTGTTCTCGATGAAGTGATGTTCGGACCGCTCAATATGGGGATCGACAAAGCTGAAGCGAAATCATTGGCCTTGCAGCAGCTAGAAGCTGTCGGCTTGGCAGAGAAGGCGGAGGAAAATCCGTATGACGTCAGTTTGGCCGAGCGGAAATTGATCGGCGTGGCCTCCATTCTCGCAATGGATCCAGACATTATTATTTTTGATGAACCGACTATGGGACAGGATTACGAAGGCAAATTACGGTTAAAGGGGATTATTGCGGACCTTCATTCGAAAGGCAAATTGGTCATCTGCATTTTGCATGACATGGATTTCGTGTCGGAAGTATTTGGACGGACGATTGTCATGGGACAGGGCAAAGTCTTATTCGACGGTTCGACGAAAGACGTATTTTCTCAACTGGATATTGTTCAGCGAGCTAAGATTGAACTTCCTCATCGGTATCAGATTGCACGAGCGATACAGCAAAAGCGGGAGTTTGCATCTCCGACATCATAAAAACATCCGCCCCTCTGCAGAAGGGCGGATTCTTTATTATTATCTAGCGGAGTAGCCACCGTCGATGACAAGTTCAGCACCTGAGATGTAAGCTGCATCGTCAGAAGCAAGGAATAGTACTGCTTTCGCAACATCTTCTGGTTGTCCTAGACGTTGAAGCGGTGTTGCTTTGATGAGCATGTCAAGAACCGCTTTAGAGGATTCCAAGTCTTTAACCATCGGTGTTTCAATAACACCTGGGAATACTGTGTTTACACGGATGCCATGTTGGCCATATTCAGCTGCTGCCGCACGTGAAATAGCGCGTACAGAGCCTTTAGAAGCGGAATATGGGTTAAGTCCCATACCGATCATTGCTGTATAAGAAGAGATGTTAACAATCGATCCTTTTTTCGCGTCTTTCATATTCGCAAGCGCATGTTTCAAGCCAAGGAATGTACCAAATCCGTTAATATCGGAAAGTCTACGCCAATCTTCAATTGTGATTGCATCCATTGGTTTTTCAGTGGAAATACCTGCATTATTCACGAGGATATCCACTTTGCCGAATTGATCCTTCACCGTTTTCATTGCTGCAGCCCATTCTTCATCAGAAGTAACGTTCAAACGCACAGTTGAAACGTTATCATGGTTGCCCCATTTTTGGCTGAGCGCCTCTTCGTTAATATCAGCGGCAACCACTTTTGCTCCTTCTGCTGCGAATAAACGTACCATCATTTCGCCCATACCGGATGCTCCGCCTGTTACAAATACTACTTTATCTTGGAATCTTTCCATGAGTACCGCTCCTCATAAGTTTATTTTAACATCTAAATAATAATCCTTTTTTTGTTCAATAGCAATCAAACAAACTCCCAAAGGCAAACTCACTTTTCAGAGAAGTAAGACCTATGTTTTTTCCAAGTATCTTGCCACTTTTCTAATGACGAGGTATGATAAAAGTGAAACAATGTTCGAAATAATAAAGTGGAAGAAGTGAACAATCATGTTCAAGGATAACCGTTTTATTTCTTATAATGCTGCTGGATTCCGAAAAGATTTGATTGCCGGGATCACTGTAGGTATCGTAGCCATTCCACTCGGGATGGCTTTTGCAATTGCCTCGGGTGTCAAACCGGAATACGGGTTATACACGACGATCATTGCCGGTTTTCTAGTCGCGCTATTCGGAGGAAGCCGTTTTCAAATTGCAGGTCCGACAGGGGCGTTTATTCCCATCTTGCTCGCTATTGTTCTTCAATACGGCTATGAGGATCTGCTGATTGCCGGAATGATGGCAGGTGTGTTTCTCCTCCTCATGAGTTTTCTAGGCGTCAGCCAGCTGATCCATTTCGTCCCCCGGTCTGTTACGATCGGTTTTACGACAGGGATCGCAGTGATCATTTTCACTGGGCAGCTGGGCAACTTTCAAGGATTGACCGGCCTTTCCAATCATGAGTTTTTTCATGAGAACATGGCAGGACTCATCAATCAAATCCATACTATCAATGGCTACAGTATTGTAACGGCTTTGATTGGCCTGACCGTCATTTTACTATTGCCTAAAATAGCGCCGCGCATTCCGTTGTTATTGGTCGCTCTGTTGATACCGACAATCGTCTCTTTTCTTTTCTATCCAGGAAAAGTGGAAACGATTGGATCGGCATTCGGGGGAATACCAAGAACATTGCCCAGTTTTCATTTGCCTCATATTACGCTATCCAAACTTGTTACTTTGTGGCAGCCTGCTTTGATCATCGCGGCACTAGGGGCCATCGAGTCACTGTTATCCGCCGTCGTGGCGGACGGGATGAAAAATGGGGAGAAACATAATTCAAAAAAAGAATTATTCGGTCAAGGGATCGCCAATCTGATCACACCTCTATTTGGCGGCATTCCGGCTACGGGTGCCATCGCTAGAACAGCAACGAACATCCGATCAGGCGCCGTCAGCCCTGTTTCTGGGATGGTGCAGAGTGCGTTTGTGCTAGGCTTCTTGGTAGTATTTGCACCGTACGCTTCCTTTATCCCTTTAGCTGCCATGGCACCGATCCTCATGTATGTCGCTTGGAATATGAGCGCCCGTCATGCGTTTGTCCATATTTTGTCTTTGCGCTCGAGTGATTCGATCGTATTGCTGACGACGTTCTTGCTTACTGTCTTCATCAATTTGACAGTGGCTGTCCAAATCGGCATTTTGCTGGCAGCCCTTTCATTCCTGAAAAAAATGAGCGGAAAGCTGGCTATCGTTCCACAAAAACTTTCGGACGTAGAAAAACACAAATTTGGCGATGGCGAAAAGACTGTCCTTAAATTTGCTTTAGATGGTCCTTTATTTTTTGGGACAGCGAAACGTTTTGAAGAACAATACCCGAAAATGTTGCTGGAGAAAGAAAGTGTCTTAATCCTCGATTTAGAACACCTCGCCATGATTGACGCAACAGGCGAAGCAGCACTTTTTGCCATGCTGGACGAAGCAGAGCGAAAAGGCATCGAGATTAAAATCAAACGATTGCCTAAAGAAAAAACAGCCCTTTTCAAACGAAGCGGACTGTACAATAGGATCGGAAAAGAGAATTTTTTCATGTGAATATAGCTTTGGGAGAGAGCAAGTTACTCCAATGAAAACAGGTGGCGGAAACCGTATCGTTTCTGCCACCTGTTACATTTCGGCTTACACCGTAGCCATTTTTCTTCTCGCTTCCTCTTCCGGCCGTTTCTTTTGAATTACCCAGATGAGAGTAATCAGTACGATTCCTGCGAGACTTGTATAAAATTCAGGCAGGATCAGCATGAGCCCCGCTCCAAACAGCACAATCCGTTCCCATAGCCGCGAGTTGCGAATAAAAAATCCAATAACCGCGCTGCTGACTCCGACCATGCCGATCAAAGCAGTGATCAAGCCCGTAATTAATTTAAATGGCGTAATATCTACAAATACGAAAATGGGATTGTAGATGAAGATGTACGGGATGATAAACGCCGCAATTGCCAGTTTGACGGCTGTCATTCCCGTCTTGAACGGGTTCGCCTTGGCAATGCCTGCGCCCGCATATGCAGCGAGACAAACAGGCGGCGTGATATCCGCCACAATGCCGAAATAGAAGACGAACATATGCGCCGCAATCGGGGCAATGCCAAATTCATTAATTAAGGCAGGTGCTGCGATTGTCGCCGTTACGACATAGTTTGCCGTGGTCGGCAATCCCATCCCGAGAATGATACATGCAATCATTGTAAAGAAAAGAGCGAGGATGAGGTAGCCGTTAGAGAGAGCAATAATGCCTGCAGCGAATTTTGCTCCAAGCCCTGTCATGCTGACAACGCCCGCTATAATGCCTGCAGTTGCAACGGCAGCGATTACCGGCAGGGCAACTCTGCCCCCTTGCTCCAGCACGTATATGATTTTATTAAAACTGAATTCCGATTCCTTTCGGACCAATGCGTTGAAAATCCAGATAACAAACGCGGAAGCAATTCCGAAAAGGGCTGCTCTCTGAGGGGTAAAGCCCGACATGATGGTAACGATGATGACGAGCAATGGAATGATCATATAGCCATCCCGCACAAATATTTTCTTAAACACCGGAAGCTCTGATTTTGGCAGACCGAGAATATTAAGCCGTTTCGCCTCGAAATGGGTCCCGATAAAAATTCCGGTGAAATAGAGGATGGCGGGAATGACCGCTGCCAGCATGATTTGGGCATAGCTGACTCCTAAATATTCCATCATGATAAACGCTGCCGCACCCATCATCGGAGGCATAATCTGTCCTCCGGTCGAGGCCGAAGCTTCCGTTGCTGCAGCAAACTCCGGTTTAAATCCAGCCCTTTTCATCATCGGAATGGTGAATGAACCGGTCGCCACCGTATTCCCGACAGAACTGCCGGAAACGGTACCTTGCAGTGCACTGGCCACAACCGCTGCCTTTGCTGTTCCGCCGGTAAACCGTCCCGTCAGAGAAAATGCCAAGTTATTGAAGAACTGACCAATCGGCGTGTTGACGAGAAGCACACCGAAAAAGAGGAACAGGAAAATGAATTTTGCTGATATTTGCAGCGGTGTTCCGAATACCCCGCTTTCACGGTACCAGAGGTTCGTCATCGTCCGATCTACTGCGAATCCAGGATGGGACAGGATCTTCGTCGGTATATGGTTGCCCAAAATGGCATAGCTAATGGCAACTAGTGCAACGATGACAATCGGCAAGCCTACTGTCCTTCTTGTCGCTTCCAAGACTAATAGGATGCCCAGAATTGAGATCGTAATATCAAGAGCACTATAACCGGATACACGGCTTTGCAGGATGGAATCGAAAAAAATGATTTTATGATATGCCACATACATCGCCGTGAAAGCCAGCACGACATCATACCACGGAACGCCCTTCTGCGTCTTTCTCCACTCTTTTTTCGCCGGATACAGCAAGAAGACGATTCCGAGTGCAGTTCCCAGATGGATGGCCCCTTGCTGCTGTGATGGCAGGACGCTTGTCAGGCCGGTATAGAGATGAAATATTGTCAGTGCGACGCCTAAAAACGTGACGACCCACGCCCATCTGCCGATATTGATGCGATACTGATTTTCCTTATCAAATTTTTCAAGGATTTCCTGTGCATCGACCACCTTTTTTTCTTTCATTTCCTTTCCTCCCTGCTACTTAAATTGTCTCCCATCCACTTCCCTTTATATCGATCATTTCAAGTCTTCAAAACTAGTGATTCCTGTCTTTTCACGAGTTACAATCTGTACGACTTCCGGATAAATATGTCCGATGAAGGCAGCATTCTTTACTGGATTCCCATCGAAATCAGCCTTGCCCGCAATCGCATTCAAGGCAGGAACGTGGACTGTCATCCCGAGATCCATATTCCCTTGCGAAATAGTCGAGAGGTTTTCAACAGATGCTCCCGTCTCCATGTTCGTGACGTTAATGCCATCGATGTATTTATTCCAAAGGTTCGCCATTTCTCCGCCAAGCGGATAATACGTCCCCCCCTGGCTCCCTGTCCCCAGCGTAAGCTCTGATTTGCGGTTGTCTTTTGATGCGGAAAGTTCCGCTACTTCGTTATCGACTGTCAACCCTTGTTCTTCATAATACTTCTTCGCTCCCGGATGAATCGGAAGCCCCTCGGCGCCGTTCAGCGCATTTTCCAGAATCATTTGTTTCGCTTGCGCGTGGGTATTCTCGCTCGCATTTTCAATCATGCTTTTCGCCAGTTCATACCCTAGCTCCTCATCGATTGTATCGGTGTTCCCCATAAGAATGGCGTAAGCAGTTACCGTTTGGACGTCTTCCGTCAAGAAATCATACGAATCTTTTGGAATCGTGTACGGTTTGTAGCCTGACTTCTCTTCAATCTGTTTGACCGCTTCGTCGGACAGGCTTAACATCTTCACGTCTCCAGCTGATGCCTGTAAACTTTCAATGCTGGAAGCCGGCAAGCCTAAAATCCCGATGGAAATATCGATATTGCCATCCTGGACACCATCTGCCGCTGCACCAAAGCTCTCCTGGAACGCTTTGTAATCTCCGTCTCCAATGCCATACGCATCCAAAATAATCTTCGAGACATTGTTCGTTTCACTTGCCGGCGGCCCGATCGCAATATTTTTCTTACCGTCCCCACAAGCCGATAATACAAGCACTACCCCGAGCAGGACCATTATCCATCGCACGCTACTCCTTTTCACTGTTACATCCCCCTTTTTGTTTATCATCCCCTTCTCGTAAGCGCTTACAAAAGGATAGGTGATTCGTTCTCTAAGAGGTCTATGACGCTATGAAAAGTAGAATGTTATTCTAAATTATACTGAACATTAAATATTTTTCAATCATTCCATTGTTTATTCCAATAAAAAAACAAGAACCTCTTCCCACTTGAAAGGAAAAAGCTCTTGTCTATTTGAATTAACTTACAGCTTCCATTTTATCCGCGCATAGAGCCAAAGCATGATGAAGTTTGCAGCGGAACTGATGACAGTGCCGTATGCAATGGCCACTGCACCGAGAGAATCTACCAAAGCATAAATGACAGCAATGTTTATTCCTAATACACTGATCAGACTAAATATAACGGGGGCGATTGAATTCCCTTTTGCATAATAGAAACGTGTGACATAGGTGTTTGCCGCCAAAAAGAACATGGACAGCGAGAACGCTTTGAAGATCGGCACAGTAATTGCGATTGATCCTTCTCCAAATTTTCCATGCCCGAAAACAAGCCGGACAATCGGGTCTGCGAAGAAGTAGGCGATTAATGTGGCAGGGACAATTAAAGCGGCTAGATAGAGCATCCCTTTCTTGTATAAGGATCGGATCGTCGCGGTATCCCCTTCGCCTTCCTTCCTGCTCAGCATTGGATAAATGACCGTTGTCACCGCGGTCATCATAACAGCTTGCGGGAAACCGCTCAGTTTAGAGGCGTAGTTGATGGCCGAAATAGCACCGTCGCTTAAGCCGGTCGCCGCAACCCGCTGGATGATGGCGTAAAATTGCAATGAAGCTCCGCCAAGCAAGATGGGAAGGGCGATGACCCATACCCGTTTGATGTCTTCCGTCATGCCGAATGATGGCTTAAGTGATGACAAATTACTTCGCTTAATGCCGGCATAGAGGAACACGACCATGAGCACCGCACTGAAGAACGCTCCGACTCCATAGGAAACCGGTCCGATTGAGTAAGTCAGGACAGCTCCAATCACGACAAATGCCGCATTGTACACGAGAATGGCAACACTCGACAGATGGAAGCGATCATGTAAATTAAGCAGCCCGCTCATCCAGGTCGAGAGGACAAGGAAAATTGTTGACGGCATCATCCATAAAAACAAAGGATAGACGGCAGCAATTTCCGCATCCGATAACTTGAAAAATACAATTCGCAGGAATGGCTCCGCAAATATAAAGGCCAATACTGTAATGACCGAGATAAATGCCAGCACTGTAGTAAACGATTTTCTGACAAAAAGTGTTTTATCAGCTGAGGTCGAATGATAGACAGAAATGAACGCTGTCGTTAATCCCCCTCCTATAACGAGATAGAGGAAATTCGGAATCGTATAGGCAGTCGCAATGGCATCAGCAACACGACTGGTCCCATACTGGTTGCCGATGACCATTTCCCGCGCAAATCCAATAAGCCGGGCTAGAATATTGATAACGGCAACAGCACCGATAATCTTAATAAATTTGCTCATTCGCCCAGACCTGCCTTTTCCTCTATAGAGCGGTAGATTGACAAAAGTCGTTTACTGATCGATTCAAACGAGTTTGATTCCACTTTTAGTTGAATCATCTCTCGATTCAATACCGACTCGCCATTCAATGCCTTGCGTATGCCGTCCGCCAGCGAATCAGCATTTTTCGGTTCTACTGCAATCCCGGCCTGATCAGCAAGCAAATACGAGAGACCGCCCACATCTGTGCCGACGACCTTCGTTCGGGTTGCCATCGCTTCCAGTACGACTAGTCCAAAGCCTTCATGGTGAGAAGGAAGGACAAATACATCCGAAGCGGCCATCCACCGTGCGATTTCTTTTTGAGGTTTCGGCATTTGTTGAACGACTTTGACGCCATGTTCCAGCACATGCTTCGCCAGCTTTTCCATAAACCCTTCGTCCTTCGATGACCCGATTAAATAGAGTGATGCATCAGGATTATCTTGTTTGACAAGTTTAAACGCTTCAACCAGCTCCAGCAGGCCTTTTGCTTCAATCAAATTCCCAACATATAAGACCACTTTTTCCTGTGCCGGTATGTCCAATTCCATCCTCGTTTCCTCTTTCGGGTAAGGTTTGAACACTGTAGTGTCCACTCCCATGCTCATCACATGAACCCGTTGTTCCTGGACGCCGAACGTTTGGATTACATCTTGCTTCAGTCTTTCTCCTACCACGATGACAGCCTCTGCATTTTGAAGGATGGAGGCTGTCATGGAGGCGATCTTTCCGCCTTTCGCGGCCATCTTGTCAATATCGCCACCATGAACCGTAATGACATACGGCAGCTTCCAAATCCGTTTTCCCATTAATGAAATGAGCCCTGTCGGGAATGCATAATGGCTATGTGTTAAAGAGATACGCTTTCTATTTTTTAACATATAAACAAACGAACGAAGCAGCCAAGTCCCATATTTCTTTGCAGCTGCCCCTTTCCCTTTCGCCGGGTCGTCGATTGCAATCACATCAACATCGAGCCCCTGGGAACGCAGTAATTCTACTTGATTTTTAACAAATATCCCAAACGTCGGATGCTGTCCGGAAGGATACATATTGCTGAAAACCGCTATTTTTTGCATCTATTCTCTTCCCATCTACTTATTCTGCCTTCACTTCCATTGAACGATTATAGCATAAGTGCATGCCGCAACGAATACGAGAGGAATTCCCAGTAGGCTAGGTCGGTTTTCATGAGATAAAGTTCATATGTAACATGTCTGTAATAAACCGTCCGAGCCTTTTATCTAGTCCGTTGGAACTTACTTTCAATCGTCTAAAGATCTAGATTACTAGTGAAAATCTATTACACAAGGGAACGAAATACCGGTTGAAAAAGTTCCAAAACTCTTGAAAACTGCGCAGTGAAGCCGTTTTTAAGATTACTAGGCTTTTGTAACGTTATTGTAATGTAACTGTAACCGAAATGAAGGTTTAGCTATGCTAATATTGGTTTCAGATAAAAGCACACTGTATAAAACGTGCGGAAGGGGAATTTGGGAACCATAATGAAAAGACTTATTGTAGCTTTGTTTGGGTCAGTTTTAATCGCAACGTCAATTCCAGCCATGGCCTCAGCGAATTCACCGACAGCGCTCGTTAGTACAGCGAAGAACTATATCGGCACACCGTATTCATACGGTGGGACAACCACATCCGGATTCGACTGCTCAGGATATACGCAATATGTATTTAAAAAAGAAGGACTTTCAATTCCAAGATCGACAGGCGAACAGTATGCTATGGGAACATCTGTTAAGAAAAACGATCTTACAACAGGAGACCTTGTGTTCTTCAACACGACAGGCAAAGGTGTATCGCATGTCGGAATTTATATCGGCTCCAGCCGGTTCATCCATGCATCTACAAGCAAAGGCGTCATGATTTCATCAGTCAACGACCCGGCTTACTGGGGCAGCCGTTACTTAGGCGCCAAGCGGGTAGCTAAATTCGACCAGAAGACAGTCGCATTTGATGAATCAGCAACCTTACCGAAATATGTAACACGGTCAGAAGTGGCAGAAACACTTTATAAAGTACTCGGTTTAGAAGACCTGTCTCACCAAACGTCTTTCTCCGATGTACCTGCCAACCACCCACATTATGATGCCATCATGGCTGTCACAAATGCCGGCATCTTTTCAGGTAACGACGGCAAGTTTAATCCAGACGGTTCATTGACACGAGCGCAGCTAGCGAAAATCGTTGTCGAAGCATTCCATCTGGAAGGCACATCACAACAGACATTCTCAGACGTCCCTGCGGATCATTGGGCAACTGAATATATTAGCACACTAGCATATAATCATATCGCAAGTGGCTATGAAGACGGTTCTTTTGGATTGAATGACAAGCTGACTGAAAAGCAATTCAACAAGATCGTCGACCGTCTTAACCAATAATGAATATTGAACCGGGTGTTCCGTTTTTGGGGACACCCGGTTTTATGTAGAAAACTATATAAATCTATCGAAATTACTCTAGATTTAATGAATCTACACTGTTACACTAAACCTACACCAATAGTAAAAAATAGGGAGGACACCATGAAAACGATTAAATGGGCCACTGTCGCTTTGTTGTTTTTCGCTCTTGTTTCCATCGTCCCAGGACATTCCTCGGCACAATTCAAATTCTCTGACGTATCTCCAGACAAGGAATATTTTGAGGCAGTACATTACATAGCTGATCTCGGAGTTGTCAATAAAGTTTCCAAATTCAATCCCGGAGACAATCTGACACGCGCGCAAGCTGCCAAAATGTTGGTAATCGCTTCCAAGAAAAAGGACATGCCTACCCCTTCTATTACTTTCAAGGACTTGAAACCAGGCACAGAGCAGTATGAATTTGCAAGCCGCGCGGTTCAACTTGGTTACTTTAAAGTCGACAAGGACGGGAAGTTCAATCCTAACGAAAAGATTAAGCGAGAGGAAATGGGTTATGCCCTTTCTGTCGCATTCAATTTATCGCAAAAGATTACAGTGGATCATCCACTTATGCTCACGGATATGAAAAACCATCCTTACGCAGAAAAGATTAACGGTCTTTATTATGCAGGTGTCACGCAAGGAGACGCAGGAAAGTTTTTACCGAACGATCTGCTGACGCGTTCTCAGTTTGCACTTTTTGTCGCACGCGCGTTGGATGACAAGTTTGCGTTGCAGGTAAAACCGCCAGAACAGACGTCCAGAACGTATTTTGCTAAAGTCGTAACAGGCGGTATCAACCTAAACGTCCGAAGCCACCCGGCATTGACTGGCGATGTCGTCGGGAAGCTGAAAGATGGAGAGATTGTCGAAGTGCTTGGCCAGACTGGCGATTGGCTTCTCATCCTGATTGACGGGAAAAACGGATATATCAATAAGAGTTATACCGTCGATGTAGGCGTAGAAAAACCAGGTGATGATGTAGCAACAGAAGAACCTGGTGAAACTCCTCCAGATGTGACAGAACCTTCCCTTCCGGAAGAAGATGAAAGCGAACCATCCGTTGGGACAAGCGGCCTGATCGGCAAAGTAACGACTGGCAGCTTAAACGTACGTAAATCAGCCAACTCGACTTCAGAAGTCATCGGTAAATTCAAACTCGGCGAGAAAGTTGAAATTCTATCAATCTCTGGCTACTGGGCTAAAGTTAACACAAACAACGGACCAGGTTATGTCCATAAAAACTATTTGAAACTGATCAACCAATCAGGCAATCCATTAAAAGATCGGATTATTGTCATTGATGCTGGACACGGCGGCAAGGATCCCGGCACAACAAAAAGTACTGCTAAAGAAAAAGAGATTACTTTAAATGTAGCGAAGCGAGTGGAAGCGAAATTGAAGAAAGCCGGAGCTAGCGTGCTAATGACACGTTCCGGTGATACGTTCCCTTCCCTGCAAGACCGTACTGATTTTGCAAAGAAACATTACGCGGAAGCATTTGTCTCAATACACGTCAACTCAGCTGGCTCCACTTCAGCAAAAGGAACAGAGGTCTATTACGATTCTTCTACCAATCCAAATGCTGCAGAAAGTAAAGCCCTTGCGAAAAAGATTCATGACAACATCATCAAAAAGGCAGATATGGCAGACCGCGGTGTGCGTGATCAACGATTCTATGTTATTCGCAACAACAATGTAGCCGCTGTATTAGTAGAATTAGGATTCTTATCAAATCCTGAAGATTTCAAGAAACTAACAAGCGACCAATACGCGGAACTTTATGCAGAAGCCATCTACCAAGGATTACTTCAGTATTACTCCGCCCAATAATTTCTAGCCGGAAAGGATTATTCCTTTCCGGCTTTTTCATTTGCCCAGCGTTTACGAAAAATTAATTTGTCCTCTTGTAGGTATAATGCTAAACTGGAAATGACTACGTTTTCATCATTATTTATCTTTCACTAGTATAAAAGAATGATGGACAACTACTATTACAAAATGAGGATGGTGTATTATGTCGAAAAAGTATTTTAAGGGGGCGGCGGCTTCCATTTTGCTATTCAGTATCGCAGGCGTTACTCCTGCAGCCGTTTCAGCCGAGGAAGCGTCGAAAGACTTTTCAATGACAGTGTTCCACAACAATGATTCACATGCACACTTGGAGAATATCGCTCAATTCGCAGCATTATTGAAGGATAAGCAAGCTGAACATCCGAATAATGTACTGCTACATGCTGGTGATGTGTTCTCCGGAACTCTTTACTTCAATGAGTTCATCGGTCAAGCCGACTTGGCTTTTATGAATTATCTAGGCTATGATGCAATGACATTTGGCAACCATGAATTTGATTTAGGCACAGGTCCAGATGGTCATAAGCCGCTTGCGGACTTTATCAAAGGTGCAAAATTCCCTATTGTCTCTGCGAATGTTGACTTCACAGAAGATAAGAATTTTGATGGCTTACAAGAACGCAAAGTAGTGGCAGAGCCTGAAGACGGCAAAATCTATAATGGAATTGTCAAAGAAATTAACGGAGAGAAAGTTGGTATTTTCGGTCTGACAACTGAAGAAACTGCCGACATTTCCAGTCCTGAAGCAATTAAGTTTACAAATTATATTACTGAAGCAAAAGCTGCAGTAGCAGCATTCGAAGAAATGGGCATTAATAAAATTATTGCAGTCACACATATTGGCTTCGATGACAATCCTGCAATTGATAATGATCAAGAGCTTGCAAAACAAGTTCCTGGTATTGACATTATTGTTGGTGGTCATACTCACTCAAAACTAGAAGAACCTTACGTAGTAAATAAAGATAAAGAACCTGTTATTATTGTTCAAACTAATGAGTACCACAAATTCCTTGGACAATTAGATGTAACATTTGATGAGAATGGCGTTATCAAAGATTACAAAGGTGTTCTTCATACAGTTGATAAGGAAGGAGCTAAAGATCCTGAAGCTGAAAAAATGCTTGCTCCTTATACTAAACAAGTAAATGATACTATGGCCAAACCTACTGGAGGAACTGCTGATGTCTTCTTAAGTGGACTCCGTGGACTTGGTGGTGTACGTGCTGGTGAAACAAACCTAGGTAATATTATTACTGACGGAATGCTTGAAAAGGCAAAAGAAATCGATCCTAACGTGGCAATCGCTTTCCAAAATGGTGGCGGCATCCGAGCTTCTATTAAGACAGGTCCTATCACATACGGTGAAGTACTTACAGTACTACCATTTGGTAACAACCTTGCAATTATCGAGCTAAGCGGTGCGGAATTGAAAGAGACATTCGAACACTCCGTAAAAGAATATCCAAAAGAAAACGGTGGATTCTTACACGTAGCTGGTATGGAAGTTGTTTTTGATGGTACAGCTGAACCTGGAAAACGAATTGTTTCATTGAAGATTGATGGTAAAGAAGTAGAAGACAATAAAATGTATAAAGCCGCGACGAATGTATTTACAGCACGCGGTGGAGATGGTTTTGAGGCATTAGGAAAAGCTTACGAAGAAGGACGTGCAAGCGAACCAGGATTTAGCGATTGGGAAAACCTTGCAAATCATCTACAAGGACTTGGTACCGTTACGAATGGCCTTGAAGGTCGCATTATCGCAACTGTTCCTTACAAAGATCTTTCCTTAAATAGCTGGGCATATCCTTATGTTTCCGACCTTTACTACAGAGATATTCTCGAGAAGGATAATAAATTCAAACCTGGTCAAAAAATTACTCGTGCAGAAATGGTATCTTGGATCGTGAAAGCTCTAGACCTTAAAACTGAAGGCGTTGCGGCTGCACCATTCAAAGATTTAAATGGTGTTTCTGATAATCTAAAAGCAGATATCGCTGCTGCCTATGAAGCTGGCATTATTAAGGGTGAGGACGGTAAATTCCATCCAAACCAAAACGTGACGCGTGCACAGTTTGCCTTAATTCTTGACCGTGCTTATGAGAAATCTACTGGAACAAAGTATGCAGCAACTGCAAAAGCACCTTACTCCGATTTTGGAAAGTACTCTGCGGAAGCTGTTAATGCTATTTCCATGCTACATGAGCTAGGAATCGCTTCCGGTTACGAAGGTAAATTTATGCCTGAACAATTTACAACACGTCAACAAGCAGCAAAAATCGTTTCTAATTTTATTTACACTCTTAAAGTAAAAGACGAAGAAGCTAAATAATTCATTAGAATTATGAAAAGCGTTCTGCCCAAAAAGGCAGGACGCTTTTTCGATTCTGGAGGAAGCTGTTCATCAGAAACGTTTTTAAAAAACCAAATAGAAATTGTCTCTTTAAATCCTACCTCTTCCTATTCCAAATTAAATACTGCTGTGAACAAACAGAGGCCCTCCCCTTCAGTTTAAATACTTCTCTCTCCATCCCCAAATCGCGTACACTAAGTCATCATGAGATAAGAAACGGCTACTGCCATATCCCAGCGATTCTACCCGCTTTATCATTTCATGGATGATCCGTGATTCACGTGAATACACGATCACATTCGCCGAATCGTAGATGTTAATGCCAAGTATGCAGGAGCTCTCATTAAATTCCCTTTCAGTCTAAAGCGGTGCCACACTTTCGGCAGTAGGAAATGCCTTGAGATCAGCAAAGATTAGATAGTAGTCTTCTTTCGAAATATGTGACAGAAACGATTTTCCGTCCATCGTGACATCCGTTTCAAAAAAGAATGGCTCACTATAATGACCGTTCTCTGCAAAATACGCTTCTTCCGCCCCTACAAACCAATGCCACAAAGAATTCGCTATTCCCTCCAGCAATTCAAACAACTGCTTGCCATACCCATTTCTAATTTCAAATGCAATGCCTTCCAAGCCCATTTCATTTCTCCCCTCCCCTTTATACATTCAAAGCACTCGTTTTCCTTACTCCGCAGTCAGTCCAACATGTTCCTCTACCCATTTCACATTTTTGGAAGCCTGCGATCCAGCCTGTTCGAGCGGGACTACGATGTAACGCCGCTGTGCATTACGTATGACGGCTGTTGAGATCAGATGGGCTTCACCTACAGTTACCATCTCATGGCCTGCAAACTCTAGCTTCCGGATGCTCACCTTGCCGATCCCCCCGATATTCGTCGTATCAAACTGCTGAGCAGAATAGAAGTTTCCTAATGAATAAAAGACGTGCGTCTTCCCCACCTTTTCATACCGCTGCAAGACGTGTGGATGGTGGCCGAAGATAATATCAACTCCTGTATCGGCTAGAAAACGAGCTAAGTCCTCTTGGAAGTTGGAGGGCTCCAGCACATATTCCATTCCCCAATGGATCGATACGACGACAACATCCACCTTGCCTCGAATCGATTGGATATCGCTCTGCATCATCTCCCGGTCGGTTAAACCAACCATATAGTCCTTTCCTGCCGGCACGGGAAGCCCATTTGTTCCAAACGTATAGGCGAGGACACCGATTCGGATCCCATTTACCTCTACAATGCGTTCGGTCTCCCGATCTTCTTGCGAGTCGTAGGCACCGACATATGGCATGCCATACGCCTTCATATGTTCAATTGCCTTTCGAAGCCCGTTTTCGTTTAAGTCCATTGTATGATTGTTTGCCATATTGATCATATCGACGCCGTTCTCTTTTAAATCTCGTATAATATGTTTCGGGCTATTGAAACGCGGATAGCCCGACAAGCCGAACTCTTTTCCGCCCGGCAGCGATTCCTGGTTGGCCAGAAGAAAATCGATTCCGTGGAGCTCCTCCGAAATGGCTGCAAAAGACGGATCATAATCTTCGTATTTATATAGTGGATTGTGCAATAAAATGTCTCCTACCATGCCGACCGTGATATGTGTTGCGTTCTCCTTTAAATTCAGCGGATCCAGTTTGCATTGGATCATCGCTAAATCCTCTGGCACTTCAACTGTTTCCTCTTTTCCGAGAGGCCCACATCCATTAAGCATCAAGAATGAAAACACAGTTAGCAGTACTCTTTTTCTCAACGTCTTATCCCCAGTCTCTTTTCCAAATATTTCTCCCTATTAGTATACGCGAAAGATATATTTTGAAAAGTAGATTGGAACGTAAAAAAGGTATTGTCGATACAATGCCTTAGAGCGTAGACAAAAGCATATTAATTTGTTGTGGCGTATAAAAATAATATACAACCGCTACTTACATTTAGATTCCTAGTAAAGTTGATTTACGCTTCTGGCGTCGCTTTCCGGGGGGCGGGCGGTGAGCCTCCCCGTCCGCTGCGCTCCCTGTGGGGTCTCACCTGTCCCGCTGATCCCCCAGGAGTCGACGCCTTCCGCTCCAATCAACGGATGTTCTACTAACAAGGTAAGTTGTTATTAATAATTAATATGATAGACCTCGTATAAAAGAAGTTTAGAGAGTCTTCACGTATTTACTCAACAATTAAGAAATTGTATTAAAGGCAGGGAGCGCAACGAAGACTCCTATGGGAATAGCTTGAGCTGAAGACCCCGCAGGAACGGAGTGACGAGGAGGCTGAAGCCAAGCCCATGGAAAGCGAAGTTGCGCTCACTGCCGATTGGTTTATGCAATTCTATTCATCTCAAAGTGACTTTGTCTACAGTCTAAGGCATTGTCAATACAATGCCTCACTCCACTCAATATTTCATTTTTTCTTATCCTCATCCATTTTCCCAACCGTGTTCTCGAATTGTTCCATTTGCTTTTCGGCACTCTGCTTAGGTTCCAAATCAGGAAATTCTTTCGCATCCGGCATCCCTGTAAAGCGGCTGTCACGGCCTTCACTTGCATTCGGTTCCACTTGAAATTTTCTTTCCATTTTGAAACGGCTCCTTTCTGAACATATTAACCTTTACGATACCCGGAACAGAGTTTATTACACGTGGAGTGAAAAAGATGTTTGAGAAATGGCAGAAATCGATTTGCACATAAAAAGAAACGGAGCAGAGATATGCTCCGCTCCGTCACTTCTTATTTCAATTTGATTGAGAATTTCGCAAAGCCGTCCTTTGTTGGAGCGACGTATTCCACATCGCCTTCCTTAGGAGCAAAGTTTTGTGCTTTTGCTGATGTTTCGAAGAAAATCTTCGCATCGCCTTCAACCGGTACAAATGTCCAGTTGTTATCTGCAGATGGGTCGATTGTCTTTTGGTCGATCATATAATCCATAATCGCTTCACGGTTTTCGTATGCATATTCGATTGTATTGATTGCATTACGAACACCCGGGAAGTTTCCGCTTGCGCGGTAGTTGTTTGTCACAACGATGAATTTCTGTTCTGGATCGATTGCTTTTCCATCATATTGCAAATTAACAATCCGGTTTGCTTTTTCGTTGATTGTTTCGCCTTTGTAGTCATACTTCGCAGGCTGTGTTACATCGATTTGATACGTTACGCCATCAATTACATCATAGTTGTACGTACGGAATTCACCGTTAATCAAATCTTGTTCTTCGCTTGAAGCAGGATCGATTTGATTGAATTGGCCTGCAGACATCTCAAGCCATTCTTTCACATCTGCCCCTGTCAGAACAAGAGCGGCTACTGTATTGTCGAATACATATAGATCAGCAACGTTCTTGATTGCAATTTCGCCTGCAGGGATTTCTGTGTAATAGTTAGCTCCATTACGACCGCCTGCTTTAAATGGCGCACCAGCCGAAAGAACTGGAAGGTTTTCATATTCCGTGCCTTTTACTTGATTTTCTACATACCATTTTTGTGCGTTCGTTACGATTTGAATAGAAGGATCATCTTCTACTAATGCAAAGTAACTTGTAATTGGTGCTGTCGTTTTGCCGACTGGGCTGCGCACATATTCGATTGTTCCTTCATGTGCTTCTTTTACTGCATCGATTACTTTTTGATTCACAACGTCAGACTTTTTATCGACTTCACGCAATGAACCTGTTCCGTCAACAACCTTCCAGCTGTCTCCGTCCTTCTCCAATACTAGGTCAAGAATTCCTAAGTGGCTTCCGAACTTGCCAGGCATTACGACTGGCGTTCCGTTTACAGTGCCTTTTTCCATATTGATGTTTGGAAGATCAGCGTAATCTCCAGGGAATACAGAGTGGTTATGCCCTGTAAGAATCGCATCTACCCCTTCAAATTGGGAAATTTGATACACAACATCATCTTCGCCCTTTTCATGGGTTGCATCACCCATGCCAGAATGGGAAAGAACAACGATAATGTCTGCTCCCGCTTCTTTCATTTCAGGGATAAACTTTTCAACTGTATCTGCTGCATCTTCTGCAATTACTTTTCCTTCAAGCAATGCACGGTCCCAACGCATAATTCCAGGGGCAACCACTCCGATTACGCCCACTTTCAACTCTTGCTCGTTCCCTTTTCCGTCTACAACTTTCTTATCCATAATGACATATGGAGTGTAACGGTTCTTGCCTGTTACCGCGTCATACACGTTAGCATTCAATACAGGGAATGGAGCTTCTTCTAATACCATATCTAAGTAATCCAAGCCATAGTTGAACTCATGGTTCCCTAGTGTGCTTGCATCAAACTCAAGTGCACCAAGAGCAGCCATCGCTGGGTGAAGTTCTCCTTTTTCCAAACGATCGACAGACACTTTATATGCGCCAAGCGGTGTTCCTTGAATCAAGTCACCATTGTCGAACAACAGGTTGTTCGGATTTTCAGCGCGTGCTTCATCGATGAGTACGGCTGTCTTTGCCAAACCGAATTCATTTGTCGGCTTGTCCTGATAGTAATCGTAGTTTACAAAGTTCGTATGCAAATCGCTTGTGCCAAGAATACGAAGTGAGACGTTGTCATTTGACGGTTGTTCACTTGGCTCTTCTCCTGGCTGTTCAGGATGTGTACTATGTACTTCCAGTAAGCGATCAATAATTTTTTTCACTTGGACTTTTGTTACAGCCTTTTGTGGCTTCGCTGTTCCGTCTTCAAAGCCTCTGAAAATATCCAAGCCGACACTCTTCGCCAATTCTTCTAGCTCATTCGTTTTGAATTGGTCTTTGTCTTTAAATTTCTCAAGCAATGTTGTTGGGAATACTTCGTCAGTCTTGACAGCACGAGATACGATTAAGAACGCATGCTCACGTGTCAATTTTTCACCTGGTTTAAATTCGGAAGCCGTAGCTCCTTTTACCAAGCCGTTTGAGAGGGCAGCTTCTACAAATGGTGCCAATTTCTCATCCACATCTGTAAATTTATGCGATGTGCCATCTCCTAATTCTAATTCAAGCGCCTTTACGACTGCGGTAATGAATTCACCGCGCGTTACGTCATGTTTGCTGGCAGCGCTTGCATTCAAACCGAATGAAAAACCGCTTACTGTGAGTGCCATGATGACAATCCACATGCCAACTTTTTTCAAAAGCGACATTCCTTCATCTCCTTCATTCTTTTTATCTATTTTAAGTGCAAATGCTACTTAAAACCAAAAGTGGTCAGTTCATCTATTACTATATCATAGCATTTGAAAGATTCGTAGACATATTCCTCTATTTACAAATGAATTACAAAAGCACCTTCACCTGGTATAGGCGAAGGCGCTTCAAATTTTATTTCTTTGTTTTATTCGCGATTTCCATTGCCCGATTTGTACCTTCTACTGCTTTATCAAGCACTTCCTGCGGGTCTTTTCCTTGATATAGTTCTTCGAGTGCCGTGACGATCTGCTGTCTGGATTCCGGGAATACCGAGATCAGTGCACCTTGTGTTGCATAACCAGGAACCGTATCTTGCAGCTGGTCGACGGTCACTTTGAATTGTGGATATTCCGCCCACTTCGCTTTGACATTCTCCTCGTCATAAGCTTTCGGGTTGATGGCGAAATAACCTGTGTCGAGGTGCCACTTTGCCTGCACTTCTGGTGTCGTTAAGTATTTCATGAATTCCCAAGCAGCTTCCTGCTCCTCTTCGGCAATTCCTTTCGACATCCAGAGGGAAGCACCGCCGATGACCACTCCATTGCGCTTCACTTCGTCTGCATGTGGAATATAGGCGACACCGACTTCGAATGGCGCATTCGCGATGGCACCGGCAACACCGGCAGAAGAATCCATGTACATGGCTACTTTTTCTGTTGCAAACGCTGCACGGATATCATCCCAGTTCGTTCCGAAGTTGCCGAATGTTCCTGCTTTGTTCATCTTATCGAGGAAATCAAAAACATTTCTTCCCTCCGGTCCATTGAAGACCGCTTCAGTAGCGTCTCCAGTGCGTCCGTTGTTTTCATTCACATAAAGGCCGCCTTGTGTGGCCACGAGCTGCTCGAAGAACCAGCCGTATGTCAGCATGGAGAAGCCCTTCATGTCATCCTTCGTCAATTTTTCTGCTGCTGCCATCACTTCAGAAAACGTTTCAGGCGCCTTTTCCGGGTCAAGTCCAGCTTTCTCGAACGCATCTTTGTTATAAATCATGACAGGCGTAGAAGAGTTGAATGGCATGGAATACAGATCCCCATCCACGCGATAATAATTCAAAATGTTTTCTTCAAGCTGGGACAAATCATAATTGTCCTTGTCGATGAACGATTGCATCGGCTCGATATATCCGCTGTCAATCATATACTTCGTTCCTACTTCAAAGACTTGTGTAATGGCCGGCGCATCTTTCGTTCCGCCGACACTGCGCAGCTTCGTCAATGATTCTTCATAGGTACCTTGATATTCTGCTTTTACTTCATATTTATCCTGCGATTCGTTAAAGCCTTTTACGATGGCGTCAATCGACTCCTGGCCTGTTCCTGACATCGCATGCCAGAACTCGATGGACACTTTGCCCTCCTCTGTCTTCGCCGGTTCTTTCGTTGCTCCCTTTTCACCATCAGTGGAGGATTCACTATTCGTATTGCTGTCACTGTTCGTACAGGCCGTCAAGATGGCCATCGCTACTATAAGCAGCCATAGAAATGGACTTTTCCCAAACTTTTTCATTTCCTGCCAACACCCCTTTTTTTTATTCGCCAACTACTAGCTTCATTTTAGAGCGCCTTGCGACAAACCTTTCTGCAATTGCTTTTGTCCGATAAAGAGCAATAATAGCGTCGGAATGATAACAACAATGACGCCTGCCATGACCACCCCCCATTCGGTCGCGATTTCTTGGGACTGCAATTGCTTGAGCCCGATCTGCACCGTACGGACAGACTGATTGGTCGTAATGAGCAGCGGCCACAAGTACATATTCCAGGTCGTCAGGAACCCATAGGCCCCGAGTGTGACGAGACTGGTCTTCGAAATCGGAAGAACTACCTTCCAGAAAAACTTAAAACGGCTCAAGCCCGCAATCTGTGATGCTTCGTGGAGCTCCTTCGGTATTGTCAGGAAATGCTGCCGGAGCAAGAACGTCCCGAATGCCAAGGCGAAGAATGGAAGTGTCAGCCCTTGGTAGGTATTGAACCAATCGAGCTTCCTCATCGTGAATACATTCGGGATCATCGTCGCTTCCCAAGGGATCATCATCGTGGAAATGAATAAAAAGAAGATGAAATCCCGCCCTTTAAATTTGAAAAACACGAATGCATACGCCGCCAAGCTGCAAACGACGAGCTGGCCCAGCATGACGCTGATTGAAACGATAAAGCTGTTCAATAAGTAGCCGAGTAACGGCAGCCGTTCGAACACTTTTACATAGTTCTCTAAACTGAGCGACCTTGGGATGAATCGTCCCTGGATAATCTCAGGCCCTGTCATGAATGAAATCATAAATGCGTAAAGGACCGGGAAAAAGACGAGCAATGAAGTGACGATCAGCAAAAAATACATCCATATTTTCGCAGGAAGGCTTGTTTTCATTGATAATGCACCTTCCTCTCCCCTAACTTAAACTGCAAAATGGTCACAATCAAAATGATGACGAACAAAATGACCGCCTGCGCACTCGCCGTGCCGAATTGATAATTAATAAAGGCTTCCCTGTAGATGGAGTAG
Organism: Sporosarcina cyprini; assembly: GCF_022048975.1. Classification (GTDB taxonomy): domain Bacteria; phylum Bacillota; class Bacilli; order Bacillales_A; family Planococcaceae; genus Sporosarcina; species Sporosarcina cyprini. The sequence continues at coordinate 291,618 of NZ_JAKMHX010000023.1, read as the reverse complement.
ACGATCAGATTCGTCGATTGAGAGGGCCCGCCTTTCGTTAAAATATCAATCTGGCCGAACGTTTGAAACGCATTGATCAGCGAAATGGTAATAATAAAAAATAATGTCGGCGACAGCATCGGCAAAGTAATGCGCCGCAATCTGTAAAAATAGCCTGCTCCATCAATTCGTGCACTCTCATACAAATGTTCATCAATATTTTGCAGGCCGCCAAGCAAGATGAGGAATGAAAAGCCAATATTCATCCAGATCGTCGACATGGAAACCGAGAGGAGCGCCCACTCTGGATCGAGCAGCCATTGAATTTGCGGCAGGCCGATCGAATGCAGCAGCCGGTTGAACATTCCGATACTCGGGTTAAACATGAACAACCAGATGACGGAAGAGGCAGCCACAGATACGCCCATCGTTGATGAATACATCGTCCGGAAAAAGCCGATTCCCTTGAGCTTTTCATTCGCCAGCAAGGCAAAGAACAGTGCAAGGATAACGCCGATCGGAACCGTATAAAGAACAAAAAGTACTGTTGCTTTCATGCTGTTCTGGAACTCTGATGATCCCAACAAATATTGATAGTTTTCAATACCGACATTGATGGCGGCATTCCCAGCTTGGTCTGTCAGGAAGAAACTGAGATAAATCGTCCGGAACATCGGATAAAAAACGAAAACCGAAAACAGGATGATGGACGGCAATAAATAGAGCAGCGCCGTTCGTCCATTAATGGAACGCCGCCATAAGGATCCTGCCGTATTCATTTGCCCACCTCGTGCTGCGTGACATGATGGCTTTGGTCGATCGTCTTCTTAAGAAGCTGGCCATCCTCCCGGTCAAAAATGGATAATGTAGCAAAATCCATTTGTATCGGCAGTCGATCCCCGATATTGATATGCCACTGGCCGGTCCACTTCGCCATCCATTCCGAAGCGCCCACTTGGAATGAAAAGATCGTCTCGTTCCCGAGTACTTCCACATTCGTAACAGTGACTTCAAATGAGGAACCAGCTGCTGTCTCCACTGTAACGGGATGCAAATTTTCTGGACGCACGCCTACCGTCAACAGACGCTTCGATAGTTCCGAATAATCCCCTTCTGGCAATGGCAGTTTCAGGTCATTTCCAATGAGTAACTGCGAATTTAGCTCATCCAGCTCGGCTTCCGCCAGGTTCATCGGCGGGGAACCAATAAAAGTCGCGACGAACGGATTCGCAGGATGGTTATAAATCTCAATCGGTTTTCCGATTTGCTGGATTTTCCCTTCATGCAAAATCATAATCCGATCGCCCATCGTCATCGCTTCCACCTGATCATGCGTTACATAGATCATCGTGATGCCAAGAGAGCGCTGTATCCTTCTGATTTCGGACCGCATATGCGCCCGCAGCTTGGCGTCCAAGTTAGAAAGTGGCTCATCCATAAGGCAAATTGGCGTTTCGCTCACAATCGCCCGAGCCAATGCCACACGTTGGCGCTGCCCGCCCGACAGTTCCCTCGGTTTCCTGCCAAGGTACTCTGTCAAACCAAGCAATTGCGCCACTTCTTCTGCCTTTCTTTTCTGCTCATCCTTCTTCATGCGTTTGACATCGAGGCCAAACGTAATGTTCTGTTGGACAGTCAAATGGGGATAGAGGGCATAGTTTTGGAACACCATAGACAAATCCCGTTTATCCGGAGATAAGTGATTGGCAACCTGTTCCCCAATTTTCAATGTACCACCCGTTATGTCCTCCAGTCCTGCTATCATCCGAAGCATCGTACTTTTTCCGCAGCCGGATGGGCCGACCAAAACAAAAAACTCGCCCGGCTCGATCGTGACGTTTATATTGGAAATAACGTCCACTTGCTTGTCGTATGATTTTGATACATTGATCAGTTCTACTTTTTTCATGAATCAAATTCCTTTCCGACACCTTGTCATTGCTAACTTGAAAGACTTTCAAAAACCTAATAGACATATTTCGATAAAAGATTTAGTTTTTCCTGCTTTTTTAGATTTTTCTTTTAATCGATGTTAGATTAATATATTCCCAGGGGTGGATATCTCATGAAAAAGATTTTTCTGTTCATTCTTCTCATATTTCTTATCGGTTGCGAACAAACTGCTGAGCCTTCTCCCTTGCCTGAGGACAATTTCCTGATCATCGCGCATCGGGGAGCCTCCGCTTATGCACCTGAGCATACGATTGCCGCATATGATCTCGCATACGAAATGCAGGCCGACTATTTGGAACTCGATCTTCACCAAACAAAGGATGGTCAGCTCGTCGTCATGCATGATCGGTTTATCGTTAATCAACAAAAAGAAATCCCTGTAGCGGATTTAACCTTTGAGGAACTGAAGGCTTTGCATGATGAAAGTCCGGGACCAAGGAAGCCCGTTTCGCAAGGCTTGCAGGGAGAGAAGGAAGGGCTCGTCAGCTTACAGGAAGTGTTGGAACGGTTCGGAAGTGATGCCAATTACTACATCGAACTGAAATCTCCTGATGATTATCCCGGAATGGAGGAAGACTTGATTGCCCAGTTAAAAAGCTTCGACAGCCTTGATGGCAAGCAGAATACGCCGTGGATCATATTGCAGTCGTTCGACCGAAAAAGCTTGCAGCGAATACACAAATTGGAACCGAACATCCCGTTGATTCAATTGTATTCCTTTGATAAGCCCCCTTCCTTCAATGAATCTGACTTCAGGAAGTTAACGAAATATGCATCCGGCATTGGAATCAACCAGGATGCCGTGTCAAAGGAATTGATCGATCAATTCCATCAGCACGGACTAGATGTCCATCCTTATACGGTTAATGAAAAGGAAGAGATACGTCAAATGATTGAATGGGGCGCTGATGGGATCTTCACAGACCGGCCGGATATTGGTGTCGAAGTGAAACAAGAGGAACGGTAACTTGTATAGAACAAGCAAAACGCCAGGCGTATAGCACCCTGGCGTTTTGGTTACTTACTTTATTGAACATCGACCGAAACAAGACCAGTAAATTGGTTGACTGCCTTGTCGATATCGACCGCATGGCCCATCTCCTGAAGCACTTCACCGATCGCACGGACGGCACCAGCAAGCATTTCTTCTGTCGTGTTACCCATATGCCCGATTCGGAACGCTTTACCCGCCAAATGCGCCAATGCCCCGGCAACGATGATGCCTTTCTTTGCAAGAGCTGCACGGAATTCGGCATCATTTACGCCTTCCGGGTAAAGGATGCAGCTTAATGTAGAAGCCGCAACCTCTTCCGAAGCGAGCGGTGTCATGCCGTATTCACGCAACGCGGTGCGGACGGCCCGGCCAAACGCGGTGTGGCGTGCAATCCGTTTGTCCATTCCTTCAGCTAGGACGAGTTTCATCCCTTCCTCGTATGCGTAAATGAGATTGACAGGTGGTGTCGCGAAATAATTGGCCGGATTTTGCATGATCGGCATCCAATTGTAAATATCGCAATAATACGCAGGTACACGGCCGATTGCTTCTCTTGCCTCTAGTGCCGTTTGATTGAATGCGACAATAGCAAGGCCAGGCGGAACACCGATCGCTTTTTGGGAGCCCGTCAGGACAATGTCTATTTTATGGCCAGCACTGCCGTATTCCTTGCTCATATCTTCTTCCATAGCGGCTGTTGCACAAACGCCATCCACAATGACAAGAGCGCCATGTTCCTTAATGAGCGGGACGAGGCGATCCAAGTCAGCAGCGACACCTGTCGACGTATCCGCATGGGTCACCGTGACCGCCTTGTATGTATGCTCAGCGAGTTTCTTTTCCACTTCCTCAACCGCTATTTGCTGTCCCCATTCGGCTTGCAGCACATCAATTTCAATTCCAAACGCTTCCGCCAGCTTGATGAACCGGTCACCAAAGTATCCATGACTGATGATCAGCAACCGCTCTCCTGCTGCGACCGTGTTGACGAGCGCCATTTCCATCGCGACCGTTCCGGAACCTGAAATGACGAACACTTCACCATCCGTTTTGAACAATTCACGCGTTTGTTCAATGGCCTGTTTATAGATCGCGACAAACCGTGGATCCGTATGACCTCTTGTCTCCGACGCCATTGCATCATAAATGGAATCGACGACCGGCGTCGGTCCCGGGATCAATAACATTTCTTCATTCTTCATTTTTCATCCCCCTAATCTAAATCACTGCTTCCAACCCTATTATTCGTGATATAGCCGTGAAACTCCTTTTATTCACCGCCAGACTTGTCGAAATTACATGAAACGTCCGGTAAATCGTGGTTTCTATCTACTTTTGTCCGCCTTCCTGTTAAGAGAAAAAGCGGCTTGATCCATTGGATGAAGCCGCCCTCCGTTCTATTCTGTATGTTTTCCAATGCAGCGCTCGCATTCATAAAGCAAGGACTCGACTTTCTCCACGATTTCACAGCCGCATTCCTGGCAATATTTCTTCGTTTTCACTTGTTCGTTGCACGTCTTACCCATTTTCGTCACCTCCGCTAGTTTCATATTTTTTCATATCCAGGCAGAGTTAAAAACTCCACGAAATCATCTTGTAAAACCATCGATTGAAAGAGCTCACCGGCTTCTTGAAATCTGCCTAGCTTGTATCGGCGCTCTCCAGCTTCGGTAGCAATTTTCTTCATTTCTTCTTCTAACATGGTTTTGAACAGGTCAGTTGTAATGTTTCGTCCATCGGCCAATACGCCTTTCGGATGGCGGATCCATTGCCATACTTGGGACCGTGATATTTCCGCGGTAGCTGCATCTTCCATGAGGTGGTTGATTGGCGCAGCCCCCTGCCCGACGAGCCAGGAAGCGATATATTGAACGCCGACGCTGCAATTCATCCGCAAGCCTTCCTCGGTAATCGAACCTTGCGGGGGTTGCAGCAAATCGTCAGCCGTCACTTGAACATCCTCCCTTTTGCGATGAAGCTGATTTGGCGTTTTCATCTGTTCATTGAACTCTGCCATTGCGACTGCAACAAGACCAGGATGCGCAACCCAGGTTCCATCATGTCCTTCCAGCACTTCCCGCTTTTTGTCCTCGCTCACCTTCCGGAACGCATCCTCGTTCGCAGTGGCATTGTCACGGATCGGAATCTGGGCTGCCATGCCTCCCATCGCAAAAGCGTTCCTTCGGTGGCATGTTTGAATGCAAAGCTGGGAATAGGCGCGCATGAAAGGCGATGTCATTGTCACTTGGTTCCGGTCCGGCAAGATGATATCCGGATGGTTACGAAGCCGTTTTACGAAACTGAAAATATAATCCCATCTGCCGCAATTAAGCCCCGTAGCATGTTCCCTCAACTCATAAAGAATCTCATCCATTTCAAAGGCGGCTGTAATTGTTTCGATTAAAACAGTGGCCCGAATAGTTCCTTGAGGGATGCCGAGTTTTTCCTGTGCAAAGACAAATAGGTCATTCCATAAGCGTGCTTCCAGATGGCTTTCCAGTTTCGGCAAATAAAAATATGGTCCGGTACCCCTCTGTATCAATTCCTTTGCATTATGAAAAAAATAAAGACCGAAGTCGAAAAATGCACCAGCAATCCGTTCCCCTTCTATGACGACATGCTTTTCCTCCAAGTGCAAACCACGCGTCCGCACGATAAGCACTGCTGTTTCCTCATTCAATGCATACTTTTTGCCGCTGATCGGATGTTCATAAGAGATGGTGCGCCTTACCGCATCTTTCAAATTGACCTGGCCGTCGATGACATTCGTCCATGTCGGGGATGTCGCATCCTCAAAATCGGCCATGAAAGCTTTGGCCCCGCAATTCATGGCATTAATAATCATTTTTCGGTCGACAGGTCCCGTAATTTCCACTCTGCGGTCTTGAAGATCAGAAGGAATTGGCGCAACCGTCCAATCCCCTTCCCTGATTGACCGTGTCTCTTCCAGGAAACCGAGCCGTTCACCTTGATCAAGCCGTTTCTGCCTATGTTGGCGTTCTTCCAATAAAGCCTTTCGTCTTTCGTTAAATTCCGAATGTAACGCATAAAGGAATTCTAATGCTTCCGGCGTTAATATTTCTTCCGTTCCTGCCGTAATTTCACCAAGTATGTCTATCGTAAAGCGAGTCTGCTGAGTAGTCAGAGGTCTCATCCTTTCCTATTTTATTGTTTCATTAGACAAACTGCGCTTGTTCCGTCGATCCCTTCATCGCAGTTGTCGAAGAAGTTCCGCCTGAAATGACTTGCGCCACTTCATCGAAATAGCCCGTGCCGACTTCCCGCTGGTGCCGAGTCGCTGTGTACCCTTTGGATTCATTTGCAAACTCCGCCTGCTGCAGCTCCGAATAGGCGGCCATGCCCCGCTGTTTGTATCCGTGTGCCAATTCAAACATGCTATGGTTCAAAGAGTGGAAGCCCGCCAACGTCACGAATTGGAACTTGTAGCCCATCTTGCCGAGTTCTCTCTGAAAACTGGCTATTGTCTCGTCATCCAAATTGGATTTCCAGTTGAACGATGGGGAGCAGTTGTACGCTAGCAGCTTTTCTGGGAATTGCTCATGAATGGCATCTGCAAAGCGTTTCGCTTCTGCCAGGTCCGGAGTCGACGTTTCACACCAGATGAGATCCGCATACGGCGCATAGGCGAGCCCCCTTGCAATCGCCTGGTCCATACCCGCTCTCGTTCGGTAAAATCCTTCCGGCGTCCGTTCTCCTGTAATGAATTCATGATCTCTTACATCGATATCACTCGTGATCAAGTCGGCAGCATCCGCATCCGTCCGGGCAATAATGACAGTCGGTACACCCATAACATCCGCCGCCAATCTCGCAGCAATCAAATTGCGAACCGCATTTTGCGTTGGGAGCAGCACTTTCCCACCTAGATGGCCGCATTTTTTCTCCGAAGCAAGCTGATCTTCGAAATGAACGCCCGCAGCTCCAGCTTCAATCATCGCTTTCATCAACTCGAACACATTCAACGGGCCGCCAAAACCGGCTTCTGCATCCGCTACAATCGGCGCGAACCAATCAAACCCGTCATCACGACCTTCCGCGGCGTCAATCTGATCTGCCCGCTGCAACGCTTGATTGATGCGCTTGACAACATTCGGCACACTGTTGACCGGATATAAGCTCTGATCGGGATACATATGACCGGCGAGATTGGCATCCGCTGCCACTTGCCAACCACTTAGATAGATTGCTTGTAGGCCGGCCTTCACTTGCTGGACAGCTTGATTACCTGTCAGTGCGCCGAGTGCATTGACATACTCTTCTTCATGAATTGATTTCCATAACCGCTCCGCTCCTCTTTGTGCCAATGTGTGCTCGATCAACACCGAACCGCGTAATGTAAAGACATCCTCTGCTGTGTAGCCCCGCTCAATTCCTTCCCACCTGTCGTTCTGTCCCCAATCCTTTTCCAACTGTGCAATTTGCTCTTTTCTTGTTCCCATATTCACATTTCCTCTCCTTTCGATATTTCCTACTTTCTTACTGTTCCATAACAGTAATTTATGTTATACATTACTATATAACAGAAGATTCATATTGTCTGGACATTTGGATAAGTTCCGTATTTTTCAGGATAAAAGGACAATTTTAGACGATGAATGAAAACAGCAAGAGCAGAAAGAGGGATGGAATTGACGTTGGAGAAGCAGAAACACGGAGATGATTCGCTGGCTCACTATACAAGCGTGCTGGAAGATTGGGTGCCGAACGGTGCATCACTCGCCATTGCTGTGGGCGGGAAATACATTCACTATTCGCAAGGCACCTATGATGTGAAACTGACAGTTGGAGAAGCGGTTGTGAAGCATAGTATCGCAGATGCAGTGTGTCAAACAGGAAAGAAGATGGAACGAATGGAACAGTCACCATCAGGTGTATTATTTTACGGCGTCGGCTACCCTGTTCCTGTCCACGGAGAACGGGGTGCGTTGCTCGTCATTCTCCCCCCTGCTGTTCATATAGAAGAACCCATTCGTATATTAACGGGGAAACAGCATGACGATTGGTATCCCATTCCAGTGGAGCAGGTGACCCATATCGAAAGCCTTCAGAAGAAGACATGGTTTTATTCCAATGGGGAAACTTTCAGCACGAACATGACACTGAAAGAACTGACACCCAAATTGCCCGACACGTTTCTCCGTGTCCATCGTTCGTATATCGTCAATTTGACCGCCGTCCAAAAGATCTCCAAAGATATTTCTTCCGGCCTTGTTTTGACAATGAACGATGGCAGTGAGCTGCCGATTAGCCAGTCTTATATAAATGAAGTGCGGGCCGCCTTTAATTTATAACTTCCTCCATAAAAATAGCCGCTTGGGAAGACACCCAAAGCGGCTTTGTTCACCTTATAATTGCCTGACAAGACTGCTTTCCTTATATAGGGAAAATAAAAAGCAAAGCTACGTTTATTGCCCGCATACAACCATCAAATTTCTTGAAACATTAATGTGATTATGCAAAAAAATGACCACCAATTGGATGGTGGTCATAGTCACTTACATATTATTTGATAGCATCAATAAATTGGCGCGTACCTTTCATCGACTCCTCATAGAGCTGTTCGGACAGTCGCTCCGTTTCCTCTAATGTAGCCGGCCAGTTGTCAGCCATCCGCTTGAAAGCTTCGGCAAACAAATGCGAATTCTGATGAATGTCATTGATTGGGAATGCATACCGATCCAGTTCCGCCAACTTCATGAAGTCGTTCACTTTATGGTGATATGAAATCGCCATGATCGGTGTTTCTGTGCAAGTTGCCAAAATGAGCGAATGCAACCTCGTTCCAATGACAATGTCCTGCTTCTCCGTCATTTCCAGAATCCGTTCAGGCAATAGATTCTCATCAAGCACGGTCGTCTTATCCGCATGTTTCATCTGCGCCTGAATGTCCTTCGTCACGTTGGCATCCTGCGGAAATTTCGTCGCGAAGAAATTAATCTGCACGTTGAACTGTTCTGCCAGCTCGTCCAGGTTTTTCGCCATGCCGTCTACATAATCCTGATAGATGGCTGGATTCCCTTCCGGCCAATAATCCGCATTATAATACGGGACTGCCGTCACGCCAATTTGAGATGGAGCATCCGACTTTTCCACATGTTCCTTGCGCAAGGAGAAGGCTGGATCGCCGATAACATCAACAGGCTTTGTAACGCCAACCGTTTGAAGCAGCTGAGCCGACTCCGGATCTCGTACGGATACGCTCTCAGCATGTTTGCACATATAGCGGATGAACCATTTGCCAAGGCCCGTGTTTAGCGGACCTGCTCCACAGCCGTAAATGACATAAGGCACATTCGAATTCTTTGCCATCATAGCGTAAGAACCATAGAGCGGCGCCTCCCGCTTGTACAAATCCATCAGAATGCCGCCCCCGCCGATAATCAGAAGATCAAACGTGCGAACGATCCGTTTATTGTTTTGATACGTAGCGAAAAACGTTTTGGCTGCGTTCCCTTTTTTATAATAAAGCGGAAAACTCTCCACGCCATAACGTGTCGCCGTCTGCTTGGGGTTATTGCTGAATACTGTAATCTGGTTGCTCTCAATGGAGAATGTCGAAGTAACCTGCTTAATCAAACTGAGCAGGATTGCCTCGTCTCCGTTATTATCGTTTCCGTAATTTCCTACAATTCCAATTCTCATTAGCAAACTTCCTTTATCCTTAATGCTTTCATTATAACATGGTTGCCGTTTTCATGAAAACGTGACACGGTACGCCTGGCCTAGCGTGCTTTGAAGAATTTTATTAAGGAGGCGGTTGGTATGTCTCTATATTGATTTCCCTCATTCTATGAAAGTTCGTTAAAGCGTAAAAACCGCCCTTCCGAAGAAGGACGGTCCGCAAAACTTATTTCGTCATGCTGCGATATAGAAATGCGCTGAACTGGGCACGGTTGACCGGTTTATTCGGTTCAAACTTCCCTTGCTCATTTCCTGTTGTAATGCCATGGTTGGCTAAGATGTGAATTTGCTTATATGCCCAATGAGTTGACGGCACATCCTTGAATTTCTTTCCCGACTCGCCTTTCAGCTCATAAGCTTTTACGAGAATCGCAGCCATCTGAGCGCGCGTTAATTGGCCAGAAGGATCGAACTTGCCGTTGCTTCCGCCGACAAGACCCGCACTTGCGATTGCATTAATTTCATTGTAGTAGCGGTGCGTCGAAGGAACATCTGAGAACTTCTGTGCTCCTGCCTGTGTTGTGTCCAGATTGAACACCCGGCTCAGTATGACAGCCGCATGCTCACGAGATAGCGTTTGGCCAGGATTAAACTTGCCATCGATATCTCCTTTAATATATCCGTTGTCTTTCAAGTAACGGATTTCAGTATAATATGCATAATCTGCAGGAATATCTTTAAATGCCGGTGTACCGTCAGACAGGTCAATCGAAACAGATACAGTCTTCGTACCGAGTGACGCGGTCACTTTACCGCTGCCTGGTACAGAAGATGCCTTGAATACGCCTGAACTGCTAATCGTTCCAATGTTGCCTGTAACACCCCATTGAACCTGCTCCGGCGAATAGACGATCGGTTTGCCTTGGGCATCGGTCGCATTGACTTTGAATGAAACCGTCGAACCAGGATCCACCTTCGTTGTGCTCGGAGAAATGGTCAGCTTAGCCGGTGCATCTACCACCTTGACCGGGAATGACTGGGTTGCCGCGCCGTACTTGACGTTGACACGGTCATCGCCCGCTTCAAGAGCTGTATAGCCCATGCCGGCTCCTGTCAATTTCCCTTTATCTGATGTGACTTCGATTTGAGAAGGATCTGCTTTCAATGGATTGTAGTAGGCATCCAACACATAATTCAACGTAAGTGGCACTGTTGCTCCAACTAACACCTCACCAACTTGTCCTCTTGAGACGCTGATGATGCCAGGTTCGCTGACTGGTGCAGTGCTGATTGCTTCCACGATAGCTGATACTTTCCGCTGACTGGAATTAGTCGTGCGGTTGCCAAGCACGACTGTGTTGCTGCCATGTTTGCGGATTCCCATCGTTGTGGATCCGCCGCCGTCAAAATTAAGTGCCCGGTCATAACCTTGTGCCGCCAAGTAATTGGCGAACTGCGTCAATGTCATGCCGCTGCTGTAGCCACTCCGGCTATCGACTGTGACAAGATGAACTTGTTTTTTGTCCTTGCTGATAGCAATGGCCGTCCGTGCTGTCGTCGCTTTTGCACGCCAGTTGTTAGTGTTCATTGTAATATTCGGCTTGCCGTCCTTAAGCAGCATCGGCCCGCTCGCAAGCATGAACTCTGAATCTTTCCATTTATCATCAATTGTAATAGAAAGAGAAACGCTATCGCCTTGCTTAATTCCTTTTAACCGTTCTAATGCTTTTTCACCGTGTGCTGAAATGACAAAACCAGTTGAAGGGATTTCGACTTTTTCCTTAGAACCGTAATCCCTAACTTTCACGACATTACCAGTTAATTGCTGACCGTAGTATGTAGAAGTAATTGGTGAACCTGTATCTACAACAATCTCAATGCCAAATTCATTGGAATTTGTATTTTTCGATAGGTTTTGAGGAGTGAAGACAATAGTTTCACCGGCTTGCCGTTCCCGGTTTAAGCCTGTCATTTTATAGTTTGTCCCACCGTGATTAATGGAAACATTGAAGTTGAAATGATCAATTTCAGCTCGTCCATCCTTCATAACACCAAAAGCGATCGGCTGGCTGACATAATAATCTGGTGAGCTGGAAATGGCTCCACCGTTGATGATTTCATTGCCTTGGGATATTAAATAAAGAGGCAATCCTGATTTCATATCAAAAAACGAGGCATTTACTGCACCGACTACACGGTTGCCGTCTCGTGAATCACGATTGGCTAGTGTCGTAGTGGCATCCGTCTTCGCCAATGGAGACGGGAGTCCGACTGACAACTTTGTGTAAGGGTCGTTTAAATTCACTTGCAAATGGTTTACGTGGTTTGCTCCTCCATGGGTGTTATGTGTGTACGTGACACCTGAAGAAACGGGATAGCTTTCAACCGCTGATGTGCTGGCCGAAGCTCCTGCCGGGACTGTGAGTATAAGAGAGACAGCTGCAACTGTCATCGCGACTTTTTTTCCGATATTTCGTACCGAAACGCTAGAATACTTGATAAGTCGACACCTTCCTTTCTATGAATCAATCTACAGCTTACCAGAGCTCATGGTAAATTGCCATAATCCATAAGAAGGAAAAAACCACCCGGGAACCGCCCAGGTGGTTGTCGTAATGCCTTTATTTTTCTTTCAAATTGAATTTTACGTATTGATCTGTCATGGAGGCAAAGGCCCCGAACAGAAGGAAATAGAACATCGTGTACATTTTTAATTCCCAAATATTGTAGTAGAAACCGGAGAATCCTGTCGCAAACCAAAGGGCGATCATGAATTTCCCAAACGTCGTTTTTCGTTGCTTCCAGAAAAGAGCGAGCATACCTAGAAGATAAACCGCGAAAAGGATGACGCCAACTACACCTGTTTCTGTGATGATCTGGATATATTGGTTGTCGGAATAGAAATATTTGCCGCCATAAATATCCGAACGGATTCCGTAATGGTCATAAATCGGCGATCCATACGACAGAGTAGCTGAGCCGCCGAAGGAGCCAAAACCGGAACCGACAATTTTATAATCGTTAAAGATTTCAAATCCCTTTTTAATATAGAAGAAACGTCCGCTTTCCGTCATGAGATCCAAGTTTTTCTGATCGAATGTCTCGCCAAGCCGGTTGCCGATGCTTCCTGGATGTGAAGTAATCGGCTCTACGCCCAAGGATTCAAAATATTTCACTCCCCAATTGACCGGGAAATAGATAAGAATGATCGATGCTAGACCCGCAATTGCAAGACGCTTCAATACTTGCCAGTTTCGAGTCATTAGAATGAACAAAACACCGAAAATAAAAGCTGAAATCCATGTTCCGCGGGAGTAGGTGAGAATAAACACGCCCAAAAACAAGGTCAAATTTACATTAAAGAACCATTTGTACTTTTCGCCTTTATACAATTGTTGAAGGAACAATACGGCCAAAATACCGAAAAATAAGAGCAACGCGAGTGAGTTCGGATTGCCGGGCAATCCATAAATTCTTACAGCGTTCGTTGGAGACAGTATTTTGTACTTCCAAACATCCGGCAACAGCATTTGGCGCATGGACAATTTTTCAATTAACCCATGTACAGATGAGATAACGCCTGTCCACACCGTTACCCAAGCGAGGCTTTTTAGCCATCCTTCCGGTAAGCGGCTGCGTGAAATGATGTAATACAGAAGATACATAATAATGAATGTACGAACTTGGAAAATGACTGCTGAAGTCAGAACACCATTCATAAGTCCGCTGATCGATCCTGCAATTAGCAGGAGGAATAGCGCCCATTCAAATATTTTGAAATGGAACAGACTGAATAGGTTTTTGCGTGCAGCAACCAACAATCTTAGAAATGCGACAAAGGTGATCAAGTCGCCGACCAGCTTTACGCCTGAGTTGACTTCAACTAGCAACGGCCGGATGCTGACATAAATGACGAGAAACACCAGGCTTTGCTGGGGCCTTAGGAAGGCGAACGCAGCAAAGAACAATGATGTGAGCACAAGGGCGATGGATGTAGGCAAAAACAACGACACGAACAATACCGCCAAAGAGACAATAAAGTATATAGTATCTTTTCCACTAATTTTATCTTTGATCATGGTCATGTAAAATAATACCCTTTCTACGACTGATAGCCAAATTATTATGTGGTAACCCTTCTGACATTATAGCATCTAATACGACGTTGCGGTGCGCTCTTTAGTTTCATTTTTGAAAATTGATTATTCCTTATTTACAAAACAGGCTCACATGGGCCAATGGACAGGCTTCTGAATAAATATTCGCAGGCAAATGATAGATCCGAACGCAGAACATGCGAAAATTGGTCCTTATCCTCGCTTCCGAATTCTGTTACTATATTAATAGTTAGACAGAAGGAGGTTTACGAGTGAAAAAAATAGTTTCACTGACGTTATTGACATTGCTCATGTTCTCTTCCCTTTTCATGAATGTGGCACAAGCCAGTGATATTAAAGGCCATCAGATGGAATCGGAGTTGAATTATTGGATTCAAAAGGGTGTCATCAAACCAGATGCCAAAGGAAACTACAATCCGAACAAAGCGGTCACACGCGGAGAATTCGCCTCGTATTTATCCCGCGCTTTGAGCTTGCCGGTTTCCACGAAGTATACATTCAAGGATTTAAAAGCAAACTCTAGTTTGACAATTGAAATTCAGAATGCTGCTGGCGCTGGTATTTTGTCCGGATATCCGGATGGCACATTTAGGCCGAATGACAAAATTACTCGACAGCAAATGGCTGGCATGATCTACAAAGCATTCCGCTATATGGACTTGCCTGTCCAGACCATTGACATGAAGTTCAAGGACCAAGCGAAAATCTCACCGAATTTCAGAGATGCCGTATCCGCTTCGGTCAACTTAAATATTATCCGCGGTGACCACCAGAAAAACGGGATTTATTTCAAACCGCAAAACAGTGCGACGATCGCACATGCGGCTGCCTTCCTTTTCCGGATGAATGCCGCAGCCGAAGTGTTGAAACCAGAAACTCCGAGCGAACCGGGACAACCTGAAGTGCCTGATGTCGATCCGGAAGTATACAAAGTAAGTTCGATTTCAAACGGACAAGTTGTTCCGACAATCGCACTCTATAAAACATACGAAGATGCATTGGCTGTTTACAATGCATCTTCGTCCATAAAGGCCATCCAAAAAAATAATAAGGTCATTAAAATGAAATCTGGCCGGGCTTTCGGTTCGCAAAACCCGAAGCAGCTCACATCGCTTTACAGCGATAAGACGCTGCGCAATGAAGTGACCTATATTCAAAAAGGCCGTGAAATGAAATATATCGGCAGTGGTCCAGATTATGTCATCGTGGAAGTGGCTGGTTCCTCTTACTACGCGAAACAAAATGAAGTCGATCTCGTTCCGTCCGAACTTGTGACTGGATACGACTACTATGTAGTAGACAACAGCGGAATCCTAACTCACTACACGTACGACAATTTAAGCAAGAGCTATGGGACATACTCCATCGGCCCTGCCTCCTCAGCTATGGGCGCAGGGAAATATACGAGCCTGGATGGCGTGCATTTTACAAATGTTTCATCCAAACAAGTCATTACGCATTATCCTTACTTCCAATTTCAATCCGTGCGCCAGCCGTCCAACTATACGGGAGAAGAGTTGGATCTTTATATAGCAGAAGCCTTGCGTGAACGTGAAAGCAGCGGCCATGCCCGTTATAAAGATTTATCCACAAAATCCAAACTGATTGGTCTTGGCTCCTATTTGAAGGAAGTTGAACAGACATATAATGTGAATGCGATGTTCATCTTAGCGGCAGCTATCCACGAAAGCGATTATGGCATTAGTGCAAATGCCCAAACGAAAAACAACTTATTCGGCATAAAAGTATTTGATTCAACGCCGGAAGCCGGCGAAGTCTATGCAAGCCCTAATAACAGTGTGAATGCGTTTGTTACGCGATACATCAATTTAAACTATGCCAACCCGCTCGGCGCACATGCAAATGGAGCCGTACCTGGAAACAAGGCAGTCGGTTTCAATGTTAAATATGCGTCTGACCCGAACTGGGGAAGTAAAATCGCCGGCCATATGTGGCGGATCGATAAATTCCTCGGCGGACGGGATTATAAGCAAGTCCAGCTTGGCCGAATCACGTATGACGGCTCGACAGGCGTGAATGTACGGACAAGCCCTGATACATCCAGTGCAAAATTGTTTACGTACAAGCCGAAAAACCCAGGATTTGAGGCAGCATTCGGCTACCCGCTCGTCATCGTTGAAGAAACGACAGGAAGTGACGGCTATGTCTGGTACAAAGTGATTTCCGATTTAAATCCTCCTTCCGATTATGGCTGGATCCGTTCAGACTTAGTTACGAAAATTAATCAATAAAAACACAACGCCCAAGGGACGATAGCTGTCCGCTTGGGCGTTGTGTTATTTCTATTATTACAGCGCATCTGTGTGCTCTGTGCCAGCCGGCAATAATTCCGGCATGCCAATTCGTTCTAAACCATTTTTGATTTTGGTCGTATATCCTTTTTCATTCCGATCCATATAACCGGCTTTCGAGCGAATCATCTTTTCGAAGACTGCCACTTTGGACGGATCGATTTCAGACCACATTTCATAGGAATGAATCAAGTCTTCCAAGGTCAAATGGGTATAGTCGCGGCCAACAAATGTATGGTCCGGCGATACTTTATACCAAATATCGCCATCCGGCCGGATCCATTTATCCACATCTTTAACTAGAGCCGCGTGAATACTGTTCGCCGTCTCAAGATAGACCGGATCCTTAAATTCTTGATACGCGAGCAGCAAGATATTCATTCCGCCCAGCTGATGGTTCATCGAAGTATGTGTTTTCACCTTCTGCTTGGAAGGGAAATAATCCGGAATATAAAACGCATTCGGTCCAACGGAAATGATATTGCCCTTCTTGCGCTGCGAAACTAACAGATCCGCGTAATTCTTCAATCCAACATTATAATCGGAATGTCCGAATGCCTTTCCTCCATTGTACAGGAAGAGCGCGATTTGTTCATTGAACCTCGTGTCAACAAAAGGTGCTGTCAGTCCGAACAATCCTTTCAAATACGTGCTCGTCACTTCTGTTTCCCAGTAGGTGGAGCTTCCACGGAACACATCTAAGTTAGCATATGAATTGTACAGCAAGCTTTCATAATAACGTTCTTTCGTATCCAAATACTTCGCCATAACCCGATCTTCTTTCACGAGCAATAGGTTACGGCCGTATCCTCTGCCTGATTCCGGCATTGGTTCGATGGTCGTTGCCATCTTATTGTAAGGACCTTGGGCGGTATACCATTTATTCCGCTTCTTGTAGTTAATGGCCGACTCAAGCATCCAATCGTCCATTTCTTTTTTCGTCGAGAAAAGCTCTTCCTTTGATACGAGGATCCATTGATCTACAATATCATAGCCTCTTGACTGCAGGTGGTAAACGGACAGTTGGGAATCTCCCAGCTTCACACCACTAAACGCTTCTGTTTCACTAAGAAGTTCTCGCGTATGACTCGCCGAGCCGTTTGCATACGATTTAGTCAGCGCTTTAGATTGGTACGCTTTCCCGATCATCTTCTGTGATTTTATTCCTTCAGGAGATGTTTCCTCAAAAATGCCCGTAGGATACGTCGTAATATCAAAACCGAATGTGCCATCGGTCACTTTTTTGATTGGGAAACGGTCATACGTATGCAAGAGGCTACGCGTGACACCGTTCTCCGTCTGAATCAGATCCACTGTAATAGGCAGACGCTGATTGTTTTTCAACTCTGTAAATAGGAAGTAATCCCCGTTCGGCAACTCCCGCTTTGTCACCGTCACAGCAACAGACGGTATCCCACCAATTTTATACGTATACACTTTATCGGTAGCATGCGGGTGCTTCACCGTTTTTTCTCCGGCATACTGTAAATATTGATTGGAACGCAAGTAAGTTTTCGCTGTCTCCGAAACCGGTACTTCCGCAAAATTTCTTTCTGTCCGGATCGTTTCATACTTACCAAACGTCTGGGCCGGTTTGAATTCCACGGACAATTGTTCCTTAATCATGCCTGTCTTGACCATGGCCCGATGCAAGAATACTACATACGTCGCACGGTTGACCGGGGTTTTCGGATCGAACGAGCCATCCTCTTTCCCAGTCGTAATGCCATGCTGCGCTAAGATTTTCACACCTTCACGATGCGATTCGCTGATCCTGTTTTCATCAGTGAAATGAATTTCTTCTCCAGTATCTTGCAAGTTGAATGCCCGCGTGATGACCGTTGCCATCTGCTCACGAGTCAATGAATCTCCTACACCAAACGTTCCATCTTCTTTTCCAAGGAAAATTCCTGCCTTATAGGTCGCCATAGCACCCTTTAAATGCGAGGACTTGGAACTAACATCTTTGAAAATTGGTTCGTAGGCTGCTTCTGGAAGCTTTAGCGCCCCTGTCATCAAATTGGCGGCTTGCCCCCTTGAAACTTCTACAGAAGGTCGGAACTGCTTATCCGGATATCCGTTAATAATTCCCATATTCACAAGCTGCGTTACTTCGTTCTTAGCCCAGAAATCATTATGTATATCGGTAAAACTCTGTTCAACCTGCTGGCTTTCCGCCTCTGTCGAAGTGCAACCAACGAGCATCAATATAATAGATAAAAAAGAAATCTGGACAATCTTGCTAAATTTATTGCTTCGTGGCATATCCTCTCTTCCTCCTGATAATTTCTCTTCATAATGATAACATAAACGACTGTATTATGGCCTCCCATTGATTGGTTATGCGCAAGAAAAGGGAAAAACTTTATCTAATTGTAGTGGAAATAGGGAGTATTTGTCTTTTTCTGCAAGCATATTGTGCGGAGGTTTGCTGTTTCGTGCCACTGTTGTTGATCAGGATGTTTATTAAAGAATCCAATTGAAAAATAGAGAAAAAGTTTTATGAATATCCTGTCAAACGATGTCACATTACGTTATACTAGTAGAAAAGACGAAACTTATAATCTATGACATAAATACTAATGAATGAGGTGGGCATTTGTTTATTTCCGCATTGAATGATCGCAATTTCCACATGCAAATTCGAGATACGAACCAAGCAGGAGGAGATGGCTGGAAGAGAGTCTGGGGAAAAGAAGCGGCCGCTGCAAATCCGCTGGCGGCAGTCAACCAAGGACGCAATTCTCTTATTTTGGACTCCATCCGGACGAACGACTGGTCAGCCTATCATCAGTTTGAGGCTAAACAGCATCCCGCCTGGTATGACAAAGTCAACGGCGAATTCAAGCCAAACAAATTATATTACGGCAACTTGCTGGATGTTCAAAACCGCTCACTGAAAGAAGCAATGCAAAGCGGGGATCAGCAAGAAATTGCAAGCCGGCAAGCAAGAATGGAAGAACTGATTGCTGATTTCAAAAATGCACCTGGCGAAGTGCCCCATGTCATCACATTCGCAACGGACCCGGAACTGGCACAAAAGCATGGCATCCCAAAACCATCCAGCGACTGGTACAACTCGCCTTATAATAGTGATCTGGCCGCATCGCAAGGGCGCTTTCAAGATCAATATTGGTATGAGAATCCATACTTTGCGGACCACCCAAATGAAATGACTTTTGCCATGGAAGCCGTCCAAGAACTTCGTCCGGGCATCGCAAAAATTGCAGCTTCCATTAATAAAGGTGCGTATGAACGGAATGTGGCCTCATCATCGTTCTCATCCAACGCCTCTAAAACTGTCCAGCCAGCAACCGAAACTGTAGTTACGCATTCCGAAGAAACGACAGATACTTCTGCGGCTCTAAGTTCCGAAGCATCCACCCAAGTAACCGAGCAGTTTGCCCATCAATTTAGCGCAGATGCATGGATCGCCAGCCTGTTCTCCGAAAAGGAACAGACCGTGAACACTTCTTATGATGTGCTGCTAGATCAATTAAACCGCAAGGCAGAAGAACGCAGAGCGACGATTGGATAATGAAGTAACATAGGTTTACCTAGAAATAAGTGAACTTCTCTATATGCCTTTACGACAAGTGGGCATGTCTTTCTTGAACCGAACTGCTACTGTCTAAAAATGAATACGCAAAGAGTGTGAGCCTTGAAGCTTGCACTCTTTTTTGCTAGTATGGCACCTATACTTTTCTAGGAGGTCATTCAGATGAAAAACACTGTGTTAGCCGGCACATTCATGGGGGCGGTCCTACTTCTCGGAGCTTGCAATAACGAAGCCGCCCAGCGGACCGATGACCAGATGATACAACAAGAGACCCCTGCAGAAAAGCAGACAAACCTCGAAAGCCAAGGCGCAGTCGACAAATCAGACACAGCCAAATCCGATGAATCTCTGCAAAAGGAATTCTCCGAAGTACAAGGTGTTTCCTCGGTCAGCCTCATTGTCACGGAAGACAGCGGCGGCTACGTCCTAGTCGACTTCGAAGTGGATCACGATATGACTAAAGAACAGGCTGAACAAGTAACCGCTGCCTTTTTGAATAAAGCAGAAGAAGCCTACCCCGAAGATAAAATCGATATCCAAGCACGTAAAAATGGCGAATCATTCGTGCAGCAAAGCAAGGAATAAGGAGACCAAACAAAAGAGCCTTCGATTTGCCGAAGGCTCTTTTGTTTGGTTCTGAAATAATAGATTGATTCCTCACTACTATAAGCTGGTAGCTCGTATGAATCGGTTAACCACTCATACCGCCACTTGAACGCTTGATTGCTAAGGTGCGTTTGTCTGGAGTTCGCCATGGTTTATTGGCGTTCAACACGGGTTATTGGCGTTCAACTCGGGTTATTGGCGTTCACTACGAGTTATTGGCGTTCACCACGAGTTATTGGCGTTCACCACGAGTTATTGGCGTTCAACTCGAGTTATTGGCGTTCAACTCGAGTTATTGGCGTTCAACTCGGTTTATTGGCGTTCACCACGGGTTATTGGCGTTCACGTACTTCATTTACCGAAGCGCTCGTATATTTCCGTGAACCGCTCGATTACGCCGATAACCACTCGTTTACCCTTGCCAACCTCTCGATTCCAAGGATAACCGCTCGTTTCGCCTCGCTAACCTCTCGATTATCCCAATCTACCGCTCGTATCTTCCCCGGAACCGCTCGATTCCCCCAGCACACCAGCCGCATCAATCAGGATACGTAACAATATACACGGTCATCTCTCAACTAACAACCTCAACTCATCCATGCTAAACTGCTCTGCTCTTCACCCTCAGACTCCGCTTGAGCTCGACTCAACTTCGCTGAACAGCCTTGCTTACGCATGTTGCTTTTCGTAGTTTTGGATGTGTTCCTCGTATTGGAAGGTCAAGGAAATTTCATCCCAGCCATTCAGGAGCATTTGTTTGTAGTAGGGATCAATCTCAAAGGAATAGGTTGCGCCGTCTTGTCCGGCAACGGTTTGTTCCTCAAGATTCACCTTTACTTCATATGTTGATTGTTCCCCTTTGGCCAGCAGCTCTTCTACTTCGTCGACAGTGAGCCGGATTGGCAGGATTCCATTTTTAAAGCAGTTGTTATGGAAAATGTCGGCGAAGCTTGGCGCGATGACGACTTGGAAACCGTAGTCCATGATGGCCCATGGAGCGTGTTCACGGGAAGAACCACAGCCGAAGTTTTCGTGTGCGACGAGAACTTTAGCATTTTCGAATTGTGGCTGGTTTAAGACAAAGTCTTCATTCCGCGAGCCGTCTGGGCGATGGCGCCAATGGTAGAACAGGTATTTGCCGAAGCCGGTACGCTCGATCCGTTTTAGAAATTCTTTTGAGATGATTTGGTCGGTATCGACGTTTTTCCGGTTCAGTGGGACTATAATGCTTTCCACGATATTGATCGGTTTCACTATGACTCATCCTTTCTTCAGTTACGCATGGGCCGGCTCTAATGTCCGAACATCAACGAATTTGCCTGCAATCGCTGCGGCCGCCGCCATCGCCGGGCTCATAAGGTGCGTGCGGGAACCTGCGCCTTGCCGCCCTTCAAAGTTCCGGTTGGACGTAGAAGCACACCGTTCTCCGGCTGGCACTACGTCATCATTCATGGCGAGGCACATGCTGCATCCCGATTCTCTCCATTCGAAGCCGGCTTCAATGAAAATCCGATCCAATCCTTCAGCTTCGGCTTGCTGCTTTACAGTCCGTGAGCCTGGTACAACGATCGCTGTAACAGAAGAATGCACCTTTCGCCCTTCTACTAGTTTTGCAGCGCTCCGCAGATCACTCAGCCGTGCATTCGTGCAGGAACCGATGAATACGTGCTGCACTTCGATAGACGTCATCGGAGCTCCTTCTTCCAAATCCATATATGCGAGAGCCTTCTTTAGTGCTTCCTTGTCGGATTCCGAAGCGTAATCCTCTGCCCGTGGAACATGTTTGCTAATGCCCGTTCCCATGGAAGGATTAGTACCCCATGTTACGAACGGTTCGATTTCATTCGCATCGATTTCAAGCACGGTGTCATAAGCTGCTCCAGCATCTGTCGCCAACTCAAGCCACTGCTGAGCCGCTTTTTCAAACTCATCGCCTTCCGGAGCGAATCTTTTACCTTTTAAATAGTCGATTGTCGTTGCATCCGGACTGATCAAACCGGCTTTTGCACCTGCCTCAATGGACATGTTGCAAATGGTCATCCGTTCTTCCATCGTCATGTTACGAATTGCCTCGCCTGTATATTCAACGATATGGCCTGTTCCGACATCGATTCCAAATTTAGCGATGATGGCTAAAATCACGTCTTTTGCAGTAACGCCATAACCTAATTGACCGGAAATCTTGATTTCCATCGTCTTCGGCTTGGACTGCCAAAGCGTTTGCGTCGAAAGGACGTGCTCGACTTCGCTTGTTCCGATCCCAAAAGCGATCGCGCCAAACGCGCCGTGGGTAGAAGTATGGCTATCTCCGCAAACGATCGTTTTTCCCGGTTGAGTCAATCCCAATTCGGGACCGATAATATGGACAATACCCTGATCGGGATGTTCCATATGCGCCAGCTGGATGCCGAATTCCTCGCAATTTTTTTCCAGCGTGGAGATCTGTTTCTTAGCGATCGGATCTTGGATGACCGGCAAATTCTTTGTCGGTACATTATGATCCATCGTCGCAAAACATAAATCCGGACGACGAACTTTCCGGCCCGCCAGCCGTAGCCCTTCGAACGCTTGCGGTGATGTCACTTCATGAATCAGATGAAGGTCAATATAAAGTAGGTCGGGTTTCCCCTCCTCTTCGTAGACGATATGCTGATCCCATATTTTCTCGATAATCGTTTTTGCCATTTCGGGCCTCTCCTTCCATTTGCCAACCTTCGTTGTTTACACGTATGAGAACATAATGCTATTGGAAACGAACTGCAAATCGAGTTCATCCACTACTTTATCTGTCCATTCAGCTGTCGAAAGCTTTTTGTCATCGACGGCCAGGTCTGCTGTAAAGCATCCTTCTTCAAACACCGTTTCGACCGCTTTTTCAATGGCAGCGGCTTCCGTTTCCATGCCGAATGAGTACTTGAGCATCATTGCTGCTGAAAGAATGGCAGCTGCCGGATTAGCAATCCCTTTCCCTGCCACATCCGGAGCCGATCCATGTACGGGTTCATATAAGCCGAATCCATCTGTCCGGACACTTGCGGATGGCAATAAACCGAGTGAACCCGTAATGACAGATGCCTCATCGCTCAAAATGTCCCCAAACATATTCTCCGTGACGATTACATCGAAAGCGGAAGGATTGGTAATCAACTTCATTGCTGCGGAATCTACTAGCTGATGCTCCACTTCAACATCCGGATATCCCTGTTTTTTCTCATCTACAATTTGTCGCCACAGCTTGCTTGACGAAAGAACATTCGCCTTATCTACGGATGTGACTTTCCCTCTTCGTAAGCGTGCGAGCTCAAATGCCTTCTCGACAATCCGCTCGATTTCCGGGCGAGTGTAAACGAGTGTATCGACAGCGGACTCATCGGTGAACCGGCTCGGCTGTCCGAAGTAGATGCCGCCCGTCAATTCGCGGACAATCATCATATCTACTTCTTTCGCGACATCCTCCTTGAGTGGAGAAGCCTGGATCAAAGAAGGGACTGCCTTCACTGGACGAAGGTTGGCAAACAGATCAAAATGTTTTCGAATCGCCAGAAGACCTTTTTCCGGTCGCAGTTCGGATGGATTTTGATCCCATTTAGGTCCGCCGACCGCACCGAGAAGAATAGCATCACTCGCTTCACAAAGTTCAATCGTTTCAGCAGGAAGCGGATTATTGTATCGATCAATCGCATCACCGCCGATCGCACCGTACTCGAAGTGGAACGTATGATTGAAACGTCTTGCAATCACCTCAAGCACACGTACTGCCGCTGACGTTACCTCTGGCCCAATTCCATCGCCTTGTAGAACAGCTACTCTTTTTTCCATGGAACTTCTCCTCCTCATTGTGTTCATTTCACCTTATTCCACTTGAATAAAATTCCATATGCAATATATCACAATTTCGTCAAGAAACCGGTTCTTTCACCTTTACAGCCGACTTGATCAATTTTCGATTAATTGCATTTAAATACGCTTTTGCCGAAGCTTCCAAAACGTCTTGCGCTACATCGCGTCCTGTCAACACTTCACCATTGAAGCTTAAATTGACGACCGCTTCCCCAAGTGCATCGCGTCCTTTACCGATTGAAGTGACCCGGTAGTCCAGAATGTGAACCTGGCCTTTGACAAGCTGTTCCAATGTATTAAAAATCGCTTCGACTGAACCTGCGCCTGTTGTTGCGACGACTACGTTCTCGCCCGTCGGCACAGTAGCAGATACAGTAGCAGTCGGTACATTCGACGTACCATATTGTACTTGGACATTTGTCAGTTCATATGTCGGCACATCGGAGTACTCAATTTGCTTGCCCGTAAATAATACGAATAGATCATCCTCTGTGATCTCTTTCTTTTTATCCGCTAAGTTCTTGAATTCTACGAACGCTTCATTCAGCTGTTCGTCCGTCAGTTCAAATCCCATGGAAACCGCACGGTCTTTAAATGCATGACGTCCGGAGTGTTTCCCTAGTGCGAGCGGCGCTGTTGTTTCGCCAATCAACTCAGGCGTTATGATTTCATATGTTTCACGATTCTTCAGCATGCCGTCTTGGTGAATACCCGATTCATGGGCAAATGCATTCTTACCGACAACTGCTTTATTCGGCTGAATGACAACACCCGTCAACTGACTGACAAGCTGGCTAGTTCGCTTGATTTCCTGTAAGTTAATGCCCGTTTCCACGCCGTAGAAGTCTTTTCGGATATGCAAAGCGACCGCAATTTCTTCCAGCGCTGCATTTCCTGCCCGTTCTCCAATTCCGTTAATCGTTCCTTCCACTTGATCCGCACCGTTTTCAATCGCTGCGATGGAGTTTGCAACTGCCATGCCTAAGTCGTTATGGCAATGAGCCGAGAGTTTCACTCGATCTATTCCTGAGACATTCTCCTTCAAGAACTTGAATAGCGCGCCATACTCTTGTGGAGTCGCATATCCGACTGTGTCCGGAATATTGATCGTTGTCGCACCCGCTTGAATGACTTCATTAATGATGCGAACAAGGAACGCTGGATCGGATCGGAAAGCATCTTCCGCAGACCATTGGACGAGTGGGAAAAAGCGCTTGGCGTATTTCACAGCTTCCACTGCGATGTCGACTACTTGATCAGGCGTCTTTTTTAATTTGTATTCCATATGAATTGGGGAGGTAGCCAGAAATACGTGAAGATGCGGTTGTTCCGCTCCGCGGAGCGCCTCCCATGATGTGTCGATATCCTTCTTCATTGCGCGAGCCAAACCAGTTACTGTGGAGCGTTTGACCGTTTCCGCAATCCGCTTGACTGCTTCAAAATCACCCGGTGAGGAAGCAGGAAAACCTGCTTCGATCACCGTTGCGCCAAATCGTTCGAGTTGGCGTGCGATTTCCAACTTTTCGGCAGTATTTAGATTAATTCCTGCCGACTGTTCACCGTCCCGTAGTGTCGTGTCGAAAATATCAATTTTGCGCACTCGCGACCACTTCCTCCTGTTTGGAATTCACGCTTTGATTAACAAATGGCATCATTGCACGAAGCTTTTGACCGACCTTTTCGATTTCATGCTCTGCTTCTGATTTTTCAATTGCATTGAAGTTCGGACGGCCATTTTCGTTCTCTTTAATCCAGCCTTCAGCAAATTTGCCTTCTTGGATATCAGTCAAGATATCTTTCATGCGGGCTTTTGCGTCTGCGTCAACAACGCGCGGTCCTGATACGAAGTCGCCCCACTCAGCTGTATCAGAGATGGAGTAGCGCATGCCGGACATGCCGCCTTCATACATCAAGTCAACGATCAATTTCAATTCGTGCATTGTTTCGAAATATGCAAGCTCAGGCTGATATCCTGCTTCTACCAATGTTTCGAAGCCCGCTTTGACAAGTGATGTCAAGCCGCCGCATAGTACTGCCTGCTCTCCGAATAGATCTGTTTCTGTTTCTTCTTTGAATGTCGTTTCCAATACACCTGCACGCGCTGCACCGATTCCTTTTGCATACGCGAGAGCCACGTCTTTTGCTTGACCGGAATTGTCTTGGAATACAGCGAACAATGCTGGAACTCCTGCGCCTGCTTCATATGTTCTGCGGACAAGATGCCCTGGCCCTTTAGGAGCTACTAGGAACACATCGACATCACTTGGCGGTACGATTTGGCCGAAATGAACGTTGAAGCCATGTGCGAATACGAGTGATTTGCCTTCTTTTAATTCAGGTGCGATTTCTTCCTCGTACACTTTCTTTTGTCTTTCGTCTGGAAGAAGAATCATGATGATATCTGCTTCTTTCGCAGCTTCGCTAACCGTTTTAACAGTCAGGCCGTCTTCCTTCGCCTGGTCGAAAGATTTACCCGGACGTACACCTACAACTACGTTGTATCCAGAATCCTTCAAGTTTTGCGCATGTGCATGACCTTGCGAACCGTATCCGATAATTGCAATTGTCTTTCCTTGTAGAAGTCCTTCGTTGATATCTTGGTTATAGTACATTTTAGCCATTGTATATTCCTCCTAGTTTTTAGTTAAATTTTTTATTTTAAAATGGATAACTGTGGTGATGGAGCCTTTTGCATGTCTCTAACGAATGCAGTAGCGCCGGTTCTTGACAACTCTTTAATGCCATATGGCTTGACGAGATCGATGAATGCCTCGATCTTCTCCGGGTTGCCGACTACTTGATACGTGACAACGTTTTTTCCGGAATCGATAATCGTTGCCCGGAATGGTTCAACGATGCTATTAATTTCGCTGCGCGCCTGAGGAGGCGCAACGACTTTCACTAGGGCCAATTCCCGCATGACAATCGCTTTGTCTGTGATGTCATTCACTTTGATGACATCGATCTGTTTTTGAAGCTGTTTTACGAGCTGCTCAATTTTCCCTTCATCTTCCACATGGACGATGAATGTCATTTTGGACATGCCCGGCTGCTCCGAATGCCCAACTGTAATACTTTCAATATTAAATTGCCGTTTCATGAGCAGCCCCGTGACCCGGTTCAGCACACCACTTTGATTGATGACTGTTACTGTGATGATCCGTCTCATTTGCCGCTCACTCCAATCATTTCATGTAATCCTTTGCCAGGTGCGACCATTGGATAGACATTTTCCTGTTGCTTCACGCGGCAGTCGATTAGGACTGGTTCGTCTGAAAGCAAAGCTTCCGCAAACACGGCTTCTGCTTCCTCCTGAGACTCGATGCGGTATCCTTTTATGTCATATGCTTCCGCCAGCTTTACGAAATCAGGCTGCACTGGAATCAACGACTGGGAATACCTTTCATCATAGAATGTCTCCTGCCACTGCCGGACCATGCCGAGTGCACCATTGTTCAAAATGACGACTTTGACTGGAATCCGGAATTCCTGAAGAAGGGAAAGCTCCTGGGCTGTCATTTGGAATCCGGCATCTCCGACAATTGCGACGACTCGCTTATCCGGTTTGGCAAATTGTGCTCCGATAGCTGCTGGGAAGCCAAAGCCCATTGTTCCCAGGCCACCTGACGTCACCCAATGATCCGGGTTGTTCAAAGAGTAATATTGCGCCGCCCACATTTGATGCTGACCGACATCCGTTGTGACGATTGCATCCCCTTTTGTCAGGCGGTGGATGATTTGGATCGCTTGCTGCGGCAATAAATCTGAATCGTCCTCTTTATACCACAACGGGAAATCTTCCGTCTTTTTCGCTAGTGCGTCAATCCATTCCTCCGTCTCCGGCGAATACATATCTGCAGCGAGTAAAGCTTTCAGCGCTTCCTTCGCATCCGCAACAATTGGAATTTCTGTCGGGACATTCTTGCCGATTTCGGCTGGGTCGATATCGATATGGATTACCTTTGCATTCGGTGCGAATGTCTTAAGATTTCCAGTCAACCGATCGTCGAACCGAGCTCCGATGTTCAAAAGGACATCACATTCGCTGAGCGCCATATTCGCGGTGTATGTTCCATGCATGCCCGCCATTCCTAGGAACAGTTCATGATCGCCTGGAATACTGCCTAACCCGAGGAGTGTGTTGGTCACCGGAATGCGGTGGCGCTCTACAAATTCCTTCAGTTCATCCATCGCTTGGGCGTGAAGAATGCCTGCGCCTGCTAGGATGATCGGTTTCTTTGCATGCGTCAGTGTATGGACCGCTTTTTGTATTTGCAAAAAGTTAGGAGTCGTCGTCGGCTGGTACCCTGGGAGATCCACTTCGACATCAAAAGACTCTGGTGTTGTGAACACTTCAGTCGCAACGTTTTTCGGGATATCGACGACAACTGGTCCCCTGCGCCCTGTTGACGCGATATGGAACGCTTCTTTAATAATTCTTGGAAAATCGGCTACATCCCGCACTTGATAGTTGTGCTTCGTAATCGGTGTTGTGATGCCGATAATATCGGCCTCTTGGAAAGCGTCTGTACCGATGACGGAGCTTGCGACTTGGCCAGTGAAGACGACTAATGGCAAGGAATCCATCATGGCATCCGTAATGCCTGTCACCAAGTTGGTTGCGCCAGGTCCGGATGTCGCGATGACGACGCCGGGCTTACCGGATACACGCGCATACCCTTCCGCCGCATGGATGGCTCCCTGTTCATGACGGGCAAGCACATGTGGAATCGGATCCTTATACAATGCGTCATAAATCGGTAAGACGGCTCCTCCCGGGTAACCGAAAATGACTTCGACACCTTGGTCCTTCAACGCCTGAATCAGGACCGCTGACCCATCCGCCGGTCTTGTTGTCTGCTGCTCTTCCATGGTCGGCATTGGTTCCAAAACAGCTTGCTTCGTTTGAACTTCAGCACTCATTTGCTAACTCCTCCTGACTTTCTATGTTCCATTATTTTCAAAAATAAAAAGCTTTTTCTCCCCACACAAAGAAACGATTCTTCGTATAAGGGATGAAAAAACTTTTCATGGTACCACCCTTGTTCGCGGCAATCCGCCGCCTCATGAATGGATAGGATGCCTATCCATTCGTTTGTAACGGGCTGCCTACAATTCATGCCGCCCGGGATTGCCTACTCAGTCTTCTTTTCAGCAACCCACTCCGAGGTGATATCGCGATTAGGTGTATTGCCGGCTTCCAGCACGACCGGCTCTCTGGGAATACAGTATCTAATCACTTTTGCCTCATCATCGATTTTATTATTAGATTTTCATTACGCCGCCTGTACTTGCAGAAGTGACAAGCTTTGAATATCTGGCTAAATATCCTTTTTTAATTTTCGGTTCAAATGGCTGCAGCTTTGTTTTGCGCTCCGCCAATTCCTCATCTGATACTTTCAGTTCGATCGTCCGGTTCGTCAAGTCGATGGCAATGATGTCGCCATCTTCTACTAATGCAATCGGGCCACCTTCGGCCGCTTCTGGTGAAATATGGCCAATGGAGATTCCCCGCGATGCCCCGGAAAAACGTCCGTCTGTGATGAGTGCTACTTTTGTTCCGAGTCCGCGTCCTTGAATCGCGGATGTTGGTGCAAGCATCTCTGGCATTCCCGGACCGCCTTTAGGTCCCTCATATCGGATTACGACAACATGCCCTTCACGGACAGTGCCATTATCGATGTTTTCCTGGGCTGCCTCTTGAGAATCAAATACAATTGCTTCTCCGACAAACTCCTTGATGGACGGATCAACTGCTCCAACCTTGATGACCCCGCCATCCGGTGCGATATTTCCAAACAGTACGGAGAGGCCTCCGACCGGGCTGTACGGATTGTCTTTCGTCCGGATGACCTGTTCATTCGTAATGTGGTAATCCTTCACGTCTTCCCCGATCGTCTTTCCTGTCACGGTAATCCGATCCGGGTGGATGGCTCCTGGTATTTTCGTCAGCTCGTTGATGATTGCGCTGACTCCGCCTGCTTTGAAAATATCATCCATTGAAACGTCGGACGCCGGCATTATCTTCGCCAAGTATGGTACTCGCTCTGCTACTGTGTTAATATCCTGCACGCTATATTCGATTTCTGCTTCGTGTGCAATGGCCAATGTATGTAAGACGGTGTTTGTTGATCCGCCCATTGCCATGTCCAGTGCGAATGCATCATCGATTGCTTCTTTGGTTACGATATCACGAGGTTTAATATCCTCTTTTACCATCCGGATGAGATGTTTTGCCGCTTCTTTAATGAGCTTATGGCGCTCATCGGAAGTTGCGACGATCGTTCCGTTCCCCGGCAATGCCAATCCGAGCATTTCCATCAGGCAGTTCATTGAATTTGCTGTGAACATTCCGGAACAAGATCCACATGTCGGACAGGCATTCGTTTCGATGTCGAGCAATTCTTCAGCAGACATTTTGCCTGATTTGTATGCTCCCACACCTTCAAACACCGATGTGAGTGAAAGTGGTGCGCCTGTTGCTGAGACGCCAGCTTCCATTGGGCCCCCCGATACGAAAACGGAAGGGACGTTCGTTCGAACTGCCGCCATTAGCATGCCTGGCGTAATTTTGTCGCAGTTCGGAATGTAAAAGACCCCATCAAACCAATGAGCGTTAATGACGGTCTCTGCAGAATCTGCGATCAGCTCCCGGGAAGGAAGCGAATAACGCATTCCGATATGCCCCATCGCGATTCCGTCATCGACTCCGATCGTGTTGAATTCGAACGGAATGCCACCCGCCTCCCGGATCGCCTCTTTGACGATTTCCGCGAAATGGTTCAAATGTTTGTGGCCTGGAATAATATCAATATATGAATTACATACGCCGATAAAAGGTTTTTCCAGATCTTTCGTCTTCACACCTGTCGCATATAGCAAGCTGCGATGAGGTGCTCGATCGATGCCTTTTTTTATCATGTCACTTCTCATTGCAATCTCTCCTAACAAAACGACCGATACCAGCCTCAAGCTGATGATAGATTGTGAATTGAATCACAACTCGTAATAGATTGTTGCTATCATATATCGGATAATCGGTAGAGTCAACACTCTTTTTATAATTATTTTTCAATTAGGAATAGTAATATTTATTGTAATCGCTTACATTAGCGATATATTGCATACTACATTATATATGTCATTTTGTAAATTTTTTTTTTGCGTAATCAAGGTCATACTTATTTTTCCACTTTGTCTATTCGCCATCCATGCCTTTTTTTATAGACATACGTAAATTTCATTTTTTCCGCCGTTCTTGTTTCCCCGATTGGCACCGTCAATTCCATAACCATTTTGGACTTTTTCGCCTTCACTTCCTTTACCGTGGCGACATTCCACATGAGCTCACTCACAAATTCTGCTTCTGGCTGCGCCATCCTCTTCTTATAGGAAATAATCCCATTATCTTTCATAAAACGCTTGGCCCCTTTTTTCGTCATCGTCTTCCGAAGTTCAGCCGTCAATTTTTTCTTTGAATCAATGTGGCTGGCCAAATAACGATAATTCATGCCTTTGTAGAGAAATGTTTCATATTCCCCTTCTTCATAGAAGCCCCCGTTCACTACGGCCAATTCCGTCGTTGCCCATTCTGCAGCCAGATTGGCGGCTTCCACAGGAGATAACGGAGTGGCCGCACGATTACCTTGACAGGCAGTTAGCAGCAGCGAAATGCATATTACAAACAATAACGTCCACCATTTTTGTCTCAACCGCTTTCCTCCCGATGTGCTAGTAGTAAAAGATATGTCATCAGGAGCCAATAAAATGTTGGACTCTGCAAAACATTTCGCGTCAGCGACTCGGAATCTTGAATTTATTCTCAAATAGGCTTGCGACTGTTGCTCCGATCGTCAAATTGACGACCATATTAGCGACTGCGGGAACGGCCGCTAGAGAACTGACGTGTTCCATGGCAAGCGTTGCTGCAAGAGCTGAATTGCATATGCCGGTGTGGAATAAAATCGCACGCGCTGTCTCCTCTGGTGCTTTGCAAAGCCGCGCCGCGAAATAGCCTGCGGCCATCGGAATGGCCACTTGTAACGTGACTGCGATGAAAATCATCGGCAAGATCGTCAAATTCTCCTGCAAGGATTTCTGTGCATTTGAAATGACGGACAGGATGACGATGAATAAGGACAATTGGGATAAGACGGCTGTATACGGCCTGACTTTCCCGACCGGCTTCGGCCATTTCCATTGGATGAACAGGCCAGCCAACAGCGGAAGAAAGACGATATAAATGATGTTGAGAAACAACGGCCAGAAAGCGATCGGAATTAATTTCCCCGCGAAAAACTGGACGAGTGCCGGGGTCAGCAGCGGTGAAATGAATGTATCCATCGTCGCCATCGTAATGCTGACTGCCACTTCGCCGCCGGCAATGAACGTATAAATATTCGCAGAAGTGCCACTCGGAACTGTTCCTGCCAAAATGATACCGGTCGCAATTTCCGCTTCATTCCGGAAAAAAAGATAGGCAATCGTGATGGATACAGCCACCATGATTGTCCATTTGAATAGCACGCCAAGGCATGCATATTTCGGATGTTTAATGACTTGAAGTAGTTTGTCGGTTGACAGCGATAAGCCCATTAATAAGAAAATGGTCCCCAGCCCGAACCCAGTCAGGCCTCGAATGGATATAAATGCATCTGGAAACGCGTAAGCCAATAAAGACAGGGCTACAATCCAGATCGGCAAATATTTCGAGATAACACCTGATAGTAGAGGGATGACCTTCATTCCTTCGCCTCCTAGACAAGAAGACCTGTGCAGCAGATCGCTTTGATCCGATGCACAAGCCTTCCTTTGCCATGATTTTATTCGAAGAACTAATTTACCTCATTTTGTTCGATCAAATTTCGATTATACTGCTTAAAAATGTCAGCCTACCGCTCGTATCGGCTGGCGAACCACTCGTTTTTCTCTCGTACCGCTCGTAAACATAAACGAACCAGTCGTATTTCCCGGTAACCGCTCATAAACGCTGGCGAACCACTCGTTTTTCCAGGTAACCGCTCGTAAACGCCGGCGAACCACTCGTATTTCCCGGTAACCGCTCGTAAACGCAAACGAACCACTCGTATTTCCCGGTAACCGCTCGTACACGCTGGCGAACCACTCGTATAGCTCTCGTACCACTCGTAAACACAAACGAATCACTCGTATTTCCCGGTAACCGCTCGTATACGCTGGCGAACCACTCGTATAGCTCTCGTACCGCTCATAAACGCCGGCGAACCACTCGTATTTCCCGGTAACCGCTCGTAAACGCCGGCGAACCACTCGAATTTCCCGGTAACCGCTCGTATCTACCAAATTACCGATCAATTAAACCGTTGGACCGCTTGAAATGGTCTGCTTCGTGTAAATGAATGCTCCCTCTTCAAGCCCTTTTAACTCCACGGCATCCCCAATTGTAACTTCGCCGTCCATTCGCGCCGTCACTTTGACAGGCGCTTTATCCAGCTGGATCAAAGCGACTGTATAGGGAGCGATATGGGCGAATTCCGCCGGAGCGACATGGATATCCGTAAAACTGTAAACAGTGCCTTTAGGTGAAACTTCAGTCTCCTGCAGCTTTCCTTGCTGGCATTTCGGACAAGTGTACTTGGATGTCACACTATGATAATCACAATTCGTGCAAGCAAAAATCTTCATGCCCCTCACACCCTCTCCAAAATATGCACAACGGAATAGGATCCCGTTCCGCCTAAATTTTGTGCCAAAGCGAGACGTGGATTGCCTTCCACTTGATTTGGCGCAGTCCCTCTCAACTGATGTACGAGCTGATAGATCTGGGAAATTCCAGTTGCACCGATCGGATGGCCACGCGATAACAGTCCGCCGCTCGTGTTGACCGGCTTGTCACCTGTCACTTTAGTGCGGCCTTCCTCAATTGCTTTCCAACCTTCGCGCTTTGCAAAAAAGCCGAGCTCCTCGATCGCTAGCATTTCCGTCATGGAGAAGCAGTCATGGATTTCCACGACATCAATATCTTCTGGTCCGACACCTGCTTTTTCGTATGCGAGACGACCTGATTCCTTGATGGCAGGGATGGATAATAAATCATCCGCGTCCTGCATTTGCGTCGGTCCTGAACTTTGAGCGGACGAACGGACGTGGACCGGTGACTTTTTGCTCGATAAAACGACTGCAGCTGCCCCATCTGTCATCGGCGAACAATCGAACAGGCCGAGCGGGTTCGTGATCATCCTTGCTTCCATGATCTCTTCCAAAGTTGCGGGTTTTCGGAACTGGGCAAGCGGGTTTTGCATGGCGTTTTCCCGGTTCTTCAGTGCCACCATAGCCAGATGCTTTTTGGAAGCGCCTGTTTCATAAAAATACCGGTTGGCGAGCACGCCGAAGAAACCAGGGAATGTGAGACCCGCCCGTTTTTCATTTGAATCATTGTCCATCGCCGCGTTGATCGCCTGCGTAACATCGGCAGTGGATGCATGTTTCATCTTTTCAACGCCAGCTACCAATACGGTTTCATACTCACCGCTCTGGATGCCTAGCACACCTTGCCGAACCGCGATGCCGCCAGAAGCGCATGCTCCTTCGACTTTAGCTGTTGGAATGAATCCAAGGCCTAATTCATTTGCCACAATGGCGCCAAGGATTTCTTGATTGTAAATGGAACCGCCCATGAAATTTCCTACGTAGACAGCATCCACTTTCGGATTTCCCGCTTCATTCAATGCCTGAATACACGCTTCAAGCAACAAGTCTTTCATCGTCCGGTCGACGAATGTCCCAAATTGTGTCATGCCTACGCCGTGTACATATACATTCGTCATGCTTTCACCTCTTCATGCTGGTTGCGCAGCTCACGCTTCAGGATTTTCCCGTAGGAACTTTTCGGCAATTCCTCGACAATATGAATCTCCTTCGGCTTTTTAAAGCTGGCCATATTTTCGATGCACAGAGCGAGCAGCTGTTCATCTGTCACCTGCTGCGTACCATTTGGCACGACATAAGCAATGACATTTTCTCCCCATTTCTCATCTGGAACTCCGATGACACATGTCTCCTTGACGCCGGGATGCATGTTCAGTACTTCTTCCACTTCACGCGGGTAAATGTTCACGCCGCCTGAAATAATCACGTCTTTTTTGCGATCGACGATATGGACGTATCCTTCTGGATTTTTCCAGCCTAAATCGCCAGTATGGAGCCAGCCGTCCTGCAACGTTTCTGCCGTCGCTTTTTCATTGTTCCAGTATCCCTTCATGACAAGTGAGCCTTTACAGATGATTTCCCCGACTTCACCGTCAGGCAGCTCTTTCCCTTCGTCATCCACGATCTTTACGTCTACAAACAGGCCTGTGCGTCCGCATGATTCAAGACGGTTGCCCAGTTCCCTTTTCGGCATCATCGTAATGCACATCGGTGCCTCGACTTGTCCGTACGTCTCTGCAAAAATAGGCCCAGTCAGCTTGAGAGCCTGCTCCAGTTTGCTTGCCGCAATTGGAGAGCCTGCCATGTTGATGCTCTTTAAAGTCGATAGTTTGGAAGGATCAAAATTCGGATGCTGGATCATCAAGTTGACCATCGTAGGCACGAGGAAGATAATAGACACTTTTTCTCTTGCCAGATCATTCACGAATTCTTCCGGTTCGAATTTATCGAAAACGACTTGTGTCAAACCATACAGCCAAGCTACATGGGAAAGGAAGTTACTCCCGTGCGTAAGCGGCGCCACGTGTCCGATAATGTCGGTGTAATCCGTTTCACAAACGAGTGCTAGAGATACGGCACCGGCAATCATATTCCGGTGGGAGAGCATAACCCCTTTCGGATTGCCCGTCGTGCCGGATGTATACATGATGGCGAACAGGTCGTCCTCTTCCACCTGTTCTGCAAACCCTGCTCCGACATAGGATTGGATGACTTCTTCGTAAGACGCGCCGACCAAAAGCGTCTCCACTTCGGTGCCAATAGCGTCGATGAGCTCCTGATCGCCAATTAACTGGCCGACATCCGCATCAGATAGCATATACTGATGCTCTTTCGGATGGAGTCGGTAGTTGAGCGGCACTTTAATAAATCCGCCAAGCGCTACCGCCACATCGAGTTCAATATGTTCGAGACGGTTTGGCATCAAAATGCCGATCCGGTCGCCTTTCTTCAATCCTTTATGATGGAAATAAGCCGCCAGCGCATGAGCTCTTTCCAACAACTCTTTATATGTGAATGAACGGTCTTTGTCTTTCACAGCGAGCTTGTTTGGATTAGCAACCGCTGATTTCACCGCAAGTTTACCTAACGTTTCCACAATGAATCACTCCTTCTCCGCGAATTGGAATACAGGCATATTCCAAAATTCGTCGTTTCCGCGCTGCAATGCAACTTCATGCAACGGAAACAGCATATATTCAATCGTGACAGCTACCGGATTTTCTCCGTCGATAAAATGGCCGCCATCGATTTTTTTATCACAGTCAATAAACATTCCGTGGAAATGGACCTCCAATTCCCCTTGCAGATCCAGCCCGATAAACCCGGTGCCCGACAACAATTCGATCGGTGTGTCCGTCTTAAGCTTTTTGGAATATTTCAAGCCGCCTTCCGCCGTTTGATCCAGCTGGACATACGTCGCATAATCGAGTGATCCGATGCATTGGAATTGAGCGGCGGTCACTTGATAAGCACGGCAAACTTCCTTAAA
Organism: Sporosarcina cyprini; assembly: GCF_022048975.1. Lineage (GTDB taxonomy): Bacteria > Bacillota > Bacilli > Bacillales_A > Planococcaceae > Sporosarcina > Sporosarcina cyprini. Next base: position 254,939 of record NZ_JAKMHX010000023.1, on the reverse strand, counting down.
TCCTTCAAAAAGGTCGATCCCTTTCATGAATCTTCCGGCAATCCGATTCGTTTTTTGATCTAATACTGCTTGAACCCGATTATCCAAAGCTGTAGCCTCCATCTACTTTGAGTACTTGCCCAGTTGTATAGCTCGATTCAGGAGAAGCGAAATACAGAACGGCCTCCGCAATATCTTGCGGCGTCCCCATACGCTTAATAGCTTGCTGGCTTACATCGTATGCAACGCCAGTCGTTATGCCAGTCAATGTGGCACCCGGGGCCACTGAATTGCATGTAATTCCATGAACGCCCAGCTCCTTTGCCACCCACTTGGTCAACGCGATGACTGCCCCTTTAGAGGCGGAATAGGCAGGGCCGGAACGTCCGTTGTTGTCCTCCTGGCCGGAAATAACGCCGCCATTTAAGCCGGAGATTGAACTGATATTGATGATTCGCCCGTATTTCTGCTCCACCATATGCGGATAGACAATCGCCTGGATAAACAGAAATGCAGCTTTCACATTTGTATCCATATCACGGTCCCACACATCTAGCGTCATCGTATCGATACCGAGTCTGCCGCATGTTCCCGCATTGTTCACTAAAATATGAAGTTCTCCGTACGTATCGGATGCACGGGCGACCGTCGCTTTCACAAATTCAGGATCGCGGATATCCCCCAGGCATTCCATGACGCTCGCATCGGTTGATTGGCTTTGAATCGATTCAATTGTTTTCTCGCACGAATTCAAATCAACGAGAACAACATTAGCACCTTCCCTCGACAGGATAATCGCTGATTCTGCGCCAATACCACTGGCCGCACCTGTAATGATTGCTGTTTGTCCCTTTAATCTCACGATGTCGCCCCCTATTTAATGTTCAATAGATCCGGCAGGAATGTGGAAATCTGCGGGATATATGTGATTAACAATAAGATGATGATGGATGATACGACGAAAGGCAGCACACCTTTCGATATTTGGCCAATCGACGTTTTGGATATGCCTGCCGCGACGAACAAGTTGAGTCCAACGGGAGGAGTAAACAAACCGATCGCCAAGTTCACCGTCATGAAAACGCCAAACACAGTCGGGTCCACGTTAAATGCAAGCATGATCGGTAATAAAATCGGAATGAATATGTAATAAGCAGAGATGGCATCAATGAACATACCTGCAATAAGCAATATAATATTTACGAGCAATAGGATGATGATTGGATTATCCGAGATGCTCAGCATCGCGTCTGAAATCTGTCTTGCAATCTGTTCCGTCGTGATGATATACGCATACACGGAAGCCGCACTGACGATAAACATGACAACCGCCGTTTGAATAGAAGAAGCAATCAAAATGTCATACAGTTTCTTCAGTGTTAATTCGCGGTAGATGAAGAAGCCGACGAACAACCCGTAAAATACAGCGACAACTGCCGCTTCAGTCGGTGTGAAGAAGCCACCGTAAATTCCGCCGAGAATGATGACCGGAATGAGAAGTCCCCAAATAGCGCCTGTAAACGCTTTCAGTCTTTCCTCGCCAGTCGCCTTTTTCGTCATGACTACCTCGATCGGACCTTCCTTCTTCTCTTGTTTCCACCTGACATACATCGCTGCCAATATGAAACCTAACCCTAAAAGCAACCCTGGCACAACGCCCGCCATGAATAATCGGCCGATGGACACAGGAATTTGATCGCCTGCCACGACAGCGAAGACGATGAACGCAATACTTGGCGGGATGATGATTCCGATCGCTCCCGAGCTTGCCACGAGGCCGCCTGCTGTCTCTTTCTTGTAACCACTTTTCACCATCGCCGGCACAAGGATGCCTCCGATAGCGGCTACAGTCGCCGGGCCTGAACCTGAAATGGCCGCGAAGAAGATGGCCGTCAATACAGTAACAAACACAATACCGCTCTTACGATGGCCTACCAGCGATTGAGCGAAATCAATCAAACGCTTGGAAATGCCCGCCTGCTCCATGATGACGCCGGCTAAAATAAAAAACGGAATGGCCAGCAACGTGAATTTCGCTACACTTGTATACATGATGTCGGCAACCAGTTCCAAACCAAATACCCCGCTGCCTGTGAACAAGACGGCAATGGAGGACACAGCAAGTGCAATCGCAATTGGCATACGCAACATGACTAACAGGAAAAATAAACCGAATAAAATAAACGCCATCATGAGAGCTGCTCTCCTTTCTCATCTTGTCCCCGTAATTCTTTTATTGTCGCTTGGATAGTCCGATAGATACATAGGAGTGCGCCAAGCGGCATCGCGAGAGAGAACCACCATTGCGGCCAGCCGAGTGATGGTGTTTTTTGGCCCATATCCATCTGGAATTGCACCATTTGGATTCCGAAATAAAGAAGAACGCCGAACAGCAGGAGCATCATCATACCGACAAGTACGGAAATGACCCGCTTGAAAGCAACATTCGCTATATCATAAAGAAGAGTAAAGCCAAGGTGTGCGTGTTCACGCACACCAATGGCTGTTCCGACAAACGTCAGCATAACGAATAGATTGACGGTCACTTCCTCCGTAAACGAGAAGGAATAGCTTGCAAATCCCCTCGAGAGGATATTGACGAATGCAATGGTTGACATGATGGACAATACGATAGCGACAATCCATTCTTCCAACTTGCTGATTACTCTTTCCATTCATGTAACCCCCAGTATTATTGGTTTTGGAACGCTTTTAGCAAGTCTTCGCCCCAAATGTCCTTATACTTGTCATAGACTGGCTGAACTGCTTCTTTAAAGGATGCCAATTCTTCCTCTGTCGGCTCATAGAACTGCATGCCGGACGATTTCAATGCATCAATTTGGTTTGCTTCTTTTTCACGTGCGATTTTCACTTGGTACTCAGCTGCTTCTTTGCCCAGCTTCTTGAAAAGTTCCTGATCTTCTTTGCTCATCGAGTCAAATAGCTTCTTGTTAATTCCAAGCACAAGCGGATCATAGGAATAGTTCCATGTCGTGATGTAATCTTGTACTTCGTTCAACTTCGAAGAATGAATAACATCAATCGGGTTTTCCTGTCCATGAATCGTACCTTGCTGCAAGGATGTGAACACTTCGGAGAATGTCATCGTCGTTGGATCCGCACCTAGTTCTCTGTACAAGTCCGTATACATCGTGATACCAGGAATCCGGATTTTCATGCCCTTCAAATCTTCAGGCGACTTAATTTCATGTTTGCTGTTCGTAATTTGGCGGAAACCGTTTTCCCCGAAACCTAATGTCTCGACGCCTTTTTCGCGAAGGATGTCAGCTATTGCGTCTCCACCCTCACCGCCAAACACTTTGTCAACTCCGTCTGTATCCTTGAAAAGGAATGGTGCGCTCGCTACTCCAAAACGAGGATCCAAGATCGAATAAATGATTGTCGAGTGGAAACTCAAATCGGTTTGCCCTTTCGCCAATAATTCAACGCCTTTACCGGAATCTCCACCGGACAGCTGTTCATTCGGATAGATTTCGATATTGATACGTCCATCGGTCTCTTCCTTCATATCATTGGCAAGCTTCTCTGCAGCCTTATACCAAGTCGAAGAATCATTAACCGTGACAGACATCTTCAAGTTGTATGACTTATCCTCTGATCCTGCACCTGATTCCGTATCACCTTTCGCTGATGAACAAGCCCCTAGCAATAGCATTGCGGATAAACCGATTGCTCCAAAAATTGTGCTCTTTCTTTTTCTCATTCCATTTCCCTCCGATTATTGGATTATCTTTTCGTGGATAAAATCCACTAAATGCATGGCTCGTGCAGTCGATGAAAGACCTTCACGCTCCACCCCTACTTTCATTTGAAGCAAGCACCCTGGATTCGTCGTAATAATGGTCGATGCTTGAATCTCTTTCACCTCTTTCATTTTCGATTCCAAAATCTTTGACGCCATTTCAGGTTGAAGCAAATTATAGATACCAGCGGAACCGCAACAGAGATTCGCGCCAGGCATTTCCGTAAACACACTGCTTTGTACCGCTTTTAAGATCGTGCGTGGTTCGTCCGTGACCCCATTTACATTCCGTAAATGACAGGAATCCTGATAGGTGACGATTTCCACAGCCTCTGTGGAAGGCAATTTTTCAAGCTCAGCTACTATGCCGAGCTTCACAAGCAACGAAGAAATGTCGATCTGCTTGTCCACAAAACGTTTTGCTTTTGCATAGAGTTCAGGAGACTCCCCTTCGAACAAACGGTCATACTCCGAAAGAAATGCGCCGCAGCCTCCGGCGTTATTGACAATAAAATCAAATGCCACGTCATCGAACGCTTCGATGTTCACCAAAGCATTCCGTTTGGCTCGCTCCATTTCCCCGCTGTGACCTTGCAACGCTCCGCAGCACTGCTGGCCTTTTGGAAGGACAACCTCGCATCCTAACCGTTCTAGAAGCTCGATCGTATTCCGGTTCGTTTCCTTGAACATCGTGTCCATGAGACAGCCTGTAAAGAAGGCAACTTTTGTTTTTGCCGGACTTCGCAATACGGAATCCCTCTTTCGCTTCGGTGGTTCCGGCAAAGCCCGCTCCATATCTTTCATAAAGGAAGGGAATAATTCCAAGAACCCGATTTTCCGCACCACTTTTTGCAGTCCTGTTTTTTGATAAAATGTTACCAGTTTCACTGCAGCCTGCATTTTTCGCTGATCCGCAAACAGATGGTCAAACGCCCCTTTGCGGATGAGCTTTTCCTTGAGCGATTGATCTTTCGCAGAAACGATAGCGTCTCGCGTCTCCTCAATCAGCGTGCCATACTGCACACCAGCCGGACAGGCCGGCTCACAAGCCCGGCAGCCGAGGCAAAGGTCAAATGCTTCCTCAATGGAACCATCCCATTCAACCACACCGTCCCGAACCGCTTTCATCAAGGCAATCCGGCCGCGCGGTGATTGGGTCTCGTCATGTCCGGAGTGGATGTACGTAGGACAGGCCGGAAGACAGAAACCGCACCGCATGCAATCCATCAGACGGTCTTCATTCACACGGGTGACGAAGGATTGCCTGATTTTTTCAGCCTGAAGGCTACCCATTGTGCACCACAACTCTCTTCTTCGAATCCTTGGCGAAAATCTTGCCTGGATTCATGATGTTCAAAGGATCAACCGCTAATTTAAGCGCTTTCATTAATTCGATGCCTGCCGTGCCGATTTTCCATTCCAAATAGGGAGCCTTCATTTCTCCGACACCATGCTCTCCGGTAATCGTTCCGCCGAGCTGAATCGCTTGGTTGAAAATCTCGGCAAACGCCATTTCAACACGTGTCATCTCATCCTCATCCCGCACATCCGTTAAGATGGTCGGATGTAAGTTTCCATCGCCTGCATGGCCAAATGTACAAATGAGAAGGTCATATTTTTTCGCGATTTCCTGGATAGCTCTCACCATATTGGCAATTTCCGATCGCGGCACCGTTGCATCCTCCAAAATGGTCGTCGGACGTTTTCTCGCTAGTGCCGACAGGGCAACCCGCCTGGCGGTGCTCAGCTGTTCCGCTTCCTCGGCTGATTGTGCCATTTGTGTAGAAGTGGCACCTTTCTCCTGACAGATCTGATGAATGAGTTTCATATCTTCCGTAACGACTGCAGGTTCGCCATCCTGCTCAATGAGCAGCATCGCTTCACAGTCTGTCGGAAGACCGATTTTCATATAATCCTCAACTGTCTCGATCGTCCCTTTATCCATGAATTCCAGCGTAGCCGGTACGATCTTCGCAGCGATAATCGCCGAAACCGTCTCCGCCGCCTTTTCCAATTTGTCATAGAAAACGAGCAGTGTCTGTTTCGTCTTCGGCGCCGGAATCAATCCAAGTGTAATCTCGACAATGACCCCAAGTGTCCCTTCCGAACCGACATACAAACTCGTCAAATCATAGCCCGCCACGTCTTTCGTCAACTTTCCTCCGGTCGTCAGCAGCTCCCCGGATGGCAGAACCACCTTCAACCCTTTTACATAATCCCGGGTCACGCCATATTTCAATCCACGCAATCCACCGGAATTCTCCGCAACATTTCCGCCGATCGTTGAAATCTTCATCGAACTCGGATCTGGCGGATACAGGAAGCCTTTCGACTCCACCACTTCATTAATCTCCCGAGTAATGACGCCCGGCTGAACCGTAATCGTCAAATTCTCCTCATCCAGCTCCAGAATTTGATTCATTCGATTGAACAGAAGAACAACGCCCCCTGACGTCGGCGCCGTGCCCGCTGCCAAATTGGTTCCGGAACCACGAGAAACGATCGGCACCTCATTCGCGGCACACACTCTCACGATTTCCTGTACTTCCTCTATCGAAGATGGCGACAACACCAAATCAGGCAGTGCCTGAAAATTCGCGGTCGCATCATAGGAATAAGCCAACTTCTGAGCGGTCGTCGTCTTCGCATAAGAACGGCCAGTGATCGCAATCAGCTGTTCCATCACCCGTTCATCCATTCACCCGCCCCCTTCAACTTTCTGATTCTTGTTTTCATTCTAATAGTCTGAAGATTTATATGATATAGTCGCACACACAACCTTTCGACAAAATTTAGACATAATTTTTGGTTCTTTGTACAAAAGTCGCAGGAAATGTTTAGTGATAAACTCATACAAAAGGTCGAATGAGGATGATACTTTAGTCTGTTAGAGTGAATGAGGATTGGTTTGATTATGGAGTTTAATAATGGTGTCTTGTGTCCCGGTAGATTCAATTTCAATAGAAATCATCACAGGTAGGAACGCGATACGAGTGGTTAGACTGCTTATTCGAGCGGTTCACGAAATATACGAGCTGTTGCCAACTTAAACGAGTGGTTCGACAGGAGAATTGAGCGGTATTGGAAATATACGAGCGGTTGATGGATTATACAAGTGGTTCAGGCAAAGATACGATCGGTTAGCCTGCTTATTCGAAGTGTCCACAAAATATACGAGTGGTTCGACAGAGCAGCATTGGAAAGATACGAGCGGTTAACGGTTTATACGAGTGGTTCGACAGAGCAGCATTGGAAAGATACGAGCGGTTAACGGTTTATACGAGTGGTTCCGGCAAATATACGAGCTGTTGCCAACTTATACGAGAGGTTCGACAGGAGAATCGAGCGGTATTGAAAATATACGAGCGGTTGACGGATTATACGATTGGTTCAGGCAAAGATACGAGCGGTTAGCCTGCTTATTCGAAGAGTCCACAAAATATACGAGTGGTTCGACAGAGCAGCATTGGAAAGATACGAGCGGTTAACGGTTTATACGAGTGGTTCCGGCAAAGATACGAGCGGTTGCCAACTTATACGAGAGGTTTGACCGGAGAATCGAGCGGTATTGGAAATATACGAGCGATTGACGGATTATACGAGTGGTTCAGGCAAAGATACGAGCGGTTCGCGAATCAAGAGCTTACAGAAATATTCCGAGTGACTTGTCTGAGCATCTAAAGTGCCCTTTACAAACAAAAAAACCTTGCTACATCGTAACAAGGCGGCTTGCCCTCTCATCCCAAAGGCGAATGCCTAGGTAAAGGAGGAATACGTCATGGATATCGGATACAGAAAGTCCGGTCAGCTGTTCCACTTTTTGGAGTCGATAGGTTAACGTGTTTTTATGGATATGAAGCTTCTGTGCTGTATTTTGCATGGATTGATTTTCACTGAACCAGATCCGTAAATTGTGGAGCAATTCCATATCACTGCCGAGCGGTTCAACCGTCCGGCGAATGAATTCGTCGCATGTCGTTTCGGGCAGGCTTTGGATGATTAAATCAAAACGGAGCTCGCGTTCTAGCACGACTCTGCCTACTCTTTTGGAGACGGCTACTGCCCGTTCGGCCTCGTTAAAAGATTTTCCTAACTCGAGAGGGTGCGCACTGCCTCCAATACCGGCGGCCACCGCGATTTTTTTTCTTCTCTTAAGATGCAGCAGGAAATATTCGAGCTCGTTCATTAATTTGTCTTCTGGAATATCAGGCAATAAAAGAAGGAGTTTATTTTGTCCCCACCGGGTCAATTTCATTTCCGGATGGATATTTTGAATCACAATAAAGCTGTCCAACTCTTCCACAGTAAACTGGTCATCGTCATTAACTGCTTCGATGACAACGACTTGTTTGTATTTTTCAACATCTATCCCGAGCAGGGTGCCCCGTTCCAGAAAACGCTCATCTTTTTTGGACGAAGTGAGCCATTCAAAAACGAAAAATTCCCGTTCCCGTACTTTCTCTTCCTTCTCTTTCCTTTTCAAACTATCTTGAATGAATAACTCGACCACCCGCAAAATCAACTGCGCCTGCGGTTGAATTTTTTCCGGTTCGCCTGTAATACCAAGAACTGCAATCGGCTCACCAGAGATGATAAGCGGCAAAACAATTCCTTTTCGTACACCCCTGAGTCTTTCCAGCTCCTTGTCAGTCATATAGAGGATCTTTTTTTGGCGCAAACTCAGCAAAGCTCCCTCATGAAATTGATTGATTCGTTTTGGATCCGTACTGGCTTGAATAAAACCGCGACGATCCGTCAAAATCACTTGCTCTTGAATTAAGCTGGACAACTCCTCCACAATTTCCTGTCCCAATGTATCAAATTGAAACAATTTGATCCCCCCAAACTTCCCTATAGAAACACATTATCTGAAGAGAGCAAAAATAACAATACGTAATTCGACAAAAAGCGCTAAATTATACTGACAATTTAATTAATCAGAATAAAGTTTCGACACGATCCCCCACCGCCCACAACTGTGGATAACATTATACACAATATCCCCACCTCAAACACTGGCTTTCCGCCTTTATAAACAACTTAACCACAACTTATCCACTTGCTTGTGTGGATAAATAGAACGGTTGTTCCTTATTTTATTTTCTGCTAAAGTAAGAGTAACTCCAGTGCACCACCTACTACAATATGATGAATGATTTTTAATTAGAACTATTTTGGAGGTGAATTGTAATGAGTGAAATGCCTGATGATCTTCTCCTGGAAAGCTATTCGAAAGCTAAAGACTTACAGCTGTGCCGGGATTTTATCCTTTTACTGGAACGAGAAATTCAGCGACGTCACCTACATCCTGTTACCCAATCACCCCGAGAAAAGAAAACGAAAAAGAGCTTCACCATTTAACAGACAATGGGATAGCTCTTTCTTTTTGTTATTTTACTTGAACCTCAACATAAATCCCTTTTTTCATTGGTTTACCGGCTTGACTCGTTATTTTCGGATGGACAACCAACAAGTATTTGCCCCCTGCCAATAATTGTTTTTTCGGAGATATGTGTAACGTCGTGCTGTTCTTTTCTTGAATTGTCACAGGCACTTCTTCGCCGCCCAGTTCAATCAATTGCACCGTGTTGGATGATAGCGTCTTCCAATTCATCTTTGTGTTCATTTCTATTGTAAATGTCTTTGTTTTTGGCACATTAAGCAGTGGACGCATGCGCGAGTATCCTTGCAAACTGGAAATCAGCAGATCACGATGGGCTTGGATAAGTTCGTCTCCAATCTCTGTTTCTTGATCAGGAAGCACTCCCACTTGATCGACAGCTTGCCCTTCTGGAGAATAAAACCGCGCGGTCGTCAGCTTTAAAACACTGCCATCAGTAAATGGATACATCGATTGCATCGTCCCTTTGCCATAAGACCGTTGTCCATATAAGGTCGCTGCACCTTTCTCCTTCACTGTCGCTGAAACCATTTCGGATGCACTGGCGCTGTATTCATTAATTAATAAAGCGGCTGGTCCTTCCAGCATATTTTTCTGCCGATGCGCTTCGTACAGCATCGGTTGTTTATTTTTCTCCCTCAACTGAAAGGCATAACGGACTTCAGGAAAGAATCCCGCCACATCTTGAGCTGCAGTAATATAGCCGCCCCCATTATTCCGCAAGTCGACGATCCAGCTTTCAGCCCCTTTCAACGAACGGATGGCTTCATTCATCTCACCCGCAGCCTCATTGGAAAAACTGTTTAAACGGATATAGCCGATATGCCCGCCCAGCATGGCCGACTCCACGACAGGCAAATGAATTTCCTGCCGCTTCACCTTCATCGTAATCGCTTGTGAAACTCCAGGTCGCTGAATGGATAGTGTGACGACTGTTCCCTCTTCCCCTCCAATCAAAGTAACAGCGGACTGCACTGCCTTGCCCGCAATGGAAGTTCCATTCACATCTGTAATGACGTCGCCCTGCAGTATTCCCGCTTGCTCCGCCGGGCTTTTTGGAATGACTGAAATAATTTTCACGCCTTTTGCATGCTCTTCAAGCACAATACCAATCCCGACAATGCGCTGGTCAATCGCGTTGATAAATCCTTCAAATTCCTTTTTCGTTAGGTAAACAGAATGCGGATCGAGCCCATCTGTTATCTCCTTTCCCGTCTTCTTCGATAATACGGATTCAGGAACAGAATCCACGTATTCATCCCGGATCAGCTGCCGTATATCCTCAATCGGTTCGGCTGAAGCCAAAGAGGCGAATGGCAAATAAAACAGAATGGCTGTGATAAACAAAAGAATATATCGTACACTAGGTCTTTTTAACAGATCAATCGCCCCTTTTCTTCTTATAGTTTCAGTATACATTTTTTTCTAACTTTATCGATACTTTTTTCGTAGTGTGGGGGAATCAAAAAAGTGAAGGAATCCCTTCACTTTTTTTGATACTTATCTATTCGCTTGTATCACATCGGCTCGTTTGCTTTTTACAGAGTTAAGGAAGAACATTATACCAACTGCTATGATTCCTATTACGTCAGTAATCGTTTCAGGTATGATTAACATTAGGGCGCCTGCTGCCAAAACAATTCTTCCAACTACGTTCAAATTCGTTTTGAAATATCCCTCTATAGCAGCACTCAATCCAATAATTCCAACGACCGCCGTAATAGTTATCAATGCGATATCTAATGTAGCAGCAACAGGAAACTCTCTTGCATTCATAGCTACGTTTGTCGTATCGAGCATTAACATAGCTGGATTATAGACAAACATATAAGGGATCAAAAAACCGGCAGCTGATAGCTTCAATGCCGTAAAACCTGTTTTCATCGGGTCTCCTCCTGAAATACCTGCTCCAGCAAAAGCTGCCAATGCAACAGGCGGAGTAATATTGGCAAAGATCCCGAAATAAAAAACAAACATATGAGCAACTAGAATCGGAACATCAAAAGCAGCCAATGCCGGGGCGGCCATTGTAGCTGTAATAATATATGCTGGTATAGATGGCAGTCCCATTCCAAGAATCATTGAGGCTAGCATTGTAAAGAACAGAGTCAAAAATAAAGAACCTGCACCTAAGCTAGCTATGGAGGTTGTCATCACATTCCCGAAACTTGTTAAACTAACCACTCCAATAATGATACCAACCACAGCACATGCAACCATGACAGATAGCGACTGCCGTGCCCCACTATCGAGTGCTCCTAAAATATCTTTAAATGACATTCTCGTCGTTTTTCGGATTGCCGCCACAATTATAGTAGCAATAATTGTATAGAAGGCAGCATGTCCAATTGGGACATTTCTATAGAGTAAGTAGACAAGAAATAAAATCGGCAGCAATAAATGCCCGCGTTCCTTCATAACTTCTTTTACACGCGGCAGATCAGGCTTTGGAATGCCTTTTAGATTTTCTTTCCCCGCTCTAAAGTGGACCTGCATGATCACCGCTAAAAAATATAATACAGCCGGAATCAATGCAGCCAACGCAATTGTTCCGTATTTTACACCTGTCGTTTCAGCCATGATAAAAGCGCTTGCCCCCATAATTGGCGGTAATATTTGCCCCCCAACTGATGCACTCGCTTCTACAGCTCCCGCGAAATTTTTAGAGTATCCTACACGTTTCATCATCGGAATGGTAAAGGCACCGGTTCCTACTACGTTCGCAACTGCAGCTCCATTGATGCTTCCCATGAAACCACTTGAAATTACAGCTACCTTAGCTGGCCCTCCTTGTTTATGTCCAGCTAAAGCAAGTGCTAAATCGTTGAAAAACTGTCCCATCCCTGACTTCGCCAAAAAGGCTCCAAACAATATAAAGAGAAAAATAAAAGATACGGAAGCTCCGATTGCGGTCGAATATAATCCTTCCGTCTTTAAATACATCTGGCCAAAGATGTCTCCAAGATCATATTGCCTTGTCATCATCTTCACCGGCAGCCAATCCATATGGCTGAAAAATGGATACGAAAGAAATAGCAAAGCTAAGAGTGGCAATATCCAGCCAGTAACCCTTCTGGCTGCTTCTAATATGAGTACTACTGCCAATATAGCCATTACAATATCAGCAGTATTCGGAATTCCTCCCCTGGAGGTAACAATTGCAGAATACTCCCAAATCAGATAACCCGCAGTCCAAAGCGCTAAAACGAATAGTAGCCAATCGTATATAGCAATCTTACTTCTATCTTGTTTTCCATGTGTAGGATAGATTAAAAAGATGAGGGCTATCCCAATGGCAACATGAACAGCACGCTGTTGCAAGGCTGGCATTGGATAAAATGTGATATATAAATGGAATAGGGAATAAAAAATAGCGATCGCTGATACGAATAGAACGATTTTCTTATTCCTTAACTTCCTTACTTTTGATTCGGTATCAAACTTTTCGAGTAATTCGGATTGCTGTTCTTCTGTTAATGATTCGGCAAGTATACCTGCCTGCTCTTTGCTATCTTGTTTAATCAATTGACTCACCCCAAATCCACCTCCATAAAGAAATTTTCACGATACGTATGGTGATCGTTTCATAATCATCCATCAATTGATATAGAGGTATTATTTTCTCATGTGTGTATAGAGTAGTTTTAACGTTTTCAGATACAGTTACAGTTACCTCACTCATCTTTCTATCTACCACCATGTGGATAAAACCATCATTAGACTTTATTATTCGGTTCTCCGTTGGAACCCCTGCACCAAACGTTTTGAATTTTGTTGACTTTAGGTACAGCTCGCCTCCTTTTAATTCGTATGTTTCAAACCATGGTTCTTTTTCTACCGAGTGAATCCAACCAAGTTGAAAATCATTGCTCTTTAAAAGAAAGCTTTGATTTTGATAACACACCTCAATCGAAGGTATCTTCACCCAAAAAAGACAAAATAGGAGCACGAATAGCATCATGCCCCCACCGACATACAATTTACTTTTGTTCATCGTAGTACTTTTTTGCGCCAGGGTGGACAGGTGCCACCATTCCTTGTTGTGCATTTTCTAGTGAAATATCATTAGCTGCCTGATGAGAATTGCCTAATGTCTCAAGACTATCAAAGAATTTTTTTGTTAGTTTGTATACATCATCTTCACTCATTTCACTGCTTACCACTAAAGCATTCATAATAGCTGCAGTTGGAACAGCTTCTGCATTGCCATACGTATCTGCTGGTATGTCCATTGCTACAAAATATGGTTGGTCTTTAGAGATTTCCTCCACTTTTGCACTGTCCACAGCAACTAGAGTTAAATCGATACTTGCTGCAAGCTCCATAACTGACGAATTCGGTAAACCACTTGTTAAAAACGCAGCGTCTATGCTTCCTGATTTCAGTCCATCAGCCGCTTCTGCATAACCAAGGTAATCCACCTTCAAGTCATCATATGTAATCCCAAAGCCGGCAAGAAGATTTCTTGCGTTCACTTCAACACCTGAATTTTGATCTCCCACAGCTACACGTTTACCTTTTAAATCTTCTATTGATTTGATTCCGGAATTGGCAGTCGTTACGATTTGCACGTAGTTTGGATAAAGAGCGGCAATCTGCTGAACATTCTCGACTTTCTCAGGAAAATTACCAGTTCCTTCGACAGCTTCAGTTAACACATCACTCATGACAAACGCCATCTCGACTTTCCCTTCCTTGATTAAATTGATATTTTCAACGGAAGCTCCTGTAGATTGAGGCTTAGAATTGACACCGAATTCATTGGAATATTCATTTGCAAGAGTCGTTCCGATAATATTATAAGGACCTGAGGAACCGCCAGTTGCTATTGTAACTATTTTGGCATCAAGTCCGTCTGAACTTGACGTTTTCGTTCCTTCCTGTTTTTCCCCATCTCCACATGCCGAAAGAAGAGATGCACTTAATAAAGCGCTTACAAAGAGCAAGCTATACTTTCTTTTCTTCATTTAACTCAACCCCCAAAAATTTTCTAATAACTTCAACAATAATATAGTAATCTATCTTTAAAAGCAAGTTTGTTATTTTAGGAAATAATTTCAATTCTCACTTGAGTTATCAACATAGTAGTTATTTTAATCTAACATCTCCCTACTTTTTGCCGATATACTATGTAGACATTACATTCCAATTCCTCGTTTTGCATAATAGTTGGACTAAGTGAAATAATAATCAAATCGGCGAGCCAAAACGTGTTATAATAAAAGGAAAATAAATACTGCAAGGGGCCATCTTGGAAGTGATGTCTACTTCCAGGAGGTCCTCTTTTGCGGACGAAGGGGTAAATGAAGGAAATTGAAACGATTAGTGTTCATCATGATGCTGTTCATCTTAGCCTATCCAGCCATTGCGGATGCAAGCAGTCCGAAGGCGGTTCATATTACAGAAACGACGCCGGTGTATAAAGAGACAGGCAAAGTAGCGGTTTTTCTGAAAGGGACTTCCCATGCGGTCATTAAGGAATCGGACAAGTATTACTACACGGCAATCGGTGGTGAAGAAGTCAAATTCTCCAAGCAACGCGCAACGCTCTCGCAAGAATCCCCCGGCAATTGGAAAGCTGTGCATCCGGTCCGCGCCAAAACAACCGGTGTCGCCACGATTTTAGAGAAACCATCCTTACAGGCCAAAACAGTCGGAACGATTCAAAAGAACGAGACAGTCCACCTCCAGCGCATGAAAGGAAATTACTATCCGATCAATGTTGGAGGGAAAACGGGATATATCCGTAAGGACCAAATACAAATCCAGCCAGGTATACCGGTTCTCATGTACCATGATATTGTGGAACGAAAAGTTGGCAACAATGCATCTGAACTGGAATTGAAGAAGTTTAAAGAACAGATGGCCTATTTAAAGAAAAACGGCTGGACGACCATTACCCCAGCCCAACTGGAGCACTGGGTCGAGAAGAAAGGTACATTGCCGGCAAAATCGGTCCTTATTACGTTTGATGATGGCTATGTGTCCACAGTCGACTTGGCGTATCCGATTCTTAAAGAATACGGCTTCCAAGCCACTTCATTCCTAATTACGAGCCGCATTGGCAGAGCCGGCATGGTAACGGAAGAGGATATTAGGAATACGCAAGACGTTTATTCCTACCAAAACCATACTCATCGCTTTCATATGTTCAATACAATGACCAATCTAAGCATTATGCAATCGGAGTCACGTTATGCCATTGCTGCTGATTTGCAGGAAGCGAATGAAGCAATAGAACCGTTGCTCACAAATGGCAGCTCCGTTTATGCCCATGCGTATCCATACGGGAAATATAGCAAGGAAGCCGTTCAAGCCTTAGCGGATTCACATATTTCAATCGCCTTCACAATTAATGAAGGAAACGTCTACCAAGGAGATCCTATTTACGCATTGAATCGCCAGCGGGTTCATTCCGCCATGACCATCCAGGAATTTGCGAATAAGTTAATTGGAAAATAAACATCATTTGACCGTAAGGCGATTGCGCCTTCCGGTCTTTTTTCATTCCCTCAGCATACTTAGTTCAAAATTAAGTCTAAAAAAACCTACAATCCTTGCGAACAATCCATTGTTTAGCGCTCGGCATACTCGTCTATGCTAGCCTATGTGCCCAAGTGTTTCGTGACGGCTACTTTGGATGCAAACCATAAAAGCATGAAAATGGATTTAGCACTTCCAATTGCCCTTAGCGGAAATAAACAATGGAGAGCGGAGGAATTCCTTACATGTATGATGTCATTGTGATCGGCGGAGGACCTTGTGGCTTAGCGACTGGTCTCGCCCTTCAAAAAAGAAAGATTTCTTATCTCATAATCGAGAAAGGCGCTATTGTAAATTCGATTGCCGATTGCCCACTCGATATGCGCTTTTATAGCACATCCGATCGCTTGGAAATCGGAGATATCCCTTTCATTTCTCAGGAGGTGCGGCCGACCCGGACGGAGTTATTAAAATACTACCGCCTTGTTACAGATCGAAATGACATGAATATTGCATGCCATGAAAAGGTGGTACATATTTCAAAGAATAAGGACTTGTTTTCGGTCCGTACTGTTGATCAGAAAGGTGCCGACATTACGTACCAATCCCGAATGCTCGTCATGGCCACAGGTATTTTTGATCATCCGAGAAAAATCGGCGTTTCCGGTGAAGATTTACGGAAAGTGAAACATTATTATAAGGAAGGCCATTCGTATTATGGCCAGGAAGTGCTGGTCGTCGGAGGTAAAAACTCTGCTGTAGAAGCGGCAATCGATCTGTATCGAAACGGTGCTCAAGTTACCTTAGTCCATCGCGGGGATTCCGTGTACAAAGGAATAAAACCTTCCTTGCTGCTAGATATCCGGAATTTCATTGAAAAAGAAAAAATAAAGTTCTATCCAAATTCCAGTGTTACGGAGATTGGAGATTCCGAAGTTTCTCTACATACTCCTGCTGGACCGATTACTATTTCCAATGATTATGTGTTTTCATTGATCGGCTACCAGCCCGATACCCAGTTGCTGCAGCAAATCGGCATCACATTGGATTCTGACACTCTTGTACCTTCATTTGATCCAGAAACGTATGAAACGAATGTTACGAACGCCTTTCTTGCGGGTGTAGTCACTGGCGGCATTACGAATACCGTCTATATTGAAGGCGGCCGATTCCACGGTGAAACGATTGCATCGGAAATTGAAAAGCGTATAGCCACTTCTTCTATTGTCAGTTATCCGAATGTACGTGAAGCCTAGCATTATCCAAGCCTGATTTCGTAATTAATCGAAATCAGGCTTTTTTTGTTTTTTGCTGTTCGCATGCAAAGGAGATGAGCCAATTTTACTTGCTAGCAGTACTCTTGAACCTTTTTCATTCTCTAATTAAAAAGAAAGTATTGAATTTCTATAATTATATGACATAATGAACGTTAATTAACTAATACATTACTACATATATGTATTAAAGGGGGAAATGGAAGAATGAAGGAAATGGAGATAAAGAGTGAAAAGAGGGGGTTATTTAATCGATTTCTCGATTTTATTGAGAAATACGGGAACCGATTGCCTGACCCGGTCATGTTATTTGTTTATATTGCCGTCATCATTTTGATCTGCTCCGCCATTTTTGGAGCGCTCGGCACGACTGCGGTCAATCCGGGAACAGGCGAAGAAATTAAAGTGGTCAACTTGCTGAATGGCGAAGGGCTCATCATGATCCTGACGAATCTCGTGAAGAATTTTACGAGTTTCCCGCCGCTTGGGCTTGTGCTGGTTGTCATGCTCGGCGTCGGACTCGCAGAATCGACCGGTTTAATCTCAACTGTGATGAAAACTACGATTCTCAATGCACCTAAAAAAATTATTCTGCCGACTATTGTGCTCGTTGCCATTTTAGGCAATGCAGCTGCGGATGCGGCAATGGTCGTATTGCCACCCATTGTTGCCATGATTTTCATCGCATTAGGCAGACACCCGATCGCAGGGCTGGCAGCTGCCTATGCCTCAGTTGCCGGGGGATTTTCTGCAAACTTGATCTTAAGTGTACTTGATCCTCTCGTTGCTGGTTTTACAGAGATCGGTGCGCAAATTTATGACCCGTCTTACAAGGCGAACCCTGCTATGAACTATTACTTCCTTGCTTTTTCCACACTCGTATTGGTTCCCGTTGCCGTGTTCGTGACAACTAAAATCGTGGAACCGCGACTCGGCAAATATGAAGGTGTTACGGAGGAGCTAGAGAAAGTTACACCGGCGGAGAAAAAAGGATTGCTTTGGGCTGCCATTTCCGTCGCGGTCATTCTTGGCACTGTTCTGGCTCTTTCCATTCCGGAAAACGGCATCTTCCGTCACCCTGAAACGGGTGGGCTGACTGTATCCCCGTTAATGGATAGCCTCGTTCCTTTAATGATGATCCTGTTTCTCGTTCCTTCTATTATTTATGGAAAAATCGTTAAGTCGATTACAAATTCAAAAGACTTCGCAGACCATTTGGCCAAGGCGATGTCCGGGATGGGCATGTATATCGTCATTGCATTTGTCGCTGCTCAGATGATTGCTTATTTCAATTGGAGCAATCTCGGTCCGATTGTTGCGATCAAAGGTGCTGAAACACTGGAAGTACTTGGATTGAAAGGTGTCCCGCTCTTCATAGGTTTCATTATCGTGGCGGCATTGATCAACTTCCTGATCGCCAGTTCATCTGCAAAATGGGCCATTTTGGCGCCGGTTTTCGTGCCGATGTTCATGATTATGGGCTACAGTCCTGCACTGACTCAGGCTGCTTACCGTATTGGCGATTCTATAACCAATCCGATTACACCGATGCTCGCCTATTTCGCTATCGCATTGACGTTTGCCAAGAAGTATAATCCGAAAATGGGAATCGGAACGTTCATGACGTCTTTATTGCCTTACTCCATTGCATTCGCCATCATGTGGATCATTCTCTTTGCAGTTTGGTACCTGCTCGGTATTCCGCTCGGGCCTGAAGGTGAGATTTTCTTATCTAAATAAGCAAAAAAGGGCGTCTCCATTGGGAACGCCCTTTTTATTACTTAACATAGTGGCCAGCTGACCGTAGCGTGTGCTTCAACACTTTACCGGAAGCGTTGCGCGGCAGCTCATGTAAAAATTCCACTTCCACTGGCAGCTTATATTTCGCAAGCTGTGAACGGCAATAAGCGAGAATTTCTTCCTCCGTAATTGATTCTCCATCCTTAACAACTGCGTAGGCTTTCGGCACTTCACCGAGAACTTCATCCGGAACGCCGACAACCGCCGCTTCTAGCAGCTCGGGAATTTGATAAAGAACTTCTTCCACTTCAACAGGATACACGTTTTCTCCACCTCGGATGATCATATCCTTTTTTCTGTCCACGATATACAAAAGACCGTCGTCATCCATTCTTCCGAGATCCCCCGTATAGAGCCAGCCATTACGTATTGCCCGCCGCGTCTCCTCTTCATTCTTCAAATACCCTTTCATTACTTGCGGGCCTTTCATGACAATTTCACCGACTTGGCCGACTGGCAGCGATTCTCCAAATTCATCGACTACTCGCAGTTCGGTTTGCGGCAAGGCCTGCCCCACTGAGCCGATCTTCTCAAGTGCCAAATGATCCTTCAAAGTGGAGGCGGCTGGTGTATTCTCCGTCTGCCCATAGAGATTTTGTACTTTCACATTCGGGAAGGTTTCCTTCAACTTTTTCACCATTTCATACGGCATCGGAGCGGCCCCATAACAGAACAGCCGCAAAGAAGGGATGTCGATCTCCTTCCGGTTCGGCAAATTCAGAAGTATCGTATACATGGCAGGGACGCCGAAAAAGATGGTCGGCTGCGTCTTTTTCATCAGCTCTACTGTTCCGGTTGGAGAAAAAGCCTCTTCCACGATGACGGTTCCACCTTTGTACGTAACCGGAATCGCAAACACATGGCTGGCAGCACAGTGGAACAGTGGTGTCGAAATGAGCATGCGATCTTCACTCGTTATCTCCATCGATTCGGACCAAATTTCAGCAGTTGAAACAATATTTTGGTGTGTCAGCATGACCCCTTTCGGCTTGCCTGTCGTACCGGATGTGTACATAATGACGGCCGTATCATCCGGTTGGAATGAAACTGGCGCAAAGTCGGAAGTTTCCTGTTCAATGATTCTAATAATGTCTCCAGCAGGTCCGAGGGACAATTTCTCACGAAAATCATGCGTTGTTTGTTGAATCACCTCTTCCAGCCTGTCATCATAAATCAGCGCTTTCGCTTCTGAATGCTGAAAGATATATTCTACTTCTGGAGCGGCCAGCTTCGTATTGATCGGCATGACCGTATAGCCGCCAAGCTGGATGCCGAAGTAACAGACGAGAAAGAGATCGGAGTTTAACGAATAAAGGGCGATAATATCGTTTTTTTCATATTCTTTAGCTTGTAAATAAGCTGCTATCCGTTTCGCTTTTTCATAGAACTCGCCATACGTCCACTCCCGACCGTCGAACGAAGTATACACTTTGTTTGGCTGATTTGTTGCATGCTCCTTAAGAACGTCGATCATTAACATAGTTGTCCCCCTATCACCAATCATATTTCTTTCATACTATCAACAGAATCTTTGGATTACAAGTTATTTTACTACTATTCAGATATATTATTATTTAAAAAAGGACAGCAATTGAATGCTGT
The DNA here is from genome assembly GCF_022048975.1 of Sporosarcina cyprini. Lineage (GTDB taxonomy): Bacteria > Bacillota > Bacilli > Bacillales_A > Planococcaceae > Sporosarcina > Sporosarcina cyprini. The sequence goes on along the minus strand of NZ_JAKMHX010000023.1, from coordinate 234,637 downwards.
CCCATCTAGTGTTTATATTGAAAATTGTTGAATCATTTCCTGAAGATCCATTGCCCGTTTGCTCAAATCATTTGCGACTGCATTGATCTCTTCAATGGTCGCTAATTGTTCTTGAATGGCGGCTGTATTCTCCTCATTCTGACTAGTTGAAGCATCAGCCTGTATTGCTATTTCTTGAACAGATGCTGAAACCTGCTCCGCACTCGCCGAGATTTCTTCCGTCGCAGCCGAAACCTCCTCTATTTGTCCATTCATCATTTGGACTGCATTAACAATGATTGAAAATGCGTCACCTGCTTCGTCGATCACTTTCACGCCCGCCTCAACATTCGCTAAACTCTTTGAGACAGCTTGTTCCACGTTTTTAGTGTTTTTTTGAATCTCGGCTGTCACATCGACAATTTGAGTGGCCGATTGCTTTGATTGTTCTGCCAGTTTGCGAACTTCATCCGCCACGACAGCAAAGCCTTTCCCGTGCTCCCCTGCGCGTGCAGCTTCAATTGCCGCATTCAATGCAAGAAGATTCGTCTGCTCCGTAATATCTGTAATGACTTTCGTAATATTTTCAATCTCAGCCGTCTGTTCACTAAGTCTCTTTATTAACTCATTTGTTTGATATGAAGAATCGTAAATAAGGTTCATTTGCTCTTTTGCAGTCATGACGGACTTCTCACTGTCGCCTGCAAGTTTTTCAGTGTTTGAAGCATTTTGCAGCAGCCCTTGTGCCGATTCTGCTATACGCTGGACACCTGATGCTGTTTCCTCCATTGCATAGGAACTTTCTTTAGCGGAAGCAGCAGCGATTTGGGAGCCACCTAACATTTCTTCCATATTACGATTTACTCCTCGAGAAGAGCGGGTTACCTCTTCAGTACTTGCCGAAAGTTCCTCCGCGGACGCAGTAACGTGTAACACACTTTCGTTCACATGTCCTATGACAGTACGCAAATTTTGCTTCATTTTATTAAATGCAGTAGCCAATTCTTTTAGCTCGTCTTTTGATTTAACAATTATATCTTCTTTTGTCAGATCTCCATTCGCAATAATGTTAGATGCTTCTGCCAAACGCTTTACCGGCCTAGAAATATTCCTGTTAATTAGTGTTGCTATTAGTAAACCGAGTAAAACGTCAAATATTGAACTAACAATTAACCCTCGCATTGCCTGAGAGGCTTTCTTATCAGTCGTTGCTCGATCAAGTGAAACATGTTCAGTTTGATAATCGACCATTTTTTGAGCAGCTTCTTCTATCCCCATGTTCGCCTCGCGAACTTCGCCGTTCATTGCTATAGCCGCTTCGTCCAAATTGCCCTTTTGAACCTGTTCAACTATTCCAAGTGCCCCTTGGTCGAATAGTAATATTTTCTCTTGAACTTCCTTAAGGTATCCTTTCATCTCATCAGAATGAACATACCCCTCTAGTTCTTTTACACGGTCTTTCAATATTTGTTGGTTTTCCTTCAGACTGTTTAAGGAATGCTCATCCTGTTGTAATATGTATGCCCGGATATAGAGACCTTGCAAAGCCATCTGTCTCTGGATATCATTAGCCAGTTCAGATTGTTTAACTCTGTTATCAATCATTTCTTCATAGTCGCTCTTCACATTCTTCAGTTGAGAAATACTGTAAATAGAAAATGTAACCAATATTAAAAGAACAATACCGAAACCACCATAAATCTTTTTTCCAATTGTCATACCTAGACTCCTCACCATGATTTAGTAGTTTCATTACAATAACTTTCCCTTGTAAAACTTTACCCCCTAGTGCAAGGGAAACACTATTTCCAGAATAAAATCTCCCCTATTTAATACCATTACCTGATATTATATTTAAATTATCGGTACGAAAGTTCTATATTTAATAGTCTCCATAAATTTTTCTCAACCCGCCGAATAAAAAATCTCGAAATGAAGAATTATACTTTCAATACTATTTAAATATAGATAGAAGGCAATTGAAAATCATCCATTTTGAATAGATATTTATTTTTCCATAATAAAACACCACGGAAAATATCTTCCATGGTGCCTCTAATCTCTATTGTTTTCCGAGCAGCCTTACTAGAACCTTCGCAAGCAATTCAGTGCGTTCCACAAAAGATGCAATTTCCAAATATTCTTCATCGCTATGTGCATTTCCTCCAATTGGTCCAAGACCATCAATTGTAGGGATTCCTAAGCTGGATGTAAACGAAGCATCCGACCCGCCGCCTGTTGCGACATCCGTAATGGTAATCCCCAGCTCCTTGCCAACCTCTTGAATAATGCTTAGCAACTCCACCGTTTGCTCATTCTTCTCCATCGGAGGACGGTTGAGGCCACCTTCTAAAACGATAGACGTTCCAGCCACATCCGGTACCTCACAAATCTCTCGTATACTCCGATCCAGCCACTCTGCCTGATCCGCGGATGTAATCCGAACATCCACATGCCCTACTGCCGAAGGGGCAATCGTATTGACTGATTCCCCTCCCTCAACGATGCCGACACTGACACTGACGCCCGCTTCATGGTCTGTCAGGGCATGCAATTTAATAATTTTATGCGCCAGTTCCTCAATCGCACTGATACCATTTTGCGGTTCGATGCCCGAGTGAGCCCCCTTGCCTTTAATATACATCGTATATCGTCCACCGCCTCGTCGCGCAGTTACGAGAGAGCCGTCTTTCCGCGCCGGCTCCATGACAAGAGCATATTGTTTTCCTGCCGCACATTCTTCAATCAGTGATCGGGACGTCGGCGACCCGATCTCTTCATCCCCATTCAAGACAATCTGCACATGCCCAAGCACCTCCGGATGATGCTCTTTGAGCGCTTTCATCGCATACAACAAAGCAACCTGGCTCGCTTTCATGTCGATGACCCCCGGCCCATAAGCCCGGTCCCCTTTGACTGTGAACGGGCGCTGCTTCGCTGTACCTGTTTTAAAGACCGTATCCATATGGGCGATAAACAAAATAGTCGGTTTGATCTCGCTGTCCTGCAAAGTTAAAACGATGTTATCCCCATTTTCCGATTGCTCGTACATCTTCGGGCAGAAGCCAATCTGCGTATACTGTTCGCGCAACACCTCTCCTACGTTGTCAACGCCTTTCTTATGTGAAGAACCGGAATCAATAGATACAAGCCGCTCCAACAACGCCAGCATCTCAGACTCTTTCGATTGCAGATAGTTTTTCATGGGTTGTGTCTCCTTTCTAACTTTTCTATGTATTCATTATATAGAAACACATCTTTACTCACAATGTTGTCATGACAAGTTACTCCTACACAAACTAGGAAATGTTCTGTGCCGTGTTAGACTTTTGACTCTTTCTGTAAAGATTTTCACTTTCCTCACTTTTATCGGAACTTTCACTTTTATTTCGTATATAGGAAAGTAAGTATTGTTAGGAGGCTTGTTTTCTTGAAGACACTCTCTCTTTTTATAATTACTATGTCGTTAGTGTTTTCGCTTATAGGCTGTGATCATAACGATCAAAGAAGTTTAAAAGATTATGAGGACAGCGACGTTGCGGCAATTGTGAGAGACAAGGAGATTACAATAGGTGAATTGCGTTTTTTGTATGCAGACAACGAAGTATTGAATAGTATTGATGATGCTGTACGAATGGAATTAATGATACAAGAAGCTAAAAAAATGAATTCAGACGTACCTGATAAAATCGATTCGATGACGAAAACATGGAAAACGATGTCTCTAGACGACATTGAAATGGAAAATTCTCAGCGAGCGTTTATAAAATCGCAGGCTGGAAAGTTGGGTATGGATCCTGACGAATATTTTAAAGAGTGGCTAGAAATTACAAGTGTAAGAAGTTTGTATATAATGGAATATACACAAAACGCATTCCGTAAGCTAGAAGCATTTAACGAAGAATTAGCAGCGTACAATAAGGAAGTAAGTGAACATCTTGATGAATTAACAAATGCAAATGAGAAGGATATAAAAATATTAATTCGATAACTTTACATGAATACACCCCAAAAGTTAGATATCTCCTCTAACTTTTGGGGTGTATTTCACTTGGACGCCTCATCTGGTTTCTTATTTTCCTGATGAATATTTTTACCTTTTTGATTCCCTATGCCGTGATGACTCTGAGATTCCGGCTTCTTTGGTTTCTGCCCATTGCCAACAGGATTCTTTTGTGAATTGCCTTTGATTCCTTTTCCCGTATCGACCGACTCCGTTTTACGAGTGTTGTTTTGGCGTTTTTCAGCAACTTCTCTGGACGGAATATTTTCAGATGGCTCTTTCTCTATAATGTCTTTCGTTGTGTTCTTCTGTCCATTCTGTCGCATTTCCGGTTCGGAATGCGGTTGAATGGCTTTTTCCTTCTGTACTGGTCCGCCGTTGTGCTCTTTTACTCTCTTTTCATTTTCTACTTCTTTTTTCATATCGGTATTGGAATTATGGGACTTCGGCTGAATGTTTTGTTGCTTTTTATATTGCTGAATGGAGGTATCTTTTTTCTTTGCTAGTTTTCGTTCTTGTTCGGAGCTCTCAACTACCTGTAACTTCACTTCTGCCTGACTGTTGCGGGCCGATTTGATAGCGGTATTCATAATATCTTTCATCTTGGCGCTTTTTTCATTATCTTTGAAGACAAGCGTCACTACCATCTCCTCTGCACCACTTTCATCAGCTATCTCATGCGCAGCCTTCCCCAGAACATCATGGATTGGCAATCCAACCCACCCAGAAAGTAACGTTTCAGATACCAACTTCTGCGTATCGCCAAATTGATGATAGCCAACCACCATGCCACGTTGATCCACACCGAATTCCAAAGCAGCTTTCGACTCCATTTGTACATAGGCAAGTGCTTTTTCGTTATCAGGATAAATAGATGCAAAGAGAACTACCAAAAGCATTGCAGCAGCAATAACAGGGCCGTATAGTAAAGGCTTCTTATGGAGGCGGGGCGACGAAATTGGACGAAACTCCACCTCTTGGCCAATTTCAGGGTTATCGCCAATAGGACATCCGCGCACAAATTCACCATCGCTCGTCAAAAACACGGTATATGCAGTTTTCGTCTCGCAAACTATGCCTCTATTTGTACGCATGATATGACGTCCCCTTTAATGTAATCCTGTATGTATATAAAATCGCCCTTCAATAGCAGAACGATAGCCATAATATATTTCCTATGCCGCTCAATTGTTTTTCTGGATACATCCACTAGACTCTCCAGCTCTTTTATCGGTAACTGCTTCTTGTGGTCCATGAAATCGAAAAGAGTGGGCGTTTCAGCTATGATTTGAGCAATCTGGATGGCTGTTCTTCTAGTATCCGCATGCTTTGGTGATGTTCGGCTTAATTCACCGAACGATAATCCGTATGTTGAAAGCAATTCATTATATCGATGTATCTCGTCTTTTCTTTCTTTGGCTTGATAATCTTCTGTATATTGATGCATGGAAACCTTAGTGAAAACAGGATGTTGATCATCTATATTTAAATCCGCCTCCTTGTTTGCATCCACAAGAAGGACGGGAGTGCTATTTGCCGTTTCTTTTCGAATGAAGTCAATGAGTCTTCTCTTGATAATCAAATACGCAAATGTTGTCAGAGAAGCGTAATGTGCCGTTTCAAACTTTACTATTGCTTCATAGAATGCATTCATTGCTATGCTAAATTCATCATCATGTTCATCAATACGACGGTTGCAAATGAAGGAAGCTGTTTTTTTCATGAATGGCGTATAGGTGGAGAGGAGGTCGTTCATGACCTCCTCATCCCCTCTTTTCGCCTTGCATACTAGTTCGTGTAATGTATGGTCTGTTTTTCTGCTATGAAACATTCCTTGAATTAATGACAAGAACATACATACCCTCCGTTCCCACTAAACCCGATTGCTTATGATTGTAATGGGTGCACCGGGTATTGAAAAGATGTTTTGCCTGGTAATTTTTACTTGTGGTTCTCTTTTTTCTCAACTTGCTTTTTGGCTTTTTCTGCTTTACGCTCTACCTTCACTTCGGCACGCAGTTCTTTTTCAGTAGTTTTTAACTCTGCTCGAGCTGCTTTCTCTTTCGCTTTCAACTCGGTCCGCACTTCTTTCTGAGCCGCTTTAAGAGCGTGGAATTCCTCTTTTTGCTTTTGCTTTTGCACACGCAGTTCTTCTTTTTGTTTTACTTTTAAAGCTTTACGCTCTGTCTTTAATTCCATGTTTGTTTGTGCTTTTGTTTTTACTTCTTGATTTACTACTGGTTCTGCAACTACGTTTTCATCTTTTTCCTCGATTGAAGACTCGGATGCTTTGTTTTCTGTCGTTTGCTCCGCTTTATTGTCTGCCTTTACAGTCGATTCTTTTGATTGTTTCGCTTCCCACTTTTCTAAAGCGCGTTCGTAGTTGCGTTTAATAGATGCTTTGGCGTTTGGATTTTCCACTTTGTCATAAGCTTTTGCTAGTGCTGCCAGGTTGCCTGCAGTATAGCCCTCCGGAATTGCTGGCAATTTTTCTTCAGCCTGATCTTCCTTTTCCTGGCCCTCTGCTTTTTCTTCATTGTCATCTTTGGACTCATTCGAAACTGCTGGCACCTCAGTACTTTCTGATGTTTCGAATTTTGGAGCCTCTGTCTCTTCTGCTGTAGTAGCTGCTGCTTCATCCGCTTTTTTATTCAGATTGCTAAGATCGATTACTTCCTCAGCATTCGCCCATACATAGCCTGTCCCTGATACTGTCAAACCTGCAATTAATAGTGCTACTCCGGATTTCTTCCATTTCTTTTTCATATTCTCATCATCCTTTTTTACGTTTTTGTCTTTGCTGACAACTAGTTGTTCGAACTATAGTTTGATTTTCTGGGGGTCATTCAGCTATAAATTGAACTTATTTATGTAAAAGGTAAATTCGTACTATAAATTAGGGTGTTAATAAGCAAAACCGGCTGCGAATGAAGGATAGTCCCTCTTTCACAGCCGGTTTATTATTAAATCCATTGTCTGCCTTATTTCTCGCAAGCAATTAAATCTTTATCACGATCCAGCTTGGTATTTTTATTATAGAGCTCTTTCGATACAAAGGGCGTATACTTCGTTTTGCCGCCTTTATTTTTCACGTTCGCAGATTGGGCAACGCCGCCTTTGTAAACCTTGTTCAGCTCGGTGCAGTTTTTATAGGCTACTACTTTTTCGCCTTTCGCTTCGACTGGTGCAGAGCTGACTGAAAATGTGAGTGCGATTAGCAGTGCAAATAATGCGGTGATCCATTTCTTCAATGTATTCATCTTCCTTTCAATCAAGTTCCATATACTGCTAATAGAATACTCCCGATTTACTATTTTGTCTAGAAATCTTTTATTTATTACATAAAAAAACCAGAGAATAAGCATCTCTGGTTTTTTCGTTTTTTATGAAGCTTTCCGTAAGTCTTCTGTGCTTGTTTTTCCCCAAATGGACTCTACCCATTCCGGATGGTCGATAAAAGGATTTCGGTTGCCTTGGATGGAAAAGATGACTTCATTCCGATTGCGTTCAAAGGCATCGACCGGATCCTGCTTATGCCATTCAAGAAGAACTGACAGCTTGCCGTGATATGGCGCGCTTCCGTTTCCTAAACGTTCATTCAGCTCAAGATCGACTCGGTCGCCCGCTTCATAGCGTGTCGCCATGTAAAACAGCATTCTCGCCACGTCGCCCTTCACCCGATCTGGCGGCTCAAAGGAGTTCGCTGTCTTGTAACAGCCGTTACACCCGCTTACCGGGCTTCCTCCATTGTCAAAGTCTAGATTTCCACGCGAGCTATTCACTTGGACATCTGTTGGACGTAAGTGATGAATATCTGTTCCCGGACCGACTGATGTTCCAAAGTTGCCGTGTGACTTCGCCCAGACATGCTCTCGGTTCCAGTCGCCGACATTACCTCCATTCCGATCTTTCGAGCGTGATTCGCCGGAGTAGAGCAAAATGACATTGTTTGGATTGGACGGATCTTCATCTGTCTGTTTCAATGCATCCCACACTTGGGTATATGTCAGTTTCCGATGATCCGCGATGATATCATGAAGGGCTGTCTTCAATGCCTGCCCTTCTTTTCCAACAGCATTTTTATAATAGTCATTTTCAGGAGTTGCTTCTTCTTCCGTTACGACTACTGTAAAGCTTGCAGTGACTGTCTTTTCTCCATCCGTCGCTGTGACACCGACTATATGATCCCCTTTTTCAAGAGAAAGCGTCAAAGTTCCTTTTCCTAGATCGACTGTTCCCTTTGTCGCTGAATAACTTAATTTGTCGCCATCCGGGTCAGAGAAATGCTCGGAGAGATTGATGGTAATCGTCTCTCCGACTTTCACATTTTTATTGGCAATCGGCTTCGTCACAACGGGTGCTTGATTGACAGCCGGTACCTGAATCCGCTTGCCTTTTGAGTTGTAGAAAACAACTTTTGATGGATCTGCACCTTTTACAAAGTCGATTTTCCGGATATTCTCCGCTCCTCTGACTTCTAGAGGATTCGATCCTTCAACAATGACATGCCCCATTTCGGTGCCTTTCATATCTACGATCAAGCCTTTTTTCTTTGGCTGTAGAATGACGCGATTCGTCTTGAAGCCATCTCCCGTCAACTCTACATAATCCCCTTTTAAATAAAGGCCTTCCTTTAGAGAAGATGCCGCATCCATTGAAACGGAGACACTTGGTTCTGCTACAACGATCTGCTTTTTATGCTCATTCACTAATGTATACACTTTCTTAATCGGAACCGGTTCCCAAATAACTGGAGCTTTAAACTCGATTTGTACCATGACCGGATCATGGTCGCTCGCACGTCCTGCCATGTCTGTGAAATCAGCATTGATATGCAACATATCAATTTCCGTCTGATCCGCCAGGTTATTTGAAACTAGAATATGGTCGAGCACTTGTGAATTTCCTTGGTAGACATAGGAGTAACGATCGGATTCTTCTACCCGGTTGATCATATCCGTCATTAACTCGCCCTCATGGATTTTGATCGCTTGAGAGAATTGGAAATCGTTAAAATCTCCTAGGGATACGACATACGCATCCGGATTTGCGTTTTTGATTTCTCCGATGAAATCATAGACGATTTTCGCGATTTTCTTCCGCTGTACTTCACTGCCAAGAACCGGTGGCTGAATTGCACCAAATGCCGGTGTATCCCCATTCTTTGAATTCCAGTGGTTCGCAATGACGACAATAGACTCCCCTTGGAAGTCGAACTGTGCCGCAAGCGGCTTTCGGCTGCTCACGAATGCTTCATTGTTCGGATCAATACGTCCAGGGTTCAATGTTAATTTTCCGTTTTCATAGCCAACGGCAGTCGTTGCATCACCTGCTGGGCTGCCTTCCGTCAATGAGACACGGGCCGGATTGTACAAGAATCCGACACGGATGTTGGCATTCGGCTGACCGCCGTCTGCATTATTGACCGGATCGATATTGACATATTCATACCGCACACCGCCTGCATCGACAATCGCTTGGATGAGACGCTCGTAGCTTTCATTGGCACGTGAATCGCCTGCATCTGGTCCGTTATTGTCTTGCACCTCGGTTATACCGACGATATCAGGGCTCTGCATGTCGGATGCGAAAGCTCTTGCCAGTTTTCTTGCTTTGTCATCGGATGTCGTTTTCCGGTTGTTAGAGAAGTTCTCTAAGTTATACGAAGCGATTGTCAGCTTGTCATCCGCTTTCACAATCGTCGTCTTTTCAGGTGTTGCGTTCCCTTTGCGATGGGCCGCTCTCATCGTATCTAATGACGTGTAAATCTTATAGTTTTGGAATGAATAGCCGACGACCCCTGTGATTGGACCTTCGAATCGGTCGCCTGTCGCTACTTCAAACTCGCGTGCCGGTCCGTTCGGCTCTAACCTGAATTGGACGCGATCCGCGTTTTCATCGTTTTCCTTCAGAAGAATTCCGCCCATAATCGTCTCAGTCGGAACATTTTCAAATACTGTTACAAGATCGCCATGCTGCTGTGGCCCGACTGCCTTCACAGTCCCGACTTCCACGAGCATCGCTTCACGGCTTTCCCAGAAATCTGCCGCATATTTAGTCGGATCGAATTCCGCAAAGTTCGGGCTTGCAATATGCGATGCCGGCAATTTTGTTTCATCGATGACAAACGGGGTAGGCAGTGGAACATTGCGTTTAAGGATCGTCACCTTGCCGCCACGGTCATCCCGAACATTGATCTGTGTCGTTTTCAAATCAGTTTCTTGTCTGTCCGCGTATCCATCAATCGCATATTCGCTTACTTGACCTGATACAGACACCAAATCACCGATAGCTAGTTTCCATTTGTCTTTTCCGCTATAGAGAACAATCGCTTCCGAAGTATTCAAATCACCATCACGTTGATCGTCAGGCGTTTGGATATGGTAATACGTCGAACCGTTCAGTTCGTACTTGTACGTCACAATCCCTTCAACGCCTTCAACTACTTGATTATTGAAAGGCGATACATGGCCATCCCCTTGGATGTCATGGATTTTCAAGCTTTCAGTAATCGTGTAAGTGAATGTTTTTACATCGCTGTAGCGACCGTCATTTGTTCGAACGACCGCCTGGATAGTTGTTGATTCTTGAATGTCAATTGGCTCCGCATATGTGGCGCCATTTGCAATTGGGTTCGTTCCATCCAATGTATAGAGGATGTCCGCATCAGCTGTCTGTGTCGACAGCGATACCTTTGTGCCCCCGACATACGTTCCACTTCCAGGCGTTGCGATAACCGGCTGGACAATGGAGCTGTCGACTACGATATCTTGCGCGGAACGCGGAATTAGTTGATAGTCGTTGTCAAACTGCTGAACGATACCTGTAATGGAATCATACGTCGTTCCAACTGCAAGTCCGAGTGCAGCTGTTTCATCACGAACAATGAATTCCGTTCCATCTGTTGCCAAGTAATTCGCCCATCCGCTACCTGCCTGCACGTCGGAAAGAATGACGTTATGCACCGTAACAAGCTGAGATTCATTGGCTTCGTTTACATCCGCACCCGTAATGACTTTAGGTGCAGGAGCGCCGACTTGTTCCTTTTTCTCGACAAGGGTTGCCTTGTCCAATTGGAGCAGTCCACGATAATCTGCAAGCGTTCCGGTCAAGACGACTTCATCTCCAACCGTTGCTGCAAGTGATGTCGGCCTGACTGCGATCCCGCCTGTTTCATCTTGGACGGAAATCGTATTTTTGAGGGTAGCTGCTACGACTCCCTTGATCGTCACGGTTTCCCCAACAGCCATATTGCGCGCTTCAGCAATGGTTACAGTTCCAGCTGGATCTTCAGGATCACCCGGTTCTCCAGGAGTACCGCCTCCATCCATTTCATGCTGACCAAGATATTCAAATGTATCTTTCGGATAAACAACCCACTCATCATCACGGTTGAATGAATCATTGATAACACGGTCCCCTTCCGTCACGGAAGATTTCCGCACAAGCGTCACGTCAGTTCCCCAGTTGCTGCGTACCCCGACTTGTCCGAACGAATCAATGATAGTTCCTTTATGCTTCAAAACAAGCGCGTCATCCCCATTAAAATTAATGACGCTCGTATTTTCAAAATCCCCTTTTGCTTTTAACTCTGCCACCGCATCCCGATGCGTCAGGACATACGTGTCATCTTCGGCTAAAGTTCCCGACAATGTGAGCGTAGCTGAAGGCGCCGTTGCCCCATTCGCATACAGCTCCAAGGTGTACTCGCCAAGATTGACCGGAGCGCCTGTCCCGTTATATAGCTCAATGGCTTTATTAAAACTGCTTCCTTCCACATACTCCGAAATAATCAAATCTTCCGCTATTGTAGCCGATCGTACAACAGCCGGAAAAGTTGGAACGATCAAACTTGCAATCAACCCAACCGATAGCAAGCCGTTCAACCCTTTTTTCCATTTCCTACTTTTCATGTAACCGTTCTCCTCTCAAAGTTAGTATTCCACGGTACAATTGGAAAAATCGCTCCCTTTCCCTTGCCAGATTCATATTCTGCAAGACTTCATACTCATCGTACCATTGCCTCGAGAGCGTTTCTATGCGACTTTTTGTAAGATTTTAAAGATTTTATCTATATCATTTGACATATATTTCATTGGAAATTAAGTGAGTTTCGTCCGATTTGGTAATGTGAGGAAAGTTATAGATGTATGATTCTTGCTTGATTTTTTGTGGATTGATTGAAGACGGACAGCATACCCGGGCTTGAGGGACTGCAGAAGAAGTATGACTTTATTAAACTGTTGAGTTGCAAGCGGCGCTTGGAATTTATTGATGTTCGATTTGCCTTATTGGCGTTCGACTCGAGTTATTGGCGTTCAACATGAGTTATTGGCGTTCGACTCGAGTTATTGGCGTTCAGCTCGACTTATTGGCGTTCAACTCGAGTTATTGGCGTTCAGCTCGAGTTATTGGCGTTCAACCCGAGTTATTGGTGTGCAGCTCGCGTTTCTGGCGTTCAACTCGCGTTTCTGGCGTTCAACCCGGGTTTCTGGCGTTCAACTCGCGTTTCTGGCGTTCAACCCGGGTTTCTGGCGTTCAGCTCGCGTTATTGGCGTTCAACTCGCGTTTCTGGCGTTCAACCTCATATACTGGCGTTCGCCCCGCGTAGAATAACCTTCACCCCATTCGGGCGATCACTCCAAATTAAAAAACCATCCCCCACGGAGGATGGCTTTCGGTTTCATTAATATACAATCAACGCTTGCTCGACGCCGGCGCCTTCGACAATTCCTTGGACTTCTGCGCCGTCGAGTGTTTCCTTATGGTAAAGCACGTCGACCAGGTGTTCAAATTGTGGGGCGTATTCTTTAATGAGCATTTCGGTTTTGCGTAAGGCTTCTCCAAAGATTTTTTGCATTTTCTCTTCTTTCTCGCCTTTGTTGAAGGTGAGGGTGAAACTGTCTTGGAACAAGCCGGTGTCGACCATGCGCTCGATGATATCTTTGGCTTGTTGTACGTCACCGCTGACACCGATGCTATGCTCGCCGAGATAAATCCGTTCTGCGACACCGCCGGCCAAAATCATGCTCACTTGATCCATCAGCTCACTCGCCGTCTGCAAGTGGAGTTCCTTCTGAATTGGCGCCACATAACCAAGTGCCTGGCCTCGCGGAATGATTGTCGCTTTTCGGACTGATCCCGGTTTCGTCAAGGCTGCAACGAGTGCATGCCCTGATTCATGAATCGCGACACGGCGTTTCGTTTCAGGATCGTTTAACGCACGAGATGTGCTTCCTAAAATCGTCCGGTCAATTGCGAAGTCCAAGTCGCCTTTTCCGATTTGGTCGCGGCCGTCACGGATCGCGCGCTTACTGGCGGTTTCAAACAATGAACTCAATTCCGCGCCGGAGAAACCGGATGTGCTTTCTGCCAGCACATCGAGTGATGCGTACACTTCTTCAGACAATAGACGCCCTTTTGTATGGATATCGATGATCTCCCGGCGTCCGCTTGTATCCGGAAGCGGAACATTGAACGTATAATCGATACGACCCGGACGTAGAAATGCATCATCCAGCATATCTTTCCGGTTCGTCGCGGCAATGAAAAGAATGTCTTCGTTATCTTTTCCGCCATCTAATTGGACAAGCAATTCCGTTAACGTCTTCTCAGATTCTTCCCCGCCGTGCTCTTTCCGTTTTCCTGCCAGCGCATCGACCTCATCGATGAAGATGACTGCTGGACGTTGCTTGCGGGCATTTTCGAACAAGGTGCGTACACGGGAAGCCCCGACACCTACATATAGTTCTGTAAAGGCAGAGCCGCTGGAAGAGAAGAACGTTGCGCCTATTTCCTGGGCAATTGCTTGGGCAAGAAGCGTTTTCCCTGTTCCGGGAGGCCCGTATAATAGAATCCCTTTTGGCGCTTTAATGCCGATTTGCGCTGCTTTTTTCGGATCCTTAATAATCGATAAGGTTTGGTGGATCTCTTCCTTCATTTCTTCCGGAAGGCCGCCAATATCACTCAAAGTCACATTAGGCAGCGGAGTCGCTTTCGATGCTCCATTTTTCATAGAAGAAAGACCGACGCCGATTTTCCCTTTTTTGTGAAGAATGAGCAGCGTAATAAAAGAAAGGAGAATGATCCCGGCAATGATAAGTCCGCCGTATTGACCATTATCCACATATTTATAGGCAAGATTGTATTTCTCAACGAGCTGTTCTGCCAGCTGGCCTGAGGGACGGACTTGCGTTACATAGACCGTGTCCCCGTTTTCCAAATACAACGTACCATCCGATTTTTCTTTAAGCTTGAGTGGCTCACCCTTATGTTCTTGAATCGTTTTCTCCATTTCGGAAAACGACACCTGAACACCTTTATTTGCACCAGAGACATACCATCCGACACTGACAACTACACCCATGACGAAGAGGACCAGGACGACAATCTTTGTTGCAAATTTTAGATTAGGCTTCAAGCCATCCCCAACTCCTTTAGAAAGATAGACTTATTATATAAGAAAAAAATTCATTTTAACAGTTCTATGATTGGAGAATCATTGACAAATTTATTACGCTTGGTCGCTATCCTACTAGTATTAGTATGTTAGCAAGCCTGTCTTCGCCAATAAAATATTGACTTTCTTTGCACTACATGGTATTATTAATTTCTTATTCAAGTAGTGGCTTTTTAGTTTACATGGCATTCTACGTACTGTTTTTGAGGATACTTATTCACACTGGCGCGGCTATAGGGTCGCAAGGACGCATGAGAAGGAAGGGCTTGCGTTGCTTAGGTTAGAAGACACCCAGTGGAACATTGACCGCGGCAAGAGAATTCAATGAGAATTACTGAAACGAAAACTTGAAAAGTTACTATAATAAAAGGGTTGCTCCGATTTTCCGGGGCAACCCTTTGTTCATATTCTCTCTTCCGTCGAAGAATCAAAGAAATGAGCTTTATTCATATCAAATGCAAGCGTTACAGTTTCCAGCGGCTTGATGGCTGTGTCCGCTTCAATGCGCGCAATAAAGTCAGCACCATTCAAATTGGAATACAAATACGTTTCCGCTCCCATCAATTCAGCCACTTCGATTGTCGCCTCAAACTTCGACTGTGCATTGGACTCGATCGCTTGTGGATCTGTGTAAATATCTTCAGGGCGTACGCCGAGAATTAATTCTTTCCCTACATACCCTTTCTCTGCTAACCTGGCACGTTCCACACTTGGAACCGTAACGGTCGTGTTGCCAATTACAAAACCAGTTTCTGTTAACTTCCCCGGGAAAAAGTTCATAGCGGGTGAGCCGATGAAGCCGCCGACAAAGACGTTTACCGGGTTATCATACACTTCTTTTGGGGTTCCAACTTGCTGAATAAACCCATCTTTCATAACAACGAGGCGTGTCGCCATCGTCATCGCTTCTGTCTGGTCATGGGTCACGTAAATCGTTGTCGTTTGAAGCCGTCTGTGCAGCTTTTGAATTTCGGAACGCATTTGCACGCGAAGCTTCGCATCCAAATTCGAAAGAGGTTCATCCATTAGAAAAATTTTGGCATCCCGGACAATTGCGCGCCCTAACGCTACCCGTTGACGCTGTCCGCCCGACAACGCTTTCGGCTTACGTGATAAATAGTCTTCCAATCCTAAGATTTTAGCAGCCTCTTGAACACGTTCCTCAATCTCTTTTTTAGACACTTTCCGCAGTTTTAAGCTGAACGCCATATTTTCATAGACCGTCATATGCGGATATAGCGCGTAGTTTTGGAATACCATCGCGATGTCTCGGTTTTTTGGCGGCACATCGTTCATACGTTTGCCATCAATTTCAAAATGGCCGTCCGATATGTCTTCCAAACCGGCAATCATTCGTAAGGTTGTTGATTTTCCACAGCCGGAAGGACCGACGAACACGATGAATTCCTTATCTTCTATATGCAAATTAAAGTCTTTGACGGCGATGACGCCTTTTTCGTACTCCTTCGTCAAGTTGACTAATTTCATTTCAGCCATTTAACCTTCCCCCTCGCTTTCCTCCCCGTATAGCACTGTCACATTTGGGTGTTCATGCAGACAGCTGGCGGGAAATGATCCTGTTATTTTACCTGTACGCAGCTGGGCCAGCGCGTCCCTTTTTTCGTGGCCGTATGCCAGCAAGACAATGCTTCGGGCCTTCATGATTGTTTGCAGCCCCATTGTAATTGCCTGTTCCGGCATTTCTTTAACGTCAAAATACTTGGCATTTGCCCGCCGAGTGGAGGCGGACAATTCCGTCACATGCGTCCGTGACTGGAAAGAGGTTCCGGGTTCATTGAAACCGATATGACCATTTTGACCGATGCCGACGACTTGTAGATCGATCCCGCCGCTCGCCTCAATGGACGACTCGTACGCTTCACATGCTCCCTCCAAATTTTCCGCCATGCCATCCGGGATGTGCCGGCTGGCCACCGGTATATCGACATGACCGAAGAAATGGTGTTCCATGTAGGAATAAAAACTCTCAGGCTGCTCCTTCCCAAGCCCGATGTATTCATCCAGATTGAACGCCGTCACGCGGGCGAATGAAATTTCCTCTCGCTTAAAGCGGCTGACCAATTGCCTATACATGCCAATCGGCGTGCCCCCTGTAGCAAGCCCAATCACGCTGTCCGGCTTGCTCTCAAGTTGCTTCATCAGAATCTCCGCTGCCTTTTCACTCAATTCCTCGTAATCTTTCACTTTGATCCAACGCACGGTTTATGTACACCATCCTCCCCCTGCAGAATGTGGCCACAACATTAAATTCCTCATCTAGCAATACGATGTCTGCATCCTTCCCCTCCGTAAGGCTTCCCTTGCGATCATAGACACCAAGCCGTCTCGCCGCATTGGCAGAGGATAATGCGATGAGTTCCGGCATTGTTACAGTGCCAATCCCTTGCAGACGTTTCAACGCGTCGTTCATTTTAAGCACGCTGCCCGCTAATGTACCGTCCTTGAGTGTCGCCCGGCTGCCTTTTACCGTCACTTCCTGGCCGCCAAGCGTGTAGACGCCATCTGTCAATCCCTTAGCCCGCATGGAATCAGTGATAAGTATCATCCGTCCGGGACCGATTGTTTTGATCATCAGTCTGATCATATCTTCCGAAAGATGGATGCCGTCCGCAATCAATTCGCAAAATAAATCATCGATCAGCATGCCCGCACCGACTGTTCCAATTTCACGATGATGCAATCCCTTCATCGCATTGCCGAAATGAGTCAAATGAGAAAGCCCGTGGCAAGCCGCTTCATTGATCGTCATGAAATCAGCGTTTGTATGCCCTGCAGATACAAGAACATTTCGCGACGCCAATTGCCTGGTGACCTGGAAATCCTCATCTAGCTCAGGCGCCAACGTAACGACCGACAGTCCGCCCAAATCGTGGCCAAACCATTGTTCCAGCATTTCCATGGAAGGCAGCCTTATGTAATCGGCCGGCTGCGCGCCAGCTTGTTCTAAATTAATGAAAGGTCCTTCCAAATGAAAGCCGAGCATTTCTGCCCCATCTGGATGTTGCTCTTCCATGAAATGCTTGCCGCAATCAACTGCCAGCCGGATTGCTTCTGGTGATTGTGTCATCGTCGTCGCCAGGAATGCTGTCGTCCCTTCACGCGGCAGGGCATTCGAGATATTCGCATACGATTGCTTCGTTCCGTCCATAAAATCTGAACCGTCCGCCCCGTGGATATGGATGTCAATGAAACCCGGTAATGCCAGTAAGCCTTGGCCGTTAAAAATAGTGCCCGTAAAACCTTCAACAGAATCGGATTGAACGTTAGCGATTCGACATCCTTCCATTTGGATGTTTCCTTCTAGCATACGCCCATCCGGATGTACCATCTTTACATTCGTAATGAGCTTTTCAGACATTGCCCCTCACCCTTTCCTACTTTTTCCGGCGAAATGTCTGGCTTTGGATCTCCTCAATTGCCTCACGGGTCGCATCCAAATAAGTGATGGTCGTATCAAACTGCCTGGAGGCGACAGACATGAATAACATATCGATGACGTGAAGCTGGGCAAGCCGGGAAGATGTTGCACCGCTTCGGAAATTCGCTTCACGGGTAGGCGACGTATATAACTGTATATCGCTTATTTCCGAGATAGGCGTCTGTCCATATTTTGTTATGCTGATCGTGGTCGCGCCGTTTAGGCTGGCCAGCTCCATGATTTTTTCCACTTCGAAGGTGGCGCCGGAAAACGAGATGCCGACCACCACGTCTTCCTCGCTGACGTTCGCCATGATCGTGGCGCCCATATGCAGATCGGTGCTCGCTGTCGACGGTTTATGGATGCGAAGGAACTTCTGCTGGGCGTCTAGTGCCGGAATGCCTGAAGCCCCCACACCGAAAAAGTGAATGTTCTTCCCCTGAACAATCGCTTCTACCGCCCGTTCCAGTTGCTCGCTGTCGAGCAGCTCCACGGTTTCCAGAAGCGTGTGTACCGCATGATCAGTCACTTTTTGCATCAGCGCTTCCACCGGTTCATTCGGCTGGATATCACGATTTGTTATTTCCAGCTTCCGTCCAAGATCCCCGTTGATCCGCAGTTTCAAGTCTTGAAAACCTTTCAGCCTCAACGATTTACACAGCCTTGTGACCGCAGCTCCGCTTGTCTGTGACACTTCTCCCAACTCCGTGACGGTCATGGACACGATATCTTGCGGGTTTTCCAGAATATAATCCGCTATTTTCTGCTCGGACGGCGGGAGGGTTTCCCTCATCTCTTTAACTAATACTAATCCGCCACTCGTTTGTGCCATCTCCATCAGCCTGCCTTTTCGATCAAGTCAACTCTTTCATCATCACTTCAAAGGTTCTGTATGTGGTAAATCCATTCTTTCTATATAAGTGCCCTGCTGCACTCGTTTCACTTGTCCATAGGAACCAAGCCCCTTGAATAGTCAATTGCTTCATTGAAAACAATATCTCATGCAATAGGATTTTTCCAAGTCCTTTGCCTTGTTCCGTTTCACTGACGCCAAATGGCCCGAACCGCTCCCGAATCATCTCATACCCGCCAAACATCGCGAAGCCGACAATTTCGTCTTTCTTTTTCGCAATCATGATTTGCGATGAATCAATCCCTTGCAGCAGCCCTTCCCGAATGGCGCGTCCCCAGTCCGGATTAAAGGCTTCATTTGCAAAACGGATCAAGCCGTACAAATCCCCGTCGCCAACTTTCTCGAAAGAGTAGCCTTCCTTCTCGCGAATCTCCTTCAGCCCTTTGACCTCTTCGGGATATGAGTATTCCGCCAAGCTTCGATGCATGGCAACTGGCGAATAAAGGCGGCGAAAGCCTTCCTTCATGAGAAACTCATAACCCGAAGCATAATGAGCCCGATCAATGCCTGGGAGAAAATAATTGGGTGCGTAGGAAGAGAAAAAGACTTTATCCACTCCCTGTTTCTTTAGGAATCGAAGCGCTTGGTCCATCATGCCATGGCCGATTCCTTCCCTTTGGGCATCTGGTTTTACCATAAAGAACGTAATCCAGCCGGTCCCCTTTTCCAAATCTATTCCGCTCATCGGCAACCTTCGTCGAATGGCAAGAAGCGCCCCGGCCATCTCTCCATTCTGTTCCGCGATAATCAATCCGTCCGGATCAAAATTCGCATCAAGCAACACTTGATTCCGAAAACGTTTCAACGTAATCGGGTCGAAGGCCAGGACTTCATTCCATAAAGAGACGATATCCCTCTCATCACCGCTCGTAAATGTGCGAAAGACTGTCATCGGGTTTCACCTGCTGATGCCAAAGCGACTGCTCTTTTCACAAAGCCTTCCGACCGGTCAATCAATTCCAGAGCCTCCGACTCCGAGACACCCGCGAGAATCATGACAATCGCCTGTTTGACATTATAATTTGTCGTTTCAAGTGTTGTTTCTGCCAGCTCATACGGAGCTTCTGTAATCGTGCACACCATTTGTTTCGCACGTTCTTTTAATTTGAAATTGCTCGCATGCAAATCAACCATTAGATTTTTGTAGATTTTCCCGATTTTCATCATGGCGGTTGTCGAGATCATATTCAACACCATTTTATGGGCTGTTGCTGCACGGAGCCTTGTTGACCCGGCCACGACTTCGGGACCCGTGATCACTTCAATTTTCACATCCGCATGTGCGCTGATGGCGGAATTGGCGTTGCCCGTCAGACTGACTGTTGCTGCACCAATAGATTGGGCGAATGCCAGGGCGCCTTTTACATAAGGCGTCCTGCCGCTTGCAGCGATGCCAATCACGACGTCATTTTCTGCAAGATTCAGCTCCCTCAAATCCGCCGCGCCGAGTGACTCATCGTCTTCCGCGCCTTCCACTGCATGGTACATCGCACCAGGACCGCCTGCCAGTACGGCTTGCACCAATTCTGGCGGTGTGCTGAAGGTTGGCGGGCATTCAACTGCATCCATGACACCGATCCTGCCACTCGTTCCTGCTCCGATATAAATGAGCCTTCCACCATTCTTGAAAGCGGCAACCACTTGTTCAATCGCCTGTTCTATTTCTGGCAGCACTTGCTGGACAGCTAAAGCAATTGTCATATCCTCTTCATTCATGACTGTAATCATTTCCCGGATCGACATCTCATCCAGGTCCACCGTCTTCGGATTACTCTCTTCAGTGATCAGTTTCGATATCTTTTCCATCGCTCCGCCTTCCTATCTATAACGTAAGTATCGTTCTCTGTCCGCTACAAATTCCTTTGTTCCTTCCACACATTCTTCGATATATCCCACTGGGTCCCCAATTCTCAATCCGTTTCGCAACGTGGAACTGCCTGCCAGCAAATCAAACATTGGATGTTTTAATGAACCATATTCCAAAAACGAAATATCGTATGGGTACAATTTGAACAACACATCAAGAACTTGCACCATCGTCCTGACAGGCTCGATTTTTCTTCTGTCCAGCACATGCAGCTGGATGCCTTGGCACATTTCTCCGGCATACTTTTGATACGTCGGAGTGAAAACAGTCGACCGTGCTTTCACATGCTTCAGGCCCAGTTCATTCACCGCATCCTGTAGCCGCTCTCCGTCAATAAATGGAGCCCCCAGAATTTCAAAAGGCTGCGTCGTCCCTCGCCCTTCCGAAAGATTCAGCCCTTCGAGCAAGCAAGTTCCAGGATAGAGCAGCATCATATCAAGGGATGTGACATTAGGAGACGGCGGTACCCACGGCAAGTTCAAGTCTGGCAGTAGATTGTCACGCTTCCACCCTTGCATCTCCACAACAGTTAGTGGACATTTGATCGCAAACGCCTCATTAAAGTAGGACGCCAGTTCCCCGATCGTCATGCCGTGCCGGTTCGGAATCGGATACAATCCGACGAACGACGTAAAATCAGGCGCAATCCTGTTTCCTACCACGGCAGTGCCGCCAATCGGGTTTGGGCGGTCCAACACAATCATACGCTTGCCTTTCCGCGCACAAGCTTCCATCATGTAAGCCATGGTGTATATATACGTATAGTAACGGGCGCCGATATCTTGAATATCCATCACGACGACATCAACCTTCTCCATCATCTCATCCGTTGGCCTTTTCGTTTCACCATACAGGCTGAAGACCGGCACGCCTGCCTTTGGATGACGGCTGTCTCCGAATTTCTCTCCTTCTTTCTTATTCGTCAGCAGCCCATGTTCAGGCGCGAATAAAGCGGTGAGATGGATGTCCGGATGTTCGTGAAAAAGTCGGATTGTCGAATCAAGCGAGGCACTAACTCCGGTTTGATTCGTCAAGAGCCCGATTCGTTTGCCGCGAACTTCTTCAACTTGTGTCTCGAGGAACACGTCAATCCCAAGTTTGACGAACATCATTCTTTGACTCCGCCAAGTGTTAATCCTTGGACGAAGTATCGCTGGAACAGGATGAACACGATGATCATCGGGATTGCAGCAACCGCAGCGCCGCTCATCAATAATTTAAAACTCGCCAAGTTGGCGTCTTGCAATGTTTTCAATCCCACTGGCAATGTGTACAGCTCCGCTGTGTTCAGGACGATAATCGGCCAGAGGAAAGAGTTCCACACGTTCATAAATGTAAAGATGCCGAGCGCTGCCAATCCCGGTTTGGCAAGAGGCAGAACAACTGTCCAAAACGTCCTCCACTCACTTGCACCGTCCATTTTAGCGGCTTCCAGCAATTCATCTGGAATGGAATACATGAACTGTCTCATAAGGAATACTCCAAATACCATTGACAAATCAGGCAGAATGAGAGCCCAGTGCGTATCCATCAAGTTCAAATTCCCGACCATGATGAACAATGGCACAAGCGTGACTTGCCCCGGAATCATCATCGTCGAAATGATAATCCAGAAGATCAGGTTCCTGCCGGGGAACCGCTTTTTTGCCAGTACATATCCCGCCATGGAGTCGATGAGCAGGATGCCGACGGTAACGACAACTGCAATATATAAGCTGTTGAAGAACCATTTTCCGACATCATGTTTTTTGAACAGCGATTTAAAGCTGCCAAATGTATTCGAGACGATATGATCCATCTGCGCCTTATGGTATGCTTCAAGCTCCCCATCTCCAGCTTTTTTCGCTTCCCGCTCGCCTTTCCAATGCTCGAAATACAGCGGGATGCCCATCGGATACATTTTCGGCGGATTGGAATCCACATAGGAAACTGGCCGTTCCATCTCCATGGACTGATAGCTGCTCAATTGGAGTGAAGTCGAGAACACCCAATACAGCGGAAGCAGAGAAACGACTGCAAATATAGAGAGCAGGGCAAAGATGATAAATTTATTTAAACGATCAAGTGGTTTTTTCTTCATTTTCCATCCTCCAATCACTCATCATGACGAAGCATCCGGAACTGGATGACAGAAAAGATGAGGATGATGACAAACAATACGACTGACTGGGCACCAGCCAATCCGAAATCAAAATCGCGGAATCCAGTTTTATAGATGAGATGCACGAGTGTTTCCGTCGCACTTCCTGGTCCCCCGCCCGTCATCATAATAATTTGGGTGAAAACTTGGAAGGAACCAATTGTACTGAGAAGCACTAAATACAAAGTCGTTGGCTTCAATAAAGGGATCGTTATATGGATCCATTGTTTGAACTTGCTTGCTCCATCCATTCTCGCCGCCTCATAGAGAGATTGGGATATGGACCCCATGGATGCCAAGTACATGATGATGCCGACCCCGAACGGGATAAGGCATTGCATAATGATGAGCGCCCAGAGAGCAGTGTTTGATTGGCCCAGCCAGTTGACCGGACCGACGCCAAACCATCCAAGTACATAGTTGAACAGACCAAAATCGTAATTGTACATCCATCTCCAGACCATCGCGATGATGACCATGGAAGTGACCGTCGGCAAATAAAATGCGGATCGGAAAAGACTTTGAGATAGTTTGCCCAGTTCAAAGATAAGCGTCGAAAGAACGAGTGCACTGATCACACCGAATGGCACGGTAACAACTGTAAACAGGAGTGTATTTTTCAGTGCGATCCAAAACGCATCACTTTGGAACACTTCTATGTAATTCTTGAGTCCGATAAACTCGCTGCCGAACACTTTATACTTTTGGAACGATAGAATAAAAGCCCAAACGACTGGAATAGCAACGAAGAGGGTGAATAAAATGAGCTTTGGCAATAAGAAAAGGTACGCGCTATAATTTTTCTTCATTTGCCGGAAGAGGTTTTTGTTCGGTTTTCTGAACAGCTTCATCTTTTCTTCTTTTTTCTTGGGCACAGCACCCATCGGCATTTGCGTCATGAAGACTCCGCCTCCTTAAAGATGAAGCAGGCGTACGCGATGCATAGCCTGCTTGCTTGATCACTTTATTATTTTATCGACTGCTTTTTTAGCGTCAGCCATCGCTTGTTCAGCGGTTTTTTCACCATTGAACACCAGTTGCAATTCATTTTGAATCGCTTCGTCAATTTTTCTCCACTCCGGATGGCGCGGCAGCATGACGACTTGATCGGACATTTCCATTGCTCTTGTCATCTGCGGGTTATCCTTGAACGGATCCATTTCCGCAGCACTTACACGAGCCGGGAAGATACCGTAATGCTGTGCCATGTGATATTGCTCATCCGCAGTTGAAATGAATTTCATGAAATCCGCAACAGCTGCCCGTTTATTCGCATCGTCCTGATGCATCATAACCCAGCCGCCGACACCGCCGATTGTTACAGGATCCTTCGAGTCGCCTGTCGGATAGTTGGCTACCGCAAAGTTAGTCGGGTACGCGCCTTGTGCAGCACCGATCGCCCATGTTGCCCACGGCTCCATTGCGACAGTCCGCTGCTCTTCGTTCGCCCACGCTTGAAATGTTCCGCCGACATCATTGCCGCCCAGTGTTTCCGGAGCAACTTTTTGCTTTAATTTCAAATCAGCCAAATCTTGAATCGCCTTAACGACTTCCGGTGAATCGAAAGTGAACTCGGTCATGTCTTCGTTCAACGGTGAGCCGCCATTTTTATAGAAGAACGGCCACGCTTCATAATAGCCAGGCATGATATACGTCGAGAAGCCGTATACATCCATCTTGCCGTCTCCATCCCGGTCAAATGTCAATTTCTCTGCAGCCTGAAGGAATTCATCATACGTCCAATTGCCGTCTTTCGGTGGTTCCACGCCTGCTTCCTCAAACAGATCCAAGTTCAAAAGCATCGAGTGCAACGTAATACTATTCGGAATTCCGTATAGTTTCCCATCATACGTATAGGCATCTAATGCGTTTTCGTAGAAATCCTCTTTTTCTTTCTTATCCAAGTAGTTATCCATCGATTCGATGACGCCTTGCTCGATATGGTCAATGCTTACCGCGCTGCCGCTAATATCGACCGGCGCGATGTCCGGCCAGGCCTTCCCGGCAATTGCCACACCAAGCTTATCGCCCATCTCAGCCCAAGGTACTTGAACAAGTTCGATCTCCACACCTTCATGCGCTTCCTCATACTCTTTAATCTTCGCTTCAAGCCAGTGGAATTTATTTTCCTCTTCATCCGGCCATCTCGGTCCATCCCAAATCGTGATTTTTCCCTTGAATTCGTCCGCGTTGCCTGCTTCCTTCTTGTCATTGCATCCGGCAAGAACCGATGCAGCAAGGCCCAAGGAAGCTGCTGCGAGTGCAGACTTCTTTAACATCTTTTTCATTCAATTAACCCCCCGATGTTTGATAAATCAACATTTCCCTTTTCTTAATAAGCGATTTTCCCCATTACCGTCTGCCGTTTTGCTCCTGTTGCGGACGGCAAGGAATTCGGCAATCGCTGAAACCCTAGGTAGCCAAGGAGTGCAAAGACGAATGCTTCCTTCGCGTCCGGGTCAATTCCCACTTCGGCAGAGGTCGTGACCTCCAGTCCTTCCGGCAAAAGATCCTTTAAGAAGGTTAGCAATGTTTTATTATGCACCCCTCCCCCACTGACGATGACTGTCTGTAACCGGTATTTGTCATGATGCCGGGTAATTTCGTCAGCAAGCGAATGCGCAGTCAACATCGTAACTGTCGCAATTTTATCCTCATCCGCCATACCTTGTTGCTCCATTTCCGTCCATACGCGTTCTGCAAAGGCAGCTCCAAACAATTCCCGGCCCGTGCTTTTCGGTGGTTGCGCCGAAAAATAAGGTTCCGAGAGAAGCTGATGCAGGAATGGCTCATTGACAGTTCCTTTCGATGCAATTCCTCCATCGGCATCATAGCTCATGGAACCGGTAGAATGCTTCGATACGAACGAATCGATAATCATATTTCCAGGACCTGTATCATACGCGATGACATCCAGTCCTGAATCCCCGGGAGGCAGCACCGTAATATTCGCGATGCCCCCGATGTTAACGAGCACCCTGCCTTCCGTATCAGATTGGAATAAGTAGTGATCCGCGAAAGGAACGAGCGGTGCACCTTGCCCCCCTGCCGCCATATCCCGCGTTCGGAAGTCGCCGATGACCGGAATGCCGGTACGCTCTGCCAGAACGGCAATATCACCGATTTGCATCGTATTCGGATGCGTAAAAGGCGCATCTCCTTCCACAAACGGTTCATGCCAAATCGTCTGGCCGTGTGAACTGATCAAATCAATCGATTCCATCTGAATATCCGAATCATCCAGTGCTTCTTCTAGCAATCTGGCATACAGATCACCTAAGTACATGTTCATAGCAGAAACGCGGTTCAAAGGTGCATGGGCATCCATCAACCGGAGCAGTTCCTGCCTGAGCTCCTCCGGATAAGGGACTGTCACGAACTTTTTCACGTCGAAATGTAGACGGTCAGGCTGCATGGTAAAATCGACAATCGCTAAATCAAGACCATCTAAAGAAGTACCTGACATCATTCCACACACTCGCACAATCACATCACCTTCCTTCCAATCTAGCAATGAAAGCGCTTTCCACCATTTTACTTGTTGTGAAATTAAATTTCAACACTAAATTCTAAATTTAAAAATTTATTTCAAGATAATGAAACCGGCAATTTCCCTTTGAATTGCACCTCGTCTACTAATCCTGCTGCTACGACTTCAAATGCTGTTTTTGTAAACTCATAAGTACAGATCATGCGATTCGCCCCTGTGAAGAGTGACAGGTCATAAGGCGAACGGATTGCAACGATATCCACGGGTTTTCCTGACTCAATTAAGCTCTCTACAAGCCGTCGCTGAGTATCATGCTGGATGGCATTCAAGGTCAGCACGACAATATGGTCATAGTCTTTCGCCATCTGCCCGACTTGCTCCAGCTGACCCTCCAATCGCTCAGGTTTCAGCTCCATGTCGGTTACGTTTTCATGCACCTTTCGCATTTCTTCTGCCATCGTCACCGTTGCGTAACGCTTATCTTCCACCATCGTCGCATATTCATTCGCTGGGTAAACAAGAAGAACCCCATCCCCAGGTTGAATCGTTTTTCCGTGCTCGCCCACTTCGGTAATCCCTCGCTCGTAGATTTTTCGCATTTCCATCTTATGCGCTTCGGAACCGACAAAATCCGGGACAACCTGACTTTCCGCTTCCTCCCATGAGGCATAACGGCGAATAAGCTCTTCAATTCTTGCAACCGATTCATCTACTTGCTGTTCCGAAATCTCCCCGTTTTCGACCGCTTCTTTCATTGCAAGGATCGCTTGTTTCTGCAAATCGAACAAATGGGATACCATGACAAAATCGACTCCAGCCTGAACGGCTTTCACACAGCCCTGCACAGTGCCAATCCCTTTTGCAATCGCATCCATTTCCATACAATCCGTTGTGATCACGCCTTGAAACCCAAGCTCTTCCCGCAGCAAGCCGGTAATAATAGGGCGAGATAACGTTGCCGGTGTATTCACTTCAGACTCCAAAGCCGGAAAATAAACATGGGCACTCATAACCGCATCGGCACCCGCTTGAATACAGCGCTTGAATGGCACGAGCTCCACTTCATGCAGCCGTTTCAAATCATGAGCAATGACAGGCAGATCGAGATGGGAATCAACATTTGTATCCCCATGGCCAGGGAAATGCTTCAACGTCGTCATGACACCCGCACTTTGCATGCCGCCCATCGCCTTTTCTGCCATCTCTGCAACTTGATTCGGATTTTCACCGAAGGATCGTACACCGATGACCGGATTTTTCGGATTGTTGTTCACATCCACAACAGGCGCCAAGTTCCAATTGATGCCGAGCCCTTTCAATTCCTTCCCAGTCAAAGCGCCTGCTTTACTCGCATTCTCGGAATCTTGCGTAGCGCCAAGCAGCATAGCTCCAGGGATAATGGTCGTACCTTCACCTAATCTTCGTACGACGCCATTCTCTTGATCGATACAGATCAACAGTGGTACCGAATAACCCGCTTTTTTCGCCTCCGCTTGCAGACCGCTCGTCAAACGGGCAATCTCTTCTGGTGTCCCGATGTTTCGGCCGAATAAAATAATTCCGCCTATATGGTAGTCATGGATGAGGCTTTTAATCTCCTCAGACACCGTGGTTCCTTTAAATCCCGCAATCATCAATCGACCGACTTTTTTCTGTAAACTCATCTGTCTTCCCCCTTACACCGGAAACCCGGGAATCGTTCCTTCTTTTCGTACATGAAGGCCTCTTGAATTTTTCAATGTTTGTGCATACGTTGCTCGGGCGAGGCAGCCCCGCACGGTTCCGAGCGCTTTGTAATAATCATAGTAGCGGAAGCTCGAAGAATTCATCACGAAATCATAGCAGGAAATCGCTTCTAAATAAGCTTTGAAAGATTCGCTCACGTCTACGTAAATATCCGGTTCATATCCCTCCATGTCTTCCCAGTTCTCACTGTGAAACACCCGCTTTAATCCATGAGGCGGCAGTCCGTCCAGCTCAAACCCGGGAAGGGCGGCCTTTAACCACGCATCTTGTACGATCCGCTGGCAAAGCGCATGGTCGGGATGCATACTGTTCTCCCAATGGGTGATGACAAACTCAGGCTTCTCCCTCCGAAAGATAGCCGCCACTTCCTTGCAAATCTCTTCATTAAAGGTAAGCTCTGCATCACGATGAGAAAGGGTGATGCTGTTGCCTCCTAATATGGCGGCCGCCTGTTCCGCTTCCCTTATTTTCTGGTCACGGTAGACATTCACATCCATCTGGGCTGGCGCTCCTTTTTCTCCTGCCGTCAAATGCAGAAACGTAACATGCCAGCCTGCTTTGGCGTATTTATGCGCAATCGCTCCTGCCTGCAGCTCACCATCTCCGCAATGAGCTCCGACAATCATCATTCGCATGTAAGTCCCTCCTCATCTAATTGGGCGACGATCAAATTATGTAATCGCGGACGAAGTCGTATCATATGAGGATGCCTCCCGAA
Source organism: Sporosarcina cyprini (assembly GCF_022048975.1). Classification (GTDB taxonomy): domain Bacteria; phylum Bacillota; class Bacilli; order Bacillales_A; family Planococcaceae; genus Sporosarcina; species Sporosarcina cyprini. The sequence continues at coordinate 205,883 of NZ_JAKMHX010000023.1, read as the reverse complement.
ATAAACGCGGTTCGTCAGGAGCATGACCGTCAGCTCCTTCTCAGGATCAATATAGAAGCTAGTTCCTGTAAAACCGGTATGGCCATACGTACCGACTGACAGCAAATCGCCTGCCGGGCTTGCGCCTTCCCCTTTTAATTGCCAGCCAATCCCTCTGCTTTCGTCAGAGAATGGTGTGTAGTTCCGGCGCGAAACTTCCAGCCAATTCCGGTCAATAATTCGACGACCGCCATATTCACCGCCTGACTCAAGCATCTGGGTAAACACGGCCAAATCGTTCATCGTGGAGAACAGTCCCGCGTGTCCGCTGATGCCCCCCATGAATTCCGTATTGTCGTCATGGACTATTCCATACTTATGATCATTCAAGTGGGCCATGAACTCAGTCGGCGCATAGCGCTCACGTTCATATTGCTGCAGGTATCCCGTGTCATTCATCTCAAGCGGCCGGAAAATATGTGCTTTCGCATAATCATCAATCCTTTGGCCCGACAGCTGCTCGATCAGCTCCATCAGAACAATGAAACCAAGGTCACTATAGACGACTGCCGTATCTGGCTTATACGCTAATTTCTCCTCAGAAATGGAAGCCAGCACTTCCTCCTTCGTCATCTTTTCTTCAAAATAATGCTTGTGGGCAGGCAAACCGGAAGAATGAGTCAGCAATTGTTTTACCGTGACCTGGTCTTTTCCGTTAACTCCGAAAGCAGGAAGGAAGGTGGATACTTTATCATGTAAATACAGTTCACCCGATGCAAACAATTGGAGCATGGCAGGCAATGTGACCATGACCTTCGTCAGCGAGGCCATATCAAAGACATGCCGGCTCGACATCTTTGTCTTCCCTTGCTCCAAACAGTTATAGCCGAGCGCTTGGTCGAGTACTATTCTGCCTTGATGTCGAACTCTGATGACTGCACCCGGCGTCACGCCTGCATCAATCTCTTTCTGCAGGAAATTCAACACTTTTTCCAGAATGAACACCTCCTGATTCCAGTTGTTTGGACATCGTTTGATATTGTTTCCACGGCGTGAATCCCAATTTCTCATAAAATGAGACAAGCTGCGTCCAATCGATGACAATTGAATTCACGCCACGCTTCATCAGCTCGTTTGCCCCCGCTTTTACAATATCCAGGCCAAATCCTCGCCCGCGTAAAGAGCGGTCAATGCCTAACGGGCCAATGCCCCCTAATTCTCCTTGAACCAATTTTCGCCAATATGTATTCGGACCGATTTGCGGGGAGGCCCCATCATTCATTCGGCAAAATCCTTGCAACTGATCGTTTTCGAACAGACCGATGAACTCGCGGCCTGTTCCGTTCAGCAACACATAGTTCTTCGCCTCTTCGTGCCACCGTCCCGGGAAAGAACGCTCCAAGAATTCCAGCAGCTGCGGCAATTCTTTTTCAGTTAGCAATCGGAAGTGCTGCAGCCCATTTTCGAGTTCGTAGGGCTCCCACCCTTTCACGTGAGCAATCAAATCCGTCTCTACTGTTTCACACACATATCCCCTCTTTGTAAACCAATCAATGGCACTTGTATCCTCAGCCGGAACACCAGGAAAGTAATGGCGCATATCCCGCCCTAGCCGGATATCTGTTATCCCCTGTTTGCGAAATGCTTCTTCCGCGCACTCCAAAAGCCGATTGCCGATCCCCTTGTTTCTGGCATTCTCATCTACAAGCAAACATTGGATCCAGCCCATCTTTTGCATTGCCATTTCGTTATGTTCTTCAGGACGTTTTGCGACGATGATTCCGAGTAATTCCTGTCCCTCAACGACAGCCAAAGATGCTTCTCGCATGACGCTCCTGTCATCGACCGTATTTTGCTGCCACAATTCATTTGTCATCGGAAAGCGTCCTCCAATTGAACGATTCCATAACGAGATGATTCTTTCCGGTTTGACTTCGTCGATATACAACATGTTCACGGCGTCCCCTTTCTGTTCAGCTCGCTTGTGATCGTCGACACAAATCCATTTTCCGGTTTTATTTGCATCTCCGACAACCCTGCCAGCACGGCACCTCCTGCTGGCGGTACTTGCGTAGACTGCATCGTGACCGAGGGCAAACGATGGCCAGCCAAATCGATCATCGTGTTTCTGCATAGATCAGAACCCGTAAAAACACCGCCCGACAAAATAACAGTTGTGGAATGCTCCTCATCAAATAATTGTCTCCTACAAGCCGCTATGCTCTCGATCATCTTTTCGCACGCCGCCTCAATGATTTTCTGCGCAATTCCATCCCCTGCCATCGCCTCCTCTACAACATATCGGGACAGCGGCGCAATGACGGAGCGGGGATGCTCCTCACCATATATGAAACTAATCACATCAGGAACGGATGCAACCGAAAAATGATGGAGCACTCGATGGCTGAGCGATGTGGACGGACCTCTGCCGTCATGTGCTTTAAAAATATGATGCAGCGCTTCATTCCCTAAATGAAAACCACTGCCTTCGTCATCGAAAAGATAGCCCCAACCCCCAGAACGTGCTGTCTCACCACGATCATTAATACCAAACGTAATGGCTCCTGTACCGGCAATTTGGACAATCCCCGCTTTTCCGAGTGTTCCGGAATAGAGTGCATTGAAAGCGTCATTTCGGACTGTGATAGATGCGCCTTCCGGGAGCAAATCACGTAGCAAGTGGGCCACCTCTTCATCTTTACCGCTTTCCCCGACGCCCGCCAGTCCAGCGAAACAGCAGCTCACTTGTTCAAATACGCCTGGATTTTGTAAGGAGAGAGTTTGCAGCAAGTCGGTCATGACTGCTGCAAACTCCTTCCGGTCCATCGTATTTGGATTGCTTCTGCCCGTCTTGGCGTACATATGCACGCGACCAAATTCGTCTGAGACGATGCCGGTCGTTTGCGTACCGCCTCCATCAATCCCTATTACATACATATTCGTTACCGCCTTTTATCTCAGTATCTAGTTTCCAGTTCAATTCCTTGATAGAAATGTTTTAGGATGACAGTGAAATCATAGCCGGCTTCAGCCATTCCAACTGCACCAACTTGAGACATGCCGACGCCATGGCCCCAGCCGCCTCCTTCCACTTTAAAGCCAGACACTTCATTCGTAGCCGGATCAAGGACCGGTTCAACGATGAACAAAGTGCTCAATAAAACAGCCGGCTTGCCAGTTGCATCAATATATTGCAGTGCCCAGCGGATGCGGTCCTTGTACTCGTAAAATGTTCCATTCTCAGTAACGAACTCGATTATCGCTGCACGGCCGGAACTGGAACGCTCTGTAATATTAATCTCCTGCACTTCGCCGACATCCGTGCTGAAATAACTGCTTAGTACGCTGCTGATTTCCTCAGCTGTCCACTCAAAGTTCCAGCGATAATACTTGGACCAGTCCGCTTCAAAGTCCCCTTTTTTCGCTTTTCTAAGTGACTCAGAGTTGCCCGTCTTCTTATACACATCAAGGGCAGGAACATACTTTAGCGAGTTTCCTTTTTGCGCTACATGTGTCGCGCGCAAATAAGGTGTCGCTTCCGAATTCCAGACATCCTCATTATTTGCCGTAAAGCCACCACTTGTGGAATGGAATACTGCCGTAATCAGCTTGCCTTCATACGTCGCCACAATTCCTTTTGTGCCATCGACAGCTTCAGTCGAGATCGGATGTTCAGACCTATATCCTCCGTATACTTGATCAGATGTAGTCGGCAACAAGTCATAGCCGTCGGCACTCCGTTTCCCCATATTCGATAACGCATACGTACGGGCAGCAACCGCCTGTGCCTTTTGCGCTTCGACTTCATTGTACGGAACCGGCGGCAATTCTCTCGGCACCACTCCATACAAATAGTGTTCGATATTCACTTCATTAATGCCTGCCAGCGTGCCCCCGCTATTGAATCCAACTTCCGCAATTCCTCGATACGGGGTGCCGTTAATCAAAACAATGCCGGAATCGGCTTGCAATTGAACGGGATGACTTGTAGTTTTTTCCTCCGAGCCCATCTTTGCGGATAGCTGTCGTTCCCCATCAGCCGTCGTCACGATTTTCCAAAAAGCATCTGAGGCAGCTAGCCCCTTTGCCACAACTTCATCCTTAAAAGCAGTTCTTACACTGAACGAGGCATCTGTCGGAAATTCCCCTAAATACAATCGGTATCCGCCATTGTAATCCTCTACATACGTCGGATAACCCTCAGCATGAGCCCGCGCGAGCCAATCGTCCAAGTAGGCCTGGCTTGTCGTGAATGCGACTTGCAGACGATAATAACTCTGAATTTGGGCTGCTGATCCTAACGTAACGGTCACTTCTTCTCCGTTTCCGCTAAACAGAATTTCCCCAGTCCCTTTATCCAGCACAGTAAACGGACCATCCGCCTTTAGCTTGATTGACTCCGCAGTTGGAACGACCCCGATTCGGATCATCGGCTCCGTCTCCTGCGCAAAAGATATGGTGGAATACCCATAGAACGAGAAAGCGCTTACAAGCAAACAAACTAAAACAATCTGTTTCCATTTTCTCAACCTGTTCATCCTCCCTATTCGTCAAATTGTTACTATCTTTAGAGATTCGACTTCAGATTGATATTCCCTTTCAATTTATTAAAATACTTCCGAAAATATTTTTCAGTAAGTTGCGCGATAAATGAACAATTGCTTCCTTTTCTCTTAGTAAGCCTGATAGAACAAGTACATCAGGGCGCAAAGTTCCTTGAAAATAAAAAAACAGCCGCCGGATTTTATTGTCCAGTCAGCCGTTCGTTTTCTCTTTTCAACGCTTCCGCCCGCAACTCGCCGCTTGTCTTTTTGCGCCTGTTAACTTTCAGCTGATGCTGTTGAAGTAATGCTTGAATATCTAGATTAGGTAACATTTGATTCCCTCCATTTTGCTTCTTCCCTCTATCCTATGTTGTGAAAAAAGAAAGGATACAAATTCTAAATATGTTCATCTAATCTAAATATATCCACAAGTCTAAATAGAGCGTGATACCATTTACATAAAATATTCGTAATGAATTGTAATGTATTTGTAATGTTTATGCCGTTAACCTGTAAACTCCACCTAGTAAGATGGAGAACGTAATCAGCTCACGTATATAAAAAAAAGCGAAAATCCATATCGAGCAGTGGTAGATAGGGGAATTACATGAAGAAAGTTGCTTTGTCTGTACTTTTAGCAGGTTCATTGGCATTCGGCCTCGCAGCAAATGACGCTGAAGCAAGCACCCATAAAGTGAAACAAGGAGAATCCTTATGGACTATCTCACAATCGACCAATGTATCTATAGCGAATCTAAAAAAATGGAATAACTTGAAATCGGATCAAATTAAACCGAATCAAGTACTCGTTACTTCTAAACAATCAACTAGCGCATCAGCAACAAAGACTGGCACCTACAAAACAAAACATAACGTCAATATCCGTTCAGGAGCCGGCACAAATCACAAGATTGTAACACTAGCCAAACAAGGCACTTCTGTAAAAGTCATCGGTGAAAAGAAGGTTGGCAAGGAAGTTTGGTACAAAGTAAGTGTCAACGGCAAAAACGGCTGGGCTCTCAGCACTTTGCTGACAAAAGGAACCGTGGCTAAGAAATCCGCATCCTCCAATGTCGCTTTCTCCGATCGAGTTATAGATCAGGCAATGTCGCTTCGAGGCATTCCATACCGATTCGGCGGCACAACCGTCAACGGCTTTGACTGCAGCGGCTTTGTCCAATATGCATTCAAAAAATCCGGAAAAATGGTCCCTCGGGATACACTTGGCCAATTCGCAGCTTCTACAAAAGTATCGAATCCTAAGCCAGGCGATCTTGTATTTTTCCAAAATACATATCGAAAAGGCATTTCCCATGTCGGTATCTATCTCGGAAACAATAAATTCATCCATGCGGGCGGCAAGAAGTCACAAGTCACCAGCTTAAGCGACCGCTATTGGAAATCCAAATTTCACAGCTTTAAAAGATTATAAAAAAAACGTCGATGCGAAAAATGCATCGACGTTTTTCTATTCATTGTCCAATCGCGCCGTATCCTCCCTGCACCAACCGAAACCCACTATAATCCGGGCGGGCATATCGCCAATGATGCAAAAAGACGGTCGTGCGCAGTCGGCCAATCTTAAGTAACTCATCCTTTTGTTCATCATCCAGATCGAATTGGGTGGCACTATAATGATCCACCGGTATAAAAATTATGTCCTTCTCATGCTTTCTTGAAATATATTGATCGTCGTGAGCATTTTTCATCGTGGAAAACAGGGCTTCGAACAGATTCAGCGCATTATCGATCCGGTTACGAGACAGTTCATCTTTCCGGTGGCTCAGTTTCATTCCAACAACCGGCCGTTCCCGATTCCCCTCTTTGTCATCAAATAACCAGAGAGGGAAATTGCTTAACACGCCGCCGTCCACGACAATCGTATCCCCTGTCGGCACCTTCAACCTCACTGGTTCAAAGAAAAAAGGGATGCCGCAGCTCATTCGAAGAGCTTTGGCGACCGAAAATGTTTCAGGCTCAATGCCGTAATGAACGAGGTCATCCGGCAAGACGATCATTTTACCGTTCGTCAAATCAGAAGCGACCAATTTCAGCGATCCCGGGGGGATATCAGAAAACGTATAAATACCTTTCAAGGACAATTTGTCAAAAAACCAATTCTCCAGTTCCTTCCCTTGATACAATCCCATGCGCCAATACAAATTAATCCATTTCATGAAAGGTATCGGCAAAATCGCTTTACGCGGATCCAGCAACGTCTGCAAATCCTCTTCATGTAGCATGGTCTCGATTTCTCTTCCTGTATAACCAGCTGCAATGAAGGAAGCAATAATCGCACCTGCACTCGTGCCTGCCAGACGTTTGAAGCGATACCCTTTCTCTTCCAGCACCTGATACGCACCAACAAGGGCAAATCCTTTCAATCCCCCGCCAGCAAATACCCCGTCGATCTCCAAGTCATCCCTCCTATTGGTATAGGATAAGTTGAAAACTTGTGAAGTAGAACAGATTGGAACAGGATTCCTTATTTCAAATATCTTCTTGCTCCCGCGTAGTTTGTTTTATAAGTACCTGTATTTATCGAGACAATCTCCACTTTCTTGGATGAATTCGGAGCATGGATCATTTTGCCGTTACCGACATACATGCCAACGTGATAGACAGAACCTTTTCCTTTGTCACGTGCAAAAAACAGCAGGTCTCCCGACTTTAGATCGGCCCGTTTGACGGCCGTACCTTCCTTCGCTTGATCCGAAGAGTCTCGAGGTATTAAAATGCCATGATTTTTGTAAATGGAATAGGTTAGCCCGGAACAGTCAAACCCGTATGCAGAAACACCTGCCCATAAATAAGGCAGCCCGATATAGCGCTTTGCCGCATTTATAATATCCTGCCCGGTTGGTTGTGGCACAGCATCATAATTTTCATAGAGCTTCACATCCGTTTTCCGGATATACTTCAATCCATCCCCTGGCGTCCCGACAGTAAGCCAATCTCCCTTTTCCTCTACAACCGGAAAAATCGTCGTGTAACTGACTTCCAAAAACGCATATTTCGGTGACAGCTTCGGCTGCTCATAAAGGGTCGCGAGCTTCGCATCCACAATAGCGATCGAACAGTTGGAATCATACGAGTCAACAGACGTCACGTGACTTTTAGAAACCCACCCTTCATAGCCTGATGGTTTCCCTAGCTTCTTTTGATCCTTTATGGCAATATAAAGCCAATCCCCTTTTGTTTTTAATACAGAAACTTCATCGCCATACAATGCCTGGGTATCCAGCCGGCCGATTAGTCCGTTCTTCTCAGCAACCGTCAAGCTCTTGGTCCACTTCGCCATATGTGGCATCGGGACAACCGTGGTCGCATCGACGGATCGTGGCTTGGAAGGGTGGCGCCAGACGTTCGCAACCGGAACGCTGATCGCATATCGTTTCTCAGCTTTCACCGCATCCTTGTTTTGCAATTCAGATCCTTCACCGCATGGACTCTGCTGGAGCGGTTTTGCTGAGGCAGGATGAGTAATGAACGATAGACAAAAGATGGATAATAACAATGCTAAAAGATTCCTAGACATATAGCCTGCTCCTTTCTACTCAATTACTATTATAGTACTAGGCAGAAATGAAAAAGCATAGAAAAAAAAGACGAAACGATATCATACCGTTCCGCCTTTCTGAATTATTGATTGAGCCGTTGAATTTCTCGATAAATGCCGGAAGGAAGATCATCGGTATTGACGGACGACAAATATCCCTCGGCTTTCATCTTCCTCACAAACTTTTTCAGTTCGATTCTCATTTTAACGATTTCCATGTCCCTGTACTCAACATAAAACTCTGTACCGCTCCGCTCTAGTGCCATCCCATCACGCTCCTTTTCCGTTTGATTATATATAGTTCTTTCTTCTCTCTCAGTGTCCCCGAAAATTGTGTCTATTATGCCTTGTAAAAAGAATATCATGATTAGTCCCCTAGTTGGAGATGAACAGATTGGGACATTTTTTTCAGAAACCGTCGATTTTTAGGCCTTTTTAAAATAAATTTCCCAACATTTCATGATATGATAATAGATACTTATATACTATGATAGATAAAGAGAGGGATCAGGGATGAGGATAGGACATGTGATTCGGGCCGAGCGCGTCCGGCAAGAAATGAAACAAGTCGTTCTGGCCAAAGGGATCTGTACGCCTTCCTACTTATCAAAAATCGAACGGAACCTGATTGACCCCAGCGAAGAAGTAGTCGAATTGCTCATGGATCGTCTCGGCATGGACCCAGGTAAATTCACACAGCCCGCCCAAGATAAAACCGAGCAGGAATTTTTAAAAATGCTCAAAGACAGCTACCGGAATGTCATCACCAAGCGGGACAAAGACTACACACGCCAGCAGCTAGACATGCTCCTTCAGGAAAACCCGATTTTTGAAGATCAATCGATTTATTATACTTATTTGCTTATTGTGCTACATTTTAGATTAAGGCTTGAGGAAGACTTTTTACTCATTAATAAAGAATTAATTGCATTAGAAGAACAAGTTAATAACTTTAACCGTTATCAACAATTTTTATTTCTTCTTTGCAAAGGCCTAACGTATTACAGTAATAGGAACATAAAAAAAGCTGTTGAAGTTTTTGATACAATAGTAGATATGCTTGATAAAATTGATTTAGAGAATTGGGAACTAGCCGATATCTATTACGTACTAGGCGTAGGCTATACTGCTAATAATCAGCTTGTATTATCAAGTGAATACATTGCTAAGGCTTTAGCATTCTACAGAGAAAGTTTATCTATGAAGAGACTGATGGATTGTTATATATTAATAGGAATTATTAATAAGCAAAGTAAAAAATATCAAGAAGCAATCGACGCATATTTAAAAGCTCAACGAATTTGTGATGATTTCAATCTAGATGGTGATAAAGGTATTATATATCACAATATCGGTTCTTTGCATAGTTCAATGGGAAATAGTTGGGAAGCAATTGATTACTATACTAAGAGTATTTCTGATAAATATGAGAGTAAGAGTGGTCAATTGATTACAATTTTTTGCATGGTTTCTGAATACTCAAAGCTTGAAGAAATTCAAAAACTTAACAAATGGTGCGACATTGGAATAAAGCTTTATCACCAATTAAATGATGAAAATTTAGAGTCTTATTACCATCAGCTGTTATTTTTCCAATCACTTCATAGCAAAGAGGGGTTATCAGATGAAGTAGCTAAGAATACAATTAATTACTTCAAGAGTATTCAAGATTATAGACAGACATATAAATATTGCATAGCCCTGGCACAATGGTATTACTCTAAAAGAAAATATAAACTATCATCTATTTATTTTTCTGAATCAATTAGATATAGTTATATTAATAACAACATTAATAGATGGGAGGATATATGATGAAGAAAATAGTTTCCTTGTTTTTTGCCATATTATTGTTAGCTGGTTTTACTATGACCAACCAAGCATCAGCATCCACAAAAGACGAACTTCCAAAAATTCTAAACGCAACTTCTTATTCTGTGTCACAATTACAATAACTCCCCCAAGAAGCTCCCCATTCGGGAGCTTCTTTTTTAATTCTTTCGCCTATTACAAGCGTATTACATTTTCCCATTTTCAGGTGGTTTGCGTTTCTCGCACTCTGCAGCGGGTATGTACGGAGTAGTACTTCGAAGCACAACACAACTTGAAGGAGGAATCTGATAATGGATGATAAACGTTTTATTGGAGTGTATCATAGCGAATCAGCATTACTTGACAAGGTGGAAGAGTTGAAGGCGCAAGGGATTGCAGATGATAATATTTATGTGGTAGCTAAGAATGACACGGATCTTTCGATGCTGCGGTCTCGCACATCGGCAGATATTCAAACGACAGATAATGAGTCGTGGCTTGATAAGTTTATGGATTTCATTACGGGCAAGGATCATGTCAATGGCATGCTTCATCATCTTGGTTTAAGCGATGATGATGCAGAACGATACTATCAAGATATTGAGAACGGCGGCTTGCTCCTCTATGTGGATCAGGGCGAGGCATCGATTTACTATGAGGAAAATGAAGCTACGTTCGGTATGACGGATCTTGGCAGCGATCAAAACTTAGGTGCCAATGCTGTTAATGCCTATCAAAATATGGAACTGCGCAACGAGTATCAAGATAGCTTGCCTCCAGACGAGCAGTACGTCAACGATGGCCAATATGGCCGTGTCGGCGGAGAAGCCGTTTTGGACCGGACTCCTTTAGACACGGACACTGATTATCAAACTGGATACGGCCGTGATGAAGAGCGGATGAAGCTGCGGGAAGAACGGCTTCAGGTTGACAAGTATCCGGAGGAAACCGGCGAGGTGTCTCTAGGGAAAGACGTTGTGAGTGAAGAACAGTCCGTTGATGTCCCTGTTATGCGGGAAGAAGTGTACGTGGAGCGCCGTCCTGTGATGGATGGAGACGTTACGGATACTGATTTCACTATGTCTCAAGAGGAGGATACGATCCGTATTCCTGTCACGGAAGAACGGCTGGAAGTGACGAAAAAACCGATAGTCACAGAAGAGATTGTCGTCGGCAAGCGTCAAGTGGATGACGTGGAAACCGTCAGCGATACCGTTAAACGGGAAGAAGCGCATCTTGAACAACAAGGCGATGTGGACATCACAGGCAATTATTATGGCAAGCGGAAGAATGATGACTTGTTAGATTAATAATGTAAGTGCGAGTCCTTTCGTACTGAGATAGAAGACTGCAGACTAGACCTGACGAATTCAGGTTTGTCTGCAGTCTTTTTATTATCAGCAGATAGATTTGAATGCTCATTATCCGAGAACAACCTTCCGACATTTTTCTTTATTATCCTTCTTTTTGCTGAAGGGTCCCTAGTCAATTCATCTCCATATCACACAACATATGGTCTAGAGACGCAAACTTTGGTACTTCTAATCAACTAGATAATCCCCTTTCTAAACTGCCACCGTTTTAAAATTTCCTTTTTCCTTCGACAAATTCTTTTTATTTTCTACATTCACAAATATGCCATATTTACCTTGACGTTTGTATATTCTCACTTTACGATGGAATGAAACTATTCTCATAATCTACTATGAGCAATACAAAATGGAAAGGAATGGTTTCGTGACTGATTTGACTACGTTCACAAAGCAGTATTTAGAAGAAAATGAATCTTATTTCTCATCGGTAAGTGAATTTATTTTTCGACATCCTGAGACACGATTCGAGGAATATGAGTCTGCCCGCTATCTCGCTGAGCAATGTGAACAGCAAGGTTTTACAGTGGAGCGCAATATCGGCGGAATTGAAACCGCTTTCGTTGCTACACATGGAGCTGGTGAGCCGGTCATTGCATTTCTAGGAGAATTTGATGCGTTGTCCGGTTTAAGTCAGGAACCGAATCTTGCCTCTCCCAAGCCTATTGACGGACCGAATGTCGGCCATGGCTGCGGTCATAACTTGCTCGGTACAGGAGCGTTTGCAGCTGCCTGCGCAGCGAAGGCTTATTTAGAAGCCAATAACTTGCCGGGTACCGTGAAATTTTTCGGATGTCCTGGAGAAGAAGGCGGGTCCGGCAAGACATTCATGGTGCGCGACGGTGCTTTTCAGGGAGTCGATGCGGCTTTGACTTGGCATCCGTCACCGACTAACAGCATTATGAGTTTAAGTTCCCTTGCGAACTATCAAGTCTTCTTCCGCTTCAAAGGGATTACCTCCCATGCCGCAAACTCCCCTCACTTGGGACGGAGCGCACTGGATGCTGTGGAACTCATGAATGTCGGGGTGCAATATTTACGGGAACATATCATTCCCGAGGCACGAATACACTATGCCATCACGAATACAGGAGGCATCTCTCCGAATGTCGTGCAGGCAGACGCCGAAGTGCTTTATTTAGTCCGTGCGCCAAAAGTGGATCAGGTCGATGCGATTTATAAGCGAGTCTGCAAAATTGCAGAAGGCGCTGCATTAATGACGGAAACGGAATTGACGATCGAATTTGACAAAGCTTGTTCCAATTACATACCGAATCGTGCGCTGGAACGGCTTTTGTATGACAGTCTCGTCGAAATTGGAGTCGACCCGCCGACAGATGAGGAAACCGCGTTTGCCAAGCAAATTTTTGATTCCATGACGGAAGGCGAACAGAAAGACTTCCTGAATGGCATGAGAGGATTTGGCTATGAAGGCGACGGCAGCGAGTTTGAAGGGAAATATATTTCGGATGTCATTTCCCCTTACGTCGAATCGGACGGTATTTTAGCGGGCTCCACCGATGTGTCGGATGTCAGCTGGGTTGTTCCGACAGCTCAACTTTCCACGTCAACATCTGCGCTCGGCACACCGCTCCATACATGGCAGATGACGAGCCAAGGCCTGTCATCCAACGCTCATAAAGGGATGTTCCGTGCAGCTGGTTCGATGGCATTGACTGGCATCAAACTGCTTGCAGATCCGGGTCAATTAAATGCTGTTAAGGACGAGTTCAAAGCTTTCTCACAGAAACATCCATACACATGTCCGATTCCAAAGGACGTACGGCCATCTCCGCTTCAGAAGGCCTGAAGGTAAACTATCACTATTGAATCGAGGGGAAGTAAATGGAAACTACGAAAAAACAAGGATTTTTCAGTAAAATTCTGAATGGCATCGAAAAAGTGGGGAATAAGCTCCCGGATCCATTCATCTTGTTCAGCATCTTGGCAGTATCTGTAATTATCGCTTCTTGGATTTTCAGTTTGTTCAACGCATCTGTCATTCATCCGGGAACCGGAGAGACACTCGCCATCAAGAACTTAGCTTCTGGCGAAGGGCTGCAATACATCCTTACTTCCATGGTGACGAACTTCACCGGCTTTGCTCCCCTCGGCATCGTTCTAGCAATGATGCTTGGTATTGGGTTAACAGAAAAAGTGGGAATGCTTGATTATGCAATTAAGAAAACAATTATGAAATCCCCTCCTGCCATGCTGACGTATTCAGTTGCGTTCGTCGGGATTATGGGGAACTTGGCTTCTGATGCTGCGATGTTATTAATTCCGCCATTGGCTGCCATGGTGTTCTACCGTGTCGGACGGCATCCGCTTGCGGGCCTAGCAGTAGGCTATGCTTCTTCTGGAGCCGGATTCACTGCGAACTTGTTCATTGTCGGTACCGATACGCTGCTTTCAGGCATCTCAACGGAAGCGGCAAGAATTGTAGATGATTCTATTACTGTTCATCCTACAGATAACTGGTTTTTTAACATTGTTTCCGTTTTTGTCTTAACATTTCTTGCTGGTTTCATTACATCTCGTTTTATCGAACCGCGACTTGGAAAATATAAAGGCGATAGTGTGGAGATGGATGTCGAAGAGGAAGATCCGAAAGCAGGCAAAGGGTTCCGAAATGCTGTCATTGCCGGTCTTCTCTATATTACCGTACTCATTGTAGCCATTGCTTGGCCGGACAGCCCGCTGCGCGGCGAAGATGGCAAATTGGTTCCATCACCATTCATTTCAGGAATTGTACCGATTATTTTATTCCTATTCCTAACTGTCGGTATCACATATGGTGTCACTGTCGGAAAAATTAAAAGTGGGAAAGACGTTGCAGGCTATATGGCAGAAGCCATGAAGGACATGGCTGGCTATATCGTGCTCATCTTTGCGATTTCCCAGTTCATTGCTTACTTCAACTGGTCCAATATCGGAACATGGATAGCAGTTAACGGCGCTGAATTCTTGACGGAAATTAACTTTACAGGAATGGGATTGATCATCGGGTACATCATTTTCACAGCGCTGATGAATTTCCTCATCACGTCTGGTTCAGCAAAATGGGCGCTTGAGGCACCAATTTTCGTTCCGATGTTTATGCAGCTGAATTACCATCCGGCCTTTACGCAAGTTGCATACCGGATTGCCGATTCTTCCACGAATATTATTACACCGCTCATGCCTTACATGCCTGTAGTTCTATCGTTCATGCAGAAGTATGATAAGAAAGCCGGTATCGGAACATTGATTTCCTTAATGATTCCTTACTCGATCAGCTTCCTTGTCGTGTGGATCATTTTGATACTCATTTTCTTCTATGCAGGAATCCCATTCGGGCCAGGTGTAACACCGTTTTTGAATTAATAAAGGATGAGGTGAATCGTGCGTGGATACAGATTTAAAAGAACAGCTCGTGACTTGGCGGCGGGATTTTCACCGCCATCCTGAGCAAGGCTTCCTCGAACTCCGGACGGCTTCCATCGTCGCCGGAGAACTGGATCGCCTCGGCTATGCGCTGAAAACCGGACTTGAAGTTATGGATCCTAGTCAAATGATGGGAAGGCCAAATCAACAGGCTATTGAAAAGCAGTTGGAATGGGCTCGCGAACATGGCGCAAATTTGGAATATCTTGACCGTTTTCAGGAAGGCTATACGGGCATCGTAGCAGAGTGGGACACCGGAAAAGCTGGTCCCATTACAACATTCCGAGTCGATATGGATGCCCTTCCCATTGTGGAAAGTGATGATGCAGGACATTACCCACAGCAGCATGGATTCAGATCCTCGGTTCATGGTTCCATGCATGCTTGTGGCCATGACGCCCACACTTCGATCGGACTTGGACTCGCCGTCCGGATTGCGGAAACGGCCGAGTCCTTTGGCGGCAAAATCAGGATCATCTTTCAGCCCGCTGAAGAAGGTACACGTGGTGCGAAGTCGATGACCGCAGCCGGCGTGGTTGATGGTACGGATTATTTCATCGCCTCCCACGTCGGTACAGGGGTTCCCCACCGGCATGTCGTAGCGGCGTCAAACGGATTCATGGCGACGACGAAGATGAACGTCACTTTCCGTGGAACAGCATCCCATGCAGGCGCCATGCCAGAAGAAGGTCAAAACGCCCTTCTGGCTGCCGCGAATGCCGCCTTGAACTTGCATGCCATCTCCCGGCATTCTGGCGGTGCTTCACGCGTCAATGTTGGCGAACTGCATGCTGGCAGCGGCCGTAATATCGTGGCAGACCATGCGGAGATGAAAATCGAAACACGCGGAGAAACATCCGATGTCAATCTGTATGTCCGTGAACAGGCGGAAGCCGTCATCAAAGGAGCGGCCGCCATGTACGGCGTCTCATGCGAACTGGATATCGTCGGAGAGGCAATCAGCTGTAAATGCTCTCCGGAGCTGGCGGAAATAATCGTCGAGTGTGCGGCCCCTTCCCCATTTGTGGAACAGGTCGTCTTGGAAGATAATGCTTCTGCTGGTTCAGAGGATGCAACATACTTCATGCAACGCGTAAAAGAACGCGGCGGCCAGGCGACGTACTGCATTTTTGGCACGGAACTTGCAGCCGGTCACCATAATGAAAAATTTGATATTGATGAAGAATCGATGTTTGCCGGTGTGGATGTCTTGTACCGCGTTGCTCAACGATTGAATGCCTTAAAATAAGCGCGCCCCCATTCCTTGTGGAAATGGGGGTATTTTTTATTCTTCAGATTGCCACCTTCCTTTATTGGACCTGAACGTACTTTCATATCACGGTTTAGTGGATTGAATGCTATCTCATCTTATAACTCTACTTCTTTATAACGCAGCTGTCGTGACTACGCCGCCAAAACCTGATAGTTTGCTCCTTAATGGCAGTACTTTGTTTTATTAATTATTTACAAGCAAGGACTAAAGGAGTGGTAATGGTTTTGAAAAGGAAGGGATAGATAGCAAGACTAGGTTGAGACTACTAATTTGAGGTTTGATTACCAATAAATAATTTTTAAATACCTATTGAGCTAGTAGCTTGGCGCTCCGATAATACTATTGGAGGCGATTAATTTGAAACGAATATCAGTCATTTTCTCTGCTATATTACTAACATTAGTTTTATTTTTTCATCACCCTCACCTTTCTGAAGCAGCTACAATTTCTGCACCTAAGTCCTATGAACTGATTAAAAATTCTCTTTTAAGCGGACAAACAACCGGCCGATTTGAGACGAATGAACTGACGTATAAGCAAGTGGGAGACTTGATACATACGGTAGTGACGGAGACTCCGGCCATCCAATACTATGAAGGTGCCTCGATTCGTTCGGATGGACAGATTCAATATAAATATGCTGTCCCTGTCGATACAGTGGATGCCAACCAAAAGTCCATGCAGGCAGAAGCCGACCGTGTGCTCCAATCGATCATTAAACCGGGCAGCTCCGACTTGGAAAAAGTCAAAGCCATTCATGACTATTTGATATTACATGTTGCCTATGATTATGAAAACTTGAAGAATAACAGTCTGCCGCCTGATACCTATACGGCTTATGGAGCACTTGTGAAAAAAAGTGCAGTTTGTGAAGGGTATACAAAAGCGGCGCAATTGCTTTTGGATCGCCTTGGAATCGAGAATCGATTTGTCGTCGGTTCTGCTGGCGGTGAACTCCATTCATGGAATGCTGTCAAATTAAACGGCAGCTGGTATATGATGGACATTACATGGGATGATCCCGTTCCGGATAAGCCGGGTTATCTTCAATATACGTATTTCCTCGTCACGTCCGAGCAGCTTCGAAAAGACCATACGTGGAAGGAAGACGAGTATCCTGCAGCTACGAGCACAACGTACGGATACTTCCATGATTTCGGACAAACTGTTGCAGTAGGCGATACGTTTTATTTCAGCAATCAAGCCGATCAAAATAAACTATATAAAATCAATAAAGATGGGACCGGGCGCCAGCGTGTCGGAAATGTCCGCGCTCCTTACTTTGCCATCTACGGCTCGACCATCTACTTGAGCAACTACATGGATAGCGGCTACTTATACAAGATGGGATTAGACGGCAGCGGATTGACCAGGATGAATACGGTCCATTCCACGGCCATTCAAAATGATGGCAATCTCCTTTCCTATCGGAACGAAAAAACAGGCAAGCAAGAAACCATTACATTGAAAAAAGAAGTCCAGCCTGTCGTCCCGTACGGTGAAACAGTAACCGCAACGAAAATGTGGACAGTCACATTCAATACGAAAATTGACCCGGCCTCGGCAACGAATGGCAATGTGTTCGTCACATCAGCCGAAGGGAAAACAGTGCCTGTTAAAATATCTGTGCATCCGACAGATCCTACCAAACTGCTCGTCTATCCGCCTGCCGGAAACTATGAGCGGAACCAAAACTATGTATTAACGATTGAGAAGGTAAAAACCCCAACCGGAAAAATTCAATTTAACCGAGCCACCCATCCATTCTATGTACAATGAACCACACGCACGCACGATATCTTCGTGCGTGTTTTTTAATTCCCAGCAGGAAACTAGTTTTCAACTGCTGCAAGGAGGGTATTTCCGCAATACAACGAATTTCAAGGAGGCACCATCATGAAAAAAACATTCATTGGAAGTTTCCCGACCCAAGAGCGCTTGATTTCAAAGATAAAAGAATTGCAGCGAAAAGGTGTGAAAGAGGATGATATGTACATCGTCATGAAAGATGACCTGGCTGTCGCCGAATTGAAAAGCCGCACCTCCCAAGACATCCATGGCACCCCCTCTTCCTTTTTCAACCGCTTTCTCGGATTCATGGCCGGTGAAGATAACGTCCGCAGCATGCTGAAAGATGCCGGCTTCACCGACGAGGAGGCCAAAATCTATTACAATGCGGTACAAGACGGCGCCATTCTTCTCTACATCGACGGGCAAATTGACAAAGAGATCCTACTCGACCAAGTTGCAGACGAAAGCCGTTACGGAGGATATGATCCTATTTCACCTGAAGAATTACAGCAGCAGGAACGAAATTTGTAAGAATACCGAAGAAAGCAAGCCGCTCGTTGACGAAAACGAGCGGTTTTGATTTGAACTCGTTTTGACTACCGGGAGTGTCTTGTACTATTCTGGCTAGGGTAAGCATATACGAGCGGTCATCTCGCTTAATCGAGCGGTTCGACAACAGATACGAGAGGTTACCTCGCATAATCGAGCGGTGACATATAGATACGAGCGGTCCCCGACATATACGAGTGGTTCGACTACAAATACGAGTGGTTAGGAGTAATAATCGAGCGGTTCAAAAAAAGATGGTCGGTCTTTGAAATTCACGGTCGCTCCGATTTCTGCAAAATAAAGAAGGCCGGCTGTATTAAAAACGAATCGCTTCGATAATCTTTTTCATCCAGACATTCCGAATGAACATAAAAGGCAGGCTTCGCTCTACCTAAGAGCAGCCTGCCTTTCATCATTTATACGTTTTCCGCCATTCGCTCAGTTCCTGTTCCATAATGAATTGCTCCAGCGCTTTATCCCATTCGCCCGTCATCGTATTCCAAACGCGTGCATACATCCGGTCGTCAGCCACCTGATGCAGCCGGAATTCGATACATTCGACGGAATGGAGCTCTACATCAGTCACAGACTTGACGGCATGGATAGACGTTTGTCCATATTCCTCTTCTTTGTCTTCCTGCAACTTTTCGAGTATTTCGCGCACCGCCGATTCGGGGATCGTCTCGGCATGCCACTCGCTGTTCCCAAACCGGAATTTTTTCGCTTTCGACTCTTTTATTTCTCCTAACAAGAACGTGCCATGAATGGGACTGAAATAGGCTGTTTTCTCTTGCCGTTCGGGCGACTGCACGTAAATGCCGCTCTCCAACTGTTGGCTGCCCGCATCCGTCAGCGAGTACCCCTCGCTGTTTTTGACAATCAAACCGGACCTGACCATCGCCTCCATCATGTCTTCGATGAACAACGATTCCACCAGCAAGATCTCACTCACTTCCTCCGCAGTCTGGAAACGTCCTTTCCGGAAACTGATCAGCAGCATTTTCATCAGGATATCCATGGGCGTCCGTTTGACCGTTTCATATGTGATTTCAACGGAATGCACTGGCAGTCCCCATGTCTCAGAAGCAAGCAGTTTTACATTTGCATTCCGCAGCACTTCGTTTTGCAGCCGCTTTTGTAAATCCATTTAATTCTTCCTCTCCATCAGCGCAAGCTCCTTGAAGCCATTCTGTGCCTTTACCCGGTCAACTAGCCGGCTGTACATCGCTTTAGTCTCCGCCTTTTTCGGCCGTTTCGTGAACATCTCCGCACTTCCTACAACAATCAATAGTTCCCGGGCTCTCGAGAGGGCGACGTTCAAGCGTCGATAATCTTCCGCAAATCCAATTGTGCCGCTTGGCTGATCGTGGTTTCGTACAAAGCTGAGGATGATGATATCCATCTCCATGCCTTGGAATTTATCGACCGAGCCCGTGCGGCAATGCAGATGCTTCGGCATTACATCCTGCTCAATGAGCCGATCAATCCGCTTCACCTGTTCCCCGTAGAAGCTAATAACGCCAACGCTTTTCTTCGCATCGGGCGCCAGCCGCCCTTCTTCGATTGCGTTTACCGTGGCGGCATCGATGTCCATCAGCAATTCGCGGATGGAGCGAAGCTCAGCCTCATTGTACAGACTCGTGCCGCCTTTCACTTGGGCTTCAAAGAACGCAGATTCATTCGGCATGTCGAACCAAAGAAGATGATCTTTCCGCTCGATGAGCCGGGATGATAATAAATGATCGCGCGTACTGTCCGAATCAGTTAAACCGCATTGAAGCCTATACTGCCCTTCCGCATAAAACGGCGTGATCGTCTCCATGATTTCCTCATGCATCCGGTATTGAATGCCGAGCATCGTCTTGTTCTGCTTCGGCAGCGTTCGGAATAACCGCTCAAACAGCGACTCTTTCAGCATGTTCCGCAGCTCATTCTTTTCCTTATCATCTTTAATTTCTTCAATGAACTCTTCCATTGTCTCCCTGCCGACAAGAGGCGGCAACTGATGATGGTCTCCGACTAGGACAATTTTCTTCCCTTTCAGCATCGGCAGCAGCAATTCCGGTGGCGTCGCTTTAGAAACTTCATCGATAATGACGACGTCGAATGTCGGGTAGTCCTCCATGAACTCCTTCCGCGCCGAAGCGACACATGTCGTACCAATTACGTTGGCATGCCGGACATAGAGCTTCCGGATTTCATCGAGATCGTAGTCGCCTGCTTCCGCAAGCAGCTTGCTCCACTCATCCTGCAGCTCCACGGCAAGCGGCAAGTGTGCCTGCTCGTCATTCAGTTTACGTATCGTTTCATTCATGACTTTCATTTCCGCTTGGACTTGCGCAATGCGTTCTTCAGGATTCGTCTGGATCACTTCTTCTAGCGATGCCAGGACAGTGACGTGCTGGGCAGCTTTCTCCTTCAATTCGGCATGCCTCTGCTGCAGAATGCCCAGCTGTGTTCGAGTGGACTCTAGGTTGGCAGTCGCTTCACCCAGGCAGGTCCGCTCCTGTTCCAGTTGCACTTCAGACTGGTGGAGCTTGGCAAGCCGTTCCTCATACTGCGCCAGTCTCTTTACCCCTTCCTCGAGCTCTGCCTGGACAACAGCGAGTTCTTCATGGCCAGTTACTTCAGGAGCCAATTCATCGTGTTCCTGTGTCAGCTGCTTTAAATGGGCCGTATGGTTCGCGCGATCCTCTTCGAGCTGGGAAGCATCGTGCTCCAATTGGCCAATTGTATCCCCGAGTTCTGCGACAAGCTCCTTTTTGACTGAGTTGAACATTAACTTGGCCTGTTCCTGCGCCGCCTCTTTAATACGGGTCGCATGGCCGGTCACTTCTTCCAGCTTGCCGTACAAGTAGGTGAGATTCTCAGCAACCCGGTTCAGAAGTGCCGCTTTTTGCTCAGGCGGAAGCTTCGGGATTAACGGGCTTTTCGTTTTAATGAACCGCCCGATGGCATCAATCATATCGTGCATTTCATCGGCAGTCCGGTACAAATCGCTGTCTTTACTCGGGAGAGTAGTAAACGGAAAACCATTTTTCTTTAGCACACTCTCTAGAAAGGAGATGCCATTTTCAAGCCGTTCAAAAACGCCTTTCCATTCTTCAAATTCGTATGAGTAGGTACCTGTCCCAATCGTCTTCAAATGCTTATGCAGTGAGTTGATTTCAAGCTTTAGCGGTAATGACGGATCGTATCGAAAGGTCTTTACTTTATCCAATAAATCCGGCAACCCTTGAACTGGCGAAATTTCTTCCCTCAATTGGCTGTGGGTCCTCCGGCGCTCGGCCTTCTCATGGATGTCGCTGCTAATCTGTTCGAGAACACGCTCCGCTACATCCATCGCTTCTTCCGTCTCATAGAAGCGCATGATTTTTCGGTTTGCATCCACTTTTCCTTTTACAGCATCCATTTCCAGTTTCTCGTCATCATGCAAACGCAATGATTCGATATCCATTTCAAGCCGGGCTGCCGTTTCAGCAAGCTGTTTCATTTCCTCGTCAATGCGAGATTGTTCCCGTTCCAACTCCTCTGCTTGCCGGGCAGTCTCCTTTATTTCCAGCTCCACTGCCTGCAAATCAGCCGACTGTGCTTCGTGCTTCTGTTTCGCTTCCCGCCTTCTCTTCTTCGCCTCTTCCAAGTCAGCCAGTTCTGCTTTATTTTTCTCTAATGCCTGCTCACATTCATCAATTTCCTTGGCAATGGCGTCCAATCTATCGGCACGTTCTTTTCGCTGCCCATCTATGGCGGCCAGTGTCTCTTCCTTCCAGTGGTGAGCTACATTTTCTTCAATGAACCGCTTGCCTTCCTCTTCAATACTTTCGGTCCTTCCGTAACGTAAAATCCGGATGCCCGGATCGGAGAGCAGTCGGCCAAGTGCATTATCCACAGCAAGATTGGACTGTGAAGCGACAAGCGTCCGCATGCCGGCTTTTACAAGCTGGTGGCATAATTCCGAGATAACCGTCGTTTTTCCTGTCCCGGGTGGTCCTTGGATGACATAAATATCATTTGCCGACATGGCGCCGACAACGGCTTCCCGCTGAAATTCATTGAGAGGATGGTGGAAATCTAGCTCTGCTTTTTTATTCGTAATTTGTACAACAGGACGTTCTTCAAAAAGAATCTTCTCTAAGTTTTGATTGGCAGCAAATCCATCCTGCAAATCTTTAAACCCTTTACGCAATCTCCTAATCTGGCTCAATTCGGCAAAATTGCTGAATACCAGTTCCTTCTCCTTCATGGCCGGAACGAGCGAACCTCGCCGGGCAAGTGCTTGATAATGACGCTTCAACTCAATCTTCACTTTCCGTTTCGCCCGATTGACGTCGATAACAAATCCGAAATCGTCGCCGGAACCTTTCCATTTCGCACTGAAGCCAGAAATCGCATTCCAATCCTTCGCTTCCAATCCGCCGCATGTGAAAGTGGCCTGGGTAAAATCCTCATTGACGGCCACTTCCGAGAAGCGGGCTGTAATATCTGCGACGTCCGCATTCTTTTCTTCAATCCGCAAATATCCTTCCCAGCTGGAAATCCTTTTTTCCACATAGGCGGACCGCTCCTCTGCGATTGGCAGTTCCCGCAAGCTTGTATACAGCTGAATCGGCATCGGCTTTCCGGCCTTGCCCACTTGGAATTTCAGCCGTGCCGGCAAACGGCGATTCGTCCGAACCGGCTCCCTTCTGCCTTTCACGCGAAATGAAATGGCGACGAACCCTTCATTTTTCATGACGCATTCCAGGACGGCAACACGGTCATCCAGCAGTCTGCATAACGGACCGTTCGTTTCATTGTCAAAGAAGAAGGAGAACGTCATGACATCCTGCTTGGCAGGCATTTTTTCTATGTAGACATCAAAATAATCTTGCATGGCAAAAAAGCTCACTTCATCGAGCACCCATCTGCCGATCTCTTTCCGGGCCCGCTGAGTCAGTTCCAAGCGGCATGCAGCCTTGATCTGTTCCATTGACATTCTCCTTCCTCAAAAAATGAAGTCATACGTTCTATCATACAACAAAATTGAGGTTCATTTGTATGTGGAAAGTCCTTTTTTCTCGAATCATGACAGGAAGTATCTGCCCTTTACCACTTGTGCTATCTTCAGAGGTTGGCCCTTCTTCCTGAGTTTTCCTTTACGCTGAGGCGGGTAATTAGTAAGTAAGGAATGAAGGAGGTGCAAGCCATGAAAGAAAAAACGTTTATTGGACTGTATGACAACTTAGATGAAATGACTTCTAAAATTAATGAATTGGATCATAAAGGGATCGACCCGTCACGCATATTCGTGATCGCAAAAGAGGAGACGGCAGTGTCGGCTTTGCGGCACCGTACATCCGAAGAAATCCAGTCAGAGCCGTCATCCTGGTTTGACCAGTTTATCGGTTTTCTTTCCGGGGAGGACCGGATCGAAACGATGCTTGTGGAAGCAGGGTTTGATTCCTCAGAGGCAAAACAATATTACGAGGAAGTCGAGATGGGAAAATACTTGGTGTATATCGATGGGACTGTGGAGAAAACCGTATATGAAGTCCATGCCGATCAACAGAACGAGCAGGAGGAAAATCCGTTTGATCCAATTGAAATGCTGCCTGGCAAATCACCTAAGGAGCAGGAAGAAGCGACTGAACAAAATCCAGTCGGTCGTAAAGGTCGCGAAGCGCTGTTTGATCATACCAGATATGAAGAAGATCATGACACATCCCGAGAAGCCGCTACCCGGGGATACCCGCAAAGCGATCGCGAGAAGGAATTGATCCGCGATTACTACGAGCACCAAATAGAGGAACACAGAGCAGAAGAACAGGTCGACATCGTGCCGGACGCATTCCAAGAAAGCCAGATGGACCGCCAAGACGCCATAGCGGAAGAAGCGGCGAGCATAGAAACTGTCATCCCCCCTTTGGAATCTGGTCATAAAAAGAAGGAACCTATTATTATTGACTTACGTAATATCCCGCGAGAACATAAGCAATAAAATCAGGTCCATGCCCCGGTTTGCGGAGTATGGACCTTTTTTAGATGAACAGATAGTACTTAAAAACTGGTGACACGATTGCGTCCAGAGCGTTTGGATGCATACAAGGCGCTATCCGCCCGGATATACATACTTTCCGCGGTATCTCCGTCCTGATAAGTTGCGATTCCGATACTGACTGTAACAGGCTTGCTGTGCCAAGTGGAATTTTCGATATAAGCCCTCAATTGTTCCGCAAATGCAGAGGAACTCTCCTGCTCTGTTTCTTTAAGAATAATCGCGAATTCCTCTCCGCCAATCCGGGCGGCTGAATCATGTATTGGGATCAGCCCCTTAATCTTGATTGCCAGCTCTTTCAGTACCTCGTCCCCCACATTGTGGCCATATGTATCATTCACATTCTTAAAATGATCAATATCAAAAATGATCACGGAAAAAACACTCTGCTCCGTAATCGCCTTTTCCACTTGTTCGGCCAGTCTCTCTTGAAATACCCTGCGGTTAAATAATCCAGTTAACGGATCTGTCGTCGCCATCGTCTGCAGGCGATGGTTCAGCTCTACTAATTCTTCCTGCTTCTGCTGAACCTCATTCATCAGACCAAGTAACGTTGTATACGCCTTATCGGTTTCTTGCTGAATTTGTTCTGCATTCCGTTTCGCCACAAGCAATTCATTTTCATATTCTTCACGGACAGTCATCTGCATAAGGGCACATTCATACAATCCTTTGCGTTCGCGGGCGCTCATTAATACCGGAAGCGGCCCCTCTTTCCCTTTTAATGTCAAATGAAGTTCATCTACACGTCCGTGTATATGAAGGGCCGGCACAAAATACGTCTGGAAATAGACCTTTGAAGGAACCGTCAGTATATCGCGCATGTTCACCGCCGCACGCTCGCTGCCAAGCATATCCCGCAACGTCTGGTTCATATCCGTGATCTCCCAATCCTTTGTAAGAACCAAATAGCCGCAAGGAGCAAAATTCAATTGCTCATCCATCGTTATTTCACGCCTCCATTGAGATAGTCCCGAATCACTTGAATGGTCTCTTCCGGGTCGCTTATGTGTGGATTGTGGCCTTTCGCATTCATTAAGACAAATGCACTGTCTTTAATATGCTCGTGCACATATTCACCAACTTCAATCGGCGAAATGGCATCCTCGCGCGTCTGCAAAATTAAAGTCGGAACCGAAACATCTGCCAGGCGGTCACGCAAATCGGAAGTAAACGTCACTTCCGCAAATCGCCTTGCAATAACCGGGTCATTTTCACATAAAGTCCTTTCAAAATTAGCGGCCAGTTCTGGGCGTTCCTCATTTTTCATCACAACGGGTGCCAAATATTTGGCCCATTCCTTGTAATTCAGCTCCATCATATCCAGCAATTCATTGATGTCCTCTCGTTCAAATCCACCTTTATAATCCCCATCGTTCATATAATGCGGCGACGGTCCGATCATGATCAATCGGTCCATCAATTGAGGGCGCAGAATTGAAGCGATTGCGCCGATCATACTAGAAACAGAATGGCCGACAAAAATCACGTGAGACAGATTCAATTCATCCGCAATCTCGACCAAGTCTAATGCATAGCCGTCTAGTGAACTGTAGCGGTCCTTAGAAAACAGCGTCTTATCGCTCCTTCCCGAACCGGTATAATCGAACAATACGATGCGATACTCTTTTTCAAATGCGGGCACAACCCGGTTCCACACCGTTTGATCGCATCCGAAACCGTGAGCGAAAACCATCGTCTTTTCTCCATCCCCTAAAACTGTTACATGATTCCTTTGTTTATAGCTCAATCGTCTTCATCCTTTATCTGTAATATTGATTGCTTACATTCTATCACAAGGATGATAGAGGTTTCATGTGTTATCGGAACACTCATTGCGCTTGCAACAAGGGCTGCCAATTCAGTACGATGTACGTACCTTTCCACACGTCAGGAGATGAATGACAATGAGAGAATTCAAAATCACTTATTTTTTTAATGAAGAGCATTATATCCGGCGTTTCATCCATATGGAGACGATGGAACAAGCCATCGCACTAGTTCAAAGCGAACGGGGCCGATTCATTTCCTTTACAGACAGCCGCGGCATTTACCACGAACTCGACACCGGGAAAGTGAGAGTTACCCAAGTAGCCGAATACTTCAGGACAAAAAAATAACTCGATTTTTCAAGTTAATAAAAGAAAGAACCTCAGAGGAATCCCCTGAGGCTAAACGTTTATAGGGAGCCGAGTCACGTTCCCTGCCAAAAGGAAGGAGGTGAAAAGGCAAAGAAGTGTGCAAGCATAAGAGATGATTCCCTTCATAGGGTCGCTTGTCCTATTATTTTCATAATCTGTACAAGCGACGGGCCGTCCACAAATGAAGCGGCTGCTTCTGGCGGCGCGTAAATGATCTTTCTTCTGCTCCTCGATAACCTGCCGGTAAGCCGATAGGCAGTCCCATCCGCAACCGAGGCTTGCCTCCCGTAGATCAGCCCTCAGATTTGAGAGCTCATACTACCATATGAAATCAAACGAAGCATGCTTAGGTGTACGACTGCACCATTACAATAACCCTTTGTAGTTCTTTAAGTGCGCCAGGCAATTTTTGTCGGGCGGATAGTGGCTGATGGACAGAGGAGACATGCTGTTAGTGGAATATATGAGCAGTCGAGGACGACATTCGAGCTCTCGCTGGGATATACGAGCGGTCGCAGGCGGCATACGAGCTCTTACAGAAATATACGAGTGGTTCGCGATGACATACGAGTGGTTCGCGGCGACATTCGATCTCTTTCCGAATTATACGAGCGGTTCGCGATGACATACGAGCTCTCACAGAATTATACGAGCGGTTCGCGACGACATACGAGCTCTTACAGAAATATACGAGTGGTTCGCGGCGACATACGAGCTCTTACCGAATTATACGAACGGTTCGCGATGACATACGAGCTCTTACCGAGTTATACGAGTGGTTCGCGATGACATACGAGCTCTTACCGAATTATACGAGTGGTTCACGACGACTTACGAGCTCTCTCACAAAAATATACGAGTGGTTCGCGACGACATTCGAGCTCTCACAAAAATATACGAGTGGTTCGCGATGACATACGAGCTCTTACAGAAATATACGAGCAGTGCAGGCGACATACGAGCTCTCACAGAATTATACGAGCGGTTGGCGACGACATACGAGCTCTCACAAAAATATACGAGTGGTCGCGATGACTTACCAGCTCTCACTAAATTATACGAGCGGTATGCGACAACATTCGAGCAGTCAGCAAAAACAAAAGAACTCTCCATAACCTGCAGCCCACTCTCCTTAAATAAAAAATCAGGTGAAGAGCAACTAATCGTTACTCTCCACCTGAATCCTATCTATTATTCTTTTAAATCTTCGATCGAGTCAATATCCATATATTCCGGCACGACGAGGCCGATTTTGACCCCTTCCATGTTGATGCCGAGCTCATCGAATTTACCATCGAATTTGTCTGCATATGTTTTATGCGTGACTGGAAGCCAAGCTGCTAAGGATGCGTCCGCACTTCCATCTGCAATCGCCGTCCATAAAGGACCGGCTTCGACTTGTGTCAAAGTCACATTGTATCCCATGTCTTCCAAAACGGTTTTTACGACATTGTGGCTGGCGATTTCGCTGTCCCATGCGACATAAGCAAGATTGATTTTATCGCCATTGACCGGATCTACGCCGTCTGTCCACTCGGAAATCTTATCAGCATTGGCGTCTACCCAATCACGGGCAGCGTCTTCTTCCTTAGCCCCTTCTTGGATTGCCACCATGACAGATCCCATGTCTTCCTCTGTCCAATGGAAGTTCGATAGGATTTCATAAGCTTCTGGCAGATCATCTTTCAAGCCTTTTCTTGCAATGGTACGGATTTGTTCTTCCCCGCCGTATACGCCTTTCGGGTCATCAAGATACTTCAAATCGAACTTCGCGAATTTCCAATGGGGTGTCCAGCCTGTCACGATGATCGGCTCTTCTTTATCATATGCTTTTTTCAAAGCTGCTGTCATAGCCGCTCCTGAACCAGTCGTCACTGTCCATTTGTCGAGACCATACTCTTCAATTGCTTTGTCTGTCGCTTCCATGATGCCGGCACCCGGGTCAATTCCAGTGATTTTGTAATCAACCGATTCCCCTACTGACGAAGAAGAACCTCCATTCGCTCCCTCGTTTTTCCCAGCATTATCGTCTTCATTGCCACAAGCGGCGAGGACGATCGCAAGCATTGCTGCCGCTCCTAGTCCAAAAAATTTCTTTGTGATGTTCATGATAAAGTTCCCCCTTGTTTTTTCTTACCTGCATGTTGTGTAATCCGGTCGAGAATAATAGCTACGATTACGATGGATAAGCCAGTTTCAAACCCGACACCCGTTTTTAATTGCGTCACCGCGCGATATACTTCTTCTCCAAGTCCCGGTGCGCCAACCATTGACGCGATAACAACCATGGAAAGCGAAAGCATGATGCTTTGGTTGACTCCTGCCATGATTGTCGGCTTTGCAAGCGGAATCTGCACTTTAACGAGGCGCTGCCATGTCGTTGAGCCGAATGCTTCCGTCGCTTCAATCAAATCCTTTGGCACCTGCTCAATGCCGAGCATCGTCAGCCGAATGGTCGGCGGCATGGAAAAGATGACTGATGCCACTACGCCCGGCACGACGCCGATATTGAAAAAGAAGATGGCCGGCAGTAAATAGACGAAGGCTGGCATCGTCTGCATCAAGTCTAAAATCGGACTGATGATTTTCTTGGCCGTCGGCTGCTGCGATCCCCATATACCTAATGGGATGCCAATTATGAGCGCGATGACGACAGATGTGATGACAAGCGACAGCATCTGAAGCATCGAATGCCAATAGCCGAGGTAATCAATGAATAACAGGCCAAGCAGCGTGAAAATTGCAATGCGCCGAGTGGAAAGCAACCAAGCTACAACCGCAAAGAGCACCGCAAGTACAATGGATGGCACCCAGGCCATAAGATCAACGGCTCCCTCTACCGTTCCTTTCAGGAATCCGGATAGTCCATCGAACACGGATCCGAATTGTGTAACAAGCCAATCAATGCCAGTATCAATCCAGTCGGCAAACGGCAATCGAGGCAATAAATTATTCATTGCTTGCCACCTCCAACTCTACAGGCTTCATTTCTTCTACCGTTCGGCTGTCGTTAATGAACTGCCCATCTCCAGCAAGCGCGCCAATTAATGCGCCCCGGATAATGATGCCTTCCAAATGATTGCGTTCGTCCACTACAGCCATTGGAATAGACGTTTTCGAAACCGTATCAAACAGCTCCGTCAATACGGTATCTGCTGATGTAGTCGGCACATCTTTGATCAGCACCTCTTCCAATGAAGCGCCAGATTCAGAAGCCGCCACTGTATCTTGAGCCGTAACAGCCCCGAGCAGACGATTCCCTTTGTCGACGACATAAAGAGAGGAAATGCGAAGCTGTTTCATTAAGCGCAATGCAACCCGCGGTCCCCGGTCAACTTGGACGGTGTCTGCTTTTTTCATAATATGGCCCGCCGTCAATACTTTGGATAGATCAACATCCTCGACGAATTTTTCGACGTATTCATTAGAAGGACTCATCAGAATTTCTTCCGGCGTCCCAATTTGAACGATATCGCCGTCTTTCATGAGAGCGATCCGATCCCCGATCCGGAGTGCCTCATCCAAATCATGTGTAATAAAGATAATCGTCTTGCCCATGTCATGATGCAGTTGAAGCAATTCGTCTTGCATATCTTTACGAATTAATGGGTCCAGTGCGCTGAACGCCTCATCCATGAGAAGAATATCGGGATCGTTCGCCAGCGCCCTCGCCAAGCCGACCCGTTGCTGCATTCCTCCGCTCAATTGGTTCGGATATTGGTCTTCATAACCAGACAGGCCGACGAGCCGCAGCGATTCTTTTGCACGTTCCTGCCGCTCAGCCTTTGCCGCGCCTTGGATCTCCAATCCATATTCCGTATTCTCCAAAATCGTTTTATGCGGAAAGAGCGCAAAGTTCTGGAAAACCATCCCGATTTTTTTCCGTCTGACATTCCGTAGTTGCTCCTTATTCATCCGTACGATATCGTCGCCGTCAATCCGTATTTCTCCAGCTGTCGGCTCAATGAGTCGATTGAACATACGAACGAGCGTCGATTTGCCGCTTCCCGATAAACCCATAATGACGAAAATCTCACCATCGTACACATCGAACGATGCATTTTTCACGCCGACTGTCGTTCCGGTCTGCTTCAGAATCTCAGCTTTTGATTTTCCTTCATTCAAAAGCTGCGTCGCACGTTTACTGTTCTTACCGAAAATCTTCGATACATTCCTCACTTCTATTTTCTTCTTAACTTCCATTTCTTCCATACGTACACTCCTTACAAACTCAATGTCTACTAGTATATGTGTAGTAGAAATTAATTTCAACCGTTTTAACCATATTAATTGTTTGTACAGAAAAAACTGTACAAAACTAACGTATATCATTGCAATTCCAATGTGGATATAATACGCTTAAGAAAAGTGACATGATAATAGCGGAGGGAACTCACACATGGAAGGCAAAGAAGCACTCGACAAAGCACGTGAGCGAATTATTGAGACCATTGCACAGAATATACATTTATACGGTTTGACATCATCGGCAGGACGCCAATTTGGCACGATGTTCTTTCACGACGAACCGATGACACTAGATGAAATGACGGAAGAGCTCGGCATGAGCAAAACGAGCATGAGCACATCGGTCAGGGCTTTGTCTGATTTAAAATTAGTGGAGCGAGCCTGGAAGCGGGGCGTACGGAAAGATTTATATCAAGTGAAGGACGATTGGTATCAAAGTTTTATCGATTTGTTCTCCATTAAGTGGCGCAGATCGATTTCCCTGCACTCCACTGCGATAAAAAAATCATTGAGCGAGTTGGAAAGTTTGGTTGAGGATCCGGCAACGAGCGAGGAAGTGAAAGAACTGGCTCAACAGGACGTAGCCAGGCTTGAATATATCCGGGATTACTTTGAATGGCTCGACAGACTCGTCGATGCGTTTGAACACCATAAAATCTTTGATCTGGTTCCTTTGACGAAAGATCTGAAGGATAAATAATAAATGAAAAAGCCTCCATCGATTCATCCAATCGGTGGAGGCTTTCACGTTGCTTATAATTTTACTCGTTGAAGACGCAATGCATTCAAGACGACAGATACCGAACTGAATGCCATGGCGGCCCCTGCCACCCACGGAGCAAGTAATCCGAGAGCTGCGATCGGAATGCCAATCGTATTGTAGAAGAAGGCAAAGAATAAATTTTGCTTAATGTTGCGCATCGTTTTGCGGCTCATGATGATGGCATCCGCCACGCTATTCAAGTCACCGCGCATGAGCGTAATGTCAGCTGCTTCAATTGCAATATCGGTTCCCGTTCCAATCGCCATGCCAATATCTGCAATGGCTAGCGCAGGGGCATCGTTGATTCCATCACCGACCATTGCCACCTTTTTGCCTTGTGCCTGCAGCTTCTTAATTTCCTCACTTTTTTCTTCAGGCAACACTTCCGCAATGACATGGCTCAATCCGACTTGTCGCCCAATTGCTTCAGCTGTTTGCTTGTTGTCGCCTGTCAATAAAATGATGTCCAATCCGAGGGCCAGCATCCGTTCGATGGCAGCTTGCGATGTTTCTTTTACTGTATCCGCTACTGCCACTATGCCGGCAAGCTGTTCATTCACCGCAATCAGCATGGCCGTTTTGCCCTCGTTTTCCATGTTCGCCATTTTGGATTCAATATTCATCAAGTCAATATTTCGGCTGCGCAGCAATTTACGTGTTCCGACCAGCAGTCGCTTTCCGGCGACTTGAGCTTCAATGCCGAAGCCCGGGAGCGCTTGGAAGGATTCCGGTGCAATTAATTCGATGCCTTTCTCCTTCACACCTGATACGATCGCGCGAGCCAGCGGGTGCTCTGATTGGTTCTCTGCTGAAGCGACCCATTGCAGGACATCTTCTTCCTCATAGCGTTTCGTAATGACAACATCGGTCAATGCAGGTTCACCTTTCGTCACAGTGCCCGTCTTATCCAAGACGACGGTGTCAATAGTCCGTGTATTTTCAAGATGCTCACCGCCCTTGAACAGGATGCCCATTTCAGCGGCTCTTCCAGAACCCGCCATGATAGAGGTCGGTGTCGCAAGACCAAGTGCACACGGACATGCGATGACAAGGATAGAGATGGTAGGAATCAAGGCCGCCCGGAAATCTCCTGGCGTCACAAGGAAGTACCAAATCAGAAACGCCAAGATGGCAATCCCGACTACGATTGGAACAAAGATGCCGGATATTTTGTCGGCCAAACGCTGGATTTCCGCTTTTGAACCTTGTGCTTCTTCGACAACTTTAACAATTTGGGATAACGCACTATCTTTCCCAACCTTGGTTGCTTTAATTTGCAAGGAACCATTTTT
Source organism: Sporosarcina cyprini (assembly GCF_022048975.1). Classification (GTDB taxonomy): domain Bacteria; phylum Bacillota; class Bacilli; order Bacillales_A; family Planococcaceae; genus Sporosarcina; species Sporosarcina cyprini. The sequence continues at coordinate 173,102 of NZ_JAKMHX010000023.1, read as the reverse complement.
ATTGATGGTCGCCCCAATGACAGAATCTCCCGCAGTTTTATCCACAGGAATACTCTCTCCGGTAATCATTGATTCATCAATCGCACTCTCACCCGCAATTATTTCACCATCCACCGGAATTTTCTCTCCCGGTTTGACAAGGATGATATTCCCTGCCATGACTTCCTCGATCGGAACCTCGAATTCAACTCCGTTCTTAAGGACACGGGCTGTTTTGGCCTGTAATCCGAGAAGCTTTTGAATCGCCTGGCTCGTTTTTCCTTTGGCGCGCACTTCAAATAGTTTGCCTAGTAACACCAATGTCAAAATGACCGCTGATGCTTCAAAATAAAGCTCCGGCTCCCCGACTTTGCCGGCCTCCACCCACTCATATGTTAAATAAAGGCTGTAAAAATAGGCGGCGCTTGTGCCGAGGGCTACTAAAACATCCATATTGGCGCTTTTATTTCGCAAAGCTGTAAAGGCGCCTTTATAAAACTGCGCTCCGATAATGAATTGCACAGGAGTTGCGGGTGCCAATTGCACCCATGGATTCATTAGGAAATCCGGCAAGTATAAAAAGGACAGAAAGTTGAAATGGGCGACCATCGTCCATAACAGAGGAAGTGTCAATACAGCGGAGAAAATGAATTTCCTAGTTTGCCGCTGGATCTCCTGTTCTTTATGATCCACTGTGTCTTCTTTGTCTGATTTCGGAATCAATTCGTAACCCATCTTTTTCACGGTGCTGACCATTTCGTCGGGAGACGTTTGACCTCCATCGTAATCGACAGTCAGGGTTTCCAGCGCAAAATTGACCGCCGCATTTGAAACTCCCTCCATCTTGTTGACTCGCTTCTCAATCCGTGCAGCACAGGCTGCACAAGTCATGCCTGAGACATCAAATTCAACTTTATCTTGAATGACGCCATAGCCTAGCTTCTCTATTTTCGCTGTTAAATCATGCACATTCGTCTTATCAGGGTCGTAGACGACGGTAGAGCTTTCCAAAGCAAAGTTGACATTCGCCTTTTCGACGCCTTCCATTTTGGATAAACCCTTCTCGATCCGGTTGGCACAAGCTGCACAGGTCATGCCATTAATCTTTAAGGTTTTTTCCGCTGTTGCCATTTTGCATCCCTCCTATACGGTAAGGGGGTATGAGCGATGTAAAAAAAGAAGGATCATACGGCTGTCGTATAATCACTTCTTTCACCACTCGATACCCCCATATGGTGTAAGCGGTGTACTCATCAAGATTTATGCAAGGTCATATCCTTGATCTTCAATTGTTTCTTTAATCTTATTTAATGTATCCTCTTTATCGAATTCAACCGTTACTTCGTGATTGGCAAGGTCTACTTTAACAGCAGATACACCTTCCAATTCGCCAACACTCGATTCGATTGCATTTACACAATGGCCACAAGACATGCCTTCTACTTTCAAAACTTCCTTCATGATGATTCCCCTCCTGTTTGAATTAACAACCTAAATATAACATACCCCTATACGGTATATCAAGATGCAGACTAAAATTTTATTTAGTCATTGTTCTCATCACATTCATCAGCTCTTGAATAGCAGCTTCTCCATCCTGGCCTTTTATTGCATTCACAACACAATGATGCGTGTGATCTTCTAAAAGAGCTAAAGACACTTTGTTCATGGCCGATTGGATGGCACTAATCTGATGTAAAATATCCACACAATACCGATCGTTTTCAATCATTTGATGGACACCCCGAACTTGTCCTTCTATGCGTTTCAGCCGATTCAGTAATTGTTGCTTATTCGGCTGGACTGTTTTCTTTGTCGTTTCTGTCATATACTCACTCCTCAGAGTTGTTCTAATACCCTGTACCCCTAATCTACCATCTAGAGTTTGCGAGAGCAATCTTATGGTTCCAATAAACGGCGTTTTTATTCTTAGCAGTTCTAGGCGTCCTATTTCAGGATAATAAAGCATTTCAGCTTGTCTCTATAATACGAGATACAGGATAAGGGTATATCATTTTAATACTTTAGTGATGATGGTGGCCTCCCGCTGATTGCGGCTTCACTTGGCATAAAATCGAATCATCATGCTGATGCGCGGCTGTCTCTAACTGGATGGTGACATGGTGGATGTTTTGATGTGAAAGATCATGTTCAATCGTTCGAAGCAAGGGCTCACTTTCTGCAATTGTCATATGCTCATCGACAACCGCATGGCAGGAAAGTGCATTTAAGCCGCTCGTAATGGACCAAACGTGAAGGTCATGCACACTCAAAACTCCTTCGGCATTTCCAATAGTCCGAATGACATTATCCATTTCTACGTTTTGAGGCACACCTTCCATGAGAACATGCAGTGCCGACTTGGATACGAAATAGCCGCTCCGTAAAACAAGAATCGCAACGATGATACTCGCTAGTGGGTCAGCCCATCCCCAGCCAAAAAACATTATAAGAAGAGCTGCCGCAATTGCCCCGATAGACCCGAGCATGTCACTGATGACGTGAAGATAAGCACCTTTCATATTCAAGTTCTCTTCTACATCGGCTCCTCGCATCATAATCCATGCAACTAAAATATTTATAGCGAGTCCGATGCTGCTGACAATTAACATGCCAGTTGTGGCGACATCCGGAGGATTTGCAAAACGTTTAATCGCTTCATAGAAAATGAACAAGGCGATGGCGATCAGGGTTACGCCATTTAAGACGGCGGCCAAAATCTCAAACCGTTTATAGCCGAATGTTTTACTGTGGCTCGCCACCTTTTCGCCGAGTTTAAACGCAATTAATGCGATAGCTAGGGAAATCGAATCGCTCAGCATATGGCCAGCGTCTGCAAGTAACGCTAAGCTGTTTGTCAAAAATCCCCCGACTGCCTCGACAATCATATAGGTGGTAATGATTAAAAAAGAAATCAAGAGCACTTTTTTATTGGCCCCATGCGTATGATCGTGTTCGTGGTCATGTCCCATTCGAAGCCCTCCTCTAATTATGTGCTGCGTGATCAATTGCCTGTTTCAATAAATTCATGACGTGATGATCATCTTCTGAATAGTAAAGGGTTGTCCCTTCTCTTCTAAACGTAACCAAGCGCAAATTTTTTAAAAAGCGTAGTTGGTGAGAAACAGATGACTGGCTTAAGTTGAGCGTCTCTGCGATGTCATTCACCGAGCGCTCCTCTTTGCACAACAAATTCAAAATCCGGATTCTTGTCGGATCACTTAACGCCTTAAATGTTTGGGAGACGACGAATAGCGTTTCCTCGTCCAATAATTGGTTCAACGGTTTCTCTGTATTATTTTCATCGCACATAATTCTTTCCCCTCCAATTACCGTGTCGCTATTTTTATATATGAGCATATGTTCATATATTAGAATTCAGTTGTTCATTTGTCAAATCAATAATATGATACCCCCCTATATTTTTATACCCGCATACAAAAAATCATAACGTTAAATCCTTTTCCATTATGACTTTTCTTTATTTAGCTATTTACATACCCATTAAAGGTATCTTACTATGTCATTAGATCCATCTCACTAGAAAGGTGTGGCCAACTATGCAAACGGAGAAAAAGGTGAAGCTGGCTGTCAACGGCGGTATTTCATTTGGCGCTACATTGAACGCTCGCCAATTGATTGCGCTCGCTGAGCATTTAGGTGATCAGGAACTGGAAGTCACGACATTCCAGCAACTATATATCGAAGTGTTAGAAAGCGAAGTTGAGTTGATTAAGAAGAAGTTTAGCGACGTGGGACTTGCCTGCTATCCAGTCGGAAATTATGTCAAAAGCTTGCGTCATTGTAATTTTTGTAAGGGGGCGGAGGAAGAAGGAATGCCTGTTGCAATCGAGCTGAACAAGCGGATTGCGGGACGTCCTGTTCCATTTACTCTTCGTCCTGCCTACACGGGATGTCCGGTTGGATGTGGCGAGCCTCTAGTCAATGACATCGGTGTTATTAAGTCAAGGAATGGCTATGACCTGTATATTGGCGGGAATCCAAAAGGCGCTTATGCCAAAACGGGTACCCTCCTGCTTGAACAAGCGCAGCCAGAGGAACTGTATGAGGCTGTTGATCAGATAATCGACTTCTATGCCGAAAACGGGAAAAAACGGGAGCCTTTCTTTAAGTTTGTGAACCGTGTCGGTGTGGAACGAATGAAACAGGAAATCCATTCAATAATTGTCTAACAAGCAAACAGCCAGTGCAGAATAGCATGCACTGGCTGTTACGTTTTACTCCACCTTTATCTGCCCCATCATTCCATTATCCTCATGCTCAAGGATGTGGCAATGAAACATATAAATTCCTTTATCTTTAAATTGAACTGCAATTTTCACACGCTCGTCCGGTTTGACGGAAATACTATCCTTCCAGCCCCGTTCATTTTCCGAAGGCTCTTTTCCGTCCCGAGAAATAACCTTGAATTGTGTCCCGTGGATATGGAAAGGATGGATCATGCCGCCCATCATATCCGGCTTATTATAAATCTCCCACACTTCCGTAACCCCTTGCTTTTGTGTAAAGTCAATCCGATTTGGGTCGAACTTCTTGCCGTTGATCGTCACGTGCTCCATCATGCCAAACAGTTCTACTTCTTTTGTTACCGGCAAGTTCTTTTCTTCCTCTGTTAGAATAAAATCATTCATTTCATTCGGTAAAGTACTCTTTTCCACCTGCTGATCTGAAACGTCAAACGGTAATAGAATCGAGCCGTCCTCATTCACTAAAGCCAACTCATCCGTCTTATTCAGACCTGAAAAATCAATGACAATCTCGGCACGTTCCGATGGAGTGAGCGTGATTTCATTCATCTGAATCGGTTCATTCAAAAGCCCGCCGTCCGTAGCGATTTGGACGAACCGATCTCCTGTGTTTAGCTTGAATGTAAAGTTTCTCGCATTTGATCCATTCAGCAGACGAAAACGGACTTGCTCACTCGAAACAGTCAATGTCGGATTAAGCGTTCCATTTACAAGTAATGTATCACCAATGGTTCCATCACTATTTTGGGCGGCCTCGTAATTCAACTGTTTTTGGTCATCAAACAACCGATCTTGAAAAAGCAAAGGAAAGTCATTTTCTCCATACCGGTTCGGCAAACCGAGCCGTTCCGATTTTTCGTCTTGAATATAAAGCAATCCGGCAAGCCCGTTATATACTTGTGCAGCGGTATTGCCTTCAGGATGTGGATGGAACCATAACGTCGCTGCATCTTGGGCTACTTGAAATTCAATGATCCTTTCCTCACCAGGCTGAATCGGATCATGAGGTCCTCCATCCATATCCCCCGCCACCTTTAGTCCATGCCAATGAAACGTAGTTGGTTCATCCAATTCATTGATCGTCTTAATTTTGATCTTTTCGCCTTTCTTCACTTCTATCATCGGCCCTAGAAACGTTCCATTGTAGCCGTATGTCTTCGTTTGAACACCATCAAAGAGCTGTGTTACTCCCTTTTGTGCTCGCACTGTGTAAACAATTCCCTCTCCCGGCTCACGTTTGAGTATAGGAGGAATGTTCAACTCATTCTCTCCAGTGGAATCCTTGAGTCGGATTACCTCATCATGGCTCATATGGCCTTCCATCGGCATGTTCATAGTGGAATGCATTTCATTTCCCCCGGCATGTTGCTTAGTTCCATGGGATTCCGGTTTTCCGTTACATCCGCTTATTACCAAAATAATGCAAATACCTACAGCAATTAAAATGAATCGTTTCATTAGTTATCAGCCTTTCTTCTACAGTTGTACTTTATAAGCGTAACGGATAGATATGAAAAAATTATGCATATGGCATGTGTAACTTTTTATTATTCTAGAAATACATCAAGGAGAATTTCTTATAATGTAGTTAGGAATACTTGGCGCTCATTCAAATATGTGCGAATGCAGACTCATAGTTTAATGAAAAGCTCACGCCTACCATTAGACGCAGGATGGAATTTGAGGTAATATATGTATCATAATTAAGAATCAACTATTTATTAAAAACTTCACACTACAAAAAAAGGAGTGTCCACGAGATGAAGAAAAAAATACTTATGTTTCTATCATTGGGCTATGGATACTCCACTGCCGTTTTCTTTTAGATATTTAAAAATTGGCGGAGTCTGTCTAATTTGATTTAGAAAGCGAGCAGAAAAATACTATAGTAGGTGAGGTAATAAAATGAACGAAAAAATCACAAGAAAAAATCCGGAATCTATGCCGAGACCAGTAGGTAACTACACGCATATCACGAGAGTTCCCAAAAATGCTGAGTTATTTGTAACATCAGGCCAAATTGGTGTAGATATGGACGGCCATGTGCCTTCTGACTTTAATGAGCAGGTAGCCAACACATTCACGAATATAAAAAAGCTCTTAGAATCTGAGGAATTGAATCATGGTCATATTATTAAAGTAAACATCTGGGCAACAGAAGAAATAGATTGGGACTACTTAGATTCAAAATGGGAAGCACTTTTCGGCAACAAATTTCCGGCTATGACGATCGCTTATATAAGCAAACTAGGCTTACCCGAGTTGAAAATTGAAATTGAACTTTGGTGCGCAAAAGTGTAATGGCCACACTAGGCAACTCTGAAGTCAAATAAGCTGCAAGAGAGCACGATGGTGTATCAAAAGACGGCAAGGAAATCATAGAATAAAAAAGAATAAGGATTGCTTGAGAGGTTTTCAAGCAATCCTTTTTTTATTAAAACACTTATTTTTTCACTTTCTGTTTAAGCAATTGGACCGGATCTCTAGGTACATGCCTCCCACGAACCTCTGGGAATCAATATCCGGAAATCAGTCAGCATCCAAAGCATATCAAAGGCGGTTTAATCCTGATCCAACAGAAAGTTCCTCTCGCCCCTATCATCCCTATTAACGAAAGAAACATAGCAAGGTCCAAATTCGCTACATACTCCAATACGTAATGGTGTCAGCAATTCCAATTACGATTAAGAGTGCCCCGGCCAAACGTTGAACCAGTGACCCCACTTTTCTGCTGATTCGCATGACAATTCGCTTTGCATCAAAAAACCAAATAAGCAGGAATAGGAATAGAAGAGGCAGTGAGGTGGCTACGCCGAAAACAGCCGGCAAAAGAAAGCCATATGTATTTGTTGCCACAAGCGGCATGAGCCAAAAGAAAAACAGGACGAACATCGTCGGACAAAAAGCCAGTGAGAAGCTGGCCCCGAGCAAGAAAGAACCGACTCTTCCGCTCTTCCATTTCATTGGAACTCGAATCGTTACGCCCCTTAGGAATCCGAAGCGCAGCATGCCGATCATGACAAGACCTGTCACAATAAGCAATGGCCCGATCATCTTGCGAAAAAGTGGGAAATAGCCCGTTAAATTCGTTGAGAATGCGTCCCCGAGCACCCAAGCAAGCAGGCCCAGCAAGCTGAATACTGCCACCTTCCCGCCAATAAAAGCGGCCATATCAAACCTCTTCTCCATTTGAATAGTTTGATTGCCATATAACGTGATAGCACTCAAATTACCGGTAAGCTGGCATGGCGCCACCGCTCCAATAACGCCTAATAGAAAGGCCACAACAATTGGATATTGCTCATATGTTTGAAGCAGAACGGTTACCGGTTCTGTTATCCATTGGCTGATTGCTGACATCCATCCATACACTGCTTACCCACCACCTATTTCCACTTATATCCGATTCCCCACACTGTTTTGATAAACTCATCCGTTGGAAAACCGGCCAATTTCAATTTATCTCTCAAATTTCGTATATGAGAGTCGACCGTCCGGATATCCGTGTATGTATTATAGTCCCAGGCAGCCTGCAACAACTCATCCCTTGTGAACGTTTTCTTTGGACGGGAAAGCAACGTTTCGAGAATAAGGAATTCCTTGAGCGTCAGCTGGGCCCTTAACTCATTGTAATACAGGGCATATGTTTCTTTATCTAACGTAAACCTGCCTTCTACAATCACATCTGACTCTTTCTCTGAAGAAAATGAACGTCGCAGCATAGCCCGGACTCTGGCGACAAGTTCCCTGTCATCAAATGGCTTTGTAATATAGTCATCGGCCCCGGTATCCAATCCTTTCACCAAATCCGATTTATTCGCCCTCGCTGTTAACATGATAATCGGGACATCAGACAGTTGACGAATTTGTTTGCACACCTCCCATCCATCCATTTCGGGCATCATCACATCCAAAAGGATCAGACTAATAGCTTCGTTTTCCACTAACTCCAATGCCCTCTCCCCGCTGTTCGCTTTTATACATCTAAAACCGTGCGGCAGTAGGAACAATTCAATTAGATCCAGCATTCTCTGTTCATCATCGACCAACAAAATAGTTTGCATCTATAGACCTCCCCCTCAGCCCTTTCATGTAATCCGATCAGAGCGTGACTGTAAACGTGCTGCCTTGGCCAAGCTGGCTTGTTACCTCAACGGAACCCCCATGCGCTTCCACAAGTTCCTTAACGACAGACAATCCGATTCCTGACCCGCCAAGGGATCGTGAACGAGATTTTTCCACACGGTATAGCCTTTCAAAGATAAATGGCAGATCCTGTTTCGAGATTCCGAGGCCACTATCTGTTATCCTAAAGACCGTTCGCTCCTCTTTCTTATACACTTCCAATGTTACTGCAGATGCTTCGTTAGAGTATTTCAGCGCATTGTCCAATAAATTCAATAAGATCTGCTCTAACCGGACGGGATCCGCATATATCTTAAAATCCTCATCCATCACAACTTCAAGCCCCATCTTCTTTACTGCAAAGGAAGGTTCGACCAGCTTGATGACATCGCGAATAAAAGCCCTTGCCAAGAAAGATTCTTTAGAAACGGTAAATGAATTTTCATCCACCTTGGCCAAGTCCAATAAGTTATGAACCAATTCCTTCATCCTCTCGGATTCCTCTGCAATAATGTCAAGATACCGGTTGCGCTCCTCTTCCTGAATGCCTTGTCTTCTAGCGACTTTAGAATATCCATTCAAATATGTCAGCGGCGTGCTCAGTTCATGAGCGGTAGCAGCTAAAAATTCATTGCGTTCCACCGTCAAACGCTCCAAATCACCAGCAAGCTTTTGGATGGAACCTGACAATTCACCCAGCTCGTCTTTTCCGATAACAGGTAAGCTAACATCGAAATCACCCTTGCTTAGTTTCTCCGTCGCTTCTTTCATTCGAATCAAGGGCCGCGTCAAAAACTTGGATAGGAAAGCATAGATAATGAATAAAGCGGCTACACTCGTCACGCCTGCCAGTCCAAAGTGCATGTTCAATTTAGCGACCAAATGCTTGATGGAAGTCGTGCTTTGAAACATAATGACATATCCCGACGGACCGGATGCCACTTGATATGGATGGACGCTAATAATATAAGGCATGTCCTTCCAATCCGCATACAGTATTTGATCCTCCGTTGCGTTGATCGTATCAAGAGGTGGAAGATACTTTTTAAGTCTCTCTTCAGGTTCAGCAGAACTGCTTATAATTTCCCCTCTTGCATCGGTAATGAGAACTTCACGATCTCCATCCTTCTCCATAAGGACAATATGCTTCATCGTCGTTTCGGAATAATAAGCTGTCAGGACATCCCGATGATTGGAGCCGTTCGCCAGCAATCGGTTGAATTCTTCCTCAGTCCTTGAATCGATAATATTTCTATGAAGATAAAGCATCAGTGATGTTTCCATAATTAATACAGTAACGAAAAAGTACGCCGTTAATTTTGTTGAGATTCTATTCACGTTTGCGTTCGCCTCTCTTCCCAAATTATTATAGAAAAAAATTATGGAGTAAGTATGCAGAATGATTAGCTGCTAGCTTTTCTTCTTTAGCATTAAACGGTGATGAATCATTCTTCCTTCTAGTAAGCCTAGCATAAGCGAAATTTTAAAAAACGCGTTACATTGAATAGGTATCTAATAAATAATATGATTAAAAATAGAAATTGGACGATGGTGAGTTGCAGTTTATAGAGGTATAGAAACAGAACTGTGCTTTTTGTCATTTCATTAAAGGGGTGAAAAGGTTGCTCAAAATAAACAAAAAGTCAGACAACCTAATTATTGTCGTTCACGAAATATATGGAATTAACCAACATATGATAGATTTATGTGAATTGCTATCAAAACAAAATTTTGATGTCATTTGCCCAAATCTATTAGAACATGAAATAGCCTTTGATTATTCTCAAGAACTAAATGCTTACCAACATTTCATGGATACTATTGGTTTCGAGAACGGATTACAAGAAATAAAAAAACTATTATCAGATTGTCAAGATGAGTATTCAAAGGTATTTATCATTGGATTTAGTATAGGGGCAACGATTGCTTGGTTGTGTAGTGAGGAAGAGTGTGTTGACGGCATTGTTGGATACTATGGTTCTCGTATTCGGGACTATGCAAATATGAATCCAAAATGCCCTGTATTGTTATTTTTCCCAAAAGCCGAAAAAACATTTAATGTAGATGAATTAGTGTCAACGATAGAAAAACCTAATATAGATGTTCAAATATGTAGTGGTGAACACGGATTTAGCGACCCATACTCTTTTAGATACAATGAAGAATTAGCTCAACAGACATTGAGAGAAACATTACACTTTTTCAAAAGCAACTGAATTCCTTATTCACCAAACAGGTGCGTTTGAGAAGTAAAAAATGTCCCATTCCCCAATTTAAAAGTTGGCAATCGGACAACATAACCCTTGTTTTTGCCGCTCACTAAAAAAACACGCTACATAATAGCGTGTACAAAAAAAGTATAATTTCTTTATTTCGCACTATGCGGCGGGCCAACTTCCGGCTCTCCGTTGATTACCGAGTCTGCTGAGGCAGCTGGACTAAGAGCCAAGGAGAATAAAATGCCGAATGCGGCACAAAAGAGCACGAATCGTTTCTTCACTCCGTTTCACCTCCCTTCACTTCCATGGTCAATCGCTGGTAGCTCAAGATACATAAGTCTTGATATTGATGGGCCAACTTATATTTTTTATGGTTGGCGTAAAACAAAGATAAATGCCGGGCTGCTTCTTTCAGGTGTTTCCATTCTTCATTCTTCCTAAAATATTGAATACAGTCCTGCATATGTCTTTCGTAAAGTGGGAATTCCCGCACTGCATAATACAGTTTGCCCTCGATATAAAGAAGCTGGATTCGCTCCCTCTCCTGCAAATTGGATTGTTGCAGCTGTTGCAAATTACCCTGGATTGACTTGAAATCTTCTAGGTGAAATAAGATGGATAACTTTAAGGTGTAGGAAATGATGAGGTTCTTGCTGTTAACTTTTTGTTTTAGTTCAATGCATTGATTGATGGTCTTCAACGCATCATAATAGTTTTGCTCTTGAAGCTGGATGTAGGCTAGATTGTGATAGAGTTTTGCGGAGGTTTCCGATACCTTGTCGCCCAGGACACTAAATCCTTTTTGAATCTGCTTTTTTGCTTCTGCCATTTTGTTCTGTTCTACCAATATGGTTGCAGCGAGATTATAACAATCACACGCAGCTTTCCAGTTATGCAGATTAATGTATTGTTGTTGCGCTTTGTTTACATAGTCTAAGGCATCGGCGTAATCATACAGCTGAAATAAGGCCAGGGACATATTGTAAAATGCTTTGGCCATTGTCTCCTCATCTCTGGCCAGTTCCAAGATGGCTCTACCGTAGGAGATGCTCTCTCTATAATTTTTATTAAAATAACAATAAAGTCCGGAAATATACAGATAGTTTTTTAAGAGGGGTTTATTTGTTTCTATATCTGCTTTCGATAGGTGGATTATCTCTTTGGTGTAGTGTATTTGGGCTTGTCTAATTTCTCCAGCCCTGACCAAATCAATATATTTTAATACGTTGTAAGTAGATTCTTGTAGAAGGGAAGGGATGTACGTGAATTTTGCAGCATGTTTAGTCGTAAAACGGCTAATTCGATCTGTTTCTTGAGAGAGTAACTCTTCATATTCCTCCAAAAGCGATTGCAGCACCGGATCATACTTCTCGCTGTCAAGCAAATATGCAACGGGGACTTCAAACCGATCGGCCAGCAAGTGCAGGACGTCTTCGGATGGCACAAATCGTCCACACTCTACATTGCTATAGTGGGAAGTAGATATTACGCCGAAGCTTGCCTCCTTTTGCGATAGCCCCTTCTTCTCCCGCAATTTTTGAATGCGGCTACCGATATGCATTTTCTCCCCTCCAATCCTTCTCTTGCTATCTATTGTAAGGAGTATTACAATTGTTGACAATAATAATTTCAATAAATTTTAAATTTTCATTCTTAATTCCTTGTTTTGCTTTTTCACAAATGATTCTTCCTACCTTCCTCTCTTTTCATCTCCCCTTCTATATATCTATTAACTTTTATTCCATTTACCTACTTCCCTTCATTCTCTTGCTTCCTTGATTAAAAAATTATTGTCTACTTACAAGTATCCTACTGCATCAAGTTACTTATTCATCCTGAAAAAATAAACCTTTTGTTTTTATTCAAAATTTAAACTATTCTATTAAATATGATATAGTTTAGTTATGTTGAACAACATACAATTTTGAAGGCAGACTGGCCAGTCAACTTCACAAAGGGAGCGATTCACGTGAAAAAAGTTGTCGCACTGGTTTTAACAGGGTTTCTCGTAGGAAGTTCTCAATTCTCCGTCCAAGCATCGACCGTCTCATACGCAGATCAGATCGTTTCCATGCAGCCCGGCGTTTCCGCCGAGGAGCTCGCCAAGCAAGTGGATGAACTGACAGTTTCGACAGGAATGAGCGAGGCTGAGATCTACGAAGCGATGTACAATGAAATGGAAAAGCAAAACCAGATGGCGGAGGAAGAAGCAAAGCAGCTTGCTGAAGAAAACGCCATCTCCGGTGATGCCGACATCCAGGGCAGCGATTCATCAGCCCTTTATATTGTCGGACCAAGTGCCCGTGGAGATTTCTATTATACTCCTTCCGCTACTGCATATATTAATCATGGGCATGTCGGGCTTTATTATTCCAGCAATGTCATCGTAGAATCAATCTATCCATCAGGTGTCCGTAGCATTTCAGCGAATGTCCGGAAAGTGGATAAAGGGGCTGTCGTGAAATCTATCTCAACGAGCAGCACTAACAAGACAAATGCCACGGCATGGGCGTATAAAGAAATCGGGCAACCGTACTCGCTGAATTTCGCAAACAACCGAAACACGGGACACGGCGGAGCCAAAAACTGTTCAAAATTAATCTGGTCCGCATTCAAGCTTCACGGCAACCTGGATCTCGATGTGGATAAAGGGTTCGGGGTGTATCCGCGGGACGTACGGGATGCAACTCAAACCGTATTTAAACGAAAGATCTAATCTACTAGTATTCATGACGAGCAGGACTAGGCAGGCTTCGCGTCTGCTTAGTTCTGTGCTCGTTAAGGAAGGATGGAGACCTATGAAGAAGAATTGGATTTGGATTGGCGTTATAGGAATTGTAGCTATTGTATTTATTTCTTACCTCTTCTTAAACAACCGTCAAACACCTGCCGGTACCCTGTCCAAGGAAACCGTTTCACCAGATTTGGAACAGAAAACCGAAGCGATCCTCTACTTCTCCACGACAGCTGACCAGGATATGAATCGGGACGGTCTTAGCTTTGCTGTTTTCATCGATTCTGCCGGCAAAACGGATCTGCTGAAGATGAACGGCTTGGAGCTAGGCAGTGTGTACGCTTCTGACGACACCTTATTCATGGAAGACCGTAATAAAGTCTTTTTGCTGAATCCGGACGGCATGGAGACCTTTGACATGGAAACAGAGGAGCATACTGGCGAAGTGACAGGCTACCAGGACGGTCTTTTTTACAGTGTGAATAACTCCGGATTCACCGAGGATGGCGGGTACCAGTCCAATATCCGCGTCGGCAATCAAGACGGATTTGATACCATTCATGTCCCCTACTATTTACATATGTCCGGCATCGCGGACGGGGAATTGTTCATGGTGACGGGTGAACCCGAAGATATTTCTTTACAGCGGATGCCGCTCGAAAAGGAAGTGGACATTGAGAAAGTCGCGTCTCTCGGCGAACTGGGCGAACGGCTTGGCCTCTCTTCCATCCTGAAAAATAACGGCAAGTTTTACTTGCTCATGAGCGATACTGAAAAACTGACAGCCGCTATTTATGAAGTCGATGAACAAACAGGGGATAGCAAAGCGGTTCCCTTTCTCACCTATTCAGATGCGGATGACTACCGTTTGCGCATTCCCTTTAACTTGCGCAACGCATCGTCCATCCATGATGGGATCTTCTACTATGTGGACGGACTCGGTGAAGTACATCGATTTAATACGAAAACGGGAGAAGCAGAGCCATCTTTTCAGATTGAAGGGATCGAAGAAAACTCACCTTACATGGCCGAGCAAACGTTTTTCAAAGAAGGCGACCTCTATGTTTTCCGATATGACGCGCCTTCCGAGTCACATGTGATCGACACGTATGACTTGTCAACAGGCAAGCGCACAAAAGAACAGCACGTGTCCGGTTTGGAAGAGATGTATCAACTCGTTAAAAAGAAAGGCAAACGTGTGGCGGCTTATGACTTTTTTGTTCGTTAATGAAAACTGGCAGGCTCATACTAGTAGAGCCTGCCAGTTTTTTTGCCCCTATTTTTATAAATCTTACTTCCTCTCTTATCTTCGTACTATAATAAAAGTATTACCTATTCAGAAAAGATGTGAAGCATATGCTTGCCAAGTTAATGACATTATTCACTTCCATGGAATTGCGTGCAGAGAAGCCGTCCGCCGTCCATTCCAGCAAATACGTCTTCGAATACGGGGACCAATGGATGGTAGTTGATAAAAAAGAAGTTTCATCACGAGAGTATGCGCTTCTATCTTCTATTCTTCAAGAAGTACCCAGTCCCATCGGAAATACATTGGCCGATAAGTGGATTCAGTTTCTGAAAGGCCAAGGAGATGTGCCCATTCAGGCAGGGACGGACATCCGAATTACCCAGCTGTTTTTTGAAAAGCCGACTACACCATTGCGGGAAGTGGAGGAAGCTGTCCATGCTTTCTTCGAGGACAACATCCGACTCCTCCCTATCAGTTCGCAGCTCGCTTTTTTAGTAGAGAAAGTCTCCCCATACATACAGACGGACGAAGATTATTTGTCTTTTGCAGCTGCGCTGGAGAGTGATTTTTTCATTAAAACAAAACTTTTTATCGGTAAGTTTCATCAAGCGGATCACACCTTCCCGGCATTTTTCAAGCAGGAAGAAGACTTGTTTACTAAAGGACTCTCCCTTCTGCCTGACCAGCAAATCTTGACTGTGGAATCAATTTTCCCGTCTCTCTTGATTCAGGAGCTGCCGAATCATCTTCATACGGTTTTACGAAGCCAAGTCGTCGATCCCATTAGCCATGATACCGAATTGTTAAAAACCGTCCGGACATTCTTTGAAAATGGTTTTAATGCTTCCGTCACTGCCGAAAAGCTTCATATCCATCGGAATACGCTTCAATATCGGCTCTCCAAGTTTCAGGAGAAGACAGGAATAGCTGTCCGAAACTTTGATGGCGCATTGATTGCTTACTATGCCAGCCTCCTTTCCGATCGCTCATAGACAGCATGCACAATAGGTACCACCCCCTTTTTGTGCATGTTGCCCATGCCCTTCTTCCCTTCGTATTGGTAGCATGGAATTATACATAAGACGAAGGGGTGTAGAGATGGAAGAGCTGGTATTGGATCAAGTTGCGAAGTACTATGGGGATTCTTCTGCGAAAGCAGTTTCAGATTTTAATTTAAATGTGCAGGAAAAGGAATTCATTGTCCTCGTCGGCCCATCAGGGTGCGGAAAATCGACAACCTTGCGGATGATTGCAGGGCTGGAAGAGATTTCAGAAGGGGAGCTGCGCATCGGCGGACAACGTATGAACGACGTGGCACCGAAGGATCGGGATATCGCCATGGTGTTCCAAAACTATGCATTATATCCGCATATGACGGTCTACGATAATATGGCTTTCGGTCTGAAGCTGCGCAAATTCTCGAAAACAGAAATTGACGAAAGGGTACGAAAAGCCGCGGATATCCTTGGGCTGGAAGAGTATTTGACCCGGAAGCCGAAGGCACTGTCTGGCGGACAGCGCCAGCGGGTAGCACTCGGACGGGCAATTGTCCGGGACGCCAAGCTTTTCTTAATGGACGAGCCTCTCTCCAATCTGGACGCAAAACTTCGTGTGCAGATGAGGGCTGAGATTTCGAAGCTGCATCAGCGTCTTGGAACAACGACAGTATATGTCACCCATGATCAAACCGAAGCGATGACGATGGCCACCCGTCTCGTAGTCATGAAAGATGGCTTGATCCAGCAGATCGGCACGCCGAAGGAAGTATATGAAAATCCCGCAAACGTGTTTGTCGGCGGATTCATCGGTTCGCCTGCCATGAACTTCTTCACAGGCAAAGTGGCAGGGGGACGGTTTATGATTGGCAATGTTTCTGTTGCCATCCCGGATACGTCCTATGAAATCCTCAAAAAGGGAGGATACGAAGGCAAGGAGGTCATCCTCGGTATTCGGCCGGAACATATTTCCGAAAAAGAAGAGGTTCTAGCAGAGTGTCCGGAATCCTTAATGGATGTGGAAGTGGATGTAGCAGAATTGACCGGTGCGGAAATGATGGTTTACTCTTCTATCAATGGCCAATCATTCATTGCCCGCCTTTCCGCAGATGTCCATGTACAGCCGAGACAGCAGCTTCGCTTGGCATTCGACATGAAAAAAGTACATTTTTTTAATACTGAAACAGAAAATCGAATTACAATGTAATGATAAATAAAAACAGGCGAAGAGAGCGTGACACTGCCCTCTTCGCCTGTTTTAGTTATTCATTATAAATCACTGACAATCTCCAATCGGCCTTCCCGCTTAGACAGATAATGGAATGCGCCCCAAAGCCCCGCCTCTCCTTTATGGCGGCTCGCTTCGATTCGCTCCTCTTTCCCCTTAAATAATGGATGCTGCAAGTAAGTGCTAAGTTCCTTCTGAACCGCTGCGACTAGAGGCGGGTGGTGATTGAATACGCCCCCTCCAAGCACGATCGTATGCGGGTCCAAAAGAAGCAATGTATGATACACTTCCCTCGCCAATGCTCGAACGGCTTCGTCAACAATGGCAACCGCGCGGGCATCTTTTTTGTAATAAAGCTCCATAATTGCTTGCAACGTCAGCTCTTGATTGCAATAAGCTATTTGCCCTTTCCCTTCCATCGAAGGACCGGAAACATGCTTTTCGAGAGACTCTTCACCAGCAAGACTAAAACCGATTTCCCCTGCCATCCCGGCTCCCCGAATGAACTTCCCTTCATGGATGATGGCACATGAGATGCCTGTGCTCAGCGTCAGATAGACCATTGTTTCACGGTGAAAACTTCGTTGCCTGTATTCACCCCATGCTGCCATATACACATCATTGTCGATTTCAATTTCCGCTGAAGGAAAGAGCTCCATCAACCGGTCTTTAACAGGAAAACCATGCCATGGCAAATTGTTCTGATAGACCGCTATTCCTTTTTCACGATCCACGATACCAGGCAACCCAATAGCAATGCCGTCGATATGCGCACGTTCCAATCCGGCAACCACGCATAATTCATCACATGCCGAGATGAACAAGGCGAACAATATTTCCGGATCTTCTTTTTCAGTCGGTTTCACTGTTGAGCCCTTAAGAATCCCATCAGCTGTCATGAGTGAAACCGCTACCTTCGTTCCTCCGATATCTGCAACGAGTCGATGTCCCATCTTTCGTCTCCGCCTTACGCCAATTTGACGACTTGGGTCAGATTGCGCGGCTGATCAGGGTTAAATCCAAGTCGGATGGCCCGCTCATATGCAAGTATTTGAAGGATCGGCACATAGAGTGCATAGCGATTGCGATCACTGATGGATTCGTCTAGTTCAATGATTTGATCCGCTTGGAAACCACCGCTGACAGGGCCGAGGACGAGTACATGGCCGCCAAGTCTTTGAATATCCGTTACGAGAGCCTGATCGTAATTGGCTGTTTCCTGCTGTGCAAGCAAGATAACCACAGTCGTGTCATCGACGATGGAAATGGGGCCGTGACGGAATTCAAGGCTGGAATAGCTTTCACATTCCGTCTGAGTCATTTCTTTCAGTTTCAAAGTCGCTTCCTTCGCGAGGCCATTGTATTGACCAGACCCGAGGAAAATAAAACGTTTCTTCGTCAAATCATTGGCGATCCGCTTCGTTAGGATACCATTTTCGATGACTCCCGAAACGAGAACCGGCACTTTCCGCAATTCGGTTATATCTTCACCTGATGGCGCCATTTTCGTTGCGTATAGCTGCAAGGCATACATCATATTGCTGAAAGATTGAGTCATGACGACACTCTGCTCTGAAATATGATCAAGAGCGATCACGTCATCAGCCATCTCAGCCATCGGCGTGTCGCCATTGCAAGTGACCGCGAGCGTCCGAATGTTAGCTTTTCCTTTTAATTGTTCTAGCGCAATAATAATTTCAGATGTCGTTCCGGATCTTGAGATGCCGACGACTAAATAGTTCTTCCCTTCCAAAATAAGGCCTGACTGGTGCAAAAACAGCTCGGATGCCGGGACGGCGGTAGCAAACTGGCCCGTCACAGACTGATAGTATCTCGCTGCTGAGGAGGCCAAATAAAAAGAAGTGCCGCAACCTGTGAAAATGACTTGATCTACTTTCAGCCTTTCGATATTCGATTTTTCCATGATGTCCAATGTCTTTTGTAACTGTTTAGCCTGATTCGTAATTTCATTGTACGTATGCATAGTAGGTATCCTCCATTACAGTTCCGTTATCGTTATTTCTTTCAACATCCGTTCTACTTCCAATGCATCGACATGCCCGATTTCCATATGTGCTGCATTAACCGACCCACACGCAACGGCACGTTTGTATGCTTCAAAACTGTCTTGTGACGACGTAAATCCTTGAATTAGCCCACCGATAAAAGAATCTCCGCTGCCAACCGTATTCTTCACGGGAACAGCTGGTGCTTTTACTCGGAAACAGCCTTCACGATTTACGATTACTGCTCCTTCACCGCCAAGCGTAAAGCAAACATGGGGAATGCCGGATTCCACTAGACGGTGTCCTTCTTCAATCATGAGGCTCAATGATAAGGTAGGTACGCCAAGCAAATCGGCAAGCTCCTTCTCGTTCGGCTTGATAGCAAATGGTTTTGCCTCAATACCGTGCCGCAGAGCCTCTCCGCTCGTATCCAAAATCGCTTTTGCCCCGTTTGACTGTATGATGTCGATCAATTGGGCATATGCATCTGAAGGAAGGCCTTGCGGCAGACTTCCAGAAAGTGCAAACCATTTTGTCCGCTTCGATTTCTTCTCCAGCCAGCTGAGCATCTTCTCCCATTCCTTATCTTGGATGACTGGGCCGCCTTCTAGAAATTCAGTCCCTTTCCCTGTTTCTGCATCCATGATAGTCAGGCACACACGGCTCTCTTCTGCAATCGGAATAAATTCATCTGCTATTCCTTTTTCACGGACAAGCGAACGGATCCTCTCGCCATTCATGCCTCCGAGGAACCCCCCTGCATCCACATTCGCACCTAATTGTTTCAACACTTTCGCCACATTCAGCCCTTTACCTCCAGCATCCTGGTGAACATCCTTCACCCTGTTGACCGCTTCACGTTCCAGCCGGTCAACCTGATAGATTTGATCGATCGCAGCATTCAGTGTGATCGTTGTGATCATGCCTGCAGCATCCTAATTTTCGTTTTCACCAATTCTGTCACCGCTTCACGTGCCGGCAAGAAATATTTCCTAGGATCGTTTTCTTCTGGATGCTGCTTGAAAAAGGTCCGTAATTCTTCTGCGAATAAATCCTTGAGCTCCGTTGAAAAATTCACCTTCGCAATTCCATAGTGAAGGGCTTCCCGCACACTATCCTCCGGCACGCCTGATGCCCCGTGCATGACGAGTGGTACGGACACTTCGCTGTTAATTTGCTCCAGCAGACCGAATTGCAATTCCGGCTCCTTTTTGTAAGCGCCATGAGCTGTGCCAAATGCCGGGGCCAGCGAATCAATACCTGTCTGCTGAACGAAATCACGTGCCATAACAGGATCAGTGAACATGGCCATACTGTCTTCAACGACCAGATCGTCTTCTACTCCTCCGATCGTTCCAAGTTCCGCTTCGACCGGCACGCCGATGGAGGATGCTGCCTCAACTACCTGCTTCACAAGCGCGACATTGTCCTCAAATGGAAGTTTCGAGCCGTCGATCATTACCGATGTATATCCTGCACGCAGGCATTCCATGACCACTCGGAACGACTCCCCGTGGTCAAGGTGAAGAGCGACAGGAACTTTCGCCTGTTCTGCTGCCGCTTTGACCATCGCGATCATATAAGGCATGCCAGCGTATTGATATGTACTGGAAGTCGTTTGCAAAATAACAGGACTTCCTTCTGCTTCAGCGCCTGCAATGACAGATTTAATAATTTCAAGATTATGGGCGCCGAATGCCCCGATTGCATAATGGTTGTTGTATGCATCCTGCATCATATCTTTCGTTGTCACTAATGGCATTCCGTTTTGCCTCCTTGTAATATCATAGGGTTGTTGGTACAAGTTATAGGAACAGAAGCACCCCTTTAGTGCTTCAATTAAACAAGGTCTGTATAAAACCGGCATCTGTCTCCCCGAACAATAGAAATGCAGAACTCCACCGGCCGGTTTGAAGTGTCGAATGCCGTACGTTCTAACAATAAAGCAGGTTTCCCCACTTCCGTTTGCAAGTGGATGCTTTCTTCTTCTCTGATCAAGACAGGCTCAAATGCTTCTTTGGCACGGACGACAGACACACCGTAACGCGCTGCTAGCAAGTCGTAGAGGGACGACGTTTTCACATCAAATAAATCTTTTTTATCGACAACGACCGATTTTGGCATATAGGACGATTCGAGGATAATCGGCTCACCATCCGCACATCGAATCCGCTTCATCTTAATGACTTTCTCTTCACCCTCGAGTTGAAGTCCACTGCGGATTCTCGAATTTGGAGTCACTTCCTCCACTTCAAGAATAATATCCGATGGGGTAATCCCTTTATCTCGCAACACTTGGCTGAAGCTGTAAAACCCGCCAAGGGATTGCTCGAGCTTCGGGTGGGCGACAAAGGTCCCCTTCCCCTGAACACGATACAGCAGACCGTCTTGGACCATTTCCTCGATCGCCTTTTTTGCTGTGTTTCGACTAATATTAAAAGTTTCCATCAACTGGTTTTCCGAATCAATCTTATCACCAGGTTTCCACTCACCTGATTGAACCCGTTCTTCCAGTCGCTGCTTCACTTGATAATACAATGGAATGATGCTTCCTTGATCTAAAGGTTTCATACAAATTCATCCTTTTATTTCATTCTTCATTCCAATATATCATCCTTGGTTCAAGTTTCCTATCAAATCATATAGTGATCTACATAAGCTACATTGGAGGTTTCCGAAGAATTCGGGAAAATTATTTTATTTGTTCACTTATCGTCTGCAACTCCGAATCTGTAGACAGATAGGCAATCTTCCCTCTGCATATCGTCACATCTACCTGTTCCGAGCTGTTCAAAATAACAAGGTCAGCATCTTTTCCAGCTGAGATGGAACCTTTTCTCGACTCGATTCCTAATCGCTTCGCCTGATTCAATGAAGTGATCCACGAAAGTTCAACGAGAGACAGATTGCACCAAGCCGCCATATTCCGCCTTGCTTCATCCATTGTCACGACGCTTCCTGCAAGTGAGTCGCCTGACGCCAGTACACATTTGCCATTCTTTACGGCGACTTTGTTTCCACCAAGATCATACTCACCGTCCGGCATCCCTTTTGCACGCATGCCGTCTGTTATGACAAGCACTCGGCCAGCTCCTTTTTGACGCATAACAAGCTTCAGCAGATCGGGGTGTACATGATGACCATCGGGAATCAACTCCACAAATACTTCGTCCGCTATCAAAGCAGCACCCGCAACGCCAGGATCCCTATGATGGATGCCGCGCATTCCATTGAACAAATGCGTAGCGTGAGTTACTCCTTGTTCAATAGATGACAGCGACTCATCGTATGTGGCGTCTGAGTGGCCGATGGACAAGATGACACCCTCTTTTATCAGCTCTTGAACGAAGTTCAACGCCCCCATCTCTGGTGCAATGGTCGCAATCTTAATTGCCCCTCCGGACAGCTGCTGCCACTCTCGAAAAAGATCGACGTCCGGTTGAAGGATTGCCTCTTCCGGCTGTGCACCTTTTTGCTTCGGGTTGATGAACGGACCTTCGAGATGGATACCAAGCAGCTCCGCTATGCCTTGTTTGCCTTCTGGGGAGCGGTATTCTCTGACAGCTTGCAAGGCATCTTCAATTAAATTCACAGGATTTGTCATGGTAGTCGCAAGAAATGAAGTCGTTCCTTCTTTCACTAATCCTTGTGCAATGCCGGACAGCGCCTCCTGAGTTGCATCCATCACATCATGGCCGCATGCTCCATGAACGTGGATATCAATCATACCCGGAATGACGGTCTTTTGATTTTTGCAATCCATAATAGTTTCGTCTTTTATTAGTTGAGGACATGTCTCCATATTTCCAACCGAAATGATTTTTCCATCCTCTATACAGACATATCCCCGACTGATGACCGAATCTTCCAGTACGACTGCCGCATTGATAATCCACATTGAATTCATGAAGACACCTCTTTCATTTTCCTTCTGCCTGCAAGGTACCATCCATTTTCCCTTTCATATTAAATATCCGATCTGCCATCCACGCCAGGAACAGCACAGTCAGGCTAATGCCGAAAAACGGAAGAAGTCCAGGGATGAACAGAAAGACACGGTACAATCCATACAAACCAATGAATGATAGAATGGCCTGCATCGGGAACGATAAACTGAGCAGGACGGACGCCGAAAAGTATCTGGAGAAAGGTAGATCGTAATGAGCGAACACCGGAAAAATATTGATGACAAGAAATACATAAAGCACAAGGATTGTGATAAGCAATGTCATCATCGCGAGGCCATGCATCCCGCCGATCGAGGATGCAATTCTAAAATTTACGACGAGGAAATAGCCAAAGGCCAGCAGCGTAACCCCGATTTTGTTTGCATCGATGAATTCCTTTTTATACGTCTGCCAATAGCTCTTCAGCAGTGTTTTTAAATCATCTTCCCCTTGCAGTCTTTTCCGCATCACTTGAAAGATCCCTGCTGTCGCGGGGCCAATTCCGAACACGACGAGCCCTAGCAGCGTCAGGCCGATCCACATGAGCTGAACGACCGCAAGCATGGTGACAAGCTCTACAAACCAATACAATCTACCTTTCCAACCCATCACTTCCATCCGTCAGCACCTCCCCGAAATGGGAAAGCTCATACAGAGGCTTTCCCCTGTACAAGCTCCCGGATTATTTTTCACTTTCCATGCGCTCGTAAGCTCCTTGCGCAATTTCCAGATAGTCGTTCACACCCATTTTATCGAGCGTCTTCAAATATTCATCCCACTTTCCAAGATCCGCCTTGCCTGTAATAAAGGATGCGGTCATCTCATCTACGTATGTCTGAATATCTGTCATGATAGCGCTCACCCGCTCGCTCTCTTCCACTGTGTAGTTAATGCCTGGAAGGATGTCCTCGTCCTTAATGCGGTATGGTTTTACTTTTTCAGCATTCAAAGTCGAATTTTCCTTCGATTCAGCCCCTTGGAAGAATTTCTGGCGGACGATGCCTGGATAATATCCTCCCGGCCAAGTCAAATACTGGCTAATCGCCTGGTCCATATTCAGGCCATCCGGATTATCGGTAATCGTATCGAGATATTTGAAGTTACCTTCTGAATCCTCTTCATACGTCACGCCTTCAAAGCCCATGAAGAACATTTTATTTCCTTCATCGCCATAGAAATAATCCATCCAGCGAACCATTGCCTCAGGGTTTTTCGCTTTGTCTGTCAACACGAACATCCCCATATTGCCGAGACCGTTTGAAACCGTATTATACGCCCGTTCGCCATTCGGTCCTTCCAAAACTGGCAAACCGACATATCCATCGATCTTCAACAATTCGGCAGGGTCGATGGAGTTCAGTGCACCATAGTTTCCTTTCGCAGATTCGGCTGTAAATTCCTGTGGAGTCGTCGTGAAAACGTCTTGATTAATCAACCCTTCAGAGTACAGCTTATGCAAATACGCGAGCATTTCCTTATATTCATCCGTTGCAGGAACGAAACGGAACTCCTCTGTGCCCGGTTTGAAATCGAGATTGATGTTCATGCTTCCTTGTTTATTCAAACCGAAGCTTCCACGCAAGTAGGAAATGAATTCATTGATGCCGTAGCCCCCGCCCCAGCCGAGTTCATCCGGCTTTCCATTGCCGTTTGGATCCTTTTCCTTGAAAGCTTTCAACATTTGATAGAATTCTTCTGTCGTCTCCGGTTCTTTCAATCCGAGATTATCGAGCCATTCCTGCATGACCCATGGAGCGCCTGCACGAAGCGCTTCGAAGTTCGGATCGTAGATAGCCGGGAAACCATAGATATTGCCATCAGCCATCGTAATCCCTTGCTTCACCGACGGATACTCATCGAGGATTGCTTTGAAGTTCGGTGCGTACTTATCGATATAATCGTTCAATGGAAGAAAGATCCCTTGCTGTCCATACTTCAAAAGATCCGTCTTGGAGAAGGCAGAGGCGAAATACATTTCCGGATAATCCCCTCCCGTCAAAGACAAGTTTCGTTTTTCAGCAAGCGCTTCTGTCTGGACAGTCGTCCAATCAACTTTAATGTTCGTCATCTTTTCATATTCATTCCACAGCATCAAATTGTTCCAATCCTGGGAAGCGAAGAATTTCGCTGCAAAGCCGTCCACTTCAATCTTCTCTTTGACGATCGGCATGCCTGTTTCATTTAAGTTCTCTAAATCTCCCGTAACCGTTTCCCCGTCTGTTTTCGAGCAGGCCCCCAAAATGCCCGCTGACAGCAGCATAGAAGCTGCTAATCCTGTGAAATACCTTTTCTTCAACATAATCTCCCCCTTTTATCCTTTCAAAGATCCAATCATGACACCTTTTACAAAATACCGTTGCAAGAACGGGTACAGCAGAAGCATCGGCAAGTTCGCAACGATCAGGACGGCGTATTTCAACCCTTCCACACTAAGCTGCTGAGCGAGGAAGCTTTCCGTTGTCGCCTGGATCATATCGTCCGTCTGCCCTTGAATCAGAATCTGCCGCAAGATGAGCTGAAGCGGGAATCGATCCTGATCCGTTAAATAAATCAATGCTTGGAAGTATGAATTCCAATGGCCCACCGCATAGAACAGCACCATGACGGCAATGACCGGGAATGACAACGGCAAGACGATATTCCAAAGGATTCGGAAGTTGCCGCATCCGTCGATCATCGCGGATTCCTGCAGCTCATGCGGAATGGACTGGAAGAATGTCCGCATGATGATGATATTCCACACCGCCACTGCGTTCGGGATGATCATGACCCAAAACGTGTTCAGCATGCCAAGGTCACGGATGAGCAAGTAGGTCGGAATGAGCCCGCCGCTGAAGAAAATAGTGAAGACCATGAAAGCCATGATGAACCCTCTGCCCTTCAAGTCCTTCCGAGACAGCGGATAGGCTGCTAGAATTGTCATAACAACATTCAAGGCAGTTCCGACAACAGTGTATTTCATCGTGTTAATAAAGCCATTGATAATATCTTTGTTCTTAAATACTTTCTCGTACGCTTCCACCGTGAACTCTTTTGGCCAAAGCCACATCTCACCCGAAATGACATATTGCGGATTGCTGAGTGATGCACTCACGACGAAAATTAACGGGTACAGGACGAGCAAGGCAATCAGCGTGAGGAAAATATAGTTGAACACAATGAATGTGCGGTCTGTCTTTGACTCTCTCAATTTCTCCCACTCCTTACCATAGACTTGTCTCATTCACTTTCTTCGCGAATTGATTCACCATGAGCAGCATAATGAAGTTTATGATGGAATTGAACAATCCGACTGCTGCGGAGAAGCTGTATTGCGCTTCCAAAATCCCGCTCCGGTATACAAATGTCGAAATGACATCAGAAGCGGACATGTTCAAATCGTTTTGCATCAAATACACTTTCTCAAAACCGACTGCCATGACAGATCCGGCATTTAGAATGAACAGGATGACGATCGTCGGCATGATGGCCGGAATGTTAATATGGAGTATTCGCTGGAGCCGGGAG
Organism: Sporosarcina cyprini; assembly: GCF_022048975.1. Taxonomy (GTDB): domain Bacteria; phylum Bacillota; class Bacilli; order Bacillales_A; family Planococcaceae; genus Sporosarcina; species Sporosarcina cyprini. The sequence goes on along the minus strand of NZ_JAKMHX010000023.1, from coordinate 146,845 downwards.
GCTCCATCAATCATTGCCGCTTCATGCTGGGCGGGATCTACTGCCGCGAGTGCGGCAATATAGATGATTGAACTCCAGCCCATCGTCTGCCAAACGTCCGAAAACACATACAAGCTCTTAAACCAGGAAGGCTCCGAAATGAAGTCGATCGGTGTCCCTCCAAACAGCCGGATAAGTTGGTTGATCATCCCGTCCGTCTTAACGAATAACAGAAGCATACCGACTACAACGACGGTCGATAGAAAATGAGGTGCATAGATGACCGTCTGTACAAACTTTTTATACCGGAGGCTCTTCACTTCATTTAGCATAAGCGCGATAATGATGGGTACCGGGAAGGATACAGCGAGTGTAAAAACCCCGATGCCAATGGTGTTTTTAATGAGCCGCCAGAAATAATAACTGTTGAAGAAACGCTCAAAATGCTTGAAGCCGACCCATGGGCTCCCGAGAATTCCTTTGGATGCAATAAAATCCTTGAAGGCGATTTGCAAACCATATAAAGGAAAGTAATGGAATACTAAGAAGTAAAGAATGACCGGGGAAAGAAGAACATACAGTTCCCAATTCCGCCATACTGATTTCCACCATTTACTTCGCGCTTTCCGTTTTGCTTCTTTCTTTTCTTCTGACTTGAGAGTTTTTACTGCTACGTTTTCACTTACATTGGTCATACACACACCCCTTTCTTTCAGGACAGATCAGTTATGTACAATGCTGGAGGTTTGAGATACTGCCACCACTTTGCCGCCAGAACGGATCGATTCTGTCGCTGCACATCCGACTGCTACGCTCATCCGTCCGGCAAACGGCGTAGTAAGAGGTTCTTTATTGCGAAGAACCAGCTCAACGAAATCTTGGGCGATTTTCGGATCGGCTCCTCCATGGCTGCCTTCTTCCGGCTTCATATCGTACGTTACATCGCTGAATTCCTTCCACGTGTTCGTCTTGCGCGTCTTCAAATAAACTTTTCCATTCACATCATCATTTTCAATCCGGCCTTCCGTTCCAATGAACGTATAGTTCCGCTGATAGTCTGGCGTGAAATGGCATTGGAGGTACGATGCCTTGATGCCTCCTTCGAGTTCCATGATGAGCATGTTGTTATCTTCCACATCGATTTCTTTTCGGAACGCGCACTCTGTGAACGTGTGTGGCACATATTCAGGGCAAGTATGTTTCAGCTCGCATTCCGGACATGTCAAGTCGTTCGGCATATCGCCCCCATAATAATCAAGGCTTCCAAAGGCGGAAACTTTCGTCGTGTATCGGCCAGAAATCCAATGGATGACATCGAGGTCATGAGACCCTTTCTGCAGAAGTAATGACGTCGTATTTTTGGATTGACCGTGCCAGTCGTGATAGTAGAAATAACCGCCAAAGCCGACAAAGTGGCGTACCCAAACGGCTTTCAACTCGCCGATTGCGCCGGAGTCGATCAATCCCTTCATCGTTTGGTACATGCTCATATATCGCATATTGAAGCCAACCATTAAATGCTTGCCGGAATTTTGCCAGGCATCGAGTATGCGGTCACATCCCTCAACCGTGATAGCAAGTGGTTTCTCAGCATACACATGTTTACCTGCTTCAAGAGCCGCAATAATATGTTCCTCATGCAAGTAATCGGGAGAGAGTACTGCAATTGCATCGATATCTTCCCGTGTTAAAAGATCTTTATAGTCCTTCGTGAGAAAAATAGGTGTCCCCAGCTTTTCTTGAAATTTCTGTTGTCTTTCTTCAGAAAGATCCGCGAGGGCGACCACTTCAGATTCTCCATCCGGTTTGTGCCAATAATGCGCAAGTCCGCCGCGCAAGCCAGCACCGATAACACCAATCCGTAATTTTTCCATTTCCAACATCCCTTTCTTTGTTAAGCTAATTAATCAGGAAATTTTTCCGAGTTACCGGAAAACGTTTTCCTTGTTGTGAAAAGAAATCCACATCTATTTTCATGTAGATTTCCGAATCATTAATTCAGTCGGCAACAACGTACGCAAATCCATTCGAAAGTCTTGATCAGCAATTTGATTTAACAACACTTTCGCTCCCACAACTCCCATCTCATATTGTGGGATGGCCACTGTCGTTAAAGCCGGCATCGCATATTGCGCCATTTCATTGTTGTCGATTCCGACAAAGGCGATATCTTCTGGCACAGATAAATGATTTTCTTGTACCGCCCGCATGGCTGCAATCGCAAGCATATCGCTGGCGCACATAAACGCCGATGGCAAGTCAGTAAAACTAGTCATCAGTTCAGTCATCCGCCGATATGTCCGGTCCATGCACCACTCAGAATCAATCACAAAGCGCTCATCTACATCCAGATTAAATTCCTGCATCGCTTTCCGATAGCCTTTGAACCGCTTTTCTCCTTTAAAATCACCATTCATTTCCCCACCAATGAATCCGATGCGGCTATGCCCCCGTGACACGAGATGAGCAATCCCTTTATACACCGCCTCTTCCCTGTCGTAATCGACAATGGAAACGTTATGCTCACTGTAGTTGAAATCCATCCCTACAACAGGAATCCATTTTTTCAATTCTGAAAGGGTTTCTTTTCGGATAGAGTCAACAAGCAAAATCCCCTCTATTTCCTGCTCCCTAACTGTCTTTTGGAATAACGCATCGTCTTCCAAATCCTCCGGTTGAAGCAAAAGTAACGAATAACCGGCCTCATTGAGAGTGTCCGTAATTCCTATAAAGATTTTCGAGAAATAAGGATTCTCATTCGCAAGACGCGGACTGGCAAGCCAGCCAATTCTTTTAGTGCGCACTTGCACACTGTCAGCGGATTGTACAAGATTGCGTGCGTGCTCATTCGGCGTGTACCCCATTTCCTTTACCGCCAGCCACACTCTCCGCTTAATCTCCGGATTTACATTACGGGTCGTATCGTTTTTAATCACTCTGGAAACAGTACTGACAGATACCCCCACTTTCTCTGCAATATCTTTTAGTCTGACCATATGCTGTCCTCTTTCCTATGGAATCGTTTACAACTAATCTTATGGCATGAGATCAATTGAAACAAGAGGACGTTCTTGACCATCAATACATCATAGGGTTGTTGGTACAAGTTAAGGGAAATAAAAAATGTTCAATGTGTCTGAACATTAGTATTAAACAAATTATAGAGTTTGAGATTTGTGCTGTCAACACTATTTTTCTTTTCTATTTGGCAAGACGGAGAAAAATAGTATACTCCGCCTTGCCGAATTAACGGCTGTCCCGTTTGTTTCCTCACATGATTTCCTCAAAAAATTCAACTGTCTTCATCTGCTCCCCCTGCTTGCGGAGCGACCAAGTATCTTCCATGAAGATTTCGGCCAGTTTCGTAAAACGACCGCCATGTTTTCGGCTCCATTCAAGGGCCACGACACTTTCATACATGTCTGCCATGCGCTTCATAAGTGACTTCGCTTCAAATGTCTGTAACGCCTCGTCGTATGCGGTGAATGCAATTAAGTCGTTGCCTAGACGTTCCAGTTCGACAACGAGCGATTGTTTCATTTCTGAATCCGGCACCATGACGAGACGTTCCCGCATCGCATTGAGAAACAGCTTGTGCGCTGCGTATTTATTCACAAGCCGGATGAGCTCAAGCCCTAAAATGTTGGCGGTCCCTTCCCATACGGTCAGCACTTGGGCATCCCGCAGCAGGCGTGGCGTGACAAAATCTTCGATATATCCATTCCCACCGTGCATTTCGATGGCCTCATGCGCAAAGTGGATCGCCTGCTCTGCGGATTCCTTTTTCAAAAGGGCAATATACAGGCGGTTGAGCACTTGCTCCTCCTGGGACGCTTCTCCGTCTGTCACTTTCTCATACAACTTGATGAAATCAAAAACCGCAGCCGTTTCGACATGGAGTTTCGCAGCCATCTTGCCAAGTGTATCCTTCACCATCGGATAGTCCGTTAGCCGCTTGCCGAAAGCGTTCCTCCGGCTTGCATACTCTTTTGATTCCAAAAAGGCACGGCGCATAATGCCAAGCGAGGCAACGCTATTGCAAATACGTGATAAGTTCAAAGCTTCTAGCATGTAATGGATGCCCTTTGCTGGATCTCCCACAACGTAGGCAAGCGCCCCGTCAAATTCCACTTCACCCGACGGAACGGCACGGACACCGAGCTTATCCTTCAGCCGGCGGATCCGAAGGCCGTTTACGCTGCCATCATCCCTTCGCCATGGCACAGCAAAAAGCGTCAAACCTTTCGTGCCCTCTGGTGCGCCATCCATCCGCGCCAGCACCATCGCGACGCCTGCCATCCCTGCATTGGAAGCGAAATACTTTTCGCCATGCAAACGGTAATGGCCATCTTCTGATACTGCCCTTACAACGTTTGCCCCGACATCCGAGCCGCCTTGCCGCTCCGTCAAAAAAGTCGCCCCTTCAAAGAGCGGCACTTCACCGGTTGAACAGACATGTGGCAAGAACCGATTTTTCACGTCCTCATCCGCATAATGGTCCAGCAAATATGCCGTTGCCATCGTTAGCGTGACCGGGCAATAAAATCCCGGTTCCGCATGCGACAGCAAATAGCCTTGCGCAAAACTGTATGTGTAGTTCCCTCTGTGTCCCAAATCGGGGATGTCTTTGTGAACATAGCCGACAATCCCTGTATCATAGGTTTCTTGGACGGTCTGGCGATACCCTTCATTCACCCATACGCTCGAAACTTCCTCACCATATTTGTCATAGCGGACGAGGCGCGGTTCTCCTTCACGGTCGGTGTGCTTCGCCCTCTCATCGATTTCATTGGCGCAGCGTTCCCCGAACAAATGTAACTCGCGTTTTGCGTAAGACAGAAACGGTCCGTCCAACCTGTCTTCCAGTATTAAACGCAATGTCTCATCGCCTGCAAGAAAATTCCTTTGCTTCGTTGCTGTCATGTCTTGCAATACTTTTGTCATCCGATTTGTACCCCTTCCCGCAATGGCTGCTTCAAAATCTTGCCCGATGCGTTACGAGGCAATGCTTCCACTTGTTCATAGAGCCGCGGAATCTTGAAAGAAGCCAGCCGTTCTTGCAGGAAACTCTTCAGATCAGCGGGATCGATTTGATTACCAGCTGCGAACACGGCCTTTACGGTTTCGCCCCATTCAGGGTGCGGCACGCCGATCACGGCCACTTCTCTGACACTAGGAAACGCGAGGATTGTTTCTTCGATTTCTTTTGGATAGATGTTCACCCCACCGGAAATGATCAAGTCCTTCTTGCGATCGACAATCCAAATGTAGCCGTCGTCATCGAATTTTGCGAGGTCGCCCGTTTTAAGCCACCCATCAATAAAAGCTGCTTCTGTTGCTTCCTTATTTTTATAGTACCCGAGCATATTTCCTTCTCCATATAACACGATTTCTCCGACAGCTCCCCGCGCCACATCCTTGCCTTCCTCATCCACAATTCGCAGTTCCGTATGAAGTGGAGCCCTGTGGCCGATGCTTCCCGCCTTGCGGTCATGTTCTTCCGCATGCAGCAATGAACCACTCGGTCCCGCTTCCGTCAGTCCATAAACACATACAAGATGCTCTGTTCGAAATGCCTTTTTCACCATTTGTACTTCCTTTGACGAAAGAGGAGCGCCCCCGTAAATCCACCATTTCATCGAAGACAAATCGGCTTCCTGCAAGGCCGGGTACCCTGCTGTCAGCAAGTAGGCAACCGGGGCACCGAAGAAATGAGTCGTCTTCTCCTTTTGCACAGTGTCGATGAGCAAGTCTGGCGTAAAGGTTGGCGTCAATACTAGCGTTGAGCCAACGAGCATGCCCGCCATGAGGAATAGATGCAAGGGAGCGGAATGGCTGAGCGGCATCATGAGCAGAATCCGGCTTTCCGGCTTCACCTCCATTTCAACAGCGATCATGGAAGCGACAGTCAAAATGTTGCGATAGCTGAACAGGACACCTTTCGGACGGCCTGTCGTCCCGGAGGTGTACAAAATGGTCGATTCATCGTCTTCTGTAAGGCTGCATTCAATCGGCTGATCCGCGCCGCTTTCAAGCATAGCCTGGAAACTCAGCCAGTTCCCTGCCGCCTCTCCTGTTTTAATTAACAATGAAGGCGCTTTCAAATTTTTCACTGTGTCAAACAGCAGCTCATGCGCGATGAGCCCCTCTGCATCCGACTGTTCAAGAATATACGCAAGCTCCCCTGGCGTCAGCTTCACATTAATCGGAACGACGACAGCGCCGATGCGCTGCACAGCAAAATACGCGATGACGAACTCTTCGACATTTGGCATAAATAGCGCTACCTTCGCCCCTGGTGTAATGCCTGCTGCACGGAGCGCATGCCCGAATTGATTGACAGAACGGTCAAGCTGTTGATAGGTCGTCCGTTTCCCCATACTGACGACCGCTTCCACATCCGGGTATTTTCTGGCGTTACGAGAAAGCAATTGTGAACTATTCATTTTCCCTATCCCCTTTTGTTTGCGATAATTTTTCCGTGAACTCGTCAAGAAGCCCCTCCATCTCTTCCTTCATCTCCTGCAGTTCCTTGATTTTCCCCTCCACTTCCTGCACCCTGCGCTTGCCATACTCGATCGTCCTCAAAAGCTGCTGACGGCCGGATCGGTCTTTGTCAAACAGCAAGACCATCTCCTTGATTTCATCCAATGAAAAGCCGTACCGTTTCCCGCGAAAGATGAGTTTTAACTTAGCCAGTTCCCCATTCGAATAAAGTCGCTGGTTCTTCTCCGTCCGTGCAGGTGATAATAATCCGATTTCTTCGTAATAGCGGATCGTCCGTGTCGACACCCCAAATAATTCCGCCGTCTCTGTAATCGTCTTCAGCTTCACCACCCCTTCATGTATCTATGACTATATCATTTACGTTAACGTCAAGGTCAATATTTATTATTGAATAATCAATCAACTAGAGTCTAAGAATGAAAGAGGATGCGGGTTTCCACAATTCACCGATGATGGTACGATAATGATTGGAAGTGAGGGAGAAAAATCGTGAAAATTTTACGCAGTCTAGTATTTACAGGCATCTTGGCATTGCTGCTTACCGGATGCGCAGAAGACATGAAAACAGTCGATCCAGATATTGCGAAAAAACTGGATGTCTCGACCTATTTTCCGTCCATCGGCATGGCACGCACCTACGTGCAATACGGCACAGATGGCGAGAATATGCAGGCATCGGATATTGTGAAAATGGAACTTGATTCGGAAGGCAATGAAATGGTCTATCTCCATGGAAAAGGCGGACTCATTGCCGAGTCGATCCAAGAATATAAAGTGGACAAAGAGGCAGTTTCCGTCATTTACATCATCAATTCATTAAAAAATGAAGAAACGAATATTTTGGAGCTTGCATCCAAAGAGAAGTGGGACACAAATGATGCGGACAACTCCGTCAGCTATTTGACAGGAAGCGGACTGACGGAAGAAGTGCCTGCCGGTTCATTCGACAATGTCATTGAAGTGACAACCGTCATTCCTGATGACAAAAGGGAGCAGAAAACAGTTAAATACTATGCCCCCAAAGTCGGACTCATTAAAACAGTGTTCCATTTCAAGGATGGAGAAAAGTATGTGTTCTCCGAATTGGAATCGTACGAGATGACCGAAGAACAACAAGCTGTGGAAGAAGTTGAAGGATCCACGACTGAGGAGTCAGGCGAAAAGCAGGCCGAACAGCCGGAAGAAAATACAGCAGACGGCGAACAAGTGCTACAGGACGGATCTTATTCCAATACGCAATACCAGTTCTCCTTCAGCATGCCTCAAGCCATACTGGACCGCATGGAAGTCGATACAGGCAGCTGGGACAACGACGCAGTCGCCACGATCGACTTTTCGTTACATGATTCATCCCGCAATTTGGAACAAGGACTGTTTAGCATTATCGTGTTCGAAAACACAGGAGACGAATGGGACCATCCGGTTTACAAGTACGTTGGCGAAAACGACAAGTATGTATTCGCCTACACGACATCAAGCGAACCGACAGAAGCCATGCTCCTCCCAGAAAACGCTGATTTGCTGCAAGAAGCCCAAGACATGATCCAGGCTTCGCAGGAAGCGATGGAATCGTTTGAAGCGAAATAAAAGAAGCATGCCACTAGTGGAAAAAGGACTATCTGGAAGTCAGTGTATCTGGCTTATGGATAGTCCTTTGTTATTTGGGAAAGTGATTGTTTGAAAATGGATTGTATCTTGCTCATTCACTTACACTTGTGATTTCGGTTTACTATGATTTACACCGATTATTATTTCAAGCAGGCAGCCAACATGTTACCAAACCTACGTATATCTCCAATATAATCAAATTCATCACTATCATTTGTATATAAACTATTGTACATTCTAACCGCAACTGCATTGAATTTGGGAATGACCGTACACGAACATCCCGATGCGCCTAGTATTTGAAAAGATCCTTCAGGCAACTCGGAACCCAATTCATCGTACTCATAAGAGGTTCTGTTGTCCTTTATCCACCAGAGAACACCGAATTTCGAGAAAGTATTAGGTAATGTATCTGGACTTTGGATTGTACTTATAAGATTAAAAACCTCTTCAGGTAAAATTCTCTTCCCGCCAATAATACCTTTATTTAAATGCAAATTACCCCACAAAGCTAATTCTCTAGCACTTACATATAAATTTCTATCAGATCCGTCATTTGACCCTAACCGTAATGTAGGAAAACTATCTGGGGATTTTATATCACAAACTAACGTATCCTTCCCCTCTGTCATCCACCCTGTATTTGTCATCCCCAACGGCATGAATACTCTTTCTGCTACAATTTCCGCAACTGTTTTCCCTGTAGCTCTTTCATGTATGATGGCTAATAAATCTGGCCTTTTTCCTTCTATATTGGTTCCCATTTCAGTTACTCGACTGACTTCCTGTCCCGTAAATTTTAGACCTGTGCATCTAGTTACTAAATGACGTATTGTCGTTTCTCCTAGAATATCTTCGTTGTATTCATTTAAATGGTGCTTAAGTTTATCATCCAAGCTTATGAAACCATCCACTACTGCCATGGCAATTGCCAATCCAACATAAGTGACTCTAGTTGAATAAACATTAAATTGAGAAGCCATATCTACCTTTCTGGCTCCTGACTCAAAGTGGTGAGTTCCTGAATAATGTTCTAATATGATTTGATTATCTTTAATTAGCACCAATGCCGAACCAGATGCATGCATCTCTTGTTTTATTTCTTCTGTATACGTTATTAGCGAATCATAGGTAATTTTATCAATTAATTTATTCATTTCTATTCCCCCTCGTCTACGTCTTCTGCAATATTCGAGAAAGTTACAAGAAAACCTCTTTCTCAAAACCGACAGCAAAAAGAGACAGATGAACTTTAATTACTCTCTCTAAATTGGAAGGAGGTTGTAACCATTTTCCCTCAATCACGCCAATAGCGGTTACTAAATTTGAGGCCTCTATTCCGTGTCACGGCCAGTTTGGTTGTCAGCTGGTTTATCCCTACAAAGTAAAATCTTCACAAACAATATAAATTCCGAGTTAACAATTTGACCTGCCAGTTCCGATATACTATACTTTCTTCGCTATCTATGTATTTTCAATTCAAGAAGGGTGGATAAACGTGGGACAACTTTGGAAATGGTATCGCTCCATTCCGTTTGCAATCAAAATGTTGAGCGGTTTCTTATTAGGTATTGTCGCTGGTTTGATTTTAGGCACGCAGTCAGAAACGCTCCGGCCGCTCGGGACGATATTAATTAATCTATTGAGTTTGATTGCCGTTCCGATCGTATTTCTCACTGTAGTGAGGGCGGTCGACCAGATGAGTATCACCCAGCTCGGACGGATGGGTTGGAAGTTGATCCTTTATTATGCGGTGACAACTGCGGCAGCTGTCGGCATTGGGGTCGGTTTGGCGCTTCTCTTTAAACCCGGCGGCAATTTAACTCTGCCGGATGTTGTCGTAGAACCGAAAGAAACACCGCATATTTCAGACGTGATTCTTCAGATGATCCCGTCTAACTTATTCGAAGCTTTTGCAAGCGGCGATTTGATGGCTATTTTGTTTTTAGCTCTCATTATTGGCATTACGATCTCTACCATGAAATCTTCCGCAGAAGAAGCGATGCGAACAAGCGCGGATCGGCTCAGCCAATTGGTCATTGCGCTGAATGATATGTTTAATAAGCTGCTGCAAGGCATCTTGTTATATGCACCGATTGGTGTCTTTGGCATTAGTGCAGTCGCTTTTGGCAATCAAGGATGGGAGACCTTCCGATCGCTTCTATCGTTTACCGGCGTATTTTACCTCGGGATTGTCATTCTTTGGGTATTCGTTTATTCAGGATTTCTCCGTTTTTCCGGCAATGGAGTTTTCCAATTTTTCCGGGATACGAAAGAAGCGTATTCGACAGCCTTCTTCACATCGAGCAGTCTCGCTTCATTACCAATCGCCATCAATGCAGCGAAACGCGCAGGGATTTCCGAACGGACGGCAAACTTTGCATTGCCGCTCGGCGCCATCTTCAATTCTGATGGAGGAGCTCTTCGAATGGGGATCTCCATTGTCTTCGCTGCTACCATTACGAATTTGCAGTTATCGGCATCCGATCTCTTTCTCATCGTAGTCGTTGGGACATTATTATCCATCGGGACGGCAGGCATTCCTGCGGCAGGTCTCGTCACACTGTCCGCCGTTTTGACGATGTTCGGCCTTCCGCTTGAAATTGTCGCCCTCATAGCAGGCGTCGACGCGATTATCGGGATGGGCGGCACCGCATCTAACGTCATAGGCGATATTGTAGGGGCTGCTGTAGTGGATCGAACCGAAAAAGCAACAGAAGCCTAGAAGTCGTTAACGTAAAATGCAGGCAGCGGGAATAAAGTCATTCCCAACTGCCTGCATTTTTTATCTCGTATATTGTGAAATCGTTTACAAAGAATGAAAACTTCGTTAAGATAGTAAAAAAGTAGGGAGGTCTTTCATGTTTTGTGATATTTGTATGCCAAAACCACTAGAATTCGAGATTTCATTCGGCTCCGCTGATAATCAATCGCACATCTCCTCCATCCACCGGTATTTGGAGGAAATCGGGCTGCTTGTCCACTCCACTGCTGACAGTGTAACAGTTAAAGAAGAGGCAATGAAAGGGCTGCTGGATTATATTAACCAACACATGGATCCTTCCAGCATCCAATTCAGGACGGATAAGAACGAATGGAAGCCCATCGAAGAGGCAGCTGAGCTGGCCGGAACCCAATGGATCGACCGAATTATCGACGAAGGTCATGTCCATTTTCATGTTCAACCGATCGTGGACGCCAATCAATCATTATATGCCTATGAAATGCTAGCCCGTTTTACAGGGGACCAGGACGAGACACTTTCGCCATATGAAGTATTCCAAACCGCCAAACTGCGAAACCGGATGTATGCACTGGACCGGATTTGCCGCATCAATGCCGTCAAGCAGGCGGCAGCGCTCACAACAAAGGTATTTATTAACTTCATTCCGACCTCCATTTATTCACCAGAGCATTGCCTTCGGACAACTGTCCAGCTGGCAAACGACTTGAACATATCACCCTCCCGCTTCGTATTTGAAGTCGTCGAAACGGAGAATGTCAAAGACTTGGCCCATCTTAAAAGAATTCTAGCATACTATCGCGCCAAAGGATTCCAGTACGCCCTGGACGACGTCGGAGCAGGCTACAACACCATTGAAATGATTCACGAAATGAAACCTTACTACACAAAACTCGACATGCACCATGTCCGCGGCATCCACAAAGACGAAGAAAAACAACAGACCGCACGCGCCGTCCTCGAAGCCAACCGTGCGATCGGTTCTATTCCTCTCGCAGAAGGAGTCGAAGAAGAAGCCGAGTTCAACTGGCTCAAAGATGCCGGCTTCCAACTCTTCCAGGGCTACCTATTCGGCAAACCTGCACCGATTGCAGGGTAAGCTAGTGTTAATTGAATTGAAACGAGAAAAATCCAAGGAACAGCTGCTGTTCTTTGGATTTTTCTTTGTTTACAGTAGTGAAGTCACATTCAGAATGGAAATGGTCGCGGGATACGAGCGGTTGTATAAGGATACGAGAGGTTCAAAGTACTATACGAGCGGTTACCGGGGTTATTCGAGTGGTTCGAAAAAGGATACGAGCGGTTACAAAATTATACGAGCGGTTACCTGGATTATTCGAGTGGTTCGAAAGAGGATACGAGCGGTTACAAAATTATACGAGCGGTTACCTGGTTCATTCGAGTGGTTCGTGAAAGAGGATACGGAGGAGAATCAGTTAAATACAATAAGTTAGAAACGACCTAGGGAAAGACTTTTATTTATACGAGGACTCCATGCAAACTTACGAGGACTCTTGCATTTATTCATGGACTCCTACGATTTTACGAGCACTCTTCAAGCTATTCGAGCACTCCCAGAGATTTTATGAGCACTCTTCTGCTTATTCGAGGACACCTAGCGAATTTAAGAGCACTCTACCACCAGTCAATAAACTTTCATCAGGTTAGATTCTTAATTTTCATAGGCAGGCCAACCGATTCTTCCCGTTCTCACTACTTTACAACCGGTTGGCCATGAAACTTTTGTGTAGCAAGACAAAGGATGACAAGAGCATCTCTGCAGCTAACTCCTCACTTTACTTCATTTAAAACTTCCGCTGCCCTTACTCAATCATAAGATTGCACCTGTAATAATGGCAACGATTGTCATCACAATCGTCGTTCCAAACGCCCATTTAAAAATGAATTTTTGATGATCAGCCAATTCCACGCCTGCTAGACCGATCAATAGGAATGTTGAGGCTGTCAGTGGACTGAGCGGGAATCCTGTTGTCATTTGACCCAGGATAGCAGCACTTCCGATATGTGCAGGGACGACACCATAGGCTGCTGCCGTTTCGCTGATGATTGGCAGGACGCCAAAATAATAGGCATCCGGCGTGAAAAGAAGACTGAGCGGCATGCCTGTGACGGCAACGATTACCGACATAAACCCACCTGACTCCGATGGAATGAAAGAAACTAAAGCATTCGCCATTTCCGTAATCATCCCGGTGCCAGAAAGGATGCCAGTGAAAATACCCGCTGCGAAAATGATGGATACCACGGTGATCATGCCTACCGCTTGGCTTCGAACCTGTTCCATTTGATCGTCCGGTTTTGGATAGTTAACGACTACTGCGATAGCAAAAGCGATAATGAAAATGATCGGCAACGGCAGCCAAACCTTTACAAGCGCTACGATTGTGACTATCGTTAACACTAGATTGAACCAAAAGAGCTTTGGCCGTCTCATAGCCTTCTCTTCATTCGTCAATTCCGCATGAAAATCATACTGAACGTCCGTAATGCCAAGCCGCTTTCTTTCCTTGCGCCCAATCCATACCGCAACGAACAATACCCACACGATACCCGCAATCATTGCTGGTATTACAGGGTTGAAGATATCACTCGTATCCAACCCCAAAGCGGTTGCGGCTCTCGCGGTCGGACCTCCCCAAGGTAATAAATTCATGACTCCTGCACCTAATGCGACCATTCCTGCGAGCACAATTCGGCTTAAACCAAGTTTATCGTATAAAGGCAACAAAGCTGGAATCGTAATTAAAAACGTAGAAGCACCCGAACCGTCCAAATGAGCCAACATGGCAATAATGACCGTGCCGACTACAATTTTTAACGGATCCCCCTTTACTGTCCGCAAGACACGTGAAATCACCGGGTCAAACAATCCCGCGTTATTCATAACACCAAAATATAAAATCGCAAACCCAAGCATAATTCCCGTCGGTGCCACGCCTTTGATTCCTTCGAGCATGAATTCCCCCATTTCCAGCCCGAAGCCTCCAATCAAAGCGAAAATGACCGGAACGAGAATTAAGGAAACAATGACAGAAACTTTTTTTGTCAAAATCAAGGCTAAAAACACGAGTATCGTTAAGAAACCTAATAATGCCAACATCCAATTTCCCCCTTTTATCCGATTTACTACAAATCCACTTCCATTTCGAGCAATGCATAACTAAGGGTCTTTCCGTGTGTATCCATGCCTAGCGAAGTCGTCACCCCCCCGAGTAATGCGTTTTGGCAAACAAATTGCAGCGCAGAGATATTCGGCATTTCATACCTCACGACTTCCCCTTTGACGATGTGGCGCAGATGATGTTTTACCCGCTCAGCTGTAACGGAATTGCATAACGACTCATACAACCTCTCGTCATACGGTATTAATGACAGCATAAGGACATCCCCTTTATCCCCCGCTCGGCTATGCGCCACTTCATATAGTTTCCGCTTCATTTTATAATGCCTCCTTTACGAGGATAGTCGGTTGAATTGCTTCCCGGGGCACGATTGCTGAAACGATACCTACTACTTCCTGTACATATTTTCGTGCACCGCCCCCGCCTGCTGGACCATTCGTATACAGCGCCTCTACCTCTTCGCCGATCAACTGTGCATCCTCGAGACATTCCGCTTTTGCAGCGACCCGCAGCCGAACTTCATATGGCTGTCCAAAACGATCGATTCCCCCTCGGTGGGCAGACGTCACGCCGATCAGGTCGATAGTTACTTCTTTAAAACGATCTTGCAGCCTGGTCTTTACGATGGCTCCCGCCAATTCCGCACGCTTTAATGCATTATGACCGGCATACGTAATCTCGCCCTCTCCTATGAAACCGGCCTCATAACCAATGCTTGCTTTCAACCGATCCGGTCTCTTTTTACCGTGACCTCCCGTCACTTCTACCTGATCAATTCCTACCTCACGAATGCAAACGGAAGTAAAATCAGCCATGACATCGGGCGTCATATATTCACTCGGATCCATCACTTCATATAACAACTGTTCCTTCACAGTCATTCGATTTAAGATACCGCCTGTCCCGGGCAATTTAGAAATTACCGCCGTTCCATCCGGCTGTATCTCCGCTATCGGAAATCCTAGGCGAGCCATGTCAGGCACGTCTTTCATGCCTGGATCAGCAAAATAGCCTCCGGTAATCTGCCCGCCGCATTCTAGCAAATGGCCAATGACCGTTCCCCTTCCAAGCAATTCTTCATCTTCTGCTGACCAGCCGAAATGGTGTATCATGGGGGCTAAAAATAGTGAAGGATCCGCCACCCTGCCTGTGATGATAATATTTGCGCCGGTTTCAAGTGCCGCTACAATCGCATCAGCCCCCATATACGCATTTGCCGAGATTATGAAATCGCTTTCATTCAAAGACGGAAAAAATTCGACAGTTTCCTTATTCTTATGTATGAACATAAACACATCATCACCGGTAACTGCGGCAACTTTAATGGGTACCTTGAGCTCTTCCGCGATTTCAATAATCTTCTCTGCAGCGCTTACAGGGTTAGCAGCTCCCATATTTGTTATGATTCGTACTCCGTTTTCCGAAATAATGGGTAAGAGAGACCGCATTCGCTTCTCTAATAATGGATCATAGCCTAAGGTCGGGTCCTGTTGCTTCCTCTTCTGCGCCAGAGCAATAGTCCGTTCCGCCAAACATTCTAAGACCAAATAATCCAACCTGCCCCTCTGTGCAAGTTCAACCGCCGGTTCTAACCGATCTCCAGAAAATCCTGCACCTGAACCTATCCGCAACATGACTATCACCTCTCAAATAATTTGAATCTACTAATAATGATAGCAAAAAGAAAAGGGAAAATGCCGTCAGCTCGGCGTTTTCCCCTTCTAAATATATGGAACAATCTCCGGGTTCCATCTCATTATTTTCGTTTGAAAACTCGTTATTACAAGCATTCTAATTTCTTAGAATCAAAACTTTATTCATTCCAAATAATTAGAATACTCATTTCAAATTGTATTTCTTCATTTTATTGTATAAAGTAGCCAGTGAAATTCCGAGTTCCTCTGCTAGTTTAGTTCGTTCGGGAACAGTTGTCCCTGCATTGCGGAGTGCGTTCGACAGGATTGATTTTTCCGCTTTTTCTACAGCTTGGTGCAATGGCAGGAGACTTGAATTCTCTGCGTATAGTGGGAGGAGCTTCCTCATAAATTCTGGCAAATGTTGGGTAGAAATCTGGCCATCTTCCGTCATGCATACAGCAAAATCAATGACATTCCGTAATTCGCGAACATTGCCTGGCCACTCATACGAAGTAAGTAGATCCATTACATCTCGATCAACTGTATAGGGCGCCGGCAAAAATGATTGAAGCAGCAGAGGAATATCTCTTTTTCTCTCTCGAAGAGCAGGAATTTGCATACTAACGACATTCAATCTATAAAACAATTCACTTCTAAAAAGACCCTTTGTAATCATTTGAGTTACATCTCGATGAGTTGCAGCGACAATTCGCACGTCCACTCTTTGCTCTGCGGCATCTCCAATTCTCCGAATCCGCCCTTCTTGCAATGCTCTTAATATTTTCGCCTGCACGTCCATTGACAAATCACCAATCTCATCCAAAAACAGCGTTCCCCCATCCGCCATTTCAAAGAGACCCGCTTTACCTCCCGACAACGCGCCATGAAATGCGCCTTCCGCATGTCCAAATAGTTCATTTTCTATTAACGTTTCAGGAATAGCAGAACAATTGACTGGAATAAACGGCTTGTCCCGCCTCAAGCTTGTATGATGCACAGCTTGGGCAAACAGTTCTTTTCCTGTGCCGCTCTCCCCGGCAATTAAAATGGGCAGGTCTGTACCAGCCGCCTTTTTGGCAACCGTCATGATATGCTTCATTTGCGTATCGTTCGTAATAATATCATCAAAGGTATATCGCACTTTATAAATGGAACTCATCCGCTTTTCCAATTCGGCAACTTTTTCTTGTTGCTCCGCCAGTTCCTTCGTCAGCTTATGCACTTCATTCAAACTTTTGCATACCGATACCGCGCCAATAATTTCACCATTCACAAGAATGGGTGCCATATCGACGACATATTCCCGTCCGCGTGTTTTCCGATACACCCCAACCCTGCTCTTGCCATCTTTCATCGTATCCGGAAGTTGGGCTCCTGGACGATGGGCAAGAAGCGGCTCACCGATAATATCAGGATTCACTCCTGTAATTCTCGTATATTCGGGATTAATCGTCTTTACAATTCCCTTCCGATCGATGACGAGCACCCCATCATTCATCGATTGGACGATCGCTTTCCACCATTCGACTGTCTCTTCGATTGCCACCATCCCCTTTTATGTATTCCCAAATTTCAGTATCTAGCCCCTATTGTATACTACTTATCTCTGGAATCTTTCTGTTTTGATTCTGTTAAAACAAAAACTGGCGGTCTCCCCTTGCAAGGAGAAAACGCCAGTCTTTTATTGCTTGAAATCAATTCGTTCCGCTTGTACAACAAGCCGATATTCATTCGAATATTCCGGATAGCAGGTAATCAGGGACATCAGTGCCTTGCCGTTTTGTGGATCAAGCACTTCCACTTCATCGGGTTTGACAATTTTTAAATCAAACACTTTGAATTCCATTTCTTCATCTACCGTCTGGAAGGTGAACGTGGTACCGACGTTCACCTCGTGCAGCCGGTTGAATTGTTCGCCAAACACACGGGCTTGATGACCGGCAATAGCGTAGCTTCCATCCTTCACACCCGGTTTGTCCATATCTTGGATAGCCCCAAGCCCCTTGGCCAAAGTGGCTTGGTCCGCTCCCAGCCAGACGGGAGATTCGAGATCAATCACCGGAATGGTTAGAACACCCTCCATTCCTTCAATCTCACGATGCTGCGGCGATGGGAGATTCGCCTGCTGATCTGATTGCTGCGGGTTCGTCAATCCATCCTCCACTTGTATTATTTGAAACGCATCCATCCATTCTTGTTGCTGTGCGTTCTGTTTCGCATTTCCTTGCAGGAGCCAAATGAGAAGGCCGGCTCCTGCCACTATGAATAAACTGCCACTCCATCGCAATACACGATTCATCGAATCACCGCTTTCACGATGCAGACTTGCGGCCAAGACGGATGGTGCCGCTGCCAATCAACCTGAGCAGAACGCCAGCAAGCAACAGAAGCCCTGCCACAATCGCCAATCGATTGGCATCCCAGACTCCGCCTGTCGTTGGCAAAGAAGTCGGGGAATCGGAGTCGTTCAACGTTTTAGTTGTCATGTTTCCCGCTGCTCCATTAGTCGTTTTCTGCCTAGCGCTATTTAAGCTAACGCTACCCGTTACATCATAATCTTGACCCTCCGCAGTGGAATTATCCGCTTGCTCATCATCGCCCACTGCTGAATCCGGTCCATCACTTGAGCCTCCCCCAGATCCAGCAGCAAGTGGCGGCATGACATTTTCATCTTCGTCCGTCATTTCGAATGTGCCATCTGTTGGAGAAGAATCACTACCAGAGTAAGGAGGGTTCAATCCATTGTCATTTGTTGCGCCATTTCCCGGATTGGTCGAACTCTCTCCAGGGTTCGAAGGGACACTCCCTGGGTTTGTTGTACCACTACCTGGATTAGTCGAATCTTCTCCAGGATTTGTTGGACCATTCCCTGGATTGGTTGATTCTTCACCAGGATTGATTTGATCGTTCCCCGAATTGTTCGATTCTTCACCAGAATTGATTTGATCGTTCCCCGAATTGGTCGATTCTTCACCAGGATTCATCGGATCATTCCCCGGATTGCTTGGTTTCTCTCCTGGGTTCGTTGGACCATTGCCTGGATTAGTGGGTTCTTCTGGTTTGTTTGTCCCTGGATTGTTCGGTTCCTCTCCCGGAATTGTTGTGCCTTCACCAGGTGTTGCTTCCCCATCCGGTATGGTGCCGTTCTCTTCTTCAGGAGCAAATGGGATCAATTGCTGCGTTTTTAACACCTCGACTGTAACAGTATCTAAAATCGGCAATCCCAGTTCGAGACCAAGCCCCGTGTTCGTTTTCAGCCAACCGGCATCTGTCGTTTCGACTTCATTTTCAACGACTTTCAACGCGGTTCCGTCAAGCAGACCTTCCACAAGCCCTGCCTGAATTAGAGAGGAAGAGGAAGAATACTCTTCCCCATCCACTGCGACATGTTTATCCAATACACCAACATGTGTCTCACCAAGCAACGGCAAGTCCTCGGCATTCACTTCGACTAGACCACCGTCATAGGCATAAGAATCTTCACCCGCACGGAAATCACTTGACACCACATCGACATTCAGTTCTTTCGTCAAGTCAGATTGCAGCCCGGCTGAAACGAGCGAATCCTTTGCGGCTACTGAATCGGCGTCCACCGAACCAGCTGTTTTTAAAAGGGAAACGTCCACGTCATTCACTACATTTTCAAGTACGCCACCGCCGACATGAACATCGGCTACAGCAGACATGCCTGAACTAGCCGCTTCCGAATTTGATTGCTCACCAGCTAGCACTTTCACGGATGTGTCCTCCAGCAAACCATTGTCCAGATCAGCTTGGACCAGTCCACCAGACTTCGTGCCGCCTTCTTCATTCGCCGTTACATGTTCATCCAGCACACCTACATGCGTTTCGCCTAGCAAAGGCAAATCATCTGAATTTATTTCAACTAGACCGCCGTCGTAGGCATACGATTCTTCATCCACCCGGAAATCACTTGATGCCACATCGACATTCACTTCATTCGTCAAGTCGGATTGCAGCCCGGCTGAAACGAGTGAATCCTTTCCTGCAATGGAATCAGCGTCTGACGAACCTGCTGCTTTCAACAGTGAAACGTTCACGTCTTCCGCTACATTTTCAAGTACGCCACCACCGACATGAACATCGGCTACAGCAGACATGCCTGAACTAGTTGCTTCCGAAGTTGATTGCTCACCAGCTAGCACTTTCACGGATGTGTCCTCCAGCAAACCATTGTTCAGATCAGCTTGCACCAGTCCACCAGACTTCGTGCCGCCTTCTTCATTCGCCGTTACATGTTCATCCAGCACACCTACATGCGTTTCGCCTAGTAAAGGCAAATTATCTGCATTTATTTCAACTAGACCGCCGTCGTAGGCATACGATTCTCCATCCACCCGGAAATCACTTGATGCCACATCGACATTCACTTCATTCGTCAAGTCGGATTGCAGCCCGGCTGAAACGAGCGAATCCTTTCCTGCAATGGAATCAGCGTCTGACGAACCTGCTGCTTTCAACACTGAAACGTCCACGTCATTCACTACATCTTCAAGTACGCCACCACCGATATAAACTTCGGCTACAGCAGACATGCCTGAACTGGCCGCTCCCGAAGTTGATTGCTCTCCAGCTAGCACTTTCACGGATGTGTCCTCCAGCAAACCATTGTCCAGATTGGCTTGGACCAGTCCACCAGACTTCGTGCCGCCTTCTTCATTCGCCGTTGCATGTTCATCCAGCACACCTACATGCGTTTCGCCTAGTAAAGGCAAGTCCTCCGCATTTACTTCGACTAGTCCACCGTCATAGGACGATGAACCGTCGCTATCATTCTTCTCACTTGACGCTACTCCGATATTCAGATCTTTCGTCAAATTGGACTTCACACCGACTGATACCAAAGAGTCTTTTGTTTCAGCAATCGCATCTGTTTTTTCTTCAGACTCCTCAAGAACTGACACATCGACGTCCTCAATTATTCCGCGCTCCACTTGAACAGAAGCCAATGTCTCTTTTTTAGCGCCGCCTTCTTCTGTGTTGGAAGGGACACGCACCTTCACATCGCCGACTACTGGAACATTTGTTAGCTCCACGTTCAATAAAGCTGGATCACTTTCCTGCTTGTCCAATAAATTCAGTTCCACACCGAGAGAGCTGTTATCAGGAGTCTCTTCTGCATTCGTCAACGCCGGAGCAAGCAGTATCGCTGTACATACACCAAGTGATAAGAAACCATACTTCAGACTATTATTTTTCATATCATTTCTCTCCTTTTTTACGTTAGTTAATCTTTAGTAAAAAAGGAGAGTATGCTGGCGGTTGTCCTGGCGGGGCATGTTCCCATTGGGAGTACATGTCTACATCGGCAAGCAGCCAATGTCGTTGGTACATAAATTCAGTCAATGCCATTCTTGTCAAAACGCCTGGGACTACATCGGATCCTCCTCCAGCAGACATCGCTGGTGAGGTGATCGATGTTGTACTGCCCGTTATCACCAACGGGGCATTATGCAATTTCCTTTCCTCTTGCAGAGGAGATCTTCCTGAGTTGCTTTGCAGTCGTTTGGATGGTGACATTTGATTGATAGAAAGTTCCTCCGCTTTCGGCTTCGAATCAATTCTAGTTCCCTTCATTGAATCATTGGACTGGCTCAACCCAACCATGTCTAGAGCTTTATCACTCTTTTCTTGTCTTTCAAATGAAATTTGCTTGCTTACCTCTAGGGAAGAAGCAGTCGGTACTTCTTGTTTCGTTATGTCCGTAAGGTCAACGAATTCGATCTGTTGACCGGGTTCTGTATTAATCATTTCTTCCGGGACTGAAGCAGGCATGGTTAAAACTGCCGAATCAAGATTTTGACTGACAACCGCTGTCTTTTCTTTCTGAAAATCGGGTTGTTCATTTATTGATATAACCGGCAATTTCCCTATGGTACCGGAACTCCCTGTCAGTACAGTTCCTAATGTGTTGGACGTTTGATTCACAACTGAGCCGACATTCAACAAAGCTGAGTGGAGTAAAATCTCTGTGTCCGTTGTTAAATCCATAAGAGAACTCAATTTGGGATCGTTCAGTCCTCCCACTGTGTTGGACGCCAGTTTTACAGTATCCTGGACGGTTTGATTCACAGCATCGACAGTCGAGAAAACAATCCCATCTGCCGAGATGACTGTCTCTTCCACAGTTTTGACCAATTCCTCTGCAACTGGTTTGACTACAGGGACCTCTGGCAGTTGCTTGACTTTTTCATTTACACCGGAAACAGCCGTCTGAACAGTTGCCGTTGTTGATTCTAATACGGGGGTGACATTGGAAACCGTCGAGCCTGCTAAACTTCCAGCTCCATTCAAAAGATCCACAACCGGTTTGTCCGACTGAGGATTTACTGCCGCCTCGACTGTAGTGGACGAGAAATGGATTGTATCTTGAGCAGTTTGATTCGCAGTGCTGACAGAAGAATTCACGATATCCTCAGCTGATTCGACCGTTTCTTCAATAGTTCCTCCAGTTGCTTCAGCGACCGGTTTCGCTACCGGAACATTCGGCAACTCTTCGACGGCTTTATTTACATCAGCCACTGTCTTTTTCAACGTACCAGTCGTTGACTTTACGACTGGATTTACATTGTCTGAAGTCTGATCAACTAATTCTGCAGTCCGTTTCAATTGTCCTGATATCGGTTCGTCTTGTGGCGTCTTTTCTAGAACCACAGTATCAGTGACAAATGTTGCCGTATCCTGAACAGTCTGATTGACCGCACCAACCGTCGTTTCCACCAAGTTATCGACTGAGTGAACGGTGCCATCGATCGTTTTTCCAACCCCATCAAGAAGATTGCTCACAAGCCCTGATGACTTCAACTTTTGTCTAGTTTCACTTACTTCTTCTCCGTGAACAAGAGACGGAACAAGCCAAAGACTGACACATAACATACCGCCGATGGATAGTAGCCTTTTCACAGGTTACACCTCCTTCCATCACCAAATAGACCCGTTGCGGGCCCTTTGTTTTCTCACTACCCGCAAGATTAATATGTAAACGTTTTCCAAACAATAAATTTAGAAAAATATAAAATATTCGATGTCTATTTTAAGCATATCTAATTATAGAGAAACGGAAAGCTTCAGACTGGCGATTTTCGTTAAAGGATTGGTGTGATTCCGGTGAAGATACGAGTGGTTAAAATAATATACGAGCAGTTACCGAGCTTAATCGAGCGGTTCGGGCAGGATACGAGAGGTTCTTGCAGAATACGAGTGATAAGAGATGAGATACGAGCGAATAAAAAATTATACGAGTGGTTCCAGGGCATAATCGAGTGGTTCGCATTTGGCCAGGTTCTTTGCATAGTGGCTGGGAAGCCAAAGGTAAGAGGTAATTCAACAGTTTTACGAACTCCTGCGATTTTACGACCACTCTTTCACTAATAGAAACATCCTTCAATATTGTCACTTATACGAGGACTCCTACAACATTAAGATCCCTCAAACAAGTACCACACCCAAGTATATTTATAAAGCTACTTCTTATCTGAACATTCATATTTATCGTTAATATACTTCATTATTTGTGCTATAATAATAGAAACATTTTTGCAAGTGTTCTCATATTTTCAGCGTTATAAGGAGGTCTAGTATTCATGGAGCTTGCACTCCAGCAACGACAAGAACTACATCTACTCATGACAATGGAATTAAGACAAGCCATTGAATTATTGCAATATACGACCTATGAGCTTGACCAATATATCCGGCAACAGGAGTTGGAAAACCCGCTCATCGAACTGAAGGAAAAAGAGGAGACCAGTGGTTATGAGGAGAGAGTCAACCCACGCATCTCATCTTCTCATACTACCGGGATGCCGACAGATGCGGGGCAAGGCAGTGCAAGAAATATACGTGATGAATTGTATGAACAAGCGAAATTCATGCATCATGACGAATCAACGCAGAAATTGTTACGTTACTTGATTTACAATCTTGATGAAAATGGCTATTTACCTGATTTATCGACTGCTACAGACTGCCCCATGCCATTCAGTGATCAGGAGATCCACTATGGTATCGAACTTCTCCAGCAGTTTGGACCGGCTGGGATCGGAGCACGGAGCTTGCAGGAATGTCTGCTTTTGCAGATTACCAATCACTATCCTGAAAATGACAGGGCTGCAGAACTGGTGAAACAACATCTGGATTTGATTGCTGATCGAAAATGGAATGAAATCGCTTCGAAGATGAAGATCTCAATGTCTGAAGTGAAGGAGCTTCATGACTTGATTCTATCGCTTAATCCACGGCCGTGTTCACTCGCTTGCGAGCATGTAACGGAGTTCGTGATACCGGATATTATAGTCGAGTTAAAAAATGATGAATTCGTTTTTCATTTGAATGATCGCTATTTGCCGAACATCCAGTTGAATCAATATTATTCACATTATCTTCAGACAAAAGATGATGTAGCAAAATATATGCAAACACAATATAAAAACTATCAATGGCTGTTGACGAGTATCGAACAACGGCGGAATACCATTATTAAAATCGTCTCCATCCTGTTGGTCAAACAGAAGAGTTTCTTTTCGCACGGCGTATCTTCCTTGCAACCGTTAACCATGAAGGAAGTTGCCGATGAAATTGAGATGCATGAATCCACCGTGAGCCGGGCGACCGCAAATAAAATGATCCAAACTCCTCACGGCACGTATGAATTACGTACTCTTTTTACTTCCAAGCTGGGAACGTCTTGTGGCGACAGTATTTCACAGACAAAGGTAAAGACGCTTTTAGAGGAGTACATTGCTTCGGAGAATAAATTCAAACCGTATTCGGACCAAAAAATTGCGGAATACTTCAACTCTGAACAAGGAATCTCCATATCAAGACGAACTGTTAGTAAGTATCGTGAAGAATTGCGAATTCCTTCTTCCAGCAAACGGAAGGAAATTGAAGTGTAGGACTTACTTTAGCCCATTGAAAAGAGACCGCCACCAGTGCTTATTCAACTGGTGCAGCGGTCTCTTTATTTATTTTTACAGGGTGGGTTGTGGATGCATTTGTAACAAATGTGTTCTATAGATATCAGGGGAAATATCCATAGAAGTTGTACATCATTCGATTTCCGTTGGGGTGCGGAATCCGATTATTGTTTGATATTCACGAATACACTTTTCACTTCTGTGTAGTTCGCCAATCCATATTCTCCTCCCATTTCACGGCCGATGCCGGATTGCTTGTAGCCGCCGAATGGCATGGTCTCCCATTCCAGGCCGAAATCATTCACCCAGACAGTTCCCGCTTGGAGTTTGCCTGCAATGTAATGGCCTTTCTTGATGTTTTCCGTCCAAACGCTTGCAGCCAAACCGTAATCGCTGTCGTTTGCCCGTTTAATGACTTCCTCCACTGTGTCGAAAACGAAGATGGAAAGGACGGGGCCGAAGATTTCCTCGCGAGCAATCGTCATATGATCCTCTACGTCTGCGAAGACAGTCGGTTGAACGTAAAAGCCTTTCTCATGCGCTCTTTCGCCACCTGCGACAAGACGTGCGCCTTCCGCTTTCCCTTTTTCAATGTAATCCAGGACTGTTTTTTGTTGCTTCGCAGAGACGAGCGGTCCCATATCAGTGGAAGGATCCATACCTGGCCCAACCTTCAACGCCTTCGCTTTTTCTGCAAGTGCTTCGACGAATTGATCATACAGGCCTCGCTGAACGAATACGCGAGTACATGCGCTGCAGTTTTGCCCGTGGTTATACATAGTTCCCGCGAATGTGCCTTCGATTGCTTCCTCGACATTCGCGTCTTCCAGGACAATGGCAGGCGATTTGCCGCCAAGTTCAAGCGTTACACCTTTCATTTGTTCGGCTGCTTTTTTCATCACTTCTTTACCGACAGCTGTAGAACCTGTGAAGGCCACTTTGTCGATATCTTTATGCGTAATGATGGCTTCACCTGCTACACGCCCTGCACCTGGAACTACGTTAACAACGCCGTCCGGGAAGCCGGCTTGTTTGAAGAGTTCTGCAGCATATAAAAGGGAAAGTGGTGTTTCGCTAGCCGGCTTGATGACGACTGTACAGCCGACTGCCAGCGCGGATCCCAGTTTCCATGCTGCCATGGCAAGTGGAAAGTTCCAAGGGATGATCTGTCCGACAACGCCAACCGGCTCATGGACGATATAATTCAAGTAATCCGGTGACACCTGCACCGTCTTTCCTGTGATTTTTGTTGCCCAGCCTGCATAGTAACGGAAATGCTGAATCGTTCCGTCTACATCATCTGCAAGCGCAGTTTCATACGGTTTCCCATTATCGAGTGCTTCCAGCTGAGCGAGCTCCTCACGGTTTTCCTCTAATAGATCAGCAAATTTATAGATGAGATGGGAACGTGTTGCCGCGTCCATTTTTGTCCATTCACCTTCATCGAAAGCCTTACGAGCTGCCGCAATGGCCATCTCAATGTCTTCCTCTTGTGCTTCGCTCACTTTTGCGATGATTTCCTCCGTTGCCGGATCAAGTACATCAAATGTTTTTCCGCTTTTCGCCTCAACGTACTCACCGTTAATGTAAAGGCCCTTCACACCTTCAAGGAACGCTTTGACTTTTGGTTTCAAATCATAATTGATCGTTTGCATGATGATTCTCCTTCCCTCTTAGTTTTTCAGTACGCCCTTGAGTACACCTAAATCCGCCATCAATTCTTTTAACTTTGCATCCTCTTCTTCATTCAAAGGCAGACGCGGCAGACGACAAGGACCACCCGCACAGCCTTTTAGCTCCATCGCACGCTTTGCGATCTGCACATATTTCCCTGACCCTTCAAGGTACTCACAAAGCGGAAGCAATTTGTCGTATAGTTTCCAGGCTGCTTCTAATTCACCTGCTTGTACATGGTTGTACATCGCGGTTACAAGACCCGGTACGATATTGCCGGATACGGAAATCCAGCCTGTTGCACCAACTAGAAATGATTCGATTGCAAGGTCTTCGGAACCACAGAACACTTTGATGAACCCTTCGCCTTGGCGTGCTATGTCTCGCGCCTTGCCGATGCCTCCGCTTGATTCTTTGATGTGCGTAATGTTTTCAACATCGCGGCCTACACGTAAAATAGTTTCTGTGCTAATGTCAACGCCCGATGTGAATGGATTGTTATAGATCATAATCGGGAATTTAACTGATTCTGCAACCGCTTTAAAGTGCTCATAAATTTCGTCCTCTTTCGGATGGGCATAATACGAGTTGATCAATAGTGCTGCGTCTGCACCTGCTTTTTCTGCCTGTTGCGTGTATTCGATCGCATCCGCAGTCGTTTCAGCTGCTGTTCCGACAATCAATGGAATGCGCCCATTCACTTGTTCTACTGCCACTTCAACCGCTTTGAAACGCTCTTCTTTTGTCAAGCTCACAAATTCGCCTGTGCTCCCATTGATCGCAATGCCTGCCACACCTTCTTCAATGAAATGTTCGATATTGTGTCGGAACCCATCCCAATCGATATCCTGCTGATTCAACATTGGTGTGACAAGTACTGGAAATACGCCTTCTAATTTAACCATTTGAAATTCCTCCATTTATCATTAAGATTTGATTAGTATTTTTTCTTCTTGAATGACTTCATTGCTATCTTCTACTTCCATCTCAGGTTGAGATTGCTTATTGTACCAAATGTATTTGCCCGTAAAGCCGTAAATAACTGAAATGATGAGCACTAGGAAATTGAACCATAGGAACGGCAAATAGCTCATTGTGGAGACACCAAGCGCCGCAGCCATGAACACACCGCCGTCTGACCAGGGGACCATCGGAGTCGTTACTGTTCCGCCGGCTTCAGAGTTTCTTGAAAGCACACGACGATCCAAATTCAAGCGATCATAGTTATCGCCGGTGATCTTCGTCGCTGTGATAAGCGATACGTACGCTCCGCCGAATGCATTTCCGAGAAGCCCGGCAAGAAGCGTTGCGATCGTAGTCCTTCCGGGGTTGTTTGCCCATTTCGCCAAGTAATCTCCAAGCGCCCGTAACACACCGATCCGTTCCATTAACCCGCCCACGCCAAGCGCGAAGATGATCAGCGCGATGACATCAAGCATGAACACAATACCGCCTCGGTTTAATAGTTTGTCAATGAATTCTACGCCTGAGTTAATTGAATTACCGGCATACATAATATTGAACGCTTCCAAAAACGTTGCGCCTTGGAATAAAAACGCCCAGATCGTACCCATAAATGCCCCAAATAGGATAACTGGAATGGAGGGCATTTTAAATGCCAGTAAAGTGATGACAACCAGTGCCGGGATGAGCATATACCAGCCGATATGGAAATACTCCTGCAAGGAATCCATCGTAGATGTGGCAGCACTCAAGTCACCCGAACCACCGTAGAAGAAACCGGTTATGAGGAACAGGACCCCCGCAATCAGCCAGGCTGGAAAACTGACTGTCAACATCGATTTGATATGATCGATCAAATCAACCTTCGAGAGAGAAGCCGTCATGACAGTCGTATCAGACAAAGGAGAAAGCTTATCTCCTACATAACAGCCTGAAATGACCGCACCTGCAACAAGTGGCAGCGGGAAGCCGAAGCTTGCACCAATCGCCATCATTGCAATCCCTGCTGTCCCTGCAGACCCGAAAGATGTCCCCGTCACTATGGACGTTACCGTACAAATGAAAAACGCGGCTAATAAAAAGATGTTCGGTTCGATTACGGTTAAGCCGTAATAAATGATAGATGGCACAATACCGCCAGCAATCCAGGTCCCGATCAAGGCGCCTACTGAAAGGAGGACAATGACTGCTTCCAGGCCATCCGTAATGCCCTTCAGCAACCCATCCTGCATCTCCTTATAGTTGTAGCCGATCTTCAAACCTACCAACATTATGAGGAACCATGTCGTCAATAAAGCTAAATGAATAGAAATCTCAAACTTCACAATGAATGTGACCATGATGACACCAAAACCTATCAACACAAATAGTAGTTCTGATAGTTTCGGTGGCCTCTTCTTCTTTTCCATTAGTACTCCCCCTTTAGTTGTAACGCCAATGCATACTCCTCATGGACAAGTGTGCTGTTATGCCAAGATGAATCCGTTTTCGAGTGGATCTTCAGGATCAAAAATGAATTCATGGGATCCTGTAACGTACGAAACTGCTCTAACAGAAAATCGATTTCCATCACCCGATAGCGAATGCACTTTTAAGGAACTGCCAAAGATACTTTCATTCACAAGTTCAGACAGGGGCTCTTTCTCTTTGAGAAGCGCCATAAGCGCAAAACTGCTGTCCACCCCAGGGGACCGTAGTATATAGCCATCCTTCTCAAATGTGACGGATCGGACATGACTCGATAAGTCCGGCAGCTGCTCTACGAGAATAATTCCGTCAAAGACGATCTTCTCATTCGTCAGCTCTCTAGTTTTAGCAATCCCCCAATTGCTTACTGCCGCTAAATGCTCCAGTTCAATTCCTTGAATAGACCCAGGCAGTGTGTAGATCAAGTAGTTCCTTGCACTGTCAACGGAAACCGAGGCCGCATCCTCTCCGCCTTCAATAATCGTACAGACACCGCTCTCTACCTCAACGGCTGTCACTTCCTGCTTGTCAACTTGCGCCTGCACTGTGTAGATGCCATGCACTGTTTCCACTGTATACGAATCGTCTGCTGTTCTTTGCACGTTCCCTGTCTCAATGAGGGCAGATACCGTTGCAAGCAATCCTTCATACTTGAAATTGTTGCTGCCCTCATGAGTAAAGAACAATAGCTGGAAATCCGCCTGCTGTGATGGCAAGACAATGCAGCCATTCATGCCCCGGTGTCCCCTCGGTTCGTTCAACAATAAATTCTTCACAGTCCTAAAGTTATTGGCTAACTCCGTCTGATTCGACGTTACATCACAACCTACAAAGGTAATCGGAGATTGAATAACAATGCGGAACGCTTCTCCGACGACATGTGTGTCGATGGTGCAATACATTTTTTCATAATTCACTAAGACAACCTCCTTTCAAATACTTCAATTACGCTAGAATATCCAACTGATTTCTGCTCGTTAATGGTCCATCGGCGGAATAAGCAAATAGCCCTCACGCAATGGGTCTTTTTCGTCGTAGAAGAAGCGATGCATCCCCATAATCCAGGCCGAACCCGTCACTTCAGGAATGACGGCATCCAAATCTTTCACTTTCGTTTCTTCTAGCACTCTTGCCTTAAACAGCGTTCCTACGATACTTTCATAGACAAATGGCTCATTGAGGCCGAGTTCTTTCTTCTTGTACAATGTCGCCAGTTTAGCCGATGTACCTGTTCCACAAGGCGAACGGTCAATACCTCCCGGCGGCACGATGACTGTATTTTTCAAATCTGCATCCGGATGAGAAGGATCTGTGTAAAACTCAATATGTGTCAGCCCATTAATAAACGGAAATTCCGGATGGACCACTTCTTCCCTTGCGTTAATCGCATTTCGGATGTCGATTCCTTTATTAATAATGTTCGTCGCATTGTTTTCCACGAGGGGAATGCCCAATTTGCGCGCATCAATGATTCCATAGAAGTTACCGCCATATGCAATTTCACATTCCACGTGGCCAATCCCTTCGACTTCAATTTCAATTGATTTCAACAAGAAGGACGGCACATTAACGAAAATCACTTCTTTCGCAATGCCATCGACGACTTGGACATCGACATTAATCAGGCCGGCCGGGGTATCGACCTTAATATTTGTTACTGGTTCTTTGACATCAATTAACCCCGCCTCGATCAATGCGGTGCAAAATCCGATCGTATCGTGGCCGCACATCGGCAGGTAACCGCCCGTTTCAATATAAATGACACCGACATCAGCATCTGGATGACAAGGATCTGTCATTAACGCACCCGACATAACACCGTGGCCTCTCGGCTCATTCATTAAAAACTTCCGAATCCAGTCATAATGTTTCTCCATATACAGCATTTTTTCAGACATCGTATTCCCTTTAAGCGGCGGCAGACCGCTGATGAGGGTCCTAGTCGGATTCCCGCCGGTATGTGTATCGATTGTTGTAAAAATGCGCTGGTACTTCATTAGCTTGTCACCCCCTGTTTAAATCGCTCTAATCGCAATGGCTCAATTGGGATGCATGTCTCCTTATCTGCAAGCATCTCTTCAATCAATTTTCCCGTAACTGCTGCCAAACTGATGCCATCGCCTTCATGTCCGGCTGCGATAAAGTAACCAGGAATATGGTCAACACGTGAAATGATCGGCAGATGATCTTCCGTCCAAGGACGTAATCCTGCATATGTACGAATCACAGTCATATCCGCAATTTTGGGATAGAAACGGACAGCCCTTTTCGCTATATACTTAATGACCTCTTGATCAACTTTTGTATTGTAGCCGGCAAATTGGCGGCTGCTTCCAATCAGGAAGTTTTGAGCTTCCGTCGGTTCAAACACGAGTGCCACTCCATATTTTTCGGTTATCGGATCCACTGATCGCTGCCCGCCGAATTTGGAGATGAGATAACCAAATTCCATCACTTTTCGCAGTCCTACGGGCTGTTGCCTTGATGCGACGATCAATTGCCCTTTTCTCGGGACAATTGGAATGTCGAGATCCATCATCTCGCCAATTCTCGGTGCCCAAACCCCGCCTGCGTTCACCACTTTGTTGGCGGTATACGTTCCGTTATTCGTCTCAATGTGAAATTTCCCAGTAGCGTCCTGTGACATATGTTTTACTTCTGTATGGGTTTGGATTTTTGCTCCCTGCTTTTCGGCACTGTAAAACATAGAAAATGTCAACATGTAGGGATTGACTGTCGAATCTGTTTTACACTCCAGACCTCCGTATAAATCGTCCGCAAAATACTTGGACTCATTCCGAAGATCAGCCCGGTCGAGCATTTTAAAATCAAGTCCAGCCGCTTGTTGACGACTCACCCATTGATTCGCAGCTTCCATTTCAGCGTCATTTTCACAAACCAATATACTGCCGGGATTCCGGTACTCGAAGGAAACTTCCAAGTCTTTGTCTAGTTCATGGACAAGCTTCTGACTCTTTAATGACATCTGGCTATCAAAACCCGGATCCTTGTCTATCGCTAGAATATTTCCGTCGCATCTGGAGGAAGTGCCGCTCGCTAATTCGTTCTTTTCAAGAACTGTTATATCCAGACCAGCTTTTGATCCGTAATAGGCGATTGCCGCACCGATAATGCCTCCGCCGATCACCACAACATCTCGATGTTGAATAGTCCCCACAATAATCCTCCTCTCATTTGAACGTTCGCTAATCTATTAATGCAAGTTCCGTGCCAAGTAATAAAAAAACCGTTTAATCGAGCTTTCTATTGAATCTTCAAACTATTTATGTAAAAATAATTAGACACATCTAATTTTTTTGACAGTAAGGTGGCTAAAATATTGAACGATTCACACCGTCTATTAGAAAAAGTTATGGATACCAATTTATTAATCATAGAAGCATGTGATGATTTGGCTCTATTAAAAGAAATTGCAATAAAAGAAGCCCCAGCTACGTTGTTTATTCAAAACCAAAACCTTCATACCGTCCGACATGCATCCGTATGTAAAACGACAGGAGAGCTGGTTTTGACACCTTGTCCGATTCATCCCATTACCAGTCCCCTCGAACATGTCGTAGCGACTCTCACCAAGGAAAATACAGCGCTGCTGCTAGATGACCAAGGCGGTTATGTAGGCTTCGTCAATACAGAAATCCTTTCTGCGAAGCTTTTGGATGAGTATCAGCAAATGCAAGCCTATCTAACGACTATTCTTCAGACAATTGACGAGTCCTGTACCGTCATTGACCGGCATTCAAATGTAGTGTATTGGACAAAAGGCGCCGAAAAATTATTCTCGATCAAGGAAGAAGAAATTATCGGCAAGCCCATCACCGACTTTTTCAGTTCAGACCGTTTGGAAATACTGAATTCCTTACAAACAGGCTCTTCCGTCTATCACAGCCAGCACCATGCAAGGAATGATCTAGTCGTCATGATCAACTCAAGCCCTGTCTACTATAAGAAAGAAATCATTGGCGCTGTCGTATCGGAAACGGACATTACGAGCCAGATCCGGTTGAACAACGAACTGTTCATGACGTCCGAAAAACTGTTTACATTAGAAGAGGAAGTCCGTAAATCATTGCCGACAGTCAATCCGTTCAGTTACATAAGAGGCAACAGTCCCGCTTTGAAGCAGACGATGTCAATAGCAAAGAAAGCGGCCACGACCAATGCAAGCATCCTCATTTACGGGGAAAGTGGCGTTGGGAAAGAGCTTTTTGCCAAAGCAATACACAACTTGCGCGAGAAACCGAATGCCCCGTTTGTTGCTATTAACTGTGGGGCGATCCCGAGCGGATTATTCGAAAGCGAAATTTTTGGTTATGAAAAAGGAGCATTTTCAGGTGCCGATCAAAAAGGGAAAAAAGGGAAAGTAGAATTAGCTAGGGGAGGCACGTTATTCCTTGATGAAATTGGTGAAATGCCTCTGGAGATGCAGGTGAAGATCTTGCGTTTATTGCAAGAAAAGAAATTCTACCCTGTCGGAGGAACGAAAGAAATCGAAGCGGATTTCCGTGTTGTCGCAGCGACAAACCGCGATTTAAAGGAGCTTGTGAAGGAAAAGACGTTCCGTGAGGATCTGTACTACCGATTGAATGTCGTTAACTTCACTGTACCGCCACTCCGCGAACGTATCGAAGATATTATCGAATTGACGCATTACTTCCTTTACGAAATCTCAGTGAAATACAACCGTCCGATCCACGGCATTTCGCAGGCGGTCATGCAATCCTTGCTGCAGCACTCATGGCCCGGCAATATCCGCGAACTGAAGAATGTCGTGGAACGATTAGTGGTGTTCTCTGAGAACGGGAACATTAAAATGGATGATCTTCCAATAGAAATTGACGGGTTAGCAAACACCTTTAACTCGATCACAGACCTGCAGCCAGCACCACTCACGGTTGATGAGAATCTTTCTTTAAGCGATCAGTTGCAACAATATGAAAAAGATATCATTTTGCGAGAGCTGAACAAGGCAAATGGAAACAAACTGCAATGCGCGAAAAACTTAAATATCACCCGGGCGACTTTATACAACCGAATGAATAAGCTGGGCATAAAATTATAACAACAGGTTGGCATGCTTCTTGCATAGATATTGAATGTACGCAGTTCAAGTTTATGTATGGGGTGATATACATGTCGGAAAATGAAATGATTATATGTAGGTGCGAAGAAGTAACATACAGAGAATTAGTCGAAACAGCTGAAAAATACGGCTGTTCTCCAAGAGAATTAAAACTCCGGACCCGTGCCGGAATGGGGTATTGCGGCGGCAGGACATGCCGTAGCGCAGTGGACAGCATTGCCCTTTCATCAACTGAAAGAGATGTGTCCCAAATCACTTTGAAATATCAGCCGCCTATCCGTCCAATCAGTTTCAGCAAGCTGGGAGGGGTGGAGAACAATGACTAAAAGAATTATTCATCATCCAGTTCTGGATCAAATAGATGATACAGACACTATCTCCTTCACCTTTGATAATCAACAATACAGCGCGCTACATAACGAGTCCATTGCCGCCGCTTTATTGGCTAACGGCATCCGCACGCTCCGCCATCATGAAGAAACGGGCACACCGCGTGGAATCTACTGCAATATTGGACATTGTTTCGAATGCCGCGTCACTGTAGATGGCAAACAAGGAGTCCGTGCTTGCCTGACACCCGTCCAAGAAGGCATGGACGTCAAAAGCGGCGATAAACTTCTGACATCGGTGCGCGATTGGAGGGCAAATAATGAATAAAGCGATCATCATTGGGGCCGGCCCCGCAGGTTTATCTGCAGCCATCACCATTGCAGAAAACGGAGTGAGCGTCATTGTCATCGATGAATACATGAAACCAGGCGGCAGATTATTAGGCCAATTATACGAAGAGCCAACGGGCAAATGGTGGAATGGCATCAAAGAATCCAAAAACCTCTATGATCAAGCAATTGCTGCAGGGGTAGAATTTAAATTGCAAACGCCTGTCTCCAATATTGAAAATCAGGATGGCTTTTGGTACGTCTATACGGAGGATGAAGTGTATACGACATCACACTTATTGCTAGCAACAGGTGCTGCAGAAGTGCCTTTACCAATCCCAGGCTGGACTCTTCCAGGCGTCATGTCTGTCGGGGCTGCACAAGTCATGACAAATGTCCACCGCGTGAAGCCGGGCGAACGAGGTGTCATCATCGGCGTTAACGTGCTATCCTCCGCCATCGCAATGGAATTGAAACTAGCTAATATCGACGTGGCAGCTATCACATTGCCGAAGATGAATAGGGTCACTGAAAAATCCGGTAATCCATTGGATGTCATGAATTCACTCTTGCACGTATCCCATATGGCGCCATCCGCATTTGTAAAAATGGGAAGCAAGCTGATGAAAAACGACTTCATGAAAAAGATGGGAATCACTTTTTATCCGAAAAACGGTGTGAAAATGTGGGATATTCCGATCATGCTTCGGAAAGCCGTCGTCGAAATATACGGAGAAGATAAAGTCGAAGGCGTAAAACTCGCGACAATCACTCCATCCGGAGAAGTCATTGCCGGTAGCGAACAAAATATCGAAGCGGACTTCGTTTGTATAGCAGGCGGTCTATACCCATTAGCGGAGCTAGCAGCCGTAGCAGGATGTCCGTTCTACCATATAGAAGAACTGGGCGGCTATGTTCCGCTTCATAACGAACGGATGGAAACTCCAATAGAAGGACTTTACGTTGCAGGAAACATTACAGGAATTGAAGGAGCCAAAGTCGCCATCAGCCAGGGCATCACCGCTGGACTCGCCATCGTCAACAGCATGGATGGCGGCAAACAAGAAGCCAAACTACTCGATTCCATCAAAGCCATCGAAGAAACACGGAACAACGCATATATCCAGTTTCACCCCGAAGTAAAAGCAGGAAAACAGAAGTTGCAGAACTATTGGAACCTACATAAGAAAGCTGTAGCAATCAATTAACAGATAACTGCCGCGTCTCTAGTGAGAGGACGGCAGTTTTTTGTTCGACCACCGTAACTTGCAACTCCCATAGTTCCCAAGAAATCCGAGCCGTTTTCTGACGGTGGTTCGCTTTGCGATATAAGCAGGAAGGGTGCCGTTACAAGCAATTCGCTAGGCGATACGAGAAGTCGTTGCGCCGATACGAGCGCTCTTCCCCTTGTACGAGCAGTCCGGCGATTTTACGAGCAATCTTCCTCTTATACGAGCACTCACGCGATTTTACGAGCACTCTTCCTCTTATACGAGCACTCACGCGATTTTACGAGCAATCTTCCTCTTATACGAGCACTTCCACGATTTTACGAGCAATCTTCCTCTTATACGAGCACTTCCACGATTTTACGAGCAGTCCCCACTTAATTAAGCACTCCCAATCGCCCTTCATTGACAAACAAAAACCTGCAATCTACCATTCAAAGGTAGTTGCAGGCTTCCACGTTTATTTAATATCCTTATGAATCAAAAACGTAGCAATTTCTGGGAAGAACGAAAGGATAACCATGAATACGAGCATGATGATGGCGTATGGAATAACGCCTTTGACAATTTCGCTGATGGTATTTTCCTTGTTCAATCCTTTTAAGACGAACAGGTTCATGCCGACTGGCGGTGATATCAGGGCTAGTTCCATATTGATCACCATGATAATGGCGAACCAGATCGGATCGAAGCCGAGTGCCATGATGATGGGGTAGAGAATCGGCAAAGTGATGACGAGGATGGACACCGTTTCGAGGAACATCCCCAGTATGAGAAGCACGATGTTGATTAACACAAAGATGATCCATGGCGAGATGTCTTGGGTCGTTGCAAAGTTAACGATAGTTTGCGGGATTTGCAAGATCGTCAAAATGTACCCAAGCAGCATGGCGCCGATGATGATGAATAAAATCATGGCGTTTGTTTTCACCGTGTTAATTAAGATTTCTCGCATGGCGGCCATCGTCAAGTTGCGGTACACAAAAATAGTGATCGCGAAACTGAGGACGACACCGACGGCTGCTGCCTCAGTTGGAGTGAAAATACCACTGTAAATTCCCCCAATAATGATAATCGGAAGCAGCAAGCCCCATACCGCCTTTTTCGAAGCTTCCCACCGTTCATTCCACGTAGCCGGCTCGTCTTTGATATGACGCGTCTGATAGGCGGAAAAGATCATGAAGGCGAGCGTTAGGACGATACCGGGCACAATTCCGGCAACGAATAGTTTCCCGACGGATTCTCCTGTAACAGAGCCATAGATGATCATCGGGATGCTCGGCGGAATCAAAATTCCCAGCGTTCCGCCGGCAGCAAGCAAGCCGAGAACATGCCGCTTGTTATAGCCTCGCCTAACCATTTCAGGCAACGCCACTGCTCCGACGGTGACTGCCGTGGCGACACTGGAACCCGAGATGGCCGAGAAGATCGTGCAACAAAATAATGTCGCAATCGCCAGGCCGCCCGGAAAGTGACGGAACCATCTGCTTGCCATTTCATACAGGTCACGCCCGACTCCACTAACAAGCAATACTTGGCTCATAAGCACATACATCGGCAGCGCCGTCAGCGTAAAATCATCCAATGATTTATAGGAGATAATCGGTATCTGCATGAACGCAAATGTTCCGCCATTAAAGAAGTACATTCCGGCAACCGCAAGTAAGCTTAGCGTAAAGGCGACAGGGAGGCCCAGCAAGAGGAGGACACCTAATCCACCGGTGAAAAATAGATTCATAGCTGTTCTCCTCCCTTATGGATGCCCCCGTCAATGAGTTGCAGAATGAATGCGATGCATAGGAGAACCCCTCCAATGACAAGGAAGGATTCCGGCAAATACATCGGAATGCGCAACAAAGACGCCGATTTTGTTTCTAACTCAAATGTTTTAATGACGTGCTGAAAACAGTAAATTGTAAAGATCACACTGAATAATAAGCCAAGGGAATTGGAGATGTACGCCAAGACCGTTTTAAACCGATCATTCACGTTATTGATCAATAAATCCACCGTAATATGGGCATAGCTTCGAACTGCATAAGCGCTTCCCAGAAAACAGCTGCCAATAATAGCATAAATGGATAATTCGGTTGCCCATGACGTCGGTTTATGGAAAAAAGCTCTGGATACGATCTCATAAAACGTCATGGCGGTCGTCAACAGGATGAGAATGCCCGCTACGTATGCACCCCAACGTATGACTGAATCACAGATTCGATAAACCACTTTCACGAGTGCTTCCCCCTAGCCAGTTATTTCTCATCTACCATGTCGAGCAACTCTTGTCCCAATTGACCCGCGTTTTCAACAAACATATCACGGACTGGTGCTGCCGCTTCTTTCCACTCTTTCAAATCTTCCTGTGGCACGACGTAGACATCCATACCTTTCTCTTCCAACGCTTTTGCTGACTCCGAATCTTCTTTTTCGGCTTGTTCACGGATCCAAACTTCTGTTTCGCCGGCAACTTCCGTCAACAGGTCTTGTGTCTTTTCAGGAAGGCCATCCCAGAAGTCTTTATTCACAGCAAGCAAGAATTCTAGATAAGCATAGTTATTGATCGTCAAATACTTCGTAACCTCGTCGTACTTCCGTTGAAGCATCGCCGTTGTCCCGGAAGTTGCGCCATCGACCGTGTTCCGCTGAAGCGCCATGTATACTTCGCCGCCACCCATGAACACAGGAGAAGCGCCGTAAGCTTGAATCAATTCAGATGGCAAATCTCCAATACTTCTGATCTTCAATCCTTTGAAATCCTCAGGAGACTTCAATTGGCGTTTGTTATTCGCAAATTGGACGTAGCCATAATCCGCAAACATTAATACTTTCGCGCCTTTTTCCTCCATTGCGCCGCGAAGCTTGTCACCAAACTCCCCGTTCAAGGCTTCTCCGACAGCGGAGTAGTCATTGAATACATACGGAACATCGAAAATACCCATTGCCGGCACTGTAGATGCCCAAAGTGTTGAAGAGTTAACGCCCATTTCCACGCCACCCGAGAGGATGGACTGGTTCATGTCTTTATCGCTTAACAGCTGACCAGCCGGATATACTTGGACATTTACTTTTCCATCCGATTTTTCTTTTACTTCCTTCGCAAAGTTTTCCACACCAATTGCGATATGGTGATCTTGCGGCAAATTGTATGCAAGGCGGATTGTCACTTCTTCATAACCATCGCCCGATCCAGTCGCCGCTTCTCCTTTATCTGTTTCCTTTTTGTCGCTGCAGCCAGCGAGCATCAACACAGCGGCCATTGTACCTACCAGGCCTTTCATCCATTTCTTCATTTCATTTCCCCTCTTCCTTCTTTTTTTCTACATGCCGTATGCGTCCCAAAGGTGTCTTCGTTGATAAACTTGCCGCGAAATCAGCGGCTTCCAACATTTTTGTAAAATCGATGCCTGTATCGATGTGCATCCGTTCAAATAAATAAACCAAATCCTCCGTCGCCAAATTGCCGGCTGCTCCTGGAGCAAATGGACAGCCGCCGATGCCGCTGGCGGATGTCTCGAAGATCCTTACGCCTGCTTGATAGGCTGCATAAGCGTTGGCCAGCCCAAGCCCGCGCGTATCATGTAAATGGATGGCGACTGGTGTGGAACCTGCTTCCAATAAGACTTTTTTCATTAATCTTTCGACATGATCCGGCGTAGCAATGCCGATGGTGTCCGCAATGCTGATGCGGTCGGCACCTGCCTCCTTCACCTGTCTGACGAGCTCCAGCACTTTGGCTTCTGCCACTTCTCCTTCATAGGGACAGCCGAAGCTTACAGCGATGGAAAAACAGACATCTATGCCATCTTGCTTCGCCCGTGCCACTACTTCAGCGAATTGATCCAAGTTTTTTCCGATTGTCATCCCAATATTTTTCTCGTTGAAGGTTTCCGTTGCCGCACTCACCCAATTCACTTCGCGGAAACGATGCTCTCTCGCTCGCTCATACCCTTTCAAGTTAGGAATCAAAGCGACAGCTTCGAGCGGCAGATCGTCTGGCAAGGATTCCATCACTTCATTGGCATCTGCCATCTGCGGCACTTTCTTCGGATGGACAAAAGAGGTCACTTCAACTTTTCCAATACCGGCAGCAACCAATTTTTCGACTAACTGCACCTTGTCTTCCGTTGATACGATACGGGGGTCGTTTTGCAAACCATCTCTCGGACTGACGTCGATAATCGTGACTTTTGCCATTAGATGATCCCCCTTTCCTTCAAGCGGGACAGCTCATCTTGCGTCAATCCTAAATAAGTGGAATAGACTTCTTCGTTATGCGCCCCTAATGTCGGGCCGTTCCATTCAATATCCCCCGGCGTATGGGAAAGCTTCGGCACAATGCCCGGTACGAGCAGCTTTTCACCACCTGGCAAGGTGACCTCTTTAAGCATGTCACGCGCTTGATAATGTGGATCCTCCACAATATCTTGGATGCCGAATATTGGCCCGACCGGCACTGATGCTTCATCTAACTTTTGCTGAACTTCTTTCAAGGTATGTTGCAGAGTCCACGCTTCAATTGCCTCATCGATGAGTTCGACATGATCCGCACGGCCTTGATTTGATGCGTAAGCAGGATTTACAGCCATGTCTTCCCGTCCGATCGCTGTCATGAGTCGTTCGAAGATACGATCTCCATTGCCTCCAATGACAACGTGTTTTCCATCTGCACATTTGTATGTATTGGAAGGTGCAATGCCAGGCAGCGTAGTCCCCGTCCGCTCACGCACTTGTCCGGTCAAATCATATTCCGGAAGAATGCCTTCCAGTAAACTGAACACTGCCTCGTATAATGCCACGTCCACAACTTGCCCCTGTCTATCTGCATCCTTGTCTCTGGCCCGCAGCGCCATTAATGTTCCGATAACCGCATAGAGCCCGGCGATCATATCCCCGATAGCGATGCCGACGCGGACTGGCGGCTGATCCGGGTAACCGGTCAAATACCGCAGGCCGCCGATTGCTTCCGCAACACTTCCGAATCCAGGTTTCTCTTTATATGGCCCTGTTTGTCCATATCCTGAGATACGGGTCAAAATGATGGATGGATTGACAGCTTTCATCTCCTCGTATCCTAGCCCCCATCGCTCTAATGTCCCTGGCTTGAAATTTTCAATGACGACATCGGCTTCTTTTATGAGCGACTTGACGATGTCTTGGCCTTCCGGGTCACGCATATTGATCGTCACACTTTTCTTATTGCGGCTTTGCACGTACCACCAAACGGATGTATCATGATGCATTACCCGCCAATTGCGCAGTGGATCGCCATTTTTCGGCTCCTCGACTTTAATGACTTCCGCTCCGAATTCTGAAAATAATTTCCCGGCAAATGGTGCTGCAACGAGATTTCCAAGTTCCAAAACCCGTACCCCTTGTAACGGTTTTCTTCGATCCAACTCGACCTTCTCCTCCCTTATTTCTGAACAGCTTTCATGAAAGCCTGATAATCATGTTCAATATGCTTTCTCATACATTCCCTCGCGAAATCCGGATCCCTCTTCCGGATCGCAAAGAATATTTCTTCGTGGTCCCGCAGTGCATTTTCCATATTGCGCGGGTCTCCTTCAACGATGGCTCTCCGATAAAAACTATTGATACCCCTTAATTGCAATGTCATGGAAATGAGAAACGGGTTTCTGCTGGCTCGGACAATAATTTCATGGAAATTAAAATTAACTCGCAATAATCCTTTGAGATTTTGGATAGAAATTTCATGCGCCATCTCTTGAATCGACGTCTCCATTAATGCAATTTCCGAATCGTCACATCGTTCCGCTGCGAAATATGCCGCTAATGATTCCATTTCAACCCGGACTTCATAAAGACTTCTATAATCTTCAATCGTCGGATTCACAACCGTCACACCTCCAGTTTGATGAACGTTTAATAGACCATCTTTCTCCAACATGCGAACAGCTTCCCGAATCGGACTTCTGCTGACATTCAATGTTTCCGCAATCTTTTCCTCTATCAGTCGTTCCCCAGGATCAAATTCCCCTAGCAGAATGGAATCTTTCAAATAATCATAGACTTGTTGTTTCAATGTTGTACGTTTCACAATTAGTTCGGACAAATGCCTCACCTCCGTCTACTGTATACAGTATTCTTCTAACAGAATAGACTCTCTATTTAGATATGTCAATACTATTTAAATATACAATCAAACAACAGAAAAAGACCGAGCTTATCGCATCGGTCTTCACGCCTGTTTTATATAAGAAATAATCCTTCTAAATAATGTTAATTTGATCGTATGAAGGGATATATGTATGGCTCACCTGAAATGAACGGAACAGAAAAGAATAAGGCAAATTGGCCGCCTATAGCAGACCTGCATAAGACAGCGTGACTCCTTAAGCATTCATTTCATTTACCAACCATTCATTCCATGTCCCAAGCATCGAATTCGCTCATCACCATTTCATATTGCGTACTTTCATTTCCAGCCGCTTCTTCTCACCGCAATTGTCCATCTTCCACTCTTCAATTTCCGCCAGCAAACTCGCACGTGATCCAAATCCTTTCACAAAACCATTCAATCGGGCAGCCAAAGTCGAATTCACTAAGAGATCAGGTGCAGGGAAAAAATCGTGTAATTGTTCCAAAGCTCTCGGATATCGTTTCAAATAATATTTTTGATGTCGCTCCTCCGCCAAAGTGAAGTTCTCAAAGGGAGCGACGTCTGTCTCAATCGGCTCACCCATTTCCTGCTCCATCTCTTTTTTGATGCGATCGATTGTTTCCTTTTGCTGGTTCCCTCGAAAACGCAACAATGATATATATTGACGCCCTTTATATTCATCCCGGTTTGGATAATGATTGCGCCAAAAATGACGCAGAATGTCTTCATACGTAATCAATTTCGGATCAAAATCCACCTCTACCGTTTCCGTATGATCACCCATTGAACGATACGTCGGTGAAGCTGTCGTGCCGCCAGCAAATCCGACCCGCGTCCGCACAATTCCTCTTAAGCTTCCGAAGCGTGCTTCCGGTCCCCAAAAACAGCCCATCCCGAACGTAGCCGTCTCTAATGATCCACTCGGCCACCGCAAACTTTGCTCGACTTCTGGTATTTGATACATAGCCATGACCCCTTTGATAGATAAATTACAGTTCATAAATGAAATGCCACCATATTAAATTTCTCTTGTTCATTCAAATTAAACCTCCCGAATGTTTAAGCCCTTCCATTTCCGGTAAGCTGACTAGTAAAGAACGGGAGGAGGGCACTCTGTGGAAAATCAGATGAATGAGATCATCGAGCACTTCAAACAGCTAGATCGCAGCTTGTTTATGGATACATTACAGGAGTTCGCTTACTTGGATGAAGCCATTCCGATCGGATATGAACAGACCATATCACAACCATCTTTGGTTCTTGAGATGACCTTGGCATTAGATTTACACAAAGAATCAAGAGTATTAGAAATTGGCACGGGATCAGGGTACCAAACTGCCATGCTTGCTCCGTTCGTCCAGCAGATCTACACGGTCGAACGCATTAAACCATTAGCAGATCAGGCGAAACAGAGATTACAAAAGGCCGGCTTTGATAATATCCAATTCAAAACCGATGATGGCAGCATAGGCTGGAAGGAGTATGCTCCCTACGACCGGATTATTGTCACCGCGGCAGCTGCCGCAATCCCAGTTGAACTAACGGAACAATTGGCTGAAGGCGGAACAATGCTCATCCCTGTCGGACCGCGTTCACTCCAACAATTATTATTGTTGAAAAAGGATGCGGACGGAAAGATAAGTCAGGAAGTGCTAGGCGAAGTGAGATTCGTTCCGTTGAAAGGCAGGTATGAGTGAATTTTATTACTTACCAAATGAGAAGTCCAGGGTAGCAGGGATCCTGGATTTCTATTATTTACGTCACGGGGAATCTTGGTTGATAATAAACGGATGGTTCTAAGATCTTTCTTGTTCGTGTGTTTTGATTTTTCTATGGAGGATTAATTGAAAAAGGACACAATCATCATGTGTCCCTCCAATGAGTTTTTCCTTTCTTCATTTAATACACGATCGAAGTGCCCGTAGAATCATGACAGCCACTTCCTCCCGTGTAGCCGGCCTCCGAGGATACGTTCCATTCGTAATTCCGAGATCAATCGCCGCTTGGAATTCCTCCGCAAATCCAGGTGACGGTGGTGCATCCTTTTCATATGGTTCCACTGGCTGAGGCGTTTCGGCTTCAACTGGTTTCTTTTTCAATTTAAAATAAACCGCCAAAGCCTCCGCAATTGCTTCCCCTTGTGCACGTAGCTTGTCCATTGATCGGAGCGCCTGAATATCAATGGCAGAATCCATAAAGCCGCCTTCCGTTAGGATCGCCGGCATTCTGGTTTCCCGAAGCACATGAAAATTGGCTTGTCGCACTCCCCGATCCGTCAGCCCCATGGCCTTCGCTATTTGGGGTTGAACAAGCTTGGCGAGTTCCGTTGATTTCTTGCTGACAGAATGTCCATTGAAAGTGTACGTTTCAACGCCGGTCCAATTTCCCCAGTTGCCCGTATTGGCGTTATGGTGGACTGCCACGTACACATCCGCTTTCCACGCATTTGCCTTATTTGTTCGCTCAACTAGCGGCACATCCGTTTTGCCCGAAGGATCATCCACCCGCAGGACTTCCACATTTTCATATGTTTTCAGCTTTGCCGCGCATGCTTCGACAACCCGGCTGTTGAAGTCCCATTCGCGTTCTCCATCCGGTGATTGCTTGCCCAATGTGCTCTGACCATGTCCCGCATCTAATACAATTTTGACCATATCTTCCCCCTCCTCGATCTATATATAGGAATTTCTTCAGGAAAGGGATAGATTATGGTCAAAACAAAACACTATT
The DNA here is from genome assembly GCF_022048975.1 of Sporosarcina cyprini. GTDB lineage: Bacteria > Bacillota > Bacilli > Bacillales_A > Planococcaceae > Sporosarcina > Sporosarcina cyprini. The sequence continues at coordinate 102,345 of NZ_JAKMHX010000023.1, read as the reverse complement.
CGGTGCGTTTGGAAAGCCACAAGGAAACGATCTTGCCATCCCTCTTTCTATCCACAAGAAGTTGATTTTGCCCAAAGGTATAGGAATAGTAATACTCCTCCTTCATGTCATCATATCCTTCACTCTCAGGAGTACCTAGGATGGCCAACAGCTCCTCCTGCTCATTTGTTAGTGAGCTTCCGCCGAGCGTTACAAATGTTACTTCCCCTGTCAGTTCGTCATAGAAGATGGTTCTGCCACCAGGAAAAGCATAATAGATTCCTCCATTATAATAGTCGTGATCGTAAGGGTCTGGAAGCTCCTGAAGGACATCTTTAATTGACATACCCAGTTGGACATCTGTATGCAAGAGCATACCGTCTTTTAATAATTCCGCGGATTGCTTGGTGAAAGTAAATTGAGGGAATGTATCATAATACGCCTCGTATTCATTCCAAAGTTCTATTTTATGTTGCCCTGTCTCAAGCCCATACGGCCTGTCGTTTGTATAGGATTCCGAATGTAAATGTTTGAAATGCAATTGATCCGGGTTCCAAACCCACGTCTTGAATGCCCATCCTTCTTTTCCTTGAATCGGTTCGTATGTCTGCAAAAAAATATCATCAATAAATTTAACCTTACCATCAACTAAAGGAAGGCTTTTTTGACCATCAAACAGGACTTGGCTTATGCTTCCGTTCTCCAGCGTCCACAAATCGAGAGAAGTTTCATTGTCAACAAAACCGAGAAAGCGCCGGCTTTCTAAATTCCACTCATGAATGTCCTCTTTCTTAAGTTTAGATGAAATGACACCCTTCTGCAGCACTCCTTCTTTTTCATTTTCCTTTGCTAGGAACAGGGCATGGCTGCTCTCTTTAACGACTTCATCAGCTGGAAGCCCAGGCAGATTTTCAGTCTCAGCGACATACAGATGGAACAATGTATTTCCATCTCGCCAATTCGTCGAATAAACTGCATTTTCTTTAAGCAGTTCGATAGGAAAGCGGCTTTCACTCGATTCAGAAAGACCATTTTTCACGGTTCCAAGCTTCCTATCTACTAATCCAACGTTCACGACTTTATATATCCCTAATTTCTTATCCAATGTAAACTTCAGTATGTCTTGACCGTCTTCATGCCGAACTGTCTGTGGGTTGCCGTTTCGATAGACATTCCCTGCCGCTTGTTGCATTTTTTCATTAAATGCTGGCAGCCCTTGACTAGCCAAGTACGATAAAATTGCGCTTGAATCCTGCTCCCCTTCCATATTTAATTCCTTGGCAAGCGCTTTTTCATTCTTGTTTACTATTGCTTCATATATGCGTTGCACTGTCTGTTCTGGTGCATTAGCGCGCTTCATTTGAAAATGTCCCCATATTAAAAATACCGCAAGTATGGCCATACCTTTCATGGCTATGCTTAAAAACCGTTTATTTTTAAACTTATTTTTGCAAGATGGACATAAGGAAGTCCTTGAATTAATAAGTCTGCCGCAAGACTTGCAATTTTGCATCCCTTCATCTCCCCCTCTTCCCTATTAGTAAGCATATCATCGTTTCCTTCATTTGGAAATCCACTTTGGTATTTAGCTTCCTTTAATAATTCATTCTATGTAAATATCAAATTCTCTGCTCTAATATTCTATACTTCTACATTTTCCACATAAGGTACTATAATTTGTCGGTATTTCCCGGGGAATATTGCTTGTAACTAAACCGTTTTCAAATCAAAATGAAAGAACAATAGACAAAGGGAGGTGAAGGTTTTGAAAAAGCTGCTACTTTTCATTCCACTGATATTTTTAATAGGCTGCCAATCTGACAACCAGTCCGCCACCTATGTTTTCGATGGCCGTTCCATGGAGCCAACTATTTATGACCAAGACCACTTTGTTGTAGATAAAGATTATTACGAATCAAATCCAATCCAGCGTGGTGACATCGTTGTTTATTTGTACGATGATAATCAAAAGCATGCAAAGCGTGTCCTTGGACTGCCTGGTGAAGAAATTCAATTTCGAAATGGAACAATGTACATAGACGGCAATCCATTAGAAACAGAATATGTAACACAAGACATAAAAGGTTCTGATCCAGTGACTCTGCAAGAAGATGAGTACTTTGTCGTGGGGGATTCACCTTCTGTAAGTAAAGATAGCCGCCATCATGGTCCCATAAAAAAGGAGGATCTAGTAGGCAAAGTGACAAAAATCGTCAGTGAATAGTACCTATGATGAACTTAGTTTTGATGCTCTATGTCACAGGTATTCTGCTGAAGGATAAACTGAAAGCAGAATATCCGCAGTACATACAGATTGGTGTTCTTCCCCCCTGCCGTTATGCTGGCATAAAAAATAGGATGCTGCCGTATTGGCAGCATCCCTGTTATTTATTATTCGACAAACTGAACGTTCTTCAATTGATAGATACCAGATGTGTCGATGGAGAACCCTTTAATTTTATTGCTGACACCTGTCAGGTATTCAGTATGAATTAAATACACCATTGGGGCATCTTCAATTAGATGTTCTTGTACTTTATTGTAGATTTCAATTCGCTTTTCAGGATCAGACTCTCGTCTTCCTTCTTCAAGAAGTTTGTCGACTTCCGGATTTTCATAGAAGGATCGGTTGCCCGGATCTCCTTTTTGGGAGGAGTGGAACAGGGCGTACATACCGTAGTCTGCGTCACCTGTGGAGTTCGACCAGCCAAGGATGAACATTTCATGCTCTCCTGCAGCTGTTTTATCCAGATAAGCACCAAATTCCATCACATTGATGTCGGCTTCAATGTTTACTTTTTTCAATTCTTCCTGGACCAATACAGCAATTTGCTGACGTTGCGGGTTGTCATTCGTCCAGATTGAAGTTTTGAACCCGTCTCCATACCCTGCTTCCTCTAACAGCTTTTTCGCTTCTTCTGGATTATATTCGACTGGTTTTGCGTCTTCATTGTAACCGAAGATACCTGGTGCCAACGGACCTTTCGCTGGGACGCCGAATCCATCATAAACGCCTTCACTGATATCATCTTTATTCACAAGCATGGAGATAGCTTTACGTACTTTCGGATCGTTGAACGGCTCTTTTTCCGTATTAAATCCGAGATACGCCAAGCTGGAAGATGTCTGTTGATTTACCTTTGCATAACTACCGGCATTCATATCAGCCACTTCGTTCGGCTGAACCGGATCGGCGATATGAACATAACCTGTCTCTAGATCTGCATTACGCGTTCCGCTTTCTGGAACGACTTTAAATGTTACCGTATCGACATGGACCTTATCTCCCCAATAGTCGTCATTGCGTACCAACTTGATTTCAGAACCTGGTGTCCAGCTATCAAATTTGAAATAGCCTGTGCCAACTGGTGCTGTCGAAATAACGGAACCCGATTTTTCATCGTTTTGCATTGCCGCATAATCTGCCTCGATCGATTTAGGGCTTACCATGCTTCCGCCATTATGGGATAAGTGAGCCAGTAATGGTGCGAAAGGATATTCTGTCTTAATTTGAACGGTATATTCGTCTTTAACAATAATTTCTGTAATCATTTCATATAGAAAATATCTTGGAGATGCCACTTCCGGATCAAGAATCCGCTCTAAGTTTACTTTAACGGCTTCCGCATTAAACGGTTCCCCGTCATGGAATGTAACGCCTTCACGCAACTTGAATTCATATGTTGTATCATCAATTGCTTCCCAACTTGTAGCCAAACCTTCGATAATCTTATTGTCATCATCCCGATTGACTAATGTTTCATAAATATTGGCTTGCACGACGGATGATGGGACGTCATTAGAACCTGCTGGATCTAATGAAGATGCATCAGACAGAACAGCCAATACAAGGTCCCCGCCTTCCACCCCTTCTCCTTTTCCTTCATCGATGTTACTTGAAGTATCACCATTCTCCTTCTCTGAAGATTTGTTGCCGCTTCCCCCACCACATGCAGCAAGAATCATGGAAAAGGCCAATACAAGGACAAACAGCCATTTTGATTTCCCAGCTGATTTCATATTCAGTTCCCCCTATTTGTGTAATTAACATACCGCAAACTAACATCTTGCTTAATTTGCAATAGTTAGAAGCAATATAGCATACAAAAACTGAATAGACAATACATTTCAGAATAATTGTTCTAGTATGAAAGTATTGATATGTAACTCCTAGACGTGCTTTTAGCTTTCAAGAATCTAGTTAATTCACAAGAATATAGGAATTTAATACTATAAAATAATAATTAAAAATACACTAAAAATACTAACAAATTAAGTTTGTCAAAATACTGTTTCATGGTATGCTACTGTAAACCAACTAATCTGCCATCTGATTGGTTATTAAATATCTGGGGGAAGGTGTTCATCATGGTACAACAAACGCCCGCTGCAGACTTTGGGCAAAAGCGCTCCAGCCCGAGAGTTGAAGCGTATAAGGGATTTTGGCGAAGGCTGAGGAAAAATAAAGCAGCCGTTGTCGGAGGGGCATTAATCTTATTTTTTATTCTTACCGGACTTTTAGGTCCTTTCTTCACGTCAGCAGATCCAAATGCGACCCAAATTTCTATTAAACTTCAACCGCCGTCCGCGGAGCATTGGTTTGGGACCGATAATTATGGACGGGACATTTTCACTCGAATTATTCATGGCATGGCCATTACGATGAAAGTCGGCTTTCTATCAGTTGCACTTGGGGGGGTAGTCGGAGTCTTTCTTGGAATTATTTCCGGATACTACGGCGGCATACTGGATACAGTCATCATGCGGACGATGGATGTGCTTCTTGCCTTTCCTGGAATTCTGCTTGCGCTTGCCATTGTATCTGTTCTCGGCGGCAGTTTGACAAATGTCATTATCGCGGTGGGCATATTTTCCGTTCCTGCCTTCGCAAGGATTGTTCGCGGATCCACGCTTTCCGTTCGGAAACTGGAATACATTGATGCGGTGAAAGCGCTAGGAGCATCGGATGGAAGAATCATATTTAAGCATATATTACCAAACGTCCTATCACCTATCATTGTCCAGTTGACTCTTCGGATTGCCACTGCCGTCTTGACGGCGAGTGGACTCGCCTTTTTAGGTTTAGGCGCCAAGCCGCCGACTCCTGAATGGGGAGCGATGCTAAGTGAGGGGCGTACCTACATGAGAGAGGCGCCGCATCTTGTGCTCTTTCCTGGAATCATGATTGTTCTAGTTGTTTTGGCATTCAATATCTTCGGGGATGGTTTGCGGGATGCACTCGATCCGAAAATGAAAAAATAAGGAGGGGCATCAACGTGTCAAAATTTATTATCAGACGCCTGCTCCAGACAATTCCAGTCCTGATTGGCGTCTCCATTCTCGTTTTCTCGTTAATGTATTTAATTCCAGGAGATCCGGCCCAGATCATCGCCGGTGAAGGAGCTTCTCCCAAAACTGTGGAACAAATCCGTGAAAAATTAGGACTAAATGAACCTGCTCCTGTTCAATATGTCAACTACATGAAAAACGTAGTACAAGGCGATCTTGGAAATTCCATACGAAGCGGACGTCCCGTAATGGATGAGATTAAAGCCCGATTTTGGACGACCGTCGAACTCTCATTCTACGCCACGATCCTTGCCGTATTTTTAGGGTTGATTGCTGGAATTATCTCTGCGGTGCGACATTATACATGGTCTGACATTACAATCATGCTCATCGCGTTATTCGGGCTTTCCATGCCGAATTTCTGGTTCGGCCTCATGCTTATCCAATGGTTTGCCATCGGGCCCGATTGGATGCCGGAATTCATGAAAATGCGGGCGTCCGGATGGGGAGACGATTGGCGCCAGATTATTTTGCCAGTCATCACTCTTGGTACGGGAGGAGCTGCCATTATTGCTAGGATGACAAGATCGTCCATGCTTGAAGTGATCGGGCAGGATTATATCCGTACAGCCCGCGCAAAAGGCATGAGCGAGCGAATTGTCATATATCGTCATGCGCTGAAGAACGCGTTGATTCCTGTCATAACAGTCGTTGGACTGGAATTCGGCGGTTTTCTTGGCGGAGCGGTATTAACGGAGTCGATCTTTGCAATTAACGGAATGGGACGCTTGACGATTGATGCGATTCGGACAAGAGACTTTCCGATTGTCCAAGGAACCGTTCTCGTAATTTCATTCCTTTTCGTATTCGTCAATCTCCTAGTCGACATTTCGTATCGACTGTTGAACAAACGGATCGATCTGAATTAATTTAAGTGAAAGTGGGGTGGCCATCTTGACAGAGGCATTACTGGAGGTGCGGAATCTCCGCACATCTTTCCATACAGATGAAGGAGAAGTGAAAGCGGTCGACGGTGTCAATTTTACACTTCCAGCGGGAGGAACCCTCGGGATTGTTGGAGAATCGGGTTCCGGGAAGAGTATTACTGCATTATCCATTCTGAAACTGTTGGCAACTAATGGGGAAATAAAGAGCGGTGAGGTTTTATTTAAAGGGGAAAATATTCTATCCTATTCTGACAAGAAAATGCGAGATTTGCGCGGAAATGCAATTTCTATGATATTTCAGGAGCCAATGACGTCTCTGAATCCTGTTTTTACAGTAGGCCAGCAAATTAGCGAATCCATCATGAAGCATCAGAACTTGTCGAAAAAAGCGGCGCTTGTCCGTTCTGTCGACTTATTGAAGCTTGTCGGCATACCTTCTCCTGATAAACGAGTCAAGCAGTATCCGTATGAACTATCAGGCGGTATGCGGCAAAGGGTCATGATCGCTATGGCCCTCGCCTGTAATCCTGAAATATTGATAGCCGATGAGCCGACAACTGCATTGGATGTTACGATTCAAGCTCAGATTCTCGGTCTAATCCGGGGATTGCAGAAGCGTTTAGGCATGTCAGTCATTATGATAACGCATGATTTAGGAGTCGTTGCAGAAACATGCGATTTTGTTGCCGTTATGTACGCCGGACAGGTCGTTGAGTATTCAGATGTTCTGACACTGTTCCAAAAACCGAAGCACCCGTATACAATCGGTTTAATGAATTCATTGCCCCGTCATGACGTCGAAGTGAAGAAGTTGGAACCGATCCGAGGCAATGTGCCGAATCCAAAAGACATGCCGGCCGGGTGCCGCTTTGCACCAAGATGTCCGGCTGCGACCGATCTATGCAAGAGAGAAATGCCAGAATTAATGAAAGATCCGCAGGGGAATGATGTCCGTTGCTGGATTTATTCTGAAAAATGGGAAGGCGAATCGGAGGTGATGGTCTATGGCGAAAAAAGAATTGCTGAAGGTCGAAGGACTGAAACAGTATTTTCCGATTAAAGGCGGCATGATGGGCCGGACTGTCAATTATGTGAAAGCGGTCGATGATATTAGCTTTACCATTTACGAAGGAGAAACGGTCAGCATCGTAGGTGAATCGGGCTGTGGAAAATCGACTACCGGCCGGGCTATTCTCCGGCTCGAGGAACCGACGGAGGGGTCTGTTGTATTCAACGGAGAAGAGCTGACGACTTTATCCAAGCGCAACATGCGAAAGCATCGAAAAGACTTGCAAATCATTTTCCAAGATCCGTACGCATCCATCAATCCACGGCAAACAGTAGCGGATGTATTGGATGAAGCGATGACCATCCAGAAAGTGCTGCCCGCCAAAGACAGGCGGAAGCGTATTATTGAATTACTGGAGACTGTCGGGTTAAATGAATACCAAGCGGATCGTTATCCACATGAATTCTCAGGCGGTCAGCGACAGCGGATCGGAATAGCCCGCGCCTTATCAGTCGATCCAAAACTGATTATTTGTGACGAAGCAGTCTCCGCTCTGGATGTTTCAATTCAAGCGCAAGTGCTAAACCTATTGGAGGAGTTACAAGAGGAATTCCAGTTGACTTATTTATTTATTTCCCATGACTTAGGCGTTGTCCGTCATATTTCAGACCGTGTCATCGTCATGTACCTTGGGAAAATCGTAGAAATCGGTGATAAACATTCAATTTTCGAAAGCCCGAAACACCCTTATACAAAGGCATTGCTATCTGCCATCCCGGTGCCGGACCCGACTCGCGAAAAAAAGCATATCGTCCTAACTGGGGATGTGCCTTCGCCAATTGATCCGCCTTCTGGGTGCCGATTCCATACCAGATGTCCTTTTGCACAAGCGAAATGCAAGACGGATGTGCCAGAACTGGCTACTCATCGTGATATGAAAGCAGGACATCAAGCGGCTTGCCATTTTGTAGAGAAGATTGAGAACGGAGCGATTGCAGCAAAAGGGTTTGAAGAAGCTGTCTTTTAATAAAAGAAGAGAACGTCTTCTTTCTTCAAATAGAAAAACGGCCCTCACAAGGCCGTTTTTCTTCTATATTATATATCCACTCTTGCGCCATGGCCTTCCTTCTCCGCTTTCAGGTAAACCCCTTTCGAAACAGCAAGGTCAAAATAGGCTGCACCCACACATTTGAAGAAAGTGATTTCCTCATCCTGTTCGCGTCCTTTGATTTGCCCAGTGACAAGGTCGACGAGTTCTCCATGTACATTGTCGAATGACCAGCCTGTCTGCTCGGCGGCGTGGATCAGTTCGCCCGCCTCTTCTTTCACGCCGTGCAAATCATCCACTACAATTTTAGTACAGTTAAAAATAAAATTATGATCGACTTCCCGCATATGAGGCAAATAGGAGCCCACTCCGTTCACATGGGTTCCGGGCTGTACGGCCTTCCCGCTGAATACCGGTGTAGCTGACCGGGTTGCACAGTTGATGATGTCCGCACGTCGAACAGCAGAATCGACGTCTTTCACCACTTCGATTTGAACGTCCTCTCCTACTCTTCCTTCCGTTCGTAGACGTTCTGCAAATGCCATCGCTTTTGATTCAGTCGGATTGACTAGCAGAATTTCCTGAATGGAACGGACCGCCAGCACACCGAGAACTTGTTCATAAGCCATTCCCCCGGTTCCGATTGCACATAAGACGGAGGCGTTCGGTCTTGCCAAACGTTCTGTAGCCAGTGCGCTCATAGCGCCAGTCCGCAATCTCGTTAAATAGGATGCATTCAAGAGAGCGAGATGCCGGCCATTAGTGGCATCCGTGACTAAGATTACCCCTTGGGTCGTCGGCAGCCCGTTCACTTTGGGATTTCCCGGGAAGATCGATACCGTTTTATTCGTCGCGATGCCTTCGGCCATGTCTGCACAAGGCATATAAAGAATGGATGCATCTTGTTCGGGGAACTCAATGACTGTCCGTAACGGGTTTTCCACCTTTCCGGCCGCAAGTGAATGGAGCACATCCGCTACATCTCGCACGGCGTCTTTCATGCCGTACATTTCCATTATTTGCGCTTCATTCATTGTAATCATATGATCCCTCTTTCTTTTCTTAGCTGAACTCTTTATTGCCAATCGTCGTCTTTTCCGCAGGTACGGCCGTTATGTCGTCCAAGTGCTGGTCTCTCCGGTCACGAACTGCCCAAATGGCAAGCAGTGATACGCCGGCTGTAAAAATGATATATAAAGCAACTGGAACATACGAATTATTGAACTTTAGAAGCAACGCTGTGGCAATCAAAGGCGCTGTTCCGCCTGCTAATGCTGCCCCAATTTGATACCCAAGTGAAATGCCCGTATATCTGACTTCAGCTGAAAAGATTTCCGAAAACATCGTTCCGAGAACAGCCGTAATTGGTGACCAGATGATACCAAGGCCAACAATTGTCGCAATAAACATCATCAGGTTCGAACCTTGATGCAACAGCCAGAAATACGGAAACGCATAGAGTCCCATCGCAACGGTGCCATACACATAGAGTGGCTTTCTGCCAACCTTATCAGACAGGCGTCCCATTATTGGAATCAAGATTGTTGTAATAATGGTTGCGACCATGACAGCCATTAGCACTTCATTGCTCGAGTGGCCTACATGCTGCGTCGCATAGGAAACGACAAATGTCCCAAAAATATAAAACGGCGCGGTTTCAACAACTTTTGCTCCGATGGCGATCAAGACCTCACGCCAATGGTATTTAAATGTATCAACAACCGGCACCTTCGGAATAGATCCCTTTGCTTTCACTTCTCGGAATGACGGCGTTTCCTCAATGCCTTTACGAATCCAGAGACCAAACAGGACGAGCAAGGAACTTAATAGGAACGGCACCCGCCATCCCCAGCTCATGAAGGCTTCTTCCGGAAGCAAAGTCATGATAGACAAAGCAAACGTCCCGAGTACCATCCCGATTGTAACGCCCATTTGCGGAACAGATCCAAAAAAACCGCGCTTTTCCTTCGGTGCATATTCAACAGCGAGCAACATGGCGCCTCCCCACTCGCCCCCGATGCCCAGCCCTTGAATAAGCCGCAAGGTGATCAATAGAATCGGTGCCCAAATGCCGATCGCATAATAGGTAGGTAGCAGCCCCATTCCAAATGTCGCAATCCCCATGAGACTTAACGTCAATACAAGCGTTTTCTTGCGTCCGATTTTATCTCCGATATGACTAAAAATGACTCCCCCAAGCGGACGGATAAAAAACGACAACGCAAATGATGCATAAGCTAGTATTAAACCGATCGACGGATCTTCCGAAACGAAAAACATCGTATTAAAGACAAGAGCCGCCACGGTTCCGTAAAGGAAATAATCGAACCATTCGATGGAGCTTCCGACTAAACTTGCAATTAATACCCTTCTCATATCCCTTTTCTCCATACACTTACCCCCTAAGTTCACTGTAAATTGAAGTGACACTTCAATTTTGTTATAATGTTAATCAACAAATAGTAGTCTGTCAATATCGAATTTTTATTTGAAATTAATTTCTGAAAAAAGGATGCGACTTGGATGTCTAAGGAACTGGGCCTGAAGATCAGATCCATCAGGAAACAAAGAAAGCTCACGCTGAAGGAAATCGCGGATGCAACCGGCTTCTCGATCAGTTTCCTATCCCAGCTGGAACTGGGTAAATCGTCAGCTACACTTGAATCGTTAAAGAAAATTGCGATGGTCCTCCATGTCAGTCCCGGCCATTTTTTTGACGAGGAGGCGCCTGAACAGCCCGGCGGATCCTTGATGATTGACCGGATTGCCACGTCGGGCATCCATTATCAAAACTTGGCGCCTGGATTGGATTCGCTGGATTTCATGCCAATGCGGGTGACACTAGAACCTGGCGAAGATGGCGGGCAGCCGATTATCCACTCTGGACAGGAATTTGTATATGTACTGGATGGCGTTCTCTCAGTCGAAGTTGCAGGAAACCAGCATGAGCTGACAAAAGGGGAATCATTATTTTACAGTGCTCAGGAATCGCATTACTGGTATAACCGGAGCGATGCGGACGTTGTATTTCTCTGTGTCAGTTCGGATACGGGAAAACCAAGCGCTACATGACTGGTTCCTCTTCCCTGCTTGATAAACTTGGAAACTGTGTTATAGTGATGGTGAAAACTAAAAAGGATAGACCACTAGGGGAGTCTTTGTGAAAGACTGAGACGTGTATGGATACATGGACCCTTTGAACCTGATCTGGATCATACCAGCGGAGGGAAGTGGATTCGCACGTCTTCCTAGGGGATATTCCGCCTGATTTGCGAGCCGCTTTCTTCAACGTTGTGTTGAATGAAGGCGGCTTTTTTGGTTTTCCAACAAGACAAAGGAGTGGTTGGAGATGACATTTTGTGAAGAGGTACGGAAGGAATGCGACGCCATTTGGGAAGCGAGCTTTCAACACCCATTCGTCTGCAGTCTCGCTGAAGGCACGCTACCGGAAGACGTGTTTCGTTATTATGTATTGCAGGATTCTTATTACTTGAAACACTTTGCGAAGGTACATGCACTGGCGGCCGTACAGGCCCAAGACCTCCCGACTGTTAAACGTTTCGCTCAGCATGCCGAGGAGACATGCGGGGCGGAAATTTCATTGCACGAAGGATTTTTCAATCTGCTTGGCGTAACAGATAAGGATTTGGCTGAATTCAAGCCGGCTCCTGCGGCGTATGAGTATACTTCCCATTTATACAGAGCTGCCATGGAAGGCGATCTCGCTGCGACCCTTTCTGCTTTGCTCCCTTGTTACTGGCTTTATTATGAAATCGGAGAGCGTTTAAAAGACGCCAAGCCCGAGCATCCAATCTATGACAAATGGATCGCTACCTATAGCTCGGAATGGTTCGAAGCGGCAACAAATGAACAAATCACGCGCTTGAATCAACTGACGGAGGCGCTGTCTCCGGCAAGGCGTGAAGAAGTGAAAGCACATTTTATCAAAAGCAGCCATTATGAGTGGCGATTTTGGGAGATGGCTTGGACAAAAGAACAGTGGGCAACTGCAGAGGAAGATGTGGTTCTCAGATGAGCAGTGATGTAAATTTCGTTAATAAACTGCGAGCGGACAATCCACTCATCCATTGTATGACGAACATCGTAGTCGCTAATTTCCAAGCAAATGGTTTGCTTGCACTCGGCGCTTCGCCCATCATGGCGGATGCTTTCGAGGAAGCGGCTGATATTGCCGCCCTCTCCTCCTGCACTTTATTAAACATAGGAACGCTCGATGCCAGTAAGTTGGAGGCGATGATTGAGGCAGGCAAAAGTGCGAATAAACACGGAAAACCAGTCATTGTAGATCCTGTTGGCGCCGGTGCTACGCCGTTTCGCAAACGAGCAGTTGAAAGATTGTTGCAGACTCTTGATGTTATGTTGATTCGAGGAAACGCCGGCGAGATTGCCGCTCTGGCAAATGTCGAATGGACTGCAAAAGGAGTGGATGCCGGATCAGGTTCAGCTGACATTGCCGCCGTTGCACAGAAATTGGCTCAACAGCATCACTGCCTTGTGGCAGTAACAGGTGAGGTGGATGTTATGACCGACGGCGAAACAATCATGCGAATTACCGGTGGCCATCCACTTATGACACGAATTACAGGGGCGGGCTGTCTGCTAAGCGCGGTATGTGCTGCATTTTTGGCAACAGCACCTGCCGATGCGAAGGATGCCGTTGCTTCAGCTCTCGCCTTTTATAAAAAGGCAGGTGAATGGGCCGCAGCCAGGGCGGAAGGGCCAGGGGATTTTTCGATCCATTTGTTGAACGCTCTCCATTCATTGGACGGATCTTTGATTGATTCCTCACAAATCCAGCTGGAGGGGGTACGAAGATGATACCTGTTTCATTGACAATTGCCGGTTCCGATAGTGGCGGCGGTGCTGGGATTCAAGCAGATGTAAAGACATTCCAAGAGCTCGGTACATTCGGAACGTCCGTATTGACCGCAGTTACTGCCCAAAATACACTTGGTGTCCATGCAGTTCAGCCAATAGAATGTGACATTGTGACCGCTCAACTTGATGCTGTCCTTTCTGATTTTACGGTAGGTGCCGCAAAAACAGGGATGTTGTTCTCTGCCGAAATAATTAAGGCAGTTGCCGAGACGTTGTGCAGCTATCCTGCCTTTCCACTTGTGATCGACCCTGTGATGATCGCGAAAGGAGGCGCCTCCCTGCTGCAACAATCAGCTATCGACGCACTTAAAGAGTATTTACTTCCAAATGCCGCCGTGCTGACGCCAAATATCCCGGAAGCGGAGACATTGACCGGTATGCCGATTCATACTCTTTCCGATATGGAGCGGGCGGCGCATAAACTGCTTGAAATGGGAACGCAAGCGATTGTAGTAAAGGGCGGCCATCGAAAGGATACGGAATTTGCGGAGGATCTTTTTATTAGCAACACAGGGGAACGCTTTTTGCTGCGAACGAAACGAGTTGAAACGAAGGACACTCATGGAACAGGATGCACCTTCGCAGCTGCCATCACAGCAGAATTAGCAAAAGGAAAGCCAGTAAGCGAAGCGGTGACGGTCGCGAAATATTTCATCCAAGCAGCAATTGAAGACGGGCTATCCATCGGAAACGGGCATGGCCCGACGAACCATGCAGCATTCCGGTTACGTGGACATGGCTTGTCGAGAGGAGTGGAATTGATTGAAAAACAATGACTATCTCCTATATTTCATTATGGGATCCACCAACGCCAGGCAGCCTCTTGACGTGCTAGAAAAAGCGCTGGAAGGGGGTATCACCTGCTTTCAGTTACGAGAAAAAGGACCGGGAGCTTTGCAAGGGCAGGAAAAGTTAGCTTTTGCTCAGAGCTGCCAGCATCTATGCAAGCAATATGGCGTCCCGTTCTTCGTTAATGACGATGTGGAGTTGGCGATTGCGCTTGAAGCGGATGGAATCCATGTCGGCCAAGAGGATGAGGAAGCTCGCTCTGTCCGCCGGAGAATCGGTGACCAGATGAAGCTTGGCGTTTCCGTCCATACCGCGGAAGAAGCATTGGCCGCTCACTCGGCCGGTGCCACGTATGTAGGAATGGGTCCTGTTTACCCAACCTCTACGAAGCTGGATGCAAAGCCCGTTTCGGGAACAAAGATGATAGCTACAGTCGCAAGCTTGATTCCAGAGCTTCCTATCGTGGGAATTGGCGGCATTACCGCAACGAATGCGGCGCCGGTTATCCATGCTGGCGCATCCGGCATTTCTGTTATTTCGGCCATCGCATCAGCCGAAGATCCGCGTCAGGCGACTGTCTTCTTGAAGGAAGCGCTAGGCCAGGCGTGGATTGAAAGGAATGTTGCTTTATGAACACCCGGAAGCTCGTTCTCATGACGGCATTTGTCGGAATCGCGGTTGCAGGATCTGTTTTCATTTCCTTCCCCGCCGGAATTGCACGTGCTTATCCTATCCAACATGCTGTCAATGTCATCGCTGCCGTCCTGTTAGGACCTTTGCCAGCTGTCATAATTGCTTTTCTTACCGGACTGATCCGCGTGTTAACCGGAACCGGCTCCCTTCTCGCCTTTCCCGGAGGCATGATCGGCGCCGCACTGGCCGGTCTACTGCATCAAAAATCAGGGAAAGTCTGGATGGCAGCCATCGGCGAAATGATTGGCACCGGCGTGATCGCTTCCTTACTAGCCGTGCCGTACGCCGCCCTTCTCATGGGAACTTCCGTAACCGCCCTATTTTTCATGCCACCGTTCCTCGTCTCCAGCATAAGTGGCGCCCTCTTAGGCGTCTTGGTTGCCGTGCGCTTGGTACGCATGCCAATGGGCCGGAAAATACAAAGTTACTGAGGAGTGAAAAACCGGAATCCCGCTGGGGGGTTCCGGTTTTTTGTTGCTGGTGAGAGCGTTTTTATTGGCGGCAGGCGGGTAAATGCGGATATATCTGGATGAACGCCAATAACTCCGGGCGAACGCCAGAATAACGGATTGAACGCCAGATAACCGGTACGAACGCCAGAATAACGGATTGAACGCCAGATAACCGGTACGAACGCCAGATAACCAGATTGAACGCCAGATAACCGGAACGAACGCCAGAATAACGGATTGAACGCCAGATAACCGGAACGAACGCCAGAATAAAGGAACGAACGCCAAAATATCCGGATTCGCGCCAAATCATCGAGATAAACGCCAAATAATACCGTGCACACGCCAAATTACATCAGACCCTCGCCAAATTACCTCGCTGTGCGCCAAATAACTCCGAGACCCCGCCAAATACCACCGGCATCACGCCAAATAACCTGACGAGCTGGAATGCTTGTCCTTCTCAAAATCCTTAATCGCAGCAACGCACTATTTCATCAATCTCCATGTTCCTGGTCAGTCTCTTCATCACCGTCCGGCTCCTCGATCTCCATAACCGACAGGCGCACTTCGGGTTGTTCTTTATCCAATTCCTGCATGATGAAATCCATGTTCGCTTGCGGAATATATGATTCAACTTTTACGCCGCCTTCATCCCATAGCCCATGGACAGTAATAGAGCCGCCCAATAATGCATCCGGATGGCCAGTGAGGATGAATGCTTTGAACATGCCGGGTGCGATGCTAGATGCGCCGTTTGCGACGAATCCTGCCCCTTGGATTTCAACGTATTGATCTGTATTGTTTCCGATCCAAAACTCCCTGCCTTCTCCGTATTCAACAGATAGCAGAGTCTCCTCTTCAGGAATAACAGCGACGTTCTCTTCATGAAGCAGTTCGGTGCCCGAAAAGCTGTGGCTTTGCCAAGCGATTAGTGATGCAGCTGCGGCAAGTAAAATGCAAAAGCTAAACTTTTTCACGTACAAGCCCACCCCTTCATAATAAAGTTCCCAAGACGAAGTAGTTATCTAGTACAGGCTTCATTTTCTACTCTAGTATAAGGGGAGTGGGTGGGAACATTATGTCAGTTAACGGAGCTTGTCCTCTTCTATTTTTGATTCTTTATTTACAAATGTATCAAGTTACGTCGAATTAGAAATGTACCTCCTTCGATGTTAATTACCTAACATATCATTCTTATTAAAAATGCCACATCCCTTAATAATCTCATCTGCACCTAACAAGGTGGCCTCCCATATAGTCGTCCCGGTTCGCTTCATAAACGATTGCAATACTTGATAGCCAACCGCATAACCGGCTCCCGCTGACAAGCCGGCTGGTGGATAGCCTTCTTTCTTCGCATGCTCATCCCCGAACATGTAGGCGCTCACTACCCCAAAGCCTTTTTCATGGAGAGCTTCCCCGATTACCGCCATGGAGTATTCCAGATCCTCTGAATCAATAGCAGTCACCCACGGGCCAAGATGCTGTTCCCCATACAGGCTAGTAGCAAAGGAGTCCGCCAATCCTTCAATCACTATATATTCCCCTAACGTAATGTCACCATGATCCCAATCAAAATAGGAGAAACGTAAATTGTGATGGAATTCATGGGCAATTAAAGAAGGAAAACGTGGAATATTATAATCGTTCGGATCCATCATCGCGATCACGTATCCTGGAATGCCGCCAAATCCCGTGTAGCCATTTTGGCTTTGTAATTTTTCATGATTTGCGAGATAAACACCGAATCGGATCGTATCCTCTTTTATTCGTAATCCGTGTTCCTCAGAGATTGCGACACAATGCTCCAGTGTATCTCCCGCCACTTTCAGTGCATCCATCTCTTTTAATTTCTGTAACGCCAATTGCCCTGTCTTCCCGTCATGAATGCAGGAAAATCCTAGCATTTGCGTCGCCATCATGACGTCATAGCCATTCTCCTCCTTCGCCTTCAATGGGACACCGATCATCTTCCACATCTGTTCAAACGGCTTCATCATAGAATAGCGGAAGTAGTTTTCCCGCTCCTCGTTCTCCTGCAGGGCAAATAACGTTTCGTACTGTTCCATTGTATTTTCGATAATGATTTTCACTTTTCCCTCACCTCATTTATTCAAATAAATTCCCTATCTCCTTTACATCGTAAAGAATTACGTAACGGGAGAGTCAAGGGAATGTATTCAACAAAAAAAGCCACTCGCGGGTGACTGGCGCAATTGGTTTATGATGAAAAAATGAAATTTATTCAACGATGGTATTGCTGCATAGGTACAGTTCCCCTTGCACCCGGCTGCCCCATACGTGAAAATAGAACAGCACCACAGAAATCACATTGAGAGGTATACATATGGATGGAACTTCCCACTTCGTCATCGGCTTAGCGGCAGGCGCAGTCGCCGGCTTTCAAGCTTCACATGATCCCATCGCCATTTCGGTTTGCACGGCGATCGGCGGTATTTCCGGTTTAGCGCCTGACCTCGATACAAACGGACTGGCCAGCAACCGGATCACCGTTTCCAAGAAGGTTGCGCAAGCGATCATGCAGCTGATCGGAATCAGCGTCTTTCTTCTTATTACATATCGTTTCCTGACAGATGGCCTTTCCACACCGATTCTAGTATATGGAGCAATCGGACTCGTCTTGCTAATCGTGTCACGCCTCATTACGCAGCGGCGAATTCTTACATTAACAGGCGTTCTCGTCATGCTTCTCGGCTTTGTCCTACACCAATCGATCGGCATCCTATTAGCTGGAAGTTACATCATCATCGCATCGTTCCTTCCACACCGTTCCTATACTCATTCATTGCTCGGAGTGGCGTTTTATGGATTCATTTTAGTCCAATTCCATGATCAATGGCCAATTGAAGGAATGGTCGCCGCCGGGCTTGCGGGCTATGCAAGCCATCTAATCGCAGATATGAAAATCCTGCCGATGAACCGGCGAGGCGTCAAATGGTTTGCTCCTATTTGGAAACGGGAGTTTTAAATGGAAATAAAAAAGAGTCGCGCAGACTCTTTTTTATCTTAATGAAGTTCCGTTACTCCAAATCTATTGCGCATAGTCACCACTATAATTGACAAGCGAGCATTCGACCACACCCGGGATACTTGCTAATTTTTGCATGAAGGACGTGTTGTCGTCCCGTAGTTTGAGTTCTAACGTCAGTTCCGTATATCCTTTGCGGACATTTTTTGATTTCAATGTGGTGTTCAGCTTACGTAAATGGTCACGCAGCTCGTCGGCTGCTTCCTCTTCGTGGCGGATAATGAGCAGATAAGACTGCTGCCGAAGTTTCTTTTTTGAAAGCAGGGCCAGTGTAATTCCGATGACAACGGAACCGATAATGGCCAGGGGATACATATGGGCGCCGCTTGCTATACCTGCTGAAATAGCCCAAAACATGTACACGATGTCGAGTGGATCTTTTACTGCCGTTCGGAAACGAACAATACTGAGGGCACCGACCATCCCGAGAGACAGAACGATGTTTGTACTTATGGTCATGATGATCATGGACGTGATCATCGTCATTAGAACAAAGGAAACATTATAATTGTAGCTGTATACGACACCGCGGAAGCAGCGGCGGTAGATCCAGTAGATGAACATGCCAATGGCAAAGGAGCATAAAAAGCCGAACAGCATATCGATATAGGAAACACTTTTAAACACTTCAAGATTCAAAAAGCTTTTCTTTATAATATCATCAAACTTGAACGAATCTCCCATCCCATCACCCCAGGTCTTAATGTTTATATTGAAACATCCCTAGCTCCCTGCAAATGACATATTTTGAAATGGCCGAGCGTGCCATATGTTGAAGCTGCAGAATCCTTCGAATCTGATCCGGCAAGAAATCGTCGAATTTCACTTCCATAATTGTCTGCTCGGAGCCAAGTGCCTCTTGGAGTATGAGCCCTGGATCGAACAAGTCGTTGCCATTCACGCCCGCAGCCAGCCGTTTATCAAAGGTAATGCGGACATTTCCCCACTCCTGCGTATATGCTTCCCTCTCATAATCGGTAATCGCGACAGGCCTAAACCGTCGAAATGCCAGAGCAGCATGGAAATCCCGATGCAACGTATGATCCGATCCCCTCAAAATGTCATATTCCCCTCGTAGAATTTGATCGTATTCAACTCTGCTGAGAGGAGCCGCTTCTTTGTAAATATAGTTTCCAAACTTGCTCTTTCTCTCCAGATTAATAACCTGATCGCTTTCGTTATAAATGCGAATCCGGTATTTCTCCCGATTAAAAATCCCGTTAATTTTATCGTATAAGGAATGATCATGAATGCCATCAAAATATAAACTCCGAATGCCATACCCTTCACGTGTCGACGAGTGGATATCTAACGGCAGAACAGCGGAAAGCTTCTCACGCAGTATTAGATACTCTTGTATATGGACATAGTATTTCAATTCGTTACGGAGTTTCTTTCCTTGGAAATGCACATCAATTCACCTCGAATGGCAAGATGCCATAATAGAAGTCCCCCTCTTCGTCCATATACATATCGAACGAAGTCTGTTCATGCCCCTCGCTGTCACGCACCGTCACTTTCCAGTAATAGATGCCGTTTTCTGGTTTGGGCATTTGAATCTGATTTCCGCGTATTTCCGTTTCTGAATGAATGATTTCCGTAAACAGCGGATCTTTCGCCACTTGGACAGTGTAGTATAAATCATCACCTTGCAAATCAAAGGAAATTTGCCATGAGAACGTTAGCTGTGTTCCATCGTCTTCCACTATCTCATCCATGTAAAACGGCTTCGGTTTTTGAAGATCTTCCAAAAAGCGATCTACCGCACGCTTTGGTGTATCAATCAGCTGCTGGAGTTCCTCGGGGTATTGCCCGATCTGTTTGGGCAAATAATTAAGATCCGGTTCTCTCATAAGGAACGGCTCCACGACTGGCGTATATTTGTCCAATTGTCTTTTCACTGTTTCCTCATTTACATATGCACCGAGTTCTTCGACTTTATCAATCAACATTTGAACATGCTCCTCTTTCCGGAAAAAGCGATTGTGCAGCGTATTGCCCCAATAGTTGCTTATGCCCGCCTGATAGGGCCTTATGGATTTCTTTTCACGCTGCAACTCCCATCCGCCGTCATAATCCCACGGCAGAATAAACCACTTATCTGAATTTAACGGGGAATATAAATAGAAATTGTTCGCATCGGTGTCCATATTGTCCATTAGGATATTGACTGCCGTCCACGTCAGAAAGTTGTCCATATCAAAATGTGTCTCCATTATTTCCTCGATCGGCTTTTTCATGTCATTGACATCTTCCAGCATAGCAATCAATTTATCATGCTCTTTTCTGCCCTTGATTTCCAATATTGTTTCAAACACTTCTTCATTATAAGTAGGATCGGTAGTCGCTTTGAGTTCATCCGGATACCGCTGAAATTCAAAAAAGGTCACTTTGTAAAGATAGCCATACGGATCAAGCCAATGTGATTTCAGAAACTTTTCATTCGGCTGTTCGACATGTGTATACAATCCGTAATCCTCAAACGTAGCGAGCATCCCATCGTTTTTCGTCAAATCTTTAACGTAAAGATGAACAAATTGGGTGCGCAAGCTCGTCATATCTGGAATCGTCTCCATCAGGTCAAAGCTAAGTTTATTCCGGATCCGTGAAAAGTCACTGGAATGCTTATTCAGATTGAAGGTTCGCTGATCGTGCCACAATCCTGTTTCGTCAAACAGTTTAATTTTGTACGATTTCTGGGAAGCGTATCTCGAGGAGTTCCCCCGAAGGCTGATTTTGGCGTTCGGCGAATCAGCCCCGTAGCCGAACATACCGGAACGGGGCCCTTTACCATCCTCCAACCCTTCTTCTACTGTGATTTGCAAACTTGCCGTACTCATCCGCTCCGTAATCCGGTTCATTGTGTACCAGTCAACCGATTGTTCATCGGGATACTCATCTGGCCAGACCGTGACATACAGTGCCTTGACTGAATCATCGGTATCCCTTTCGTAAATCCGTTTATCTTCACGTAACTTATCAGTACTCTCTCCCACTTCATCGCCCCCCGGTTCTAATACCCCGACTGAAGGAATAGCTTCCTTCTCCTCTGCCGGTGAGCATGCAGAGAGCAATAACACACTAGAGGATGCCACAAGGAACAAAGTGCCGAATGTCCTTTTTCGTTTGAGTGTTTGAAGAGGCTGTGGACAAAACGTGAAGTAATGAATATTCCGCAATACGTGCAGGAGTCGAAGGATTGTGATCGCCAGCGATACAACTGCTCCGGCAAATAAACCCGCTCCGTCGAGTCCCCAATTCAGTGCTACAAAAGTAAAAACGCCATTTAATAAGAAAAAGGCGCTACTGCAGAAAAAAACACCTTTTTTATCGTCAAAATACATGAGCAAATGCAGGAGGACAAAGGTAATGATGAAGAAAAAGAAACCGAGGACAAGGATGACAAACAAATCGAGTTGCTCCATCGTGAAACCGATTTTTGGCAGCCATAGTAAACCGAGCGCGACCGATAACAGGGAAAATAGCAATTGTACTTCAATGAGAAAGCTGACGCCTGCGAGCAACGACGATTGCATCGATTCCTTTGCCCGATTGACCCGTTCATATGCAGCTCCTGAAACGACATTAGAATAAAAGATCCGATACTTTTCGTAAAAAGCCGTTTCGACAATGACGATAAACAGAACGAGCGACGGCACAACAGACAAATATCCGTAGAATACCGGCAAGTCATAAAAAGGCATTAACCGATATCCGTCCGCCACCACCATGGCATCCGTCTGCAGCCAGTAGACAAAGTTATGCACAAACACACCTGAATAGACGAAAATCCCCGATACCGACAGCGCAGGAAATTTCCTGAAGTAATAAAGGAATCCAAAGTAATTCCTATTCTCACTTCTAGGAAGAACCTGTTCAAAATGAAGCATCAGCTGCACAGCGACGATGCCGATGCCGATCACACAAGCTAGCAAGGCAACAACCGGCCGTTCGATTGCTGTAAATTGAAATAAAATCCATCCTACGAACAACGCAGTCACTATGCCGAAAGCAAATCCCTTAAAAATTCGGGCATAGTCTTTCATTGCAGAAATATATACAGTTTGAATCCAAAGAATGACCAGTTCCATGAACAAAAGATATGCGGTCATTTTATAGCCGAGACTTCCCGACACACCGCGTAGAAAAATAAAGGCGATGATTGCAGCTAGCGGCAGGATGAGTAATAAAGCGCCATATAAAGAGGAAATTACCTCATCATATTTCTTTTCATACACCTGATCCGCGACAAACCGGGTCAGCACAATGCCGAGCCCGCATGTCAAAATAATAGAGAAGATGAAACAGTACGTCATTGTTGCAATAAACAGCTCCGAATCCGAGCGGAAACCGCCGTACAAGCCCATCATCTCTTTTAACAGCAAGACCAATCCAATACATAATAGCATGGGTCCCACAGTCATGAAGGTAGAATACCCAAATGCCCGAAACGTCCGAACGATGCCTTCTTCCTTAAATAATTTCCGAAGCTCAAACCCGATGCCTGCCAAAGGAATCACCCGCCCACAGTTTGATACAATGTCCGATATTTCTCGATAAACTCACTTTTCTTATACAGCTCACGTGCCCGTTCATATCCGTTTTGCCCCATCGCCTCACGCAGCTTCTCGTCTTTACATAACGTGATAATCGCTCTCGCTATCTCTCCATAGTGGAGAACCGGGCAGATGATGCCGGCTGGTCCGTAACCATCCTCTTTGCCTAGCAGCAGCTCTTTACATCCACCTACATTGGTTGCAACGACAGGTTTTCCGCTCGCCATTGCTTCTAAAATAGCGAGTGGCTGCCCTTCACTAATGCTCGTAAGTACAATCACATCCATTTTCCCGATGTACTCATGGACATCGACCAGACCTGTAAAATGGATATTCTTCACCTGAAGGGAATCTATGAGCTGGCAGCACTCTTCGTAATACGTTTCATCTTCATCCACCGGTCCCATGATATAAAAGATGGCGTTTGGAATTTCCCGCTCCACTAATGCGAAGCCTTGGATCATTGTCTTTATATCTTTTATTGCCACAACACGGACGATCGCTCCTATTCGCACCATTCCATCCTGGTATCCATCTTCGTGCCGCTTCAACAGGTGTGCATACTGTTCGATTTCCACCCCGTTCGGGATAATGCTCACTTTCTCATCGGGACATCCTAATTCCACTTCAATTTCCTTGTTCCGATGGAATAAAGTGATGACTTCATCTGCCGCCTCATAAATGGCACCGGATAACGTATAAAAATAACGGATCCATAAATCCTTGAATTCCCCTTTTACCCAATCCGCTTTAATGATTTCCTCTTCTCTTTCCCGTGAATAAATGCCATGCTCTGTCAAAATCAACGGCTTGCCATACAAATGCTTTGCTAGCACGCCGACAATCCCCGCATACCCGGTAGAAACGCTATGGTACAAATCCGCTTCCGGTATTTCTTCACGAACTAAAATAAGCAAAGGCAAGATCATCGAATTGACTGTCCAATAAAGTTCAGTGAACGGAACTTCAGGATACGTCTCCTTTGCAAGCTTTTCGACAATGTCAAAATAATCACGGCTCGACAAGAAATCCACAGTGTTCTTAAATTTCTTGCTGCGCAATAAATCGAAGAGTTTGCCCCAATCTGTCTCTCCATCCCCACTGATTAAAGAAGCTAAGTTCTGAGACTCATCTGATGTCAACTTGAAATGCCTTCCCCATCTGCTCCGTTCTTTTCCATACGAGTCAAGGAAGACTTCTTTAACGGACATAAAATTTGAAGGAAAATCATACAAAAACTGTCCTTTTCGTTTAGAATCCGCACTGATTGCATAAATGCCAAACTCGTGCTCCGGCATTTCACTCATCAGCGTATTGATCCAAGTGGAAACACCGCCTGTCACGTATGGATACGATCCTTCGGCAATTAAACATATTTTCATTCTAGTAACCTCCTAATTCCAATTTGAATCGGGAGTCATCCACGGTGACTAAAAATACACCTTCATCGATCCGATTCACCTTACAGTTTGTCAGGCGACCGATTTTCCGCTCTGTCCGTAATATGAAAAACGTTTCTTTCCCGCCTGTTGAAAGCGTCCCTTCAATGCTATTATCGGTCTTCTCAATTTGGACTTGGGTGTTCAATACATGAGCCATATCCAAAGCAGCTTCTGTTGCCGTCAACGGCCGGACCCACGGATATGTCCGCTTGACGCGGGCCATATTATTCTCAAAACTGCGATAGATCTCTTCCCACGTCATATTAAAGCTGCGATCCTCGCTAATCGCATCATCAGGATGGACAAAGTTGGAGAACACCCCAACCGCCGTCATCGCATTTGCTTCGGCCCACCTATCAAACTGCCTCTCCATGTAGCCGGAAGTAACTCTTGGCATCTCAATGACACCGTCTGGAGCGATTTCATATTCCTGAACATAAGATATCCCGGTTTTATCCTCTAAATAGAGTGAAGAAATAACGGTCAAATCCGGCCATGCTTCTAATAAAGCAGCCCGGCCTTCTGTCGATAATACATTTGAAGGAGGGACGTAGGAGGTGAGTGTATAGCTTGGGAAGGACCCCTCCGCATAGTCAAGCGCTTCTTCGATGGAGGACACCATATCTCCTGTATTCTTCCATGCGGTATAATCAAAATGGTCCGCTACCGCCTGATCCATCGTAAGCGGCTGGTGGTTATAGCCATGAATACCTAATTCGCCTCCGCTCTTAAGAATTTCACGTCCATACGAAATGAGGTTCATCCTCACTGCATCAATCGGATTTGGATAAGGCGGAGTGACATCGTCCCCATACGTTTCGATTAACACACCTGTATAGCGAATATCATGGCGTTTCGCTACCCCCAGCATATTGGGCCACCAGATCTCCCGGTAAAAGACCGGCAATTCCTTTTTATATTGCTCGTAAATGACAGGGTGCCTCCCTTTCGCTACGGGCGCCGGAAAGTCATCGATGAAGAAAACCTTAGCGTTAAATATCGGGTAAATGAAATCTGGTTCCATCAAACTGATTGCACCAGCGAGCATCCCCCGATTCAATTTCTCTTCCAGAAACGAGCCGTTGCATACGACGAAGGCTCCCTTTCCATAAATCGTCTTCCATATAAGAGGAATCTCCTCGGCACTAGTCGCCATAAGCTCTGCATGGCCGTCAAGTGACACAAGGAGAGACGAATTGTATAAAAACTCATCTTCAATCTCCAGCCCTTTTTCGCCAATCAAAATAGTTGAGTTAAGACGAATGCCATACGTACTAACTTGGTATTCAAATGAGGAGATCCCCATTTTCCGATGCAGCACAACAAACTCCGGGTCGGGCTGCAACGATGTCAAAAACAATAAATACCCACCATCATGGACAAATTCTTCGAGCGCTTCTCCGCTGCCAAGTGCCTCCACTCTGTCGACCGCACTCAAGACGACATCGCAAGCTGCCAGGGAGAGAGAGGTGCTGTCGAGATCGACGGGGACTGGAGACCTTTTCATAAGTTCCAACGTTTTAACTGCGTTGTTCATTAACAGTTTGCTCGATTCATTGGAAGAGGAGAAGGCGACACAATATCGCCTTTCATTGATTCCCTCCTCTTCTTCTTGGACGACTTGAGACTTTATTTCATCCCGTATATGAAGCAGTTCTCCATTTTGTTGAAATGTAAGGACATATTGAGACCGGGTAACTAAAAAGGAGAATCCCGCCACTAGAACGGCGATAAGAAGGAAGTACACACTTTTGGAGAAGTTAATATTCATGGAGTGGAAATCCCTTCTGACCAATACCTGACGAGCGTCAGTCCATGATTTGTCAAAACAGTATCAGATTCTTTTAATGCTTGGATCATCCGGTGCATGGAATTGGGCGCCTTCGTTGTATAGTACAATTCAATAAGGCGCAAATACGGCTCTTCCCTGTCAGGGAACTTTGTCAAATAAGAGATTCCCGTTTGTTCGGCTTCCTGATAACTGGCGCGCTTCATCTCGCACATCATCTTCTCTTCGAAATCCCGGTTTATGCCGACTGTACCGGTCATGATGATTTGATCCAGCAAGCCAAGGTAGACTTCTTCATAACTTCTGAGAGTACGATCATCCAAATACCCACTATCCATGTATTGTTTGAGTACATCACGATATCGCTGCGCGACCTGAAGACTGTCTGGATTGCGCTCATAATCTGAAGAGCATCTTTGCAACGCCAAGGCAAGCTTCCGCTTTACCTCCATAATGGCGCTCACGGCATAATGGCTCGTTTCGGTATCTTCATTTTGCACTGCAGTACGAAGCACTTTCATATATTGGCCAGCGTCTTCCTTCAGTACGTCGATCATGACCCTTCTTCTTGTCACATGATCATTTACAAGCAATGCTTCCTCAATAGGAATCACATCGAGTTCTTTTTGTATATCTACTTTCGTATGGATTGCATCCCGGTGTATAAGGATATCTTGATCCAGTCCGTTCATATAGCTTTCAAACAATTCCCCTTCATTTCTTATTGTCTGTTTGGGCCAAACAGCTGCAAAAGTCCAGCCGATAATAGGCAGGAACGCCACAAGAACCATCGCCACCAACCATTCTTTCCAAGACGAACGATGGAAGATTGCGAGGAGAATGCCAGATAGGACGACGTAGAGGATATACACGTATAACACGTTACATCCCTCCTCCTAAGATGGTCGTCTCAATCCCTTCCCTTAAAAGTCTTGAACGCACATACGTAACATCATCATCAGAGCAATTTGTCAAAAGAAGTGACACCTTGCCCTCCTTCTGTTCACCGATATAATCAGTCTGGCGTAACAAATTTCTCATCTTGTCTGTCTGCGCAGCCACACGTTCCTGATCCAGAGTACTTTCAAGCAATGAGAATGGCAGCCCATTTCGTTCTTGCGCAAGCCGTTTTGATTGCAGCACCACATCAAAGGCCTGTTTTTTTAACAGCCGGGTGCCGGGATGATACCGTTCCTTCTCAGTTGCATCCATAAAACTAAAAGCACGAATCAGAGAATTTTTTGCGACATCTGTTACGATACGGAACACATTTTCATGATAGAGGGAGAGATGATGAAAGGAGATGCCGTCAACAGCAATCACTCCGTAAACAGCACCATTGTGACGCAGGACGGTTGCCATCATTGGAGCTGAAGGATCTAGCTTTTTATTAACAAACTGGCCAGAGTTCTTGTCGTCCAGTAAAGACTGCAGAAAAGGATGCTCACTCACCTTCCAGGAACTTGTCTGGCGACCCTCCGGTTTTCCTGCTCTTGCCACAATGCGGGCAAATTGGCGATCTTCACTAAGAAGGAAGAATGAAACATGATCCGCCGACATGAAATCTTGTAACGCGTGGACAGAGCGTACATAAACCATCTCTGGCTCCAAATCATCCATTTCCCTCAGCAGAGCATGCACCTTCCCAAAACTATCCTCTCGCGTCGATAGTTGTAGTTGCAGCGCCTTTTTCACTTCAAGCACGTCAAGATGGACCTCATCTAACTGGCGATATTGTGATTCCAATTCGCCCAAACGCTCTTTTTGCATAGCAATCATATTATTTTTCCGCTGGGTTGCATAACCGACAACGAGGCCTATAAATAAGTACAGGATTACTTGGAATAGAAAAGCAGTGTCGTATAAGAGGGAGACGAATTCCCTTCCTTGCGCGAGTCGTCCGTAGAGGATAAGGAGAATGGATAAGCCTGAAGCCAGCACAGCTTGACGTTTGCCATAAAGAATACCCAATAGGCCAATATAAAAGACGATGAGAACATCCGTCGATTGTTGCAGACTGACTGTTCCGTTCAAATAAAGCCATGTGACAAACAGGAATACGAGGAGATTCTCCACATACGGCTTGATAGATCTGAGAAATATGGAGAACCTAGAAGAATCTTCGGAGGACTTACTTTTCTTCTTGCCCTTCTCTTCGGCTGATGAAAAGGCAGCATATGTCTTCTCAATTCCTTCATCCAGACTGTATAGAGGAGCCCAATCAAGGTCATCTCTTACCTTTTCATTGTTCAATCTGGACTTCTTAATATCACCATTTTTTGCTGAACGATAAACTATTTCTCCTGAACCGTGAATAAAAACAAGCTTGGATGCCAGGGATTGGATGGTCGTTTCCGTATTCGTAGATAAATTATATACGCCTTTTAATTGCGAATGAGCCGCACGCAGAAACGCATCAGCCACATCGGTCACATAAATAAAATCTCTCGTCTGCTCACCATCACCGTCAATTTCAATCGTGCGTCCCATCAATAAATTCGTTATGAAATGGGATACGACTCCGGCTTCCCCGCCATTTCCCTGTCTGGGTCCATACACATTCGATAACCGAAAGCTGACCGTATCCAAACCATACAGCTCATTCCATTTCATACAGTATGTTTCACCAAGCCACTTACTCATTCCGTATGGCGACACCGGATTGAGGGAATCCATTTCGGCAAGAGGCAAACGAACAGGCTCTCCATAAACCGCCGCAGAAGAAGCAAATAAAAACTTCGATACGCCATACTTCGTCGCAAGCGTCAGCATATTGACAAGACCGAGAACATTCGACTCCGCATCCGCAACGGGATTCTCTACGGAAGCCCCCACACTCGTTTGAGCAGCCAAATGGACAACGACGTCAAAATGAAAAGCACGAAAGACATTTTCACAAGCCGCATCCTCAACAGATAACATATAACCTTTGTGGCGAAACTGCACGCGATCACGTTGCCCTGTCGATAAGTTATCAATGATAACTACCTCATAGCCCTCTTTCCAAAATCGATCCGCCACATGAGAGCCGATAAACCCGTACCCACCCGTAATCAGCACTTTCATCCTGTCACCTTCTATGATTCAAATTTCTAATCAAAACCCCAATTTGGCACTTTCCCATCCATCAACATGAAGAGAGGAGATTTTTTATATACTCTATGTGGCTAATTTCCAGAATAGGACTTATCAAATAGATATTTTTACTGAAACCTAAGAGGGATTTGAGGACTAGCGGAGTAGCAATGTTTTCGATTCATTAACTTTTGAAGACTGGCAAGAGCCAAAACACACCCTATCTAATCCATCAGTACCTGTAGAATGGTCAGTTCAAAATTCCTTATTACTTTGATCCAGTGCTTGTAAAAAATGTCCCCTATGGATGGCGTATGAAAATGCACGATCGGGGAACATTAGAAGTACACCACGAAAAATATTGGAGGAATGCAAAGTGATGAAGAAGGCAACATCAATTTCAGGGATCTTATTGGCAGCAGCTTTAGTTCTTGGAGCATGCGGAACAACGAATGATAAAACAACAGGCACTTCGGGCACCACAGAACCGAATAATTCAGATATGAATAATACGACAACGACGGACAAAGTAACGGATAATGCGGAAACTCACACAAATGCCCCTGCTACTAACGGAACAGCCAATGCACCTCAAGTAGATCATTCCGTCATGAATGATAAGTGGGGCAAGCTCGATTATATGGAATTTGATTTGAGCGTTGATTATGGTCAAACAAAAGAATCATCTAAAGAGGTTGAAATTGAAGTTGAAGAAGAAAGCGGAATGCTCGATGCAAAGTGGAAGGACGAGCGAAACAATCAAATTTTCAAAGGCCAGGAAGCGTTTGATCAAATCTACCCTAAAATCGAAAAGCTAAAGATCACCAAAGATACGAAAAAAGAAGAAGCCATCAAGCAAGTGCTCAAAGAATTTGACCTGCCAAATGACTACAAAAAATTCGACTTGGAAATCAAATTCCGCGACAACACAAAGATCGAATTTGAAGATCGTAAATGATACGAAACCTCTGCCATTTTTAACGGCAGGGGTTTTTTTTGGAGTAAAACCTGAAAAATGAATGAAACCATTTAATGCCTGCTTCGTAAAGGAGAAAAGGGGTGAACGTGATGCAGTCATTTTTACCATCTGAATCAACAGCAACGGTTGCCATCCTATTGCTTGCCGGTCTTCTAGGCGTCCTTCTCCTAACAGCGTTCTTTCGCAAGAAACTTGAGAAAAAAGAAGCATTGGACAGATTGCCGGACCAATTTTTTATTCCTGAAGAAAGCATGAGTGTGCCTGCGACTCTCGCTTATGTCAAAAACGGCATCTTCTCGCCATATATAACAGCCGCTGCCTTTATGGAATTGATTCGAAAAGGGATAATTCGCGAGATTTCGGAAGGGCAATATGAACTTATTAGCCGGGATGTTGATCATCCTCATGAGGAACTGCTACTCTCGCTGCTGTTCGAACGAGTGAATTATGGGGCACCGGTCTTTCAATTGAACGATCTTACATATTTTATTGAATATCAAACAAACGATCTTCTTTTTCTGGAAGCCCACAATGCCTGGCGCAAGGAAGTGAAACGAGAAGTCCACCTCTCTCGTGTGTTCGATACCATTCCCATGTTGCGTTCATGGCTAATTGCCATTTCATTAATTTCAGGAACTATGGCGACAGCTTGTGGTATGGGCGGGTGGGTTGGACATTCAGCCGCCGCATGGACGATTTCTTCCATCTCCATGGTAGTCGCTATTTTATATAAAACCCGAAGCTCCTTTGGCCACCAGCAAGTTGAAGCGTGGCATGCATTCCGAAATTCATTTGATACCTTTGGAAATTTCAATGAAACGTTATGGAATCAATTCTCCGAGCAAGACCGGTTCCGGGCTTATGCATTTGCCATCGGAGCGCAGGATCAACATGCGGAGGAGCGGTTGGATGCCGAATGGCACCGTTTAGGGCTAAGTGAAGTTGTGGCTGAGAAGAATCGCATCGTCGACCATTTTCTGCAAGCTATTCAAAGGGCAGAGCAGCGGGAAATGAGCCGGCACTCCCACCGTGGCATTGTGCAATAAAACGAACAAATTGACGTAACGGAGGTGTAACCTATGCCATATGTTATGGTAACCGTTCTTATTTTTTCAATACCCAGCCTGCTGATTATAGCTTCTGCGCATGATGTCAAAACGGGCAAACGGGACAGAATCGCTTTCAAATGGCCCGTTCTTCTGCATCTCGCTTTGGTAGCAATCGGCTTGGCAATCCAATTGTATTACCAACAAGCGTATCACTTCCCTTTCTTTCAAACGGAAACCGAAAACTGGGTTGTCGTCCTTGTGGTCGGTGTATTGGCAGGAATTATCTTGCTGGTAAACATCATCATTACGTTGACGAGCGGAAAAAATTTACCGAAATCGATCCACGACCCAAAAGCCGTCAACTACTTCATCATCGGCATAGTGCTATCATTGTCCACTATCCTGCTGATCGCTGTACCAACCGGCAAAAAAATGGCGTTTTCCCACGCAATCAACAAAGCTATAGAAGCATCGGATGAAGCGCAAACCGAGGATTTCCCTGTCGTTCTCATCACTTCCGAACGAGAATGTCTTAAAAATACTTCAAGCTGCCGAAATTCACCGTATAGCAATCAATTCTTCGTCCGTAACAATCTAGACAAAACACAAGAAGTGCAAGTGAAAATCAGGGCACTCAACTCTTCCGGTGAAGAAATGAAAGTCATCGACTCACACATCATGACCCTCCAGCCAGGCGAATTGCGGCTCGTCAAAACCGAAGAAACCAACGAAACTTCCAGCCCCTGGAACCAGTACTCCTTCCAAACCGACTCCTTCACCGGCCAATACGAATATTGGAAACGTCACCGCGATCCGAAATAAAGCAAGTTCGGAGCGCGGTTTTGCGTAGTCTGGGAGCGGATACGAGCATTCTGTTTGCGAATATGAGCAGCCTTCTCGATATACGAGCGGTTCGCCGGCGGATACGAGCTCTCTTTTGATTATACGAGTGGTTCGACAGTGGATACGAGCTCTCTTTTGATTATACGAGTGGTTCGGCAACGGATACGAGCTCTCGTTTGAATATACAGTGGTTCAACAACGGATACGAGCGCTCGTTTGAATATACGAGTGGTTCGACAACGGATACGAGCGCTCTTTTGAATATACGAGTGGTTCGACGGGATATACGAGCACTCTTTCAAATATACGAGTGGTTCGACAACGGATACGAGCTCTCTTTCAAATATACGAGTGGTTCGACGGGATATACGAGCACTCAGGAGCGGATACGAGCGGTCAACACAATTATACGAGCGGTTCCCAAATTCGCGATCCACCAGGTTCCATGGGCACTTCGGCAGCTGGAACGTACACTCTTTCAAATATACGAGCGGTTGGCCGGCGGATACGAGCTCTCTTTTGAATATACGAGTGGTTCGACAACGGATACGAGCGCTCTTTTGGATATACGAGTGGTTCGATAACGGATACGAGCAGTCAACACGATTATACGAGCGGTTCCCAAATTCGCGATCCACCAGGCTCCATGGGCACTTCGGCAGCTGGAACGTACACTCTTTCAAATATACGAGCGGTTCGACAACAGATACGAGCTCTTTTTTGAATATACGAGTGGTTCACCGGGATATACGAGCACTCCGACAATGGATACGAGCGGTCAACACGATTATACGAGCGTTTCCTCAAATTCGCGATCCACCAATTTTCACGAGCACTTCGGCAACTTTTCCCGAATATACAAGCCTCACCAATAAACCTCAACATTAATAATCCACTCATTCCCCCTATCTCACCACCAGAATCACCGGACACTAGGCTTTTCCTTTTTTCATTAAGAACCAGTTTTTCCCCGATCAGTATAATTGAATTTTATTATTAAAAACTTTATAATTATCCATTAGAAATAAATAAATTTCTTGACAACTTATACACACTAATACAGATTGTAATAAAATCAACGAAACGACAGTAACTATTTCATCCATCGGTTTTGTGGCGAAAGAGTTGCTTTTTATTTTATACAAACAGACAGCAATAGATAGTAATTAGGTACCAGTAATAAGTTTGATAGATTCGGAGGAAAGTATGAGTAGTCATGATGCTTATTATATAATAGAATCGAATCGGTATTGTGAAAAAGCTGGTATGGATCCGAACGTGATCTCCCGCCCTAAGCATTTTTTAAATGAGCAGGAAATCGCGTCTAAACGGCTTGAATACAGTGAGATTTTGTCGGTTGTCCGTTTTTTCTCTAATAAACTTTTAAACTCGCTAAAGGGGACCCCTATTCTAGTCGTGGTATCAGACGCGAATGGCTATCTCCTCGAGATTGAAGGCGATGAGACCATCAAAGGGATGATTGAGCAGTTTGGAATTAAACCCGGCAGTCTGTTCGTGCTGGAGGATACGGGAACGAATGTGATCAGTCTTGCGCTGCAGCAAAAACATCCAATTAGCATAATCGGGTCTCAGCATTATCACACGTTCCTTCACGAGATTGCCTGCTACGGCACGGCGTTCCATTACACGGACGATGATCATATTCTTGGCAGTGTGTCGATCATGATGCCGATTCAGTTTCAAAACCCTCTATTTTTAACGATGCTGGCGCAGTCCGTCGATTCCATCGAACGGGAACTGTTATTGCGCAAACAGAACCGCATGCTCAATATTATGAATCAAATTATGTTGAGCCGGACACGGAACGGCATTGTGATTACGGACGAGAAAGGGATTACGACGGAGTTTAACCAGTTCGCCCAGGAGATTTCGAACAACCGCAGAGAAGATGTAATTGGCCGGAACATTATGGACTCCCCTATTACAGGTGACTATTTCAAAGAGGTCATCGAACACGGCAAGATTTTTACAAATGAAGAAATCCAATTTACCAATGACAACGGGAAGCGTCTTGTCTGCCTTTTTGACGCGCAGCCGATCTACGAAGGAGATAAGATGATTGGAGCCTTCGGACAATTCCGGGATATCTCGGATCGCTATTTTCTTCAGGAGAAATTTAATTACCTTGCGTATCATGACGATTTAACAGGGCTACCCAATCGTCGATTTATTAATGAAGAGATCGAGAACATCATCAAAGACATGGAGAACGGCCAGAATCGAACGCTCGCTCTCGTTTTTATCGATTTGGATCGTTTCAAGGCAATCAACGATAACTTTAGTCATTCTTACGGTGATATTTTGCTAAAAAAAGTGAGTGAACGGCTATCCAGCTGCCTTGGTGAACAGGATGTCCTGGCTCGGATGGGCGGGGATGAATTCATTTTCCTTCTAAAGGATTTCGACAATCCAGATTATGTAACTGCCAAGGCGGAGGAAGTATTGAACTTGTTCAATGAATCCTTCTATATCGGCGACGATGAACTGCACACGACCGCGAGCATCGGGGTCGCATTGTATCCGGACTATCCAATTTCTATGGAAAAACTGATGATTTACGCGGATAACGCTATGTACCAAGCCAAGAAGCAAGGGAAGAACCGGTATAGTGTATATACTTCCGAGCTGTTCGAGGGTCAAGAAGAGGATTACAAACTGGATATGGATTTGAGAAAAGCGATTGAGCATGAGGAATTCGTTCTTCATTATCAGCCTCAAATCCATTCAAAATCGGGTGAACTTATGGGAATGGAAGCTTTAATCCGTTGGCAGCACCCTACGCTCGGGCTGTTGCATCCTGAAAAATTCATCAGACTGGCAGAAGAAAATGGATTGATCAATCAAATTGGCAAATGGGTTATTAATGAAGCGTGTGCCCAAAGTAAAAAATGGCAGGCAGCCGGATTCCAGCCACTCAAAATTTCCGTCAATTTATCGACTCAGCAATTCTTGACGAAAGATCTTGTCGCTTTCATGGAAGAAACGCTTCAACGGACCGGCTTGGATCCCCATTATCTCGTCGTAGAGATTACGGAATATATGGCGATGGAATATGAATACTCCTTGAAGGTGCTTCAACAGCTGAAGGAGCTTGGCATTGGGATTAGCATTGATGATTTTGGTACCGGGTACAGTTCGCTCACGTACTTGCACAATTTCCCGATTGATTTTATCAAAATCGACAAATCATTTGTTATGGAGATTGCCCACGGTCCGCAAAATGCCTTTATTGTCAAAGCCATCATTACACTAGCGCATAATCTGCAAATGCAAGTCATTGCTGAGGGCGTCGAAACGAAAGAGCAGCTTGACTTTCTGATCGACCAACAATGTGATGTCGTCCAGGGCTTTTATTTTAGTAAACCACTTCCAGCAGACGAATTTGAATCTACCTACTTGCGAATTGAATGAGGAACCCGTTTGGTATTGGAGATCTTCTATTACATTACTGAAAAGAGTGAGTCGCAAATGAAAACAACAGCTTCCGTACTCGCATCAAATTTTAAGCATTGGGGACTGAATCATATTTTCGGCATACCTGGAAAAGCGGTCTCGCCTATCCTTTTTGAGCTTCTCCATGAAAATATTGAATTCGTATTAGCGAAACATGAAGCGGCAGCCGGCTTCGAAGCAGCCGGCTATGCTTTGATGAATCAAAAAATTGGCGTCGCAATCGGGACATCGGGACCGGGCGGAACGAATTTATTGACGGCGGCCGGCCAAGCTACGGCTTCTCATCTTCCTGTATTGATCATCACCGGGCATCCATCCATGAAAGATACCGGCAAAGCACTCGGGCAGGATTCCAGTACATTCGGCACTGATTTGGTCAACATGTTTCAATATGTAACGAAATTCAGCGCACGTGTGGAACGCGGGGATATGCTCCGCCCGTATTTGCAGCATGCGCTTGAGAAAGCCATTTCCGGCGTAAACGGTCCTGTGCATCTATCCATTCCATTTGATGTGCTGCTGGAGGAGATTGAACCATTCGTATTGGATCTCCCAGTTCTCCAGCACATGGTCTCACCAAATCTTGCTGATGTGGCGGACCAACTGAACGCGGCATCCCGGCCCCTTCTCTTCCTTGGAAAAGGCGTCCATTCTAGCCGGGCCTACGAGGAAGTGCAACGATTCGCTGAACACTGGGGCATCCCGGTCGTTACGACACCGGGTGGAAAGGGTGCATTTCCATCCAACCATTCGCTTTCGTTAGGGGCGTTCGGCTTGGGAGGTACGCCGGAAGCTACCGCATATTTGCAGGAGAAGGTCGACTTGCTCGTCATAATCGGTTCCAAAATGAGCGATATGTCCACGGCTGGTCTAGCCGAATCCATGTATCCCGAGCACGTGATTCACTTTGATTATGATCCAACGTTTATTGGAAAATCTATTAACGTGCCAACTACACCGGTGCTCGGTGATATCAAAACGAATTTGCAGTTAATTTTAAAAGACCTTCCCGATAAGAAAGAAATATTCATGTCCGCTCCTGAACCGCTCAAGCTTCAGGAAAACACACCGGGCGAGCGCATGTCCGCCATCCAAGTATTACGGGCGATGCGTAATTCTCTACCAGCAGATGCGATTGTTTTCGGAGATGATGGAAGCCATTCTTTCTATGGAATCAAACACTATGACGTCTATGAGCCAGGCACATTCTACTTCGAGGATATTTTCGGGGCTATGGGTAATGGCATTGGCTATGCGATCGGTGCGCAATTGGCCGTTCCCGAAAAAACGGTCGTCTGCCTGACAGGAGATGGCTGTATGTTCATGCACGGGACAGAAATCTCGACTGCTTACAACTACGACGCACCCGTCCTCTTCATCGTCATCAATAACGGACGACTGGACATGGTAGAAAAGGGGATGCGAAAAATGATTGGCACCTCTATAGGCGGAATCTATGAAACTCCTATGAAAGCAGCTTGTTTTGCAGAGTCGATGGGACTCCAAGGCTATACATGCCGGGATCCGTTTGAACTTACCAAACGAATAACAGAAGCACTGAAGTATACAAAAGAAACAAATAAACCGATCGTATTAGAAGTGTTGGTGGATGAAAACGAAATTCCACCGACTATGGGGAGACAGTGATGACTATGGATAACAACACAAGATATAATGCCGGAACACGCGTAATGGAAGAACTTTTTTCAGAAGAAGTACGTACCGGCATGCAAGAAATAAAAAACATCTCGCCGGACCTTTGGGATATGATTGTGTCATTCGGCTTCGGAGATCTGTACGCCAGAAAAACCCTATCCCTGGAACAACGAGAGATGATCACTTTGACGTCACTCATCACCCAAGGAGCATTCGACCAGCTGCGGGTTCATTTGCAGGCTGCTTTGAATGTTGGTTTGACTAAAGAGGAAATCATTGAACTGATCATCCATTGCATCGGTTATGTCGGTTTTCCAAAAGCTGTTCAGGCCATGGGAATTGCCGGTGAGATTTTCAAAGAAAATTAATAAAAAGCCAGGTATGGAATCGTTTCATGCCTGGCTTTCTCTCTTTATATCATACATTTCCCTATTCTTTTTACATGTATTACTAAAACAACCTCCCGCGAGAACATCATCCGCAGGAGGTCATTATCAATTAATTCCGATCCCAATCCTTCGCAGGAGCCGGCACTTCGCTTGCTGCAGCAAAAATGCTGTTGGCTAGCATGCGGTAGGAGTGCTTTGTATGAGCCCGGAATGCCAAGTCGTTGGCAAACAAAGTGATGGTGCCGCCTTCCAGCTGTTGCGTGAAGGCAAGGACCTGACCTTGCGCCCCTTCATGTCCCGGCCACCAGCCAGCTACGTAAAAGTCCGGTGTATCCTTCACCGTTGCAAGCACCGCAGCATTTTTCGGAACGGCTGTAATCCAAGACCCTCTTGTCGTATACAATAGCTCTTCCCGGCTATAACCGGCCATAAGCGAGTGGTTGAAGTTGATGTCGGCTTTGATCAGCCCTTCATGTCCGCCGGAAGTCGTTTGGTAATCAAATCCTTCCAAGACACCGGCTTCTTTCACTGCCTTCAAGACGTTATTGCCGATTCCGACAAATGTCTTGCCCGCCAATTCTTCCGGCAGCTTTGCATCCGATACGACGATTTCCGCTTCTTCCTCTTTCGTCAGCTCAAATCCTAGTTCTTTTAACGAGAAGATTAATTGGCCAGAACCATTGGAAGCCACTTTCGGCTGGGCAATCCATTTCGCTTTCACTGCCTTATAGGATGGCAGCGGAGCCGCTTCAAATACATACTGATCAGCGTATGGCAGAAGGTCTTCTGTCCGTACAATGAAATCCCCCGCATGGAAGCCGAATTTCCCTTCTTTCAAGATGCCGACCGATTTACCGTCTTTCAGTAATTCATTCACCAGTTTAATCGTATCATTATTGACGTTCTTCAATACTTGTCTTGCTTTTTTCTCGTCAATAAAGCTTGCTGGCACTTCTACTTTCGATACGGCTTCTGTTCGCTCAGCCAGCGCGTCTTCACCTGTCACCCGGATTTCTTGAATATCGAATCCGCGCAATGCCGGGAAGTTTGCAACAACCGGATCGTACATTGCTTCCCAATCGGATACGTCATCGCCTTTGTACAGCATCGCGTTTGCCAAACCGCGTTTCGCCTGCTTCATCGGCACGACATACGTCCCTTTCGGATAAACCTTGCCATCCAACTTGATGTCTTCCATCGTTTGTTCAACTTTGACACCGTTGCGGATCAAATAATCCACCATATTGTACACTTCA
This sequence comes from Sporosarcina cyprini, assembly GCF_022048975.1. GTDB lineage: Bacteria > Bacillota > Bacilli > Bacillales_A > Planococcaceae > Sporosarcina > Sporosarcina cyprini. The sequence continues at coordinate 63,680 of NZ_JAKMHX010000023.1, read as the reverse complement.
GCTACGTTCTTTTGCTTATCTCCAATTGGCATCACATAATAATCCGGGAAGAAGTTTTCATTTTCCCCTCGCGGACGCCCGATTGATTCTCCAGCCGCATTTGTCAAAAGGGGATCGATATTGCGGTTATCCTCTCCTTTGACGCCACGATTAAAGATTTCCAGCTGGCGCGCATATAGCTCATCTTTATTTTCAACTACATAATTAATCATTCCAAGACCAGCGCCAACCATGGCCTTATATGATTCCTGTCCAAGCGTCGGCACTTCTACTGTATGGCCCAGCGTACCGTGCAGCATGGAAAAGATTGGCGTATAAGCAGGACCCATATCATCCCAGCCATCCTTGTACTTTTCCGACGCCAAGAAATACGAAGTCAATGCGGAACTGCCAATCCCCGCCTGTCCCATCGCATGAGCTTGCGGAATCATTCCTTCCATTAACAAATCATATTCAAAGTTTGGGTTATGCGGCGGTGTAGCAGGCTCGATGAGGAACCCTTTCACATAGCCATGCCCTTCCATCATCGCAAGCGGCGTCCACTTCGCAATGACCGGATTGAGTTGAATCGTCTCTACCTGTGTCTGATACGCATTATCGCGGTTCAAGTCAAAACCGTTTACGTTGGCCCGTGTATTGTGTACACGCCCATCCGGATTATGCGAGAAATTAAAGATGAGGATGAGGTGATCTAATACTTCATCGACATTCAATTTGACTTCCTCGTCCGTTCCGTCCTCATTTGTCTTTGTAAACGTCACTTCTTTTTCCGTAGCAAATTTCTCAAGCAACTCAGTTTGGAAATCAATTCCTTCCGTTTCATCCGGGTGAATATTATTGAACCAAACAGGCACTTGATAGTCGCCCATTGTTCCATCTTTTAGCTTCGCAATCAATTCCTCTGGTGTTTCGAGCGCAACCGGAAGCGTTTCAGTTAAATACGTATCAACTGCCGCCTCATCTTTTGCCAAGATGACCATGTGGAAATCACGGCCTTCTGTACTTTTGCCAGGGCTCTCATACTGGACGTAACGGCCATTCAAACCAGCTGCCTTTTCTATGATTCCGTCAATCGATGGTTTAATTTCATCCCACTCAAGGAATTCGTCATACACATTCAACTTGACTGTCGTAGCAGCCTTTGTCCCATGTTCCTTGTCAACTAGCGCAAGTTCATAGTCTCCAAGCAACTGCTTGTAATGTACACGAATTGAACGCGGCGACAAATCATCTGTTCCGAAAGGCAAACCAAATTCAAGCTTTGCCTCGATGGTTGTCGTGCCGTTTACATAATGGGGTGCCTTTTTCACGGTAATGAACGGATCACCCGCAAAAGAAGAGGACTTTGCATCCCACTTTTTCCATTCAGCAAGAGGCTTGCCTCCAAATTGAAGCTCCACTTGCTCTAAATCAACCTCTTGTCCTAAATCCGCCGACACTGTCACCTCACGCACTTCTGTCAGCGCCAGCTTCGATTGGCTAGTCTCTAATTCAATTGATTGCTTTGCTGCAGCATCAACTGATGTAGCCGCTTGTGTCGGTACCGGCAATACAAGCGAAAATGCAAGAATAACTGCTAAAAAACTCCATAAAAACCGCTTCACTCTCCATCTCCCTCTCTTTTAGTATCTTTGTAGATTACTAACCTACAATAGTTTGAGTGTACCAAATCTTCCGCATCATGAATACTATATTATTTCGTTTAATGAAATATAATAACGATACTGAGTAAAAAGTCATATGCAACAAGGTTTTACTAGTTAATAAACACTCTCTCCAACATATTATAAGAATCATTTTCAATGCATAAAAATACAATAATTCTTTATCAAAAATAAAAAACCCTACAGATCATAGTCTGCAGGGCCTAATGAGTATCATATTTTTTTCAATACAGTTGTCAACGACTCATCGATTATGGAAATGATCTTTTCCACCTCTTCGTTTGTAATACAGAACGGCGGGGCAAATGCGAGTGTGTCTTGGCCTTCGTAAATGATACTTCTGCCAAGCAGTCCATGATTCAATGCTTCTTCAATCACTTTCACGGACACCGGCTCATCAAAACGAGTTCCAGTTTCCTTATCTTTCATGATTTCGACGGCACCTAGCAACCCAACTCCGCGTGCATCTCCTATCACTTCATGCCGATCCTGCAGCCATGCGAATCCTTTTTGGAAAGCTTCGCCCATTTGGCGCACATTTTCATAGAGCTGTTCTTCTTTCAGAAGACGCAAGTTTTCCAGTGCTACCGCACAGCACATTGGATGTCCGCTGTACGTATACCCGTGCATGAAGATGCCGTCGGACAAGCTAACCAATTCGGAACGCAATCTTTCTGTTAGCACCATACCACCTAGAGGTGCATAACCACTCGTGATTCCTTTTGCGATCACCATGACATCCGGCACGACATCATAATGCTCCATGCCAAACGTTTTTCCCGTTCTTCCAAAACCGGTAATGACTTCATCCGCTATAAATAAAATATCATTCGCATCACATAGTGCACGGACTTCTTTGAAATAGCCTTCCGGCGGAGGATTTACCCCACCCGAACCTTGGATCGGCTCGGAGATAAATGCAGCAATCGTGTCCGCGCCCTCTGTTTCAATCAATTCCTTCAATGCTTCTATTGAAGAATCTACGTACAAGAAATCCGGCGCCAGTGAAGGGAAGCTTCTAAAACCAGGCAATCCCGTAGCACTGGAAGCACCCACCGAAACGCCATGATACGATTTTTTTCTCGAAATAATTTTTTTCTTCTCCGGCTTTCCTTTTAATTGCCAGTAATACCGAACTGTTTTAAAAGCAGTATCGTTCGCTTCCGAGCCGCCCGATGTAAAGAAAGTGGCAGTCAAATCACCCGGCGCCATGCTTGCGACGACATTCGCCAGTTCAATGACCGGCTCATGACTGTTTGTCGCAAATGTCGAACTGAATGCCAGTTTCTTCATTTGTTTCGCTGCGGCTTCTCCAAGCTCTTCCCTGCCATGTCCGATATTAACATTCCACAAGGAGGACAGCCCGTCGATGACTGTCTTGCCCCGAACGTCCTTCAAATAAATGCCCTTGCCTTCCGTGAAGATGAAACGCGGCCCTTGTTCCTGATGCTGTTTAAAAGACGTTGTTGGATGAATGAAATGCTTTTTATCCAATTCTGCCAGCTCATTATAATAGGCTTCTCTATTTTCAGTTGATTGTAAAATCATCATAACCCCTCCATGCTTTATTTTTTCGGAGTCGTCAATGCCGAACGGATCGGAACCCGTTCATAGGTCGACTCCTTTTCACTAGAAGTTTCCGTCTCTTCCACCGTGGCAGCCCCTTGATCCGAGCGGAGCATTTTCAGCAAGGCGACCCCCATCAGCAAAAGGATGATGGTGAACGGCAAGGCAGCAACAAGCGAAGCTGTCTGTAACCCTGCCAGCCCGCTGCTATTAATTAACACGACGACGATGGCAGCCATGAGAATTCCCCATGTCGCTTTCAATAAATTACTTGGGTTCGGATCGCCTCCGGACGTCATCATGGCGAGGACAAAGGCAGCGGAATCCGCTGAAGTCACCAAGAATGTGACAATCAAGATTAAAAAGACGACCGAAAGGAAGGAGCTCATCGGGAAATTCTCAAATGTAGCGAACAAGGCACTTGTCACATCCTTTTGGACAGCTCCGGCAATATTCGCTCCTTGGAAGAGATCCATATGGAGAGCCGTTCCTCCAAACACTGCAATCCAAATGATCGCAATGAGCGGCGGTACGATCAGTACGCCAAACACAAATTCACGAATGGTCCGTCCTCTTGAAATCCGAGCGATGAACGCACCGACAAACGGTGACCAAGCAATGACCCATGCCCAATAATTGACGGTCCAAGCTTTCGACCATGTATTTCCGTCATAAGGGGACATGCCAAGGCTCATACCGAAAAAGTTCTGAATATAATCCCCGAGTCCAAGCACGAACGCCTCAAAGATAAATTGCGTCGGTCCGAGGATGAGCACGACAATGATCATGCCGATTGCTAGACTCATATTTAGGATACTGAGAAATTTGATTCCCTTATCTAAACCCGTCAAGGCGGATATCAAATAGAGCACGAGTAGCGTCATGGTGATAAAAAAGAGGGACATGCTGTTTTGAGGGACGGCGAATACATGATTCAATCCGCCATTAATTTGTAAAATCCCCATCCCTAAAGAGGTAGCCACTCCTAGAACGGTCGTGATGACCGCTAATGTGTTGATGGTTTTCCGTAATGTTTTCTTTTTTTCCTTGCCGATAATCGGATTCAGCGTATCACTAATCATCCCCGTTTCCTTTTTGCGGAATTGGATATAAGCAAGTGCCAAACCGACAATCGTGAATACTGACCATTGATGGACACCCCAATTGAAGAAGGAATATTGCATCGCACGGCGTCCTGCTTCAGATGTCATCCCATCTGAGCCAGTCGGAGATGTCGCAAAATGAGTCATCGGCTCGGCAATTCCCCAAAACACGAGTCCAGCGCCGAATCCACAGCTGAATAGCATGCCGATCCACGCAAAGTAGGAGTATTTCGGCTTTTCATCATCTCGGCCCAATTTCACTTTGCCGTACTTGCTAATAGCGAGCCAGGCACAAAATAATACGATGGCCAGGACAGAAAGAAGATAAAACCAGCTAAACGCTTCTGTTACGAATGTATAGGCCTGATCTGCCCATCGCGACATCCCCGCAGCATCAAAAGCACCCCATAACACCATGGCAACAATTACAATGGCAGATACCCAGAAGACACTATTCATCATCCTCGAACTTTTATCCATATTGTCTGTTCTCCTTTTTAGTATTCTGAACTAAAACAGTGAGACCTCTTCCATATCGATGCTAGCCCTGATGCAAGTTAAAACTGACCACTTTCGGTTCCGTCATTTCTTGGATGGTGAACTTCACACCTTCTCTTCCAAGCCCGGAGCCTTTTACACCGCCGAACGGCATGCCGTCAATTCGATAATCACTGCTGTCATTGATCATAATGCCGCCGACATCCAACTCTTGAATCGCTTTGAAAGCGTTCTCAATATTGCGAGTGAAAATGCCTGCTTGCAAGCCATACGGCACTTCATTTGCTTTGGATATCGCGTCTTCCAGATCGGCTACCTCATACAACAAGACAACAGGGCCAAAGATTTCTTGAATTGCGATTCTGCAACTCGAAGGGACATTCGTTAATACCGTAGGCTTGTAAAATGCTCCGATCCTCTCGCCTCCAGTAAGAAGCTCCGCCCCCTCGGCTACGGCTTCGGCCACCCATTGCTCGACCCGCTCCGCCTCTCTCTCATTAATTAACGGTCCCATGTCAGTTGCAAGTGATTGTTTGTCCCCGATTACATATCGTCCTGCCTTTTCCACAAATCTCATTTGAAATTCTTCAAATGCGCCTTTTTCAATGTAGATTCTCTGGACCCCCAGGCAATTCTGCCCCGCCGCGCTAAATGCACCGGATACAGTCGCATCCACGGCCGCCGCTATGTCGGCATCTTTCAGGATGATGACTGGTGAATTGGAACCGAGCTCCATGCTCAATTTCTTGAGACCTGCTTTCCTCGAAATCCTTTCCCCAGTTTCCAGACCACCCGTGAAGGAAACCATTCGGATTGCAGGATGTGTGACTAAGAGATCCCCGATCACACCGCCCCTCCCTGTAATGACTGACAGGATTTTTGGCGGCAACCCGGCCTGTTCGAACGCCTCCGCCAGAAGCAATGCGCTCAATGGCGTGGCGGTTGCCGGCTTCACAATGATGGCATTTCCCGAAGCAATCGCAGGGCCGACTTTATGCGCAACGAGATTCAATGGATCATTGAATGGGGTGATGGCCGCAATGATGCCAATCGGAAAACGGTAATAATAGCCGATCCGCCCTTCCCCTGTTTCAGATTGATCAAAAGGAATGGTCTCTCCTTGTATCCGTCTAGCCTCTTCGGCACTTAAACGCAACGTTTGAATGCAGCGCATTACTTCTGAGACGGCTTCTTTAATTGTCTTGCTGCCTTCTGATGCGATCGTCTCCGCATATAAATCAAAGTGTTCCTCTATATAGAGGGCTGCATCATTCAGGATCCGCATCCTCGCATGCACCGGTAAAGCGGCCGAACGTTTTGCCCCTTCCTTTGCCTCCTCAATGGCCAGAAGCATATCGTCCCCGGTTGCTGCCGGCACGCTGCTTATAAGTGATCCATCCTGGGGATCAAATACGTCGATGCACTCTTCCCCTTGCACCCATCTGCCTGCCAAAAACATCGGTTTACTTTGCATGGTCGTTTCCATCTGTCCTCGCCCCTCTCTATCCCTATCAACCTTCCAACAATTGCGTTGCTGCTTCTGTCAGAATGGCGACGCCTATTGCCAAGCAACGCTCATCAATATCGAAATGATTCGTATGGAGATCCCGCTGCTTCCCTTCCGGAAACGCACATCCTAGAAAAAACATCGCTCCTGGAACCGCTTTTGCCATATATGCAAAATCCTCTCCGCCCATCCCAAACGGCTCCTCCACAATAGCCACACCCGGAATACACCTTTCAGCAGCCTTGCGGATGATACGATTAACGGCCGAATCATTAACAAGAGCAGGTTCGCCCCGATCTACTTGGAATTGATACGTGCCTCCTAGCGTTTCTGCGATTTTGAAAGCCCGTTCCACCTCTTGGATTAATTGCTCCCGCACAGCTGGCGAGTAAGCCCTGATCGTACCCGTTACTTCTACTTTTCCCGGAATGACATTGCTCGCCGTTCCGGTATGGATTTCCCCAATGCTTGCTACACCCGTTTCAAGCGGCGAAAGCCTTCTGGAAGGCATCCCGTAAAATGCTTGCAGCACCGAGCCGAGCATCCAGACCGGGTCCGACCCAAGGTGTGGATAACCGGCATGGCCGCCACTCCCACCTATCTCGGCATGGAATACATCCACACTCGCCATGCTTGGACCATCGTTCATTTGGATGGTGCCGACCGGATGCCACGGGCACATATGGAGCGCCATGACAGCTTCCACTCCTTCTAGAACCCCCTCTTCAAGCATTCTTGGTGCACCTGAATATCCTTCTAAATCGGTCGCTTCTTCAGCCGGCTGGAAAATAAGCTTGATCGTTCCTTGCCATCCGTTCTCGGCAGCCCTGTTCGCCATTTGTGTGGCAACCCCCAGCAGGATGGCAGTATGCGCATCATGTCCACATGCATGCATAACACCGTCATGCAAAGATCGATAGTCATGTGAATTCTCTTCTGTGATGGGCAGCGCATCCATATCCGCACGGATGGCAATTGTTTTTCCCGGCCCATTGGTGAGAGTCGCCACAACACCAGTACCACCAATCCCCGTTTGAATTGTAATGCCCTCAATTTCGGACAAGATGCTTGCGACAAAGGATGCAGTCTTATGCTCCTGAAAACTTAATTCAGGATACTGATGAAGATGCCGCCGCCAGGAAATTAACTGCGTTTCTAGCTTGCCATCAAGTAATGTCTTAACTTGCTCCAATTCTGCCACCCCCTTGCCCGTTACATTGCTAAATCAATCTGATCCTTCACGATTAAACCCCGGTGAAAATCCGTCAACACTTCACAACCGTTCTCTGTCACCCGGAACGTTTCGCTAATTTCAATTCCATAATCATCGAACCAAAGACCAGGTATCATATGAAAAGTCATATTCGGCTGGAGGACCGTCCGATCCCCTTTCCGGATGCTCGCCGTATGTTCGCCCCAATCCGGCGGGTATCCAATGCCAACGGGATAGCCAAGCCGAGATTCCTTAACGATCCCATGCTTCGAAATGACTTGATTCCAGGCAAATTCAACTTCCTCTAACACAGCGCCCGGCTTGACGCTTTCCAGTGCAGCATTCAATCCTTCGACCAATATGTTGGACACATTCATTACCTCTTCCGCAGGCTTACCAATGGAAATGGTCCGGGCCATCGGTGCATGATAGCGTCTATGGCAACCCGCCAGCTCGATAATGACGATTTCATTTCCCGAATATCTCCGATCTGTCCACGTCAAATGAGGAGTCGATGTATTTTTTCCGGCTGGAAGCAGTGGAACGATGGATGGATAATCACCGCCGTAACTGTCTGTGCCGGTCACTAAGCTTTTGAAAATGGCAGCAGCAGCGTCACACTCCCGGATCCCTTCCTGAATTGTGGCAGCCGCAGCATCCATGCCAAGACCGGCAATTTGTGCTGCCCTGCGGATATACTCAATTTCCGGCTCCGACTTCACGATTCGGACCCAATTGACAAGCAGGCTTGCATCGACAAATTTGGCGTTTGGTAAATTCGATTGCAACTTCACATAAGAAAGTGCCGAAAAGTAATAAGCCGCCATTTCAATTCCAATACGGCGTTCAGCTTGGCGGAGCCGCTTCAAAACCGATGCGATGTAATCCATTGGGTGTCTCTCGGTCGAATGGATATGATCTTCTGGATAATAAAGCACGTGCTCCGGCTGTAACCACGTCGTCGCAACCGCCGCATTCGCATCCATCTTCCTGCCAATCCAAATTGGTTCCGCTTCATCCACAATGACAATGAGCATTTGATCTACATAAAATGACCAGCCATCGTAACCCGATAAGTAATTCATATTGGCTGGATCAGTAATTAACAATACATCAATTCCTAGTTGCTCCATTTTGGCCTTCGTCTTGTGTAATCGATGTTGATATTCCTCCAAACTAAACGGCATCATCTTCAAACCCTCCTCATCATGATTCGTTACTTCTCGGCATCGCTCCAGTGCAGCCAGCATCCAATTTACCAACTCAATTAGGCTCTAAAGCTCTAATAGATTCACAAACTACCTTCCTATTTCATTACAGCCAGTATATAATCTGAATAATATAAATTCACCGTCTATTTTGTATGAACTTCCACTCCCTTTTTTCATACACTTTTTTTAATTCATCACCCGATAATTTGAGAACGACAAAAAAGGAGCCGAAATCGACTCCTTTTCACAATTATTTTACGGATACGTCTCACTGTACAAGACTAATTCCATTTTCGAATTAATGGTAACCATCCGCTGCCGGCTTATTTCTTTCCAATATGGAATCCAGATGCTCCTCCATGTTCTGAACGCCTGTTTTCCACACTCGAATGCTTAGTTCAAGAAGAAAGGAATGGTCGGGATCTGCAATGGAACGGCCTGTCAACGTTTCAATTTTTCGCAGTCGATACAATAGAGATTGGCGGTGCAAGTTTAATTTCCGAGCTGTCTGGCTGACATTTCCGCAGTTATTGCGATAGACCGAAAACGTATGAATCAGATCCATCCCTTTTTGGTCGTCATATTCAACCAGCGGCGCGACGATGGAAGAGGTGATTTGCTGGACATCCTTCGTAATAGCCAAATTCAGCAGCAATCGGTTCATTTGTGTTTCGTCAAAATACGTCCTCTTTCCAATCCCCATTTGGTTTCTTCCCATATCGAGCGCTGCTTTCGCTTTCGTAAAGCTGTTGGCAAATTCCCAAACACCATCCTTTTGCCGGCCGATCCCCCACGAAAATACAACTTCCGGCAACAGGTGGCTAAACCGCCTTTCCACTAGATCCAAGAATTGATTGGCCGTATCAGCAGCAGTTCCATTTGAAGTTTCCAAGTAAATAATAATTTCAGCATTTTTATATGCATACAACAATCGCCGATGCACATTTTCCGCAGCATACAACATGCCATCCTTGATGAATGTATGGATCCTCTCCAATGCCGGCTTTTCATAAGAAGGATTTTCTAGATGGAGCCGCTCCAGATTTTCCGGGCGACCGACAATACAGTCATAAGGGAGCGACAAATCATAACGGAAAAACTCGGCATGTGCGTCAATATGATCTGCTGACATTTGATGTCCCATCGCAAGACTTAACAGAAATTCATTTTGCATCCGGCTTTCGGCTTCCATGACGGCATTATCTCTTGAAAACCATAAGGCCGCAGCCGCCACTCCTTGCTCAGCAATGGCCAGCTCCTGTAAGCTCAGTTCCCGGTCCGCCTCACATAGCAAATAATAATCCCCTTTATACACACCATTTGATTTGATTGTGAAATGAATTAATTGACCTTCTTCATCATCCACTTTACGCGCTCTGGCATGCATAGGATGATGGGAATCTCTAATTTCGATGCTTTTATCCGTTTCACCATCCTTCAGGCTTTCTATCCGATCTGTATTCGCACTGCCCGCCGCGCACCTTCCCTTCTCGTCAAAAATTAAAACAGCCACTTCCAGTTCCCCTTCGATCAACTCCGCAAGCTGGCCAATCGATTTTCCTTCTAAAATCATTTGAATCAGCTGCTGTTGCACATCTTTTGGCCGGTCTGCCTGGCCTTGCCGCAAATCGATTAAACAACTCATGATTTCATGAACAATATCTGCAAACCGGATCTCCCATGGAATTTCCATGATGATAAATCCTCTTTCCTCTGCATATTGAATAATCTCTGCAGGGATGGAAAATACATGCCGGCCTGTTGCAATTGCCAAAACGGATGCTCCCGAATTATAAACATCCTCAACAAACTTCAATAGTTTTAATGGATCTCCATAGCATCCGATCCCTGTACTTAAAACAAATTCATTATCTCTGACAAAATTCTCAACCGGATTTTCAATGACTGACACCCATTCGACAATGCGTTCGCTGACCCGATCTTTCGCTGTCACTATGGAAGCCCCTTCTAGAAGCGGCAGGTTTACGATATCTTCCACTGCTATTCCCACATGTGTCTCCCCCTTTCATTACAGTCTCGAGTAACGGTAAATTTTACTATCCATTGTAACATATTTCGATATTATCTGATTATAGCAGCTGGACTAACTCAAAAAATAAAACGCATGGAATTTATGCAATTCCTGCGTTTTCAACTCGTCGTCTATTTAATTGCTTTGCCCCATCGCGGAAGAAATCTCTTCAGCCGCTTCCGTCACTTTTTCAATAAAAAGATCCAGCTGATCTTCCGTTGTTTGCATTTCAAGCGCCTCGATGCTGATAGCCCCAAGTACCCTACCTTCGAAATCAAAGACCGGTGCCCCGACGGCTAAGGTCCCTTTTGTCTTTTCGCCTCTGCTAATAGCAAAGCCTTTCCGTTTGATGGACCGCAATTGTTGCTGGAACTCAATCCGCACATCCTCTTCTGTAATCAGCCGTTTGAGCAGCGCTTCCGTTGTTTGGGGCGGCGCATATGCCAGCATCGTTTTGTTCGCTGCCCCGATATGCATCGGAATGCGTTCACCGATGCTATCGATAATCCGGACATTTCGCGGACTATCGATTCGATCGACGATGATCGACACCTCATCATTCGGCGCGTTCAAGTAGACCGTCTCCTCCACAGCTTTCGCCAATTTCTCGAGAATTGGACGAGCAACGTGCCGGATATCCAGCTTTTCGTATTTTTTCAAGCCGAGTTCTACCCATTTATAGCCAAGTTCATATTGTTTCGTATGTTCAATTTGAGAAACGAGGTCATGCATTTCCAGGGATTGCAGCAACCGATATACCGTACTGATCGGCAGTCCCGTCTTTTCCGCCAATTCGGCGACGAGCCATTTGTCTTTATTTGATTCTGACATGGCTCCTATGATGAGCATTGCCCGGTCTATCGATTGGATCATCTCTGCTTCGCCTCCCGTCTTCCCCATATTGTATCAAAACCGACCTGCCCTCGCATCTTTAATTTTCTGACCCTTCCCAATATAAAAGAAAAAGAGATTGACAATCACCTAAAAACAGAACTAAAATAGTATTAACATTTCACGATGCGGAATTAATTCCACAATGCGGAATACTTACGCACAACGTGAAAGCGCTTTCTAAAGAGAGATAAATAGAGAGGTTGGGAGAAATGGAAGGGTTTACAAAGTTCATTGCGGATATTTCAAATTTCATATGGGGCATTCCCATCATCGCCATTCTGATCGGCGGCGGGATCATTCTAACGGTGCGTCTTGGATTTTTCCAGTTTCGCTATTTCCCACATATTATGAAACAAACCTTTGGCAAGATTTTTTCGAAGAGCGAAGGGAACGGCACATTGACGCCATTTCAGGCGACGACAAGCGCACTCGCTTCCACGATGGGCGCAGCAAACATCGTCGGCGTTCCGGTAGCCATCGCACTAGGTGGACCCGGTGCGATCTTCTGGATGTGGCTTGTTGCTTTAATTGGGATTGGAACCAAATACTCAGAAGTTGTACTCGGCATGCATTATCGGGAGAAAAACGAAGCCGGCGAATATGTCGGCGGACCAATGTATTACATCCGGAAAGGGCTTGGCTGGAAAAAGGTCGCTTCTTTTCTGGCCTTTGCGCTCATGATTGAAATTGTTGCAAGTACGATGGTGCAGTCTAATTCCATCGCGACAACAATGAAAGGTTCATTCGGGTTGCCACCCATCGTTACTGGCATTCTAGTTGCCCTACTCGTGATCTTAGTTACCTACGGTGGAATCAAAACGATCGGGAAAGTATCGGAGAAGTTGATTCCATTTATGGTTGTCATCTATCTAGTGGCGGCGTTAATTGTTATCTTTGCGAATGTGAAGGAACTCCCTGCAGCCTTCGGATTAATTTTCGAGCATGCATTTAAGCCAATGTCAGCAGCAGGCGGTTTTGCAGGAGCGGGTGTGGCGGCAGCGATTCGCTGGGGACTTGCTCGTGGACTTTATTCCAATGAAGCCGGTATGGGAACAGCACCGATCGCCCATTCTGCAGCCATTACGAATCATCCGGCGAAACAAGGTTTTTGGGGCGTCTTTGAGGTAATCGTCGATACGCTCATCGTTTGTACGATAACGGCACTCGTCGTCCTGACTTCAGGCGTATGGAAAACGATATCACCAGATCAGGCTTCATCGATGGTCACAGAAGCATTTGTGCCAGTATTCGGCGCATCCTTTGCTGGAACGATCGTCTCGGCTACACTTTTCTTATTTGTTATCACAACGGTTGTCGTCATCATTTTCTATGGTGAGAAACAAGCTGAATTCCTTTTCGGGACAGGATTTTCAAAAGTCATGCGCTTCATTTACATCGGGGCCATTCTCGTCGGGGCTGTAGGCGGACTCCAGTTCATCTGGCAGTTCCTTGATTTATTGCTCGCCTTTGTCGTCATTCCGAACGTCATCGCCGTCTTGTTCTTAAGCGGAAAAGTAAAAGAAATCACAAAGGACTATTTTACAAATCTCTATCCGATCGAACGGAAAAAATAACTCAATTAAGGAGGCACGAGATATGTACAATCAACTACGATCATTAGAAGTATCACAACAGGTCGAGATGTTGACTCGTCATTTGGTAAGCATCAACAGCATCAACGGAACACTTGGTGAGGTGGAAATTGTCCAGGAAATCTACCGGATTCTCCGGTCATTCCCTTATTTCGAACAGCATCCCGACCATCTCTGGCTCCAAACAATTGAAGGAGATCCAATCGGCCGTCAAAATGTCTTCGCTTTCGTGCAAGGCGGAAAACAATCAAACCAAACAGTCCTTTACCATTCGCATATTGATACCGTCGCAGTCGAAGATTTCGGTCCGCTGAAGCAAGATGCCTTCTCTACGGATGCGATGGAAGTGTTCTTCCGCGGCTATGATAGCGACCCGGTATTGCAGGAAGAGGCATTATCGGGTGACTGGATGTTCGGACGCGGTTCTGTTGACATGAAGAGCGGCGCTGCTGTCCATATCGCCAACATTCTTTATTTCTCGGAACATCCCGAAGAATTGACAGGCAATGTTCTCCTGCTTTGCAACGGCGACGAAGAAAGCGAACACCGCGGAATTGTCGGTGCCCTTTCCGAATTAAACCGCCTGCAAGCAGATCAAGGACTTTCATTTGTGATGGCTATCAATACCGATTTCATCACGCCATTGTACGACGGCGACACGCACCGATATATTTACACAGGAGCTGCGGGCAAAATTCTGCCTTGCTTCCATATATACGGCAAGGAAGTCCATGTCGGAGATACACTCTCGGGCATCGATCCGAACTTTATCGCCGCCAAATTAACAGAACGGATTCACAATCGATACGCGCTAGCGGAAAAGATTCCTGGCGAGCTCGTGCTGCCGCCGACTTGCCTGCAGCAACGCGACACAAAGGAATTGTATACCGTCCAAACGGCCATCAGCAGCCATCTCTACTTCAACTATTTTGTCTACGAGGATACACCCGAGCAAATTCTCGGTAAGTTGCTTGATGAAGCAAAAGAGGCTTGCGAGGAGACGGAACAGTACCTGCAGCAACAGTTCGAAGAGTATATTGATTTCACTGGCTTGCCGACACGCGATTTGTCTTGGCATATCGATGTGACAACATATGATGACTATCTGCAGTATTTAATTCAGCGCGGCGTCGATGTAAAATCGATCATTAACGAAGCGCTCGCAAATCAAACCGGCGACTTGCGGGATACGAGCTTCTCCATCGTCAGTGCCTTGCAGGCAGCCGATCCTGAAAAGAGACCGCGCGTCATCTTATTCTTCGCGCCTCCGTTCCTGCCTCATAACTATTTGAAGGCAGACGTCGCACGAGATGAAAAAATCCAGTCGTCCATCGCGAACGTGCTGAAAGAAATGAGCGAGCTGACAGGCGAACGTTTCGAACTGAAGAAATTCTTCCCATACTTGGCGGACGGCAGCTTCCTGTCCATCCACGAAACAGAAGAACAGCTAGAGCCGCTAGTCCACAACTTGCCGGAATGGAACCACATCTACTCGATTCCATTCGACACCATCCAGAAACTAAACATCCCTTCTGTCAATATGGGCGTCTACGGCAAAGACGGACACAAATGGACAGAGCGTGTTTACAAACCATACTCATTCGGTGTGCTGCCTATGTTGATTCGCAAAACAACAGTGCACATGCTGGAAGAAGCATCTGAAGATCAGCCGCTGGAATTGGTGTAATGAAGTACGTAATCCCCTTTCGAAGGCGAAAGGGGATTTTTGATGTTTCCAGTCTACTTGAGATGCGGATATGCAACGGGGGAATGGCAGGTTATTGGATGGAATGGACAATATATCGAAGGGGACGTCAGTATATCGAGGGGGACGCCAATATATTATGTTGCGCGCCAGATAAACAAAATGAACGCCAGATTAACGAAACGAACCCCAGATAAACAAAACGAACGCCAGATAAACAAAATGAACGCCAGATAAACAAAATGAACGCCAGATAAACAAAATGAACGCCAGATAAACAAAACGAACGCCAGATAAACAAAACGAACGCCAGATAAACGTAACGAACGCCAGATAAACAAAACGAACGCCATTAACTCCAACTGAACGCCAATAACTCAAAACGAACGCCATTAACTTCGACTGAACGCCAATAACTCAAAACGAACGCCATTAACTCCGGATGAACGCTAATAAGTCAAAACGAACGCCATTAACTCGAGCTGAACGCCAATTAATGAAAACGAACGCCAGTAAGTCGAAGCAAAACACGAGCTATCAACCTTCCCATGCCATATCCAACCGCCCTGCGCCAAATAATCCCCAGCCAACTACCCAAAATTGACTGTTTAAATCTCCACCCTTCGCCCAACAATAAGTGACATGAGTCCGTATACTATGTACGACTGCCAAGGAAGAGGGTGGTAATTAGATGAGTGGTTCTAGCGAGATCAGCCTCTGCATGATTGTTCGAGATGAAGAAGCGGTGCTCGGAAGATGTTTGCAGTCGGTCTATGACCTTGTGGATGAAATAATCATTGTAGACACGGGTTCGGTGGATCGCACCAAGCAGATTGCGAAGGAATTTACGGAGTGCCTGTTTGATTTCGAGTGGAATGATGATTTTGCGGCGGCTCGAAATTATTCTTTTGCACATGCGACGAAAGAGTACATATTGTGGCTGGATGCGGATGATGTGCTGCTGGAGCCGGATCGTCAGGCATTTCAGGAGTTAAAAGCAAAATTGGACGGTACCATTGATCGCGTGACGATGCCCTACCACCTGACAACGGGCCCGAATGGCCAGGTTTCGTACAGCTTGCGGCGCAACCGGATTATCAGGAGGGCGGCCGGATTTCGCTGGTTCGGCAGAGTGCATGAATATATGGAGGTTTCCGGAACTTCCTATGACAGTGACGTGGCGATTACGCACAAAAATGAGAAGCCCCCGTCCTCCCGAAATTTGAATATCTATTTAGGCATGCAGGAAAGACAAGAAGTTTTCACTCCCCGGGATACGTTATATTTTGCGAATGAATTGATGTACAACGGTCGCAAAGAGGAAGCCGTTGTCCAATTCGAGAAGTTTTTAAACTGTCGAAAAGGTTGGAAAGAAGATAAGATCATCGCCTGTCTGAGTATGGCAAATTGCTACAAGGGAATGGATGAGGATAAACGGCTGTCCGCTTTATTGAAGACATTCGAATACGACTTGCCTCGAGGGGAAGCCTGCAGTGAGATTGGCCAGTACTACATCGAACACGAAGATTATGACAAAGCCATCTATTGGCTGGAATTAATCCTCTCGCTGCAACAGCCGAAAACAATGGGCATTATTAATCAAGCCTCCTGGACATGGATGCCCCTGATTCAACTGACGTACTGCTATGACAAACTGGGACAAATCGACAAAGCGTATGAAGCACACAGACAGGCGAAGAACCTGGTTCCTGATCACCCATGTGTTCTTTTCAACGAGGCGTATTTTCTGTCACGCTATTAATCCGATGGCTGATCGTTGCCGCTGCTTTTTGATTACTGCCATGCATCACGGTATACTTAGAAAAAGTGAAAAAGGAGTGGCCTTTATGAAGAAATTTACGTTCCTTTTATTGTTGCCGCTACTGCTGATGGCTTGTACAAAAGAGACACCGCCAGATTCAACTGAGGTTCCGTCCAGCTCTGAACAGAATGACACGATTCAGTCGGAGAACACCACCAACATGAAAGACTATTTCTTGCAGGACGGTTCAATCGCTCACTTTCTGGGCGATGGGAATGAGTATGCAACCTACACATTACGCACGGAATGGCTGGATGATCATCATGTGAATGTATATGAAGATAATGGCGGCATGGAGATGCTCCGCTCGTACCGCCTGGGCGATAATCAAATCACCCTTCTTCAGCAGGAGCCGTCCGATGCCGAAGGGGTTGCCACCACATTAGAGACAATTCGAGACATGCAACCTATTGGGACGTATTTGCAATTTCCATTAGAGAAAGGCGATACGTTTGATAAATGGACAGTGACGGCCACCGATGCCGAGCTGGACACACCTCTGCAGTCATTCCAGGATGTCGTCATTATTGAACATACTTATGAAGATGGGGCTGTTTCCCGCGTTTATTTTGCAGAAGGCTTCGGGGAAATCAAACGCGAATATAGCCATAAAACGGATGACAATGAATTTAAAGTGACCTCCGTCATTGAGAGTATTGAATAACGTGGAAATTTCAAGCAAACAAAAGAACGAACTTGACTGGCTACAATGGATAGAAAACCTCTTTCCCTTATATTGCCCATCAAGTTCGTTCTTTTCAATTTCCGTCAACCCCCGCAAGAGAAGTCAAATCGGTTTCTCCCAAATGCTTCTTCACAATTTCCTTCCCCTTCTCCACTTGCTCCTCTGTGAATCCGTTATGGCTCAATTCTGCTTGCCAGTTTGCCAAGTACATCCCCATGTCCAATTGCTCGTCCTGTACTGCCGCAGTCGCTTTTTCAGGGAAATCAAAACCAGCTTTTGCCCAGTCATCTAACAGATGGGCGCTGATTATAATTAACATTGAACAGGCGACAGCAACGCTTGAAAAAAACAATGCAATTCCTTTACCGCGCATTCCCTTTCCCCCAGTCTATTTCTTTCCTTTACTTTACAGTAACTTCCGTGCTGATTAAATCAAAAAATTGTGATAAATAACGAGGTATACATAGTTATTTCGGAAAAAAATTCCCCAACTCTATTTCCTTCGACAGATTTATTTGTCTAATGTTCAGGATGCATGATGAAAATTTCTTTTTTCGCACGGCATGCGGTAGCTTTTGAGGTATCCCCTGTTTATTCGAGAGTAATAAAAGAAAACGTAGAACGAAGTATTTACCGAATCATTTCTATTTTTATCAAATCTACTTCCAGCAATTAACCTTCGCTAAGATCCTGTTTTGAAACCCATTCCTTAACAATACTAATAGTAAGTTCCTATCATGATCATTAAAAACTGCTCAACATCAAAAGAACTAACATTTAAACTTTACATAGGTCTTTTGAAATGCTATATTGCATTAGGAGTTTACTAGATTTATTCATTTTACTAGAATTCATTATCCAGAAAGAAGGAAGAATTGTATGAAGTTCAAACACATTGCAACAAAAATACTCTTCGGCTTCGGGATTGTTATCGTGCTGCTGATCGCATACGGCGGCTTTAACTTCGTAGACAACATGCAGGCGAATCGCCATGTCGACGAAATCATTAACGAACATGCGAAGCTCTTGATTGCCAATGAAAAGCTGTCAGAATCGATGTCGGGCCGTATTTCATCAGCACAAGGCTATATGTTGACAGGTGACCCGATGTATAAGGAATTATTCGAGAAATATTCAGCCACCGGGAAAGAGAGTGAGGCAATTGTCCGCTCAATTAGCGACTCAGAGGAGTTCGATCAATTAATTAAAAAGACTGTCGCTTGGCGTGAATATATTACAAAAAATGTATTTGAAGAATACGACAAAGGAAATAAAGACGCAGCCTACAAGAATCTACTAGCTGTGAACAAGGATATTTCTGATATTAAAAATGGCTATGATTCGCTGGCAGATAATAGTGAAGCGAATATGCAGAAAGTAGGAATGAACATCATTGATTCCGGGAACCGTTCTAGCTTAATCGGCGTAATCGGCTCCGTACTCATAATCCTCCTCTCCATCGCAGTCGCCTTCATCACCGCACGCAGCATCTCCAAGCCGGTCATTGCCGTGGCAGAACGGATGCGCGTCATTGCAGATGGCGATATCGGACAAGAACCGCTTCACACGATGGCGAAGGATGAAGTCGGCCAGCTTGTAGATGCGATGAATGACATGAACAGCAAAGTCCACAACATCATTAAACAAATTAACGAAGTGGCGAATACGGTTGCTTCGCACAGTGAAGAATTGACACAATCTGCAAACGAAGTAAAAGCCGGATCTTCCCAAATTGCTCTGACTATGCAGGAATTAGCGGTCGGATCTGAGACACAGGCTAACAATGCGAGCGATCTTGCCGTCATGATGGAACTGTTTTCAGGCAAAGTACAAGAGGCAGAAAGCAATGGAGAAACGGTACAAACCCACTCGGATGCCGTGCGGACGATGACGGCAGAAGGACAGGAAATGATGGATTCTTCGAATGAACAAATGGAGAATATAAACGGTATTGTACGTCAATCCGTGCAGCAAGTGGAAGGTTTGGCAGTCCGGACGGGAGAAATTTCGAAATTGGTTACCGTCATTCATGATATTGCCGAGCAGACGAATTTACTTGCACTTAATGCAGCGATTGAGGCGGCACGTGCTGGAGAACAAGGCCGTGGGTTCGCAGTCGTCGCAGATGAAGTACGAAAATTGGCCGAACAAGTCGCCCTTTCTGTCTCTGACATTTCAGGAATTGTCAGCAGCATTCAACAGGAAACGAAAGTCGTTACAGCAGCACTGGCGGACGGATATAGAGAAGTGGAAACGGGATCTGAGCAGATCAAATTGACCGGCATCACATTCGGTAAAATTAGTGAAGCGGTTTCCCAAATGAGTGATAATATTATGACCGTTAGCTCGAATTTAAACGACATAGTGGAAAGCACAGGGAAAATCAATATGAAAATCGATGAAATCGCGTCGGTTTCTGAGGAAGCGGCTGCAGGAGTCGAAGAAACTTCCGCATCAGTTCAGCAAACAGCAAGCTCGATGGAAGAAGTGGCATCCAGTTCAGATCAATTGGCTCGTATGTCCGAGGAATTGAATAGCCTCGTGAGACAGTTCAAGCTCTAATATTGAAAGCGGAGATCCCAAGAGGATTCTCCGCTTTTTCAATAGAAACTATGTGGGCGCGACTTCTGTATTCCTTTTAAGAATCATAATACTCAACCCTTGTGCGATGAATAAAAGTAATATCAGAATCACCATGTATTCCCGGTACACGTCAAACGTGACCGCCTTGATAATCCGATGGTAGCCTTCAATCAACAGCCATCCAATCGGAAAAACAGGGATGGAATACTTGTAGGAAGCATGGAGAATCCTTTTTCCCCTTTCACTTTTGGATTCATTTCCCCGAGTAAACATTAGTGTTGTGTACGAAAAAAATAAAAAGAACGGAATAATACACATACCAAAAACACTTAACCAACTCATCTTGCGTCCCCCCATTACCCGTGTTTATAGACATCCATTTCACTCTACCATATTTTAGAAATGAAAAAAAAGATAATTCCGTTTACTTTTAGAAAGCTTCGATACCCTGCTCTTGGTGAGCTATAGGATGTTACTTTATAGGCAGTTCGCTACACTTACAATGATATTTACGAGGAGTGAAAATTATTCGTCAAGCTGCTAACTTCTATCTACTCCAACACTATAAATCATCCGAAATCAATTCCATCGTAACTTCTTTACAAATCCTCTTCTCTTCAGTTTATTATTTTCTTATATTATTTTTCCATATTAAAGGAAAGTGCTTTTCTTTATTTACAAGAAACATAAAAACTATATTCCTTTGAAAAGATAATCCCTTAAAAGGCATCCAAACCATTATCCTTATGCCTTTGTCGCATACTAATCTTTTCATAAAATTTAAAAATCTCTTCTATATAGATTGCGATATATTGTATGCGTTTTCATTATAGGAAAATTATTAAATTGCCTAAAAACTATTTACAAATCATTTTTCACAGTGATATATTGTATATCATATTACTAAGTGAGCGCCATTCGCTCTTACTTTATCGGAAGAAGGTAGACATCTATGTTATCAAACCCAGTTATCGCCACAACTCTCATTTTTGCTTTAATTGCGCTAGGCGAATGGCTTTCAATTGTATCCAGAGCCCGAATTCCTATGCTGTTGACTGCAATGGTAGGGTTTCTCCTTCTGACATGGTTCGGTATTTTCCCGAAGGACTTGTTGGATAAAGCACAATTCCCTGCGCTCGGCGCCCTCTTAATCGGGCCAGCGATTTTGCATATGGGGACAATGATTCCCTTTTCACTGTTGAAAAGCCAAATTAAAGCCGTCATGATCTCACTTGGCGGAGTTATCTTTTCCGGCATTCTAATTTTAATTATCATCCCATTGATCTTTGATTATCCTACTGCGGTAGCAGGGATTGGCCCGATCAGCGGTGGAATTATCGCGTTGTTGATTACGACTGACAAGTTGACAGAGATTGGTTTATCGAGCCTCGTCATCATTCCCGCATTGATCGTCGCTTTCCAAGGCGTGCTCGGCATGCCGCTCGCTGCAACATTCATGCGCAAGTACGCGAAAGTTATTCAAACCGAAATGGACAATGGTACGTATCGTCCGATGGTTACTGAACCGGTGGAACAAACGGAACAGAAGAAAAAGGCAAGCCCTCTTGCAACAAGCGCAACATTAAAATTGTTCTTCATCTTTGTCGGCGCATCCATCGGTGTTGCACTAGGTTCGGTTACTCCCATCCACTACAGCCTATGGTGCCTTGCGATTGGTGTTATTGGTTTGAAACTTGGCCTCTTTGAAGCAAAATCATTGGAGAAGGCAAATTCCTTTACGATTACGATGATTGCGATCATCTTTGTCGTAATCGGAACAATGGCCGGCGTAACACCGAAGGACGTTTTGCACAACTTACCGAGCGTCGTTCTAATTTTGTTAATTGGTACATTCGGTATCGCTCTAGGCGGATTCCTCATGTCCAAGCTCGTCGGGTGGAACCCTTACAAAGGCATGCCGGTTGCACTGACTGCTCTATTCGGGTTCCCGGGAGATTACATCCTATGTGAAGAAGTAAGCCGAAGCATTGCGAGAGATGAGAAAGAAGAGAAGGCGATTTTCAATGAATTGCTTGCCCCGATGCTAATTGGCGGCTTCACGACGGTAACAGTCGCTTCCGTCATCATCGCCGGCATTTTAGTGAAAACATTATAATGGAGGGATTTACATGGTTAAAAAAATTGTAAAGAATGGTCTTATTATAGATGGAACAGGCAGCGAGCCGAAGGAAGGGCAAATTGTCGTTATTGAAGACAATCGAATTGAGTTTATTGGAAAGGAAGAAGACTTTCAGGCGAATGGCGACGAAACCGTGATTGATGCCCAAGGCGGCACGATTCTTCCGGGATTCATCGACACGCATGTCCATATGATGCTCGAATTCTCACCGATCGCCGATCGGCTTGCAACGCCGTTCTCGTTCATGTATTACCAAGCGGCGGAATACTTGAAAACGACACTCCATGCCGGAATCACATCCGTCCGGGATGCTCTAGGAACTGATTTAGGTGTAAAAAAGGCAGTGGACGAAGGATTGATTCCGGGACCACGCCTTCAATTGAGCATCAACGCGCTTACCATTACAGGCGGGCACGGCGATGGCTACACTGTTTCCGGGAACGTCGTCGACCTGCTGCCATCCGACTATCCAGGCATGCCAAGCGGCGTTTGCGATGGTGTTGAAGAAGTGCGCAAGAAGACGCGTGAAATGCTGAGGGCTGGCGCTGAAGTAATCAAAGTGCATGCAACAGGCGGCGTACTAAGTGCGACGGATCATCCTGAGTTCACTCAGTTCTCTCTTGAGGAATTAAAAGTCATCGTCGAAGAAGGCAAATTCCGCAAAGGCGTAAAGGTGATGGCGCATGCTCAAGGCGCAGAGGGAATTAAGAACGCAGTACGCGCTGGCATCCATTCTATCGAGCATGGTATTTTCATCGACGACGAAGCGATCGAACTGATGCTGGAAAACGGCACATATCTCGTCCCTACCCTTCTAGCTCCGGTAGCGGTATTGGAAACGGCTGAAAAAACAGGCATGCCGGAAACAGCTGTCCAAAAATCAAAAGAAGTTATCGATATCCATGTCGCGAGCTTCAAAAAGGCATATGAGGCTGGAGTCAAAATCGCAATGGGTACAGACGCTGGAGTCTTTAAGCACGGCACGAACTTGCGTGAACTCGGCTTAATGGCGGATGCTGGCATGACGCCAATGGAAACAATCGTCGCTTCCACGAAAACGGCAGCGGAATGTCTTGGATGGGAAGATCGCCTCGGTACTTTGGAAGCCGGCAAACTGGCTGACTTGATCATTGTCAAAGGCAATCCACTTGAGGATATTCATTCGCTAGCAGACAACGATACGATCCAGGTTGTCGTGAAAGATGGCAAAGTGGAGAAGGATATACGATAATCCCCATAAAATACAGCCCCCATTGTGAAACTTACAATGGGGGCTGTCTCTCTTGTTATTCTGATTGATAACTTGTAAGTAATTCTTTTACTTTCGCTGCATCTGCCGTTAATTCATTTCCTGTATCAACTAACGGACTAACAGTCGAATACGCTTTTTTCTTATTCCCTTGATAAAAATTCAAGAATTCCTCTTGATTGATAGAATAGAGAACCGCCTTCCGCAAGTTTTCACTCTTTGCAACAGCCCGGTCAGAGTTATTGTTAAATAACAGATAAGCGACCGCATTGCTGTCATTCTTTTGCAAGACTAATTTATCGTCATTCTCTACTAGATTATACTTTGTTTCCGGTATCCCGTTGAAAAGATGAATCTCGCCATTACGTAACGCGGATAATGCACTGTCCGGATCTTCAATGAAACGGACTGTCACCCGTTCAATTTTCGGCTCAAATTCACTTCCAGTACGATACGCTGGATTTTTTGCAAATTCAGCTTGGTAGTCGTTTTTCGTAACGAGAATGTAAGGACCGCTTGCGTACAGATGGTTGTTGTACGTGTTCCCTTCTGTTACGGTCCGTTGATCGCCATACGCGATATCTTTATCTGGATCGAATGAAGCTACATCATATGTGTTGATGCTTTCCACTTGTTTTTTCGAAACGATGCCGGCAGACTGATGAGCCAAATAGTTCAGCACTTGCGGGAACGGCTCTTTTGTCGTCACTTTGATAACTTGGTATTTACCCGAGCTGTTATCCGCTTTCGTTTTGTCTTCCACTAATTCTTCGATTTTCGTTTCAAGTCCTTGCTCCAATGCTTTGCGGATGGAACCTTCGCCCCCTGATTGCTTTGCATTGTTTAATGCAGATAAGTCGTTCACAATTTCAACCTTTTCCATGCTCTCATGCAAACTATAGGTCCGATGATCCGGAACAGAATCCTTGTCTTTGGCCCGGTTTAATGAAAATAATGCATCCTCTGCGCCAACACGCTCGCTCGTATCAACCACTTTTCCATCTTCCACTTTGGCAAAATTAATGTCGTCGCGGAGCAGGAAATAATACTCTGAATTTCCATCGGCAATTGCATAGTTATAAGAAAGAGATCCGTCGGAAACGACTTGATCATCGTCCGTTAAGTTTACAAGACGAACATATATATTCGTATTTAACGTATTAATGGAGCCGTCATTCCCCTTAATCGGATCGAGTGAAGTCAAGGATCCGATCGCTTGTTGTGTAACTAGCGGATCAGTTGTACGATTTGCGGCATCATTGAAGTCGATCGTCTCCCATGCAATCGCTCTCGATTTTGCCAAACGTACTGTATCCGGGTTCAATATGTTCTTATTGACTCCTTGTGCTTTATAGGAAATATAGAGCGGTGCGATGTATGCCTTCTCACCAACAATACGCTGCTCAAGCTCTTTATACGTCTTTTTATATTCATCAGGTGTTTCGGTGCTGGCCTTTTCAATTAACTTATCTACTTCATCATCTTGAATATTGCTATTGTCTCCATCCGATTTGAATAAGGAGCGGACCGCATAATCTGGATTTCCGGTCACTGTTGTCCAGCTGGAAAGGGCAATATCAAAATTTCCGGCATCCCGCTGCGCCTTAAAGCTTCCATAATCGGGCTGGATATTTAATTTGACATCAAAACCATTTTTGATCAGTTGGTCCCGCACAATATTCATGTCTTCTTCCCCGCTGCTTGTTCCCAGCAATTCAATCTGCACCTTATCGCTTGGGCCATTGCCTTTGCTGTCAGTCTCGGCTTCTTTTGAAACATCTGTCTTCGTCTTCACGCAGCCTGCTAATACAACGACAAGAGCGAGTGTCAGCGCCAATAATTTTTTACCCATGTTAATCCTCCTCTGTTTCATTTAATCAAGACGTGGGTCCAGCGCATCCCGCAATCCATCACCTAAAAAGTTGAATGAAAGGACGAGCAAGATAATCGCAAGACCCGGAAAAATTGCTAAATAGGAGTTAGATTCCAAATACGTACTCCCTACCCGTAAAATGTTGCCCCATTCTGGTATATGAGGTTCGACGCCAAGACCTAAATAACTCAAGCTGCTTGTTGCGATAACTGCCCCGCCAATTGTTAAGGTTGCCTTCACGATCATCGGCGCTAACGAATTCGGTATAATCTGCCTAAAAATAATGGAGAAATCCGATGCGCCAAGAGCCCGTGCCGAATCTACAAAATCATAGTTGGACACCATGAGAACATTCGCCCGCATCGTCCGTGCATAGGTCGGAATGGAGCCAAGGCTGAGCGCGATAATCAAGTTCACGGTATTCGCCCCGAATGCGGCAATGATTGCGATGGCGAGCAAGATTCCTGGAATGGCATAAAGCACATCGAGCAGCCGCATGATCCAATTATCGGTTCGATTGCTGTAATAGCCGGCAATGCCGCCTAAGCAACCTCCAATGACAGCCGGTATAACCGTGGACGCAAATCCGACTAGCAAGGAAATTCTCGCTCCAAAAATGATTCTTGAAAACACATCGCGGCCAAAATTATCCGTACCAAACGGATAGACCAGGCTCGGCGGTTGTAAAATGTTGCCGTAATCATTCTCTACGGCAAGGTCATAATCAAATGTAAATCGGCTGACAACCGAAATTGCAAACATAAGAATGATGAAAAACATCCCGAACACGGCCATCGTATTGCGGGTAATTTTTCCCCATATCGCAACCCACTTCGCAATGCGCGAACTATCTGTGCTCCTTACTTTCAACCATAAGCAAATTCCTAGCAGCAGTGCGAAGAGATTGCCCGTGACCGCTGTCAGCGTAGTAAGGATGGCAATCAGTCCGAGCCATTTAGGCAATTGGCTTTCTCGCATCGTTGTTGCAACGATAATAAGAACAGCCACTTGAAACACCAAGACGAGCAGCAAAACGAGCATCGCCATCGGAAATGAGTCGGTAACGTATGGTTTGAATACGTTGAACGCGGAGATTGCTATGACAAAAAGTTGAGTGAGCACCATGTAGACTGCGAATGTGTACTCCGGTGTCTTACGCTCATTAATTAGATGGAGCGAAAAAGCGGCAGTGAACACATTGCCTGTCGCTAAGCTAAACAATTGGATATAGCCAAGCTTCCGGGTTCCTCTCTGGATGTCTCCGAAAAGAAGGGTATCCCTTTTTATTCGCCAAGCGATAAACAGCTGCAATAAAGCTGTGATGAAATATGCGCCAAACAAAGCGAGTACATACGGTTTGATTTCACCTGCCCTGAACGAAAAACTGTTCAAGAGAAACACCAGTGAAATGAGCAAGGTGAGAATCCAAGTAAAATTAGCTTGTGGATACTCCTTTGACATCGTTAATAACTGTCGGTTGATCCGTTTCTCCTTCATCTTTCCACCTGCTTTATGATTGTTTCATTTTTGAACGGATTCGCGGATCCAGGAATGCGTACATAATATCGATGAACAAGTTTACTAGTGAGATCGTAATGGCAATGTAGACGACACCGCCCATAATTGCCGGTATATCCGGAATAAACTGCTTATCGACGATATAACTGCCAATCCCTTTAATGTTGAAAACTTTCTCCGTTACAGCTGCGCCGCCTAACATTCCGCCAAATAACAGACCGATCACTGTAATGACGGGTATGAGGGCATTTCCTACAGCATGCTTCCAAAGCATTTGGCCTTTCGTCAATCCTTTGGCTTTCGCTGTGACCATATAATCCTCATGGATGATTTCCAGCAAAGAGGATCTCATCATTCTTGCAATAGAGGCAGTCAACCCAGTACCCAACACAATGACCGGCATAATGAGCGACAAGGCATTGCCGGGACTATAAGTGGCAGGAAGCCAATTCAGCTTGATCGAAAAGCCTAAAATAAAGATGAGCCCTTGCCAAAAGTTCGGAATCGATAACCCGATCAATGCAATCAGCATAAATGTCATATCTAAAAGCGTATTGGGCCGCATCGCAGATAAAATACCGACTGGAATAGCGATCACAATCGCCATTAGCACGGAGAAGATCGCGATTGTGATCGTAACCGGAAACTTATTCGCAATGCTAGATGCCACATCTTCGCTGCCAGTAAACGATGTACCAAGATCGAAAGTGGCAATTCCTTTCAATGCATTCCATAACTGTTGCCAATACGGCAAATCTAGTCCATGGATCCGATTAAAAGCTGCAATTTGTTCTTTTGTAGCTGATTCACCCAATATGTTGGATGCAGGATCGAAGGGGGATATGTAAAGGATACTAAAAACGAGAATCCCTACCCCTACAATGACAAATACACTTTGGACAAGCCGTTCTGCACCATATTTCAAAAACGGGTTACTAAGCAAAAAAAGCAAAGCGTACATGAGAAGACCAGGAAGCAAGGAGATCATCAAGAACGCAGGTTTTCCTAGAACGGAATAAACATAACCGGTATACGATTCTCTCTGCAGTCCTTGTAGCGCAAGCCGTTCTTCCGTTATCCGCACAGATTCTCTTTCATACCTTTCAGCAGATAGTTCCTGTGCCTGTCTATGAATCTTCTCGGGAGTCGAATGTTCGTTAAAGAACGCAGCTTTCCTCCTTAACTGATCTACATATTCTGCCTGATAGCCTTCCTTTCTCCCCTCATCCCTCAACTCCCGCTTCACTTTTGCGAATGTCACTTCGTATGTATTGTCTTTCTTTTTCAAAACATAAATGACATAAAGAAAAAGATGAAGAGGCAAACCTGCCAAATAAATTAAGAAGCGATACATGGTCTTGCTCTGAGAATCCCGATAAGTTTTTTGCAACTTACTAGATATTCCACCTATCACCAAATTCCCTCCTTCGCTTATATTGTATAATCCCTATCGGTATACTATACTATATTCAAACATGAATTAGTTGTCAAACTAGTTTTTCGATTACGAAAGACAGGAGGTCTTGGGATTGTCAGATATACTATTGCGAGTTAACGATTTATGCGTTTCTTTTACAACGAGAAATGAGGAATTCGAAGCGGTTCGCGGAGTTAGTTTTGAGTTAAAGAAGGGAGAGGTCTTGGGCATAGTAGGTGAATCAGGAAGCGGAAAAAGTGTTACCGCACGTTCTATCATGCGACTTCTCCCTTCGCCCCCTTCCTATCTAAAGAGAGGTATCATTGTATTTCAGGGCCAAGATCTATCATTGAAGACTGAGAAAGAGATGGAAGCCATCCGGGGAAAAGAAATCGGAATGATCTTTCAGGATCCGATGACATCCTTAAATCCGACCATTCGAATTGGCAAGCAGATATCTGAGAGCTTGATCAAGCATGCGGGAATTTCGAAGGGAGAGGCAAAGCAAGAAGCGGTCAAATTATTATCACGAGTTGGCATTAGCAACAGCGAGACGCGATATCATCAATATCCACATGAATTCTCGGGCGGCATGCGCCAACGCGTCATGATTGCAATTGCTTTGGCATGCAAACCCTCTCTTTTAATTGCGGATGAACCGACTACAGCCTTGGATGTCACGATTCAAGCACAAATACTAGAATTAATGAAAGACATGAAAAAACAGTTGGATACATCCATTATTCTAATCACCCACGACTTAGGTGTTGTGGCAGGGATGTGTGACCGGGTCGTTGTAATGAAAGAGGGCAAAGTTGTTGAATCGGGTAAAGCTATCGACATATTTGAAAACCCGCAGCATGCCTATACGAAAAAATTGCTAAACGCATTGCCCCGTCTCGATCAAAAGAAGAAAACAAAACGGCCTTCCCTCGTAAAGGCGGGAATTGATTCGACGATTCCACTACTTCAGGTCAACTCATTAAGCAAACACTTTGAAAACGGCAATGGTGTTTTAACTAAAGCAGTTGACGATATCAGCTTTCACATTAAACCGGGCGAAACGCTAGGACTTGTCGGCGAATCAGGATCTGGCAAATCAACGACCGGCCGTTCTATTTTACGGCTCAGTGAACCGTCAGCGGGAGAGATATTATACCAAGGAATCGCAGTGGATCGATTAACCTCAAAAGAAATGAAATTGATGCGACGTCATATGCAAATGATATTTCAAGATCCTTATTCATCCTTGAATCCCCGTTTCAAAGTGGTAGATATCATTGGTCAGGCACTCGATATTCATAAGTTAAGCAAATCAAAAGCGGAACGTCTGAAGCGAGTGGTGGAATTGCTTGAGTTAGTTGGTCTTGATTCATCACATGCATTCCGGTATCCTCATGAATTTTCGGGCGGCCAGCGACAGCGAATTGGAATCGCACGTGCATTGGCAGTCGAACCCGATTTCATTGTCTGCGATGAACCGTTGTCTGCACTTGACGTTTCTATCCAAACGCAGATTGTCGAACTGTTAGAAGATCTTCAACACCGACTCGGCTTATCTTATCTATTTATTGCACATGACTTGTCCATGATGAAGCATATTAGCGACCGAGTGGCTGTCATGTACGCAGGAAAAATTGTAGAGCTTGCGGAAAGCGAAGAACTGTATAACAATCCATTGCATCCTTATACGAAATCCTTGCTTTCTGCTATACCTATTCCCGATCCGCGGGTAGAAAAAAATAGGCAAAGAAGGCGCCATGAAAATGGTTTCGATGCGGACCGTTATCAAGTAAAGCATTCAAAATTAGTTGAAGTAACCGCGGGACATTGGGTCGCACAAGTGGTGGAGTAAACAGAGGTTATTAAGCGAAAAAAATCGGCAGTCGTTGGCTGCCGTTTTTTTAAGGAATTTGAGCTGGCAGTTTCTTTCACAATTTAAGCGAGCTATGAGCACTCCATATAAGGAATGGAGTACTTTTAGGAATATACGAGTGGTTCGCCGACAGATACGAGCGGTTACCGGGATATACGAGTGGTCACCGGAATTTATGAGCAGCTCGCCTGTTTCCGATGGTCGCGGAAATTAACAGATCATTGCCTGCACCAAGTCGCGCTGCATGCCTTTGACTAATCAAGAAATCGACTTGATTTACCTTTGTATAAAAACATTATGACCGTCGAATTGCAATACGAGTTGCCCACCAAATTATAAGAGCGGTGCGGGACGAGATACGAGCAGTCATCGAAACTTCTCTGGCAGATACGAGCGTTTAGCCGGAACAATCGAGAGGTCACAGGAATATACGAGCGGGCGCGGGAAGAATCGAGCTGTTACTGGGATATACGAGTGGTTCGCCGGAGTATACGAGCGGTAACGTGAATATTCGAGTGGTCACCGGAATTTACGAACGATGCGCGGAACCATTCGAGCACCCCACCTAACGATGAAACAGCCACTAAAAGAAAAAGACCTCAACACGTGAAGTCTCTTCAAGCGGTGCATCCACTACAGTTCATCTTCCCCATCCTCGGCGTTCTTTTTTTTCGCTTCCACATAATTATCCCCCGAAATATGGCCGAACACATTGATCGTAATCTCAAAAGTCACTTGCTCCGCGTCCAGTGTCCGGACGGTCGCGTTTTCGAAAATCAATCCGCCAAAGCTGGCAGGTTCGCGTCCCGGGTTGTTGACCACTTCGACTTCAATGCCGTGAGTCTTTTCGGCATACCGGATCAAGTCTTCATTCGCGTGGCCAAAATAGTTGCCTATTTGATTAAACAAAAGGACGACACCGATTACGATGATACCAATGGTGATAACAAAGATGCCTGTAAGGATGCCAAGTATTTTCATGATGTCTTTTTTCATACGAATCCTTTCCTATAACAGCCTCTTCACGCCTTCACAAATATTTTTCCGAACACCTTTACATTGACGATCATTTTTGTAACCCAATGGGCGACAACGTAAAGAAAGAGGAAAATCAGGATGAATGGTTTGAAGGTAAACCAGACAACGAGCCATAGGAGCAATACGTATACCGATTTTATACTCGACAGATATTTTGCTGGAGCTAAAAAGAAGCGATAAATTTTAAACTGCTTTTGCAAAATGTCTAAGTACTCGGTTCGATACTGCGCGTTTTTGGGATCAAGACGAACGGCATTTTCCATATATCGCAAGGCGGCCTCATAGTCCCCCCGCTGGTCAGCGGTCCATGCACAATACATGAAAACTTCCGGGTTGTTCGGATTGTTCTTCAACGCTTGCTGTTCTGCTTCTTTGGATGCATCCCGATTGCCCAGCAAGCTTTCCGCATAACCGTAACTTGCCAGGGACAAGGCGTTTTCGGGTTCCAGCATTAAAGCAATTTGAAACATTTCCTTGGCTTTTGCATACTTGGCTCTATGATTATAAATATTGCCCGCCAAAATATAATAAAAACTATCTTGTGGAAAAAGCGCCTTTGCCTCCTTTATTGCTGCCATGGCCTCTTTCCATTTTTCTTGCGCATATAGGGTACCTGCCCTGACTTCCCATCCTAAAGCATTTACTGGATCCGCCTTTAGCGCTTCCTTTGACCAATGCATCGCTTTTTCAAACTCATCTGACTCATAATAAATTTTCCCCATGATGCCATAGCCATCTGCATCCCCTGGGTACTCCCTTAAATAGGATTCCGTTTCCCGGATCGCCTCTTTAAATCGCTCCCATTCTATCAAATGGACAATCCGCTCCAAATGAGCATCTTTACCATTCTCCATCGTTTGCACCCCTTATCGAATCTTGTGATCCCTTAAATAGTTTAGGACATGTTCGTAATCCTTATTAACGTCACTGAAAATCGCATAGTTTTTCGCAGTTGAGAACCATTCCAATGTTGTGGGATTGCGTCGTTTCAACGAGTCTTGCAAATCTTCCTGCGTGATCGGCTGCAATTCACCAGACTCGAGCGAACGTTGCAAGGCTTGCTCCACCGCATCCTCTACCACTTGCTCTAAGTCAGCACCAGAGAAGTGTTGGGCTTTCCCTGCAATTTTCTTCGTATTCAAGGCTTCTTGGGGCTTGTCTTTCAACTTCAACTTAAGAATCAATTCCCGCTCTGCTTCACTCGGAGGTGGAATGAAAATCATTTGATTGAACCGGCCGGGACGCCGCAAAGCTGAATCCAAGTACCATGGTGTATTCGTTGCACCAATGACATAGACCCCGCTGTTGTGGGCATTCAAGCCATCCAGTTCAAGCAACAGCTGGTTAACCAGCATCCGTTCATGATGCTGCCCCATATTCTGCCGATTGCCCCCGATCGCGTCCAGCTCGTCAATAAACAGCACACAAGGCTTGTATGCGCGGGCTGTTTCAAACACATCATGCAGGTTATGCTCACTTTGCCCAACCCACATCGACAAAATCGCCTGCAGCTCCATGTGCAGGAAATTGGCATTAATTTCTCCAGCAATCGCTTTCGCTAAAAAGGTTTTACCACAGCCCGGAGGCCCGTATAGAAGCAAGCTCCCACCTGCCTCTTTTCCGAAAGCCTTAAAGAACTCCGGATTTTGCAAGGGCAAAATAAAATTCATTTGCACCTTCTTTTTAACTTCCTCCAGTCCACCCACATCAGCAAAAGTCTCTCTCGGCTGAGTTTTTTCAACCATCTCATACCTTGACCTATCAAATTGAATCACTCTCAGCTGTGCCTGTTTTCCTTCTTGCTCGTTCGACATACACATCCCCCTCCAAGATGCAGGTATTCTAGCACACATTATATAAAATAAATACAATATTCTACCAATCACGAAATAGTTTACAATACATTACCAGCTTCGTCCATGGTCGCAATGAATCGTTTAGGCACCGTTCCGATTGCTTTTTATGAGCCAAAGTTCGTATTTTTCGGGGTTTCTCTTATAAAAAAGCACCCGCCCGGAACAAATACTATTCCTGCGAGTGCTGAACCTCTTCAAATACCGAAATAAATAATTCCCCATCACTTTCTTTCCATAAAGGAACGGAGATGGCCCTACCCGGAAAGCGGTTCGCAAAACTGAGCGACCAAAACGTTTGCAGAGCTTGCCCCAAAGCAGTAATTTGCTCGTCCACATTCTCGCCTTCCGCCCGGTTCAGATGAAAAAAATCGCTCACTTGATACAAGTTCATCATCTTTTCAACTTCCGCTTTCCTATGCTCGCATTCCCTCTTCCATAATTCGAAATTTCTTGGCGAGAACTTGTCTTGCAATAAAAAGTATCTATCGACTTCAATAATATCTGGATAAAAAAACTTAGCAAAACCGAGCGCCGTGCTTACATCCGCCTTCATATTCACGTAACTCCACCATGTAAAATCCCCATTGTTTGCCTCTTGGAACTCCATAAATTCTTGGTTTATTTCGTTTCGGAACATGAACAGACCCTCCCTTCCCCTATCCCTATTTCGCACTTACTCTCCTACAGCAATCGAGATATGAAAAGGCTGTAATTGCTCACCCACAACAGCGAGAAACTCCTCACACTTCTCAGTAGGGTCGTGTAAAAATTGAATCTCAATGACAAACTCATGGAACCGTTCATCTGGATAATGATCTGCATATTGTCCCGACTCAATGAATGATAGATAGGCATTAATCTTTTCCTGAAGCAACAGCAAATGCTCCCCCTCTTGTTCCCAATCCAGATGATCACTTGTATTTGCCCTTTTCTATTAATTGATTATTGTTTCCAGTACATAACCAAAGACTTCGCAGCACCATTATCCATTAGACTATTGTACTTTTCTCAACTAAGCACCTCCAAAACTTTTTTCATTTCATCTGTCCCACGCTCTTTTATCAATCGCTCTAGTGAGTAGCCTGCTTTATTGAAATCATGGACATTCGGTTTCTTCTTCAAACAGCTAACAATGAATTCGTTCCCATCTTCCGTGCGCTTTTTTAACACTTCTAGACATAAAGTAATGATGGCAGAGTTTGAGTATTTCTTATCTTTTACATTCAAATCAACACCCATTTTAACCAATCTGTCAGCCACTTCAACCGCTCCTGGAAAGTTAATATTTGCTGCTATATAATGCAACTCATTAAAGCCTTCTTTGGAAACAATATTGACTTTTGCTTTTTTGTCTAGTAAATAATTGGCGATATCAAACTTTCTACTGATCAACGACTTTTCGAGTAAACTAATGCCGTTTTCATCAACAGAGTCCACTACCTCTTGAATTTGTTTATTTTCAGCATGAAATTTCTGCAGGAACTTTTCTAAGTTCCCAAATTTTATTACCGTACCAAAATCCGCTTTACCGATATCCATTTATTACAATCCCTCTCAAAACATATTACAACCCATATTCACTAACTTCTTCCGTTCCATCAATAGCTAATCCACCGACAAGTGAAAGCCCATTTGAAGATTGAAGTAATTTCTTATATACATTCGGTAGCGTGACCTTCATTTCACTCTTCTTCCCCATATTCAATCGTCCACGATTCCTATAGTGGAAGTCACAGCATATCAATTAGTTTTTAAAGAAAGCACGGAACCCATAACGCCTAATTCTTCAATTAACTTCTTTGCTTTCCCATAAGGGAAATTATCTACTAAAACAAAAGGTAGCTGTTTAGAACCCTTTAGAAGATCGGCTGTTGAAGTTGCAAGACCTAGCGTGGTCTTAATTTGCAGTAAACCCTTTAACCCTTCATCAGGCATTTTTATTAACACGATACGACAAGTGTCCGGTACATCAACGAGAACATCCATATCAAAAGGTAATGGAAATCCACTCGTTATCCATTCAATAAGATCGGGTGATATGACAGTAGCGTTTTTTGGATTCATGTCACCCGCGCCGACTAGCAATACTTCCATGGCTCCTAGCTCTTGGCGCATTAAAAAAACGTTTCCTCCACCATCGTCCCCAATTGCAACATACCCACCTGCATATTCACGAACTTCCCACGTCTCATTTCTTTCCATAAGTTCTTCCGTTCCGTAAATAGCTAAACCCCCGCCAAGTGAAAGTCCATTGATAGATTGAAGTAATTTCTTAAATGTATTCGGTAGTGTGACGTTCATTTCACTCTCCACTTTTAGAATCTCTGTACCATCTGCCCGATCGTTTCTTTGTAAGCCTGACATATTTGGCAACTTAAACACTTTACAAAGCTCCTCATTTCATCAAATTTATTTTTTATTCAGATAAATTAAACCGAACTTCTATTAGCATGAGACTTAAACTCAAAAGGAGTCCGGTAATGTACCGAACTCACTTTGAAAACATTTTAGAATGGTTGTCGCTTCACGAATAATTCAACATAATATGCTCATAAATATCTTTTCCGTTGTTTTGATAGCCTCCATTTTCTCCGTTCTCCAGCTCGGTTTTTGCAATATTCATGGCAGCTTTATAATCTTTCATTTGAATATTTGCTAATACTTTCAGGAGATTACCCCTTCTAATTCCTTCTGATTCCAAAATAAACTTATTAAATTTATGAATATCCCATTCCAGGTTAGACAAGAAGGTTTCCGTTTTATGTGTAAAGTCCTTAATGGCTGACTCACAACTCGATGGGACGTCATCTAATTCAATAATACATTCTCCATATTTATATGAAGGAGCGGTAAAGGCGCCTGTAGCGCGTAAACTGTCTTTCCGTTTGATATTCTCCGCCATATCAAGGTTTTCCCAAAAAATATTGTCATATTCGTAGGGTTTAATGTGCATTCTCCATACAAGATGGGGCATTTTTTCTATTTTGGCCACTAGGAAAACAACATGAATAAAAAAATCTTTCTCTTTCTTATAAAATGTATCTGATGCGAAGGCGTATCCTTCCGGCGAGAGAGTTTTCTTCAAATATGCAATTGTTTCTTTTTCGAGTTGTTTGATACTAGTCATATTATGCTTCTCCGGATATTTCTGTCGTAATGAAAATATTATGTGGATGTAGTTGTTCTCCTACTACTGCAAGAAATTCATCACATTTTTCGGTAGTCGGATAGAGGAAATGAATTTCTATGATAAATTCCTCAAACTGACCATCCTGATAATGTTCCCTATACTGTTCTGATTCTATAAAAGCGAGATAAGCATTTATTTTTTCTTGTAACATTAGTAAATGCTCACCTTCACTCTTCCAGTCAAGATGATCACTAATTAGGAAAATTAGTTGCTTTCCATCCTCGCTTCTTCCCATACCATCTATCTGGTCAATTTCATGAACTGCCATATTTACATCTCCTTCATTGTTTATCCGGACGTATTATCTCGACCTTAGTTCCAGGTGGTATCGTAACACCACCGGTAAATTTACCTTTCCCTTTTCCTGCAACGGTTCCTCCAACTTCCTCAATATCAGGAAACCCGATTTTTTGGTTTTTAGTTAGTGAAGCAGTCTGGGATGATTTATATTCGTTAATCACAATCTTACCAGTCTTTTTATCAAATCCAATTGCATCGACTCTGACTCTAACGGATGGTGTTGTATTTGTTTTTATCGTAATTTGTTCAACTGCATCCACGGTTTTGTTTTTAAACTTAGCAAATTCTTGTTCCTCAAATTTTCTCCCTTGAATTGCATTTTTTCTAACTTGTGGCATATCCTCATTGACGATCCCCATCTTAGTTGAATCCTTCATCTTCTCAACTTTTTTCACCTTACCGCCAAACGCTTTCTTAATGAGCTTAAATCCCAATCTAGCAGCTTTTATCCCCTTCCCTACCGGGGTTACGGAGACCACAGCGAGACCTTTATCTAGAAGAGATGCATCTTTATCCAGTATGGTATTGATGTCGTCTAAGATCAAGAAGTCCGCAGCGCCCTTGACGAGCTTTCCTGCTTGCGGCGGGATGAAGTTCTTTGATTTGCCAGCCGGGTTTGACATGGGTTGGCTTTGAGCCTGCAAGCCCTGATTCAGAGTGGATTGTGCCTGATATGCACTAGCTAGTCCGACTCCTCCCTTGAGGGCAGCTTTAGAGACGTTGAAGGTCTCTTCCTCCATAACAGGCTGTTTAATTGCGTTTTGAGCTTCCACTATTGTTTCCATGTGTTGTTCGAGCTCTTCTTTTAAGTCCGGATTGGTAATCGCGCCTGCTGTGAAATTAGCTTGATAGCTTGGATCGGTCTGGAGTATGTTCTTTGCGAGTAGTTGTGCCCATTGCCCTGTGTCAAATTGGATATCAGTCCGGTTGTCCGTGAACAGACCAGATGCGTCTGTGATCCACCGCTCCATCACTTCCATATGGTCTTGGATGGCCGTCAGAGTGGCTGTTTGCTCCGAGTCAAATTGATGGAGCTCTTTAATCGTATTATCCCGTTTTCGCTTCGCATTGTAAACGCCGTCCTGCACGCCGCTGTCACCCAGGTTCGGCAAGGCAACAATGTCCGCCACTTGGTTCATGATCTGGTTGGCTTCATCGGTTAGACTTGCGGTAATTCTTGCGATTTCCGTGAGCCCTTGTTCTACTTCCCCTTCTAGAAAACTCTCTCGAATAAAACCGGATGGATTCGGTTCCAATTGATTCAATGCAGCCACCATTCGTTCCAATACATTCAGAAAGTCACTCTGCATCATATGGAACAGCCGGATGAACGGGAGGTGGACCTCATTATAGAAAGAGCGAATCGCACTTCCGCCCTCTCCCTTAAACGCTTCGTCCAGTGCCACAAGTGCCTCGATAGAAGTTTCGATCGTCTTCATTTCCCCATTGAGTCTATTCAACATATCAATGTTTTTTTTCAGCCCTTCCTGAAATGGGCTGACGGCTAAAATTTTCAACTCCCAAGCACCCGCCCATCCCTGTGAATCAACGTTATCTCCAATTCCCTATTCCCCTCTCCTTATAAATAACAATCCCAATCTTTACATATTTAAATAACATGCTAGATTCCATGCGTCAAATACTGTCATTTCATGAATAAATAGGAGTATGCAAATCGTCTCAGGGTCCTATTTCCTTTTTCCAAAGAAATAAGTTTTTTTGTATCCTCATAATAGAAAAATCAGAAGTTAATATAGGAAGAACTAATGACAGGCGACTATCTTCTGAACCTTTTGTTTCATTTCTACTGTGGTTGTACAGATAAGAGAGAAAACGGATAAGCGGATTACTAATCTGAGTAACAAACAACCGCCCCAATATCCTTAACCCTACTGTTGAGATAGAGTTTGGATAAGTAGCAGGTTCTTAACAATTGAATACCGACGTGATGCATTTAGTGAAGTTGCGGATACGATTATGGATGCATACGAGTTAGGCGCAGGGATTAGTTGGTTATACGCGGATCATACCGAAAAGCGGGGGAATTAGTTGGTTATGTAACGAGATGGCGTGTTAACGACAGTTAAAATAAGAATACATTATTTATCTAAGTGTTAATTATGGATTAACTGAATAAGGAACTGTGCCATGTACTTCACTTCTCGATAACAAGGATTTTATACAAATTATATATACCTCCATACAATTAATAGATATTATTGGAAAAATATACTGAAAACCGAATCGCTAGTACTGGAAATGAAAGTACAGATTAGCAGAATAACCTACTAATCTGTTAATCTAACTAGTACTTTTGTGCAACACTTGTTAAGCTAACCTCCAACTTTCCCCCTCCTACCTCCGTCCTCTTGCCATACCCAGATGGAATTTGAGATAATGACTGGAAATATATAACTTGGTAGATTGTAGATGAAAGTGGGCGGTATCTGGTGATTCGAGCGATTATCGTGGATGATGAGCAGCTGGCGTTACGGCAATTGGAGAAAAAGCTTGTTAAAACGAATAGAGTGGAGGTCGTTGGGGCCTACCCGAATGGAACAGAGATGCTTAAAGACATGCAGCATCTTCAGTTTGATGTCGCTTTTTTAGATATCGAAATGCCGGGATTGAGCGGATTGGATCTAGCGGATGTCATCAAAGAGTGGAACAAGAATATTTTCATTGTCTTTGTTACCGCCTACCGGGACTATGCCGTTCAAGCTTTTGAATTGGATTCTATCGATTATCTTGTAAAACCGATCATGCAGGAACGTTTGGAGAAAACGACGCTGCGCATTCAAGAACAAATGCGAATTCGTTCCAATGAGAAGAGCAGCACACCCCACCAGCTGAAAACATTGAAAATCATCTGTTTCAAAGAGTTCAACGTCTACCATCATAATACGCCTATTAAGTGGAAAACAGCGAAAGTGAAGGAACTTTTCGCCTTTTTCTTCACACATTTGAATAGCCCCACTCAACGCGACACGCTGATCGAAATTCTGTGGCCCGATGTAGAGTATTCGAGAGCAAAAATACAGCTGCATACGACATTGTCGTATTTACGAAAATTATTAAGTTCCATCGGGCAGCCCAATGCCATTCTATTCTCCAATGGCAGCTACACGATGAAACTGGAACAGTTCGAGTGTGATGTTCACCAGTTTGAGAATCTTTTGGAGGAGCACCTTGTAATTACAGACGATTCGATCGAGATGTTCGAAGGAATCATCGACCATTACACCGGAGATTACTTGGAATGCAGCGGGTATGACTGGGCTTTGCCGAAAGCCCAAAGTGTCCGGCAAAAAATGCTACATTGTTTGCAGAAAATGGCGGACTTCTTTCAGCAACAAGGTTCTATCGATAAAACACAGGAATACTTACGCTTGCTTGTAACGTTTAACCCTTATTCTGAACACGTCGTGCAACAACTGATGCGATTTTATGTAGAGATCGGAAATCGGGGAGAAGCCGTAAAAGTGTACCATGAGATGAAATCCCTACTGCTGGAGGAATTAGGCATTCTGCCCGATCAGTCCACCACTGAATTGTATGACATGATCGTAAAAGGATAGTCTGGCATTATGTTCAGCTCCATGGTACTGAAAATAAGTCTGTTACCACCAAGATTAGCATGGCAACAGACTCCTCAGATTCCATAAAGCTTTCTCTCCACTTGTAGTTCAATCATTGTTTTTACCCGACAAATGGAAATCCAGCGAAGCTCCATCGAGTGAATTCCCCGGCTTTCGCCTCGAACATCGCTTGATCTGCAAGTTGGAGGAGCCGAGCCGGATCTCTGCTATTTTCCGGGTAAAGACTGATTCCTATGCTCGCACTCACCTTGACACAAAACGTGTCAACTGTAAAACCGTCATGAAATGCTAACGTGATAGAAGCAATAACATCATCTAGTGATGAATTATCATCCATTAATATTATGAACTCATCTCCGCTTAAATGATAAAGTTCCAGTTCGTATGGGAGCTTGGCAAGGCGTTTTCCTACTTCAATCAGCAACGCATCCCCGACATGATGTCCATACGAATCATTAACGGATTTAAATCTGTTGATGTCAATAAACATGACCACAAAATGGGATCCATTCTGTTCCGCTTCAAAAACATGCCGTTCCAACGATAAAAGCAATTCTCGTCGATTGGGCAAGCCAGTCAGCTCATTCTGAAACGCCAAACGTCTATATTCCTCGGCTCTTTTTTGTTCCGTACAATCCAAATGGAACGAGAGGATCTTGGCATCCTCTTTACCTTCATTCAACAAAATAAATGTCGATTTTACCCATTTCAAATCGCCCCGCTTGGTCACAAGACAACTCTCCCCTTGCCAGCGTTTCTCTTTCGCCAGCATCTCACGGAGTTCCGCCCAATTCGGTCCATCATTGATCAATTTATTGTAACCTTTTAAGTAGATCTCTTCCAATTCATATTGAAGAAAACTCCGGAACAACGCATTGGCATCGATAATTTCTCCATTTGGTGATAAAGACAGGACTAAAAAGGATTCGTCTAGTATCTGGTGAAGCAGATCTATGCTATTCAAGTCTTGATTGCTAATAAAAGCCATGTGGACTCACCTCAATTTCCATCTTTCTTTATGATAACAAGCCATAC
This sequence comes from Sporosarcina cyprini, assembly GCF_022048975.1. Taxonomy (GTDB): domain Bacteria; phylum Bacillota; class Bacilli; order Bacillales_A; family Planococcaceae; genus Sporosarcina; species Sporosarcina cyprini. Next base: position 22,514 of record NZ_JAKMHX010000023.1, on the reverse strand, counting down.
TTACAAAACACTTAAATTTCATTGGGCAAAAGGACACGCTTTACTCCTTATTTATGTAAATAGTAACTTCCATAGAACGAGAACGCAGAAAAAAATCGAGCCATCCCTCTGTAAAGGATATGACTCGATTGCTTATTACTTTCTTGAAGTACGTTCCACCAGTTCGCCCTTCACAGCAACCCGTTTCTTGCCGGAAATCGTGCAGGTGATCATCGTGATTTCATTCTTCCCTTGTGTATCATCCAGAACCTCAACAAAAGTAGGTTCGATCACTTCGGAGCTTTTGATTTCATATACATACGTGTCCTCGCCTGCATGCAGATACACTTTTTCGCCAATCGGCACCTTAGCCAGATTACTGAAGTGGCGCCCATCTCGGTAACCACGATGCCCCGCCACTGTGAAGTTCCCTACCCCCGGCACTTGGTCCGGCTTGATCTGCGTCAGCGCGATATTCAGATTTTCATCTGTCGTTTTCTCCAAGATGTGTTGCTTCATATCGATGTATGGGATTTCGAGTTCCATCACATGCGTCAACTCATCTTCCGTCAGAGTCAAGTTCGGAATCGCGTCCAGCGCAACCGGTTCGGTGCCATCCGACTGCGCAATGAGGGACAACGCCTGCTCCATCGCTTTCACTTCTTTATTCTGATTCCACTCCACATAGAGCGGAATAGAAACGAGGACGAGCCCCGTAAGCAAAAACAAAATCCCAAGAATCGATTTTTTGTTTTTCAAGGTTCTCATCCTCTCTTCTAGAATACTTATTCATTTGTCTTCCGACGACGTACGAGCAGCACTCCACCAATCAGTAACAGGACAGAGCCCAAAATAGTCATATACATTAAGGTTTCTTCGCCTGTTTGTGGAAGTTTTCCACCCGCTGCAGTTCCTTTATTACCGCCTTGGCCTTTGCCATTGGTTGAACCGCTAACTGTTCCATTGCCATTCAGTTTTGGATTGTCGGTTGTAATTCCGTCACTTCCAGAGCCACCTGGATTGTTCGGCTTGTTCGGCTTCGCTCCACCAGATTGGTTCGGATCGTCAGGATTTTCTCCGCCCGGCTCGTTAGGATTCGTTGGATTTTCTCCACCTGGTTGGTTTGGATCGGTTGGATCTTCACCGCCCGGGTTGGATGGATTGTTTGGATCCTCTCCGCCTGGGTTACTTGGATTGGATGGATCTTCTCCACCTGGTTTACCTGGTTGGTTTGGATCTTCACCGCCAGGATTGCCTGGGCTGGCTGGGTTTTCACCGCCAGGGATGCCTGGTTCTGAAGGATATTCAGGATTAGTAGGTCTTTCCGGTTCTGGAATCTCAGGCATTGGTGGTGGAGATATTACTCTCCTATTTTCTTTCGTAACTACTTTTGTTTCCGTTTGATTTTGCTCGATCTCAAAATAAACTGGTGTAGCATCTAATCTATAGCCGGTTGGTGCTTTTGTTTCAATAAGTTGGTACTCACCGACTTTCAAATCAGTCCAGATAATTTCTCCCTTGTCATCAGTCGTTTTCGTTTCAATGAATTCTTTGTATTCCCCATGAGGATCTTTTTTACGTAACTCAAATTCTGCTCCTTTTAGTTTGAGAATTGAATTGGATGAATCGACTTTAATAACTTTAAACGAGCGATCGATTTTCTTGTTTTTAATTGGTAAGAGTTTTATCTCCTCTTGGTCAAGCAATATTTTAATGTCAGATTTATCGATAACATAGTATTCTGGTGCTTGAACTTCTTTTACAATATAGTTGTCATATGGCAAATTATCGAACACGATTTCGCCATTAGCATCTGTTGTTTCTTTAGCCACGGAGTTATCTGGATCTGCACTAGTAAATAACTCAAATACCGCACCTTCCAGCGGCTTGTCAGCATCTGCCACATCCACTTTTGTCAGGATGATTTTTCCTTTTCCTCTTTTGTTCACTTTGTTTTGCAATGGTAACACTTCAGTCTGCCCAGCAATAATTGTGAATTTAATAGGTGAAGCATCTAACAAGTAATGATCTGGTGCTTTCTTTTCAATTAATTCATAATCACCAGCTTCTAATTCACCTTTAGGAATAACTTTTCCATCTTCACCTGAGGTTAACTCGTACATAAGGACGCCATTTTTCCTTAATTCAAATATTGCTCCTTGTAGCCCCTTTGATGGATTATCGTCTCCTACTTTGAATAACTCGAAGCCCTGACGGATTTTGTTGTTTACAATTGTAATTTCTTTATCTGGACTTTCAAACTTAATATCTTTTGGATCTTTATACTCCTCATCAATAACATAGCCTGAAGGTGCTGAAATTTCTTTTAGTTTGTATGGTAGCCCACCATTATTATCGTTAAATCTATAGTTTCTCTTCGTTAAAGCTTCACCATTTTTATCTGTGATAAGTGTTTCAAGGAGAGTTGTTCCTGATGCATTATAGAGTTCAAATATCGCTCCTGCGAGTGGCTCTTCTTCATCTCCCAGTTTAACAATTTTAATTTTGCCTGATCCTGTCGATGCACCACCGCCAGCTCCTGCCAAGACCACTTTTATTCCTTCGTTACTACCTCCACCTATAGCGTTTTGAGTTTGTCCTTGAAAGGAAACTTCATTTTTAATGACATCGCCATCTTGCGTATTAATAAATGATTCATACTCCAAGATATACGAAGTTTTTAAATCTTCATTGAAGGTAATGATAATCTCGTTACCTTCACCTGACAGTGTGTAAAAATCTTTCTTTACTAGCTCACCCTTAGTAATAGCATAGTCCGAAGTATTTTCAATAGGTAAAACCGTAGTATATATCTTGATCGAATCTCTTAATAAAATTTGATTTTCAGATAAAGTGTCAGTTAAGACTGCCCCTGCATTAATAAATGACTGACTTGGATTAACTGTTACAGTCCATTGGGCAATATCTGCTTCACCATCTTTCTGTTTTCCTGCTTTATATACGAACTTACCATTATGTGTAGGTATGATAGGGTCAGCTGACTTTTCAAAGCGTTGTGGACCTTCTTCACCCACAGTCAATGTGGCTTTATTTGAATACGAACCGACAATTGAACCTTCTCCATCAAGGCTCGTTTTGTAGATAATTTGATATGCACCTGTTCCGATATCCCCAAGATTCAACACAAAGCCATTCTTATCTTGATTTATAGTAAGGTTAGCTTCTTCTGTTATTGTAGTAACCTTTGGACCTTGAGATACGCTGTTATTTTCCTTGTTTTGTATTAATCCATATACTTCTAATGAGCCTTCTACAAAAGTCTGCTTAACAGCGTCCGTACTACTACTATCCCATTCATCTTTTAAAATAGCATTTGTAATCTCGTAGTTGTTGTAGTTCACATCAATTGTCCAAGTGATAGTTTTATCCTTTGGGTTATAGCTTCCTGTTTTATTACCATTTTCCTTCGTATATGATTTGTATGGTTCAGAAGCATGGTCTGTTACTGGTTCTTGAGCTTTTCCATCTTCATTCCATTCTATTATTGCTGTGTTTTTGTAACTGCCTTCTGCTGGTTTCCCCGCTTGAGGATTAAACTTTGTCGTATAGGTGATGACTGCTTCCGTACTTAAGGATTTGCCAGATTTTAATTTAATGACAAAGCCTTCATTATAATCTGACTCCTCTGCATCAAGTTCAAAGAGTGAATCTTTAAGTTCTTTTCCATCCACTTTAATAGTGTCTTGTAGTAATTGCATATGGTTACCAACGTAAGAATCAGTAATCACGATATCGGTCATTACTTTATTATCTGAGTTAATAATAAGCTTCCAATTAATTGTCTTGTTAATTGTAAAGTCTGCTCCAGCATTTTCTTTTTTGAAAATGACTTGACCGATATCTTTTGAGCCTTTTTTATACGTTTCATCATAAATTGTGACTTTATTATTTATGGTTTCAGAATCATACACACGACGATCTTTTGGTCGAATTTGATATTCAATTTCGTAAGCGGTATTAATTGTGTTTTTAAACTTTAGTTTAAATCCTCCATCTTCTTCACTTTCATTTTTGTGTTTCACATCATAACTTGTTGAGTTTACTTCACCAGCTCTTTTACCAGTTCCATTACTATTAATTGTTACGTTATATACCTTAACTGAATCTGGAACCAGTTCATATTTTGTTGTATCAAAAGTATCTTCAATCCAGGCATTCTTTTCTTCAATCGTTTGTTCATTATAGTTATATTGAACTTTCCAAGTCGTTGTTTGCGTAATAGGGTCGTAAATAACAGCTTTATCTGTTGATTTTGTTAATGGCTCGCTAAATTTGACTTTTGCGCTTCCTACTTTAGATGTAATACCATCCGTTCCATCCCCAGTAAGCACTGCTTTGTTTGTGAACTCTACATCGCCCCCAGCAGCTGGAGCTGTAACAGTCGTTGTATATCTTACTTCGTATGCTTTACTAATATTACCAAAATTTACAGAGAACTCTTGACCGTTCAGAGTAACCTCTTTTTTTGTAGGAGTATCTGGTACTACGATTCCCCCGTTTGGTTGAACTGTCAGTTCATACACGTCAACAGTATTTCCTTTAAGGGTTAATCCTTCTCCTAAAGTATCGGTTAGGTTAGCACCGGTAATCAATTGTTCACTCTGATTGAATCGGACAGTCCATTCGATTTCATCTGGGTTCATAGAGTTGTTTGAACCATTCTTCTTTGGTTCCCCTGTTTTAGTTAATTCACTACTCTCATTAGGATTTGCGAAATTAACGTCGATTTTTGTTCCTCCAAGAGACACGAAATCAACCGTATTATTTTTGCCTTCACCAAAGTATTCTTCGTCATATTTAATCCAGACATAGAAATATCCACTTAACTTTTGTCCTTTAATATCCCCATTAAATGTAAAAGTAACTACTCCATTTGTGTTAACTGTGTAATTTCCAACACCACCATCTAAAACTCCATTTGTTATATTACTAGGAACTTTTAATCCTTCAGGAAGTTGAAATGTATAAGTTGCACCAACATCATAAGGATGTGTATCATCTATTAACTCCCAGTTAAATATTACAGCAACAGAATCGCCTAGTTTAGGTCTAATCTCTGAGATTAATTTTCCTTGAGGTGAACCGTCCTCTTGTGGAATAGCATCATACATATTAATTTTAGTGAATTTGAAATATTCTTCAGTTATTATCTGCTTAGTTTGATCAACTGATTGTGAATGTAAGGATTCATTTGGCTCCTCATTTGCTGTAGGCTCTTCCTCTATAATTTCTTCATCTGTAGAAGGCTCTTCCTCTTCAATTATTTCTTCCTCTTCAGTTATTTCTTCATCTCCATTTTCTTCAACATCTCTCTTATCATTTAGGGAAACCTCAATTACTTTTTCTGGACTTTCGGGATTTTCCGTAATCTCACCGGAAATTTCATTTTTTCCACCATCCATAGCACTCACCGTAGCAATCGGCCCTAAAATCGTTTGGCTAATTAGCAACAGCATAAGCATAAATCCATAAACTTTTTTCATGCTTTTCTTCTCATCCTTTCTTCTATTATTCTCATCTCACGTCAAGGTATCAAAATTATTAATATCCTTGATAGAGTCGGTACCTACAAAAACAAAACTTAAGGATCATCTAGTTAATCCAAGGCTCCATCAAGTACATCTGGAAAATAATTCATCACTCTGCCAATTGATGTTGTTTGTCGTTCAAGTTGAAAGAACGCTTTTACAACACATCTATACTACCGTTCATTACTTATACATCTCTTAAACTTCACTTAAAAAATAGTTTTTACAACATTTGGAATAAACTGATTCCCTTGACTTAATCTTACATAAACTATTCCAAAATAAAAAAACCACCCACTGTTAAAACAGTAGGTGGTATTTCTATTTAGTACTTATTCACATTTACATCCATGTTAAATTTAGCTTCATTGCCTTGTAGGTTTCGGACCGGTGAACTTTCATCACGGACCAAACGGACACGTAAATCGTAAATTTTATTTTCAAGGAGGTTAATTGAATAAGTATTCATGGAATTTTTTCTGTTTGTATCCCTTGGCAGTTCTTCAAGAACAAAATCACCGTTACTGTATCCTGCGATTCCATCTGTATCCAGATAAGCAACATCCTTTATCTCTCCATTATAGTAAACATTAATGGCAATCGATCCCCAGATCGTTGTCCCATACGTATTATCTGTATAAGATGGTTGCACCGGACCTAATGCCGAGGATGGGACAGCGACTTGATTAATGAATACTTGGAAGTCTTTCGCATCCACGCCTTGAACTGCTTCACTAAAAGTAAACACTAACGTATTCTTCGAAGCACCTACTCTTGCCGCAATCAACTCCGGATTCGCGCCACTCACGAAAGTCACGTTACCTACTCCAGGAGCTGCTAATATATTTCCCGCATTATCCCGAATATTATTAACGGTGAACAGGGCTTCTTTTGTCTCTTTTATTTCAGATGAAGGTACATGGACGGTAACGACAACATTGGTGGCTTTGTTCGCTGTTCCGTTAAAATTTGTAGTAACGTATGAACCGTATGGTAATGCTTTGCCATCCCACGTATAGTTATTGATTTCCTGTACGGTCAGTAAATCAATTCCGCTATCTGCATCAACTGCAGTGAATGTCACCGTTTGTTCTACGCCCGGGGATACACCAGGCGGCACAGGTGTGTTTGTAACTTCTACCACCACCGGGCGTACTGTATCGGCGGAGACATTGTTCGTGACGTTGAACAGCATCGTAGCCAATTGGTTTGCATTTGGACGTGACGCTTTATCTACCACAGTATTTGCGGACAGGCGTAATTCATAGTCACCATTCGGCAGTACTTGTGAAATGGTTAATGTATTGTTAGCAATCGTTGTATTAATTCCATATCGTAATGTAAGTGGTGATGAAACACCCGTTTTTTTATCAATTAGTAGGATCGATGTATTTCCACCCAATGAAATATCTTCCGTGAATGTGGCTATGATCTTACCGTCTTTGTATTCAACCGTCGTCAATGCAGGTGGCGTTGTATCTTTCTCAAGTGTAACGGATGCTGAATAGGTAGCCGCATTATTACCGACAGTGTCTTTCACATCGCTATCGATAAATAAGATCGCTTCATACTTGTCATTGTAGAACACACTTGTCCCTGTTAGAATAACAGTTTTAGCATCCTTCCCTGCAGTTGCTGCAAGCTGGATGACCGTCCCATTCTGATGCACCAAACGGGCTTTGTTTGTGAACGAAGCAAGATTCATATCTTTATCGTATGTTACTTCTATCTTGTTCTCGCCAAGCACCTTCATATTCTTCACAGTTGGCACTGTTGTATCAGCTGTTATCGCAATTTCTGCTTCTACAGAATTCGCAAAGTTATTCTTATAATCCTTTACGTTCAACAATCTCACTTTCGCTGTTGTACCAGAGGAAATAGCTTTACTTGTTGTGATTATCAATTGATTCGGGTTTGTTGCGTGATTGGCAACAGGCGATGGTATATCGTTGACATAGGCGATAACCCCTGCAGCATTGACTGGCTCGTTGAAGAAGACGTTAAAAGTATTGGTTTCTGTTTTTCCTGCTGCCGAACCTGATACATACTTCGGTGCAACATCATCCTTCGCCTTCAATATCGCTGTATATTCTTCAAACTTCCCGCCAGCTGGCGCCTGAATCGCTTCCGTTGTTTTGACAGCGTACTCACCGTCAAAAATTAAGGTCGCCGTAAGTGTCAACGTTTTACCGTCTTCTGATAAAGACCCTATGAGCTGGCCAGGGCTAACAGTAGAGCCAGTCACAGTTGTGAACGTAATGTTTTTGACTGTGTTTGTTGCGTCTAGGACAGATGATTTCGAGACTGGCGTTGCGAAATGGACTTCCACTTGCTTCGCGTTGATTGCTTTAATGTCCGTAATGAAACGGTCATCTGCCGCGTAATCGAACTTCATGTCGATTGCCTTTTCAGCTTTCGCTTCACCTTTTGTCAAAGACACAACGTAAGAACCGGCTGTTTTTCCTTCTACGACTTTAATTGTAATGCCTTTATCCGTCATCAAAGAGGCAACGTATTTATCCACAGCTGCCAATTTCGTTTCGGCTGTTGCAAGCGGGCCGCGTGACACATTGACTGTGCCGGCTTTCACTAGTTCCATTGCCGCATCGATTGCCACTTGGTTTTCATCCACTTTTGGCTCGAGGAACGCTTCCCCTCGGAATACAAAGGAGGCCATTTGACCGCGTGTTACATGGGCATTCGGTGAAAATGTCGTCGGTGTCGTACCTGTTGTTATCTCATGACCATAGAGGGAGCGAACGAATTCCATATGCCATTGCTTCGAGTTGATGTCACTGAATGGAAGACGAACATTCTTCATGTCATCCAAATCAAAGCCGAGAACGAGGATCTTCGCCATTTGTGCTCTTGTCAGGCTATCACCAGGACGGAAGGTGTTATCCTCGTAACCCGAAATGATCCCAGCCTCTACAAGTGCCGCGATATAGCGGTAATACGGGTGGCTTTTGCTGACATCCTTGAAGCCTGGGTCCACTACTTGGTTCATGTCTAAGTCAAGGACAAGCGCCAACAGCTTGGCCGCATCCTGACGTGTAATGTTTTGACCGGGTTTGAATGTGCCGTCCGGGTAACCGCTCATCATGCCGGCTTCCGTGTACTTCATTACCGCATCGTAAAAATGATGGCTTGGAATGTTTTTCACATCCGAAAAAGCTTGCGCTTCGGCTTTTGTTGCAAGCGGACTGGCGGCTACAACTGCACCTGTCATCATGGTCGTGGCTAGAGTGGCTTTGAATAGTTTAGCAGGTCGATCTTTTCTCATTTTCAATCCCCCTATTTTTGTAAATCTATGTCTACTAGTGCAGAATACTAGTTAGATAGTTAGCTACTTCCAGTATAATTTGGTTGGAAAATTAGTGCAACTTTCGTTGGTAGTTCTTACTAGAAAGTATGTAGATACTATCTATTCTTTTCCTACACGTTTCACAGGTTGCCAGCTTTGGAATTTAAGAAACGAAAAAAGACAGCACCTCATTCAATCTCGAATGAAATACCGTCTTTTCTTCTTATTAAATATCTGCATTTGTAGTATCGACTTTCCGCCTGGCATAATACCATATCCCCAAAACTCAATGAATCGTCAACCCATGTGTCTGCTCCTGCAGTTTGTCTTTCAATTCATTGTAGTTTTTCCTGCTTAATGGAACGAGCCCTTGGTAGCCAGTCAAGTGGACCGAGTACGAGCGGGAGAAAGTGTCCGGCGTAATCGATTCAATAGAACGGAGCGGGACGAGGAAGGATTGATGAGTCCGGAAGAATTCAAATGGAATAAGGATTTCCTCTAGCTTCTTCATCGTTTCTCTCGTTTCGTACCGGGCGCCCTCTTTGCTCTCCACATAGATTTTTCGGCCTTTTTTCTCTATCAGCTGAATGTCGCTCACCATGATCATATGGATGCCGCCTGGCACATTCAAGCCGATTTTCGCGTCTCGTGGTAACTGGCTTTCATTTAGGCGTTCTTCCACTTTGCCAAGCGCCTTTTTGAGCCGCACCGGATTCACCGGTTTTGTCAGGAAGTCGACCGGATGCACCTCATAGCCTTCGAGAGCGAATTGAGGATGGCCTGTCACAAAGACAATCATCAGTTTTGGATAAAGACTTTCGACGCGATGGGCAAATTCGATTCCGTCCATCCCGCCCATTTCGATATCAAGAAATAGCAGATCGACCGAATTGTTCTCCAAGAAGACGAGTGCATCCTCTGAACTATTCACTTCGCCAAGAACACTCAGAAAAGGATAGGAGGCGAGATAGTTTTTCAACGCGTCGATGCAGCTCCGGTCATCATCGACGATCAATGTACGCGCATTCATGGCCCTTCACCCCCTTCTTGTTGTTGACCCTTCCGGAATGGAGACATGGAAACTGATGAATCCGTCATCCAATTCTGGATAGACAATTCCTTGATACTTTTCGACAATTTTCTTTACTGCCGGCAATCCGAGACCTTCGTGATGTACTTTTGTGGAGAAGCCGGCTTCAAACAGATCACCTAACTTCTCGCCGGCCAAATCGGTTTCATTGGTGACCGTAATGACGAGCTGATTCGAATCAGTCGTCAGCTCGACGAGGATTGGCTGGTTTTTCTGAGGCAGCCGTTCCACTTCATCCAAAGCATTTTGAATTAGATTTCCGAGAACTTTATTGATTTCATAAACCGAACAAGGGCAGTTCCGCAAATCATTCATGATCATATATTCAATCGAAATCCCCTTACCCGCAGCCCTCTCCTTGAACGTGCTCAACATCGCAGCAGTCGCCGGGTGATGGAGCGGCAGCAGGTCATTGATGACAGTTGCGGACTTTACCATCTCTTTAATATAGTTTTCACATGCGGCATATTCCTTTTTTTGAATCAACCCGTAGATCGCAGTCAAATGAAAATTGAAATCATGTCGCTGTGAACGAATCATACTGAAGAAAGATAATAGCTCCTTCTGGTATTGCCGATCCAAAAACAACTGGACTTTTTCATTTTTAAATAGAATCAGCTGGCGCTGGAACAGAATGATTGCCACCGTCACGGCCAGTGCCCAAAGAGTAAGGAACCAGCGATAGTGTATCCGGATATGCGGAAGCTCCCAAACTGTATAATATAAGCCGACAGCGAGTAGAAACAGGATCAGGATGACCGAGTAGACCCGACCGCTGAATGAGATTTCTGGATCATCGTCATCCAATGATTTCTCAAATAACGTTTTTGGAAATAACACAGGTGACTTTGAGTAGATCAGCATGGCAATGAAAATATTATTAAGCGACACAAAGAGATCGATGGAAACTCTCGTGCCCGTGTCCAATGATATACTTTCCAGCTCAAGTAAAAGATAAAATAGATTGTATTCAATTAAGGAAATGACAGCTAAATTGAAAATGACAGCAAGCATTAAGGCGATTGTCGTTTGCGCTATAGGAACTCTCATCAAAAGATAGAGAACAGGCAACGACAAGATAACAAGAATAGGAATAAGCCAAATAGAAGAAACAAATCCGGCAAACCCAGCATAGGCGATTCCAAAGAACAGACTGATCATTAGTAATCTGCGAAATGATTTCCGCGTCTCCAGTCCAACAAATGAGAAGCCTAGCAACAGCCCAGTGAAAATCTGTATGGTCCATACGAGTGTTTCCATGACGTGGATAAAAAAAGCTGCCGTGCCCATTTCTTCACCTAATCTCAGTCTTTGATTGCTCGTCACAAGCGGTTCTGCAATTCCTTTTAAAATATTCTTTCAATAGTTCTTATTAGGATATTATATCGAATAATAGAGTTGATTTCAATTTCGTAAATTTGGATACTCCTGCCAAATTACCTGTTTCTATAATTCTTTGTAACCAGTCATAATTAGGGGGAATTGACAAAACGCAAACAAGGATGGATTCCTCATTTGCGCTCTGCCTATCCATATTTGCATGAAGCTTATGGACACTCATGCCTGCGAAAAAGCTTACTTCAATTTTTCTTCAAGAAGCTTATAAATATCTGCTTGGTCTGGATGACCTTCAGCTAAGAAGATGTAGTAATTATCGATGACAAGAACTCCTGGATAATCCACTTTTTCACCTTCAAAATCAACTGGTGCTAATCCTGTTTCTTGTGCTTTTTTCAAGCTGTCACTGTCTGCATCAATTTCAAATACTTGCAATGGCAAAAAGTCTTCACCGTTGATATCTGCTTTCATTGCTGCCTTTGTATCAACAAAGAAATCTGTCTCTCCCGCTTCAACTTTTTCCACTTCATAGCCAGCGTCTTTCAAGATAGTTAACACGTTATTGGAGAATTCATCGTCCAACATTTCGCCAGAAGCGGCTGCAGTATCTTCAGAGCCTTCCGCGTCATCTGTTGTTCCTTCAGCTTGCTCTGTATTATCCGTACCGTTTGTACCTTCTGCCTTATCCGCGTCCTTTTTGTCATCTCCACAAGCTGCCAAGGCCATTACTAGCATAGCCATCAAAAGTACCATTAAAAGCTTTTTCATTTTCTTCTCCCCCTAAGGATGTAATTTATTTTGAATACTGGAACTCCAGTAACTCAAACCAATTAATTGAATACCAATCTCTCTTCTTTTGAAGATTGAATATCTACGAGAATCTTGTATAGCTTATTGGAGCGCATCAATTCATCATGGGTACCCGTGCCGGAAACCTCACCCGCATCGATCACGATGATTTGGTCCGCTTCTTTGATCAACGACATATCATGTGTGATCATGACAGTCGTTCTGCCTTGCATCAACGTTTTTAATGACTTCTCAATTTTATCTTCCGATTGAGCATCCAAGCTGGATGTCGCTTCATCGAGCAACAATATCGATGTGTCCTGAATGAAGGCGCGGGCGATGGCGATCCGCTGACGCTGTCCGCCTGAAAGCCGTGAACCGAATTCCCCGACTTCCGTCTCAAATCCTTCCGGGAACTCCTCAATGAATTCCAAAGCATCTGCCAGTTCGGCAGCACGTCTTAATTCTTCAACGCTGACTTCCCTTTCCAGGCCATAGGTGATATTATCCCGAATTGTGCCTGATAGCAATGGGCTCGTCTGCGAAACTGATGCAACGGACCGTCTCCACTCATCCACATGAACTTTCTCAGCTTCAGTATCGCCAATCAGAAGGCGTCCCGCATTTGGTTCATAAAAACGTTCTAGCAATTTGAAGATCGTTGATTTCCCGCAACCGCTCGGTCCTACAATGGCCGTTACTTTGCCGGCAGGTATACTGATATTGAGCCGCGACAAAATGTTTCGTTCGTCATAGCCAAAAGAGACGTTCTCCAATTTCAAATCCTGTTCTGCAACTTTTGCAGGCATCGATTGTTCCCGTTGCAGTCTTTCACTTTCGGAATCCAAAATAGAAGAGATTTTTTCAGAAGCCCCTTTCGCCTGCTTCAACGTTTGCCAGAACAAGCCATATTGCAAGACGTTACTATGAATGAACTGGACATATAAATAGAAGGAAAGAACCTGGCTGACCTTTAATTCCCCTTGGGAAATCAGGTAGGCACCATACAATAGCGTTGTTCCGACGATAATCGCCCGGACACTTTGCATTAATGGCTCTGCGTAAAGGTCAACGATAATCCGTTTCTTCTCCGCCTTATACTGATCAAGCAAAATCTGTTTTCCAAGACCAATTTCCTCATGTTCCTTGTTAAATGACTTCACCATACGAATTCGCGGAAGCCGTTCCGCAAAGAAAGCAGTAACCCCCGAATATTGCGCCTGAACGCCCATTTGTGTTTTCTGCGTTCGATGTCCCACGAAAGCCGAGACAATCAGAATATATGGAATGACCGGCAGGAGAGCAAACGTCAATTTCGGATTCATGTTATACATAATCACATAGGAACCAACGAGAGAATACGTTGAATTCAAAACCGTTTTAATGCCAGACACCACGCTATCAATGTAAAGCGGGTCATCCGTCACACGGCTGATCAATTTCTGAGATGGTTGCTTTGAATAGTCACGCATTTTCATATGCATAATTTTTGACCAGACCGTTTTCTGGACATTTCTCATCGCAATCGGTGGTGTAAGTGAGAAAAACAATGCAGAAATCGCTATTAATATTTGGGAAAGAATGCCCAATAAAATGTAGTTTCGAACGATCTCGTTATTAAAGATATCGCCTTCAAAAATTCCGCCAATATATTTCGGCATAATTAAACCGACTGTTGTAGACGCCGCGGTTGCAATGATACCTAAGATATACAAATGCCACGGCAGCTTGGATTTGAAAATCAGCCCAAAAAACTCTTTCCAACCCCGTTGTCTAGTTTCCTCCATATTTATCCCCCCTAACCTAGATTGCAAGCATCAGCTTGCAGACGAACCTGTATGGAGTTGAACTAAATGACGATACAACTCATTCGTTTTCAAGAGTTCTTCATGCGTGCCGCAACCGTCTACCGTACCACCGCTCAACACGATAATTTGATCGGCATCTTGTACATTCGATAAGTCGTGGGAAATCATGATAGTCGTTCTTCCTCGCATCAATTCTTCCATCGCTTCCTGAATCGCCTTTTCGGACTGGCTATCCAAACTGGCTGTCGCTTCATCCAGAAGCAGTATGTCTGAATTTCTCAGGATGGCCCGTGCAATGGCAATCCGTTGACGCTGTCCGCCCGAAAGATTGGAACCCGCTTCTCCGACATACGTATCAAAGCCATCCTTGAATCCTTTAATAAAATCCAATGCATTCGCTTTCCTTGCAGCTTCGGCAAGCTCAAATTCTGTGACATCCCAGTTGACGCCGTATAAGATATTCTCCCGGATCGTTCCCGAGAGCATCGGGCTGTCTTGCGCGACACCGGCAAATAAATTTCGCCAGTCTTTCAGATGGATATCTGAAATCGACGTATCGCCTACAAGGATTTCACCAGCATTCGGTTCATAGAATCGTTGCAGCAAGGAGAAGATGGTAGATTTCCCGCTTCCGCTTGGTCCGACAAGAGCTGTGACCTTTCCAACCGGAATCGTTAGATCAACATGGCCGAGCACAGGCTTATCGCCATAACTGAAGGCAACATCTTTGAACACAATATCGTTTTTCAGATTTTCAATCCCAACTTTTCCTTCATTCACTTCCAAGTCGCCATCCATTAACGCGGCAATCCGGTCTGTGGCTCCTTGGCTCTTCTTAATTTCCACGTACATCATCAAATAGGACCCGAGCATGCCCCACAACATTCCGATATACATGAAGAATGCGAGCCACTGATTTAATGTGATGACGCCTGTTTTTACAAGATAGCCTCCGTAGAGAATGACCAGAACATCAGACGTAATGCTCAGAATTCCATTTATCGGGTTTTCCACCCACATGATGATGTATCTACGCAAATTTGCCTTGTAATAATACTGTAAGTTCTTATGACCGCGTTCATCCTCTTTCTTTTCCGTCACAAATGTCTTGATGAGCGGGACACTCATAAGCAGTTCGGATAAAAATTGGGTCAGTGTGGATAAACGGTTATACGTCTCTTTAAACGCCCGGTAATTCCATTTCCCGTAATACAAGTTGAAAACAAAATAGATCGGGATATACACAACGACCGAAAGCGCCAGCCGCCAGTCGTATGAGAATACGACCGCCACGACACCGACAGTTCCATAAATGGTTGCTGCCATAGATGGCAAGTATGACCCTAGTACCGTACTGATCTTCGAAGCATCTGTCGTAATCCGAGTGATCATTGTAGTCGGCTTCATACTATCAAAGAAGCGCAACGGCGATTTAATGACTCTTTCCCAAATCAGCGACCGGTAACTGACGTCGATTTTCGCAACGAGAAGCTTATTATAAAAGCGGACAATCCCCGACATGAGGACATCGGCCACAATCAATATGACGGTTCCCCAAATGGTATACTTCGTCAATACACCCGTCATTACTTTCGTCGAGAAGTTCGGAAACGCCAACGTGACCGTAGCTGATAAGATATAGAGGGCCATAACAAATATAATCCAACCCCAAGGTAATTTTGCTTTGAACATTAATCGGAAATACGATTTCCAGATTCCCTTTTCAGCCTGTTTTCTCAACTTTTTTTCATTTGTTGCCATGCGTTACCCTCCCTCTTTCTCCATTCAATGGGCTTATAAAGCGGCTTCGACGAAAGCTAAAAGCTCTTCACGATTCATTGCGCCCAAGTTCGATTGTGCCACTTCCCCGCCTTTGAAGAGAAGGAGAGTCGGAAAACCCATGACCTCATACTTTTCAACGATTTCATTCGAATTATGTAATACATCATCCATCGTTACATAGAACTTCGTAAATTTGATTTGATCGCCGTGATCTTCAGCAAGCTCTTCCAGAATCGGCGCAATAAATTCACACGGCCCGCAACCATCCGCATAAAAATCCACCAACACCGGACGGTCACACGCTAACACTTCGTTTTCAAAATTCTCTTTGGTTACATTCATAACACTAGCCATCGCCAGTTCCCCCTCTACGAAGTGCAGTATATCTCTATTTCTTTACACTTCTTTAACTTTTCAGAAATCTGTGTTTGTAGATGTAAATAATTTATCCGTTTAATAGCTTGGTTTCAATAGGTTTTGACGAAAACGTCCGTTTTCATGTCAATTTGGGGAAATCCCCTCATTGCAAACGCTTACAAGCTATCTAGAAAGAAAGGACGGGCAAGTCGAGCACCCGACCCTCTCTATGATTCCTTCTGCTCCCGGACCGTTTGTGTGTTTCGCTAGTTTACTTGCGTAGGGTAGATATTGGTTGTTGCGGGCAAATAAAAACTGGATGCCCGTAGACGCAACCATGCATACATCGGGCGTACCCGAGCATAACAAATCCACAACCTCGCAACCGGGCATACCCGCGCATAACAGATCCGCAACCGCGCATACACCAGGCATACCCGCGCATAACGGACACGCAACCGAGCATACACCAGGCGGACCCGAGCATAACCGACCCACACCCGCGCATAAACCACACAACTCAACCACACTTCGATCCATCGCTTCGCTCAGCTCCACTCGACAACTCCACTCACTACCTGCTCGACTGAACTCACTCTAGCTCAACTATTCTCATGCAGGACCTATCCCGGCAACCGTGACAGGTCCGCTTACTTTTTATTCAATCGTCTGATTTCCTGAGACTTGCAGCCCGTTCACTTTCAGGGACGGAAGCGAGATGGCGCTGCGGAAACGGAGATCGTTTCCGATGACGCTGACATCATTCAGGAGCTCAAAGACGTTGCCGGCTACTGTAAACTGATCGAGGGTGCGGGTGATTTTCCCGTTTTCGATTAAAAAGCCAATCGCTGCAAGGGAGAAATCTCCTGCTGTATAGTTGATACCTGCATTGGTGCCTTGCAGTTCAACAATCAAAATGGCCTTGTCTGAATCCACAATCATGTCGTCCAAAGAAGACGTGCCCGGCTCCAAGTACAAATTGTACGGACCAACGCCCACAGTCGAACGGAATCCGCCTTTCACCGCATTGCCCGTCGACTCGACGCCGTCTTTCTTCGCTGTCTTCCGGTTGTGCATGAAAGAGATCAGCTTTCCGTTGCGAATTAAATCCTTTTTCCTTGTAGCAAAGCCTTCCGAGTCAAAAGGTGCATACGTGATCGTGTCCTTCATGAGCGGATCATCCACGAACGAAATGTTTTCGCCCACGATCTGTTCGTTCAGCTTCCCTTTCAATTTGGTGTAGCCTTGCTGCACAGATTCGGCAGATAACTGTCCGAGTAAGGAGCCGATCAATTCCGTCGCTGTATCGTAACGGAAGATAATCGGATAGGTACCTGACGCAATGGAGCTGGCATGCAGTTTGGACACTGCCTCCTGCACTGCTTTTTCAGCGATTTTCCTGTTATCTAAATCCGCGAAGGACTTGATTGTGAAATCAGATTCACCGCCGGTTGCTGTCGATTCGCCGTCTTGCGCAGTCAAATACAGGCCGAGTGATGTGTATGCCGATTTAGAATGACAATGCAGGCCCTTTGTGTTGGCAATTAACGTTTCGTTCACACCTTGGGATGCATAGGAATATTGGACAAACGCCACACGCTCATCTGTTTCATATGCAATTCTTTCAATTTCCATTGCCGCTTGGATCATCTTTTCAGGGTCCAGCTGTTCAATCTCTTCGGAAAACGGTCTTGGCTCCGCATACTCCGGCGATCCTTCGAACAAATCTTCGCCGTCATCGACTTCAATGACTTCAGCGTTGTTCAGCGCTTCCTCCAGCAATAAAGGAATGGAATCCGCTGCAATCCGCTCCGCGTAGGAATAACCCATCTTCCCCTGGAACAATCCACGGAAGGAGACGCCGCCCTCTTCCATGATCGTATAGTCATCGATTTCTTGATGGTAAACAGCGATGGATACCGCTTTGCTGGAAGAGTAAAAGAGTTCCATTTCCTCAAATCCAGCCTTTTCGCCAGCCGCAAACAATTCTATTTGAAAGTCTTGGATGTTCATCAGCTATTCCCTCCTCTGCCGCCAATGGTGAGCTCGGAAACACGAATCATCGGTTGGCCGACCGTGACCGGAACCGTGCCGCTCGATGCCCCGCACATACCGACGCCGAGACCAAGATTGTTCCCGACCATGTCGATTTTCTTCAGCGTATCGATGCCTTTTCCGATGATCGCTGCACCCTTGATTGGCTCGGCGATCTTCCCATCGCGGATCATATAGCCTTCACTCACCGAGAAATTGTAATCGCTCGTCGTCGGATTGACGGAACCGCCGTCCATATACTTGGCGAAAATGCCAAGCTCCGTATTGGCGATAATTTCTTCCGGTGTCGACTGGCCTGCTGCGATGAACGTATTGTTCATCCGGGATGTCGGTGCATATTTGTAAGACTCCCGGCGCCCTGAACCCGTCGGATCCATGTTCATCTTCCGGCTGCCTAATTTATCAATCAAATAACCTTTTAAAATTCCATTTTCAATCAATAAATTCCGCTGCGTCGCCATGCCTTCGTCATCGATATTGAGTGAACCCCAGGCATTCGGAATTGTGCCGTCATCATAAGCCGTGACAAGAGGCGATGCCACATATTCACCAAGCTTATCGGCAAAAATAGAAGCTTTCCGGGCAACCGCATGTGATTCCAATCCATGGCCACAAGCTTCGTGGAAGATGACTCCTCCGAATTCATTGTCGATCACAACAGGGAAATTGCCGGATGGCGCATGATCCGCAAAAAGGATCGTTTTCGCGCTGCGTGCCGCTTCTTTCGCAATCCCTTCAATATCAAGCTGCTCCATATATTCCAACCCGCCAAAAGAACCCGGTCCGAAATCAGCGGATTCTCGATCGTTCCCGGATTCCGCAATGACGCTGATCCCCATGCGGTTATACGCCCGGCGGTCCTCGACGAACAAGCCTTCTGAGTTGACGATGCAAATATCTTTCAACGTATCAATGAACGTCGCAGTCGTCTGAGCAATCACTGGATCAAAGGACATCGCCGACAAATGCGCGCGTCTGAGCCATTCCACTTTTTGCTTCTTCGAAACGGAATTCGGTAAAATGCGGATATGGTGTTTATTTTCAATAATTTTCTTCTGGAAATTCAACGTTACATCGATTGGGTTGCTGCGGATCGCTTGCGCTGCCGATCTGGCGACTTGCAATAAATTCTCCTCGCTGTCATCACTCGTAAAGGCGTACACGGAGTACTCCCCTTTAAGAATCCGGATGCCTACCCCATAATCGCGTCCTGCAAGTGCACGTTCGACGACTCCGCCAATCATGCTGATTGTCGAATTCCTCTTATCTTCAATAAATAACTCCGCAAAATCTCCGCCTGTTTCAAGCGCCGCTTGAATTACATTTTCTGCAACAGACTTCTGTATCATGTCCCCACCCCTACTTTTCTCTATTTGCTGACGCCCGGCTGAACACGTTATTCAGCCGGACGAGCACTTCTTTATTTCAAAACAGTTTCAAGAAACTCTTGTAATTCACTACGGCTCAAACTTCCCAAATGGGACGAAACCACTTCTCCATGCCGGAAAAGCAATAATGTCGGAAATCCAATGATTTCATATCGGTTCACCAGCTCGTTGGATTTCGTCAGAACTTCGTCAATATCCACAAGTAACTTGGTAATTTTTATCTGTCCTTCGTACTCGCTGCAAAACTCCTCCAGCATCGGAGCGATGAATTCGCATGGACCACAGCCGTCTGCATAAAAGTCGACCAATACCGGCATTTCGCTATTGATCACTTCCCTAGCAAACATTTCTTCCGTAATCGCTACAACCGCGGTCATTTCCTATCCTCCTTGCCGACTCGGGGAACATAAATTCCCTGTTCGGAATCACTAACAATGCTTTGACTTTACCGACTCGCGAATTTGTTTTCAATATCCTTTGACAATACGGGCTTTTTTTGTGTTGATTGGGTCAGTTTCCACCAGGGATCTCAAATAAAAAACAACCGGATCCCCAATGTTATGGAAATCCGGTTGCTATGGATCTTGTATTTATTCATTTACCGCTTCATTCAATCGTTCATCGAGCGCCCGGGCATACTGCATCGTTTCACCCGGCGTCCATTCCATGCGTTCCGCCATATAATCGATGACATCCTGCTTCCACTTCCGCACCCACTCGATATCAAAGAATACGGCACCCGTCCGTCGCATGAAGAAGTCGACAGGGGTCAACGCCATCTCGTATTCCATTGCATATTGCAAAACGAGTTGAATAGATAAAGGCAACGGAGAGTCCGGGTTCACTTGATCCGCTAAACTAGCGATCACCTGCGTGTTCGTCCCATACATGGCAGCTATGCTTGTCGCATCTTCAATCGACATGCCGAGCGTTGCAAGCTTTCTCGATTCTGCTGCAATGAACGGATCATACTCCCGCGGATCATGGAAATCCCCGCCGGACAACCGAAGTTCCTTTGTCACGGATTTCTTGCACGAAACACCTTCCGACTCCAACTGTTCACATAACAGATCCGTCACCGTTTCCGCCATTTTCCGGTAGCCTGTCAGCTTGCCGCCTGCAATCGTGATCAGTCCGGTTTCGGATGTCCAGATTTCATCTTTCCGTGAAATCTCAGACGGTCCTTTCCCTTCCTGGCGAATCAACGGCCTGACGCCAGCCCATGTCGATTCCACGTCTCCTCTTGAGACCTGGACATCCGGGAACATGAAGTGGATGGACTCGAGCAAGTAATCAATATCCTCTTCCGTAGCATGCGGATGTTGCAGATCGCTCGTGTATTCGGTGTCCGTTGTTCCGATATACGCTTTGCCGTTCCGCGGAATGGCAAAGACCATCCTTCCGTCCGGTGTATCAAAGTAAACGGCTTGGCGCAGCGGGAACTTCCGGCTATCGATGACGATATGGACTCCCTTGGAATGAAACAAGCTCTTCCCTTCTATTTTCCGGTCCATTCCGATGACACTTTCCACCCAAGGACCCGTTGCGTTGACAATTCGGGTACCTTGGATGCGGTGGCGGGTGCCCGTTAACGTATCCACGAAATACAAGCCGCTCACCTGACCCTGGCCATTGTAAATAAACGATTCGGCTTTCGCATAATTAAGAAGATCTGCCCCGAGCTCCGCCGCTTTCTTCGCCACTTCAATGGTCAGACGGGCATCATCTGTCCGATATTCCACGTAATATCCGCTGCCGAGCAGTCCTTTCTCATTCAACAATGGCTCCCGGCTTAATGTCTGCTTCCGATCAAGCATTTTTCGGCGTTCCTTCTTCTTAACGCCCGCGAGAAAGTCATAGACCTTTAACCCGACCGAAGTGGAGTACTTACCGAAAGTCCCTTTCTTATAAATCGGCAGCAACATCCATTCCGGATGCGTCACATGCGGCGCGTTGCGGTAGACAACTTCCCGCTCCTTGCCGACTTCCGCCACCATGCCGACTTCGAACTGCTTCAAATAACGCAAGCCCCCGTGGACCAATTTCGTCGACCGGCTTGACGTTCCCGCAGCAAAATCCTGCATCTCAATCAAAGCCGTTTTAAGTCCCCTGGAGACACAGTCAAGGGCAATGCCGACACCCGTAATCCCGCCTCCGACGATGACCACGTCGTAGTGTCGATTATCCATTGCAGCTAAGCTAGCTTTCCGATCCTCATATGAAAAAGTTTTCAAATCTAACACGCTCCTTCATAGAAAATGGCCATCACAAGAGCCCTGCAAAAAATGCGGGGATTGCAATGGCCTTCTCTTTACTCTTTGACCTAATATTCTATTCTATATTTTCATACTTTCCCTGTGATAGTATAGGATTAGGCTATCTACAAGAAAGGGTGAAACAACTTGCGTCTAGTCGATATGGTCGAGTCCCAAATGATCGCATCTGTCAAAAGTGAAGAGGATTTGCAAGCGGCGCTAACGTCCAACTCTAACATCGTATTCCTTTTGACGGGAAACCTGATGACGATCGCTGAATACATAAAACAATTACGGGCAGCTAATAAGCATGTCTTTCTCCATCTCGACTTTATTGACGGGCTTTCCAACTCCAAAAATGCACTCAGCTATGTGAAGGAGTATTGGAACCCTACCGGCATCATCACAACGAAAAGCCATATTGTAAAAATGGCGAATGAAGTCGGATTGCAGACGATCCAGCGTATCTTCCTGCTGGATTGGGGTGCCATTAATAAAGGAATTGAAATGGTCAAATCTTGCAAGCCGGATGCTGTTGAAATCCTGCCGGGCATCATGCCGAAAATCATCGATCAGCTATGCAGCGAACTGGATTTCCCCATTATCGCAGGCGGGCTCATCACTGATATTTCAGAGGTTCATGCCGCACTGGAAGCGGGTGCACTAGCGGTTTCTTCCGGCAATCCCGCCATGTGGAATTTCGATTTATAAAGAGGCGATATCCCGCACGCTTTCCAGCACATACGAAGGACGGTCCGTTGCGGCTTCCAGCATAGCGGAAGTCGTAATGCCAGTCATCACCAAAACAGAATGGATGCCG
>NZ_JAKMHX010000022.1 GCF_022048975.1 Sporosarcina cyprini | reverse complement strand
TGAACTGCACCCCAATTGTTAGACACCATCTAATAATTGGAGGTGCAGTTTTTCTATGGCTAAATTTACTGTAGAAGATAAGTTACATGCAGTTAATCGTTATTTAAATGGCAGGGAAAGTTCACATGAAATAGCCAAGTCTTTGCAGACAGATAATAAAGCAATCCTTAAGTGGGTCAAACAATACGAATATCATGGTGCCGAAGCTTTTATTAAGTCTTGTACAACTTACACACAACAGTTTAAACTGGACGTACTCAATTACATGATTGAACAGGGCACATCCTTAAATGAAACTGCGGCTATTTTTAAGATCCCTTCCCCTTCTACAATTTTAGTTTGGAGGAAACAGTTGGAGACACAAGGAGTGGATGCCCTTCAATCAAAGAAAAAGGGGCGTCCATCCGTGAAAAAGGAATCCAATCAACAACATAAACCTGCACCGGTTAAAGGGTCTACTGAGGCGCTTGAAGCTCGTATTAAACAACTAGAAATGGAAAACACGTATTTAAAAAAGTTGAATGCCTTAGTTCAAAACAAGGAAAAATCACCAAAAAAGACAAAGCGCAAGTAGTCTTTGAACTAAGGCATGCATATCCGGTAAAGTTACTCGTGAAGCTCGCTGGTATTCCACGGAGTACGTATTATCATTTGGTGGCACGTCTGAATCAGCCAGATCCAGACGCAGATATAAAGGCAGAAATTAAGTCGATTTATGAAGAACACGAAGGACGTTATGGCTATCGTCGTATCCGTGATGAGCTTGCCAATCGTGGACGAAAGGTGAATCATAAGAAGGTTCAGCGCATCATGAGAGAGTTAGGTTTAAAGTGCTTGGTCCGTATGAAAAAATATAAATCTTATAAAGGGACGGTTGGTAAAATCGCGCCTAATAATTTAGAACGCAACTTTACTGCAGATGCCCCAAACGAAAAATGGGTCACCGACATTACGGAATTTAAGCTGTTTGGGGAAAAACTTTATTTATCACCTGTATTGGATTTGTTTAACGGTGAGATCATTACCTATACCATTGGTTCAAGACCAACGTATTCACTTGTTTCCGATATGTTGGAGAAGGCTTTGGAACGCTTGCCGGAGGACCACCAGCTACTAATGCATTCGGATCAAGGTTGGCATTATCAAATGAAGCAATATCGTCACGCACTTGAGTCTAGGGGGATTGTGCAAAGTATGTCCCGCAAGGGAAACTGTTACGACAATTCTGTGATGGAAAATTTCTTTGGCATTATGAAATCCGAGTTCCTCTATTTAAAGGAATTTGAAAGTGTAGAACATTTCAAAATAGAACTGGAAAGATACATCAATTACTATAATACAAAACGGTTGAAGGCAAAATTAAAAATGAGTCCGGTGCAATACCGAACTCATTTTACCCAAGCTGCCTGAAGTAATACCGTGTCTAACTTTTAGGGGTCACTTCAATGTGTGAGGTTTTTTTAATTGAGTATTTTTCGTTAGCCTCACTCGGTTAAGTGGAACGGCATCAAGCTATAGAGTACGGGCTAAGCGGTGATAGGAGGAATTCCCCTTTAATACTTATGTAAAGATGGTGGTAAAGGTCCGAGATTCGGTGGTAAAGCAGCGAGACGGTGGTAATCCCCTTCAAGTCGGTGGTAAAGGTCCGAGAACCGGTGGTAACACCTCGAGAGTCGGTGGTAAAGCCGAGAGTCGGTGGTAATCCCCTTTAAGTCGGTGGTAAAGGTCCGAGAAACGGTGGTAACGCTTCGAAAGTCGGTGGTAACGCCTCGAGAACCGGTGGTAACCACCTTCAAATCGGTAGTAAACTACCTCAAGCTTGTGGAAATTCCTCCAATTCTCCGAACTGTCTTTGCTGCAAAACCAATAAAACTCCATTGATTCACACACATAATTCATAACGCTCCGTGTCGTTCTATGGCAATGTGCACATACTAGGTGGACTACATAGTGGATGGAGGATGACCATGAGACAAATTACAATCAGTTGTCTGGCGGCCGTGATGATGCTTTTTCTATCAGCATGCGGGTTTATAAAAACGGTTCATGATCAGTCGAGTACTCCGCCGTATGAGCCGGAAACGCTGCACATTCAATTTGTGTCGGCCGAGGAGGATGGGGAGCAGGTGAATGCGTTTGCGGATCTGCTGGCCAAAGAGTTGGGCATTCCTGTGGAGCTGAAGCTTACATCTGATTATGAAAAGGCGGGTAAAGACATTCGTTCGAAAAAATCGGATCTAGTGATGATGCAGCCAGCTGATTATGTCGAAGCAAATCAGTCGAGAGAGGCGATCGTTCTGTTGCAGCCCCAGCTGTCCACTGGTGATCCGAAAGAGAAGGTGACCTCCGTAAAGGGACGGATATTATTCGATAAAACAAGCGGTTTTACATCGCTTAAAGATCTTGCTGGAAAAACAATTGCTGTGCAGGAGGGCAAGGCTGTTGTCCAGCTAGGAGATTTAGCCAAGGCGGGAATTGATGTTCAGAAAGACCTTACTTTTGTCTATGTTACCAGTGATACGGAAGGCATTGAGGCGGTGAAAAAAAGGAAGGCGGATGCCTTAATTACTTTGGAGACCACATCTGCGAAGGGTCTCCGCCAATTGGAAACCGAGAATCGAATTCCAAATGATGCGATCGCTGTTCGTCCTGATATGACGGATGAATGGCAGGAGTCCATTAGGCAGACATTTCTTTCGTTGGATGAATCAAAAGAAGGCCGCCAGCTTATCTTAACGCTATTTGGCCATGTAGGCTACGTGCCAGCCGAGGAGAGTGATTTTGACATTATCCGGCAGTCGCAAGAACTCGTGGAAAGATAAGTACTGATCCACTCATGTGGTTTCGGATGGACACATTCGGAGCCACTTTATTTGAATGGCAACCCATGTAAAAAAGGACCGCCCTCGCAGCCCTTAGCCTTTAAACATATTTGTCTTTCCGTCATCCGCATTTTCATATGCAACGAGCGTCACTCCGAGTTCCTTCTCCATCGCATCAAGCGCTTTGAGCTGGACGTCTGTCAGCTCCGCAAGCGGCGTCTCCTCCGGCATCCAATTCTCTTTCATCCGTAGCACACCCTTTCTAAAGTAGTAATAGCATGGACGGTCTGGGCCATGTTATTCAATAGGAAAGGAAACCAATATATGGAATG
The DNA here is from genome assembly GCF_022048975.1 of Sporosarcina cyprini. Lineage (GTDB taxonomy): Bacteria > Bacillota > Bacilli > Bacillales_A > Planococcaceae > Sporosarcina > Sporosarcina cyprini. Next base: position 144,566 of record NZ_JAKMHX010000022.1, on the reverse strand, counting down.
ATGCGTCTATAATAAAACCAAGTAGAGGAGTGGACCGCATGGGTATTACAAGGCAATTGTCCGTAGGAATCGCATTCATTCTCGGCAGTTTCGTTGGGTTCGTCACATTCGTGCTTCAGACAGTTATGCTTTCTGACATTCCCGTTTCATTCACGGCAACAGAAGCGCTCGTTATCCAAGTTCTGTACTTTGTATCGACGCTCTTACTAATGGGTGGTGTACTTTTGATTCCAAGCCGAGTGGGATACGGAGTGGCCCTCTTGCTTTTTACCGCAGTTTTCTTGTTTAACATTCAGGTCTTTGATCGCCGTATGCTGCACGACAGTTATGACCCGGCTCTCCTGCAGATTCAAATGGCGCCTGTTTTGCATGTAGGACTGGTCATCCTGTTCACACTGTTTCTCTTTGTCCTTCAATGGGTCAAACAGCGATTGAACGATCATAAGAGGAAGACCGAACTTTTCATCCATAAAGATCCTTGTTAGAATGTCTGAGCCCCTTCCCAATCACCTGAATTATTGGTATATTTATGGTGTAAAGTATGGTCATTCCATATAGGGGAAGTGGAGGAGGGGTCGGCGTGCATCTTGAAAAAATGTTGCAAATGATTCAAGGATGTTTGGAGCATTCGGATTTGGTTTCGGCGAGGCGGTTGATTGAAGAAAATATGGGGGAGCTGCAGGAGAACCGGCATATCTTGAACCGGAATGTGCGAGAGCTGATGGATGTGCTGACGTCTATGATGGAAATGGGATTCCGGCCGTTAAACCGGCAGGAGATGAATCAAATTCACCATATTAATATGTATGCGTCTACGTTTAATGTCCGCGGCCTGAAATTATCGGTGGCAGAAAATCCGGAGGTGCTCTTGCGGGAGGATATCCATCATTATTTAAATGCCGATGCGAAGGTGTTGCTGGAAGGCATGTCGGCGATTTGATTGTAATAAAATAAAGTAAGGATGGCTGGTTCCTATGCGAAGGAGCTGGCATTTTTCTTTTATAGGTGTCACAAAGCAGCTCCCTATCTCGTTTTATGGTAAACGAGATAAGGAGTGATCAACGTGAAGATAATGACTTGTGTAGTGGTAGGCGGCGGATATGCAGGTATCCATGCCGTTACATCCATACAAAAGTATGTCGGTACTAAATTGACTAAACAAACGCTTCGGCTTATTTTAATTGAAAAGAATCCGTATCATTTACGAAAGGTTTTACTATTTAAGCCGGTGATTGGCGAAGAGGAAATCACGATTCCACTGAAAAAATTGTTTCCTGAAGGGGTTGAAATTATTCAAGCCACAGTAACAAACATTCAGGCGGAAAATAAAAGAATTCATTTTCAAGATAATTTGAGTAAAGAGCATTGTCTGGATTATGATATCCTCGTCCTTGCTGTAGGAAGCAGTATTCGCAAACCGGATCCAGCGCAAGGGGGTATGACGTTAAGCGATATAGAGTCCGCCAGAGAGATCCAAAAGAAGTGGCGTGCCAATCTCAATAAGGCGAAGAGGGAACAAGACATAGCGTTACGGACTGAACTTTTGACAATTGCAGTGGCTGGTGCCGGTATTAGTGGCATGGAAACATCTGCTGAATTGGCACATCACATTCGTAGAGATGCAAAAACAATAGGAATCGATCCAAGTGATGTGAAGATCGTACTTTTGAATTCCCATCCTAGACTTTTTCAAGAAGGTCCAGCTAAAGTGGGAAGGGCATTGGAACAAGCGCTTGTACAAAGAGGCGTTACAGTTAAGCACGGGAGCAAGGTGTTAAAGGAAGAAGGGGGAAGAGTCACGCTTTCAACCGGTGAAAGGCTTTCGGTTGGTCTATGTATCTGGACATTGGGCCTATTGCCTAATCCATTTATTAAAAATTTAGGAATGCCTTTCACGAATGAAGGAGGCGTGATTGTCGATGCATACTATCGGGTGAAGGGACTTCAAGACGTATATTGTATTGGAGACTGTGCCCTTGTAATTGATCCAACTAGCGGGAAGCCGGATGGGAAGACATGTAAGGAAGCTTCAGCTCAAGCAGCTAGACTCGGGCGAATTATATTGGCAGATAAAAAAGGTGGGCGGGCACCTTCACACAAAAGTCATATGGAGTTCTTCTGTATTGCCCTTGGTCCGGACCAAGGTATTGTGTGGCTTCGAAGATGGGGGATGAACATGATGATATCAGGGAAATTAGGCTGGTTCATTAGAAAGTGGACATGGGATATAGCAAGTTTAATTAAACAATAGACAGGTAGTGAGCATGAATGGAGCGAGAAAAAATTGAAGAATATTATGTTCAGTATAAAAGGCTCCTCTTTACGTTAGCTTACCAACTAACCGGCTCTGCTGCCGATGCGGAGGATGTTGTGCAAGATGTTTTCATGAAATTACATGACATGGAACTGAATCGAATTGATGAACCGAAGGCCTACCTTTGTAAAATGGCAACGAACCGGTGTCTGGATCTCTTAAAAACAGCTCGTAGAAAGCGGGAGCAGTATGTTGGTCAATGGCTGCCTGAACCTATTCTAACTTTCGATAATGAATTGGTTGAATCCGTTATACAAAAGGAACTATTATCCTATGCAATGCTCGTGTTGCTGGAGAAACTAACTCCTGCGGAACGGGCTGCATTTGTGCTTTATGAAGCTCTATCCTTTAAATATTCCGTAATCGCCAATGTTATCGGAAAAAGTGAAGCGAATTGCCGTAAGCTGGTCAGTCGGGCGAGAGGAAAGATAGGCGTAAGTACTGGAGCCCCAATCTCTGAAGCAGAGATGGAAGGTAAATGGATTGAAGGGTTTCTATTGGCGCTTGAACAAGGTGACCTGAATCGAGTTATTTCTATTTTGGCGGAAGATGTCACATTAATATCTGATGGGGGAGGAAAGGCATTTGCAGCTATTCATCCGATTCATTCAAGGAATCTTGTCGCCCGCTTCCTTTTAGGGATTAGAAAAAATGTGACACGAGGGGATGATGTGATGGAGGTGACAAATATAAATGGCCAAATCGGACTTATTTATCGTTCGGGCAATCAAGTAGACACTGTAGCATTGTTGCATATTCACGAGGGCGTCGTTCGTAACTTATATTTCATTAGAAACCCAGAAAAATTGAGATATATATAAATCTGGCAAAACATATCGACAATTTGATTGCAATAAATAAGGTGATGGCTGGTTCCTGTGCAAAGGAACTGGCATTTTTTTGTTTTATGGAAACTCTTTAACTGCTAAACCGTATAGATTGTATCATTACCTATCCATTGGGGGTCGTTTTATGGTTTCAGCAATGTTACGTTCAATCGCCACTCGTGATTTATCCCGTTATTGGCCGGATTTTAAACTGGTTGCGTATGCCATCTATGATAGTGAATCGGTGTGTTTATTCAACCATCCAGCGTATCCCGAGGCCACCTCTATTTGTCTTCCTTGGAGCGAGGCGTTTATCGGGAATACAATTATTCTGTTTCAAGGCCATCCTACGGCCATTGTTAAAAAGGACAGCTGCCCGGATGAGGCGAGTTTATTTGCCGTGTTGATTCATGAATTGTTCCATGGCCATCAATATCTCCTGGGCGAGTCTCGTTTTCCCGATGAAATTAAAGGGGTCACCTATCCGCTCCTCGCCGGTAATGCAGCGAGGCGTAATTGTGAGCGGCGGCATTTATATCATGCTGTCATGGAGACGGACCAAAAGGCGAGGGATGAGCATCTTCGCCAATTCATTCTGCACCGGGAGGCTCGTGCTGCCAACATTGAAGATTTCATTGCATACGAGTTGTTGACAGAAACCGTGGAAGGTCCGGCGTGGTATGTGGAGTTAAAGGCGTTTGCCGATCAAAGCGGTGTGACGCTAGAAGATGCGGTTCATCGGTACGGGGAAGCTTTGCTTGATCGAGAGGAGTCTGTCCGTCATCTCCGGCGCAGCTGCTATAGTTCGGGATTGTTCATTTGTCTATTGCTGGATCGGCTTTGTGCGGATTGGGAAAAACAATTCCAGGAAACAGATCAATCGCTTTATTCGTTTTTCCTGCAGTTTGTCGATGTGGAGGGAAGCAACTTGGATGCCGTCCCAGTTACGGAGGAAACTGTGAACATTCTCAAACGAGTTCAAAAAGAAAGGGCTGCGGCATTTGCAACAGTAGAACAGGAGGCGCCCGTTGTTGTGACTATTAACGGAGCCATCCGGGTAACAGGCATTGATCCGATGAATATTACCGCAGGTGAACAAATAGCATTGCATCGGAATTTTTTACGTGTGTTGATTAGTGAACAGGAATACTTGATTCAACATCCGGTCATCGCAAAGTATACAAATCATTTATTTTATTGCCATCAACTGAAGATTATGTTGGACGAGCCGCCGGAAATTGTAGAGCATGGAGTACTTATTAAAGGTGTGGGAGAATTCCGAGGGCGGTTTGATGAGATGTCTTTTACTCTGTCAATTTAATGACTAACAAAACAAAGGTCGGGGGAATATGTTGAATCAATTTGAGAAAGCAGCAAACTTTAGAGACATTGGAGGGTATCAAACGATGGATGGCTCTAGAATGAAAACAGGGGTTTTATTTCGCTCTGGAGCACTATCAAAATTAACAAAGAATGATATAAAACAGTTCGAGCAACTAGATATTAAGCTGGTTTGTGATTTACGCACACAAGATGAATACAAGGCTAAGCCAGCGAAACTATCGGAAAACAACACGGTAAATATTGTAAACGTTCCGCTTCACCAATACGAAACCCAAGACGGGAATCGAATGAAGCTTTTGCGTTTTCTCTTTGGAAAGCAGGGGGAAGCAGAATTTGATGAATTTATTAGAGAGTATTATTACAGGATTGCCTTTGAACGGACTTCGCAAGTAAATGAAATACTTCAGTTGATTGCGGAAGAAAAGAACTTGCCAGCCGTCATTCATTGTACAGCGGGAAAAGATCGAACGGGTATCATCTCTGCGATCATTCAGTTGTTGGTCGGTGTTCCGTATGAAAAAGTGGAAGAGAATTATCTTCTTACGAATCAGTTCTATGCACATAGGCTTGAAAAAATGAGTCGTATCATGGGATGGTTGAGCCTCTTCCGCGTTTCGCCGGAAAGAGTGAAATATATTATGGAAGCAAAGCCGGAGCACCTGAATGAAGTCTACGAAGGCATCTCAAAGGAATACCATTCCATTGAGGAATACTTGCGTAAAGCATGCCAAATCGATAAGCAGGTTGTAGAAAAACTGAAAATGCAATTACTCGAGTGAAGGAAGATAATTTACGGTTTTATCTTTGTTCAACCAACAGTAGAATCATCTTTCAACCAGCCGTTGATAGGCTCCTTACAAGGGATATGATACGCTCAATACAACAGTGCGCGCTGAAAAGAAATCGAGGAGATGGTTGGCATGTTAGATGCAATTCAGATTGGAAGTTATATTTCAAAGCTGCGGAAAGCGCGGGATTGGACGCAGGTGGAGCTGGCGGATCGACTGCATGTGAGTCATCAGGCAGTGTCCAAATGGGAACGGGGGGATTCGTTACCTGACATTACGATGCTGCCTCAACTGGCAGATGTGTTTGATACATCCGTCGACGATTTGATGAATGCAGGGGATATGAATCGTTATGGAAGCAACATGGGACGGATGGTGACTGGCTTTTCCCAAAACCGCCGGGAAGAGGTGGCTGAGATGATCAATGCTGCAGAAGTAGACGTGAACGGATTAATTGAGGTGGCGCCGTTGTTGAAGGCGAGCGAGCTTGCGGATGTGGCGGAGCGTGTCGATCCGAAACTGTTTGATATGGAGATGATCAAGAGGCTTGCGCCTTTTGTGGAAACGGAACTTTTGGATAAGCTCGTGTTGCAGGCAGGGGAGCAGTCGTTTGATTGGAAATTAGTTTCTTCGCTTGCCCCATTTGTCAGTCGGCAGGTGTTGGATCAAATCGTAGAGCAGACTTCTTTTGATCGACTGGATGGCGAGCAGCTATCCCGCCTCGCTCCGTTTTTATCCAAAGAACGGATGGACCGGCTAGTGGAGCAGGCACTGGAAGGGGAATTGGAGTGGAAAGTTGTCGTGCGCTTGGCTCCATTCATTAGCAAGGACATGCTGGGTCGCTTGGTGGATGAAGTGGGATCTGGCAAGTTTAGCGATCGGGATATTATGCAGCTTGCACCTTTCTTAGGGCGGGAAAACTTGACGCGGCTTGTGAATGAAAAAGGGCTTGCCTTCTTGGATCCTGATACGATTGCTCGTCTTGCTCCGTTTATTGATAAAAAAACGTTAAGCGAATGGATTGCCGGTTTGATGGCTCGTCAATAAAATGGTTCGTAGGATAATAGAAGGGCGGGGTTTCCTAATTATGGAGGTCCCGCTTTTTTATTTATTCATAAAGAAAGAATACGCTTGATTTTCTGTAGGGTTTTTGAAAAAACAGGAGAAATAGACCGGATGGCACTTTAGATGCGAACGTATGTGTGGTAAAATAGAAGAGTAATGGCAAGGTGACTCAAGGGTGGTTGGCCATCTCTATTCCCTCGTGGAAAGGGGGTGGTGCGTTTGACAGTATTTGAAGCGCTAATGCTTGTCTTCACGTTCGCGACGTTACTCATTGCAATGCTGTCGTTTCATAACAACAAATAACCCATCCTTGAGTTGAGCGCTCGGATGGGTTACAGTCCTATCTTTGCCGATCCCCTTGAGGGAACCAGCTATTACACGGGCCGTTCAATGTGCAGCCATTGGACGGTCTCTTTTCAATGTATCCGTTATCTATATATAGTATAACGATTTCAGCTGGATTGTTCAAGTTGGTTTTATGCCTTCACGCCTAAGGCGATAGAATATTCCGCCTCTTCCTCTCGTATATTCAAATAAGAGAAACTGGGGGGATGAGGAGAATGAAACGAGCGTTTTTGTTTGGTGCAACAATTGTCATTGGGACGATTTTGGGGATTGTCGTGACAGTTTTTATGGAAAATGGTTTTTAGAGTGTGGAGCTGCCTGGCAAGAGGCGGCTCCTTTTTCGTTTCTTCCTCCGGTGACCCTCCCGCTATTTTTTCTTCTTAATCTGTGCACATACCCCTTGTCCTCGCCTGTTGGCTGCGTATGGTAAAGTGAGGGGAAATCGAGATGTTCGGTAAGGTTCAACTGGCGGGAGGTGAGTCGGACATGTTGTTTTTTGAAGATGAGATTCAAAAGGTGAGAAAGAAGGTAGGTCCTTCGGGAATGCGTGAAATGACAGCGCAGGACCCTCGCATGAATGGCCAGTTGCGAAAGCATTGGCTGGCGGTAGAACAAGAGCGCAAAGAGAGGGATGCTCGGATGAAGCGTCTATTGCAGAGACCCGAGTAATAGGAAAAGCAGGTCCACTGGTGAATGGGAGTGGACCTGCTTTGGGTGGGCTTATTCTCCATCAAATAGTGCATTGGTTAGATCGCCATTGATGCCAATGGCCGCTGCACTTCCGGTTCCTGCCGCGATGACGAGCTGTGCGGGAACGATGTGGGTGGTATCTCCCGCGGCATAGACATTCCAGACGTTTGTTCTGCCGTATCGATCCGTCTGGATGCCGCCAAACTCATTCAGCTCACAGCCGAGCTCGTCTGCAAACGAATGAGGAAGGCTCCAAACGGGTGTGACAAATCCACCTGACCGGTCGATTAGAGTTCCATCCTCCAGCCGGACACTTCGAAGCTGTCCGTTTTTTCCTTCTAATCCTGAAATCATATCCTCATAGACCTTTATTCCTTTGGCGAGCAGCCGGTTGCGCTCCTCCCATTCCAGCCGGCCTTCTCCGTTCGTAAAGACTGCCAGATCTTCACTCCAGATGTATGCTTCTTTTGCTAGTTTATAGACATTTTTGTCCGCGATGACAGCGAGCGGTTTGTCACGTAATTCCCATCCATCGCAATAGGGGCAGCTGAACAGGCTCGTGCCGTAAAATTGCTCGATGTCAGGAATGTTTGGCTGTTCATCTTTTAATCCGGTTGCCAGCAGGATTTTAGTGCTGGAAATTGTATAGCCTTCTGAGGTTGTGATCGAGAACTCGTTTTTAGATAAGCGGATTATGGAGATGACTGTTTCTTTTTTTATTTCCACAGTTGGATACTGTGCTATTTCGGCATGGGCCAGCTTCCTGAACTCTGCTGGCTTGATGCCATCTCGTGTAATAAATCCATGGGCTTCCCGGGTCACCCGATTTCTCGCTTTGTCATCGTCAACCAGCAGGACGCGTCGCCTGGCCCGGCCGAGGACGAGAGCGGCATTCAAGCCGGCAGGCCCGCCGCCGATAATGGCGCAATCGTATTTCATCGTATTGGAACACCCTTTTTATTTGCAGTTTACCCTGACGTTCATGAATTTAGCGCAGTCATCGTGAAAATACATACATCGGCGTGCTCGTTTGTTCGGGTTCAAATCCGAGGCTTTCGTAAAAACCGACAGCTTTCGGATAAGAGACGAGCACTTTCGTATGCATCTCCTCATACCGGTCAAGCATCATATTCATAATCGTTTTACCGATCCCGCTTCCCTGATAGGCTGGGTCTGTCAACACATAGTGAAAATAGACTGCCATGGAATCATCAGATAGCGCGTTCGCCAGGCCGACAAGTTTATCGCCGTCCCATGCGGTCGCCACCGAATGAGAGTTCATAATGGCCTGGTGTAGATCTTCTGGATAGGAAGCAGATTCCCACTCAACGGAATGAAAAAGCCGTTCAATGCCCTCTTTCGTCAAGCCCGCTTTCTCGAATGTGTATGTAATCAATTCTCCTATTCCTCCTTTCTAATGAGAGCAGTAGTTGCTCCCTCTCTTTCTATAACCTACTTTCCTCAGAGATAACCGTTAAACTTCCATTTGAGTTGCTTTGCAATAAAAAACCCTCTTTCCTAAATAGAAAGAGGGATAGATTAGTCTATCAGTTTGATCTTTACATCCCCGACACCGATATCCAATGAAATATCGAGGAAGACATCCGATTGGTCATATGCCTCATTGACATAGATCCTGTTGCCTTGGGAAATGAAACCATCCATGCTCACTGTGCCGATGCCCTTGCTGACGGATAATTTCACGCCGGTTTGTTTTGGCAATAGCAGGGTGACATCACCGACGCCCATGGCGATGCGCGTTTGAAAGCTTTTCGACCAGTCGCCGCTTAAATCGATCGTCGAGTCACTCACGCCGCTGTCAATTTTGAGATTGTTCAACTGTAATCCTTTTAAGTCCAGTGAAGTACTGGAGACTCCCATGTCGACATTTAAGTCGATCGGCACATCGTCGGACAATTGTATATCCCAATCGCTCTTCATTTTATTCTTGAAGAACCCGATTGTCATACGAGGCTGCTGTTTTATTTTCAGTATCCCGGTATTGTTTTTCTTTTTATACGAGATATCAGGGGCATACCGTTTCTCTGTATAATCAAATGTACCCTCCATCCAGTCGTCAGCACCGCCTGAAACATACAGATCCCCAACACCGAAGTTAATATCGACATTCAATGCGCTGACATTGTCCTTTTCGATGGTCTGCTCTTTGCTCAGTGAACTTGCGAAGATACGATTGTATCCATACATACCCAGTATGAGCAAAAACCCCCCGATCAGTCCGAACCACAATACTTTTTTCATTGTCCCATTCTCCTTTTCGCTCGTGAACTTCTTTGTATTCATCATACGTTGAAATCTTAGCAATTCCTACTAGACGCCGGTTTGATTTTATATCGGTCTCGAGTCTGATAGATGAAGGGAATGGGTGATCACTTATTTTTGGGTGAGGACAAAATTGATCCGCACAAGGAGATTGTTCGTTTCGCTGCGCAGTTCTTTATATACTTTTTCAAATTCTTCTTTGTTTTCGGCGGGATTTTCAAATTTCCCGATTTTCTCCCATTTGTACTTCATATTGATCATGATGTCGTACATGGTCATGTCTGTCCCAGTTTGTGGTGCTGGAATTAAAACAGATGGCGAGCCCAGCTGAAAGAAATCTTGGCAAATGACGTTAAATGCCGGGTGATCAAATTCATCATTTTCGATGATATAGCCTAGGTCGTTTAAGGAAGGAGCAGTTAAATAGACCATTTTCATAATTCCGCGCTCTAAGTTTGTCGCCTGCTCCCATGTACGGTATTCAGAAGCGGGCGTTCCCTTTAAGTCATCCGGTTGAACGGACAGGAACCAATCATAGATAAAAGGGATCTCTTCTGGCGGAACTTCGTATGCAGCAAATTCGGATATATCAATGTAGGCATCTCCGAGATTGGTAATATTGCTTATGTTGTCAGATTCGATTGCGCGCACTGGATAGTCATCCAACTCAAAACGAACGAGGCCGCCATTCTTTTCGACCATCTCCATGTACTCTTGTATGGTATGCTCCTTTACCATATTTCCTTCTTCGTTATAGGGAGATGGAATGGCAACTGTAGGAATGGAAAAGTCCGTTTCGTCAACGGTTTCCATTGTTTCTTCGGGCTCTGCTTCTTCACTGCCGGACTCATCTTCTAGTTTTTCCTCTTCCACACGTTTTTGTTCTGTCTCTGTAGCTACTGCCTGGTCTGCCGCGCCTTCTTTTTCCTTTTCCTTATCCGAAGAACATGCGCTTACTATGCAAATTGACAAAAGTAACATCAAGATCTTTTTCATTCTTCTGCCTCCAGTTTCATTGATACCGATAGTACGGATGACAATGAGAGATAGATTCATATAAATGGTCAATTGATACTTTAGCTGTAGCGTTGAACAGCATTGTCAGTTCTTTGGTCGCTTCGGCATAGATGAATCCATCTGCTTGAAGTCATGAGGGAATGGGTATGATGACAATTGAAATGAGCCATACTTTTCCTTGAGAGTAGACGGAATTTCTAGATGAAAGCCGTTCAGCCGTGCACGAATAGACTAAATACATAACGAAAGGAAAGGGATGGAATGGTCGTGGATATTGGCATTCATGACGTGACAGTTCAAAATTACCGGGATATGCTTTGTTTGCATGTGGCGCCTGCTCAGCTCCATTTCATCGAGACGCCCCAGCAATGTCTCCGTGATGCGGAAATTTGGAAGGAGTACCGGCCGGTCGGATTATATGCGGACGGGCTGCTTGTCGGGTTTGCGATGTATGGATTTTTTCCGGGCGAAGCGGTAACGGGGCGATTATGGATCGATCGGGTGTTGATTGATGAATCCCATCAAGGATAAGGGCTCGGGACGTTATTTATGCGGGCGCTGATCGGAAAGCTTGCAGGGGAATATGGTAAGCAGCCTATCTATTTAAGTGTCTATCAGGAGAATACAGGTGCCGTTCATTTATATGAAAAGCTGGGATTTCAATTTATCGATGAGCTCGATGTAAATGGTGAGCATATTATGAAGCTGGAAATGGACAGCTAGCAGAAAGACAAACAGACAGAATCCGGGCAGCTGCCTAAGATTCTGTCTGTTGTTTATTATTGAAGAAGATTCGCCTTTTCTTCGACGGCTTGGATGACTTCGTCGATGGACCTGCCTTTCATTGTGATGACAGGGAAGTTGAATTCATGCGTATTTCCTTCGTTTAATGCACGGACAATGCCGATATCATAACCGGTTACATCTTCGTCCGTGTTAAACATTTTCGCTTCATACCCTTTTGACTGAAGCGCGTTCATTACGTCTTCATACGGTTGCTCCACTGCAATTCGCATCTATTTGCACCCTCCTTTCTTCACACATCTATACAATTCCCCATATCGCCTGTTTTATGAATGAAACGAGGAAACAGCATACCTGATGTTTTCATGTGGAACGGGTATAGTAAAAGGAGAAAGAAGGGAAGACGATGGAAGAAAACCATACAATCGGTTGGCGGATGCAAAACAGTTATGTTGCACTGCCTGAAGTGTTTTATGCAAAAACGGAACCGGAGCCGTCTCCCTCTCCGGAATTGATCGTTTTGAATTATCCTTTGGCGGCTGCTCTCGGTTTGAATGCAAGTGAATTGGAGAAAAAACAGGGCATCGATGAGCTGGCAGGGAACAGTTTGCCGGAAGGAGCGGAGCCGATTTCCCAGGCATATGCGGGCCACCAATTCGGACATTTTACGATGCTTGGCGACGGACGTGCCGTGCTCTTGGGAGAACACATCATGCCGGGTGGAAAGCGCGTGGATATCCAGCTGAAAGGTTCCGGCCGGACGCCGTTTTCCCGCGGGGGTGATGGCCGTGCGGCGCTTGGGCCAATGCTGCGTGAATTTATCATCAGTGAAGCGATTCACGCTCTCGGCATTCCGACCACGCGCAGTTTAGCGGTTGTTGCGACAGGCGAGCCGGTCTACCGGGAAGAGACGCTGGAAGGAGCAGTTCTTACCCGTATAGCTGCAAGCCATTTGCGTGTCGGCACGTTCCAATATGCAGCTGCCCGAAATGTGGTGGAAGACCTTCAGGCGCTTGCTGATTATGCGATCAAGCGGCATTATCCGGAAGTCAAAGAAGCGCAGCATCCGTATGTGGCTTTATTTGAAAAAGTGGTCGAGCGGCAGGCCGAATTAATTGCCCAGTGGCAGCTTGTCGGGTTTATCCATGGGGTCATGAATACCGATAATATGACGATCAGCGGCGAAACAATCGATTATGGGCCGTGTGCGTTTATGGATAGTTACGATCCTGCAACGGTGTTTAGTTCGATTGATCGGCAAGGGCGCTATGCCTACGGAAACCAGCCGGGCATCGGGGAGTGGAATTTGGCAAGATTAGCCGAAGCAATGCTGCCGTTATTTGATGACGAAATCGAGACTGCTATTCAAATAGCAGAAGGGAAGCTGTCCTCCTTCAGGGAGCTTTATCACGAACATTGGCTGCAGGGAATGAGGCGCAAGCTCGGTCTGTTTGCTGAAGAACCGCAGGATGCGGAGCTTGTTGAGGAGTTGCTGGCCGTCATGAAAAACCAAGGAGCGGATTATACGAATACGTTCCGAGCACTGACGCTGGATGACTGGTCGGGTATGCCTATTCGTGAGACGAATGTGTTCAAGGAATGGCTTGCAAAATGGGAAGCCCGGCGTGCGCGGCAAACCGAGACAAAGGAGGAGTCCGCTGAATTAATGCGGGTAAGCAATCCTTCCATCATCCCGCGGAATCATCGTGTGGAAGAAGCATTGGAAGCGGCCGTCGAGCGCGGTGATTTCACGGTCATGGACCGGCTCATGAACGTACTTGCAAAGCCGTATTCGTACACGGAGGAACAGGCGGAATATACAACTCCATCTGTCTCCAATGTTCCGTATCGAACCTATTGTGGAACATAACGAAGAGCGACCGTCACATTAGTGTGGCGGTCGTTTTCAATAGGGTAGCTCCATAAGGACGGATCAATAAATTCATCTCCTGTAAACGAAGCATCTATTATACCTGCCCCATTCATGCCAGCCCGTTGTAAAGGGCAAGCATTCATTGCTTTCGTACCGACAGGGGATCAAAATAAATTTCGTAGCCGTTATGGTGGACGGACAAACCGAATCGTGCGTGGTAATGGGCAATGGACAGCTCCAAGTACTCCGCTGTCACTTCGAGATGGGCACAAACTTCTTCAATGGAACGATAATTCAACTCATGGCATTCGATTAATTTATCGAGCGATACAATTTTCTCATAGCCCCATCTTCTCGCTAGCAATTCCAATTTCCAATTCCGCAGAGATTGAAGGTTGGTAATATCCCCATATGTTGTTTCGTAATGGCCCAGTTCTTCGGCCAAGATGCAATGCTTCTCGTAGTTGCTGCGCCGCTGGTCAATCAATATCATATTATCCATATAGAGGCCAGCCAGCCCAGTTGGCATGGTTTTTACCTCTTTGATCACGAGATGGGGATATTGGGCGATGAGGGATTCATAGGTCATGCAACCACCTCACTTTCGTTGGGATTTAATAAATTGGATATACTTTTTTATTTCCTCCATCTCTTCTTGCGTCAAATCATCGTCAATATGTGTGGCAATTGTTTCAATAGACTGCTTCTCCGAAACTTGTAATCCGAGAAGGCCATCAATGGAGACATGAAAAGTTTCCGCAATCGCCTTCATCATCCTCGTTTTCGGCTCGATCGTCCCCGATTCCCACTTCGAAACCATTCCCTTCGTTATGGAGAGTCCTTGATGCTTATTAATGCGTTCCGCAAATTCCTCTTGCGATAATTTGTTATCCAACCGGATGTTTTTCAATGCGTGGCCCAAAGATTGCATATCTTTCCCTCCTACTTATTACTTCCAGTATAGTCTGTGGTTTCAATAATGACAACTTTTTTATTAAAAAGTTATTGAAAGTGAAACGGAACATATGTTACCTTATGTAATAATATAGTTTCACTTTTGAAACAATTGAAGGATTTTGTTTCATTAATGAAACAAGAAGGGGTGAGTATGATGACATTTATGGAAATGGAACAAATGGTGAGGGATTATCACTGGATGATCAACAGCGTTAAGGTCATTCGGGAAGGAATGGGCGATATGGGCGGATTGACAGCGCAATATGGCGTAGAGGCAGCTATGCCAAAACGAAAAGGGGGGCATAGCGATCCGATTTATCGGGAAGCAACAAGGAGGGAACGCCGTTTGAAAAAAGTGTACGAGTATGAAAGGAAAATTGAACTTGTTCAAGAACGGATGGCGCTCATTGAGGACGACAGGGAATTGGAAGTCCTTCATTGGATGCTGGAGGGGAAAAGCCTTCGCTGGATCGGCCGCCATATGCAGCTATCCGATCGTCATGTCGGTCGAATCAAAGACGCTGTCATCCAGCAGCTCATTCAGGAAGCGCCGGTTGTCGTGAAATGAATGGAAGGTAGGCTGATTGAGTTTGAAGTTGTCATTAGCATAGGGTGCATGTGAAGCTGGTTTACAGTAGTGGATCATTTTATGTTAGCGGCAGCAAACTAGTTCAGATGGGTGGAAAACGTGGCGATGTACGGAGATACCCGAATTTCCTACGGCGTTTCAGCAGGAGGAAGAGTTAATTCGCAACGAGGAACTGTCCATCTATATATCAGGTCGCAAATGTCGCAAGCGCCGCATAGGTCGGGAATATGACGGGGAGGATTTTTTTCGGTTACAATGGGGGCAAGCCAAAAAAGAGTAAGAGGGATCGGCGGAATACAGTGTGGAGGGAGCGTCCAAAAGGGCGTTCTTTTTTTATTCCAAAAAGGGAGGGATGGGATGGATGCCAAGGAACTGATTGGTTATTTTTTGACGCAGGGGCCATTTGCTGTGTTGTTCGTTTGGCTGTTTTGGTATCAAGTGAAAAGCAGTGAATCAAGGGAGCGTCGGTATCAGGAGCTGTTGAAAGCGTTGGCGGATAAATATGACGACATCTCTAATGAAATACGTGAAGTAAAGGAGCGATTGCCACCCAAATAGGCATCGCTTTTTTTATTACCTGAAAGGGGGGTGGTGCGGATGTAGAAGGAGATGAGTCGTTCGTTGCAAAGGTCATGGGAATCCAATAAAAAATGAAAATTAGAGGAGGAAGTAAAATGGTTAAAATTTATCTAGATCCAGGACATGGTGGAACTGACGGTGGCGCTTCAGCAAATGGGTTAAAGGAGAAAGATGTGACGCTCGCAATCGCGACTCGCGTACGAAATATTTTGGTGAATGAATATACGAATGCTTCCGTTCGGATGAGCCGTACAGGAGATCAGACAGTCAGTTTGACGCAACGGACGAATGACGCCAACGCATGGGGAGCGGACTTCTATTTGAGCATCCACATTAATGCAGGAGGTGGCACGGGGTATGAGGATTTTATTCACAGCAATCTGTCCGATTCCTCTACTACTGCTCAATTGCGTAACACGATCCATGCAGAAATCGTAAAGTTGATCGATATGACGAACCGAGGCAAGAAGAAGGCAAACTTCCACGTCCTGCGGGAATCCAACATGCATGCGATGTTGACGGAGAATGGCTTTATTGATAATGCCACGGATGCAGCAAAAATGAAAACGTCCGCATGGCTGGACAAAGCGGCGCGCGGCCATGCCAATGGACTGGCGAAAGCGCTTGGTCTTATTAAGTCAAGCACGCCGCCGCCATCCGGCAGTGTAGTATATCGTGTTGTCACAGGTTCATTCACATCCCGCGCGAACGCCGATCAGCGTGTTGCGGAGCTCAAAGCGAAAGGATTCGACAGCTTCATCGATATCTTTACGCAAAGCGGGGTTACGTATTATCGAGTCATCACGGGTTCTTTTGCGGATAAAGCCAATGCGGACAAGCAAGTGGCAGACCTGCAACGGGCTGGTTTTGAAGCGTTTATCATTGCTGTGGAGCAATAAGAAATTCGACATGGGCAACCTTGATGGGTGCCAAGTGCTAATGGGGGCCGTTTTTCCGCACGGGTGGACGGCCTCTTTCATTTTAGTCTAAAGAGGCCGCTTCAATTAAGAAGCGGCCTCATTCTTATAAATCCTCTAGCGCAACAATTTCCCCGCTGACAGCATCTACAGCTACGTCTGAATCAATCAATCCGCATAATATATATGTTTTGGAACGAAAATCATATACATAGACAGGTTCCATGGTGATATAAGGCACGAGCGACTCGTAGGCTGTCTCGTGATCAATTTTAGCTGGCTCTGCTGGCTTAAACGTGTTAAACATGTCCTGCAGCATCGGCCGGTTGTCCATTAGATTGACGACATTCATCGTTTCCTTATCGATAAAGAGAACCAGCTTCGGACGTAAAACATCGCTTGCTGTGCTTTCGGCAGCATAACAGAATGCATGGATGTATCGCTGCTCGGGCTGCAGCATCTTCAAGCGCCATTTCCCGCTCTCTTCGGGATATTCCATTCGTAACGCATTCAGCACCGCTGATTTGCACTGTTCTACCTGTTCGTCAGAGAGGCAGAAGGTTATTCCCGAACTTTCTTGGAAGGCTTTATTCACATCCACCGCCTCTGATGACCGCAAGGGGCTTCTGTTAATGGATCCATTCAAAGGTTCCGTCCACTCCAATAAGTCTCCCACCTGCACCGCCATTCGCTCATCCGTGAAAAAGGGAAGACAGGTCGAGCCATCAGCTGTAATATACACTTCGTCCACCGTATACGCCGAAACGAATTTCCCTTTCATTTCGGAAGGGAATTCAAACAGTTTGACGTGCTGTTGAACAAGCGGTTCTATTTCCTCGAGCGTCGTCTCGAACTCTTGTTGAGCGATTGCATTCTGATCCGGCGCTTTTCCATATGTCGTAAAGGACAGCAGTCTCCCTTGGCCATCGCAGTTCACCTCGGCCTGAAAGGAAGGTGATAGACGGACGCCATTTGCTTCTGAATGAAATAACGCTCCTGTTCCATAGAAATCCTGTACAAAGAAGTCACGGCCGAATTGGAATCCTGTCATTCGTTCCACGAAGGAGGCCATTTCCTCCACCGTTCTTTTCTCGAATGGATGATGTGTCGAATCAGTTTGCTCCATCACAAAAATAACACTTTCAAAACGTTTCTCCTGAAGATGATAATCAAGGATAGCGGCACCTTCAGGATTCTCGTCTTCTTCTACTTCGCCTGCGGAAAGCGGAAACCACTCCATAGAAAGCTGATAATACGGTTCTCCTAAGACGTCTTGTTTTTGAAAAATCGCATGGCGACCCAGCCGATAGGTTTCAAGGCCAAATTCAGCTTGAGCTTGATCTGCGATTGCTTGTATTCTGTTATCCATAAATCCTCCCATGTTCTTTTACTATTCACACTGTAGCATGCTGCTCACCGCAGATTCAAAAAATAATAGAAAAAACCCGAATGCGCATGACGCATTCCGGGTTTATATGGCGTTTCCTTGCAGCATCTTCCCGAGGTCCGCAGCCGATTGCGGCTTGGCGAAATAATAGCCTTGAATAAGATTGCATCCCTCTTTTTCAAGCCATTCCGCTTGTTCCTTCTCCTCCACGCCTTCCATAAGCACTTGCAAGTTCAAGTTATGGCCGAGCTGGATGATGGAACGGACGATGGCTTCCTGTCCTGGATTGCCGATTAGATTATGCAAAAAGGAGCGGTCGATTTTCAGCACATCAATCGGCAGTTCTTTTAAATTGCTAAAAGAGGAATAGCCGGTGCCGAAGTCGTCAAGTGAGATTTGGATGCCCAAATCATGCAAGTGACTAAGGCGGCCATTCGTCTTTTCAGCCAGGCCAAGCGAGGCGGATTCCGTCAACTCCAATTCTAAAAAGCTCGGATCCATCTTCGTTTCCTCTAAAATACTTAGCAAACCTGGCAGAAAGTCCTCCCTTGCGAGTTGGAGAGGTGAAATGTTTACCGCCATCATCGGCGGCTCCTCCAATTCTCGCTGCCACTTGCCCCATTGCAGGCAGGCTTCCCGCAAGACCCAGTCTCCGATTTTATGAATTAACCCTTTCTCCTCCGCGATGGGAATGAACTCGGCAGGCGAGATAAAGCCATGCTGCGGATGAATCCATCGTAACAACGCTTCGACACCTTTCACTTTACCTGTCCCCACTGCCACTTTTGGCTGGTATACGAGATGAAGTTCATCTTGGTCGATCGCTATGGATAAGGCCTCTTCGATCTGAAGCGTTCTACGATATTGGTCGTTTAGCTCCAAAGTGAAGGCAGTCACTTGGTTTTTCCCATTCCGTTTAGACTCGGACATAGCCAAATCTGCAAATTGAAGCAATTCATTCGGATTGGCGGCGTCTTCCGGAAAGACGCAGGTGCCAGCACTGATGGAGACGGCCAGCTGGGAACCATGAATGGAAAGGGGTTCATTCATCGCAGATACACAAGCCTCTGCCAGGTGGTAACAATCTGCCGCATGGCCATCCGCTAACAGGACGACAAATTCATCTCCGCCGACCCGGGCGAGAAAGCCTTTGTCAGCAATGATCGTTTCCAGCCGGCCGGCAATCTGGCGGAGAAGCTGATCTCCCGCTTGGTGGCCAAGTGTGTCGTTAGCGAATTTCATCCGGTCGACATTTAAAAAAATACAGCCGATGGTTTTCTTAGTGTCGAACCAACTGGCAAGCGTTGCATCCAGCTTATAGCGGTTAGGAAGCCTAGTGAGCGAATCATGATACGCCATATAACTAATTTGTTTTTCATTTTCGATCTGTTCAGTAATATCCCGCAGGAACCAGAGGGAATGGTGAAGGGCTTCTTCCTGAATCGGTCGTCGCTTCACTTCTAGAATCAATGAATGGATCGCCACGTGAAAGTTTTGATTACTCATAATCTGTTCTGTTAATTCGGGATGGTAATGCTGCAGTTTTTCGAACCGTTGTCCAGAATCCACCTCTCCCATTAATTGACGGAATGAAGGGTTGGCGTGCAAAATAGTCCCTGTTTGATCCGTAATAACAATGCCGTCCGCGATGGAATCCAATAACGTATTTTGGACGAGTTCCCGTTTCTGCCAGAGACGATCCAAAATGATGGAACCGAAAAATAGGGCAAAGATGAACAGGGTCACGCCAGCCACGAACCAGGCAAGACGTGTCGTATCCAAACCATCTGGAAACGGACCGGAATTTGTCATGCTGGAAAATGTCGCCGCTACCATGCCGGTATAATGCATGCCGGTAATCGCGACAGCCATAATGAGGGAAAAGACGATCTTTAATTTCCATGACATGTCTCGGCGGGCATAAGGAGAGAGGAAGCCGATCCAGATGGCGACCCAAGAAGCCGCAATGGCGATCAATATGGAAATCGCAAATAGAACCGGATTGTAGACGATGGCGACTGCTTCAAGTGCCGCCATGCCGACGTAATGCATGGATGCAATGCCAGACCCCATAATAATCCCGGATAGAAAAAAACGGATTTTGCTTTTATGATTTACGGATATAATGAAATAGCCGAAATAACACCCGACAATCGCAATCACCACTGAGATAGCGACAAGCAGAGTGTTGTAATAGACGGGGACCGGGAATTGATAGGAGAGCATGGCGATGAAATGCATCGACCAGATGCCAATTCCGAGCGTTCCTGCTCCGAGTATAAGCCAAATGCGCTTAGCTGATTGGCGGGTGAACGTTACACGCCGGGCCAAGACAATTGAGGCGTATGCGGACATCGTCGCTATTAAATAAGACAGCGCAACAAGGTAAGGAATATGATGATGGTCCGACATGGAAGTGATTGAATGATCCACAATAACACCTCTAGATTAGGATGATACCGAATATATCGGTAAACTGCAGACTTTTATAAGAGGAGAAGCACCTATATTTTAATTTTAAAATTCCCGGTCTTATGTTTCAAATCAGCCCAATCGGGAATGCTAGTGGGAAACGAGACAAGGAGTGATTGGATTGTCAAAAAGCTATGCAGGAGATAAAGATCACAATCCGACTGTCAATCAAGGAGATTCTTCCTCCGTTGCGAATAATGCGGCTAGAAAGGCGGAGCAGCGCGTTGACGAGATCCGTAAAGAAGCACAGGACGAAGTAAAACGCCATCAACAATATTCAAATGACCAGTAAATGCAAGGACCTTCCCGTGGATAGGAGAAGGTCCTTTTTCTTTTATTCACCAAGATAACCCGTCAAAATAACCATCATCAGCAAACCGAGAATGAAGGAGAAGGTCGCAGAACGTTCATGGCCATGCCCGTGGCTCTCGGGAATCAATTCTTTATAGACAATGAACAGCATGGCACCAGCAGCAAAAGCCAGTCCATACGGCACAATCACAAAAAGCTGTCCCCCGAAAAGCAGGCCGGCCCATGCGGAAGCGAATTCGGTAAACCCTGCTAAAAACGTATAGCCGAAAGCCTTCCACCGGCCAGTCCCTTGTGTAATGAGAAAGAGCGCGAGCAAGAAGCCCTCAGGAATATTCTGCAAGCCAATCGCCAAAGCCACCAATGGTCCCAAGTCGTCCACCTGACTGGCAAAGCTGACACCGACAGACAGCCCTTCCGGTACATTATGCAGCGCCATCGTGATGAACAGCAGAAACGCCCCCGCCGGCATCGTGTCGGAATGCTCCAAGTCGCTGTGCGGAAGGGTTTGTTCAAGCAAAGTCAAAACGAGTGCCCCTAATAGAATGCCTACACAAAGCACCGTCATATTGGAAAGCTTGAGAGCAGAAGGAATGAGGCTATAAGTAGAGGCGGCGACCATGACACCAGCCGTAAACGCAAGCAGGTTGTCTTTTTTTCCGTGCGATAGGTTGGCAATAAATAAGGTCGGCAGGGCTCCGAGCAATGTACAAAATGACGAGATGAAAATACTGACGATCGGCAATGATGCCATACAGCACCTCCTCCTATTCCTATGGCAAGTGTATGTCCAAGTGAATTTCGGCAGTACTGAATTTAACGGTCCCTTGTCAGCTGGTTGTAGCACCTAGAAGGAAAAAGAAAGGTGCATAGAGAAGAAGAGAGAGGCCCATAAAAGGACTTGCTTCACATAAACCAAGGGATAGCGGGCGGCTTGAAAGGAATCGGTATGTCGGGTTGAACGCTCGAAACCCCGGTTCGAACGCCAGAAAAACAAAATGAACGTCAGAATCCCGGTCCGAACGCCAGAAAAATGAAATGAACGCCAGAATCGTGGTTTGAACGCCAGAAAAACGAAATGAACGCCAGAATCGTGGTTTGAACGCCAGAAAAACGAAATGAACGCCAGAATCGTGGTTTGAACGCCAGAAAAACGAAATGAACGCCAGAATCGTGGTTCGAACGCAAGAAAAACAAAATGAACGCCAGAATCGTGGTCCGAACGCCAGAAAAATGAAATGAACGCCAGAACCCTCGGCTCCGAACGCCAGTAAACCAAAACAAATACCCAAAAAACAATGTCAAAACAGCCAGTGGGAGGACTTGCATGACAACGCCGTTAACCATAGAGGAGATACCACAAGAATTGATTTACATAACAGGTGCCATTCACGACATTCGGTTTCCGAAACAAGGACATACTTCCGATGTAGGGATTGTCGATGGAGAGAAAGGTCCATATATTATAAAGCGGGCAAAAGAGGAGCTGTTTCAGTCGTGGCTCGTGCGGGAGGAGTATGTGCTGCGAAACTTAATGGGTTCGGGGCTGCCTGTGCCTATAGTCTTTGGAAGCACGACGACACCCGGCGGGCAATGGCTCGTACTAGAAGTGTTGGAGGGAGAACCGATCCGCTCAGCGCTCTCGCGGGAAACGGATGACATGCAGCGCCGTTCCTTGTTGTTTCAGTTCGGCCAGCTGCTCGCGCGTTTGCATTCAGCTCCATGTCCGCGGGGGCTTAAAGAAGAAGGGGACTGGTTGGACCGGCAGCTTGAAACAGCTCAGTTTAACGTGCAGCATTATCAAGTCGATGGCACGGCTGAGTTGCTGGAACGGTTAATGACATCCAGGCCACAAGAGGTGGAACAGACATTAATTCATGGCGACTGCACCGTCGACAATGTACTTGTTGCAAACGGTAAAGTGACCGGATTGATCGATTGGAGTGGAGGAGGATTTGGCGATCCCCGGTATGATGTGGCGCTTGCGATCCGGCCGAAACCAGGGATGTTTGAAAAAGCAGAGGATCGGGAGTTTTTCTTTGAGGGGTATGGGTCTCGCATCAGCAAGGAAGAGTATGTTTACTTCGCGGATGGGTTGTACGATTTTTTCTAATTAAGCCCATAAGAAAGCCAGGCCCTCACTCGCGCCTGGCTTGTCCGTTTTATTTGAATTTCTCAGGATAGATTGCTTTTGCTAGCAGCTCAACTGCTTCTCCGATGCGTGGTCCTGGTCTTGACATCATATCGCTGTCCAATTGGATGACGCGGTCTTCTTTTACCGCTTGTAATGTATCCCATCCTTCACGGCTTTTGATTTCGTTGACAGGGTCCGGAATATACGACACGGTCGTGACAATGACATCGGGCTGTTTGGTAAGGATATCTTCTTCGGATACTTTGATCCATCCTTCTTGTTCGCCGAAAACATTTGTCACGTTTGCATGATTAAAGATTTCTTGCTGGAATGTGCCTTTGCCGGTTGTGTAAATATCCGGAGCGGGGCTGATTTCAAAATACATCTGTTTCGGATCGTCTAAATCGCCCAGCTGCTCTGTAACCGAGTTGATCTTAGATTTGATGTCCGCGATAACGGAATCTCCCTTTTCTTGAAGGTTCAACACATCCGCAATTTGTGATATATCGCCGTACACGTCATCAAAAGAGCTTGCAGATTGAATGACAAATACCGGAATGCCGGCTTCTTCCAATGTGCCGAGTCCTTCTACTTCTCCGCCTGTCGAATAAGCGATGACAACATCGGGATTCATTTCAATGATCCGTTCGCCATTAAATTTGACTGAATCGGAAACCCGTTCGATGTCCAAAGCTTCCTTCGGATATGTATCATAATCCGTAGCCCCAATAATTTGGTCGCCAACGCCTAATGCGAAAAGAATTTCTGTGTTGCTTGGCTGCAGGGAAACGATGCTCTCCGGTGTTTTTTCAAACGTGATTTCTTTTCCTCGATCATCTGTTACTGTGTAGGAAGTGACTTCCTCTTGCGGTGTTTCCGTCTTTGCAGCTTCTGCTCCCTCTTTCTTCTTGTCGCTTCCACATGCACCAAGCATGAAAACAATAAGAAGGGCAAGAAGCCCATTCAACCAAATCCGTTTATTCATCTCAATTGACCTCCACTTGTTTTTTCATCTTCCGAACGGGATACGACTTGCTGATGAAAGGAATTTCTTCCACGCCGCTCACTTTGTTCGTATAGACGGCCATTACAAATAAGACGTTTGCCAGCAAATTCGCATAGTCGAATAAAATGTCCGGCACTTCGCGTTCCAATGAAACCTTGTGTAATGCACGGACCGATTTCTTCGCTTCACTTCGGCAGACATGCAGCACACAAGCGGCATGCGACCCTTGCGGCAAAACGAACTGCTCGATCAACTCCCCGACTTCTTCCACATAGGAATCATACAGATCGCTCAGACGCTTTACATCCTCATCCGTAACCGCCAGTTTTCCGCGCACGGATCCATTCAAATGGTAGGCGAGCGGCTGTAGATACCGAAGATCTGCATGGACTTTCTCCACATCTTCCGTCAGTGCCAGCGCTTCGCCGATCCTCGTCGTCAATGAATCGGTGCGGATTTCAAAATCGACAGTCGAAGCCGATTCCCGCATGAACGGGTAACAGATGTACCGTTTGTCCTGTTTCAAAATATCTCCTCCTTTTCTTTCGAATAAATGATGTATTCCGCTTCTGGCGCCAATGAAAAAAACCACCCAAGGAGATGGGTGGCGACAAACAGATCTATAGCAACAAATGCCTACTAATCCAATATGTCGTATCTTCCCTTTTTTCCGAAGGAGCAAAATACACATTGAAAAAGCGGGTATCCTGACTTGTGCTTCATTCTCGGTGAGAGCCTTCCCATTCTTTACGAACAGTGGCATATTCTCACTTCGTCCACACTTACAGTTGCGGAAACAGTTCCGGATTTTAACCGGATTCCCCATTCACATAGGTTTCTATGACTCTTTCAATTATTTATTCAACTAGACGATTGTACCATACAAATTGAAGTCATGGAACTGTGCCATGATTCGGCAGCCGAGGGGAAGGGTATACTTTGGGCGAAATGTGGAAACGGGGAGGGCGGCAATGTGCGGAAAAGCTGGTCCATTTATATGGCTGATTTGAAAAATTTGAGCCGCAACTGGGTGGCTGCAGTCATTATTGGGGGATTGATCATTCTCCCTTCTTTATATGCCTGGCTGAATATTTATGCTTCGTGGGATCCGTATGCGAATACGGACCAGTTGCCGGTAGCGGTTGTCAATGAAGACAAAGGGGCGACCATACGGGATGAACCGATTGATGTGGGCGGACAGCTTGTCGACAATTTGAAGCATAATCGGGATATGGACTGGAACTTCACAACCCGTGAGCAGGCAATGGACGGTATTGAATACGGCGATTATTTTGCAGTTTTGATCATACCAGAAAATTTTTCGGAGCGTCTCGGAACGGTTATTTCCGGTGAGCCGGAGAAATCCCAAATTGATTATTACGTGAACGAGAAATTGAACTCCATTGCCCCGAAGATTACAGAAAAAGGGGCCAGCGTTATTGTGGAGAAGGTGAGCAGCCAGTTTATTGCCACTGTAGACGAAGTCATCTTCGACTTGTTCAATCAACTGGGAGTCGAAATTCAGAAAGACTTGCCGGACATTGAGCGATTTGAACAATATATTTTTGATGTCGAGCAAAAGCTGCCGGAAATTCATGAAACGCTGGTCGGCACGCGGAATGATGCCAAGTCGGCTCGGCAGTTGATTCGCCAGGCGCAAAACAAAATGCCGGCCGCGAAGCAGACAGTTTCAGAAGGGCTAGGCACCATCGACCGGACGCTCGGCTTTTTAAATCAAGCAGAAGCCAGACTTAACGAAATGGCCCCGACTATTCAACGAGATTTAAATACAGCATCTCGAATATCGAAAGAAACAAATGATTTTTTGACGAAAGTAGGGGATGTCCAAATCGATTTTACGGAATTGGACCAAGTAAAAGAACGAGTGGACACCCGGATGACAAATGCCATTGGGAAAGTGGAAGCCATTCAGGCGGATCTTGTATGGCTCCGTGATAGGGCGGCTGCAGAGGAAGGGGATGCCGTCCCGGCAAATCCCGAACGCGATAAACGATTGCAGGATGCCATTGACCGGACGGGGGAAATCATAGCCCTCATGACAGAAGCGCAAACGAATGCACGCGCATTGAATGGGCTCGTGGAAGGCAAGGAGCAGCAGTTGAAACAAACGCTTGCTGACCTGCAAGACATCTCAGGCCGTGTTTCCGTTCGTCTCGATCAGTTCATTGCCGAATATGAGCAGACGATCGAACCGACCGTTCGAAGCGAAGTGAAACGGGCGAAAGCCACATTGCAGCAAGGACGGTCCATGCTCATTGAAATCCAAACAACGATTCCGGAAGTGGAACGCGTCCTAGCCAGCACATCTACTCATCTGGAGGACGGACAGGGCATGCTCGATCAAGTGATGGCGGAATATCCTTATGTCTCGGAAAAGGTGAAAAGCTTAGCGAACAGGATCAGGGAAGTAAAAGGCGAAACGGATATTAATGAAATCATTCAGCTGCTGCAAAATGACCCACAGGCAGAACGGAGCTTTTTCGAAGAGCCCATCGTGTTGAATGAGAATAAATTGTTCCCAATCAAAAACTACGGCACCGGGATGACGCCGTTTTATACGGTGCTGTCCATCTGGGTCGGCTGCCTATTATTGATTTCCCTCTTATCGACGGATGCGGAAAATCATGAGGAAATGAGTGCACGCCAAGTCTATGTCGGCAAGTTGATGACCTTCCTGACGATCGGGTTTCTTCAAACGATAATTGTCACCGTTGGGGACCTGACGCTGTTAGGTGTAAAAGCGAATAACCCGGCATGGTTCATTGTCTTCGGCCTCTTTATCAGTGTCATTTTCATGACGCTCGTATACACGCTCGTCACGTTATTCGGCGATGTCGGGAAGGCGCTTGCCATCATTTTGCTCGTCCTTCAAATTGCCGGCTCGGGCGGCACGTATCCCGTCATGCTGCTGCCGGAATTCTTTCAATGGATCAATCCGGGACTGCCCTTCACATATGCCATCGACCTAATGCGGGAAGCGGTCGGCGGGATTGTATGGAGACGGGTGATGACCGATTTTACCTTCTTGCTTATAACAGGCGTGGCTATCTTTATCGTCGGCTACTTCTTGAAGGAGATGGTGAATCGGAAGACGCATCAATTGCTGCGGAAATCGAGAGAATCCGGGCTGTTCCACTAAAAGGCCAGCTGTGCGTGTATATCCATACGGAAAAAACGATAAAGAAGGTGGCAGTAATTTGCCATGAATAAAAAAAAGCAGCTCCACGATCGATTGACCGAAAAGAACAATGGATTGAATGACACATAGGAAGTGTTGTATGCCAAGAATTTTAAACGCGCGGATAATGCGCTGAAGAAAAACGAGAAGAAGTGAGTTGGAAAAGCCACAAATGGACCAGGATCGGTCGAATTGTGGCTTTCCTTTTTATGTAATGTACAGAAGAGGTCTATGCTTTTATTGGGCTAACACATGCTCGGCAAACCTTTGGATCCGTTCAGAATATTCCGCTGTGCCATTATCGAATGCCTTCGTATGGCCGGCGTTCGGCACAATCCATAATTCCTTCTCACCACCGGCTGCATCGTACAGCTCATAAGCCATTTCCGTCGGCACCAAATCGTCTGAGTCGCCATGAATGAGCAGGAGTGGAACTTGATTCTTCTTCACCTGGTAAAGGGCAGACGCCTCTTCAAACGTGTAGCCGGCGCGTATTTTCGTAACAACGCTTGTCACTTGTAGCAACGGAAACGATGGTAGATTGTAAATGGATTTTAGCTGATGGGCCAGTTCCCCTTTCACTGTGCTATACGCACTGTCCGCGATAATCCCCTTCACTTCTGGAGGGAGCTTTTCTCCGCTCGTCATTAGAACTGTGGCGGCTCCCATGGAATTGCCATGCAAAAGGATCTGTTTCGCTCCATGCTCTTTAATCAGGTAATCGATCCAGTCTTTATAATCAAGCCGGTCATGCCAGCCATAGCCGATATATTCGCCTTCACTTTTCCCGTGACCCCGTGCATCGGGCAGTAACACGTCAAAACCGAGGTCGTAATACATCTTCGCCAATTTCCCCATATTATCCCCTGAGTTACGAAAACCATGGGCCAGGATGACCGTTTTATCCGAGTGTTCCGCATGTTTAATGTACTGCGCATGCAACCGCAGCTCATCGAATGATTTCATCTCGATCGACAGGCGTTCCTGCGAATCAAACCATTCTTTTGCTTCACGCAGCAGCTGTTGATCGGCATCGCTTGCCACTGCATTCACAGCCTCCGACTCAGTATGCAGCTCCACTTCCGTACCGCGCTTCACGCCTTGATTGTAAAAATAATTGCCCGCAATGACCAGGACAACCACTAGGATAGTGGCCAGGCTCCCGATCGCGACGCCAATTTTGCGTTTCATTGCCATTCCCCCTTGCCTATCATCGTATCATTTTAGGACGTGCCATATGACAAGGATTTCAATGTGAAAAGAAAAAAGACACCTCGTCAAAGGTGTCTTCCATACTTAAAAGTCGATATGATCTGGATCGGGACCAACGCGCTTGTCCTCGTTCAACTGGTTAATCCGTTCCATTTCTTCATCAGTCAATTGAAAGTCAAAGACATCAGCATTTTCAGCAATACGGTTTTCGTTGATCGATTTAGGGATGGTGACCACGCCGTTCTGCAAATCCCAGCGGATAATGACTTGTGCAACCGATTTGCCGTGGGTGCCGGCAATTTCTGATAGAACCGGATTATCGAGCAATTGACCTTGGGCTAGAGGTGACCACGCCTCCAGTCGAATGTTGTGCTGTTCACAGAATGCTTTCACTTCCGTTTGCGTCAATTGTGGATGATATTCCACTTGATTGACCATCGGGGTGACTGTCGCATCTTCAAGCAAATCTTCGAGGTGATGAACTTTGAAATTGCTGACGCCAATCGCGCGAACTTTCTCTTCTTTGTAGAGTGTTTCTAACGCGCGCCACGTTTCTTTATATTTTCCTTTAACAGGCCAATGAACAAGATACAAATCCAAATAATCCAAACCGAGTTTCCGTAAACTGATCTCATAAGCCTCAATGGTCGAGTCGTACCCTTGATCAGAATTCCAGACCTTAGAGGTGATGAACAAATCCTCGCGTTTCAAGCCGTTTTCTTCAATGGCCTCGCGGATTGCCTGGCCCACCCCTTCTTCATTCTTATAAACGGCTGCCGTATCGATGCTCCGGTATCCATGGCGAATAGCCGTTTTTACTGCTTCAATTACTTCTGGTCCTTCTTGCACTTTGAACACGCCAAGCCCCAGCCAAGGCATTTCCACTCCATTATGCAATTTCGTAGTATCTTGCAAATGATTGATCATATACATACCCTCCCAGTTTGGTGATGTGGTAACAGGCTTATTTTCTCACATCTCTTCGTAGAAATGTTAGATGGAAGACTTGGTTTCGTGAGAAGGCTGAAATGCCCACTATTAAATTCAGGTCCTTGCTCATAGGAACTTATCTCTTCAATGAACCGTAGTGAAGTGTAGATGTTCATAGGGGAGGAGTTTACATGAAATCAAAGAAATGGCATGTAAGATGGCTTGTTATTTGCTGTTTAGGATTGATTGCTTGTTCGGACCAAAAGGAAACGGAAAAGGCGGAAGCGGCGCCAGAATCCACTGCGGTGGAAGAGGCGAAGGAAGTGATTCCGACAGCAGCTCGAACAGTGGAAGAGATGATCGAGCAACCTGCTGGGAAGCTGATTGAGGAATATATGGATCCGAAAATCGAGGCGGCCCGGACGGTAGATTATGTGAGATACTTCCGGTTTTACGAGGACGAGTTCAGCGACATGATGAAAGAGCAATTGTCGTCTTACTTCAAAGAGCATCCAGACGCAAAGGCGGATGAAATCTATGACTACCTCGTTTTTCAACTCGGATCAGGGCAATATAAAGGACTTTATGAACAGCTGGCTTCTTATGAGCACGGATACGTCATGCCGGAGCTGCCGGATGGCGAAGATGAAATCGAAATTGCCAAGAGGCAAAAGACGAATATTGTTATCCTTATGGATGCGAGCGGCAGCATGAAGGGAGAGGTCGATGGCCGGATAAAAATGGATCTCGCTAAAGAGGCTATCGAGAACTTCACGAGCCAACTCGATAATGAAGTGAATGTGGCGCTCTTTGCGTATGGACATAAAGGAGCGGGCACGCAAGCAGACAAGGCGTTATCGTGCGGAGCTATCGATGAAGTGTACCCACTTTCCTCGTATAACAAGAACTCGTTTCATGATGCAATGGAATCGTTCGGCGCGAGCGGCTGGACGCCGCTGGCCGGTGCAATTGAAAAAGCGGCAGCCTACCTGGCATCCTACGACAGGGAGGAATACCGAAATATTGTTTACATCGTTAGCGATGGAATAGAAACGTGCGGCGGTGATCCCGTCGAAGCCGCAACGCAATTGAACGCAAGTGATATTGAAGCAAAAGTGAATATTATCGGATTCGATGTAGACGACGAAGGGCAAGCCCAATTGAAGCAAGTCGCGGAAGCAGGCGGCGGGCAATATGCAACTGTCCGGAACCAATCAGAATTCGAAGGCGTGTTAATCAAAAAATGGAAACCAAGCATGATGCAAGTTCTGAGCCAACAAGGCGTGAAACTGCATGA
Organism: Sporosarcina cyprini; assembly: GCF_022048975.1. GTDB lineage: Bacteria > Bacillota > Bacilli > Bacillales_A > Planococcaceae > Sporosarcina > Sporosarcina cyprini. The sequence goes on along the minus strand of NZ_JAKMHX010000022.1, from coordinate 114,288 downwards.
AATGGTTCACCAATGGGAAGATCTATACGCCATCTACGATCCACTCTCTAATTTATCAACCCGCGAAAGAATTCGAATTGTCGATGCTGCTTACTACTTGAAGAATCAAAAGTTAATAGATGAAGAAGAAGGAAGCAAAGTGATTGAGCTGGCAAAACAGATGGGTGAAATGCGCGATGAACATTTTGTAAGCTTGAAAGACCAAAAAGGCGAAGAAGCCGAAAAAGCAATGAAAGAAATCGACGATGCCGTGGAAGCATGGCAAGAAAAATGGAAGAAAGAACTGGAGAATGAGTGATGAGTGGTTGGAATGGCGTGCATTTTGCACGCCGCATTGGCAGTGTGGCGGTTGCCGCGGGCAGCAGCGGATCTGGTAGTGAGGGGAAATAGTTGGCGCAAGAGACGGTGGATCCTGCGCCGGCGAAACAGTTGGTTAAGCCTCTGCCAATGTCGCTCTCGTAGCTATTAATTGGTTTGAGACAGTAATCATATGGCGTCTCAAACCATACTGTAGCTTCAAGGGAACTAACAACGGCGTTTCTCCTAGGTATCTCTGTTCGGATCAATATATTGGCGTTCAGCTGAAGTTAATGGCGTTCATCCTAATTTATTGGCGTTCAGTTGAAGTTAATGGCGTTCATCCCGATTTATTGGCGTTCAGCTGAAGTTAATGGTGTTGATCCCGAGTTAATGGCGAATATCCTGATTTATTGGCGTTCGACTGAAGTTAATGGCGTTCATCCTGATTTATTGGCGTTCGCCGTGATAATTTGGCATTGAACCTGATATTCAGTCACCCAACATCCAAGTCCGAACGCCGTTGCCTGGCGTCCGAGCTGGGGCGGGTTATATACCACAAGCTCCACGTTCATTTTAGGGAATTATTCTTGCTGTTCGATTGTTTAGTTATCGTTTCAACAAAGATATTGTTTGATGGTGTTTCGCTCGGTAACTTGAGTTCGCCGGTCTGTATTAAATGAATGAGCGTTTGAATATCTTCTTTTGTGGCGGGTTGCTTGGCGTCCTGCAATTCATATCCCAGTTGTCCGTTTGATTCCAGCGTTGCATGTTTGACATCTTGAATGGAGGAGATGCCGACTTGACGGAGCCTGGCTTCTAGCTGATCGACCGTCAATCTCATTTTTCTCATGTTTTTTATGTGTAATTGGCCATCAATGATGATGGGTTTGCCTCTGTTGGTGATGATGGTTTCGGATGTATCGATCACTAATTCCAGCCATTCTGTCACAATCAGGCAGATGATCAGGATGGCAGCTAGGCCGAATGTTGTCCAGAGGCCGTGGCCTGTGACAGGTTGGATGATTAAGGTGCCTAATGAAAACAAGACGACGACTTGGGGTACTGTCATTTCTGAAATGGATTTTCTGCCGCTAATCCGCAGCAATACTGTGGCCACAATAAAGATGAGCAGTGTTTTCCATATATACTCCATCCTCATGTACCTCCTTTACTTACCTTAGTGTTCGTGCGGTTGCGAATCCTATACCTGTTCTATGGACATGGCAAATTTGTGTATTTTCAAATATCTTATTTATTCCTGCTGACTTTTATTGTATATTAATGCTAGACATCGAGAATGTCACAAGACAGAGTGAAGGGGAATGAGTACGATCCGAATCAATTGGAGAAAGATATTGATTCTATTGGCAATCGGGTTTCTTGCAGTTCAAGTGGCTGGTAGTTTTTTCTTCTATGATCTGGCAATCAAGCGAGGTCCGAAAGAGTATTTAGAGAAAAATGCGGACTTGGAAGTAGCGGATCAAACACTTGAGCTTTATTTGAAAGGTGACTGGAGACAGTGGGTCGCCGATCAAAAATTTGAACGCATGAGCCTGACGTCGCGTGATGGATTACAACTGTCCGGATACTATTTGCCGGCTGCCAAGCCTACCAAAAAGTTGGTCATTTTGACACATGGGTATCTTGGCAATGCAAAACAGATGGGGCTGTTCGGACAGTATTATCATAATGAATTAGGCTATAACATCTTCATGCCGGATGCGAGAGGGCATGGCAAGAGTGAAGGGGATTACTATGGATTTGGCTGGCCGGACCGGTTGGATTTAATAGATTGGACGGATCAGTTGGTCAAGAAATTAGGGCCCGACACGGAAGTTGCCTATCATGGGCTTTCGATGGGAGCCGCGACGGTATTGATGGCTAGTGGAGAGGAAGAGCTTCCCCGCCAAGTAAAGGCAATCATCGCGGATAGCCCGTATGAGTCGGTCTATTCGTTATTTACTTACCAAATGAACAGGATGTTCCATCTTCCTGCATTTCCGTTGCTGGATGGAACGAGCATGGTAACGAAATTCAGAGCCGGCTATTCATTCCGAGAGGCGAGTGCCTTGAAGGAAGTGAAACGGACGCGCATTCCGATCCTATATATCCACGGTAAAAGCGATACGTTCGTGCCAACTGAAATGGCAGAGGATCTTTATCGCAATACGGCAAGTGAAAAGGATATTTTCCTAGTGGCGAAAGCGAATCATGGCGAGTCGTTTGCTCTTGCGGGGGATGCTTACAAGCAAAAGATGAACCAGTTCCTCAACCGGTATGTGACGGATCAGGATAGGGTTTCTAAATAATATGTAGGGTTTCCAAGTCATATTGGAAACCCTTTTTTCATGACTGGTCCCGCTCGATTTGCTTTTTGACCATTTCCGGGCTGGTGTCACTGTAGACGCCCGTCCCTTTTCCTCCGGTTTTGGCAATCAAAGCTTTCACTTCGTTATAGGTTAGTCCGGAATTGGCGTTTTGCCGTTTGACCTCGTTAATATCTGTGCCGGCAACCGTTTGATTCGGTTCGTTGTTCATGGATTCAGTCAACCTCCTTTTCCCGTAGGATGGTTGGAACAGAAAGGTCTATGCAATGAATTTTGTCTCTGTTTGATTAACGCGAGATTAGCCTGACAGGTTTCTACTGAAATAGAGAAGGGAAAATAATGAAAAAGGAGGCGTTTCTCATGGAGAAAACGATATATATTGTACGGCATTGTGAGGCGGAAGGTCAGTCTGCGCATGCTGACCTGACAGCAAATGGCGTAATGCAAGCTAGCAAACTGGCTGATTTTTTTGAGGATAAGCTAGTGGATCGGATTATTACGAGTCCCTTTCTTCGTGCCAGAATGACTGCCCAGCCATTGTCTGATCAAAAAGGGATTTATTACGAAGAAGATAGCCGTTTGGCGGAAAGAACCTTGAGTGAACATGATTTTGAAGACTGGCTTATTAAATTGGAGGACACGTTCCTTGATTTGAATCTCACGTATGAAGGAGGGGAATCTTCCAACGAAGCGATGAGCCGGGTATGTGATGTTGTCGACGAACTACCGGAAGGTTCCCATAGCGTAATCGTGACACATGGAAACTTGATGACATTATTGCTTCGCTGCTTTGATGAGCGGATCGGATTTAAAGAATGGCAGGCGTTAACGAATCCGGATGTCTACCAGGTCACGCAAAAAGATGGCCAAGTAGAGATGAAGCGAATTTGGACAGAGGATTCCAATTAAAAGAGCCTCCTTTGAAAAAGAGGCTCTGCATCGGTGAGAATACGAAAAGTCCGTTCCATTTCTATGTCACAGGGGAGGCGTCATTAGAAATAACGTGGTTTTTTAGTGTATCGCGTCGGTGTATTCGAGTTGCAACACCGACCGAAGGCTTAACTTGATTCAGCCGGAAGAACCCTTTGCTGAGAGGAATGCATCGATGGCATTCCGACACGCGAGCTTCTATGGGCTGATATAGGTTACCTATTCGTATGGTCACCGATGCAAGCTATCCTATCAACTTTTTGTGGCTAATACAAGGAGAAGCTGGCAGGTAGATGCAATATAAGCCTATCGAACGGATGCTATTCCAGAAAATTGGATGTCCTCTGGTACTTTTCCGTACAGCGTACAAGTAGGCTAATTTGATTTCAATATCTGAAAATTATAATGACTTTGTAGGTCGAGTGTGGTAAACTATGAAGACTATTTATTGAAAGGGCTGAGGGTGGACAGTGATTAACTAATCTCAATTTCCGACGAAATTTCATTTTGATCCGAACGGAAAACGGGATTAGTCTGTCCATTTTTACTCATCATACGTAAAGCAGCCCTATTGTACGGGGTTTCTTTGTGTTTTTTTCTGACTAATCCTTCCGTTCCAAAACGGAGGGATTTTTTTGTCCCTCCACATAGGAGGAATTTTTATGCTACTGGGTAAAATTAATGAAATAAGCTATAAGATTGGCGAAACAACTATATTGGATGCCGTTTCAGCCGAGCTTCCGCAAGACGCATGCATTGCGATTGTCGGAGCGAATGGAGCGGGGAAATCTACCCTGCTGTCTATTTTGGCCGGGGAACTGGCTCCCACTTCCGGATCCATCTATTGGGCTGGCCCGCACCCAAGCCTGACCTATTTTAAACAGGAACAGCGGGAGGAGGGGGACCGGGAGGATACAGGAGACATGTATGCTTACCGTTCCAAGTGGCATCTTCCAGACCATGTCCGCTATGCGACGGCGAGTGGAGGCGAACGGATGAAACTTCGCCTGTCAGCCGCTCTATCGCGAAACAGCCAGCTCGTATTGCTCGATGAACCGACAAATCATATGGATGCAGAAAGTTTGGAGGAGTTAGTTCGTGTGATTAATCAAAAGCAGGCGACCTATCTCATCGTGTCCCATGACCGCCACTTCATTGACCAGACAGCGGAATATGTGCTGGAGCTGGAAGACGGGAAGATGACCGTGTATACAGGAAACTATACGAGTTACCGCGAAAAAAAAGAGCAGGCGCGTGCCATTCAGGCACATCACTATGAAAAACAGCAACGGGAAATCAAACAAGTACAGGAACAAATCGCCCAGTTGAAAGAATGGTCAGCCAAGGCGCATGCCGAATCGACCAAAAAGGGTGGAGCGAAAGAATATTATCGTGTGAAAGCGAAAAAGAAAGATGTCCAAATTCGTTCGATGCAAAAACGGCTTGAAGCAAAACTGGCCAAGGAGCGGGTAGAGAAACCGGCTGAAGAGACGACCGTATGGTTTGATGTCAAAGGGGAGCGTAAAAAAGGGCACCGCGTCATGGAGCTGCAGAATGTACAAAAATCATACGGCAGTCAACAGCTCTTTTCGAATGTCTCCTTCACCGTGCAAGCAGGCGAGAGACTGGCACTGATTGGCCCAAATGGAAGCGGGAAATCCACGCTTTTTTCCATCTTGACCGGAAATACAACATGTGAGGGAGAGGTCTGGCTGTCTAACGGATTATCAATTGGCTATATGAGTCAGGCCGTTCTTGATTTGCCGCAGGACATTACAATGGCGGAGCATTTTCATCGTAATTCATTTGCTGAACAGGGGAAGCTGCGGACACAGCTGGCGAATCTTGGTTTGACGGAGGCCCATTGGGGATTGAAGTTAGGTGAATTAAGCCAAGGCGAACGGGTCAAAGTGAAACTGATGCAGTTCATCTTGGAAGGGATCGATGTACTGCTGCTAGATGAGCCGACGAACCATCTCGATTTGCCGTCACGAGAGCAGCTGGAGAAGACATTGGAAGCCTTTCCCGGCACGTTGCTCATTGCCTCCCATGACCGGTATTTCGTCGAAAAATTGGCGAAGGGCCTGCTACTATTTGAAAAGGGTACGATTCAGAAACGGCCCGTCACCTTCCAAGAATGGACGGAGAGAAAAGCTGCGCCCCTGGAAAGGAAGACTCCTGAGGATCGTCTGCGTCTGGAAACCGAGCTGCAAGCCGTTTTAGGCCAATTAAGCATGGAGATGCCGGGAAGTGATCGCTATAAGGAATTGGATGCGGCTTTTCATGAAGTGAGCAGGAAATTAAGAGAATTGGATAGATGATTTTGCGGCGCGTGATTATTTTGTCATGCGCCTGTATTTTGTCCATTCGGATATGAAAAACTGGCCCGTATACCCATTGCGCGGCTCTATTATGACGTTTGGCAGGGTGGGAAGAAGGGGATTGACGTACTAGATCGGCTCTCATGTTTAATGGCATGAAAAGTACAACACAATGGTAAGAAGGAGGGATGAGCCATGAATTTTGAGATTAAGCATGTAAAACATGAACATGATTTGATTTCCTTCACATGGAATGATGTCGGGGGTTTCTACAATGTATACAAAGATGGCGAACATTTATATGAAGGAAACGTGCCGGAATTTCAGGACGGCGACTTCAAACACGGCAAGCTGTATCACTATACGATCGAGCGGGTCGATCATAATGGGGTTGTCGATGTCATTGCGATGCAAACGTCTGCGTTTGCGGAGGAAAAAAATATTGAAAATCCGTTGCAATCGCTAGTCATGACAACCATCGTCGCGAAAACGCAAATCGCTCTTGCTTGGGAACGAATCAAGGATATAGAAGAATATGAGGTATTCCGAAACGGTGAGCTGGTGGATACGGTCAAGTCCAACCGATATATCGACCGGGATATTTCGCTCGATCAGCCTTATGCCTATGCTATTCGGGCAAAACGGCCTTTGGTAGAGTCTGAAGAAAAACTGACTACACTGAAGTCCGTGTTTTCCACGATTTATGGGGCATTGAATCCGTCGACAAGCGAGAAGGAGACAGCATCCGAAACGTTTACGATGATCAAATGGATCGGAAAGCCGAACGAGTTGCTTCTTCCCATCAATCAAAGAGAACGGGAGCTAAGGCCGGTTAACCATTGGAAATTCCGTTATACTACTTTCTTGCGGGAGGCATGGATAAAAAATCCGAATGTGCTGTCGCCCAATCATTATTTCCATGGAGACGGACGTGGATTTGATCCAAATGGAGAATCGTTCCGTACACGGGTTGATATCGAGCTGGCTTATGATTTGGAAAAACATCCAATGACGTTTACAAAGGAAGTCGGCCCTTCTATTGCGTACGATTACTTGAAACAATTCAAAGAAAAGAAGACCGCCTCACCAGATGGCATTACATTAAAACGGTTAGATCATCGGAAGGAGGAGTCGGGTTTCCTTTTGGAACACTCGGTCGGCAATCCTTTAACGACTGCTCCGAACATTGATTATGAAGTGAAGGCTGTCCTGCGGCGTCATGGCACGTTTGACATATCCGGCTATTTTGATCCTGCGCCAGATCATGAGATTTACTTATCCCGTGGACACGATGGAGAATGGGAACCGGTCTTGCAAGTGGAAAGCAAAGGGCTTGCCTTCATGTCCGATATTATCGCCTATCATTATTGGCGCTGTTCGAACTTTGAGTGAGCGGATGATTGAAAACTTCTTTTTTGACAGGAAGTTTTCAATTTGGTACTATTATCTCGAATTCGAGATATTTTATTTCGAGATAAATCCGAGGTGTGAAGCATGAAGAAAACAGCAGGGATTCATCATATAACGGCAATCGTCGGCCATCCTCAGGAAAACGCTGATTTTTATGCAGGCGTGTTAGGCCTGCGACTTGTGAAAAAGACGGTGAACTTTGATGATCCGGGTACGTATCATTTATATTTTGGCAATGAAGCCGGTGATCCCGGTACGATAATGACGTTCTTCAATTGGGCGGGCGCATATCCAGGGAAAATCGGAGACGGCCAGGTCGGAGTAACCGCATTTGCCATACCAAAGGGCTCCTTTTCATTTTGGGAAGATAGATTACAAAGTTTTCATATCCCGTTTACCATCAAGAAGCGCTTTAACGAACGATACTTATCATTTTCCGATCCCCACGGCTTGCAGCTGGAGCTCGTGGAAAGGGAAAATGTCCCGGCGAATTCATGGTCGTTCTCTGGCATAACCCCAAAAGAGGCGATCAATGGATTTGCGGTCGCAACTCTTCTTTCATCCAACCCGGAGGAGACAGCCGGGCTTCTTATGGAAATGGGATTTAAGCAAATTGGCAAGGAAGATGACATGATCCGTTTCCAATCCGAAGCGTCTATCGGTAATCAAATCGATTTGAAATTCACCCCGACAGGACGCGGCAGTATGGGCGTGGGTGTTGTTCATCATATCGCTTTTCGTGCCATCGATGACTATGATCAGCAAGAATGGAGCAAGCTATTGCGGCAGAAAGGCTTTCATGTGACACCTGTTCAAGATCGGAACTATTTTAATTCCATCTACTTTCAGGAGCCGGGTGAGATTTTATTTGAAATTGCAACCGATCCCCCTGGCTTTGCTGTCGATGAGTCACTTAAAACTATGGGATCTTCATTAATGCTGCCTCCACAATATGAGCAATTTCGGGATCGGCTGAATTCAGCTTTAATCCCCTTTACAGTACGCGAAAGGCGGGGAAATGAATGAAGCATATTTTTCAAGCAGGGAATCCGCAGCGTCCGACGCTCTTGCTGCTGCATGGTACTGGCGGAACGGAACAGGACTTGTTGCCGCTTGGGCGAATGATTGACGAGGAAGCCTCAGTTTTAAGTGTCAGAGGAAACGTGTTGGAAAACGGCATGCCACGCTTTTTCAAACGGCTTGCGGAAGGTGTGTTTGATGAAGAAGATTTGATTTTCCGGACAAAGGAACTTGATGCTTTTTTAGATGACGCGGCGATGGAGTATGGCTTCGACAGATCGAACATCGTGGCGGTCGGCTATTCGAATGGTGCGAACATCGCGGCAAGCTTGTTGTTTCATTATGCCAAATCATTGAAAGGTGCGATTCTGCATCATCCTATGGTCCCCCGGCGTGGTATCGGATTGCCTGATTTAACGGGTGTTCCGGTATTCATTACAGCTGGAAAAAATGACCCCATCTGTCCTGCGCAAGAAACGATGGACTTGGACAGCTTGCTCCTTGAGGCAGGTGCTCAAACAGCGGTTCACTGGGAAATGAACGGACATTCGCTGACGCAGACGGAAGTAGCGGCAGCGGCAAAATGGTATAAAGAAAATATAAAATAGAGGTGTTGAAGTATGGTGAAAACAGCAATCGTATATTACAGTTCAGGCGGTACGAATTATCAACTGGCAAAATGGGCGGCAGAAGCAGCGAAGGAAGCCGGTTCCGAAGTTCGAATTCTAAAGGCGGCCGAAACAGCTCCACAAGCAGCCATTGAATCAAATCCGGCGTGGAAAGCGAATGTGGAAGCGACGAAGGATGTACCGGAAGTAAAGCCAGAGGATCTCGAATGGGCAGATGCCATCATTTTCAGCGTTCCCACACGTTTCGGCAATATGCCGGGCCAGATGAAGAATTTCTTGGATACGACAGGCGGCCTCTGGGCAAAAGGAAAACTGGCCAACAAAGCGGTCAGTGCCATGTCATCTGCTCAAAATCCACATGGCGGCCAGGAAGCGACCATCCTTTCTCTTTATACTACTATGTATCACTGGGGTGCCATTGTAGTAGCACCGGGTTATACGGATCCAGTCACTTTCGGCGCGGGCGGCAATCCTTACGGAACAAGCGTCACTGTCGGCCAAGACGGCAAAATGATCGAAGATGTTCAGGCGGCAGTCAAACATCAAGCCAAACGAACGGTACAAGTAGCGAAAGCCTTGGCACACTTAGAAGCATAAAATCGAAAACCGGCGATGTGCCGGTTTTTTATTTTTGCCGTTAGAGGCTACCTGCTTGTGAATAAAGCCTTTGGAATGACAGGCACTTCATAGGAACCAGGGATAACGCGGAATCATGCATGTGAACTGGCAAGATGGCATAGCAGTCTGGAACCGAGCGGTTACTAGAATGGTGTTTTTATTTACATGAATCGCTTGTTTTATTTTCACTACAAATTTAGGATCCGTGACCGCTCGTATATTCGTACGAACCACTCGTATATCGCAGTAACAGCTCAATTGTGTTTCCAAACCGCTCGTATATTTCAGTAACCTCTCGAATATCTCGATAACCGCTCGTATCTCCCGCGAGACCTCTCGTATCTTCCGATGAACCGCTCGATTGTTCAAGGGGGTGCTCGCTTATTTTAGAGGCTGCTCGTATCCGTTGGAAGAATCCTCGATTGGCATTCTCGACTGCCCATTCATCACCACAAAAAACCGGCCCACTGCTGGACCGGCTGCTTACCATGACTACTTCGCTTTTTCCGGCCGAGGCCAGATGAAGTAGGAAAGGGAGATGACTACATCGACTGCTAAAATGATTGCCCATAACCGTAGCATGTCAAACAGCGCTTCGGTTTTTTCGGCATCCCCGATGAGGTAGATCATAGCGATGAGGAAGGTGCCTCCAATGATGAAGGCGAGCACATGTTGCAAGGAGCCTTTCATGGAATGGCGTGCATGGGCGTATCCCGTTTTCTTCACCGGCTTTGTGCCTTGTTTTTTTACATAGTATAAAAACCGTTCATCCGCCCAGCGTATCATGCTTTTTCCGAAAGCGATGGAAACGCCCAGATAGATGGCAGCTAAGGCGTGTATTTGTGTGGCGACTGCTCCGTTATACAAATCGGAGGCGGTGACGAAGAGCAACAGTAAATCGATGACTGGTGTGAGGGCGAGGAAAAACAGGCCAAGGCGTTTCTTGTTGAAAACATATCGTGTGATGAGGCCGGCTAAGATAACGACCCAAAAGCCGATTTCACAGGCAATGATCGTCCAAGCAATAAAATTCATGGATTCACCTCTTTATTTAATACAGTTGTATTGGTTATGTGCATCGTACCATATTATGTTTAATTAATACAAGTGTATTGTTAAAAATTCTTTTTTATTCTACACTGATAGTATGCCAAAAATAATTAATCATGAAGAGCGGAAACAACAGATTGCACAGGCGATGTGGCGTGTCATTTTGGATAAAGGAATGGAAGGGGCGACAGTGCGGAATATTGCGGCAGAGGCGGGGCTCTCACTTGGAGCGCTCCGTCATTATTTTTCAACACAAGATGACTTGCTAGTCTATGCGATGACGCTCGTGCAAGAAAGGGCAACGGCCCGGATTGAGGCAGTCGTAAAAAATGAGCTGCCTCCAAAGGAAATGGTGCTGGCCGTACTTTATGAAATTGTGCCGATCAGCGAAGAAACTCGAGCGGAAATGGAAGTCTGGTTCGCTTTCGTTGCGTATGTCAATCACCGGAAAGAGGAGCTGCCGATCCCGGATGATGGCATTTGGACAGGCGTACAAAAGGTAATGCATTACTTACAAGCAACATCGTTATTGAAGGAGGGGCTCGATTTGGATTTGGAGTCTGAGCGGCTCTATTCTTTGATTGACGGCATTGCGATTCATGCATTGCTGGATCCGGACCGGTTGGATGCGGAACGGGTCAAAAAAACGATACGCTATCATATTGACTCGATTTGCATGGAAGCATAAGGTCTTTGGTTCCATAACCAGAACCGGGACTAACTATTCCTCTTCTTCTCCAAGTATCGCCAATTAATCTGAAACTTGCTAAAATGTCGGTACTACGAAGGGGAGGTATAAGGTTGATGCGAGAGTGGATCATCCGATTATTGGCTTTTTCTGCAATTGCCATTTTGTTGAGTGGTTGTTCAGAGAAAGGGAAACCAGAGCCTGATGTGACTGAGGCTTCAGATGAGGTGAAACTTGACACCGAACAGTCGAAAGAGGCTGAAGAGGAAACACCGGCTCCTAGTGTATTAGATGAAATAAAAGAAATCCAAATACCGGTTTCAGAGGAAACCTTCCGTGCCCAGAAGCCTGGGATTTTTACCGCGGATATTCCGCATGAAGAGGAAACGAAGCAGAAATGGGGACGCTTCGGGCTCGGCGACTATAAAGAGGAGTTGACGGAGAAGCTCAGTGAGGTGACAGCGGAAACTCAGGATCCGGAATTGTTATTCAAGGCGCTTCATTATTATGTCGGCAGCAATGCCTATGATAAGGTAGCAACCGATCTGGAAGAATTTAATGTAGATTGGTTTGAGCCTTACTTGCCGGAACCAGGCGAAGTGGAAGGTGCGCAGGAAGCCGAGCAACAGCCTGGAAAAGCAATCATTTTGCTGGACGCCAGTTCCAGTATGCTGCTGTCCGTTGAGGGAAAACAGAAAATGGCGATCGCCAAGCGGGCAACATCGCGTTTTGCAAGTACGATCGGAATGAGGGATGATGTGTCGCTTGTCGTGTATGGTCATGCCGGGACGCAAAATCAGTCCGATAAAGAATTATCCTGTACGACGATCGAAGAAGTATATCCGATGAGCGCGTTTGATGCGGCAAAATTCAAGGACGCTGTGGACGGTGTGGAAGCGAAAGGTTGGACGCCGATTGCCGAAGCGATAAAATTCGCTCGGGAACAGTCAGAGGGATCAACTGAAAATCTGACCGTCTATATCGTGAGTGATGGCGCTGAAACATGCGGCGGGGATCCAGTGGCGGAGGCGAAGGCGTTTGCTGAGGCTAATGATGGGCGTAAAGTGAATATAATTGGTTTTGATGTGGACCAGCAAGGCGAGCAGCAATTAAAAGCGGTAGCAGAAGCCGGAAAAGGGGAATATATTTCGGCTAAAACAATCGATGAACTCGATCAGTCGATTACAAAGCAGTGGCTTCCTTCATTGCAAGATATTATGGGCAAATCCAACTCGCTATTGAAGCATTGGGGCCAAGGATATGATGAGATGGTCAATCGCTCTGCTATTGCATCTCAATTCTGGTATGCCTCGCTGAATGAATCGAGCCGCATGTTCGAGGCGCTGCAGGTGATGAGAAGTGAAAAGATGATTACGGCCGAAGTGTATGATCAGATCAAAGAAATGATCAACGCGAAAGAAGCCGCTGCGATTGAAGTGAAAAAGGAACTGAACGAACGGGCACGGATCCGGGTCGAAAATGAACGGCAAGAAATCATTAACCGAGTTAACGACTGGACGGACCGAATGTTCGAATTGCGGAAAACGCAGGGGAAATAAAGGGAGAGGGCCAGTCGATAACGGGAGACTGGCCCATTCTGTTTCATCGCTAGTCATATAGGGAGATGCAGACGAATTTGAACATTTAGCGAAAGGGTGCGTCTCTATAAGAAAGGAGGCGCTACGATGAAGAAGTGGAAAGTTCTAACGATCGGGTCGCTTGTGTGTGCCATATGCCTGCTCATTCCAGCTTTTAAGCCGGACGTTTGGGATTATAATCTTGAATTAATGAAGGGGCAGATTCGTAAGATGGATCCTCAACAACAAGTTGCATTATCGGACATCACTCCGTTTGAATGGGACGTCCTATATTCATTTGTGCCATATGCTTCAAAGGAAGCAGTGTATGAGACGGTTGGATACCGGTGGGACAACATCCAAGAAACGGTGAGTGAAGGCATGAATCAGATTGTTTTCATGCACGATGGGAAAGTCGTATGCCATATATATGGATATCCTGCCAATAATGGTTTTGGTTTGTATGTGAAAGGCCAGAATGAGGGAGAGCCGTTTGTAAGCATCAATTCTAGTGATCATATTATATTGACGCCCAAACAAATGAAAGACGCAATCTTACTGTATCAAACAGAAAAATAGGAAGCCGCCATGCGATCAGCATGACAGCTTCCTATTTTTCGTGTGGCAGCACAATTCGGAAGAGCGTCCCTTTGTCTTGTTCGCTTTCCACTGTAATGGTGCCGCCATGCAATTGGACGAGCTGTTTGACGATGGACAGGCCAAGCCCGAACTCGCCATATGGATTCGTCGTGCGTGAATCAATCGCTTTGTAAAAACGGTTCCATATCTTTTCGACTTCCTCGGCCTGCATGCCGATCCCAGTATCCTCAATCTCAATAACCGTTCCTTCATCTGCCGAGCGGCCCCGAAGCCAGATCGTCCCTTTTTCGGTGAACTGAATACTATTTTTCGTGATGTTAATTAATACCTGGGTCAGCCGGTCATAGTCGGCCCACACAGATATCTGGCCATCCACAGAAACAATGATCCGGTCGCCCTTTTCTTCTGCAGCATCTTCCAGTTGTTCGCCAATGATTTCAAGCAGCTCGGTCAGATCGATTTCTTGTTTCATCAGTGTGACTTGATTGGAGCGGATTTTTTCGTAATCCAGGTTTTCATTCACAAGCCGGATGAGCCGCATCGTTTCCCGGCTTGCCAGTTCGAGCCCACGCTCCTTTTCTGACTCCGATATCATATCGTTTCGCAGCCCTTCGATGATGCCCCGGATGGTCGTAAGCGGGGTGCGGAGTTCATGTGACACGTCCGCCATGAATTGCCGGCGCCGGTTCTCTAGGCTTTCAATCTCTTCCATGGATGCACCGAGCTTTTCCACCATGCCATTGAAGTCTCCTGCCAATTCCCCGATTTCATCGACTTCAGAAGAGGGAATCCGGACGGAGTAATCGCCTTGTGAAACGTTTGCCGTCGCAGCGCGCAGCCGTTTGATGCGTCTGCCGTGGAATCGGGACAGCAGACTGCTCAGCAAAAGGGCTGCCAGGAGGGCAAGACCCATTGCATAGAGGACATAGCTGTTCAACTCGGAGATGAGTTCGCGCGACCCTTTTATGGGCGACGTGAGCAGGATGCCGCCCCCGAAATGCCCATTATGGAAATACGGCAGCAAAGCGAAGGTCACCGCTTGGTTAAACCGCTTATATTCCTGCTTTACTGTAATGGCTTTGCCGTTTTGTAATTCATTCCACTCTTCTTCGTTTAGCTCGATCAACGCCGTCTTCAATCCAGTGGAATAAATGATCCGGGAATTTTCATCAAACAGGCTGTACTGGATATCACGTCCGCCGAGCACATGCCCGTACGATTGCAACACCATCCGTGAATTTCCATTGGTCTCAAGTTCATTCAAAATGGAGGAGCCGTATGACAACAGTTCCTCGGTTTTATTTTCGTAAACGAAATTGCGGGCAAAACTTGAAAACAGCAAGCTCAGAATCACAAAAGCGATAATGATAACACCTAGATGGCTCGCCAGCTGCTGATAGAAATATTTAATTTTCATCGGCCGCTTCCTTCCGACTCATCAAATCGGTACCCAACGCCCCATACCGTATGGAAAAAAGGTCTTTCTCCTGTGGAAACCTTCGTCCGCAGTCTTTTAATATGGACATCGACCGTCCGATCGTCCCCGTAGAAATCATAGCCCCACACTCGGTCCAGCAATTGTTCGCGTGAGAAAACTTGTTTAGGATGCTGGATGAAAAAATGAAGCAGGTCAAATTCCTTAGGCGTCAGATTTGGAACGGGCTTCCCGTCCAGGAGCACTTCCCGCGTGCTCGAATTTAACCGGAAATGAGCAGTCACAAGCCAATCGGGATCTTCCACTTGAGAATCCTTGCGGCCGGCGTATCGGCGGGTGACCGCCTTAATGCGGGCGAGTAAAGCGAGCGGGCTGAAGGGCTTCGTCACGTAGTCATCCGCCCCCATTTCAAGCCCCAGTACTTGCTCGGATTCGGTGTTTTTCGCTGTCAGCATAATAATGGGAACTTCCACTTCCTGCTGGCGCAACTTCCGGCAAATCGTAACGCCATCCATGCTGGGTAACATCCAATCGATAATTAAGCAATCCCACTTTTCCGCCTGTGCCCGTTCATAGCCGACCAAGCCATCCGCTACAAATTCACCTTGTATTTTTTCTTTCTCAAAAAAGAGCCCGATCATGGAAGCGACACTTTCATTGTCTTCAATTACTAGGATTTTCAATGGCTTGTCCTCCCTTTAAAATGCGTTACTGAAATTATATCGGAAGATGGCATGGCAAAACACCTCTGCCGCTTGTTCGGCAAAGGTGTTGGCTGTGCATTTCGCATTTATTTCAAATCCGCATTGCTAGTCAACGTCAATTCCACAGTCTGCTTTTGGTTGTCCCGATAAATGGTCAATTTCGCTTTGTCTCCGATTTTGAGATCGGAATAAAGGACTTTTCGAAGATCCATCGCGTTTTTGATGTTTGTGCCGTTAATAGATGTAATAACATCCTGCTCCTTCAAGCCGGCCTTTGCAGCGGAGGAATTCGGATCGACCGAAGTGACCATGACGCCGCCTTCTATTTCCTTAGGCAAGTGTTGGACATACATATAAGGGACGTTGGCAAGGTCAGCAAGGCCGACACCCATGTATGGACGTTCAATTTTACCTGATTTCATGATTTGCTCGACGAGCGGAACGACATCATTGCTCGGTATGGCAAAGCCGATGCCTTCTACGCCGCTTTCAGCAATTTTCAAGCTGTTAATGCCAATGACTTTTCCGTCTTCATTGATTAGCGCGCCGCCGCTGTTACCGGGGTTAATGGCTGCGTCTGTCTGGATGACATCCATTTTCCAAGCACCAGCTGAAGTGTTGACGTCGATGGAGCGGGCGGGTGCGCTGATGATGCCACGTGTCACCGTTCCTGAGAAATCAAGGCTGAGCGGGTTTCCGATCGCGATGACGGAATCGCCTGCACGAACTTGATCGGAATTTCCGAATTCCAAATACGTATCCACGTATTTCTTATCGATTTTAACGACTGCCAAGTCTGTCAATGCATCGCTGCCGACTAATTCTCCCTCGGCTTTTTCCCCTTTCGAAGTCGTAACTTCTATTTTGGCAGCACCCTCGATGACATGATTGTTTGTCACGATGTAAGCCGTCTTATCGTCGATTTTAAAGACGACCCCAGAGCCAGTCCCATATTCAGAAATAGAGGAGCCCCCCGCAAACCGGTTTCCTTGCTCCTGATAATTAGTAATCCCGACAATCGCCTTCGATGTGTTTTCCACCATGTCCGACAAGGAAGTGTTTTTCGTCACTGCCGTATTAACCACATTCGTGTTGCTCGTTTTGTCCTGTGATGAAAGAACTGACGAAGGTGTTTCCGTTTTGGACTGGGCATTCAGCAGATCCGTATTCGCCACAACACCGAGAGTCAAGGCAGAGCCGATGACACCTGCACCAATAGTAGACAGCAACCGTTTTCCGAATGAGTTTTCCATGAATAAAACCCCTTTACTATGAGTAGTTAAGTTGATTGTAAAGGGAAGATGTTAACAAATTATTACGGAAGTATGAGGAGATGTTAAATAAAAGGTTTTATTAGCTTGATAATTTGTTGGTGTAATTTATAGAAGTATTAAATACTGGCAAGGAATACCCTGCCAACTATAGTCTTATAACTTGAAATAGTAAATATAGTCAGATAGAATAAGAGAGAAATGGAAGATAAGTGGGGGACATCGTTGAATGAAATGTAAGCGCATTCAAAATGAATAACCTGTCTTATCCCTTCATAAGCTGGCTTTGTGTGCAATCGAGCACTTTACAATAGCAATTTTTAAGAGAATAGGGAGGAATGGAACATGGTACAAGCTGTAGAAAAACACGTTTATGCGTTTCCGAACACAGAAGGGGCAAAGGTGAACTTCAAGGAGCGGTACGATAATTATATCGGCGGTAAATGGACAGCCCCTGTGAAAGGGGAGTACTTTGACAATGTCACGCCTGTAACCGGCAAAGTGTTTACACAAGTGGCCCGTTCCACGGCCGAGGACATTGAGCTTGCTCTCGACGCAGCGCATGCCGCAAAGGATGCTTGGGGGAAGACATCCGTTACGGAACGCGCGAATATCCTTTTGAAGATTGCTGATCGAATGGAAGAGAATTTGGAAATGCTTGCAGTTGCAGAAACATGGGAGAATGGGAAAGCCGTGAGGGAGACACTGAATGCCGACCTGCCGTTAGCGATCGACCACTTCCGCTACTTTGCCTCTGCGATTCGTTCGCAGGAAGGCGGCGTCAGCCAAATCGACAATCATACAGTGGCTTATCATTTCCACGAACCGATCGGGGTTGTTGGGCAGATCATTCCATGGAACTTCCCGCTGCTTATGGCAGTATGGAAGCTGGCTCCGGCGCTTGCCGCAGGAAACTGCGTTGTCTTGAAGCCGGCGGAACAGACGCCTTCGTCCATTATGGTACTAATGGAATTAATTGAAGATCTGCTTCCGGCTGGTGTTGTGAATATCGTAAACGGGTTTGGCCTCGAAGCAGGAAAACCACTTGCGTCCAATCCGCGTATCGGCAAGATTGCGTTTACAGGTGAAACGACAACAGGCCGACTGATTATGCAGTATGCATCTCAAAATTTGATTCCTGTCACACTGGAGCTTGGCGGTAAATCACCGAACATTTTCTTTGAAGATGTAATGGCTGAAGATGATTCGTTCTTGGATAAAGCAGTCGAAGGATTTGTCCTATTCGCGTTGAATCAAGGCGAAGTGTGTACATGTCCATCGCGTGCGCTCATCCAGGAGTCCATCTATGACAAGTTCATGGAACGTGCGATTGAGCGGGTAAAGGCGATCAAAACTGGAAATCCGCTTGACCCAACCGTTATGATGGGTGCGCAGGCATCGACAGAACAAATGGAAAAAATCCTTTCTTATCTCGATATCGGTAAGCAGGAAGGGGCAGAATGCCTGACTGGAGGCGACCGCAACAAGATGGAAGGGGACTTGGCGGACGGTTATTATATCCAGCCGACTGTATTTAAAGGAAATAACAAGATGCGGATTTTCCAGGAGGAGATTTTCGGACCTGTCGTATCCGTAACGACTTTTAAAACAAAGGAAGAGGCACTTGAAATCGCCAATGATACGTTATACGGATTAGGTGCAGGTGTCTGGACGCGTGATATGAATACAGCTTATCGCTTCGGACGCGGCATCGAAGCAGGGCGAGTATGGACGAACTGCTATCACGCCTATCCGGCCCACGCGGCATTCGGCGGCTATAAGGCATCCGGCATCGGGCGGGAAAACCACCTTCAAATGCTGGCGCATTACCAACAGACGAAAAACATGCTCATCAGCTATAGCGAAGACAAGCTAGGATTCTTTTAATGGAAAGGAGACGGGTCCATGCCTGAACGCGTTTTAGCGACAGACGCTGCTTTGGGATTGATCGAAAAGCTGAAGGCGAAGCACGGCCCGCTCATGTTCCATCAATCGGGCGGCTGCTGTGACGGATCCTCCCCGATGTGTTATCCGGAAGGCGATTTGATCATCGGCGACCAGGACGTGCTTCTCGGCCATATCGGCGGTGTGCCGTTTTATATGCATAAAAATCAGTATGAGTATTGGAGACATACGCAGCTGATCATTGATGTTGTAGACGGGAGGGGTGGCATGTTTTCGCTGGAAGGCGTTGAGGGCAAGCGGTTCCTCACCAGGTCTCGCGCTTTCACGGCGGAAGAAAATGAAAAGATACGGCAAGCTGCAGAAACATCATAAATTCATGGAGGAGATAGACATTCTGTTTATCTCCTTTTTGCACGCGCAAAAAAACGCTTCCTGTAAGGAAGCGTCAGAGCGTAGACAAAAGCATATTAATTTGTTGTGGCGTATAGAAATAATATACAACCGCTACTTACATTTAGATTCCTAGTAAAGTTGATTTACGCTTCTGGCGGTCGCTTTCCGGGGGGCGGGCGGTGAGCCTCCTCGTCCGCTTCGCTTCCTGTGGGGTCTCACCTGTCCCGCTCATCCCCCAGGAGTCGCCGCCTTCCGCTCCAATCAACGGATGTTCTGCTAACAAGGTATGTTGTTATTAATAATTAATATGATAGACCTCGTATACAAGAAGTTTAGAGAGTCTTCATGTATTTACTCAACAATTAAGAAATTGTATTAAAGGCAGGGAACGCAACGAAGACTCCTATGGGAATAGCTTGAGCTGAAGACCCCGCAGGAACGGAGTGACGAGGAGGCTGAAGCCAAGCCCATGGAAAGCGAAGTTGCGCTCCCTGCCGGTTGGTTTATGCATTTCCATTCATCTAAAAGTGACTTTGTCTACAGTCTGACGCTTCCTGTAAGGAAGCGCGTTTCTTCAGATGAATCGTTTACGTTCTTCGGGTGTCGGCAACATGCAAGCTTCTTCCTGTTTGCCAAACCATTTATAACGATTCTTGGCCACATAATCATAGACTTTGTCACGGATTTTTCGTGGAACCAGTATAAATAGAAAGAGCAGATGCCAGAGACCATCCAGTTTCTTTGCAATATGAAGCGCGGCAGCAGACTTCGTGTAAGCTCTCCCATTATCAATCAAGACTAGACTGTCTACATCATCTGGAATGTGAAATTGCTTCACATATTTTTTTCCGGTTTCACTTTGCAGTGAGGAAAAAAGAAAATGATTAGCTGGATCTCGTTTAATGATGAATTGGACACTGGAGTTGCAGAAGTTGCATTCACCATCGAAGAGGACAATTCGTTTCATGTTTCTTTACCTCCTTCTGGGGGCTTTTATTACTATTACTACTATATCCTTTCTGCGTTATGGTGAAACGGAAGAATTGTTTTATCGGTGACTGAATATTTAGTATACCAAAGCCTGAATCATAATATAATAGTTTACTCGTTCTAATAGAATAGGGGGTAACTAATAGTAGCGGAGTCCTGTCGGTCATTGGTGATGGTGCAAGTGGTCACGGATTACTTTGAAGGAGGATGATGTGGATGGGACAAAAACCGGTTGATCCAACTGAGATGGAACGCAGACGAGATCTGGACTATATAGCCTCTTTGGATATGATCGGAGAAGGAGCTCCAGTTCACTACGCAAATGATGAGACAGGTAATAAAAGAAGAACAGAGGCGGCAGGTTACGATGAATCTGAACTGCCGCCCGCCTATCAATAATAACGTGCCCCACTATGTGGGGTATATTTATTTTCCTGAAGAATCTTCAAATACGTCATCCAAACTGTTCGTGACCTTCAATGTATTGATTGGTCTATGGGCAGCGTAATGGATAGCTCCATGGCCACCGATATAAAAATCGGTGTTTTTTTGTGCTGCCGCAAATTCATCCAATTCATCCAATAAGCCAGGATTTTTCTTGAAAGGCACTGAGGTTGAGGCAGATAACAACACTTTTGCCGGCTTCAACCTTTTGACAAGAGATTGAATGGCGCCTGGGGCAGGTGAGGAGGCCACAACAATCGTTTTGTACCCCTTCATCATGCTCTTCAGCGCTAAAATATGGATCGGAATTTCATGCCGTTCGTCTGGCAGGCATGCCGTTACGAGAATGGGTGCATCATTCCGATATTGATGGGTTCTGCGGATCTGCACAAGGAAATCACGTACAACGAGACTGGAGACGGACTCTTGATACTCATCCCATTCACCAAGTTCCCAACGCAATCCGACTTCTTTCAGGAAGGGGATGACGATGGTATCGAGAAATGGTGCTAAGCCGAGCTCGAGATAAGCGTTTTGCAATAAAACATTCAATTCGATTTCGTCACAAACGGCACCGCTATCTAACAGCTTTCGGACAGTTTCATTGTCATTAGCCGAAGGCATTTCGAGGGTAGGGGCTTCAGAAATAAAAGTCCCTGCCTCCATTTCTTCTTTCGCCATATCAGCTGCTTGGCGAATCGGGAAGCCTTGGTCGGCCAGTGTTTTAACTTTTGCTAACAGCTGGATGTCCTGCTCGCTATATACTCGGTATCCGTTTGGCAGACGATCTGGGACGATCAGGGAATACCTCTCTTCCCATTTACGGATGACTTGTGTCGAAAGCCCCGTGGCCTCTGCTACTTGTTTGATTGTATATACTCCATTTTCTGAGACAGACATTCGAGTGCTCACTTCCTTCACAAGACGCTGTAATTAGTATATCTGATTTTTTACACTCGTACAACGTTTGATGTACAATGATTGTACAGGGTTTATTATGAATTGAAATGAAAAGGGCGTGAATGGATATGAAGAAGGCGTATCAACTGCTTGGTATCGGCATTGTTGCGGGCTTAGTGCTGTCCCTATTTTTTAAATGGATTGAACAGGCAACTGGCCATAAGGTCTATACCTTGTTATTGAATGTGGATTATATACCCGTTTTCCGTAATTATACGTATTCCGAACCTGTAGAAGTGTTGTTTCATCTAATTGTCTCCATTGTTCTCGTATTTGTCCTCCAATTCGTAATAGAAAAGAGAAACATCAAACAGATCATTGGCTTCTGTACATTAGTCAATTTTTTAATCGGGGCTCTTATTTATCCGACAACGGGTCTATCGATGCGTACACCACCTATTGATAGTGTGGCTGCTATCGTTTATTGGCTGATTGGGCATATTGTATACGGATTGGTTCTAGGGATTCTCCTTACCCGTACCCGGTGGAGGAAGACGGCTGTACAGAGAGAAGTGTAAGAGATGTTAGCAAACTATGTACAAACGTTTGACATAGTGAGGAACTAGCATTCATAATATAGGAATCAGCTAGTGGAAGGGGAAGTTACAAATGGTCATCAAATTCTTTACAAGAAGCAACCGTCCTGTGGTTGTTCACCAACCGCATGAGAGAGAAGTTCCGAAACCTGTTATCCAGCTCAACACTTACCCCACATTGCAGAAACAGATGGAACTGATTCATTTTACACTGGATGATCTAGCCCTTCTCCAAAGTTATGAACCGTTTGTCCGAAAAGGTGCCGGCGAAATCGTTTCTATCTTCTATGAAAAAGTGTTAGAGGTGCCGACGCTACGTGAATTAATTGAGGAACGTTCGAATATGGACCATTTGAAAAAAGTGCTGGCTGATTACATTACGAGCATGTTTGACGGCATCTTTGATGATGATTCGATCCGGAGGAAAGAAAAATTGGCGGCTATCCATTTCCGTATGGGAGTAGAGCCGAAATGGTATGTCGGGATGTTTTATCAGATTGAGCAAGTGCTGGTACGGTTAATTACAGAGCCGATGGAATCAAGTGCTGAAAAGGAGCGGGCAATCAAAACTGTTGGGAAGCTTTTGAATCTGGAAATGCAGATTGTCCTTGAAGCATACGAAAGAAATAATGAAATGATAAGAAAAGAGCAAAATGAACGTGTGAAGAATGAGTTAAAAGGGAAAATATCTTCGATCAGTGAAGATTTGGCAGGTTTGACAGATGAAACGCATGCTTCAGTGGAAGAGGCAAATCGAAATGTGTCGGGGATGAGGGCGCTTATTCATAAAAGAGTGGAGGATGTCGGAGCCATTCGAACCTACGCGGAGAAAGGTCACGAAAAGATTAGGGAATTGGATGTACATATGACAGCCGTGATGGAAGAGACGGAACATATGGGGGAACTTGTTGGTGAGCTGACACGCTCTTCCAAAGAAATCATTTCTATCGCAGGTCTCGTAAAAGGGATAGCTGAACAGACGAATTTGCTGTCGCTGAATGCTTCCATTGAAGCCGCAAGGGCTGGCGAAGCGGGAAGGGGCTTTGCGGTTGTGGCGAAAGAAGTGCGCGCGCTTGCAGAGCAGTCCAAGCACTCGGTGGAGCAGATTACAGAACATATTCGACAATCGACCGAGCTGACGAGACAAACAGTTGAAGTAATTGGAACGGTACGGCAGGGAGTTCACGCTGGACTGGAAAAATCGGGTGAATCCAGATTGAAATTTGAAAAGATCCACAATGCTATCGTTTCCAACGCGCAGGACATTCACCAAATGGAATCGGATATTGCCGCTCTATTAGAAGTGTTCCATGAGATCGGGAAAGAGACGAAGAAAGTGTCCGCCACTGCGGACAGCCTTCATCAGACGGCAATTCACATATAAAGGAGTGAAAAGAATGTTTTTAGCGTGGAATGAAATCGTCAAGAATAAACTGAGGTTTACGCTCATTACCAGCGTATTGCTGCTTGTTGCCTACTTGGTTTTCTTTTTATCTGGATTGGCGACTGGGTTGAAGAATTTAAACCGGGAAGCGGTCGATAATTGGAAAGCCGATGCGGTCGTATTGACGGATGAATCAGACAAGAGCCTGTATCAGTCTTCTTTGACGCTCGATCAGGCCAAGGATGTCAAAGCGAATGAAACGGCTGTCCTTGGTCAAATGAGTGCCATTGCGAACAATGGGAAAAAGAAGACGAATGTCTCATTGTTCGGCATTCGGCCGGAGGAGTTTTTAATGCCGGCTATCTCAGAAGGAAATCCTTTCAGTGCGGAAAATGAAGTCGTTGCAGATGCCTCCTTGAAAGAAGAGGGTTTTACAGTAGGAGATGAATTAAGCATCTCATCGACAGATATTAAGCTTAAAATAACTGGATTTATGGAAGCATCCCGGTTCAATGCCTCCCCTGTGCTTTACATGGACTTGGACACATTGAATCGTGTGAAGTATGGAGAAGCGGTGGAAGCGAACAAGGATCGGATTAATGCGGTCGTAATCCGAGGTGAAATGCAGGAGATTGCAGACGATTCTCTCGAAGTGATTGAAACCGAAACGTTTATTAAAAATCTGCCTGGCTATACCGAGCAGAATTTGACACTGACTTTTATGATCTACTTTCTATTTATCATCTCTTCTGTGATCGTTGCCATCTTCTTATACGTCTTGACGGTGCAGAAAATTAGCATGTTTGGTGTCATGAAAGCGCAAGGGATTTCCAGCTTTTATCTATCTAGATCGGTCATCGCCCAAACATTTTTACTCGCGTTTGTTGGGGTTGCCATCGGCTTGGTGCTCACTTTGGTAACCGGAGCCTTTTTGCCGGCTGCCGTGCCAGTTTCTTTTGATATCCCTACAATGCTCGTGTACGGCGCTGTATTAGTAGTCGTTGCGATTGCGGGAGCGGTGTTCTCTGTGATGACGATTGTACGGATTGATCCATTGAAAGCGATAGGAGGGTGAGGATGATGACAGTTCTTGAATTACAGCGAGTGAAGAAGACGTTCGGAAGCGGAAGGACGCAAGTAGATGCTTTGAAGGAGACTGATTTTCAGGCGAATGAAAAAGAATTGATTGCCATTATTGGTCCTTCTGGTTCTGGGAAAAGTACGTTTTTAACAATTGTCGGCGGGTTATTGTCACCCTCGTCCGGAGAGGTCATCTTAAATGGGCAGCCGATTTCCAATGTGAATGAACGAGAGCGTTCCCAAATCCGCTTAAAAGAAATTGGATTTGTCTTGCAGGCTTCCAACCTCGTTCCCTTCCTGACAGTGGATAAGCAGATGAAACTGCTCGATCAGGTAAAAAAAGGAAATATGGATAAAGCAGAGCTGGAGCAGCTATATGAGGATTTAGGAATTGGGGAGCTTCGGAAAAAGTATCCTGCCGATTTGTCCGGCGGGGAACGCCAGCGGGTTGCCATTGCCAAAGCGTTATACACGAATCCATCCATTATATTGGCAGATGAACCGACTGCATCCCTGGATTCTGACAGAGCGTACGAGGTCATGGAGCTGCTAAAACATGAAACGAAAAGCAAAGGAACGACGACCATTGTCGTGACACATGATATTCGATTAACCGAGTACTGCGACAAAGTCTATAAGATGACGGATGGTGTATTGACATTGGAGGAAAACGGAAAGCGATAGTGTAAAAAAGCCCGTTGCTGCGGGGAAATTCATACTAAGAGGATGAACGAGATGAAAACAACAATTGTATGGTTCCGCAAAGATCTGAGGCTGCATGATCACCCAGCTTTGTTTGAAGCGGCATCCCTCGGAAAGGTGATTCCTGTCTTTATTTGGACACCTGAAGATGAAAAGGCATTTAGCGAAAGCGGCCCGTCGTTATGGTGGCTGCATCGTTCATTGCAGGCATTTGAAAATCGATTGAACGGTTTAGGGGTTCAATTAGTAATCCGTAAGGGAGAAAGCGCAAACGTTTTAGCCGAATTGGCAAAAGAAACGCACGCGGACGGCATCTTTTTCAATGAACGATTTGAACCGGCGCACCGGGCAAAAGACGAAGAGGCTGTGGACCTGCTTCGTCTGCTCGATCTCGACGTGCAGATATTCAGAGGAAATCTGTTATTTGATCCGTATGCGATTAAAAATTCAAAGGGAGAGCCTTTTAAGGTTTTCACAGCATTTTGGAAGAAAAATTTAGAGGAACTCGTTCCGCGGCCTTTACAAGTTCCGGTTTTACAAAGGATGGAGGAGAAATGGCCCTCCTTGACGATCGAAGAGTTAGGCTTCCTGGTTCATCGAGATTGGGCTGAATGCTTTGAAAGTATGTGGGAGCCTGGTGAACAAGGTGCAATTGAAAAATGGGAAGAATTTATGGATGAGCCTTTGCTTTATTACGGAACGGAACGTGATTTATTTGCCGGGGAAATAGCTGCTGTCTCCATGCTTTCTCCCGCTATAGCCGCAGGGGATATCAGTGTAAGGTCCATCTGGCATTCAGCCAAACGAATTAGCGACGCCTCGGTGCTGCCGGCTGTCCATCAATCGGTCATGTCGTTTCTGCGCCAGTTGGCTTGGAGAGATTTTGCCTATTATCAGCTCATCTGGTTTCCGCAAATGGTGAATGAGCCGCTAATTGCTTATTTCTCGCAATTCCCTTGGAGCGGTACAAAGGAGCAGCTGGATCAGTGGAAGCAGGGGCAAACAGGATATCCTCTCGTTGATGCGGGCATGCGTGAATTACAGAAAACGGGTGTCATTCATAATCGGGTTCGCATGGTAGCTGCGTCGTTTCTAGTAAAACACTTGCTTATCCCGTGGACAGAAGGGGCTGACTGGTTCCGGAAATCGTTGGTTGATTATGATGTGGCGAACAATGCGATGGGCTGGCAATGGGTAGCGGGGACGGGAATCGATGCGGCTCCGTATTTTAGGATTTTTAATCCGGTTGCCCAAAGTGAAAAATTCGATGCGAATG
This sequence comes from Sporosarcina cyprini, assembly GCF_022048975.1. GTDB lineage: Bacteria > Bacillota > Bacilli > Bacillales_A > Planococcaceae > Sporosarcina > Sporosarcina cyprini. Next base: position 87,738 of record NZ_JAKMHX010000022.1, on the reverse strand, counting down.
GTGACTATATCCGCAAGTGGGTTCCTGAATTGGCCGATTTGCCGGCGCCGCATATCCATAAACCATGGGATGCCCCTCCGGCTCTCCTGAGAGAAGCGAATGTTCAGCTCGATTTGACGTATCCGAGACCTATTGTCGACCATTCATTGGCGAGAAAGCGTGCTTTGCAAGCGTATAATGAATTGCGAAAACAAGGGTAATCGATCAGGGAGTAGAACTTTTAATCATGGAACCCATAGTCGCTCGCCCGTTTCTCTCCTCCATTGTGGCATGTAATAGAGGGAGGAGGTGAGAAGCATGATGCAACATGGATGTTGCCCGAATTCCCAAGTCCAGCCAGTCGTTTGCCCAACACAATACCGTTATCACGATACGTTCATTCCACAAGAAGTGCCTTACATTCACCCGATTGTTAACGTCAATCGTCAACACATGGTAGAAATACCTCGTCACTACGTGGCAGTAACGAATGAGACGGTAATGGGAGCGCCGACAACTGCTTTTCCGGTTGGAGGATACGGACCTGGATTTGGCCCTGGCCCTGGACCTGGTTTTGGACGGAGACGACGTTTCTTTTAATATGATGAACAACAAAAAGCTGCTCCCTTAACGGGAACAGCTTTTTTGTTAATCAATACTGAAATATCGTGCGTCTGGGTGAGCAAACACAATGGCTGAAACGGATGCTTCAGGTTCCATCATGAACTCTTCGGTTAAATGGACGCCAATGTCCTCCGGTTTGAGAAGGCCGAACAATTTGGCTTGATCTTCCAGGCGTGGACAGGCTGGATACCCGAACGAGAAACGCTGGCCTTGGTACTTGGCTGCAAATCGTTCGCGCATCGTGAAGTCAGTCGGATCCGGGAAGCCCCATTGATCCCGTATTTCCTGATGAACACGTTCAGCAAATCCCTCTGCCAGTTCCAAAGCGGTTGCTTGGAAGGCGTGGCTTTCTAAAAATTTTCCTTTCGCCTTCAATTCGTTGGCGTAGCTACGAACTCCATGCCCGGCAGTCACCTGCATAAAACAGACATAGTCCATAATACCGCTGCTCACCGGTTTCAAATAATCAGCGAGACAAAGGAATGGTTCACGGCTTTGACGAGGGAATGTAAAGCGTTCGATTTCCCTTGTCGCATCCTCAGGATCATAGATGACCACATCATCGCCGTCCGCTTGGGCAGGGAAGAACTGATACATGCCGGAAGCGGACAAGTTGCCTGATTCCAAGAAACCGGTGACAAGCTCATGTAATTGGACGGCGCGTTCTTCTCTGTTTTGAAGCATTTTATCGACGTTGCCTCGCATGCCAAGGTGGTGGCCGATCAATGTCCGCATATTTACATAAGGATATAGATGGGCTACTGAATAGTCTCTCATGACGCGACGACGCAAGTCTTTCGGGACGAACACCGGCACATCCTCGCTCACTGTTTTGACGGGACGCGGCAGAACAGCGACCGCGGTATCTCTCGTTGCTCGATAGGCTTCTGTCTCCGCGCGCTTTTCCTGTTTCTCTGCAAGTTCCACTAACAAGGCTTCCTTCTCTCCACTTTGCAGCCGGTTTGCGAGATCTAAGCCTTGCATGGCATCCTTTGCATACAGAACCGGCCCGTCATATTCCGGTGCGATTTTCGTTTCAGTAAACCGGCGGGTCAGCGCAGCGCCACCTACCATGACTGGTGTATCAATGCCGGCCGCTTTAAAGTCTTGGGCTGTCAGCACCATCTGTTGGGCGGATTTAACAAGCAGGCCGGAGAGGCCGATTATGTCGGGCTTTTCCTTACGGATGACGTCAATCAGCGTCGCCGGGGTGACCTTAATGCCAATGTCGATCACTTTAAAGCCATTATTGCTCAAAATGATATCCACCAGGTTTTTCCCAATATCGTGGACGTCTCCTTTTACGGTAGCCAGAATGATTTTCCCTTTCCCTGAATCATCCTCTTTCTTCTCCATGAACGTTTCCAGGAACGAAACGGAAGCCTTCATGACTTCTGCGCTTTGGAGCACCTCCGCTACAATCAGCTGGTTGTCATTGAATAATCTTCCGACTTCCGCCATGCCCTCCATTAACGGGCCATTTATTATATCGAGCGGCGTGTCGTACATTTCGAGTGCGGCTTCCAGATCCGGTATAAGTCCCTCTTTCGTACCTTCCACGACGTAATAAGCGAGCCGCTCAGGAACAGTCTTCGGTATATCGTCTTCTGTCTTTTCCTTCTTTTTATCTCTGTAAAAATCGGTGAATTCGGCCAGTGTTGCATCTGTCGTGTTAAATAACAGATCATTAGCGAGCTTCACTTCTTTTTCCGGAATGGATGCGTAACGCTCTAATTTTTCTGTGTTGACAATCGCATAGTCGAGCCCTGCTTGCGTACAGTGGTAGAGATAGACCGCGTTCAACACTTCCCGTCCGACAGGCGGCAATCCGAAGGAAACGTTACTTACGCCAAGCGTCGTCAACGTGCGAGGCATCTTTTCTTTGATTAACCGAATACCTTCGATTGTTTCAACGGCTGATCCAATATATTGTTCATCGCCCGTGCCGACAGGGAAGACGAGCGGGTCGAAAATGATATCCTCCGGAGCCAGGCCCCATTTGTTTACAAGCAAGTCATAGGAACGCTCCGCGATTTCCAGCTTTCGCTCGCGTGTCACTGCCATTCCTATTTCGTCAATTGTGCCGACAACAACAGCTGCTCCAAACTTCTTTACAAGCGGCAAAACGGCGTCGAAACGCTCTTCGCCATCCTCCAGGTTAATGGAGTTGATAATGGCTTTCCCCTGGGAATATTTCAAAGCTTCCTCGATCACTTTTTCATCTGTTGAATCAATGACGAGAGGAACCTTAACCTTTTTAACGACTTCTTCCATAAATCTCTTCATATCTTCCAGTTCATCGCGATCAGGATTGGCGAGGCAAATATCAAGAACATGCGCTCCGCCGCGCACTTGGGCCCGTGCAATCTCGGAAGCCTCTTCGAATTTCTCATCCACGATCAGACGCTTGAATTTCCGGGATCCGATAACGTTCGTCCGTTCTCCAATTAATAAAGGACGCATGGACGGGTCATAGACGAGCGGTTCGATGCCTGACACGGTATGCGCGTGGTCGGAGTCCGGTTTTGAACGGGGCGGCAACCCGTCAACAGCTTCCCGGATCGCCTTAATATGAGCAGGTGTCGTGCCGCAGCATCCGCCCACCATGTTCAGCCAGCCTTTTTCCGCGAAACCTTGCAACTTCAACGACAAGGATTCCGGTGATTCATGATAATGCCCTTCCTCGTCAGGCAAGCCTGCGTTTGGATAGCATGTGACGTAGCTGGTCGCAAGGTCTGATAACGACCGTAAATGATCCGTCATAAATTCAGGGCCTGTCGCGCAGTTCAGCCCAACGGAAAGCGGCCTGATATGCTCTATGGAAATATAAAAGGCTTCGATGCTCTGGCCGGCGAGTGTCGTGCCCATCGGCTCGATTGTTCCGGAAATCATGACAGGAAGCTCTATACCAGTTTCCTCAAATGCCCGTTTGATGCCGATCGTTCCGGCTTTGACGTTTAGCATATCCTGGCTCGTTTCCATTAATAAAAGATCGGCTCCGCCTTCAATCAATGCTTTCGCTTGCACATAGAAGTCCTCTGAAAGGGCGTCGAATGTGATTCCGCCTGTCACAGACAAAGTTTTTGTCGTCGGTCCAATGGCGCCGGCCACAAAACGCGGCCACTCAGGTGTTGAGAACTCAGCAGCGCATTGCTTGGCAATTTCGACTGCTCGCCGGTTGATTTCCTCTGCACGGTGGCCAAGATCAAATTCATTCAGCACAAGGGGAGTGCCGCCGAAAGTATTCGTACTGATAATATCCGCACCTGCTTCTAAATAAGCGCGATGGATTTTTTGAAGAATATCAGGTCGAAGGATGTTCAAGTACTCATTACAGCCCTCGTATTCTTCTCCGCCAAAGTCGTCCGCGGATAGGTCTTCAGCTTGCAGCATCGTACCCATGGCCCCGTCAAGGATCAATATTCTGTTTTGAAGTTGTTGCTCAATAAGATGTTTCGGCATGGGCGAATTCTCTCTCCTTCTGTGCATCCAGCTCATGGATGTAATGGACTAACTCAAGCGACATGTCGTACCGGAGGAACGGGGTAATGACATAGATTCCGTTGAACAGCTCCGCAGCCGTATCAATCAGTTCCTTTGCGATGGCGATGCCTTCTGCTGTAGATTTCTCCCGGTCCTCCCCGCAGGCGTGCATCCTTTCAAGGACCTCCTCGGACAATTTGATGCCAGGTACTTCATGGTGAAGGAATTCGGCATTGCGGCTGTTTGTTAATGGCATGATCCCAAGGAAAATGGGGGTTTCCAAATGTTTCGTCGCTTCATGGATTTCAATAATCTTTTCTTTTGTATAAACAGGCTGCGTAATGAAGTAATCAGCTCCGCATTCAATCTTCTTTTCAAGTCTCTTTACAGCCCGGTCCAGGACGCGGACGTTCGGATTAAAGGCGCCGGCTACCGAGAATTTCGCTTTCTTCCGCAGCGGCTTTCCTGTGAATGAAATTCCTTCGTTTAATTGTTTGATCAACTGGAGCAATTCCATGCTCGATACATCGTAGACGCTTGTCGCGCCCGGGAAATCGCCGACTTTTGTAGGATCGCCGGTAACAGCTAGAATATCATGGATTCCTAATGCATCCAGCCCCATTAAATGTGATTGCAGACCGATCAGATTTCGGTCGCGGCATGTGATATGGACGAGCGGGCGGATATTGTTCTGCAACTTCAAAATCGAGCCCATCGCCATATTGCTAATGCGCGGGGATGCGAGGGAATTGTCGGCCATGGTAACGGCTGCCACGCCTGCATCATATAGAAGTTTTGCTCCTTCAATATACTGTTCCGTCTCTAAATGTCGCGGCGTATCTAGTTCAACGATGATCGTCCGCTCTTTTTTGGCTTTCTCGTGAAGCGGCTCATGAACAGCCGGTTCCGCCTCGCGGATCAAAATCGGTTTTTGCGGTGTAACGATTTTCGTTGTCACCGGAGCTAGACCAGTCAAATGTTTTTTAGCCGCTTCGATATGTTTCGGCGTTGTTCCGCAGCAGCCTCCGATGAGCCGCACGCCTTCGTCGCGAAGAAGGACAGCGGCTTTCCCGAAATAATCCGCTTCCGACACATAAACGATCCGGCCATCTTCGACATCGAGAAGGCTGGCATTAGGGGAGGCGGACAGGAAGGCTTTCTCCGGCAACGTTACTTTTTCAAAGGCTTGAATGGTATGGTAGGGGCCGAGACGGCAGTTTACGCCGACGACGTCCGCCCCGATAGCCTCCAACTGATGGAGCGCATCATTCAGCACAAGGCCGTTTTGCAATACCCCTGGTTCATCCATCGATACTTGGGCGACAATCGGAAGATCTGTTATAAGACGCAGTTCCTTTACAACGGCAGAGAGTTCGTCGAAATCATAATACGTCTCCAGTAGCAGTCCATCAGGATCTCCGGTCAGCAAGGCGTCTGCCTGTTCCCGCACGATCGTGAGCACTTCCTGGATCGACAGTTCGCTCTTCCGGATGCCCCGCAGTCCGCCGATTGTTCCCAGTACATATTGGCCTCCAGATGACGCGGCTTGTTTCGCGATTTTGATTGCGGCCTCATTGAACTCCTTCACTCGGCCTTCCATGCCGTAGCGTGCAAGTTTATGCGCATTGGCACTATATGTGTTTGTTTGAATGATATCGGAACCTGCTGCAATATAATCTAAGTGAATCTTTTCAATGACTTCTGGTTTCTCCACATTCAACTCTTCATAACAAAAGTCGATGCCGTAAGAATAAAGCAAAGTACCCATCGCCCCATCGGCTAGCAGTACCTTGTGTTTTAAATCATTTAAAAATGTCATCTCATCTCGTCCCTTCTCGTCGTGTATGTACGTTTGATGTAATCAGAAAAATAAAAAAGCCTTCTCGAAAAGAAGGCTTTGAATATATCGCAATTCACTCCTTCTCATCTTTCAGGCTAGTTGCCTGCTGGAATTAGCACCTGACCAAAAATGGCTGGTTGCTGAAGCTTCGACGGGCCAGTCCCTCAGCTTCTCTTGATAAGAATAGATTCATATATAGTTTTTTGAATAATTTCAAACATCATAACGCTTATTCTCGAAACCGTCAAGCCCTCTTCATGGGTTGGGCATGAACAGGCGACTGTGCTACACTATTCATAGTACATAAATGGCAGAAGGTGAATCACTTGAGAATTTTTAAATATTCCGTTCCGATCGGGCTCATTGTCGGCTGGATCGCTTGGTATATGTTAACGAAGAACTTTCAAGAAGTGCCCGAAACATCCCGTGTGTGGATTACAATCGGAGCCGCTGTCTTCAGTGGGATCATTGCATATTTCCTATTCCCGAAGAGTGAAGACAAACATAGATAAATGGAAAATCGGCAGCAGAGGGCTGTCGGTTTTTTTATTTTGCAGAAGGATTTCCACTAGATCTGTTGATCTCGCCTCGAGATGCTGCACGCGCGCATACCCGTGCCGTACCCGCGCATACCGATGCCGTACCCGCGCATACCGGTGCCGCACCCGCGCATACCGATGCCATACCCACGCATACCGATGTCGTACCCGCGCATACCGATGCCGTACCCGCGCATACCGGTGCCGCACCCGCGCATACCGATGCCATACCCACGCATACCGATGTCGTACCCGCGCATACCGCTGCCGTACCCGCGCATACCGATGCCGCATCCGCGCATACCGGTGCTACCCGCGCATACCCGCGCATACCCACCTACACAGGTAAACCCATTCCATTCCATCCCATCTGCCCATCCAAAATAGTAAATTCAATCATATAACAAACCCCGTCCCCTCAGGACAGAAAGAAAAGGGCATAGCTATCTATCGTCTGCTTCTAGAACCATGGCAATGTGTAAATAATATATAATGAGTTAACCATAAATGAAAATGTAGTTGACACATATTTTATGAACTTATATTCTATTACTACAGATAATTAGTTAAATGAGGTGTGTTGGATGGCGACGGTATCAGCAAAACAGAATAGTGGAATGAGTGCCTTGAGTCTGGTGTATTGCGCCATGTTTGCGGCTCTGATGATGATCGGGGCTAATATCACTACATTTGTTCCGTTTCTTATGATCGGCGGGGTACCGATTACCTTGCAGACGTTCTTTTCTATTTTGGCAGGATTGATTCTTGGAAGCCGGCTTGGCGCTACGGCTATGGCTGTATATATGGCTGTCGGATTGGCAGGAGCCCCTGTATTCTCAAAATTCTCGGGAGGCTTTGGGCAAATTCTAAGCCCGTTGTTTGGTTTTGTTATTTCATTTATATTAGTGGCCTATATCGCAGGGAAGATTGTTGAAAAGAACGGCAGCCTGCGCAGCTATATTATAGCCGGCCTAGTCGCGATGACCGTTAATTATCTGCTTGGGACCAATTGGATGTATTTCGCTTACAAACTTTGGGCGTCAGCGCCTGATGCTTTTACTTACAAAGTGGCATGGATCTGGATGATTCCGCCGCTGCCAAAAGATATTATTCTGTCTGTGCTAGCAGGGATCTTTGGCCACAGGATGTATAAAGTATTGAAAGTGAGGAGAGGGCGATGATGAATTACGAAGCATTGGCTGATCGGGTGTTGCAAGGGGAGACCTTGACGGATGCTGAAGCGATGGCCATCCTGGAAAGTCCAGACGATGATTTACTGCCGTTGCTCCATGCGGCTTATAAAGTCCGTAAACATTACTATGGAAATAAAGTAAAGCTGAACATGATTATTAATACCAAATCAGGTTTGTGTCCAGAGAATTGCGGTTATTGTGCCCAGTCGATCGTCTCGAAGGCGCCAATTGAAAAGTATGCGATGATGAAACAAGAGGAGATAGTGGCAGGGGCGGAGCGGGCAGCTTCCGTCAATGCTGGGACCTATTGCATCGTGGCGAGCGGCCGGGGACCTGTGAATCGGGAACTCGAAATCGTAATTGATTCCGTCAAGGAGATTAAAAGCAAGCATGCGGACATGACGGTTTGCGCTTGTCTCGGTATTTTGAAGCCGGAGCAAGCGAAGCGCCTGAAAGAGGCGGGCGTGGATCGGTACAATCACAACATTAATACGTCGGCGGCTCATCACAGCAGCATCACGACCTCTCATACATACGACGATCGGGTGAATACTGTTGAATCTGCAAAGGAAGCCGGCATTTCGCCATGCTCCGGAGTCATCGTCGGAATGCGTGAGATGAAAGAGGATATTATCGACATGGCGCGCAGTTTGCATGCATTGGACGCTGATTCGATTCCTGTCAATTTCCTGCATGCAGTCGATGGTACTCCGCTTGAAGGAACGAATGAATTGACGCCGCGGTACTGCTTGAAAGTGCTCAGTCTGTTCCGTTTTATCAACCCGACAAAGGAAATCCGAATTTCAGGCGGCCGGGAAGTTAATTTACGTTCACTGCAGCCTTTTGGCCTGTATCCGGCCAATTCGATCTTTATCGGCGACTACTTGACTACAGCGGGCCAGGAGAGTGACCGCGACAGGCAAATGCTAGAAGATTTAGGGTTTGAGGTCGATTTGGAACCATTGAAAAAAACACCTGCAACCGTATGAAAAAAAGGCAATCCTTACTGCAAAGCTGGTAAGTGGATTGCCTTTTTGTTTTAGTGGATGCGAGGTTACTTTTTCTGCAATCTTGTAGATGGATACCAAAGTGTAAAATCCTCCTGCTCCATAAACCAATCGATAATGGATGGAATTTCGCTGATCGGAACTGCAGTGACTTCCTTGAGCATTTCATCAAACTCTTCTTTTTTGACCGCTGAAATATTAGCGTTGGTCACGCGGGAGGGGATGGCATGTCTTCTAATCCTATTAACCCATTCGTCCAATTTCTTCTCACACACAATGATGTGGTCCGCGTATTTTTTTACGCCCTCTTCGTCGTAACGATAGACGAGCCGTGCCCCGACATAATCATATTTCCGTCCCTTGAAGCCGGGGTTGGTCCAAATGCCGATTAGCGACGCTTCAATTTGGTGCCAGTAGAATGTAATGGTTTCCTTTTCCCCTGTCCACTCATTTTCCGCATGAATTATATAGCCGGTAGGCGTGTCGATTTGTTCAAGTTTTGTTACGCCGCCAGTTCGTGGAGCCCGGAGAATTATAATAATGATCCAGCAAAGGAAAAGGAAGAGGCCCCCGAAAAGTATTGCTAGAAACCAATCCTGCGTGAGAAAGACATCCCAAAAGACAGTGAAGATAAAAATGGCAAAGATGGACATTCCGGCGATGACTGCGTAGTAATACAGTATTTTCCAAGCAGGCAATGCATGTTGCTGGCCGCGCTTAGGAACCCCCTTGTTCTCCAAATTATCATCTCCTTTCCCTATGTACGTCATATCCCCATTATAGTTTCATGCAAGATAGGTGAGCAATCGTACTAAAATAGGAGAACAACCCTATTCTTGCGGGCTGTTCTCCTTATTGGAAAGAGGCGGCAAGGCCTCATGTTTTATAAAACTTGAGTTTTTATTGCAAATGTACTGTGCATGATGAACCTGTTAGAAATCATGCATCCTGCAATCAAGCTAAATACGGTTCTAAAATGCACTTCTTCTTTTCTGTTGAAAAAACAAGCACTTTTTCAGCCGGGTCGTATGGTTCTCCATAAAATGTTTCATCCTTGTACGTATGGATATCTTCGTAAGTCATTTTCATCGCTTCGTAGACACTTTCCTCATCTGCGTCGTCTGGAGACCAAAATAAGATTTCCATATCATTTTGCTCCCCTGTAGCTAACGAACGTCTGCTGTAGCCGATCCGGCGTGCGTGATGAAAGTTTTCCCGGGCGTAAAACTTTAGCCGTTTTTCCGTATCGGTATCTTCGTAATCCACGGGCTCCACTTCCAGAATGATCGGTTTTCCTTTCTGTTTCAAAGAATCCAGCAGTTTCCGGCCGATTCCCGCGCCTCTTGACTGCGCCGAGACGAATAGGTAATCGATGAAGATGAATGATTCTGTCTCCACGAACATCAATACATGATGCGGCCCTTCTTCTTTACGATAGATATTCTTCTTATCGTTTAACAGTGCCTCCATATGTTCCTTTGACTTCATCTCTTCAATCGGGAAATATTCACTTAGCTTTTCGTACCAATTCACTTGTAGATCTCCTCCATAGTAGTTGTCGTACCAGGAGCTTTTTGTTTGGGGATGGGTTCAGGTTGTGTATAGCATATATAACAGCTGAAGCCCATAAGGTAGAGGAAAAAAGAGGTCAGAAAAAAATCCTCAACCTCTTAATTACCCGTTTCAACCAAATCTAAACCTTCTTTTTTGACTGCAAATCAATTGTGAAATCAACGTCTCATCGTGTATAATTAAGTCAAAGATAGTCAAAGTCAATGGCTTATCACTTCGCAACGGAAGGAGTGAAAACACATGCGGAATATTTCAGATGTAATTGAAGGATATTTAAAAAAGATTATTGAAAAGGGAGAGAACGGTGTCATTGAAATTAAACGGAGTGAAATTGCAGAAAAATTTCAATGCGTTCCTTCCCAAATCAATTATGTGATCAATACACGATTTACAGTGGAACGGGGATATGCAGTCGAATCAAAGAGGGGCGGAGGCGGCTATATACGCATCTACCGTGTGAAAACCAATTCGCATAAAGAATTGATTGAGCATATTTTAAGAGGACTTCAAGATGGGGCTACCTACACAATGGCTGAAGATGTCATCTATCGTCTGTTGCAAGAAAAAGTTATTTCTGAGCGCGAAGCGAGAATCATTTTGGCTGCAGTAGACCGGACGACACTCCATTATCCGCTTCCGGAACGAGATATTATCCGAGGGAGGATATTGCAGGCGATGCTTGTGACACTAATTTACGAACATAATAAAAACCAGTGAACTATAGAAGAAGAGGTGGCAAACGATGTTATGTGAAATTTGCAACGAAAGGCCGGCTTCTGTCATCTTCACACAGGAAACGATGCAAGGATCTTCTGAGCGTCATATGTGTGAAAGATGTGCTTTCCAATCCAAAATGTTTCATTTCGATCCAAACCAAGAGCCCCTTTCCATCCAGCAATTCCTTTCCAATTGGCTTGGCAGTTCAGAGCCATTCCAGTCTCAACAGCAGGCGAAAGAGCCGTTGGCGGAAGGTCCCGAGTGTCCGGATTGCGGCTTGACGTTCAGAAAGTTTCTGGACATTGGGAAATTCGGCTGCTCCACTTGCTACGACACGTTCAGAGAACGCCTGCCTCGCTTATTTGGCAAGCTGCATAATGGGCACTCCAGTCACACTGGTAAAATCCCTGTCTCTTTTAATGAATTATTCGCTGTGAAAAAACGGATTGAGGAAATCCGGCTGAAAATGCAAGAGGCCATCGAAGAAGAACGGTTTGAAGAGGCTGCTTCTTTGCGTGATGAAGCGAACGAATTGAAACGGCTGATGACGGACGGAGGAGGTGACGCCCATGTCAATTGATAACTTCATGAAAAATTCAGTGACGGGCTGGATGTCTTCCCATGGTGAACATTCCGATATTGTCATGTCGACCCGAATACGCCTCGCACGAAATTTAAGAGGCAGAAGGTTCCCGATCGCATTTTCAGCCGAGGAAGCGAAAGATGTGGATCATCTAATTACAGAGTCGCTGCTTAACTCAGAAGAAAATGGGTATTCCTATATGAAGGTCTCTGAATTGCCACTTCTTGAAAGGCAAGTGTTAGTGGAAAAGCATTTAATCAGTCCACAATTGACCGATCCGGAAAGACATGGGGCGGTCGTTCTATCTAAGGACGAGACGCTCAGCATTATGGTGAACGAAGAAGATCATATTAGGATCCAATGCATTTATCCCGGATTCCAACTGGAAAACGCTTATGAAAAGGCGGATCTGGTGGATGATTTTTTAGAGAAGAAACTTCCTTATGCTTTTGATGAACAATTTGGCTATTTGACTAGCTGCCCATCCAATACGGGGACGGGAATGCGTGCGTCTGTCATGATGCACTTGCCGACATTGACGATGACTAAGCAAATTAATCGCATCATCCCGGCAATCTCGCGACTTGGATTTGTAGTCCGTGGAAGTTATGGAGAAGGCAGTGAGGCGCTCGGAAATATTTATCAAGTCTCCAACCAGACGACCCTCGGCAAAACCGAGAAGGAGATTTTATCCGAGTTGAAGAATATTACATTACGTCTAATTGCACATGAACGCAGGTCTCGTGAGCTTCTCATGTCCAAATCCCGAATTGCTCTTGAAAACAGATTGTTCCGCTCTCTTGGCACCATCACCTTTGCCCGCCTTCTGCCGTCAGAAGAAGCAGCACGCTGCTTGTCGGATGTCCGTCTGGGGATTGATATGGACATCATTCAGGATATCGATATGACAATCTTGAATGAGCTGATGATTTTTATGCAGCCGGGGTTCCTCCAGCAATATGCGGGAACAGAATTAACGGCTGAAGAACGGGATATTTTTCGGGCGAAATTGTTCCGGGAAAGGCTTGAAGTGGGCAATAAAAGGTTAACGGAAGAAGAATCTGGAGAATGAGCATCTGTTTTGCACACATGCTTTCCATCTTGTATAATTAAGTCAAAGATAGTCAAAGTCAAACAGGCTAGATTTTTGATGAATTGAAATCCCTCTTCTGCGCTAGTAAAGCGGGGAAAAGTTGATATTCGTATAGAAGGAGTGGAATGGATATGATGTTTAATAATCGTCTTACGCAGAGGGCCCAAAAAGTATTGCAACTGGCTCAAGAAGAAGCAATTCGGATGAAACATGAATCCATCGGCACAGAACACATCTTATTAGGTTTGATCCGTGAAGGCGGAGGCATTGCGGCTAAAGCGCTTGAAGCCATCGATGTCAGCTTCGAAACGATCGAAAAAGGCGTTGAAAGCCTCGTTGGAACAGGCAATAAGGATGTCGGCCCGATCGTGCATTACACACCAAGAGCGAAAAAAGTGATCGAGCTTTCTGTAGATGAATCTCGGAAACTCGGCCATTCTTACATTGGAACTGAGCATATTCTGCTTGCGCTTATTCGGGAAGGTGAAGGCGTCGCAGCCCGCGTGCTGAACAACGCAGGCGTCAGCCTGAACCGTGCACGGCAGCAGGTGCTTCAATTGCTAGGAAACAATGACAGCTCAGTAGGAACTCAAGGGCCGTCCTCTTCGGCCTCTACGCCGACATTGGATAGTCTGGCCCGTGATTTGACTGAAATCGCCCGTGAAGGATCTTTGGACCCTGTCATCGGACGGAGCAAGGAAATTACACGTGTCATTGAAGTGCTTGCACGCCGTACGAAAAACAATCCGGTACTGATTGGGGAGCCGGGTGTCGGGAAGACGGCGATTGCTGAAGGTCTTGCCCAGCAGATCGTCAACAATGAAGTACCTGAAATCCTTCGTGATAAACGGGTTATGACACTCGATATGGGAACAGTCGTCGCGGGTACAAAATACCGTGGTGAATTTGAAGACCGCATGAAAAAAGTGATGGAGGAAATCCGTCAAGCCGGAAATATCATTTTATTCATCGATGAATTGCATACGTTGATCGGAGCCGGTGGAGCAGAAGGGGCGATCGATGCCTCTAACATTCTGAAGCCATCTTTGGCCCGCGGGGAGCTTCAATGCATCGGTGCAACGACACTTGATGAATACCGTAAATATATTGAGAAAGATGCTGCGCTTGAGCGCCGTTTCCAACCGATTCAAGTCGATGAGCCGACAGTCGAAGAGTCCATTCAGATTATTCGTGGGCTTAGAGACCGGTATGAAGCGCATCACCGGGTAAAGATTACGGATGAGGCGATCGAAGCGGCAGCGAAAATGTCAGATCGCTATATTTCGGACCGTTTCCTTCCTGACAAAGCGATTGATTTAATCGACGAAGCGGGTTCAAAGGTTCGCCTTCGTTCTTATACAACGCCTCCTAACTTAAAAGAGTTGGAAGCGAAGCTGGAAGCAATCCGCCATGAGAAGAACGCGGCAGTTCAAAGCCAGGAATTCGAAAAGGCCGCATCCTTCCGAGACAAGGAACAGAAGATGAAGGAAGAGCTCGAAAAAACGAAGGCGGCTTGGAAAGAAAAACAAGGCCAAAAAGAATCAGAAGTAACGGTTAATGATATAGCGGAAGTCGTTGCGATGTGGACTGGCGTGCCGGTAGCTAAAATCGCAGAAACAGAGACAGCGAAATTATTGAACATGGAAGAATTGCTTCATGAGCGCGTCATTGGCCAGAAAGAAGCGGTAACCGCCATTTCCCGGGCAATTCGACGTGCGCGTGCCGGATTGAAAGATCCGAAGCGCCCGATCGGTTCATTCATTTTCCTTGGCCCTACAGGGGTCGGGAAGACAGAACTGGCCCGTGCGCTGGCGGAAGCGATGTTTGGTGACGAAGATGCGATGATCCGGATTGACATGTCCGAGTACATGGAAAAGCATGCGACATCCCGACTCGTCGGTTCACCTCCTGGCTATGTCGGCTATGATGAAGGCGGACAATTGACAGAGAAAGTGCGCCGCAAACCATACTCCGTTGTCCTGCTTGATGAAATCGAGAAGGCGCATCCTGATGTCTTTAATATTCTCCTGCAAGTTTTGGAGGATGGAAGGCTTACGGATTCAAAGGGCCGTACAGTCGACTTCCGCAATACGGTTGTCATTATGACATCGAACGTCGGAGCGGAAGCATTGAAGAAGAACCGTTATGTCGGATTCAATCTTCAAGACGGCGAACGGGATTACGAAGATATGAAAGGGAAAATGCTAGAAGAGTTGAAAAAAGCATTCCGTCCTGAATTCTTGAACCGTGTGGATGAGATGATTGTCTTCCATTCACTTGAAAAAGAGCATCTAAAAGAGATTATTACACTGATGTCGAATGAATTGACAAAACGCCTTGCTGAGCAGGACATTGAACTTGTCTTGTCGGACGAAGCGAAACTGAAAATCGCGGAAGAAGGATATGACCCTGATTACGGGGCTCGTCCATTGCGCCGTGCGCTTCAAAAACATGTAGAAGATAAGTTGTCTGAAGAACTTCTTAAAGGTACGGTGCTTACAGGCGGAAAAGTGCTCGTCGATGTGGAAGATGGCAATTTTGTTGTGAAAACTGAAAAAGAAGCTGTTGCAGAAAAATAACAGTAGAAAGGATAGCCCTTCCGTCTAGCTATAAATCGGCGGAAAGGGCTGTCTTTTTCGTATATATGGAGGAACGAATGGCTAAAAAGAAAACGAAGTTCATGTGCAGGTCTTGTGGCTATGAGTCCCCTAAATGGATGGGACGATGCCCGGGCTGCGGGGAATGGAATACGATGGATGAGGAAGTTGAGATTGTTCAAAAAGGGCCACGTGGCGCATTTCAGCATTCAACTAGCATTCTTAGTAAAGCGGTGCCGATCAATTCAATTGAAACGATTCAGGAGCCGAGGGTCGATACGGACCTTGATGAGTTGAATCGTGTGCTTGGAGGAGGCATTGTGCCAGGCTCCCTCATTTTGATCGGCGGGGACCCGGGGATCGGTAAATCGACATTGCTCCTACAAGTCTCCTCGCTCTTGGCGAATAAAGGCCAGCGAGTCCTCTATATTTCGGGTGAGGAATCGATCCGGCAGACGAAGCTCCGTGCTGAACGATTAGGTGTCATATCAGACGAACTTTATATTTACGCAGAGACGGATTTGGGTAAAATACATGAGACGATTGCTGAAGTGAAGCCTCAGCTCGTCATTGCGGATTCCATTCAGACGATCCACCATCCGGAAGTGACGTCTGCGCCGGGAAGTGTCTCCCAGGTGAGAGAATGTACCGCGGAATTGATGCGGATTGCCAAGACGCAGAATATCGCCATTTTCATCGTCGGGCACGTGACGAAGGATGGGCAGATTGCAGGGCCGCGACTGCTGGAGCATATGGTGGACACCGTTCTCTATTTTGAAGGTGAGCGTCATCATACGTACCGGATTTTGCGCAGTGTAAAAAACCGTTTCGGTTCAACGAACGAAATTGCCATTTTTGAAATGCTTCAATCCGGTTTGAAAGAAGTGCTGAATCCATCTGAACTATTTTTGCGGGAACGTTCTCAAGGTGGAGCTGGTTCCACTGTTGTCGCTTCCATGGAAGGGACAAGGCCCATCCTGGTGGAAATTCAAGCACTTGTTACGCCGTCGAGTTTTAATTATCCGAAACGGATGGCGACAGGACTCGATCAAAATCGGGTCTCCCTTCTCATGGCTGTTTTGGAAAAGAGAATGGGAATGCTATTACAAGCGCAAGATGCGTATATTAAAGTCGCAGGAGGCGTCAAGCTGGATGAGCCAGCGATCGACCTGGCGGTACTGATGAGCATTGTATCCAGCTATCGGGATCTTTCGGTCGGCGTTACGGATTGCTTTATCGGCGAAGTGGGATTGACCGGAGAAGTCCGCAGGGTTTCCCGCATTGAACAGCGAGTGACAGAGGCGGCGAAATTAGGCTTTGAGCGTGCCTTCGTTCCTAGCTCCAATTTGGGCGGCTGGGATTATCCGGCAGGGATTCAAGTCGTCGGTGTCGAAACGATAGGTGACGCGATGAAGCTCGCATTCGGACAGTCCTGATTTGCAGGGCTGCCCGGGGCATACGCCCGAAATGATACAGATGTACTGATTCTGTTTCAGGTCGAAACCTGTTGAAGCGTCATGAAGTCTAATAGGAAAGGTTTATTTTTGAGGAGATGGGGTGTTCATCAAAGCGTAATTAACTGAATACGTGTATAGTATTTACTAATAAAAGGAGGTGTTCCTATGTTAAAAAGAGTTGTCCAAGTCGGTTTTTTACTGATCGGCGGCACGCTCGGCGTCTTGTTTTTACCGCATTTATTTTCCCTTTTTTCCTTCACGTCTAGACCGATGATCGATAACCCTTATGTGGCAGCTGTACTTGGCGCTATTGTTTTATATTTACTAAGCATCTTTCTAACTGAACCCATTGTGAATTTCATCAAGTGGATGGAAGATCTACTATTGAAGGCACCGATTTTTGATCTGTTATTTGGAACCGTCGGGCTAATGGTTGGGTTGAGTGTCGCTTTCCTCGTGAGCTTCGGCCTCAGCAGTGTTGAAATACCGGTCATTACATCCATTCTTCCTGTCCTGCTTTCTATATTGCTCGGATATCTCGGCTTCCAAGTGGGTTTTAAAAAGCGGGAAGAGTTTATTAATGCCATGGTATCCATCCGCAACAGCGGTCCAAAGAAAAAAGACGGGGGTGAAGCTGCCCGTCCTAAGGATAGCCTGAATAAAATTTTAGATACGAGTGTCATCATTGATGGCCGAGTAGCAGATATTGCATCGACTGGATTCCTGGAGGGGATCTTGGTCGTACCTCAGTTTGTCCTTACGGAATTACAGCATATCGCAGATTCCTCCGATACGTTAAAGCGTACGAAAGGAAGACGGGGTCTAGACGTTTTGAAGCGTCTGCAGACGGAAGAAGGGCCTCAAATTCTAATTACCGATGAAGACTTCGCGGACGTAGCGGAAGTGGATCTCAAGCTTGTCCGCCTGGCGAAAAGCATGAATGGACTTGTTGTTACAAATGATTTTAATTTGAATAAAGTAGCGGATCTTCACGGTGTATCCGTATTGAATATTAATGATCTGGCTAATGCGGTGAAGCCCGTTGTCATTCCTGGAGAAGAAATGCATGTCGCTGTCATTAAAGATGGCAAGGAGCATAATCAAGGGGTCGCTTATTTGGATGATGGTACAATGATTGTCATCGAAGAGGGAAAAACGCATATCGGCAATACAATCGATGTTGTAGTGACAAGCGTGCTGCAAACATCGGCAGGCCGGATGATTTTTGCCAAGCCGAAAAACGGAAAATCAGATACAAACGGCCGGAAATTGGAAAGATGGGGTAGTTAGTGAAATATACAGTGATGATCCCTGCAGCCGGAAGCGGCAAGCGGATGGGTGCAGGTCGAAATAAGCTTTTTCTTGAGCTGGGCGATAAGCCAATATTAATTCATACTTTGGATGTGTTTGAACAGGATCCCGCTTGTGAGCAGATTATTTTGGCTATCCGTCCTGACGAAAGAAATGAAATTAAAGGATTGCTTAGCCAGTTCGGGATTACCAAAGCAAATCAGCTGGTTGATGGAGGCGGCGAGCGGCAGCAGAGTGTCGCCGCCTGCATCCAAGCGCATCAGACCGGGGGCATTGTTCTGGTCCATGATGCTGCTAGGCCATTCATACACCGAGATGTGATACACCGCCTCGTTGAAAATGCGGAGACTCATGGAGCTGCCATTGCCGGCGTCCAAGCGAAGGATACGATGAAAATGGCATCAGATGGTATAGTAGAGGAAACGGTGGATCGGGACCGTCTTTGGATCATCCAGACTCCGCAGGCTTTCCGATATGAGGTGCTGTCGGAGGCATCCGAAAAAGCGGAAGCAGAAGGGTTCCTTGGAACCGATGAATCCATGCTTGTGGAAAGGCTCGGACATCCGATCAGAGTAGTGGAGAGTACTTACGATAATGTGAAAATGACGACGAAAGAGGATCTTGTCTTCGGCGAGATCTTTTTATCACGCAGACAGTAGGAGGATTATGATGATTCGAGTTGGACAAGGTTTTGACGTGCATGAGTTCGCGGAAGGACGGCCGCTAATTATTGGAGGCGTGACGATTCCACATGAAAAAGGGCTAACAGGGCATTCGGACGCGGATGTACTATTACATACGATTACTGATGCAGCACTCGGAGCGATTGGCGAAGGGGATATCGGACGGCATTTCCCTGATACGGATGCGGAGTTTAAAGATGCGGATTCCGCTGTTTTGCTTGAAAAGATCTGGGAGCTCGTCGAAGGACGCGGATATAAGCTTGGAAATATCGACTGCACAATTATTGCGCAGCGTCCGAAGATGGCACCGTATATCGGTGAAATCCAGCAGCGTGTGGCGGAGTTGCTGAAAGCGGATGTATCGCAAGTGAATGTCAAAGCGACGACTACAGAAAAGTTGGGCTTCACTGGAAGGGAAGAAGGGATTGCCTCCATGGCGACCATTCTTCTTGTCAAGGAATGACACCTTTCAAATTGATTGCCACAATGGTAAAATGACACAGGAAATACTTATAAATGAACGGAGATGGACTCATTATGTCAACAGAAGTACGCGTACGTTACGCGCCGAGCCCGACAGGCCATTTGCATATCGGCGGTGCCCGGACAGCGTTATTCAACTATTTATTCGCCCGACACCACGGAGGGAAGTTCATAATCCGAATCGAGGATACGGATACAGGACGGAATATTGAAGCGGGTGAATTGTCACAGCTTGATAACTTGAAGTGGCTGGGCATCCATCATGATGAATCCGTTGATGTGGGTGGGCCATATGGTCCGTACCGCCAGATGGAACGCTTGGATATCTATACAGAATATGCGAAGGAAATGCTTGAAAAGGGTCATGCCTATAAATGTTTCTGCACAACGGAAGAGCTGGAGGCGGAGCGGGAAAGACAGAAAGCGTCCGGAATTGCAGCTCCTATGTATGCGGGCACTTGCCGCCATTTGACTGCTGAGGAAGTAGCTGAAAAGGAAGCGTCCGGCATGCCATATACAATTCGCATGAGGGTTCCTGAAAATGTAACGTACGAAGTGGATGATATGGTTCGCGGCAAGGTGGCATTTGAGTCCAAAGATGTGGGCGATTGGGTGCTCGTCAAAGCGAACGGGATTCCAACGTACAATTTTGCGGTGGTCATCGATGATCATCTGATGAAAATCTCCCATGTATTCCGCGGAGAAGAGCATTTGACTAATACACCAAAGCAATTGATGATCTATGATGTGTTCGGCTGGGAATATCCTCGCTTCGGCCATATGACATTGATTGTGAATGAAGATCGGAAAAAGCTGTCGAAACGTGACGAGTCGATCATCCAATTCATTTCTCAATATAAAGACCTTGGCTATTTGCCTGATGCGATGTTCAACTTCTTTGCGCTGCTCGGCTGGTCTCCGGGCGGGGAAGAGGAAATCTTTACTCATGATGAGCTGGTGAAGCTGTTTGACGAAAGCCGCTTATCTAAATCTCCATCCATGTTCGATAAGCAAAAGTTGACTTGGATGAACAATCAATATGTGAAAAAACGCAGCTTGGAAGAAGTGATTGAGCTAACCTTGCCGCATTTGCAAGCAGCTGGGCGTATTTCTGAAAACATGACGGACGACCAGCGTGCGTGGGTCCATGACCTGATCGCGCTTTACCATACACAGCTGAGCTATGGAGCGGAGATTGTAGAATTGACCGCCCAGTTCTTCACGGATGAAGTGGAATATGATGAACAATCCAAAGAAGTATTAGCTGGGGAGCAAGTGCCGGAAGTGATGGCGTCTTTCCATAAACAACTGTCAGAACTGGAATCATTTGATGCAGATTCGATTAAGGCAGCTATTAAAGCGGTGCAAAAAGAAACAGGACATAAAGGCAAGAACCTTTTCATGCCGATTCGTGTTGTGGCGACAGGCCAAATGCACGGCCCGGAACTTCCAGAGTCCATTGCGCTGATCGGCAAAGAGAAAACGCTTAGCCGGGTTGCAAAATTTATTTAAACTTCACAGGCAGATTAATGAATTGACTTTCCTGATAGTCTGTGTACAATTGACATACAATGTATTCCGAACGATAAAAGCGTTGATAGGGAGAAGTACACGATACATGCTTTACAGAGAGGATCATCACCGGCTGAAAGTGATCCAGGCCGCTGTATTGTAGAAATGCCCCCTTGAGTGCCGCGCCGAACTTACAGTAGGCCGGACGTATGCCTGCGTTAAAGGCTTTAAGCGGGAAGGTTGAACTTCCAAGAAGAGTGGAACCGCGCAGATCATGCGTCTCTGTCTAATTACGGACAGGGGCGCATTTTTTTATTTGGCGGATTCTGGGTGGAGGCAGGATTAAACATGATGCATTTCCAGTGTTTCGGATGGAAAAGCTCTATTTTAAGTGCCGGCTCTTTGCTGTTGTTCCCTGCCAATGCCTCGGTTCGATTGCCATTGTGTATGAAAAATAGTTAGAAAGTATGGAGGGATCTACATTGTTCAAGAGGATGAGAGAGGATATCCGGTGTATCTTTGAACAGGACCCGGCAGCGCGCAGTACAATCGAAGTCGTGTTGACGTATTCTGGCCTCCATGCCATTTGGGCGCATCGATTTGCGCATGCCTTGTATAAAAGAAAATTTTTGTTTTTGGCGCGTGTCGTATCTCAGGTCAGCCGATTTTTCACGGGAATTGAAATTCACCCGGGTGCCGTAATTGGCAGACGCTTGTTCATTGACCATGGGATGGGCATCGTGATCGGCGAAACTTGTGAAATTGGCGACGATGTTACGCTCTATCAAGGGGTGACGCTTGGCGGTACCGGCAAGGAAAAAGGAAAGCGCCATCCGACACTGCATAACAATGTGCTTGTCGCTTCAGGAGCGAAAGTGCTTGGTTCCATTACAATCGGTGAGAACAGTAAGGTCGGAGCCGGATCTGTCGTTTTGAAGGACGTACCGCCTGATTCAACGGTTGTCGGGATACCAGGGAAAGTGGTCATCACCAACGGTGTGCGTGTAAAAGAAAAATTAGATCATCATAAAATGCCTGATCCTGTCGAAGAGACGTGTGATCAAATGAAACGAGAAATCGCACAATTAAAAAGCCGTCTTGCGGAGCTGGAAAAAATGGGAGGAGAACGACATGAGCATACAAATTTATAATACGCTGACGCGGAAAAAGGAACCTTTCATTCCAATGGAAGAAGGAAAGGTCAAGATGTATGTGTGCGGACCGACCGTATACAACTATATCCATATTGGAAATGCCCGGCCGGTTATCGTCTTTGATACGGTCCGCCGCTATCTTGAATATCGGGGCTATGATGTCACTTACGTCTCAAATTTTACGGATGTCGATGATAAAATCATCCGGACTGCAAATGAGCTTGGCGAAGAAGTAGGGGAACTGACCGCCCGCTTTATTAATGCCTATTTCGAGGATGTAGGAGCGCTTGGATGTGAAAAGGCAGATATTCATCCGCGAGTGACGGAGCATATTGAGGATATCATTGCATTTATCGAAGTGTTGATCGACAAAGGATTTGCTTATGAATCTCATGGTGATGTATATTACCGAACACGGAAATTCGATAATTACGGCAAACTGTCCCATCAATCAATCGATGAATTGAAAGTCGGTGCCCGAATTGAAGAAAGTGCCATAAAAGAAAATGCTCTTGATTTTGCTCTGTGGAAATCGGCAAAAGAAGGAGAAATTGCATGGGATAGCCCTTGGGGTCCAGGGCGTCCAGGCTGGCATATCGAATGCTCCGTCATGGCAAGGGAGCATCTCGGAGACACGATTGATATCCATGCTGGAGGACAGGACTTGGCATTCCCTCATCATGAGAATGAAATTGCCCAGTCGGAAGCGATGACAGGAAAAGAATTTGCGCGGTATTGGATGCACAATGGCTATATTAATATCGACAATGAAAAAATGTCGAAGTCGCTCGGAAACTTCATTCTTGTGAATGATATCCGGAAGCAGATCGATCCTCAGGTGCTCCGCTTCTTCATGCTGTCTGTCCATTACAGACATCCTGTCAACTTCTCGCAGGATCTTGTGGAGAGTGCGAAAAACGCATTGGAGCGTATACGGACTGCTTACAGCAACTTGAATTACCGCCTGGAAACGTCTGCGGATCTCGGTGATCAACATGATATTTGGATTCACAAAGTGGATGAACTCGTGCGTGCCTTTGAAACAGCGATGGATGACGATTTTAATACGGCAAATGCAATGGCAGCCATCTTTGATCTCGTCAAGTTGGCCAATGTATATTTGCTAGAAGAGAATACGCAAGTGCAAGTCTTGTCATATTTTATCGAAACCTTCGACCGACTGATGGGCGTTCTTGGACTTCCGTTCCAAAGCGAAGGAGAGTTGCTCGATGATGAGATTGAAGCCTTGATCGAGGAGCGGCTGACAGCGAGACGGGAACGTAATTTTGCCAGAGCTGATGAAATCCGGGAAGAGCTGAAGGGGCAGGGCATTTTGTTGGAAGATACGGCGCAAGGCACCCGTTGGAAAAGAGGGTGACCGCCATGTATAGTCTGCGTGATATCGATGTCAAACAGATGAATGCGCTGGCGCTCGCCTATATGGGGGATGCGGTTTACGAGCAGGCAGTCCGAGAGCATCTGCTGCGCTCAGGAAAGGTGAAGCCGAACACCCTCCATAAAGAGGCGACCAAGTATGTTTCTGCAAAGGCGCAGGCTGCGGCAATCAAAATGCTGCAGCAATCCGGTTTTCTGACAGAGGAGGAAGAAGGAGTCCTCCGCCGCGGACGCAATGCAAAATCAGGCTCTGTGCCTAAACATACAGATGTTATTACGTACAACTATAGTTCGGGGTTTGAAGCGGTGGTCGGATATCTATACTTGCTTGGAAGAGCAGAGCGACTCACGGAATTCATTCGGGAATCGATTGAGTTCGTGGAGCAGCCAAAGGAGGAGGGCACATTTTGACAACGCATGAAGCTGAACTGATCGGAGGCAAAAATCCCGTGGCGGAAGCTTTGCGATCCGGCAGAGAATTGAACAAAATTTGGATTGCGGAAGGCTTGAACAAAAAGAGCATTGGGGAAATCATTTCACTGGCAAAACGTTCAGGTATCGTCATTCAGGAGGTTCCGAAACGGAAGCTGGATACGATGCTGGAAATGAATCACCAAGGAATCATCGCATCGGTCGCCGCTTACCGGTACGCTGAACTCCCAGAGCTATTCGAGAGGGCGAAGGCGCGTCAGGAAGATCCGTTTTTTCTTATTCTGGATGAATTGGAAGACCCGCATAATTTAGGGTCGATCCTCCGGACTGCCGATGCGACTGGCGTCCATGGAGTGATCATTCCTAAAAGAAGATCTGTCGGATTAACGGGAATTGTGGCGAAAGCTTCAACTGGAGCCATTGAACATATTCCGGTCGTACGGGTGAACAATTTATCCCAGACAGTAGAAGACTTAAAGAAATCCGGTGTTTGGATTGCAGGCACTGATGCTTCCGGTTCGCAAGATTATCGTTCGATGGATGCCACACTGCCGCTTGCCATCATTATCGGCAGTGAAGGTAAAGGCATGTCCCGGATTTTAAGGGAGAAATGCGATTTCCTTTATTCCTTGCCGATGGTCGGACATGTTACATCGCTCAACGCATCGGTCGCCGCTTCGCTCTTGATGTATGAAGTTCTGCGGAAACGACGGCCGTAACGGCAAATGTTATGAAGAAAGATATATTGCTCGTCGACGGCTACAATATAATCGGCGCTTGGCAGGAACTCCGTTCGTTGAAACAAGAGAGGCTCGCGGATGCGCGGGACCGTCTTATCGAACGGATGGCAGAATATAAAGCCCATACAGGATGGCGGGTCATTGTCCTGTTTGATGCCCATCTTGTGCCTGGCATCGAAAAGAAAAATTTGAAACATCATGTCGAAGTGATCTTCACCCGGGAAAATGAAACAGCGGATGAACGCATCGAAAAACTGGTGGCGGAATTGAGCGGGCGGCGTGTGCAAATACATGTCGCCACCTCAGACCGTACGGAGCAGTGGGTTATTTTTGCTCAAGGGGCGCTACGGAAATCCGCGAGAGAACTAGAAATTGAGATGGATGATATTGATCACCGGATTGCAAAACAAGTGAAGGATATCCAGGACCAACGGCCGTTTTCAAAGATCCAATTGTCCGATGAAGTTGCTGAAATATTTGAAAAGTGGAGACGCGGTTTGAAATGAACGGTTGACGCAAAAATTTTCCATACGGTATACTTGGTGAAATGGCAACGAAGATTCGGGGGTGGGGGTATTGGTGGCAAAGACATTTGTGCAAGAGGGGAACTCGGATTTCACCGAACTTACCGATGAAGAGCTAGTGGGGATCATTCACGATGGGGGAACAGATGGGTTGGATTATTTAATTACAAAATACCAACCTTTTGTAAGAATGAAAGCGCGCTCATATTTCATGATGGGCGGAGACCGTGAGGATATCATCCAGGAAGGCATGATCGGACTGTATAAAGCCATCCGTGATTTTAAGGGAGATCGGCTTAGCTCGTTCAAAGCATTTGCGGAACTTTGCATAACGAGGCAGATCATTACGGCGATTAAGACTGCGACAAGGCAGAAGCATATTCCGCTCAATACGTCTGTTTCGCTGGACAAGCCTGTTTTTGATGAGGAATCCGACCGCACATTGCTTGATGTCATTGCCGGATCCGAACTGGACGATCCGGAAGATTTGATGATCCACAAAGAGGATTTTTCGAATATGGAAGATGAGATCAATAAAGTCCTAAGCGGTTTAGAAAAGCAAGTGCTGACGCTCTACTTGGAAGGCCAGACTTATCAGGAAATTTCGGATGAGCTCAATCGGCAAGTGAAGTCGGTTGACAATGCCCTTCAGCGCATTAAACGTAAGCTGGAGCGCCATATGCAACTGGAGCCGATCCGCTGATGGAATGAAGTTTATGTTGCTGTAAGACATTTACCAGTGTGTTGACATGGAAAAGTTTAAATGATACTCTTTACCAAGGTATGGACAAACATTGACAGGTGATAAAATGTCAAAAAAAATAATAGTAAGCTGCGAGAAGTGCGGTTCAAGGAACTATTCGGTTCCTGCAACTAGCAGTAAAACTGCTGAGCGATTGATAGTTAAGAAATTTTGCAGCCACTGCAATGCACATACAATACACAAGCAGACCGCGTGAAACACTCTTTTGCGTAAGGCACTATAAATTCGGAGGTTTACAGAGTAATGGGGAAGATAACCGGTTTTTTAAGAGATGTTGTCGGGGAAATGCGGAAAGTCAGCTGGCCGAAACGTAAGCAATTGACTCGCTACACGATTGTCGTTATTTCCACAGTCGTCTTCATGGCGATCTATTTCGGCTTAGTCGATTTGGGCATATCACAAGTAATGGAATGGTATCTTGCGTTATAATAAGGCAGTATGAATATCTTTTTTGAAAATATCCCGTCTGAACAAATGAACGGGTTTTTTCATTTTGAATTGAAAAAGGAGGGACGGACACAGTCCTCGTCGATATGGAGATGGAGAAAAAATGGTATGTCGTCCATACGTATTCCGGTTATGAGAACAAAGTAAAAGCTAACTTGGAAAAGCGTGTGGAGACAATGGGTATGCAAGACAAAATATTTCGTGTCGTCATCCCGGAAGAGCAGGAAACAGATTTTAAGGATGGCAAGAAACGGACAGTCATGAAAAAGACGTTCCCGGGCTATGTGCTCGTCGAACTTGTCATGACTGACGATTCTTGGTATGTCGTCCGCAATACGCCGGGCGTTACCGGCTTTATTGGTTCCTCAGGCGGCGGCGCTAAGCCGACACCGCTCCTTCCAGAAGAAGTGGATTTCATTTTGAAACAGATGGGCATGAAGGAACGGAACATGGAAGTCGACTTCGAGATCGGCGAAATGATCCAAGTCTTAGAAGGACCGTTTGCGCATTTCCAAGGGAAAGTGGAGGAAATCGACACAGACAAAGGAAAAGTGCGAGTTTCTGTCGATATGTTTGGCCGCGAAACGATTATGGAACTCGAATTTAACCAAGTTGAAAAATTATGATCCATTGCTACTTGCAAAAAGCAAGTGAAAGTGGTATCATTTCAAAGGTCAGACTATAATCTGATAGTCTGGACGGATTAACCAATTCTACCGGTGCAAACCGGCAGGCACATATTGAGTGGGAGGGGCAACCCAATTACCACATCACGGACTTAAGGAGGTGTGTCTCGTGGCTAAAAAAGTGACGAAAGTTGTTAAATTGCAAATCCCTGCAGGTAAAGCCAATCCGGCTCCACCAGTTGGACCAGCACTAGGTCAAGCAGGTGTCAACATCATGGGATTCTGTAAAGATTTCAACGCACGTACAGCAGATCAAGCAGGATTAATCATCCCTGTTGAAATAACTGTATTTGAAGACCGTTCATTTACGTTTATTACAAAAACTCCGCCAGCAGCAGTCTTGCTGAAGGTTGCAGCGAAAGTTCAAAAGGGTTCAGGCGAACCTAATAAGAAAAAAGTTGCAACTGTAAAGCGCGACCAAGTTCGCGAAATCGCAGAACAGAAGATGCAAGATCTAAACGCAGCATCTGTAGAAGCGGCGATGGCAATGGTTGAAGGTACTGCTCGCAGTATGGGAATCACGATCGAAGACTGATCCCAACCGGATGCAAAGGTTTTGTAAGTGGGGGTTGCGCTTGTTCACATGAACACGCAACCCTTATTCGTGGGAGGTTCAATCCGTTAAAACCACAATGAGGAGGAAATCTAAATGGCTAAAAGAGGTAAAAAGTTCACTGAAGCTGCGAAACTTGTAGAACGTACAAAAGCGTACGATTACAAGGAAGCGATTGAGCTTGCTAAGAAAACAAGCACAGTCAATTTTGATGCTACAGTTGAAGTCGCTTTCCGCCTAGGAATCGACACTCGTAAAAATGACCAGCAAATCCGTGGGGCTGTCGTGCTTCCAAACGGTACTGGTAAAACTCAACGCGTTCTAGTTTTCGCGAAAGGCGAAAAATTGAAAGAAGCGGAAGCTGCAGGCGCAGACTTTGTCGGCGATGCAGAATACATCAACAAAATCCAACAAGGTTGGTTTGATTTTGATGTAATCGTTGCAACTCCTGACATGATGGGTGAAGTTGGTAAGATCGGTCGCGTATTGGGACCAAAAGGCCTTATGCCAAACCCTAAAACAGGCACTGTAACATTTGATGTGGCGAAAGCTGTAGAGGAAATCAAAGCTGGTAAAGTTGAATACCGTGCTGACAAAGCAGGTATCATTCACGCGCCAATCGGAAAAGCTTCTTTTGATGATCAAAAACTTCAAGAGAACTTCACGACTGTTTTTGAAACAATCCTTAAAGCGAAGCCGGCTGCAGCAAAAGGAACATACATGAAGTCCGTAAACGTGACGACTACAATGGGCCCTGCAGTTAAAATCGACCCATCTTCAGTAACAATCAAATAATTTGTTGACAACAAGCGCATTTTCCTGTAAGATGTCGTTTGTGATTATAAATCATTTGTACCGTAGACAGCAGGGGCCCAGTGCTTAATTATCCTGCCGAGGACAAGACGCTCTTTATTGCAAAGATGACGACTTTTCTGCCCTCGTGTCTATGTTCGCATGGACCGAGGGCTTTTCGTATGGTATAAATGACCCCCAATTTCATTAGGAGGTGTCAAGATGAGCAAAGTATTAGAGGCTAAACAAGCAGTAGTTGAAGAGATCTCAGGTAAACTGAAATCAGCAGTTTCTGTTGTCGTTGTAGACTATCGAGGTCTTAACGTCAGCCAAGTGACTGAACTTCGTAAACAGCTTCGTGAAGCAGGCATTGACTTCAAAGTTTACAAAAACTCGATGTCCCGCCGTGCGGCTGAAATTGCAGGTCTTGAAGGATTGAACGAGCACTTGACAGGACCTAACGCAATCGCGTTTTCAACTGAAGACGTTGTAGCTCCTGCTAAAATCCTTAACGATTTTGCAAAGAAGAACGAAAAGCTTGAAATCAAAGCGGGTGTCATCGAAGGCGCTATCGCTACGGTTGAAGACGTGAAAGCATTGGCAGAACTTCCATCTCGCGAAGGTCTACTTTCCATGCTCCTCAGCGTACTTCAAGCTCCAATGCGCAACTTTGCGCTTGCAACAAAAGCTGTTGCAGAGCAAAAAGAAGAACAAGGCGCGTAATCTTATTATTGTCGCCTGACAACAAAATCGCGGGTTGAATCCCGTCCAAACAATACCTAATTTAGGAGGAACATAAAATGACTAAAGAACAAATCCTTGACGCGATTAAAGAAATGACAGTCCTTGAGCTTAACGATCTAGTAAAAGCAATCGAAGAAGAATTCGGCGTAACTGCTGCTGCTCCTGTAGCAATGGTTGGCGGTGCAGGTGCTGGTGAAGCTGCTGCTGAGCAAACTGAATTCGACGTAATCCTTGCTTCTGCTGGTGCAGAAAAAATCAAAGTTATCAAAGCGGTTCGTGAAATCACAGGTCTTGGCTTGAAAGAAGCTAAAGAACTAGTTGACAACGCTCCAAAACCACTTAAAGAAGGCGTTTCTAAAGAAGAAGCTGAAGAAATGAAAGCTAAACTTGAAGAAGTTGGCGCTGGCGTAGAACTTAAGTAATTTTCATAAGGAAGGAAAGCTCGTCGAAAATGGACGGGCTTTTCTTCGTTTTTTTATCTGTAGAGCAATTGACATGTAACGCAATTCGCGTACGTCAGGAGGAATTGTATGTCAGAGCATTATTACTCGAAAAAGCCGTCAGTGAAAAGTGATCCGAAAGAGTGGAAGACTGTCATCCGGGACAAAGGTTTTCGGTTTAAAACGGATGCAGGTGTATTCAGCAAAGGAGAATTGGACTTTGGTTCACGCCTTTTGGCCGAATCGTTCCAACTGCCCCAAGTGGAAGGTGATCTACTTGATGTCGGGTGTGGATATGGACCCATCGGACTGTCGATCGCCGCATCTTTTCCGGATCGGAATGTTCATATGGTCGATGTGAACGAAAGGGCGCTTGCGCTTGCAAAAGGTAACGCGGAGCTGAACGAAATCGCTAATGTAAATATCTATCCGAGCGATGCTCTATCAGCTGTATCTGGAGATCGGTTTGCCGCTGTGATAACGAATCCTCCTATCCGGGCAGGAAAAGAGACGGTGTTCACCATTTATCAGGGAGCCTATTCTAAGTTAATCCCTGGAGGAGAGTTATGGGTGGTTATTCAGAAGAAGCAGGGAGCTCCCTCTACATCTTCTAAAATGGAAGAGCTTTTCGGCGATGTGGAAACGGTGGCAAAGAGCAAGGGGTACTTTATTTTCAAGTCAAAAAAACATTGACTCACTAAGCTTGTTGTGGTAGCATTATAAAATGCATAAATATTATAATGCGGTCGTGTGCCCTTTTGCATAAGAAGTGGAAAAGTTAGGCATACTGGCAATGGATAAAAGATTGTTAAACCGAAAATGAGCTCTAGACGGAACTCGTTTTCTTTTTGTTTTTTCGATATCATACACCATTTTTATGATTTCGCAAAGAACTAATATTGTTTGAGGGGTGAAAGAGTTGACAGGTCATTTAGTTCAGTATGGTCAACACCGTCAGCGCAGAAGTTTCGCGCGAATCAATGAGGTCCTCGAGTTGCCGAATTTGATTGAGATCCAGACGGCATCTTACGAGTGGTTCTTGGAAGAAGGATTACGTGAGATGTTCCACGATATTTCCCCGATCCAGGATTTCACAGGGAATCTTTCGTTGGAATTCGTCGATTATCAACTCGGGGAGCCCAAATACCCGGTCGATGAATCAAAAGAACGTGACGTAACGTACGCAGCACCGCTCCGCGTTAAAGTGCGCTTGCACAACAAAGAAACTGAAGAGGTGAAAGAGCAGGACGTTTTCATGGGCGACTTCCCGCTTATGACTGAAAACGGAACGTTCATCATCAATGGTGCGGAACGGGTTATCGTTTCCCAGTTGGTCCGTTCACCGAGCGTTTATTATAATGACAAGACGGATAAGAATGGTAAACGCGGTTTCTCCGCAACGGTCATTCCTAACCGTGGAGCTTGGCTGGAATACGAAACGGATGCCAAAGATGTCGTGCATGTCCGCATCGACCGTACAAGAAAGCTGCCGATTACAGTGCTTTTGCGTGCCCTTGGCTTCTCCACAGATCAAGAGATCATCAAGTTGCTTGGAGACAATGAGTATCTTCGCAACACGCTAGAGAAAGACAATACCGAAAACTCGGAAAAAGCGCTTCTGGAAATTTACGAGCGCCTGCGTCCTGGTGAACCGCCTACATTGGACAGCGCCAAGAGTCTTCTGTTTTCTCGTTTCTTCGATGCGAAGCGATATGACCTCGCAAATGTGGGCCGTTACAAAATGAATAAAAAACTCCACTTGCAAAATCGTCTATTCAATCAGGTTGTTGCGGAAACACTAGTTGACCCTGAAACTGGCGAAATCCTGTTGGAGAAAGATCAGCTCATCGACCGCAGAACATTGGACCGCCTTTTGCCTCATCTTGAAAAAGGCATCGGCATCCAGGAAATCTCGCATGTCGGTGGTGTCTTGGAAGATGATATTACGATCCAAACAATTAAGATATATGCACCAAAAAGTGAAGACAAGCAAGTGATCAATGTTATTTCCAACGCTAGTATTGATGAGTCCGTGAAGCATGTCACACCAGCTGACATCGTTGCTTCCATCAGCTACTTCTTCAATTTATTGCATGGCGTCGGCAATACAGATGACATTGACCACCTTGGAAACCGCCGTCTCCGTTCGGTTGGTGAATTGCTTCAAAATCAGTTCCGGATTGGACTTTCCAGAATGGAACGGGTTGTTAAGGAACGGATGTCGATCAACGATACGCAGTCAATCGTACCGCAGCAGCTGATCAATATCCGGCCAGTTATTGCATCTATTAAAGAGTTCTTTGGAAGCTCCCAGTTGTCTCAGTTCATGGACCAGACAAACCCGCTAGCGGAATTAACGCACAAGCGTCGACTTTCTGCCCTGGGGCCTGGTGGTCTTACACGGGAACGTGCCGGAATGGAAGTTCGTGACGTTCACTATTCCCACTATGGCCGTATGTGTCCAATTGAAACGCCGGAAGGTCCGAACATCGGATTGATCAACTCGCTCTCGACATTTGCGCGAGTGAATAAATTCGGTTTCATCGAAACGCCTTACCGGAAAGTAGATCCGGAAACAAATCGTGTTACAGAACAAATCGACTATCTGACAGCAGATATCGAGGACAATTATGTTGTCGCTCAAGCGAATGCTCCTTTAAACGAAGATGGCTCTTATGTAAATGAGGAAGTCATCGGCCGTTTCCAAGGGGATAACACAGTCTTTAAACGTGAACAGATCGATTACATGGACGTTTCGCCGAAACAGGTAGTTTCTGCGGCGACAGCATGTATTCCATTCCTTGAAAACGATGACTCGAACCGTGCCCTCATGGGTGCGAACATGCAACGGCAGGCTGTACCATTGCTCAATCCGGAAGCACCGTTTGTCGGAACTGGAATGGAGCATGTATCAGCCCGTGACTCAGGTGCTGCTGTTATTGCGAAATACGACGGTATTGTAGAGCACGTAGAAGCGAAAGAAGTCCGCATTCGACGCATTGAAACAATCGACGGGAAAGAAGTTAAGGGTGACCTTACTGTGTACCGTCTGGAGAATTTCATTCGTTCCAACCAAGGGACTTGCTATAACCAGCGTCCGATCGTAGCTGTCGGTGATCGTGTGAAACCACGCGATATCATCGCAGACGGTCCATCCATGGATAAAGGTGAATTGGCGCTTGGACGAAACGTATTAGTCGGATTCATGACGTGGGATGGCTATAACTATGAGGATGCCATCATCATGAGTGAACGTCTGGTGAAAGACGACGTATTCACTTCGATTCATATCGAAGAGTACGAATCAGAAGCACGGGACACGAAACTCGGACCTGAAGAAATTACACGGGATATTCCGAACGTCGGTGAAGACGCACTTCGAAACCTCGATGACCGCGGCATTATCCGCGTCGGTGCCGAAGTACGCGATGGCGATATCCTAGTTGGTAAAGTAACGCCTAAAGGGGTTACCGAACTGACTGCTGAAGAACGCCTTCTACATGCCATCTTTGGAGAAAAGGCACGGGAAGTGCGCGATACTTCATTACGCGTTCCACACGGTGCGGGCGGTATCGTCCTTGACGTGAAAGTGTTCAACCGCGAAGATGGGGATGAATTGCCACCGGGCGTTAATCAGCTCGTTCGTGCTTATATCGTCCAAAAACGTAAGATCTCTGTTGGGGACAAGATGGCGGGACGTCACGGTAACAAGGGGGTTATCTCCCGGATTTTACCGGAGTCTGATATGCCATTCCTGCCGGACGGCACACCGATCGATGTCATGTTGAATCCACTCGGCGTACCATCCCGTATGAATATCGGTCAGGTTTTGGAATTGCATCTTGGAATGGCTGCACGTAATCTGGGTATCCACATGGCTTCCCCGGTATTTGACGGCGCCAACGAAGAAGATGTTTGGGATACGATGGAAGAGTCCGGCATGAATCGTGACGGAAAAACGGTCTTGTATGATGGCCGCTCAGGTGAACCGTTTGATAACCGGGTCTCTGTTGGTGTCATGTATATGATCAAGTTGGCCCACATGGTCGACGATAAACTCCATGCCCGTTCCACTGGACCATACTCACTTGTTACGCAACAGCCGCTCGGTGGTAAAGCCCAATTCGGCGGACAGCGTTTCGGGGAGATGGAAGTATGGGCACTGGAAGCTTACGGTGCCGCTTATACATTGCAAGAAATCCTTACAGTGAAGTCCGATGACGTCGTAGGCCGTGTGAAAACATACGAAGCGATTGTCAAAGGACAAAGTGTACCTCAGCCAGGCGTTCCAGAATCATTCAAAGTATTGATCAAGGAACTTCAAAGCCTGGGCTTGGACGTTAAAATGCTGACAGATGATTTCGAGGAGATCGAGATGCGTGATCTTGATGAAGATGACGATATGCAGCCAACGGATGCACTCAACCTCATGACGGAAGATCAGCCTGTTTGATTTCATACCAATAGGGGAGTCCTGAAGTACTCCCCTATTTTCAACGGATAGGAAATGTGAAGCTTGATTTTATGGAACCATCGTGGAGATAAGATTAAAGGGAGGTAGGCTCCTTGATAGATGTTAATAATTTTGAGTATATGAAGATTGGCCTCGCTTCGCCAGATAAGATCCGTTCTTGGTCATATGGTGAAGTTAAGAAACCTGAAACAATCAACTACCGTACGTTAAAGCCCGAGAAAGACGGCTTGTTCTGTGAGCGTATTTTCGGACCGACGAAAGACTGGGAATGTCATTGCGGTAAATATAAGCGAGTACGTTACAAAGGTGTTGTATGTGACCGTTGCGGCGTCGAGGTAACTCGTCAAAAAGTTCGACGCGAGCGTATGGGACATATTGAATTGGCTGCTCCTGTAACGCATATTTGGTATTTCAAGGGAATCCCGAGCCGTATGGGACTCATTTTGGATATGACGCCACGTGCATTGGAAGAAGTCATCTACTTTGCATCGTATGTCGTTATTGATCCGGCCGATACTCCGCTAGAGCGTAAACAATTGCTTTCTGAAAAGGAATATCGCTTATACCGTGAAAAGTACGGCAACAAGTTCCAAGCTTTGATGGGTGCAGAAGCGATTGAACAGCTTTTGAAAGCGATCGATCTAGACAAGGAAACGGAAATGCTGAAAGAGGA
This sequence comes from Sporosarcina cyprini, assembly GCF_022048975.1. Lineage (GTDB taxonomy): Bacteria > Bacillota > Bacilli > Bacillales_A > Planococcaceae > Sporosarcina > Sporosarcina cyprini. Next base: position 53,248 of record NZ_JAKMHX010000022.1, on the reverse strand, counting down.
ATTGAAAACTGTTCAAGGGCAGCGCCGCACACGTGCGATCCGTCGTCTTGAAGTAGTGGAATCATTCCGTAATTCAGGCAACCGTCCTGAATGGATGGTCCTTGAAGTGCTTCCGGTCATTCCGCCGGAATTGCGTCCGATGGTTCAATTGGATGGCGGCCGTTTCGCCACTTCGGATTTGAATGACCTGTATCGTCGAGTCATCAACCGTAACAATCGTCTAAAGCGTTTGCTTGATCTAGGCGCACCTGGCATCATCGTCCAAAACGAAAAGCGGATGCTCCAGGAAGCAGTTGATGCATTAGTTGATAACGGACGACGCGGACGCCCTGTCACTGGACCGGGAAATCGTCCATTGAAGTCTTTGTCACATATGCTGAAAGGGAAACAAGGTCGTTTCCGTCAAAACTTGCTCGGTAAACGGGTTGACTATTCAGGCCGTTCCGTTATCGTCGTAGGCCCGAACTTGAAAATGTATCAGTGCGGACTGCCTAAGGAAATGGCGATCGAGCTATTCAAGCCGTTTGTCATGAAAGAGCTTGTAGAGCGCGGACTTGCACATAACATTAAGAGTGCGAAGCGTAAGATTGAACGTCTGCATTCTGAAGTGTGGGATGTTCTTGAAGATGTTATCAGGGAACACCCAGTTCTTCTTAACCGGGCCCCTACTCTTCACAGACTCGGTATCCAGGCGTTTGAACCGATGCTTGTTGAAGGCCGTGCCATCCAGCTGCATCCGCTCGTATGTACAGCATATAACGCTGACTTCGACGGTGACCAAATGGCTGTTCACGTTCCATTATCCGCAGAGGCTCAAGCGGAAGCGCGTTTGCTCATGCTTGCGGCACAGAACATCTTGAACCCGAAAGATGGTAAACCAGTTGTTACACCTTCCCAGGACATGGTATTAGGTAACTATTACCTAACACTGGAACGGAAAGGGGCAGCAGGCGAAGGAACTGTCTTCAGTAATGTGAATGAAGCATTGATCGCATACCAGACAGGCCATGTACATCTTCATACAAGAATCGCTGTGTACGCTGGATCCTTGAACAACCCGACGTTCACAGAAGAGCAGAACCACAAGCTCTTGCTGACAACAGTCGGAAAGTTGATCTTTAACGAAATCCTTCCGGAAACATTCCCGTATATCAATGAGCCGACAAACCACAACTTGGAAGTGGAAACGCCGGATAAATACTTCATTGACGGAACTGTAAATGTTAAGGAACATCTGCAAAACGCAGACTTGGTAGCACCTTTCGTTAAGAAATTCCTAGGTAACATCATTGCGGAAATCTTTAAGAAGTTCCATATTACTGAGACTTCCAAAATGCTGGACCGCATGAAAAACCTAGGCTTCAAATATTCAACGCGTGCAGGTATCACTGTTGGTATTGCCGATATCGTCGTCTTGCCGAACAAAGATGAAATCTTGCAGGAAGCACAAAGTAAAGTGGATAAAGTAACACAGCAATTCCGCCGTGGTCTTATTACGGAAGAAGAGCGTTACGATCGTGTTATTTCTTATTGGAGCCATGCCAAGGATGAAATCCAAGACAAGTTGATGGATTCCTTGGAAAACACGAACCCAATTTACATGATGAGTGATTCCGGAGCACGGGGTAACGCATCGAACTTTACGCAGCTCGCTGGGATGCGTGGTTTGATGGCCAACCCGGCTGGACGTATCATCGAACTACCGATCAAATCATCATTCCGTGAAGGTCTGACGGTACTCGAGTACTTTATCTCGACCCACGGAGCGCGGAAAGGTCTTGCGGATACAGCCCTTAAAACGGCCGACTCAGGTTACTTGACTCGACGTCTTGTTGATGTTGCCCAAGATGTTATCGTCCGTGAAGATGATTGTGGTACAGATAGAGGTCTAGAAATTTCCGCACTGACTGAAGGCGCTGAAATTATCGAAACACTGGAAGAGCGTATCGAAGGCCGCCATACGAAGAAAACAATTCGCCACCCGGAAACTGGTGAAGTGATTGTTGAGAAAGATGGCTTAATTACGGCTGACTTATCTCGGAAAGTAATTGATGCAGGCATCGAGACAGTGACGATCCGTTCTGCATTCACATGTAATACGAAACACGGTGTATGTAAAAAATGTTACGGCATCAACTTGGCTACAGGTGAAACGGTTGAGGTCGGCGAAGCAGTCGGAATCATCGCTGCCCAATCGATCGGAGAGCCAGGAACACAGCTTACGATGCGTACATTCCATACAGGGGGTGTCGCAGGAGACGATATCACATCAGGTCTTCCGCGTATCCAAGAAATTTTCGAAGCAAGGAATCCTAAAGGGCAAGCTGTCATTTCTGAAATTAAAGGTGAAGTGACGGAAATCGATGAAATCCGGGAAGGACAGAAAGAAGTCACAATCCAGGGTGAAGTCGAAACGAGAAAGTACTTGGCCCCTTACAATGCCCGTCTAAAAGTTCAAATCGGCGATACGATCGACCGGGGTGAAAGCATCACGGAAGGTTCAATCGATCCAAAAGAATTGATTGTTGTAAAAGATGTTGCAACGGTTCAGGAATACTTGCTGAAGGAAGTTCAGAAAGTATACCGTATGCAAGGTGTTGAAATCGGAGATAAGCACGTTGAAGTCATGGTTCGCCAAATGCTTCGCAAAGTGCGTGTTATTGAAGCGGGAGACACTGACTTGCTGCCTGGATCTTTGCTGGATATCCATCAATTCTCGGAAGCGAATGCCGTTGTCCTCAAAAAAGGCAAAGTGCCGGCTACATCCCGTCCGGTAATTCTTGGTATTACAAAAGCGTCGCTTGAGACGGAATCATTCCTATCAGCCGCTTCTTTCCAAGAAACGACACGTGTCCTTACGGATGCAGCCATCAAAGGCAAGACGGATGAATTGCTCGGCTTGAAGGAAAATGTCATCATCGGTAAACTTGTGCCTGCTGGTACAGGTATGCAGCGTTACCGCCATGTCGAGATGGAACAAGACAAAGAAGCGGACTCCGCTGACGCAGTATCAGTAGAGTAACCCGGAACAAAGCGGGGGAGTCAAAAAGATCCCCCCGTTTTTTCTATTAATTGTTGACAGTTTCTCCGGCAAGTGATAATATACAAAAGGTTGATAGTTGAATGTCTGTACTTTGGAGGATATGCTCATGTCTTATGATAAAGTGGAGCAGGCACAGAAAACGATCATCGGTACAAAGCAAACAGTTAAAGCGATCCGCACAGGTGCTGCAAAGGAAATTATCCTTGCGACCGATGCAGATGAACGCTTTATCGCCCCGGTAATCCGGGAAGCAGAGCTTCATGGCATCCCTATTACATATGTGGACTCGAGAATCACTCTCGGCCATGCATGTGGAATAGAGGTTGGAGCAGTAGCGGTTGCAATTACTGTTTAATGGTTTTTGTGTATATATGCACAAAGACTTTGTTTTTACCCTTAAAATGAACCACCTGGATGTGTGGTCTTGTAAAAAGAGTAATGAAAGGAGGAAAATCCGATGCCTACAATTAACCAATTAGTCCGCAAACCTCGTAAATCGAAAGTTTCCGGTTCTAAATCACCAGCACTCGGAAAGAGCTATAACAGCTTCAAAAAGTCGATGACTGATGTTAATTCACCACAAAAAAGAGGTGTTTGCACACGTGTCGGCACGATGACTCCGAAGAAACCGAACTCGGCTCTTCGTAAATACGCGCGTGTACGTTTGACTAACACTCTTGAAGTCAACGCTTATATCCCTGGTGAAGGCCACAACCTTCAAGAGCACAGCGTTGTTCTTATCCGCGGCGGACGTGTAAAAGACTTACCGGGTGTTCGTTACCACATCGTTCGTGGTGCACTCGATACAGCTGGCGTAACTGGCCGTATGCAAAGCCGTTCTCAATACGGTGCGAAAAGACCAAAAGAAAAGAAAAACTAATAACGAAATGATCATTTCGAAAGGAGGAACACAATATGCCTCGTAAAGGTCCTGTTGCAAAACGTGACGTATTACCGGATCCGATTTACAATTCCAAGCTTGTCACTCGTCTTATCAATAAAATGATGGTAGACGGTAAAAAAGGTACATCTCAAAAAATCCTCTATGGTGCGTTTGAACTTGTTAAAGAACGTTCCGGAAAAGACCCGATTGAAGTATTTGAAGCTGCACTTAACAACGTAATGCCTGTACTTGAAGTACGTGCTCGCCGTGTCGGTGGTGCGAACTACCAAGTTCCAGTCGAAGTACGTCCTGAACGCCGTACGACTCTAGGATTGCGCTACCTGGTGAACTACTCCCGTACACGCGGTGAGAAAACAATGGAGGAACGTCTTGCGAATGAAATCCTTGATGCTTCCAACAACACAGGTGCTTCCGTAAAACGTCGTGAAGAAATGCACAAGATGGCTGAAGCGAACAAAGCATTCGCTCACTATCGCTGGTAAGATCGGACATTTATCTTTTTTCAGCAGAAGAATCTGCAACGCGTGCAAGCTTTTGCTGAACGGAGATAAAAGCCTTAGGTGCATGGCAAAGATTTTCAAGAGAAATTTCACGAGCTCGCTCTTGTTGATCTAAGAATACATACACCGAGGTGTGATTTGATTGACGCCCCAACCCGAAACGGAAGGAGATATACAAAATGGCTAGAGAGTTCTCCTTAGAGAATACTCGTAACATTGGTATCATGGCTCACATCGACGCTGGTAAAACAACGACGACTGAGCGGATCCTTTTTTACACAGGTAAGATCCATAAAATCGGAGAAACGCACGAGGGTGCTTCTCAGATGGACTGGATGGAGCAGGAGCAAGAGCGTGGTATCACGATCACTTCTGCGGCAACAACTGCACAATGGAAAGGCCATCGAGTAAACATCATCGATACACCGGGACACGTGGACTTCACTGTTGAAGTTGAGCGTTCACTCCGTGTACTTGATGGTGCTGTAACAGTTCTTGATGCGCAATCAGGTGTTGAGCCTCAAACTGAAACAGTTTGGCGCCAAGCTACAACTTATGGTGTTCCACGTATCGTGTTCGTCAACAAGATGGACAAGACAGGTGCAGACTTCCTTTACTCAGTAGGAACACTCCATAACCGCCTTCAAGCGAATGCACACCCGATCCAATTGCCGATCGGTTCTGAAGATACATTCCGCGGAATCATCGACCTTGTCGAGATGAAAGCGACTATGTATGGTAATGACCTTGGTACAGATACAACTGTCGAGGAAATTCCTGAAGAGTTCCGTGCGCAAGCTGAAGAGTACCGTGAGAAGCTAATCGAAGCGGTTGTCGATTTCGATGAAGATCTTATGGAAAAATACCTCGGCGGCGAGGAGCTTTCAGTAGAAGAAATCAAAACAGCTATCCGTAAAGCGACACTAGCGGTAGAATTCTATCCAGTTGTTTGCGGTACAGCATTCAAAAACAAAGGTGTTCAGCTCGTACTTGACGCAGTTGTCGACTACTTGCCAGCACCAACTGACATCCCTTCCATGAACGGTATCAACCCTGATACTGAAGAAGAGGAAGAGCGTCACCCAAGCGATGAAGATCCATTCTCCGCGCTTGCATTTAAAGTTATGACTGACCCTTATGTCGGTAAACTTACATTCTTCCGTGTCTATTCCGGTGTCCTTCAATCAGGTTCTTACGTACAGAACTCGACGAAAGGTAAGCGTGAGCGTGTTGGACGTATCCTTCAAATGCACGCGAACAGCCGTGAAGAGATCAGTGAAGTCCACGCGGGTGAAATCGCGGCAGCTGTTGGATTGAAAGATACAACAACTGGGGACACACTATGTGATGAAAAGGCGCCAATCATCCTCGAATCAATGGAATTCCCTGAACCGGTAATCTCTGTTGCAATCGAGCCAAAAACAAAAGGCGACCAAGACAAAATGGGTACGGCTCTTGCGAAATTGCAAGAAGAAGACCCTACATTCCGTGCACATACAGACCAAGAAACAGGCGAAGTTATCATCGCAGGTATGGGTGAGCTTCACCTAGATATCATCGTTGACCGTCTACGCCGTGAGTTCAAGGTTGAAGCTAACGTAGGTGCTCCACAAGTATCTTACCGTGAAACATTCCGCAGCGCTGCGGAAGTTGAAGGTAAGTTCGTCCGCCAATCTGGTGGTCGTGGACAATACGGACACGTTTGGATCGAGTTCGCTCCGAACGAAGAAGGAAAAGGATTCGAGTTCCAAAACGCAATCGTCGGTGGGGTTGTTCCTCGTGAATACATTCCGTCCGTTGAAGCGGGTCTTCGTGACTCACTAGACAATGGTGTTCTTGCTGGATATCCATTGATCGATGTTAAAGCTCGTCTCTTCGACGGATCTTACCATGACGTTGACTCCAACGAAATGGCATTCAAGATCGCTGCGTCCATGGCACTTAAAAACGCAGCAGCTAAATGTAATCCAGTACTTCTCGAGCCAATGATGAAAGTTGAAGTCATCATCCCTGAAGAATACATGGGAGATATCATGGGTGACATCACTTCCCGTCGTGGACGCGTAGAAGGTATGGAAGCACGCGGTAACGCACAAGTTGTCCGTGCAATGGTTCCACTAGCGGAAATGTTCGGTTACGCAACATCTCTACGTTCGAATACACAAGGACGCGGTGTGTTCTCAATGGTATTCGATCACTACGAAGATGTACCGAAATCAATCGCTGAAGAAGTCATCAAAAAAAATAAAGGCGAATAATTGTATTTCGTCCTTGTTTCTACAGTTGATTACTTGTAAGATATGGATAGTTGGAGGGAATGAACCTCCAGCTTCCATAGCTATATAAAATTAAAACACTCACATTTTAAGGAGGAATTCCAAAATGGCTAAAGAAAAATTCGACCGCTCCAAGGAGCATGCTAACATTGGTACAATCGGTCACGTTGACCATGGTAAAACAACTTTGACTGCAGCAATCGCTACAGTTCTTTCAAAGAAAATGGGTGGAGAAGCGAAATCATACGCTGACGTTGATAACGCTCCAGAAGAAAAAGAGCGTGGAATCACAATCAACACTTCTCACATCGAGTATGAAACTGAAAAGCGTCACTATGCACACGTTGACTGCCCAGGACACGCTGACTACGTTAAGAACATGATCACTGGTGCTGCTCAAATGGACGGCGGTATCCTAGTAGTATCTGCTGCTGACGGCCCAATGCCACAAACTCGTGAGCACATCCTTCTTTCTCGTCAAGTAGGTGTTCCTTACCTAGTTGTATTCATGAACAAATGTGACATGGTTGACGACGAAGAACTTCTTGAGCTTGTTGAGATGGAAATTCGTGACCTTCTTTCCGAGTATGAGTTCCCTGGCGACGACCTACCAGTCATCAAAGGTTCTGCTCTAAAAGCTCTTGAAGGAGAGCCAGAGTGGGAAGAGAAAGTCGTTGAGCTTATGAACGCTGTTGACGAGTACATCCCAACTCCTCCACGTGACACTGAAAAGCCATTCATGATGCCAGTCGAGGACGTATTCTCGATCACAGGCCGTGGTACTGTTGCTACAGGACGTGTTGAGCGTGGCCAAGTTAAAGTCGGTGACGTTGTAGAAATCATCGGTTTGACTGAAGAACCAAAATCAACAACTGTAACAGGTGTTGAAATGTTCCGTAAGCTTCTTGACTATGCAGAAGCTGGAGACAACATCGGTGCACTTCTTCGTGGGGTAGCTCGTGAAGATATCGAACGTGGTCAAGTTCTTGCTAAGCCAGGTACAATCACGCCGCACACTAAGTTCAAATCAGAAGTTTACGTTCTTTCTAAAGAAGAGGGTGGACGTCACACTCCATTCTTCTCTAACTATCGTCCACAGTTCTACTTCCGTACAACTGACGTAACTGGAATCATCTCTCTTCCAGAAGGCGTTGAGATGGTTATGCCTGGAGACAACGTTGAAATGACTGTTGAATTGATCTCTCCAATCGCGATTGAAGAAGGTACTAAATTCTCAATCCGTGAAGGTGGACGTACAGTAGGCGCTGGCGTTGTTGCTACAATCGAAAAGTAAGATAGTACATTGATTGCAATCGTGAAAATCCCGTCCTTGTGACGGGATTTTTCATGTCTATAAATACTTAACTGAGCTATCCACTGAACGATTTAGTTCAATCTTGTATGATCTTCGAGTTCTCGCAGACTCTCAACTGAAGTAAAGTGCCCGCTTGATTCCGAGATTCCTATACAGATCATTTCAAAACAACTTAGTAATTTGTCTGGGCTAGAGTAGAGATAACACTAAAGAAACCGACAAACGCAGCGTATGCAGACCGTTGAGGTTGCGCACTTCTCTGACTTTTTTCCAAATGTATGGATACCACTTGAATATCTGAACCGAAGAATATATAATAAGCAAGGTTAAAGAAAAGATTTTCCGTAAAAGACTTGCGGAAATCTATATCCTTATGTATAATGTTGAATGTTGGTCTTTGACTGCGATGAAGCGGGAGGTTGCCGACACGCCCGGCCGCTTTGCCATGGCGCGCGTGTGGGAAATTTCCGTGGAGAATGTCTAGAAAATAGGCGAAAAAGGAGGGAAAATAATGGCAAAACAAAAGATTCGTATTCGTTTAAAAGCATATGATCACCGTATTCTTGATCAATCTGCTGAAAAGATCGTTGAAACAGCAAAACGTTCAGGTGCTAGCGTATCAGGTCCGATTCCGTTGCCAACTGAAAGATCTGTATACACGATCCTTCGTGCGGTACATAAGTACAAAGATTCGCGCGAGCAGTTCGAAATGCGTACGCATAAACGTCTAATCGATATCGTCAATCCGACACCACAAACTGTCGATGCATTGATGAAACTTGACTTACCGTCAGGCGTAGACATCGAAATCAAACTTTAATCTTACCAATACAAAACAAACTATTTCAGGAGGTGTGACAAATGACCAAAGGAATCTTAGGAAGAAAAGTCGGTATGACGCAAATCTTTGCTGAAAACGGCGATTTGATCCCAGTAACTGTGATTGAAGCTGCTCCTAACGTTGTTCTTCAAAAGAAGACAGTTGAAACAGACGGCTACGAAGCAATCCAGCTTGGATTCGAAGATAAACGTGAAAAGCTTGCAAACAAACCTGAAAAAGGACACGTTGCAAAAGCTGAAACGGCACCTAAGCGCTTCATCCGTGAATTCCGCGGAATGGATGTAGCTGGGTACGAAGTTGGTCAGGAAGTCAAAGTTGACGCATTCGCTGAAGGCGATATCGTTGACATTACAGGAGTATCAAAAGGTAAAGGATTCCAAGGTGTTATTAAACGCCACGGACATTCCCGCGGCCCAATGAGCCACGGTTCCCGTTTCCACCGTGCACCAGGTTCCCTAGGAGCTGTTGACGGACAACGCGTATTCAAAGGTATGAAATTACCTGGACGTACTGGCGGGAAAACAATTACTATTCAAAACCTTGAAATCGTACGAGTTGACGCTGAGCGTAACTTGTTGCTAGTTAAAGGTAATGTTCCAGGAGCACGCAAATCATTGATCCAAGTGAAAAGTGCTATTAAAGGGAACTAATTTCTAAAGGAAGGAGGAAACAAGAATGCCTAAAGTATCCGTACTAAACCAGACAGGTTCTTCAGTCGGCGAAATCGAATTGAACGAAGCAATCTTCGGAATCGAGCCGAACGAAGCTGTCCTATTTGAAACATTGGTTCAACAACGCGCTTCTTTGCGCCAAGGTAACCATAAAGTAAAAACTCGCGCGGAAGTAGCCGGCGGTGGACGTAAACCGTGGCGCCAAAAAGGAACAGGTCGTGCTCGTCAAGGGTCCATCCGTTCACCACAATGGCGTGGAGGCGGTATCGTATTCGGTCCAACTCCAAGAAGCTACAGCTACAAACTTCCTAAAAAAGTTCGTCGCTTAGCTCTTCGTTCTGCACTTTCTACAAAAGTTCGCGACGAAGAAATCATCGTATTGGAAGGCCTAGCTTTCGATGCACCAAAAACAAAGGAATTTGTAAAAGTGCTTGAAAACCTTTCAATCGAGAAAAAAGCATTGTTCGTAACTGCTGACCTAGATGAAACAGTGGCATTGTCCGCTCGTAACATCCCTGGCGTAAGCGTAGTTACAGCTAACGGCATCAACGTTCTTGACCTTGTCGCTCATGACAAGCTTGTCATCACGAAAGGTGCAGTTGAAAAATTAGAGGAGGTGCTTGGTTAATGGAAGCACGTGATGTATTGAAACGTCCGGTCATTACCGAGCGTTCTTCTGAACAAATGGAGTTAAAAAAATACACTTTCGAAGTGGATACACGCGCTAACAAAACGCTTGTAAAGCAAGCAGTCGAAGAAATCTTCGGCGTGAAAGTGGAAAAAGTCAACGTTCAGAACTACAAAGGTAAGTTCAAGCGTATGGGCAAACATGCTGGTTATACTAACAAGCGCCGTAAAGCGATCGTTACGTTGACAGCAGACTCCAAAGACATCGAACTATTTGAAATGTAATTGAAACGCAATTAAACGAAGGAGGGAACACCAATGGCGATTAAGAAATACAAACCTACCTCCAACGGACGTCGTAACATGACTAGCTCGGACTTCTCTGCCATCACGACAGATAAGCCGGAAAAATCATTGCTTACACCGCTCAAACGCAAAGGCGGCCGTAACAACCAAGGTAGGATGACTGTTCGTCACCAAGGTGGAGGCCACAAGCGCCAATACCGTGTCATCGATTTCCAACGTCTGAAAGATGGCATTCCAGGACGCGTTGCTACGATCGAATACGATCCAAACCGTTCTGCTAACATCGCATTGATCAACTATGCAGATGGAGAAAAACGCTACATCCTAGCACCAAAAGGTCTTGAAGTAGGCATGACAATCATGTCTGGACCGGAAGCTGATATCCGTGTAGGAAACTCACTTCCACTAGAAAACATTCCAATGGGTTCTACGATTCACAACATCGAGTTGAAGCCTGGTAAAGGCGGACAGCTAGTACGTTCTGCAGGTACATCTGCACAGCTTCTAGGTCGTGAAGGCAAATATGTCATCATCCGTCTACAATCTGGTGAAGTTCGCATGGTTCTTGCTACTTGCCGCGCTACTATCGGTCAAGTTGGTAACGAACAGCACGAATTGATCAACATCGGTAAAGCTGGTCGTTCTCGTTGGTTAGGGAAGCGCCCGACTGTTCGTGGTTCTGTCATGAACCCTAACGATCACCCACACGGTGGTGGTGAAGGACGTACACCAATCGGTCGTCCGACTCCTGTTACACCATGGGGCAAACCGGCTCTTGGTTATAAAACTCGTAAGAAAAACAACAAATCCGACAAACTTATCGTTCGTCGTCGTAAAAAATAATGTGATAGCACTGCGGTTCAATGACTGGGCCGTAGTACAATCACGGAGGGAGGTTTCGACATGGGCCGCAGCTTGAAAAAAGGACCTTTTGCAGATGATCATCTATTGAAAAAGGTTGATGCACAAAAAGATGCACAAAAGAAACAGGTTATCAAAACTTGGTCTCGCCGTTCTACTATCTTCCCGTCTTTCATCGGATTGACGATTGCTGTATACGACGGACGCAAACACGTACCTGTTTATGTGACTGAGGATATGGTTGGTCACAAATTGGGCGAATTCGTACCTACGCGCACTTACAAAGGTCATGGTGCCGACGATAAGAAAACAAAACGCTAATTGAGAGGAGGTATTCCTGATGCAACAAGCAAAAGCTACTGCCCGCACAGTCCGTATTGCTCCTCGCAAAGTCCGTTTGGTCGTTGATCTTATCCGGGGCAAGAAAATCGGTGAAGCTGTCGCGATTCTACGCCTGACGCCTAAAGCGGCATCTCCGGTTGTAGAAAAAGTATTGAAATCAGCAATTGCAAACGCTGAACACAACTATGAAATGGATGTCGAAAACCTCATCGTAAGCGAAGTATTCGTAGATGAAGGTCCGACAATGAAACGTTTCCGTCCACGTGCACAAGGCCGTGCAAGTGCGATCAACAAACGTACTAGCCACATCACTGTAGTGGTATCTGAAAAGAAGGAGGGATAATTCGTGGGTCAAAAAGTACATCCTAATGGTTTACGGGTTGGCATCATTCGTGATTGGGATTCGAAGTGGTATGCAGAAAAAGACTACGCAGACCTATTACACGAAGACTTGAAAATCCGTGAATATATCGAACAACGCCTAGTAGACGCAGCGCTTTCCAAAGTGGAAATCGAGCGTGCAGCAAAGCGTGTTAACATTACTATTCACACTGCGAAGCCAGGTATGGTGATCGGTAAAGGCGGTTCTGAAGTCGAGGCACTTCGTAAACAGCTTAACGAAATCACTGGCAAGCGTGTTCACATCAATATCGTAGAAATCAAACGTGCTGATCTTGACGCGAAATTGGTTGCAGAATCAATCGCACGTCAATTGGAAAGTCGTGTATCTTTCCGTCGTGCACAAAAACAAGCGATCCAACGCACAATCCGTGCTGGCGCTAAAGGTATCAAAACGCAAGTATCCGGACGTCTTGGCGGTGCTGACATCGCTCGTGCGGAACACTACAGCGAAGGAACTGTTCCTCTCCATACATTACGTGCTGACATCGACTATGCACATGCAGAAGCCGATACTACTTACGGTAAGCTAGGCGTTAAAGTATGGATCTACCGGGGAGAAGTCCTTCCAGTGAAGAAGAACTCTGAGGAAGGAGGCAAATAATATGTTAATGCCTAAACGCGTTAAACACCGTCGTGTATTCCGTGGCAAAATGCGCGGTATGACAAAAGGCGGCGCAAAAGTTCAATTCGGTGAATTCGGCATCCAAGCTACTGAATCTGGCTGGATCACAAACCGTCAAATCGAATCTGCCCGTATTGCGATGACACGTTACATGAAGCGTGGCGGTAAAGTATGGATCAATATTTTCCCGCATAAACCATATACGAAAAAGCCTCTTGAAGTCCGGATGGGTTCCGGTAAGGGTGCTGTTGAAGGCTGGGTAGCAGTTGTAAAGCCTGGTCGAGTAATGTTTGAAATTGCAGGTGTGTCTGAAGAAGTTGCACGTGAAGCACTTCGACTCGCATCGCACAAACTGCCTGTAAAGAGCAAGTTTGTTAAACGTGAAGAAATTGGTGGTGAGTCTAATGAAAGCTAATGAAATCCGTGACTTGACAACTGCAGAAATCGAGCAAAAGGTAAAATCACTGAAAGAAGAGCTTTTCAACCTTCGCTTCCAATTAGCGACAGGACAATTAGAAAACACTGCACGCATCCGCGAAGTTCGCAAATCGATTGCGCGCATGAAAACTGTAATACGTCAAAGAGAGATCAGTGCAAATAACTGATGAAGGAGGTTGCAGCCATGACTGAGCGTAACCAGCGCAAAGTATATACAGGCCGTGTCGTATCCGACAAAATGGATAAAACAGTTACCGTAATGGTAGAGACACATAAAAAGCATTCTTTATACGGTAAGCGTGTAAAGTATTCAAAGAAATTCAAAGCACATGATGAAATGAATGAAGCGAAAATCGGCGATATCGTTCGCATTATGGAAACTCGCCCATTATCAGCAACAAAACGTTTCCGCCTCATCGAAGTAGTCGAAAAAGCGGTCATCATTTAATAACGTTCGGAAAGTAAATTCCGAGAGGAGGTAGCCTCAATGATTCAACAGGAAACTCGTATGAAAGTTGCCGACAATTCAGGTGCGCGTGAAGTTTTAACTATTAAAGTACTTGGTGGAACTGGACGCAAGACTGCGAATATCGGTGATATCGTCGTTGTTACGGTCAAGAAAGCAACACCAGGCGGCGTTGTCAAGAAAGGTGACGTTGTTAAAGCTGTAATCGTCCGCACGAAAAGCGGAGTGCGTCGTAAAGATGGCTCCTACATTACGTTCGACGAAAACGCATGCGTAATCATCCGTGATGATAAGAGCCCACGTGGAACTCGTATTTTCGGACCAGTTGCCCGCGAACTTCGCGACAACAACTTCATGAAGATCATTTCACTAGCTCCAGAAGTTCTTTAATCACATGACAGTGCCAATCAAGGAGGTGCGATACAATGCACGTTAAAAAAGGCGATAAAGTAAAAGTTATCACTGGGAAAGACAAAGGTAAAACTGGCGTCATCCTCTCAGTACTTCCAAACAAAGAACGAGTTCTTGTCGAAGGTGTTAACATCGTCAAAAAGCATACGAAACCGAACCAAGCAAATCCTCAAGGAGGCATTGTGAGCATGGAAGCAGCTATCCATGTTTCTAACGTAATGCTAATCGATCCTAAATCGGGCGAACCTACTCGCGTCGGTTATAAATACGAGGAAAAAACGGAAGGCGACAAAACATACCGCATCAAATCCCGTGTTGCTAAAAAGTCCGGCGAAGTACTTGACGTAATTAGCAAAAAAGAACTTAAAGAAAAAAAATAATCTCTTGAAGAAGGGAGGTTCTTTAGAATGAGCCGTCTGAAAGATAAATTTGTAAAAGAAGTCTCACCTGCTCTTATGAGCAAGTTTGAATATAAGTCTGTCATGCAAGTGCCGAAAGTCGAGAAAATCGTCATCAACATGGGTGTGGGTGACGCAGTTCAAAACTCAAAAGCACTAGATGCGGCAGTAGAAGATTTAACAATTATCTCTGGTCAAAAACCAGTAGTTACAAAAGCGAAGAAGTCAATCGCTGGATTCCGTCTACGTGAAGGTATGCCAATCGGAGCGAAAGTAACGCTACGTGGAGATCGCATGTATGAATTCCTTGACAAGCTGATCGCTATTTCACTTCCTCGTGTACGTGACTTCCGTGGTGTTTCTAAAAAAGCATTCGATGGTCGCGGCAACTATACGCTAGGTGTTAAAGAACAGCTCATTTTCCCTGAAATTGACTACGATAAAGTATCAAAAGTACGTGGAATGGATATCGTCATCGTTACGACTGCAAACTCCGATGAAGAAGCACGTGAGTTATTGACGCAGTTCGGCATGCCGTTCCAAAAGTAAATAAAAGGGAGGCGAAAACGTGGCTAAGAAATCAATGATCGTTAAACAGAAACGTACGCCAAAGTTCAAAGTACAAGAATATACACGTTGCGAGCGCTGTGGTCGTCCGCACTCCGTATATCGTAAATTCAAACTTTGCCGTATTTGTTTCCGCGAACTTGCATACAAGGGACAAATCCCAGGCGTCAAAAAAGCTAGCTGGTAATCCCCTAACTTGGGAAGGAGGTTAATGGAATGACAATGAGTGATCCGATTGCAGATATGCTTACACGCATCCGTAACGCGAACATGGTTCGCCACGAGAAGCTTGAGGTACCTGCTTCAAATATGAAAAAAGAAATCGCAGAAATCTTGAAGCGTGAAGGTTTCGTCCGCGATGTCGAATACGTGGAAGATAGCAAACAAGGCATCATCCGCATTTTCCTGAAATATGGTCAAAACAACGAGCGTGTTATCACTGGTCTTAAACGTATTTCAAAACCGGGTCTTCGCGTTTATGCAAAAACGAACGAAGTGCCTAAAGTTTTGAATGGTCTAGGTATCGCCCTCGTTTCCACATCACATGGTCTCCTTACAGATAAGGAAGCTCGTGCAAAACAAGTAGGCGGAGAAGTCGTAGCTTACGTTTGGTAATCCGCAACAATAGAATGGAGGTGCAATTGAATGTCCCGTATTGGCAAAAAGCCGATTGAGGTGCCTGAAAACGTAACTGTCACTATTTCTGATGACAACCACGTGACTGTAAAAGGACCGAAAGGCGAACTTACAAATACATTTAACACTGATATCAAAATCGAACAAGAAGGCAACGTTATCACTTTGATCCGTCCTTCTGACGCGAAAGAACACCGTTCCATCCACGGAACAACTCGTTCACTTTTGAACAACATGGTCGTAGGTGTATCTCAAGGATTCGAGCGTACTCTTGAACTTGTCGGGGTAGGTTACCGTGCACAACTTCAAGGTAAAAAGCTTGTATTGAACGTTGGATACTCTCATCCAGTTGAGTTCACACCAGAAGAAGGAATCGAAGTTGAAGTTCCTTCCAATACAAAGATCATCGTTCGCGGCATCAACAAAGAGCGTGTAGGTGCTCTTGCTTCGAACATCAGACAAGTACGTCCACCAGAGCCTTACAAAGGTAAAGGTATTAAGTACGAAGGCGAACAAATCCGCCGCAAAGAAGGAAAAACAGGTAAATAATGCCGCTTAAGGCATCCGGAAGGAGTGACCACGATGATCACAAAACAGGATAAAAACGCTGTACGTAAAAAACGTCACGCACGTGTGCGTACGAAAATCAGCGGATCCGCAGCGCGTCCACGTTTGAATGTGTACCGTTCAAATAAACATATCTATGCACAATTGATCGATGATGTGAATGGCGTTACGATTGCAAGTGCTTCCACTATGGATAAAGAGTTCGGTGCTGACTCAAAAGGCAATGCTGAAGCAGCAGCTAAAGTCGGCGAAATGATCGCGAAAAAAGCCGTTGAAAAAGACGTCAAGGCAGTCGTTTTTGACCGTGGCGGATACCTATTTCACGGCCGTGTCAAAGCTCTTGCGGACGCAGCACGCGAAAATGGACTGGAATTTTAATTAAGAAGGAGGGACATATTTCATGCGTCGTAATGATCAGATTAAAAGTGAATTCGAAGAACGCGTAGTTACGATTAACCGCGTAGCGAAAGTGGTTAAAGGTGGACGTCGTTTCCGTTTTACTGCACTTGTCGTAGTCGGAGATAAAAACGGCCGTGTCGGTTTCGGAACTGGTAAAGCACAAGAGGTTCCAGATGCAATCCGTAAAGCTATCGAAGATGCGAAGAAGAACTTGATTGAAGTGCCAATGGTACAAGGAACTACACCACACGAAGTACTAGGACGTTTCGGTGCTGGACAGATCCTTATCAAACCAGCAGCACCTGGTACTGGAGTTATCGCCGGAGGACCTGTCCGTGCGGTACTAGAACTAGCAGGAATCACGGATATCCTTTCAAAATCTCTAGGTTCTAGCACACCGATCAACATGGTCCGTGCAACAATTGAAGGGCTGAAGAGCTTGAAACGCGCAGAAGACGTAGCAAAATTGCGCGGCAAATCCGTAGAAGAACTGTTAGGTTGAGGGGGGAAATACAATGGCAAACAAACTTGAAATCACCCTTACTAAAAGTGTGATCGGTGCTAAACCGGCACAACGCAAAACAGTTGAAGCATTAGGTCTGCGCAAATTAAACCAAACGGTTGAACATGAAGATAACGTCGCAATCCGCGGCATGATCAACAAAGTCAGCCACTTGGTATCTGTAAAAGAACAATAATCCACATTTTCGAATAAGGAGGTGCCGATAAGGATGAAATTACACGAAATGAAACCAGCCGAAGGCGCACGTAAATCACGTAAGCGTATTGGACGTGGTATCGGTTCCGGTACTGGTAAAACTTCCGGTAAAGGTCACAAAGGTCAAAAGGCTCGTTCCGGCGGCGGCGTTCGTCTTGGATTCGAGGGTGGTCAGCTTCCACTTTTCCAACGTCTTCCTAAGCGTGGATTTACGAACATCAACCGTAAGGAATACGCGATCGTTAACCTTGAAACACTTAACCGTTTTGAGGATGGCACGGAAGTAACGCCTGAATTGCTAGTCGAAACAGGAATTGTGAGCAATGAAAAATCCGGTATTAAGATTCTTGGTAATGGGACTCTTGAGAAAAAGATCACTGTCAAAGCTCACAAATTCTCTGCTTCCGCTAAAGAAGCAATCGAGAAAGCGGGCGGGCAAGCCGAGGTGGTATAATGTTTCAGACAATCTCCAACTTTATGCGCGTTAGAGATATCAGGTCTAAAATCATTTTCACACTACTCGTGCTCATCGTTTTCCGGCTCGGAACTTTCATTCCAGTGCCAAACGTTGACGCGACTGCTTTACAAGCAACCAATAACCAATTTATCGGTTTCTTAAACACATTTGGTGGTGGGGCATTATCCAAGTTCTCTATCTTCGCGATGGGAATCATGCCTTACATCACCGCATCCATCATCGTGCAGTTATTGCAGATGGATGTCGTTCCGAAATTTACAGAGTGGGCGAAGCAAGGGGATGTCGGAAGACGGAAGCTTGCCCAGTTCACACGTTATTTCACTGTTGTTCTTGCTTTTATCCAAGCGATTGCCATGTCATTCGGGTTTAACCAAATGTTCGGCGGCACGCTGATCAAGGATGAAGGCATTTCAACTTACATCGTAATTGCAATCGTTCTGACAGCAGGAACTTCATTCTTGTTGTGGCTAGGTGAACAAATTACCGCAAAAGGTGTCGGTAATGGAATTTCCATTATCATCTTTGCTGGTATTGCGGCGGGTATCCCGAACGCGGTTAACCAACTGTATGCCACTCAAATTCAAGATGCGGGCGACCTGCTATTCATCCGTATTGCAACGATGGCACTTTTATTGATTGTCATTATCGCAATCATTGCTGGTGTCGTATACGTACAAGAAGCGCTTCGTAAAATTCCAATTCAATATGCAAAACGAGTGACTGGCCGCGGTCAAACAACTGCAGGACAACAAACTCACTTGCCATTGAAATTGAATGCAGCCGGAGTTATTCCAGTAATCTTTGCCGTGGCATTTTTCATCACACCACAGCAATTGGCAGCATTTTTCGGCGAGAACAGCGTAACGAAGTTCATTACTCGAACATTCGATTACACACATCCTGTCGGAATGATCATTTACGTAGCATTGATCCTTGCGTTCACCTATTTCTATGCATTCATTCAAGTGAATCCAGAAAATATGGCGGACAACTTGAAAAAGCAAGGTGCTTACATCCCGGGCATTCGTCCAGGACAAAACACACAAAAATACTTGACTAGCACTTTGTACAGACTGACATTCGTCGGCTCCATCTTCTTGGCGCTCGTCGCAGTCATGCCGATTTTCTTCATCAATCTAGCCAACCTTCCACAGTCGGCTCAGATCGGTGGAACGAGCTTGCTCATCGTCGTCGGGGTTGCCCTTGAGACTATGAAGCAATTGGAATCCCAACTCGTTAAACGGCATTACAAAGGCTTCATGAAATAAATCCGTATAGGTTTGGCCCTATCGGTGTAATATGGATGGAGGGCAAGACGTATGAATATCGTATTAATGGGTCTACCTGGAGCCGGCAAAGGCACACAGGCAGACAAAATTGTCGAAAAGTACGAAATCCCTCATATTTCTACAGGCGATATGTTCCGTGCTGCAATAGCAGAAGGCACGGAACTTGGAGTCAAAGCAAAGTCGTTCATGGATCAAGGCGCACTTGTGCCTGATGAAGTGACTATCGGAATCGTTCGTGAACGATTAAGCAAGTCGGATTGCGACAAAGGTTTCCTTTTAGATGGATTTCCTCGCACAGTGCCTCAAGCCGAGGCGCTCGATCAGCTTCTCGC
Organism: Sporosarcina cyprini; assembly: GCF_022048975.1. Classification (GTDB taxonomy): domain Bacteria; phylum Bacillota; class Bacilli; order Bacillales_A; family Planococcaceae; genus Sporosarcina; species Sporosarcina cyprini. The sequence goes on along the minus strand of NZ_JAKMHX010000022.1, from coordinate 33,839 downwards.
TGATATGGGACGGAAAATCACCGATGTTCTAAACATCAAAGTCGAAAAGGAAGAACTGATCGCAAGATTGACCGGTCGCAGAATTTGCAAAGTATGCGGCACATCCTATCATTTGCAGTTCAATCCACCAAAAGTGGATGGTGTCTGTGACAAGGATGGCGGGGAACTTTATCAGCGAGCGGATGATAATCCGGAAACTGTCACGAACCGTCTGGAAGTAAATATGAATCAAACAGCACCGCTCTTAGCGTTCTATGATGCAAAAGGCGTGCTTTCAAATATTGATGGTGAGCAGGACATCAATGACGTTTTTGAAGATTTGGACGCAATCCTTAGCGAAAGCGCACAGTGATCCTTTCCGGGCACAATTCATGCACGCCTTCTGTAAAGGGCAGCACTTGCTGCACGGAAAGTAAGATTAACGAGCTGCAAAAGCATATGGTGCCCGGTATAGGAACTGGTAAGAGCCCGATGATGATTCGCACCAGATCGAATCAAATGCATTTCGCCATGCGAGTGGCTATAATGTATTTGTCGAAAAGGACTAAAACGAATTCGGGGTTCCTCCACGGCAATCCTGTCGGTCGTGTCTATTCCGATGCGATATTCCACAACAATAGTCGGGGACTGACTTACGGGAAACGAAATGTGACAGACGTCTTTCGAACATCACTCATGCAATCCGGACATATGTTGAAGGAGCTTTGAAGGCGACTCTGCTGCCGCTAGATGGTTAGGACCTTTATTGGATATAGAAGGGAGACAGGATTGATGGCGAAGGACGACGTAATTGAAGTTGAAGGAACCGTAGTCGAAACGTTGCCGAACGCGATGTTCAAGGTAGAATTGGAAAATGGCCATACGATTCTTGCGCATGTATCAGGCAAGATCCGTATGCACTTTATCCGCATCCTGCCAGGCGACAAAGTGACATTGGAACTTTCGCCTTACGATTTAACACGCGGTCGGATCACATACCGTTTCAAATAAACTTTTGCAACTCCGGAATATTGAAGGAGGTTGGGTAAGATGAAAGTAAGGCCATCTGTAAAACCGATCTGCGAAAAATGCAAAGTCATTCGCAGACGCGGCCGAGTAATGGTAATCTGTGAAAATCCTAAACACAAACAAAGACAAGGCTAATTCAAAGGGAGGTGCACACTCTATATGGCACGTATTGCTGGAGTAGACGTACCGCGCGATAAGCGCGTTGTCATTTCATTGACATACATTTTTGGAATCGGTAAAACTACTGCACAAAAGATCTTGGCTAACGCTGGTATCTCTGAAGACACACGCGTTCGCGATTTGACTGATGCAGAACTAGATAAAATCCGTGAGCAAATCGACGGCTTGAAAGTAGAAGGGGATCTTCGTCGTGAAACTTCCCTCAACATCAAACGTTTGATGGAAATCGGTAGCTTCCGTGGAATCCGCCACCGTCGTGGATTGCCAGTACGCGGACAAAACACGAAAAACAACGCACGTACTCGTAAAGGTCCTAAGCGGACAGTTGCTAACAAGAAGAAATAATAAGTAAGGGAGGTTTTCTAAACATGGCACGTAAACAACAAACTCGTAAACGTCGTGTAAAAAAGAATATTGAAACTGGTATTGCACATATCCGTTCGACGTTCAACAATACTATCGTAACGATCACTGACAGCCACGGGAATGCACTTTCTTGGTCAAGCGCTGGTGCACTTGGTTTCAGAGGTTCCCGTAAATCAACTCCATTCGCTGCACAAATGGCTGCTGAAACAGCTGCGAAAGCATCTATGGAGCATGGCTTGAAATCTTTGGAAGTTACAGTAAAAGGACCGGGTGCTGGACGTGAAGCTGCAATTCGTTCACTACAAGCTGCAGGTCTTGAAGTAACTGCAATCAGAGACGTAACTCCGGTACCACATAACGGTTGCCGCCCGCCAAAACGTCGTCGTGTATAAAGGTTTGTTCTCCAATTGATTGAGAAGCACAATTTTTGGCAAAAATGAATTGTGTGATTGCAATTTGTTGTCTATACGAATCGATTTCAATATGGAACGGCCTATATACTAGACGTTTTGAAGGAGGGTAAATGAATGATCGAGATTGAGAAACCGAAGATTGAAACAGTTATGATCAGCGAAGATTCCAAGTTCGGTAAGTTTATTATTGAACCATTGGAGCGTGGATACGGAAATACGTTAGGGAATTCCTTGCGCCGTGTGCTTCTTTCTTCATTGCCAGGAGCTGCCGTAACATCTATTCAGATCGACGGGGTTCTTCATGAATTCTCTACAATTGAAGGTGTCGTCGAAGACGTAGCAACAATTATTTTGAACGTGAAGAAGCTTGCTCTCAAAATCTACTCAGATGATGAGAAAGTGATTGAAATAGATGTAAAAGGTGAAGGAGTTGTAACAGCAGCTGATATTACTCACGATAGTGATGTCGAAGTGCTGAACCCTGATCTTCATATCGCAACGCTTGGCAAAAACGGGCATCTCCGCATGCGCATGTATGCTGTCCGTGGACGCGGCTATGCACCTTCTGATCAGAACAAACGTGAGGATCTTGCGATTGGTGTTATTCCGATTGACTCTATTTACACTCCAGTTTCACGCGTCAATTTCCAAGTTGAAAACACACGGGTCGGTCAAAGTACAAACTTTGACAAGTTGACGTTTGATATTTGGACAGATGGCAGCATCGGTCCGAAAGAAGCTGTTTCGCTCGGAGCAAAAATCCTGACGGAGCATCTGAACATTTTTGTCGGCATGACTGACGAAGCACAATCTGCTGAAATCATGGTGGAAAAAGAAGAAGACCAGAAAGAGAAAGTCCTTGAGATGACGATTGAAGAACTTGACCTTTCCGTTCGTTCTTATAACTGCCTGAAACGTGCAGGCATCAATACAGTCCTTGAACTTGCTAACAAGTCAGAGGATGAAATGATGAAAGTGCGAAACCTTGGCCGTAAATCACTTGAAGAAGTGAAGGCGAAATTGGACGAGTTGAACCTTGGGTTACGCTCGGAAGATTAAGAAATAAATTGAGGGAGGGAAACTTCTATGGCATACAGAAAACTTGGACGCACAAGTTCACAACGTAAAGCGATGCTACGCGACTTAGCGACAGACCTCATTATTCATGAGCGTATCCAAACGACTGAAGCGCGCGCAAAAGAATTGCGTTCCGTAGTCGAAAAAATGATCACTCTTGGTAAGCGTGGAGATTTGCATGCGCGTCGTCAAGCTGCTGAGTTCATCCGTCGTGAAGTGATTGTAACTGAAGACGAAGAGGGCAAAGAGCAAACGACATTTGCATTGCAAAAATTGTTTGATACAGTTGCACCGCGTTATGCAGATCGCCAAGGCGGTTACACACGTATCATGAAAATGGGACCTCGCCGTGGCGATGGAGCACCTGTAGTAGTTATCGAATTAGTTTAATCCATCTAGACGGGCGGTACGTATGCCGCCGGTGTCTGTTTGGAATCGGAGGAGGGTGTGTCTGGCATTCGCATAGCCACACCCTTCTTTTACAATAGATTTATACGACAATATGAAAAGCTGAGTGTTACGATTGATGGCAGGTACTGTACCTCCATTGGTCTAGCTCTACGTACCTCATCCGCTGATTCGGATTGAGCACCCGCTATCAGTTATAGATATGAGCGCATTTCTTCGGATGAGGTGCGCGCTTTTTTTATTTTTATTTTTATATCCTGCATTCACTGGCTGTAAGACCCCCACCATACGCATGATCGGTGGAGGCCGTAACAGCTTGTCAATGCATATTCTCGCCGAACGGGCCGTAGTGGAGTGAATTCTTTACGGACTTGATGCTCCAAATGATACATAACGATTCAGTCTGGGGTGGTCGAATTGAAGGAAATCCTTTCGTTAGAACATGTTTCATTCACATATGCATCAGAAGACGAGCAGGAGAGCAGAAAAGCATTGGATGATATTTCATTCACCATCAAAGAGGGTGAATGGATTGCGATAGTTGGACATAATGGTTCCGGTAAATCGACATTGGCCAAATTGATCATCGGACTCTTATTCCCAAGCGAAGGGACGATTCGCGTCTTCCTGGAAGAGTTGGGTGAAGAGAATCTTTGGGACATCCGGTCACGAATGGGCATCGTTTTTCAGAACCCCGACAATCAGTTTGTCGGTTCGACCGTTCAGGATGATGTCGCATTTGCTTTGGAGAACAATGGAGTTCCTTTTGAGGAGATGGTGCCGCGGGTGCATTCTGCCCTTGCCCAGGTGAAGATGGAGTCCTTTCTGGACCACGAACCCCATCACCTATCTGGCGGACAGAAGCAGCGTGTAGCAATCGCAGGGGCGCTTGCCCTCGAACCTGAGCTACTCATCTTGGATGAAGCGACTTCCATGCTGGATCCGCAAGGCCGGGATGAAGTCATCCGGGTGGTAGAGGAGCTGAAACGGCAAACGGGCTTGACGGTTCTCTCTATTACGCATGACTTGGAAGAAGTCCTGTTGGCTGACCGCGTCATTGTCATGAATCAAGGAAAGGTGCTTGCCATTGGATCGCCCGCGGAGATCTTCGAAAGAGGGCATGAGCTGGAAGCCATCGGACTTGATTTGCCGTTTTCCATGAAATTGTCCAGCTATCTTCGAGATGAGGGCATTGAATTGAATGGTAACCATATGTCAGAAGAAGAGTTGGTGAATGAACTATGGACATCGTACTTCAACAAGTAGGCTATTTATATGCGAAGGATTCGCCTTTTGAAAAACGAGCATTGGAAGAGGTCAATGCGACCATCCCATCCGGCTCCTATACCGCTATAATCGGACATACCGGTTCGGGCAAGTCCACATTGCTCTTGCATCTGAACGGGCTCCTGAAGCCTTCTGAAGGCTCTGTGCGAGTCGGTCCGACTGTCATTACATCCGATACGAAAGGGAAGGCTTTAAAGGATGTCAGAAAGCATGTCGGCATCGTCTTTCAATTCCCCGAACACCAGCTGTTTGAAGAAACGGTTGAGAAGGATATTATGTTCGGTCCATTGAATTTTGGCATTCCGGAAGAGGAGGCAAGAAGCCGGGCACATGAATTGATCAAGCTCCTCGGCTTGCCGCCCGATGTGGCACAGAAGTCGCCATTCGATCTTTCAGGCGGTCAAATGCGCCGGGTGGCAATTGCGGGCGTTCTTGCTTTCAATCCTTCTGTACTCATTTTGGATGAACCGACAGCGGGACTTGATCCGCGGGGTAGGAAAGAGATTATGGAACTGTTCCACCGTTTGCATGTAGAAGAGAACCTGACAACCATCCTAGTCACGCACAGCATGGAGGACGCGGCGAGATATGCCGACCAGATCCTCGTCATGCACGATGGGAGGTCTGTTTTATCCGGCACACCGGAGGATGTATTCGGGCAGGCAGAGGAGCTGGCTTCCTATCGGTTAGGGGTTCCGCGTTCTGTCCGATTCCAGCGGGATTTTGAGAAACTGACGGGTAAACAGCTCGGAAGACTAGCTTTAACAGAGGAGCAGCTCGCAAAAGAGATGGCCGTGGTCTTGAAGGAAGCAGGTGGCCGAAGATGATGGAAAAAATGATTTTTGGCCGCTATATCCCAGGCCATTCCTTCGTCCATCGGCTGGATCCCCGATCGAAGTTGATTTTTGTCTTTCTGTTCATCGTAGCCGTCTTTTTCGCCAATAATACAGCGACATATGCCGTCCTGCTGGCGTTTACGCTACTGACCATTTTGACGTCAAGAATTCGGATGTATTTTTTGTTTAATGGATTAAAACCGATTTTATTCCTGGTCGCTTTTACGCTGTTAATGCATTTCATTTTCACAAAAGAAGGACCGATTTTGTTTGAATGGAAGTTCATCCGGATTTATGAAGAAGGGCTTCGGCAGGGGATTTATATTTCCGTTCGTTTTCTAGTTCTCGTTTTGATGACGACGATTCTAACTTTGACGACCTCGCCAATTTCCATAACGGACGGAATGGAGACCTTGCTGAACCCATTGAAAAAGGTGAAGCTCCCTGTCCATGAACTGGCGCTCATGATGTCGATTTCTCTGCGGTTCATACCAACCTTGATGGACGAGACGGATAAAATCATGAAAGCCCAGCTGGCTAGGGGTTCCGATTTGACAACAGGTTCTCTGAAAGAGCGGATCAAAGCCGTAGTCCCATTGCTCGTACCTTTGTTTGTCAGTGCCTTCAAGCGGGCAGAGGATTTGGCCATCGCGATGGAAGTCCGCGGCTACCGCGGAGGAGAAGGGCGCACGAGATACCGCCAATTGGATTGGCAATGGCGCGATACATTAGCTCTTGTCATCTTTGGCTTATTGCTGGCCGTATTACTTTTGCTTCGGAGTTAGGAGGGATATGATGAGACGAGTGAAAGCTGTCATTTCCTACGACGGAACGAATTTTGCAGGTTATCAGTATCAGCCGAAGATGCGCACGGTGCAGTCGGAAATCGATAAGGGGCTTCGCAAGCTCCATAAAGACCAGTCGATCTTCTCTGTAGCGAGCGGAAGGACCGATGCAGGCGTGCATGCCCTGGGACAGGTCATCCATTTCGACACACCGCTCGATCTATCGCTGGAACGGTGGAAAATGGCGTTGAATGTGTACTTCCCAAAAGATGTCCGGGCGGAGTCTGTGGAATTCGTCGATGACGATTTTCATGCCCGCTATTCGGCCACTGGAAAAACGTATATGTTCAAATGGACAAAAAGTGAAGTGCAAAGCCCGTTTGAGCGGAATTATTCTGTTCATTTGGGCAAATGGAATCCAGACATCGGGCGAATGCGCGAAGCAGCGAACTATTTTATGGGGACTCATGACTTTACTAGTTTCTGCTCTTCAAAAACGGCAACTGCAAGTAAAGTGCGGACGATACGCATGCTCACCATTGAGGAGCAGGGCGAGGAATTGATCATGACAATCGAAGGCGACGGATTTTTATACAATATGGTGAGGACCATTGCAGGCATGCTGCTAGCCGTCGGAATCGGCTGGAACGAGCCGGCGGACATTCAGGCGATCTTAGAGGCGAAAGACCGTAAAAGGGCAGGGAAAACCGCGCCAGCTCACGGTTTGTACCTTGTTAATGTCACATATGACGGCTGAGCCAACTTTTCCTGGTGTTTTCACAAAAACGCTTGACTTAAAGTGGTAAACATTATAAGATGATAAATGGTATTTCAATAACCCCACAATAAGCCCCGGAAAGTTTATTTGTGTTTAGGGATAGAGAAAACGGAACAATTTTGACATTCATTAGGAGGAACAATACATGCGTACAACATTCATGGCTAAAGGTCACGAAGTAGAGCGTAAATGGCTCGTTGTCGACGCTGAAGGCCAGACGCTTGGACGTCTTGCATCTGAAGTTGCAGCGATCTTACGCGGTAAACATAAACCGACGTTCACACCAAACGTTGACACTGGTGATCACGTAATCATCATCAACGCGGACAAGATTCACCTTACTGGAAACAAACTACACGACAAAATTTACTATCGCCACTCGAACCACCCAGGCGGTATCAAGTCTCGTACAGCGCTTGAAATGCGTACTAACTACCCAACTAAAATGTTGGAACTAGCGATTAAAGGGATGCTTCCAAAAGGTCCTCTAGGTCGTCAAACTATCAAGAAACTTCACGTGTATGCTGGAGCGGAACATCCACATACGGCACAAAAACCAGAAGCTTACGAGCTTCGTGGATAATTAAGAGGAGGAACCACCTTTGGCACAAGTACAATATATCGGCACTGGCCGTCGTAAAAGTTCAGTAGCTCGTGTACGTCTCGTTCCTGGCGAAGGAAAAATCGTCGTCAACAACCGTGACGTAGAAGACTACGTACCATTTGAAACACTTCGCGAAGTGATCAAACAACCACTAGTAGCAACACAAACACTTGGAAGCTATGACATCCACGTAAACGTCCACGGCGGCGGTTACACAGGTCAAGCTGGCGCTATCCGCCACGGCGTAGCTCGCGCTCTACTTAACGTAGATCCTGACTTCCGCCCGGCTCTTAAAGCTGCTGGATTGCTTACACGTGACGCACGTATGAAAGAACGTAAAAAATACGGTCTTAAATCTGCTCGTCGCGCACCACAGTTCTCGAAGCGTTAATCAACGTATACAGCCTCTTCCCGATTTTTCGGGGAGGGGTTTTTCAATTTCTCCTATTCTTCATACTATCCCCATCCTCCTGTTGTGATTGATTGCAGTCCAAAAAACAGATTTGATTTTCTAGCTTCAACTTGCGATACTTGGAGATATAACAATTTTGTAAATAGAAACACGATTATAGAAAGAGGGGGAATTGCCATGAAGATGGACCGGCTGCGCCTCTCGTTTGAAGAACTTGCGAAGTTCACGGACAAAGGAGAAGGCATTAATCGATTGGCCTATACGAAAATGGAACGCGACGCTCGGCTCTATATGATCGAGCAGCTGAAGCTTGCGGGTCTGACGGTGCGGACCGATTATGCGGGGAATGTCATTGCGCGCCGGGAAGGGGCTGCCCCTGACTTGCCGGTTGTGGCAACGGGCTCGCATATTGACTCGGTGTATGCTGCTGGAGAATTCGATGGAACGGCGGGCGTTCTTGTCGCTCTTGAAATTATGCGTTCCCTAGCGGATGAGGGCATTGCTACTTTGCACCCGCTCGAAGTGATCATCTTTGCATGTGAAGAATCCGCTCGCTTTGGTGCATCGACTTTAGGAAGCAAAGCGATGACGGGGCGGCTGGATCCTGCGTATACCAGGTCTTTGACAGATAAAAACGGAGTCACGCTGATGCATGCATTTGAAGAGAACGGTCTTGATTTGGAAGAGGTTCATTTGGCAAAGCGTTTTCGTGATGAATTCAAGGCATTCGTTGAGCTGCATGTGGAACAGGGGCCAGTTCTTGAAAAGCAAGACGTCTCGATTGGGATTGTCTCCGCTATTGCGGCACCTATTCGTTTTCACGTGCATGTCGAGGGGACGGCGGATCATTCCGGCACAACGCCGATGGATTATCGGCATGACGCCCTTCTAGGTGGAGCGGAAATTGCACTTGCCGTGGAGCGGGCAGCAATCGAGGAGCTTGCGCATGGCACAGTCGGTACGGTCGGTGTCTTTTCCATCCAGCCTGGCGCCATGAATGTTGTGCCGGGCCTCGCGGAATTGGATGTCGACATCCGAGGAACGAGCCTCGAATCCCGCCAGCGGGTCGTGGAGGCACTTGAAAAAGCGATAGACGATGTGAAGAAAGCTCGTTGCCTGAATATCTGGATGGAGGAAATCTCAAGCGAGACGCCTGTTCAAATGGACAACGCGCTAGTGAAGGATTTGGAATCAGTTTGCGAGGCACAAGGAATCGCTTGGATGAAGATGCCGAGCGGCGCTGGCCATGATGCAATGAATATGGCCTCTCTCTGTCCGACAGGCATGATTTTCGTTCCGTCCAAGGATGGACTTAGCCATAATCCAGCCGAATTTACTTCCATGGAGCAGCTGATGGAAGGCGCGCAAGTCTTGCGGGCTTTCCTGTTAAAGCAGGCACAGACCGTGGATTGATAAAATGAGCGCAGCCGGGAATTAACCTGGCTGCGCTCATTCGTCATTTTACTTCGCAAACGGATCTTTATGATCGTATTGATTGTTATGGATGACATCGCTCCGCAAGTAATCGATAATATCATCGACTATTTCAATTCCGTTCTTCATGGCCTCTTGCTCTTTCAGCAAGGCGTCTTGTCCCGGATACAGCACTTGATTAAACCCTGGAGCAGGCTTCACCTCGTTCAATTCCTTCATCATGCCGGAGATGCTTTCGCGGAACAATTCCGTGCTTGTGAAAGCGCCGGGATCAATGACGATATGCAGCTGGCCCAACTCACGGCCTGCAGTCAGGTCGTGGTACATGGAGGACACATGCTTGCCAAATGGCAGACCAAGCAGAACGCCTGATAAGATGTCGATCATCATCATGAGACCATACCCTTTTGGCCCGGCAATTGGCAGAAGGGCGTTCACTTTAAATGGGTCTGTCGTTGGAATTCCATCCTTGTCGACTGCCCACGTATCTGGAATAGATTCTTGCTTTGAACGGGCATGCAGGATTTTCCCCCAAGCCTGGATGCTTGTCGCCATGTCAATAATGATTTTATCGCCATCTTTGCCCGGTGCTCCGAAAGCGATCGGGTTTGTACCGAAATACGGTTCGGCACCGCCAAACGGAACGACCATAGGGTCCGATTGGCACATGGAAATGCCGATCATACCAGCTTCAGCAGCCTGCTCGACGAAATAAGACAGGGCGCCGCTGTGGCCCATTCGGCGTATGCCAACGATGGCTGTACCGTTTTCGCGAGCCATTTGAATGGCGTGTTCCATTGCTTCTTTCGCCGCCACATGCCCGGCTCCGTTATCGGCATCCAGCACGGCCGTTCCCGTTCCGGTCTTTGTGAATTTGAAATCCGGTTCAATCGTCGTTCCACCTTTTGCAATACGCTCCGCATAATACTCGACCCGCATCGCACCGTGTGAATGAATCCCCCGGGCATCTGCATGTGCCAGTACATCGGCAACCGTTTCTGCATGCGCTGGCTGCAGACCGGCCTTCGTCAATTTCCGTGCTATTAACATTTTCAGCTCGTCAAAGCTCACTCTCATTTCAAGCACTCCCCTTTGTTAGGATTCTTCGATTTTAAAACGCTCTTTCAGGAATCGTATCGTCTGTTCCACTGCATATATCGCGTCCGGATCCTCCATGTTCGCATCAAAATTATGCTGTCCTTGCCGGATTGTCAGCAGTTCATTGCAGACTCCCAGGGCGTCCAGCTTCGCTTTCATTCCGACTGATTCCGAATAAGGAACATCTTTGTCTGCATCTCCATGAATTAGCAAGGTGGCCGGATATGCAGCGTCTGCAAGCTCGAAAGGAGCAAATTTTTTCAAGGCCTCTTCGTCCTTGGCAAGATCTTTACCTGCCACCCAATCAAGCCATGAGCCCGTCTGACGGCAATACAAGTAAATGGCGTATCTTGTTTGAATGGGAGCCGAAGAAATCGGCGAGGGTTGTACTAGCTGGTTTGCAAGCACTTCAGGAACCGTAGGCATTGCTGTAAAGTGAGGACTCGGTTCCTTATACCAGTCTCCGGTCACTTGTCCATAGCCGTAGAAAGACACAATGGCATCCGGCTTCACCTCAAAAGTGCCGGACAGCAAAGCTAAATAACCGCCAGCGGAACTGCCGACTACAGCCACGCGGTTCGGATCAAAGTCGAACATAGAAGAGGCCTCGGTTTTTAACCATGCGATCAAACTTTCGATATCTTCCCGAATGCCGGTCAGCTTAGTTTCCGGTGCCAGGCGGTAATCGACAGAAAACACGTGGAATCCCGCTTCGGTGTACCGTTTTATTTGTTCTTTATGTAAATCGTCCTTCGTGCCCCACACTAGTCCGCCTCCGTGGATAAAAACAAGCAAAGGCGCCTGTTTCACAGGTGAGCGATGGAGCACACCCTCAATGGAACACTCTCCGACTTGCCGATAGACAAATGTTTCTGCCATGATCATTTCGTCTCCTCTGTACTCTTGAACTTCTTTAGATTATCGTTAGGTTCAAAATCTATTTCATTTCAACATTTTTCTTCTAAATACTATACTACCGTTCGCTAAGAAAACAGCTTTTGATCAGAATTTTTACGTTTTTGTAATGTGGGACCCGTGGATTTTATTCGTCTGCAATGGCGCCTCAGTTACAATGATTTTGGCGTAGAAAATCAACAGCTGCATGCGATTATTTCTGAGAATTTTTGGGCATGTGACTTGCTGTGCTGATTTTCAAAAAAATATAGGAGTGATTTTTGTGCTTCATACGATTATTAAGAAGAACTCGTACCAAGACTCCATCAACCTGATGTTACTTACGAATTCCGTGTCGACGATGGAAGGGCTCAACAAGGTGCAAATAATGATGGCGACTCCAGCGAACAAGGATATTTTCAATACGGCTGGATTGCATACACCTGAATTGGAAGCAGCCGAATCAAACGACATGGCAATCGTTGTAGACACAGACGATGCTAGTTTAATTGACAAAGTGCTAGAAAAAGTCGATCAGTATTTGAAAGACCAATCCATCAGCAATAAAAAACAAAGCTTTGAAACAGTGCGTACATGGGACAAAGCAGTGGACGCATTACCAGGTGCGAATGTCGCTATGATTTCAGTGCCGGGTCAATATGCAGCAGACGAGGCGGACAAGGCGCTTGACCGTGGACTTCACGTTTTCTTATTCAGTGACAACGTATCGATTGAGGACGAGCTTTGTCTAAAGCAAAAAGCGCATGACAAAGGATTGCTTGTTATGGGTCCTGACTGTGGTACAGGTATTTTGGATGGCGTGCCGTTTGCATTCGCTAACGTAGTAAACAAAGGACGCATCGGTATCGTAGGTGCTTCCGGAACAGGGATCCAAGAAGTCTCAACGATTATTGACCGTCTCGGCGAAGGTGTCAGCCATGCGATTGGAACAGGCGGACGTGACTTGAAAGATCCAATCGGTGCAATCACGATGATGGATGGCATCCGAGCGCTTGAAAATCACAGCCAAACAGAAATCATCACAATCATTTCGAAGCCGCCTGCAGAGCATGTACGGAATGAAGTAATGGACTTGCTTCAAAGCTTGACCAAACCTGTCGTTGCTGTATTCCTCGGCGAAAAGCCAGAGCAATACGTTGGCAATGTATATCAGGCATACACGCTTGCAGAGACAGCTTACATCGCTGTTGACCTGGCAAAAGGCAATGAAGTGAAACCTGATTATAATGCTGGTGATTTCACAGTGTCCAACACAGATCTTAAAGAAGGCCAACGTACATTAAAGGGCTTGTATTCGGGCGGAACACTCGCTTCGGAAGCAGCGATCTTGATCTCAGACGCTTTGGGACTTGGAACACATATCAAAAACGAAGAAGGTTATGTTCTTAAACATGAAGGCCATGAAGTTGTCGACCTTGGTGATGACAAGTACACACAAGGAAAGCCGCATCCGATGATCGATCCTGAAACACGTTCGAAATTTATTGAAGAGGCAGGTGCTGATGCATCTACAGCTGTCATTCTTCTCGATTTCGTACTTGGCTATGGTTCGCATGATGACATGGCAAGTGCATTGCTTCCTTCCATTCAAAAAGCAGTGGCTACTGCTAAAGAAGATGGACGCACACTGCATGTCGTCGCTACCGTTTGCGGTACGAAAAACGATCCGCAAAGCTACGATGGCCATGTGAAAGCATTGAAAGAAGCAGGCATTATTGTAAAAGAAACGAACAACGAAGCAGTCCGTACAGCACTTAGCATCGTAGGACTTCACGTAGAAGACTACGAGAAGAAGCATGTGGAAGGCGAGAAGTCTGGCAAGGAATTCGATTTGTCCGTTTCCGATGAAATCGCTTCCCTCGTTTCAGACCGTCCGCGTGTCATCAATGTCGGTTTAAAAGGCTTTACGGATGCGCTTGCAGATACAGGCACTCAATTCGTGCAATATGATTGGCGTCCAATTGCCGGCGGTAACGCGCGTATGGCTAAAATCCTTAGCTTGTTGAAGTAATACAGGACGGCAAGATAGTGAATGAAGGTCTGGCCGAAGATGGACTGGGCCTTCGCCATATCGGGATAGAACGGCTTTAAATATAACGAATGAGGTGGAACGAGTATGAAATACAATTCAATGGATGAAGCAAACAAGGCAGTCATCGACAAAATTACCGGCTCAGCGCCATTCTTAGTAGATGTTGTTCCGGCTAAAGAAAAAGTAAAAGAACTTAATGATGGTAAAGTATTGCTCCATGCAGGCCCTCCAATTAAGTGGGAAGACATGACAGGCCCAATGCAAGGCTCTTGCATTGGTGCATCGATCTATGAAGGATGGGCAGCTACTCCAGAAGAAGCGGAAAAACAGCTTGCTTCCGGCGAAGTGAAATTCATCCCTTGCCACCATGTGAACGCGGTAGGTCCTATGGGCGGAATTACTTCTGCCAACATGCCTGTTTTTGTTGTAGAAAACCGCACGGATGGCAATGAAGCGTACTGCATTATGAACGAAGGAATCGGGAAAGTGCTTCGTTTCGGTGCAAACTCTCAAGAAGTTATTGACCGTTTGAAATGGATGCAAAACGTACTTGGCCCGACAATCTCGAAAGCGCTTAAGCTGACAGAAGACGGCTTGAACTTGAACGTTATGATTGCAAAAGCGATCACAATGGGTGACGAGTTCCACCAACGTAATATTGCGGCATCGTTGATCTTCTTGAAGGAAATCAGCCCGTACATCGTACAAGTAGAAATGGATGATAAAGACCGCAAAGATGTCATTCAGTTCCTTGCGGATACTGACCAGTTCTTCCTGAACATTGCCATGGCAACTAGCAAGGCAGTCATGGATGCGGCGCGCACGATTGAACACGGTACAGTTGTTACAGCAATGTGCCGTAATGGTAAAGACTTCGGAATCCGTATTAGCGGAATGGGTGACGAGTGGTTCACAGCACCGGTTAACACGCCACAAGGCCTGTTCTTCACAGGTTACTCACAAGAAGATGCCAACCCGGATATCGGAGACAGCGCCATTACAGAAACATTCGGCGTCGGCGGTATGGCGATGATCGCTGCACCAGGCGTTACTCGCTTTGTCGGTGCAGGCGGTTTTGACGATGCACTTGCGACAAGTAACGAAATGGCTGAGATCTGTGTATCTCAAAACAGCAATTTCACAATTCCTACGTGGGATTTCCAAGGCGCTTGTCTCGGAATTGATGCACGTAAAGTAGTGGAGACAGGCATTGAGCCAGTCATTAATACAGGGATTGCCCATAAAAAAGCTGGAATGGGACAAGTAGGAGCAGGTACGGTCCGTGCACCGAAAGAATGCTTTGAAAAAGCATTGGAAGCGTACGCGATCAAACTCGGCTTGATCTAATGAACAGCGGGGCAGGAAACAAAACAGTTGCAGCAGCAAAGGAATACGAGCAGCGTATTCCTCTGCTGCTTTCTGAGCACCCGGAAGGCTCTGTGCACAGTGTCTTTCAAAATGGCGTGAATATCCGGATGGGCGGCAGGTTGTTTTTCATCGGAACGAAGAAGAATGGCGAGCTTCCTTTCGGTATCCACCTATCGGGTGAGGATGTTCACTCTTTTGTAAAAGCCATTGAACAGGAAAGCCTGGTGAAATGGCAAGCGGATTCACAGGAGCTTGTCTTTGAAGCGGCGTCACTTGCCGTTTCGCTTGCTGAAGCCGACCCGTTTCATTGGGAGTTGTCCTGTCGTGAGCTTGAGGCAGAAAATGTGACGAATAACTTAGTCATGCTTCTATCCATCTTGGTGGAAAAACCGATGAAAACGGGATTGGACATTGAGATTGAAGAGTTTGTAGCGGACTATCTGGAAGGAAATAGGCCTGCTAGCGAAACAGGCCGGCAACTGAAAGAGCTCGTTGCGGTACTCCTTTCATCGGATCAAAAGAAATTGGAACAAAGCTTGCGGTTCTTTTTGGGCCGAGGCCAGGGGCTCACTCCATCAGGTGATGATCATCTCGTTGGGATCTTGGCCATCCATACAGCTGTTGGCTTGATCTCTTCAGAAGCACTTCAAACGCTTCGCCGTTTAGTGGCGGAAGAAAATCTGACTACGGATGTTGGCCTAGAATATTTGCTGTATGCACTGGATGGCAGATTCAGCTCGACGGTAGTGAAGGCAGTATCCGCGTTAACAGAGAAGACCGATATTTATACATTGGAACCAGTGATTGAAGATTTACTGGATATGGGGCATAGTTCCGGAATCGACACGGTTTTTGGAATGTTGCTTGGTTTATTGATAAAGAGGAGGAAATTAGAATGGCTGAAAAGGTAGTAATCGCACTCGGAGGAAATGCAATTCTCCAACCTAAACAGGAAGCGACGTATGAAAATCAATATGAAAACGTGCGGATCAGCACAGAAATCATTTCGAAGATTGTAAAGAACGGACACACGGTCATTGTCACTCACGGGAATGGACCGCAAGTCGGGAATATTCTTCGTCAAAACGAAGAAGCGAAGGATTTCGTTCCACCGCTTCCATTGGATGTTTGCAGCGCGGAGTCGCAAGGTTTTATCGGCTATATGATGGAACAATCATTGAAAAATGAATTGAATAAGTTGAAGCTAGACCGCGAAGTTGTCAGCATGCTGACACAGACAGAAGTGGACCCGGAAGATCCGGCATTTATTGATCCGTCCAAGCCGATCGGTGTCTTCTATTCAGAGGAAGAAGCGAAACAATTGGCTAAAGAAAAAGGCTGGGTCGTGAAAGAAGATGCAGGACGCGGCTGGAGACGAGTGGTTGCTTCACCTGAACCGAAATCCATTTTAAGCTCACAAACTATTAAAATGCTGACAGACAACCAAGTCATCGTCATCGCTTCTGGAGGCGGCGGCATTCCAGTTGCACGTAAAGAAGATGGAAGCCTGACTGGCATTGAAGCCGTTATTGACAAAGACCGCAGTGCATTCCGTCTTGCAGAAGAATCAGAAGCGGATGTCCTCATGATTTTGACAGACGTAGATAATGTCTACGTGAACTACGGCAAGCCGGATCAAAAAGCGCTTGGCTGCATTACGTTAGAAGAAGCAAAGAAATATGCAGATGAAGGACAGTTCTCTGCAGGAAGCATGGGTCCTAAAATGGAAGCGGCGATGAAATTTGCTGAACGTGGCGGCCGTGCAATTATCTGTTCTCTTGGACAAGCAGATTTAGCTGTTGAAGGCAAAGCAGGCACTCAAATTACAAAATAATATTATTATATATTACTATAAAGAGGTTACCTCGTAGATTGTAGTTCACAAAGAGAGGAGGGACTGAATGAAGAAAATACCATCCCGCTCGTTTCGAAAGGAATTGAGCTATTCGTTTTTAGCGATTGGGCTGACGACTATTATTTCACTTGGGATTTTTCAATTCTTTCAGCTCTCCTCTTTAATTAAAGATAATCAAGACAGCCAGACGAAAGTGACCGAGTTTCTAGATGATAATATAGAAAGCTACATGGAACAGCATGGCAGTGTCATTGAGACCATGTCTTCCATTATTGCACCTTTAATGGAGTCGGACGATATGCAAAAAATCGAAGAGGTGCTGGGGGATGTCAAAGCCCACTATCCTGGATTCGTCAATTTGTATGTCGGGGATAAACATGGAGAGTCGCTCGTCTTCTATCCGCCAGTCTATACAGATGGTGCAACGCGCGAACATATTGATTTTAGTGATCGATCGTATTACAAAGAGTTGCTGAAAACAAAGCGGCAAGTTGTATCTCCGGTCTTCCATGGCAGAGGGGGGACCGATACACTGCTTGTAGCTATTGTATCGCCTATCTTTAACAGCAACGGTCAAATGCAAGGCTACATATTAGGGGCAATCGACTTACATGCATTAGAAAAGTATGTTTCGACCCGGATTTCCGGCGACGCGAATTATGCTGTTTTGCTGGATCAAGATAATAATGTCATTATCCATCCGGATATTGACACCAAAACGAAGATGGTCAACCTGACGGATTCTAAAATTGTTCAGACGATCAATCAAACCAATGGCGGTTCCGTCAAAAGTATGACGATACAAGAAGAAGACCGGGAAAAGGAATTCATCACTTATACGAAAACGCCAAATCTCGGTTGGACGCTTTGGATTGCGAACCCGTCTACGCTAATTTTAAAACCATTGAAAGATGCGGCTATTACGATATTATGGTTCATTCCCTTAACGGCACTGTTGGTCGTTCTGGCTAGTCTTTACCTAAGCGCAAGGCTTGAAAGAACGATTCGCAATTTGCTCGATACGATCAAACGGTATTCAGCGAGCTACAAATCCAATCAGCCTGTACAAATTGCAGAACAGATCGACGGGCCCCAGGAAATGACGGACCTGCTCACTCATTTCAATGAAATGCTATTCGAAATCGAGGAAAACCGTGCTGAATTGATGGAGCTGAACACAAAGCTTGAAGCACGCGTGCAAGAGCGAACTGCTAATTTAGAAACGCGGAATGCCGAGCTGCTGGCTGTCAACAAGCTGATTACACCAGTGTCTTCTGAGGTGGATTTGCCTCACTTTATTCAATTATGCCTGCAAAAAATGGAGCCGACTGTTCCGTTTTCAGTACATATCTGGTTCCGTGAGCTGGCTGTGACACGTGAGCATATCTACAAAAACATCAGCTTGCAGAAGTATATGGAACAGCATGTTCAAGGTACAAATCAACGGATCGAACCCATCATTCTAAGTGAATTGCCGAATGGCTATTTAATCATTGATTTATTGGAAGGACAGACAATCGAGTCGAAAGAACAGTCTTTCCTACAAACTTTTTCAAGGTCGCTTGCCATTATGATGCAAAACAAATTGCTTTTTGAGCGCTATCGCAATAAACACGCAGAGCTCGATGCCGTTCTGGAAAGTATGTCGGAAGGAATTATGCTACTGAATAATAATTACCAAGTCGATTACGTCAATGAATCTTTCTTGAATGTAATTGATGGCGATGGATTAAATGTGGAGCTTAAACGGTTGCCGGATGTCTTAAAGCGACTTAGCAAAATATTCGATATTACCGAAGAAGAGTTAATTTCCTACTTTAATGGCGATGTAAATGAATTGAAGCTGGAGCACAAGACGAAAACCGGGGATACCGACTTCTACATGCTCCATAAGTTTTCTGTTGTTTCCGATGATGAGAAGATTGGTGAGGGTCTGCTTATTCGTGATATCACAAAAGAAGAGGAAATTGATACGTTGAAAAACAACCTCATTTCCTTGACATCGCATGAGTTCAAGACGCCGATCACCAATATTCGGGGAAGCGTCGAGACGCTGCTCCGCGATAACGTCGAATGGGAGCCTGATTTCCAGCGTGAACTGCTTGAAGGGGTCCATGAAGACATTGAGCGTATTCAGCAGCTGGTTGACGATTGGATGGATATCTCAAAAATCGAATCTGGCTCCATGTATATCGAGCGCAATATGATTCGAGCGGACCATGTGATTGAAAAATCGATTGAATTGATTCCGTTTGTATTAAAAGAAAATGCAAAAATCGAGTTTCATAACAAAGCGGAAGATTACCTGTTCTTCTATGCTGATAAAACACGCGTGCAGCAAGTGCTGGTCAATTTGTTTACGAACGCGCTCCGCTATAATGATCATCCGAAAAAGCAGATAGACGTGACGCTTGAAAAGAAGGGCAATTGGCTGACGATTGCTGTATCGGATAATGGTATTGGGATTTCCAAGGAACATCTGCAGAAGATTTTCAATCGCTTCTATCAGGTGGATGTGACCGCCACACGGCGCTCCGGCGGAACGGGTCTCGGGCTGTCGATCTGCGAAGGAATTATGGAAGCCCATGAGGGGAAAATCAAAGCGGACAGCACGCCTGGAAAAGGCAGTACGTTTACACTTTACTTTCCATTAAGAGAGGGTGGTAAGGGATGAAACAAAAAATATGTGTCGTAGATGACGAAGCGAAGATTCTACGTTTCATCTCAGCAAATTTACGTTCGGTTGGATATGACGTTGAGACGGCATCTTCTGGAGAAGAGCTGCTTGAAAACTA
The DNA here is from genome assembly GCF_022048975.1 of Sporosarcina cyprini. Lineage (GTDB taxonomy): Bacteria > Bacillota > Bacilli > Bacillales_A > Planococcaceae > Sporosarcina > Sporosarcina cyprini. The sequence goes on along the minus strand of NZ_JAKMHX010000022.1, from coordinate 14,188 downwards.
TGATCTGATTTCGCCAGATTTAATCTTGCTCGATATTATGATGCCGGGCAAGGATGGATTTTATGTGTTAAAAGAACTCCGGAAGTTCTCACATACGCCCATTATCATGCTGACAGCGCGAAGCAATCCGAAAGATAAAGTAAATGGCTTGAATCTCGGAGCAGATGATTATTTGACGAAGCCTTTCTCGTTAGATGAGCTGTTCGCACGTGTAAATGCCGTCTTGCGCAGAAGCCAGCCGGCTCTCACGGAAGGGACTGTAAACGCCTCTTCGATGATTGAGACAGGCTCCATTCAAGTTGATGTAGGCAGCAAGCGGGTGTGGATTGACGGAGAAGAATTGAAATTCACACAAACCGAGTTTCTGCTATTGGAGATTCTGGCGCTCAATTTGGACAAGGTTGTTCAGCACGAAACACTGCTGTCGGAAGTATGGGGACCGCAATATCGCGATGATGTGGAATATTTGCGTGTCGGCATAGCACGGATCCGGCGCAAAATTAAAGAACGATTGAAGGAACCGGAAGAGTATATCATTACGTATCCGGGTCTTGGTTATATGTTGAAAAGTGTAGCAGCTATTCACAACAATTAATTAGCGTCCGGCAAAGCCTTTTAGAGGACTGCATGTGAAATTGTTTTTGATCGGCCTGAATCGGATAAACAGGCGGAAGCCGCTGGTCGATTTGAACTTGGCAGGAATTACTTAGAAATTTAATGTTTTAGCAATGTCGCATTACGTGTTTTTATTCGTCTGCAATGCTCTCTGCCGTATGATAACAGTGCAAGGTAAATGATCATTTTCCTGAAGTACCATTATAGAAAGAATGAGGAGGCACTCATAATGGCAAAGCAAGTTCATGATAATGGCCAGAAGGACGAATTGATCCCGTATTGGGTCAAAGCCGTTATCGTATTCTTTTTAGGGTGGGTTGCTATCTATGGAACACGTGCAATCTTGAACCCTGTCATGGATGATATTCAAAATGAGTTCAGTTTATCTGCTGGACAACTTGGTATGATCAGCAGTATCTTTTTCATCGGTTATGCAGGACTTAACATTCCATCCGGTATGTTAGGAGATAAAATCGGGAAGAAGAAAGTATTGGTTCCAGGTATTATCTTATTTGGACTATTCGCAGCAATCTCAGGCGCAATGCCTAGCTTCTTCCTATTTATTTTGATGTGGCTAATGGTTGGTATTTTCCAAGGATTCTATTACGGACCACAGTATGGATTGTCTTCTGAAGCGATTCCGAAAAAGCACTTGACTGTCGGTTCTGCGATCATTAACAGCGGTATGGCATTCGGTCTTTCCGCAGGGTACTACTTATCCAGCTTCACGCTTGAAGCAGGGATGAGCTGGAGAGCGCCATTCTATATCGTCGCTATTCCGGTTGTCTTAATCGGTTTGCTCATGTGGTGGCTCGTTAAGGAAAAGCCAAAAGGCAAAGAAGTAAATGCTGTACTCGATAAACAAGAAAAACTTAAAATGAGCGTTTTGTTCAAAAACCGCAACTTGCTCATGTCTTACATTACAATTTTCTGTGCCATCTACGGTTTCTTCGTTGTTGTAACTTGGATGCCGTACTACTTGCAACATGCTCGCGGTATTGAAGGAAGCGCAGTTGCGACTGTATCTTCTCTTGTACCTTGGGCAGCCATTCCAGCTTCTATCTTCTTCAGCTGGGTTGCAGACCGTCTAGGAAAGAGCCGTCCGGTATTGCTTATCATGCTTCCGGCATCGCTCGTTGCACTTGTATCGATCGTAGCGTTTGATAGCATGTGGGTACTATACGCTGCTCTAATCGGTTACGGGATTTTCGGTAAGATTAGTACAAACCCGGTATTGGTTGCCGTTGTGGCAGACAATGCGCCGAAGAATGCATACTCTACATCATTCGGTGTGTATAACTTTATCGGGATGTGTGGATCCATCTTGGCGCCATACATTACAGGTTTCTTGACTGACGTTACAGGCAGCTTGAACATGGGCTTCTACTTCGCAGGCTTCCTGCTTGTGATCGGTACCATTTCAGCAGCTTTGATTAAAGAAGAGAAGCGTGTAACGACTGAGGATACTGCAGTTACTGGTGGTTGATGTAAAACAGTAAGAAATAAAGCGCCGCTTCGTTCCGCACGGAACAAAGTGGCGCTTTTTTGATTATGCTTGGATGAAATATTCTTTAGGAATAGTGTGCAACAAGGAAGTCGGCTCTCCGACGCTGTATAAATACAGATAATGCATCGCTCTCGTGCAAGCGGTATAGAAAATGCGCTGCAGGCTTTCATCCCCGTAAACTGCTTCGGAAGCATTGTAAATAATAACTGCTTCAAACTCAATTCCTTTCGCCAAATACGACGGAATGACGACAACACCTTGCTCGTATTCCATTGTGCCTTTCTTAAGGAACTTAATCTGTTCGATATGGGATAAGGCATCAAAGGCATTCTGGCTTTCTGCTGCTGATTTACAAATGATGGCGATACTCTGGCAGCCGAGGCTTTGCAGTTCTGCCACCTTCGAGGTGATGTGGCGGTGCAGTGCCTCCTTGCTTTCGAGCTGTGTCAGAACAGGCAGCTCGCCGTCACGATTGAATGGAATAATCTCCTCGCCGTTCGGTACGAGTCTTCGTGTGAATTCGATAATCGGTTTCGTGGAACGATAGCTCCGGGCCAAGTGGACGACTTCCGTTTGTTCCGCCCCGTACAGCCCAGTGAGTGTTTGAAAGTCAACCCGGTCTCTTGCATGCGCAAAAATAGCCTGGTTGAAATCGCCCAGAACCGTCATCTTGGCAGCAGGAAACAGCCGTCGTAAATACTCGAACTGGAACGGTGAATAATCCTGTGCTTCATCTACGACAATATGTTTAATTGTCCGGTTGGATTGAAACCCGAGAATGAGCTCCTGTAATAGCAAAAACGGTGTGGCATCCTCGTAAAGCAAGATTCCATCGTTGATCGTTGTCAGTGTTTCTTTGCAGATAGCAGGCCACTCCTCAATTAGCTCTCCGTCATACCATTGCCTAATTTGCTCGGGGGAAGTAAATAGCTGCTTGTAAATCTCTTTCATATGAATAAAATCATATGCTTCGACACGTTTTCGCAGTGACTTCATCCGCTGTCGAACGATCAATTGGGCAAGTTCATCAGGATCCACATCAAAATCCGCCATCATTTCTTTTTGCACGCCGTGCTTTTTTGCAAGAAGCATGCGTGCTTTATGGTACTCCTCATTGCTAAGCAGCTCGATTTCCTCTAAAACCCAAGGTTTTGTACACTCTGTTTCTTGGAAGTCGGCTATTTTTTGCAACAGCCAATCCTTTAATTTCTCAAGTCGGTTATGAAAGCGGATTGCGGTGTCGTGCTCGTAAAACTGTTCAGCAATTTGCTCTCCACTAACAATGGTCTCCCCTTTAAAGGCTACTCCTTTAAACGACATCCCTGCTGTCTCCAAGGCATGTCGATAGCCTTCAATTGCTTCGAAAAACGGAGTAGAGGCCTTGAGTCGAATGCTTGCCACTCTGGCGTAATAGGAACTGCTGTGTGCGGCAGTCAACACATATTCCAATTGGTCGTACGGGTTTTCAACAGTAAACTGTTTCCCTAGTCGATAGTCCAGATATTCCTGGAAGGTGACCTGCTGCATGTTTTCCTCACCGAGCTCCGGAAGCACATTGGCTACATAATGATTAAACATCGTATTCGGCGAGAACAGGATGATTTGATCTGCTTTGATCGTGTCGCGATATTTATATAGCAAATAGGCAATCCGCTGTAGCGCCGCAGACGTTTTGCCACTGCCTGCCGCTCCATGGACGATGAGCAGTTTGCCTTGATCGTGGCGGATGATTTTATTTTGCTCCTGTTGAATAGTGGCAACAATCGAATGCATCTGTTTGTCGGTGCCTTTCCCTAATACCTCCTGCAAAATTTCATCGCCGATTGTGAGACTCGTATCAAATAAGGATTGAAGAACACCGCCCCGAATGAGATACTGCCACTTTTTCAACAGCTCTCCACGAATCACTCCACCCGGTGTCGTATAATGGGCTGCACCTGGCTGATAATCGTAATACACACTGCAAATCGGCGCTCGCCAATCGTAGATAATAAAGTCCTCTCCGCTGTCGTTAGTCAGCGTGGATATGCCAATATAAATTTGTTCGTCAGATGAAAAGCCCTCTTCCAGAAAGTCGATCCGGCCAAAATAGGGGGCATCCTGCATCCGGCGAAGTGTGGACAATTTTTTGGAAGCTTGCCGATGAGTGCTTTGGCTCACAGAAAGGGCCTGAGCTTCTTGCCGCAAGCCGATAATGGTTTCAAGATAATCATCGAACGAATCCGTATTTACCTTGACCTCATCCCAAAAATGTCTCCGAATGCTCACCACTTCGTCCCGGCGTTGTGACGTTTCTTTCTCCAACCGGCGAATCTTGTTTTGAATTAACTCCATCACATCAGTTACTCTTTGCTGCTCCTGCTCGAAATTTGACCTCATAGCACACGCTCCTTAAAAAAATGAGTAAAAGGGTTGACGAACAAATAGGTTATGGTGTACAATTAAGATAGGGTAAATATAGACGTTTTTATTAATAAATGCCTATCTATATAAAAATACCATATGAGCTCATTTTATTCAATGAGTTTTTTAGTGTTTTATACGAGGATTTCCCGAAACGCAGGCTCACCCCATTTCTGAAAGGGTGAGCTTTTTTATGCGTTGCAAGTCTGAAAGTAATTATTGCATAATGTAAAATGAGACACTACAATATGTAGTGTGAGGTGTTCGAAGTTGAGAGTAAAAAGCTTTAAATTGAATGAGAGTGGGCTGACCCGGTTTTTTGGGCCGCTCGAAGCAAAAATTATGGACATTTTATGGGATGCTGAAGAACTAACTATACGGGATGTGCAGCAAGTTCTTGACCAGGAAAAAGTAACGAATTTTAACACGGTAATGACGGTGATGAATCGACTGGTAGAGAAGAATATTCTTCAGAAGAGAACCGAAGGGAGATCTTCTTTATACAAACCGATTCAATCCAGGATGGAGTTTTTAAACAGCCAGTCGAAAGAAATGACAAACGAACTGATGGATGAGTTTGGAAGTGTGGTCGTCAGCCATATGCTAGACGCGCTCGAGGAAGCTGATGACGATCTTGTCGCGAAGCTGGAACGTAAAATTGAAGAATTGAAAAAAGGGCTGTAATGTATGGTAAAACGCCAATCGTTTTTTATTTTGACTGTCTCGATTCTCATAACCAGCATCATCGCTATTCAAATGGTTCTGTATGCCGTTTCTATATTTGCAGGTTGCGATATGAAGCTTAACATGGTTTCCGTATGTCATAGCTGGCTTAAGGAAATTGGTCTGTCATCCTTGATGCATGTGCTTGATGGGCTGGTCGTGTATACATTGTTGTTTTCGTTATGGAAAATTGGTTTGCAATGGATTCAAATGACTAAAGTGAAGCAACATTTTCAGCAGTACAAGGAAAGAGAACTTACAAAGAAGTTAAATCAAGTTTTCAAGCTCGGAAAAGAATGTATTATTGTTCTCTCGCATCCGACGCCTGCTGCATTTACAATGGGGTTTATCCGACCTAAAATCATCATTACAACGGGCTTGTATCATTTATTAAATCAAGAAGAGCTAGAGGCAGTGGTGGCTCATGAAATGTACCACAAAGTAAATCGCGATCCTTTAAAGGTTTTCTTATTATCTCTCAGCTCATCTGTCATGTGGTATATCCCAATTCAAAAATGGTTTTATCGTCAATATAAGGTTGTACAGGAAGTGTTGGCGGATGAATTTGCAATTCAACGACAGGGGACAGTTGTTCATTTGGGCAGTGCGCTTGTGAAAATGGTTAGAGTAGGGAAGCAAGAGAAGATGCCATTTACATTTGTTTCATTTGCTGCGACTGCCGTTGATCTTCGGATTGAATCGATATTGAATCCAGTCCATGAGTTTCGGTTGCGGCTGCCGATAAAAACAGTCTTTCTGTCAATTGTAGTCTTTAGTATCATTAGTGGCCTATTTATTTATGCGCTTGCGTAAATTTATTATCTCATCACACTACATAAAGTAGTTTTCGTTTAGGAGTGGTACCGTTGTCAAAGAAAATATTTTGGTTTGTTGGAGTTATAGCTGTCTGTATCATTGGGATTATAGTGCTGACAGGAAAAGAAAAGGAGTCCGCCGACATTGACTATAAAGGGCAGCCTTTTTTAGGAGATGCATCTGCACCTGTCAAAATCGTTGAGTTTGGAGACTATCAATGCCCTCATTGCAAAGATTTTAATGACAGTCTTCTTCCGGTAATTGAAAAGGAGCTTGTTGAAACAGGGAAGGCCAAAGTGTATTTTATGAATTATGCTTTCATGGGTCCTGACTCGACCGCGTCTGCGCAATTTGCTGAGACTGTCTATAAGGAACTCGGCAATGATGTGTTCTGGAAGTTCCATCATTTATTGTTCGCCAATCAAACCGACGAATCTGGTAAAGCCATGCAATTCACAGATGACGTTATGGAAACGCTGTTAGCTGAAGTTGTAGGTGCAGAGGATGTACAGCAAGTGCTGAATGCGTATCAAGAAGGAAAAGGGAATGAAGCTTTGAAGAAGGACATGAGCATAGCGAATCATTTAGGAATATCCTCAACACCGTCGATTTTTATTAACGGAAAATTGTTTGAAGGAAGCAGTATGAAGGATTTCTTTGATCAGGTAGATGAGGCGACGGCAAGTGGTAAATAAACCGTTATTGCTTGCGTGGATTGCAGCTATAATCGCCATGGCAGGAAGTTTGTTTTTTAGCGAAAGAATGGGGTTCATCCCCTGTGATCTCTGCTGGTATCAACGTATTCTAATGTACCCGCTGGTCTTTTTGCTGGGGATCGCGTTTTATCGCAATGATAAAAACGTATATGTGTATGCACTGCCTTTGTCAATGATCGGTGTGGCCGTTTCTTCTTATCATTACGCACTGCAGAAAATCCCTTCGTTACAGCAATTTAGCGTTTGTACAAGCGGTGTGCCGTGTTCAGGCCAGTACGTTAATTACTTAGGATTTATCACAATTCCTTTCATGGCATTCGTCGCTTTTGCTCTAATTACGATTCTCATGATTGTCCTCTGGAAGCGAAAATAATTTAATTAGTGCAGACGCGAAGGTTACTTTCATCTCTGGATAGCCTAGCTTAAAGAGATATAAGCTTGTTTGTTTTGATGCTTTCAAAACGAGCAGGCTTTTTCTGTTCCGGTGGCTGGTGTTTGCTCTTAGAAGTAACCCTTTCAGGTTGACTTCGAGTCACTCGAAGGTGATATACTACTTTAAAAAATCGGGAGGGGGCTCGGCGTTATGAATGTTGAGATAGAGAAAGGCCAAAAAGGGGCGGCTGTTATTGTCGGTGCCTCACTTTCAGGGCTCATGTCCGGTATTGCCCTCGCGCAAGAGGGTGTCCAGGTCACCATCGTAGAGAAAGTCGGGGAACATCGGATTGGCGGATCGGGTCTCCGTGTAGACGGTGGAACGTTCGGTCGCTCGAAGACAGAGAAACTGCTGAAGCAACTTGTGTCTGGAGGGAAAAGTTCCGTCCAGCTTTGGGCTTCGATCGAGTCGCGTCTGCGGGAGGCGGCTAAACAGGATGACAGGATCAAGCTGCGCTATAATACACGGATTGTCGAAGTAGAACAGGATGCTAACTCAGCCTGGGTCGTAACCGATCAAGAGGAGAGAGTTGAAGGAGATCTGCTGATCGGGGCGGACGGGCACAATAGCCAGGTGCGAAAATATGTATCGCCTGACAAACCGAACGCTACATACGCTGGCTATATGGGATGGCTCGCCTCCATCGATGAGAATGATTTGCCTGAATCACTTCGTCCTGCAGCTAGCGGTCCTTCCGTTGAGATGTTTGACAGTTATGATGGTTTTAAGTTCGGCTCCATTATTGAAAGGGAGGATAAATCTTCTGTTGCCGGGAGCCGCCGAATCGGCTGTACATGGTATGACAATAAGCGAAGCGGCTTATTGCGCCAACTGGGGTGTGTCGAAGGAATGGTCGTATTTCATTCATTGAATGGACAAGATATACCGGAGCAGACGCTCAGAGAGCTGGAAGCAGAGACCGCAGGCTGGCCAGAACCTTGGCGATTTGCTGCCCGTCATGCCATACGAGAACGGACGCTAATCGGGATTCCGATAAAAGAATATGTGCCCAATCGGCTGGCGAAGGGCCGGATCGCGCTCGTTGGGGATGCGGCACATGTTCCGGCTCCTGTTACGGCAAGCGGGTTTAATGAATCCTTGCAAGATGCTGTGGCTTTAGGTAGATGCGCAGAAAATTGCGTTCAAGGACAGGCGGCTGTCCAAGCATTGGAAGAATATGAATCACTCCGTTTAGAAAAAGTACGCCGGATGGTTCAATCAGGACAATTTTATAGCCGTTCATTTGGGCGCCCATAAAGGAGGTTGGCGATGTATACGGTGAAGGAAGTGGCTGCATTGCTTGAGTTAACCGAGCATACAGTCCGCTACTATACGGACAAAGGATTAGTGCCGAATTTACAGCGCGACGAACATAACAATCGCCAGTTCGACCCAGCTGCGGTTAACTGGCTGTTGTGTGTAAAACATCTGAGGCATTGCGGCATGGGACTAAACGATATTAAAACATATATCGCCCTCTGCCAGGAAGGGGATGCCACCGTGCCGGAGCGCCATGAGATCATGCGTAAACAACAAGCTGCGGCGCATGCACAGCTGGAAGAAGCGAAACAGAGAGCGGCCTATATTGAAGAGAAAGCGAATCGCTATTTTGATTTGATAGCGGAAATGAAATCTGAAGATCCTATTTGAATTGATGAACCGACTTATAAAACATAATCCATTTTCATTCACACCTCGCCTATTTGGTTACGCCGGATAGGCGTTTTTTTGGTGGATTGGAGTGGATGCTGCCCAACCTGACATGAAAAACTCCATAATAGACGAACCCCATTGAACTTCAGGACGAAAGTCAGTATGTTCAAGGGAAAGAGCAGATAAGATGCTGTACTGAATTGGATGAGGACGGCGGCATCATGACGAACAAATGGGGGTTGTAAAAATGGAGAGAAATAGAATTTCAGCGGTTTTAGAGAAAGAGCTAGTTGTGGCATTGGGGTGCACTGAACCGGTAGCGATCGCATTAGCGGCTGCGACAGCCAAGAGCCATGCGGAAGGCGAAATCCGACAAATCGTCGTGATGGCCAGCGGAAATATCATAAAAAATGCAAAATCCGTCGGTATTCCGGGCATGACAGGAAAAGGTCTCGACTTTGCTGCCGCCATCGGTGCGGTAGGAGGAAATCCGGAGAGGAAATTGGAACTGCTGGATGGGCTGACAAAAGATGATGAGATGAAAGCATTTCAACTTATAGAAGAAGGAAAAATCGAGGCGGGCCAGGCAGATACGCCGAAAAGATTATATATAGAAGTGAAGGTGAAGACAGATCAAAAGGAAGCTCGTGTAATTATTAGCGATAACCATAGCAATATTACGTTAATTGAAGTGGATGGCGAAGCTGTATTCCGCGGAGGGTGTGAAAACATCCGCATCCAATCGGAAGAGGAAGAGCTAGAGGCACTGACGCTTGATGAAATTTATGAGTGGGTGCTGCAAGCGGAGTTATCGGAATTGGCTCTTGTAAAGAGAAGTATTGAACTGAATAAAGTGATCGGGCTGGAAGGGCTGTCCGGTGACTATGGGTTAAATGTCGGCCGTACGATTCAGGAAAACGTGAAGAAAGGGATTCTGTCAGATGATTTAGCGACAGCGGCTATGTCGCTTGCTGCAGCTGGTTCCGATGCGCGGATGGCGGGTTCCACCTTGCCGGTTATGGCGAATACAGGCAGTGGAAACCAAGGCATTGCCGTCACGCTGCCGGTCGTTGCTGCAGCAGAGAAGCTTCAAGTTTCTGAGGAAGTCATGATCCGCGCTGTAGCGCTCAGCCACCTCGTCACCATTCATATAAAATCGAAATTTGGCCGTTTATCGGCGTTATGCGGTGTAACAGCTGCCGGAATGGGAGCCAGCGCTGCCATCGTTTATTTGCTTGGCGGGACACTTCAGCAAGTGAAAGCGGCGGTGCAAAACACAATTGGCAATGTGTCCGGGATGATTTGCGACGGTGCGAAAGCTGGTTGCGCCATGAAGGTCTCCACTTGCTCCAACGTAGCCGTCCAATCGGCTCTGCTTGCAATGAGCCACCAAGAAATTCAATCCACAGACGGTTTTATTCACGATGACGTCGAGAAGAGCATTGAAGCTTTCTGTACGCTTGGAAATGAAGGGACACGGCAAACAGATGAGTGGATTTTGAAGTTAATGATGAACAAATGATGAGAACTTGTGAAGAACAGCTAAAGGAGATTCTATATGCGGAATTTGTATAACAGATCATCTGAAGAGGAAGAAATAGCTGTCATTGTTCATTTGAGTGAAGATCCTATCGTTCTGCAGAGACGTGCGGCGGAATTGGACGGCATTCCTTTCACTGACGAAGCTTATAAAAAAGCGGATGCAGCCGTAAACCTGCAACAACAGCGAGTCATTCATGAGATGGCTGCAAGGAACATCAGGGTTAGTGAGGTTCAGCCGTTTCGCACCGTACTAAATGCATTCTCTGCAATTATCCGACGGAAAGACATCGGAAAAGTCCGTTCCCTCAAGGAAGTGGTTTGGATTGAACCAGATGTGCAAGTGAGAGGAGCGGTTGCGACGTCCGCTGCCTGCCCGTCTGATAATGAAACCGAAATCGATCGCCTCTTTCCCGAGTTGCAAGCTCTTTGGGCAGATGGAATTGAAGGACAGGGAATTAAGGTGGCGGTTCTTGATTCGGGCATAGATAAAAACCACCCCGATTTAAAAGACGTATATAAAGGCGGGAAAAACTTTGTGGATCAATCCAATCCGGAAGAATACGCCCGGTCGAGGGAGGAAGACGATCCTTCCGAGACGTCACCTGCTGAACGCCCGGAAGGAGCTCCGGAAAAACATCCGTCTACCGGAGCCGCGTTTGAATCGTATCACGGAACGCATATCGCTGGAATTTTGGCAGGGAAAAATGGAGTAAGAGGGGTAGCTCCTAAAATTGAGTTGTATGCCTATCGGGTATTTGGCGCATATACAGCCGGAAAAACATCCTATCTTCTTAAAGGAATTGAGGAAGCGGTCGCGCAGAAGATGGATATCATTAATCTATCGCTAAGCTTGGATAGCGATTTAGAAACCCATGCCGTCTCGATCGCTCTAAATCATGCGGTGATGGCTGGGATCGTTGCGATAAGCACGGCTGGCAACACAGGGCCGGTTCGTGGTTCCGTGCGTGCTCCCGGCACTTCCAGACTTGGCATTTCAGTCGGCAATTCGACGCGGGATGATCAGGTGGACAGCTCAAGCTCCCGTGGACCGTCCAAACCGGATTTTGACATTAAGCCCGATGTGCTGGCGCCAGGAACAGAAGTTTTCTCAACGATGCCGAGATATGTGGAAGATAAATCAGGCGCCATCTATAAAGATGCCTATAAACGGGAGACTGGAACATCGCAGGCAGCACCTTACATAGCTGGGGTAGCAGCACTCATTAAGCAAGCCCATCCGGACTGGACGCCGTTTGATATTAAAGTGGCGCTTTCGAATACAGCAAGAGTGCTGGATACTGAAAAGTTTGATGTGTTCGATCAAGGCGCGGGACGTGTACAGCCTTATGAAGCTGTTCACCCGGCTATCCTCGCCTATTCCATTGAGAAGGTCGAAATGAATGGTGAGGGAGAATTGGTGGAGAATCCAAAAGGTACTGTTACGTTTGGTTCTGTATCGCTGGATGAGGACATCTCGATATCCAAACAGCTTCTAGTAAAAGATATAAAAGGGACGGGCGGAGAATATGATGTCACGGTTCAAGTGATTAAAGCGTTTGGAGATGCAGAAGTGACGATTAATCCGCCGTCCTTTACACTCAATGGGGAACAAAGGCTGCAGGTTTCATTAAAAGCATCAAAAAATCCAAATACGAAATATCGAGACGAGCTAACAGGCTATATCCGAATTGCCAACCGCGACCAATCGGTTGAAATATCATTGCCATTTGCAGCTGATTTCAGCAACGGAGCAACCGTCACACCTGCCATTGAGGAGTTTCGCATGACGAAGACGGATCTCTCCTTTACTGAAACGGAAGCAGGCGGGCACGTAGCTGTCAGATTGTCGGTGAATACCGATGTGTCTTATCCATCCTTGGAACTTGTTAATTATATAACAAAAGAACCGGTAGATAGTTTGTTCTATCAAGACGGGATTAGCCTCGGAACAAGGGAGTTTCCGATACTTCAACGATACAAATCCTCCTGGTCCGGAGAAGAAACGCTACTGGCGGATGGAATCTATTCAGTTAATTTTACAGGAATGGTAAAAGCGCTCGCTCTGAATGCCAGTATCGGTCCTGTCTTTGTGAAAACAACAAAGCCTGTGGTGACTGCTTCCATCGATGCGGCCTCGGTGAAAGGCCAAGTGACAGACCACTATATCGAATTCAATCAGGCCTTGGAAGAAATCGGAGAAGGATTCGAGCTGAATGAAAAACTGCAGGCCTCGTACATATTGACGAAAAACGGCCAGTCAGGTGAGGCTGTATCTTTCTTGTTGAATCAAGACGGGACGTTTTCATTTGAGCTGCCTTCATTTGAAGCGGGGAAAGATCTTCTGAGCATAGTTGTGACAGACGCAGCTGGAAATGCCGCTGAATGTTTAGTGCAGCGTGAAGAATAATAGGTGCAATGGTTAAGTCGTAGGACTGTCCGACAAGTCAGTGGAAACTGATTTGCTGGACAGTCCTTTTTGATATTTTAGACATGAAACCTGCAGTAGCAATTGCTTGTTCCAAGTAAGATGGAATGAAAATGGGATTGGATAAGGGGATACGAGCGGTTGTCGGGCTTTTACGAGTGGTAGCCCGTGACATACGAGCGGTTGCCGGTTTATACGAGTGGTTCCTCGGGACATACGAGCGGTTGCCAGCTTATTCGAGTGGTAGTCCAGGATATACGAGCGGTTGTCGGCGGATACGAGTGGTAGCCTAGAACTTACGAGCGGTTGCCAGCTTATACGAGTGGTAGCCCGAGACATACGAGCGGTTGCCAGCTTATACGAGTGGTAGCCCAAGACATACAGCGGTTGCCAGCTTATTCGAGTGGTAGTCCAGGATATACGAGCGGTTGTCGGCGGATACGAGTGGTAGCCCAGGACATACGAGCGGTTGCCGGTTTATACGAGTGGTTCATCGGAACATACGAGCTGTTGCCGGTTTATACGAGTGGTTCCTCGGGACATACGAGCGGTTGCCGGCTTTTACGAGTGGTTCCCCAGGACATACGAGCGGTTGCCGGACTTTTACGAGTGGTTCCCTTGGACATACGAGCGGTTGCCAGCTTTTACGAGTGGTAGCTCAGGACTGAGATAATACCATCTAAAGAGACAATCTATAAAGCGCACACTATACTGAAACTACGTTAGATAGGAGTGCTGCTACTATGGGTAAGAAGAGAAACTACACATTTGAAGAGAAAAAAGAGGTAGTAGAATTGTTTTTTGAAGGCCACAAAGCGAGTGCTCTCACAAAACGGTTCAACATATCAAACCGGAGAAGAATCTATGAGTGGGCTAAAATTGTGCAGGATACCAAATCGTTTGAATCCCTGCGGGATACCCGCGGACAGATGAACAAAGGAAGAATAAAGCAGGAAGATTTGGCGGAAGAGAACGAACGGCTGAAACTAGAGATTCTCTATTTAAAAAAGCTTTTACAATTGAAAAGGGGGTGAACGCAACACAGATGGATTTTGAGTTTATTGAAGCCTACAAGGACCGATATCCGATCAGTCTGCTGACAAGCATCACCAAGCTCAGCCGTTCTTATTACTATAAATTACTGTCAGAAGAAAAGACGGAGACACAAGCGGAACGGGACAAGCCCTTGTTGAATCAGATGTTATCCCTCTATGTTACGCACGGCGGAAACTTGGGGGATGTGAGGTTCAAAAATGAACTCTACAGACAGTACGGTGTTGTGGTGAACATCAAGAGGATTCGCCGAATGCGTAAGATGTACAATCTGCCGCTGAAGACACAACGCAGGAAGCCTC
>NZ_JAKMHX010000021.1 GCF_022048975.1 Sporosarcina cyprini | reverse complement strand
GTCTTCATCGTGCATTTTACCGAACCGCTCGTATAATACCGTGTACCGCTCGTATCCGCTGGCGAACCACTCGTATCGCTGTAAATCTTGCTTAACTTCCCCCTGCCACTCCTCCTACCTATGCTGCCCGCTCGTACGGCCTCTTTTCAACACGTCACCCGACATGCCAGTACTCATAAAAAACTCACTTTCATTTCTTTCAAAATACAATACTTGCAATTCGAATAAAGTATGGTATTATAAAAATACATTAAGTTGAATAAAAATACATTGATGAATAAAGGAGGACGTCATTATGACAAAGAAAAAAGTGGTGCTTGCGTATTCGGGTGGTTTGGATACTTCAGTGGCGGTTCAATGGCTGACTGATCAAGGGTATGAAGTGGTAGCTTGCTGCTTGGATGTTGGAGAAGGGAAGGACTTAAATTTCATCCAACAGAAAGCGTTGCAGGTTGGCGCGGTCAACAGCTATGTAATTGATGCGAAGGAAGAGTTTGCGAATGAATACGCATTGCTCGCGCTGCAAGCTCGGACGTACTACGAAGATAAGTATCCACTCGTTTCTGCTTTGTCACGCCCTCTCATTTCTAAAAAGCTTGTCGAGGTGGCTCATAAGGAGAATGCGACAGCGGTTGCCCATGGATGTACCGGAAAAGGAAATGACCAAGTTCGTTTCGAAGTCGCCATTAAGGCTTTGGATCCTTCCTTGGAAGTTATTGCTCCAGTTCGGGAATGGAGCTGGTCCCGTGAAGAGGAAATCGAGTATGCAAAAGAAAAGAATATCCCGATTCCCATCAATCTCGACAGCCCGTATTCCATCGATCAGAACTTATGGGGACGCAGCAATGAATGCGGTATTTTGGAAGATCCTTGGGCTGCGCCGCCAGAAGATGCATTTGGTTTGACGGCATCAATTGAAAATGCGCCGGATAAGCCGGATTACTTGGAAATTGAATTTGCAAAAGGCGTGCCGGTCAGTCTGAACGGGAAGAATTATCCGCTTAGCGAACTCATCTTACAATTAAATGAATTGGCTGGTAAACATGGGGTCGGTCGGATCGACCATGTGGAAAACCGTTTAGTCGGAATCAAATCCCGTGAAGTGTATGAGTGTCCAGGAGCTGTCACCCTCCTCAAGGCTCATAAGGAACTGGAAGATATCACGTTAGTGAAGGATGTTGCCCACTTCAAGCCGCTCGTATCGCAGAAATTGAGCGAACTAATTTATAACGGACTTTGGTTCTCTCCTCTCCGTGATGCGCTCGAAGCGTTCATTAAAGAAACGCAGCAATACGTAAACGGCACAGTGCGCATCAAATTATTCAAGGGCCATGCCATTGTGGAAGGCCGTAAATCTACGAATTCTCTTTATGACGAAAAGCTTGCGACATATACTTCTGATGATCAATTCGATCAATCTGCTGCGGTCGGTTTCATTCAACTGTGGGGCTTGCCGACAGAAGTGCATAGTACGGTCAATCAAAAGCAAAAAGTAAAAAGCTGAAGAGAAATAGGACTTTTGGTCAATTCAAATAAAAGTTGATTCTGAAATTGGTTGTATCAGTGATGAAAAAATAAAAGATCCCTCTATATTATTAGTCGGCAGAAAAGCGATGCCCATTGCTGTGGGGATCAATTTTCTGCCGATTTACTTGTTCTGGCATCGTTTTTTTTCAGCCAAGGAACATGATGAATATAAAAAAAGCTTTATGATTAAGATTCCCTAGTGACTAATAGCTAGTAACTAGTTGGAAATATTCAATTCTTTTAAAAAGGGAACATTCGTCATAGCTTTATAGTAGAATTTCAATGATGTGTGAAAATTAACCAATGATAGATAGGGGAGAAACCAAAGTGGAACAGCAACAACAAAACACAGCAGGAAAGAGAAAATCACCGAAGCTGCTCATTATTTTATTGACTGTACTATTTGTCGCAGCGGCAGGGAGTGTTTCGGCTTTCTTTCTGTTGAATAAATCACCAAAGGCAAAATATTTATTGGCTGAAACGCAAACATTGAGCCAAATGAGTCAATTAATTCAAGACCGCTATAAAAATGAAGTGGATTGGCTGGAAGTGCAAAACAAGAAGCCGGTCGAAACGACTTGGGATGTTTCAGCAGAATGGAATGACCCGGCTGCCGGTTACGACATGCAAGAAATTCAGTCCATTGTAAACAGCACTACTCTTCAGCTTGGGCAAGTGAAAGACCCTGTGAAAAAAGAGTGGGAAATGAACATGAGCGGATCGCTGGGCAGTGTCGATGTAGAAGTCGGCCAAATGTATTTGACACCGGAACGGATCTTGCTGGCGCTTCCTTTCACAGAGAAGGTACTTCGCTTTGACGACAAGGATTACGGTAAGATGATGAAGGAGACAGACGATTCCTTCAATGGTGACGAAAAACTGGGCTTATCTCAATTATTTGAAGAACGTTATGGATTTACAGAGGAATTCCGGACCTATATCGAAAAAGAATATTTACAATTCCTTTATAAGGAACTGCCGGATGAAGCATTTACAAGTGAAAAAGAGGAAGTTAGTGTCTTCGGCGACAGGATGAAAGTGGAAAAAGTTGAAATGAAATTGTCTGAAGCGCAAGTGAAGGATTTGTTGACGAAGCTGTTTGAAAAAGCTCGCAATGATGAAAAATTAAAAGCATTATTGAAGGAGCAATTGACCCTTTCTTCTCTTGGCGAAGAGGTGCCTAGAGCGGAAGTGGCTGAAATGATCCGCGAATTTGAAGATAGCTTGGATGATGGGCTAAAATCAATGGACAAATTTGTGATGCCTGACGGATTGAAATCGACTGTGTGGCATCAGAAGCGAAGTATTGTAAAACGAGATTTCCTAATGACTGTGGGCCCATCTAAAGATGAAGTTGTCACGGTCAAAGTAAAAGGCGAACAGCTATTGAAGCAAGACGGGCAGAAGTGGAATTATGAAATTACTGGCATCGACGAATATGAGGATGAAGGAGTTCTCGTATTCAAGGGAGATTTGACATGGAAAGATGGAAAAGCCAAAGACGAAATTTCTTTAAGCTTTGACGATGGGGAAGTTCTTTATGAAGGAAATGAAGAGCTGAAAGGGAAGAAACGTACTTTTACAAGAACGTTCAGTATAAATGACGGCTACTCCACTCCTACAGTTATTTGGAGTGGTGACGCAACTCACGAAAAGGATTCGATGAAAGCGAATCATGAATTCTCCTTTGAAGAAGAATCGCTTGGAAGCAATACGATCAACCTACATGTGAAGCAAGAAGGAAAAATCGTGAAGAAAGTGGATATGCCAGATCCGAATAAAAATGTTGTCAATCTTGGCGATATGACAATGGATGAGCTTGATACGTTCATAGAAGAAGATTTGCAAGAAGATTTTATGAGATGGCTAGAAGATTTGATGGAAGACTTGCAGAACGAGTTTGACGGTCTTTAATAAATTCCACTCCGTATGAATGGAAGTGAATGAATTGCATGCGATTCGGAATACCATCTTTTTTATGAAAGAAGATGCAAAACAGCTGAAGAAGAAGTGGGGAACCCTTCTTCTTCTTTTTCTATTTCCTTTATTCCTCATAGCGCTTGTGCTTCTTTTGGTTGCGGGCATTTTGATCCCAGATGAAAAGGACCCGATTCGCGTTGCTATAGTTGATGAGGATCAAACGAAGGAATCCAAGCTAATCAGTAAATTACTTGTGGAGACGGCAAGCGGCGATTCGTTTTTGCAGATCACAAGTGCCTCCATGGAAGAAGCCGAGCAGCTTATGAAAGAGGACAAAATCAGTACGTACTTTTCATTGCCACCTGATTTTACTGAACACCTTTACGATGGAGAGTCGGTTACCTTGCCGATCGTTGGAAATCCAGCCCGTCCAGTGGACAGTTACTTGACTAAAGAACTGATTGATAGCTTGGCTCGTTATATCGCGTCTGCGCAGGCGAACATACTAACCATTAACGAATTTGCGAAAGAGACACCGATGTCTCGTGAAGACCGTTTGGAAATGATGTTCAGCCAGTTTCTAGATTTTACACTTTTCACATTAGGCAAAGATAAGCTGGTCGACGAAGAGGTAATCATGAATGCTGCCACATCATCGCCAAAGAATTATTATATGGTGTCCGGATGGTTCATCGCCTTGACGGTGTGGATATTGGGCGTATTCAATGTACTGCAAAGTGAAGAGCGGCCGTCCATGACTATTAGGCTGAGACTTTTAGGCGTGACAGAAAGGCAACGCATATTTTCCAGACTGTTTGTTTCTATTCTTTGTTCGATGGCATTTGCGATGGTGCTATTTATCGCCTTGATCCAATTTGCAGAAGTCGATTTTTACATAATAGATTATGTGCGTGTATTCTTATTCATCAGTTTGTATGGACTCACATTAGCCAGTTGTTTTGCTGTAATTGGCGTCTGGTTCAGATCCGGGAAAACGACTCTGTTTTTGCAATGCACTCTTGCCGCCGCTTCCGTATTTTTAAGCGGTGCCCTTGTGCCGGTCCTTTATTTCCCACAATCACTTCAGCCCCTATTCCCCTATATTTTTTCTTACAGTGATTTGAAATGGGTGATGGAGCTTGTGCTCGAAGGCCGAAATTATGCCAACTATACAGTCGCAGCTTTCCAGGCATTTGCATTCCTGCTCATTTTGTTTCTATCGATTACATGGAAAGAAAGGCGGCGGGTATCATGACTTTACTTCGTTTACGTAAAGAATGGAAAAGCGTCGTGATTTGGTTGCTTCTGCCGATCATTTTAACCGTTGTAATTGTCAAAGGACTCGGGGAGTTCCAGCAGAATGCAAAGGTTCCCATTGCCTTAATCGTTGAGGATGATTCCGTTTTAGCAACAGAATTGGCGGCAAGCATTGAAAAGATGGAATTGTTATCCGTACAGAATATGGATTTGGATGAAGCACTCTTTCGATTGAAACAGCATGAGTTGGACAGTGTATTTGTCATTAAGGAAGGATACGGCGAACGCATCCATTCGAACCAAAGGAACCGACTGATTGAGGCCTACTCCTCAAATCGGTCCTTTGCTTATCCAAGTGTGTCCGAGATGGTTTTGTCGCTGGCGCAGCAAGATATATCTAGAGCGAAGGCAGCCTATGTGATCCAGCAAATCTTTCATGAATTCGAAATGGAGCATGCATGGGATTATAACAAAATTATTGATGCGAGCATCGAAAGACAACGAACGGAGAGTTTATTGCATACGAGCTTCACCTTTAAAAAGGGGAGCGTGGCAAAACAGCAAGCAGTCCCGTTCCTAAATGTCTGGGGCATATGGGCCCTGTTTGCCATCATCAGTGCCTTTTTCCTGTTTGATTGGATGATCAAAGAAAACAGACCGTCCATCAAAGTGAGATGGTTATATTCCGCGACTAGCTTCCAAGCTTATTCAGTCCGGTTGCTCGCGGTCTACACCTTGCTGACACTTGTCGCAGATGTCCTCGCGCTGCTTGTCTTTGCACAATTGCTTGAGACGGATGTGACCGTGCGGTTTGTCTTTTCCTTGCTGGTATTCAGAACGACATTAAACCTCTTTGCCTTTTTGCTGGCCATTCTGTTTGAAAAGCAAATCATGTACTATGTAACGGGAATGGCGGTCAGTATCATGCTGACGATTGCAGGAGGGGGCTTTATCCCGATGGAACGGCTTGCCGGCAAATGGCCATGGGTCGAGATGATCAGCCCGGTAGGTTCACTTATGACCAATTCAATGCCGTTCGTATGGTTGTTTCCATTAGCGATAGTACTCGGTGGCTGGATATGGAGAGGAGGGAAGCGGATTGCTTGAATTAAATAACGTTCAAAAAAGCTACAAACGAAAGCAAGTCTTGCAAGATGTATCGTTTCAACTAAAGGAAGGGGAAATCGTCGGCCTTGTAGGAGAAAACGGGGCGGGCAAATCCACTCTTCTTCAAATAATTGCCACAGCAATGGAACCTTCTTCCGGAGAACTTCGTTTATATGGCAACCGATATGAGGATGACATGAAGAATATACGAAAAAGGATCGGCTATGTCCCGCAAGAGA
This sequence comes from Sporosarcina cyprini, assembly GCF_022048975.1. Classification (GTDB taxonomy): domain Bacteria; phylum Bacillota; class Bacilli; order Bacillales_A; family Planococcaceae; genus Sporosarcina; species Sporosarcina cyprini. The sequence continues at coordinate 59,614 of NZ_JAKMHX010000021.1, read as the reverse complement.
TTTCAGTTTGGGATGAGTATACGGTAGAAGAGAATATGCGATTCTTTGAACGACTCTCCTGGAAGAGGCGCTCGCCAGAAGAATGCCGGCAGCTTTGCCTCGACCTTCAATTGACCCAATGGAAGGAGCCGGTCCATGCTCTCTCGGGGGGAATGAAGCGCAAGTTGAACTTGGCGATTAGTCTTCTCCATGATCCGGTATTGCTGTTGTTAGATGAGCCGACGGTCGGAATCGATTTGAAGTCAAAGACGGAAATCGGTTCCTATTTGAAACAGCTGGCGAAAGAGAACGGGAAAACGATTTTGTATACCTCACATGACATGGATGAAATCTTGACGCTGTGTGATCGGGTAGTATCCATTGGGGAAGATCCGTTTTATTTTGACTTATTGCAAGCGAGGGGCATCCAGGTGGAACGGCTGTATTGACCTTCAAATTCATCCGAACATATCGTAAGGGAAACGGAGTGAATGAAGAGTTGAACAAACGAAAAAAGTTGGCGGTTGCCGTGGGGCTTATTCTATTATGTGGGATTGCAATTTGGGTACTAACAGGCAAATGGATCGAGGACGGTATGAAGCCTGTCGCTGACGGTTCAAAGCAATATGCTGTCATACTTGGCGCGAAGGTGAACGGCGAAACACCTTCCTTATCATTGAAATACCGCCTGGAGAAAGCATTAGAATATGCGGAAGCCCATCCAGATGTGATCCTGATCCTATCGGGAGGACAAGGTCCTGATGAAGGGATTAGTGAGGCAGAAGCGATGCGCCGACATCTTACACAACATGGGGTAGATGAACAGCGTCTGATCATTGAAGATCAATCCACTTCGACATACGAGAATCTGCTGTTTACGAAACGGCTTCTCCCTGAGACGGTAGATGAATTGACGATCATTTCAAGCGACTTCCACTTGGCCAGAGCGAAAAAGCTTGCCCGGGACCTCGGTCTCCAAACCGATGTAGTCATCGCAAAAACACCAGTTTCTGTTCAAGCGAAGCAAAACATTAGAGAACGTCTTGCACTAATCAAAACGATGATTATGGGTAAATGAAATAGTTTAGCGGGAGAGGCAAGCACAATGCCTCTCCCGCTTCCTGTTGGCGGCCGTCTTGCTTACAATTGATCAATCGGATGGAACTGCGGTTTCATCTGTTCAAACGTTGTCAGATAACGGAATCCAATCGAGCGCAGCAAGTCAGCGGACTCTTTGAATTGAAATGCAATATCCTCCGGTTTATGGGCATCCGAACCTAATGTAATGATTTCGCCTCCGCATTGTTTGTACAATTTCAAAACATCTTCGCTAGGCAATCCACAGTCCAGTCCGTAACGGACGCCGGATGTATTCAGTTCAATCCCTTTCCCAGCAGGAATTATGACTTCGAAAATTTGCCTTAGTATATCGTGGAAATCTGAGGTTGCCTTCTCTTTCGCATATCGCTTGATGAGATCGATATGTCCTAAAAGGGAATATGAATCGAAATGCTTCACGCAATGCAGCAGCTCTTCGTAATAAATGGCAGACGCTTCATCCACGGAACGGCCTTCGAATAATTCCCCGTAGTGCAATCCTTTTCTTGATACAGTATGTAGTGAACAAATGACGAAATCGAAACCTTCTTCCTTCACCATCTCCCCGCATTGTTCCAAAATGTGAGGCTGGACACCGATCTCCACCCCTTTTTTTATACGAATTTGACCTTCATATTTTTCTTGCAGCTGTTTAATTCGGTCGGCATACAACTTCTTATCAAAATCAAAGACGATGGAGTCGTCGGGATAATCATAGTCGACATGATCGGTGAAACAGATTTCAGTCAAGCCTTGCCGAATCGCTCCCTTTATCATGTCCTCCATATCAATATTGCAATCTCCTGAAAATGAACTGTGCATATGGTAATCAAACATTTTTAAAAATTTCCTCCTATCAGTTGACAAATGATTCATATAGTTTTATAGTACGTTATAACTTTAACGTAGTAAAGTGATAAAGGAAGAAAAGGTTGTGAAGTTGTATGAATTCTCTTGAGCGCTCGAAAGTATACGAACAGGTGGTGGGAAAGGTATCCCGGAGGTTTGAAACCTACGGGTATTCTAAAGTTCGAACGCCTGCGTTTGAAGCATATGATTTGTATTCGGGAATTGACAGCTCTATTCCGCGGCGTGAAATGATCAAAGTGATCGATCCAACTGGTGATGTGCTAGTCTTGCGCCCGGACGTGACGATACCGATTACTAAGGAATTGTCTCATGTGTACGGACGGCTGACAAGCGAGCGGCGTTATTATTACATACAAGAAGTGTTTCGCCAGACAGGTACCGATTTGAGCCCGATCGAGCATACGCAAGCAGGCATCGAATTCTTTGGTTGCCGTTCACCTGAGGCAGATGCAGAGACGATTGCCTTAGCAGTCCGGACGCTGAAAGATCTTCAATTCGAGGAAATCAAAATTGAAATAGGGTATCCCGCCTTGCTCGATAGCATGATTCAGCAGATGAACATGGATAAGCGGCAAAACATGCAGCTACGGCAACTGATCCTTTCAAAGAATTTAGCAGAGCTGCAAGGGCTGCTCCGTGAAGCAAAGATTGATAGACAGTTGGCGGCGGCTGTAGAAACGATCACGCAAGTATACGGAAGACCGGATCTGGTAGCTGCTGAGATGGCTAGCTTAGGAGTAAACTCCTTCATGGACGGCATTGTAGAGTATATCCTAGAAGTTTGCCGTCTGTTGGAGATTTACGACTGCAAGGAGGAAATCATCCTGGATTTCAGCTTGCTGAACAACATGGATTATTATTCGGGCCTCATTTTTCAAGGTTATGTAGAAGGACTTGGAAGGCCGGTCGTGATGGGCGGCCGGTATGACAAGCTTAGTGAAGCATTTGCAGCTGATCTTCCCGCAATCGGTTTCGCGATTGAAATCGAGCCAATTGTCGAGTCAATAGCAAGCACGATGACTGCCGTCCCGGACAGTCGAAGTATTTGTATATTTTACAGCGATGCCGAGTTAGAAGAGGCGATCGTCCTAGCTGAACAATTCAGGGAGCAGCATTACCGGGTTGTGACCAGCCCGCTGCAAAATCAAGAAAAGAATGACTCTTACGCTTACACAGTACTATTGCAACAAGAGGGAAATGTGATTCTTACAAATGAAGAGAGTCATCGATATCTTACAGTTGCAGAAGTCGGAATGTTCTTTGAAAGGGAGGCGTGATCGTTTGGAAACAGTAACAATCGCCATGGCGAAAGGAAGAACGACCAAGCGAGCATTGAGGATTTTAGAGCAGATGGGCATCCGGTTCTCCATCCAGCCAGAAGATAGCAGAAAACTTGTGTTTACCGATGATACAGAGACGATTAAGCTGCTGCAAGTCAAAGCGGTGGATGTGCCGACATATGTGGAGAAAGGTGCTGCCGATATTGGAATCGTCGGCAAGGACATTATTATGGAGGACGCTCCGAATGTCTATGAATTGGCTGATCTAGATATCGGAAAATGCAAAATTGTTGTGGCAGGATTTCCGCAGACGGTATTGCGAAATAATTCCACTTTGACAGTAGCTACAAAGTATCCGAATGTGGCAAAAACCTATTTTGATCAAAAGGGTTTTCGTACAGACATCATTAAACTGAATGGATCAATTGAATTGGCCCCGTTGATCGGCTTGGCAGATGTCATTGTCGATATTGTGGAAACTGGCACGACGCTCAAGGAGAATGGACTGGTCATCTTGGAGGAAATCTCCGACATTAGTGCCCGGCTGATTGTGAATAAAGCGAGTTATGCCATTAAAACGGCTAGCATACGGCAATTTATCGATTCTATGAATGCCGAGGTGAGATTACAATCATGAGGATTATAGAGGAACAACGGTTTTGGAAGGAACGCGAACAGCGGCAGACATTGAACTTGAACAGCTCTATTGACGAGACGGTCCTCGGAATCATCCAAGATGTCAGGCGCAGAGGGGATGATGCACTCCGTGAGATGACAAAAAAGTTCGATGGGGCTGAGATTCAAGAGTTGGTCGTGACTCCGGAGGAATTCGAGGAGGCGAGGACTCTTATCCCTCAAGAAGTGTACACCAGTTTAGAAAAGGCAAAACAGCGAATCGAGGCATTTCACGCCGAGCAAAAAGAACGTTCTTGGTTCATCCAGCAGCAGGACGGTGTGCTGCTTGGCCAGATGGTGACACCGATTGAACGGGTCGGAATCTATATACCGGGTGGAAAAGCCGCGTATCCATCCACAGTTTTAATGAATACAATTCCTGCAAAGCTGGCGGGGGTCCAGCATCTGGCGATGGCGACGCCTCCGCGGCAGGATGGCAAAGTAGAACCGGCAGTTCTGGCAGCAGCCGAGATTGCCGGAGTCGATAAAGTTTATAAAGTGGGAGGAGCCCAAGCAATCGCCGCATTCGCTTATGGGACAGAAACAGTACAGAAGGTATCCAAAATTACTGGACCTGGTAACAGCTATGTCGCCCGTGCTAAGAAATGGGTGTTCGGTGATGTCGCGATCGACATGATAGCCGGGCCGAGCGAATTATGCATCGTGGCGGATGAAGCTGCCAATCCGGTTTTTGCAGCTTCCGATCTGCTCGCCCAGGCGGAGCATGATGAACAGGCAGCAGTTGTTTGTGTGACGACTAGCCGTTCTTTTGCCGAACAGTTATCCGTGCAAGTGACGGAACTGCTTGGCCAGATGGAGAGAGGCGAAATCGCCCAAAAGTCTATCGAGGGGCAGGGGCGGATTATTGTCGTGGATACGCTGACGGCCGCCTGGGAGATCGTCAACCATATAGCGCCGGAACATTTACAGCTGTTGGTGGAACACCCGATGGAGCAACTTCCCAATATCCGGAATGCTGGAGCGGTTTTCATCGGTCCATATTCGCCAGAAGCGCTTGGCGATTATATGGCGGGCCCGAATCATACATTGCCGACGAACGGCACCGCAGCCTTTTCATCGCCGCTTGGTGTGTATGATTTTATGAAGAAATCAAGTCTCATCCAATATACAGAGAAAGCGTTGGACGCTGTGGCGGAGGATATCATCCGATTGGCAGAAGTCGAGGGATTGACTGGCCACGCCAAATCGATACGAGTACGGGAGGGATCAACAAATGCGATTGGAACGATTGACTAGACGAACGACAGAGACAGCTGTAGAGCTGGAATTCAACTTGGATGGCACCGGGCAAACTGAAATTCGAACGGGTGTCGGTTTCCTCGATCATATGCTCACATTATTCACAAAGCATGGCCGTTTTGATCTAAAGGTGGAATGTAATGGCGATTTGGAAGTCGACCAGCACCATTCGGCTGAGGATGTCGGCATAGTGCTTGGGCAGGCGTTTGCAAAGTGTATTGGAACAAAGGAAGGCATTGAACGGTATGCCACTGTGTCGACGCCGATGGACGAAGCCTTGTCGACTGTCTCAATCGATATTAGCGGGCGTTCCTTCCTCGTGTATCGCGTGGAAGGATTGAAAGACAAGGTAGGCAATTTTGATACCGAACTGGTGGAGGAGTTTTTCCTCGCATTTACCCGGCATGCCGGTATTACGTTGCATATCCAGTTGGATTACGGAAAAAACAGTCACCATATAATCGAGTCTATTTTCAAAAGCTTTGGCAGGGCGCTTCGCATGGCAAGTGCTGTTAATCCAGATATTAGTGGGGTGCCTTCTACAAAAGGCGCATTATGAGGGGGATTTCCATGATTTTATTTCCGGCAATTGATATCCGCGGGGGCAACTGTGTTCGTTTACTACAAGGAAATTATGAGGACGAAGTGATTTATCATCATTCGCCTGTTGAGATGGCGAAGGCATTTGAAAAGCAAGGCGCTGAATTTATTCATATTGTTGATTTGGATGGGGCCAGGTCAGGGGAAACCATCAACCGGCAAGTGATTCAAGATATTGCAGCTGCTGTGCGTGTCCCTGTACAGGTAGGAGGCGGCATCAGATCGCTCGAAGTAGTGGAATCCTATTTGAATGGTGGCGTTAACCGAGTCATTATCGGAACCGCCGCCATAGAGAACCGGACATTTTTGCGGGAGGCAGCCGCTTTGTATAAAGGTAGGATTGCCGTTTCAATTGACGCCCGCAATGGATTCGTTGCAACGGATGGTTGGACGGAAACGAGCGGAGTGAAGGCTGTGGATTTACTTGAGGAGCTTCAGCAGGCTGGTGTGTCCACTGTTGTTTACACAGATATTTTAAAAGATGGCATGCTGCAAGGGCCGAATTTTGAGGAACTGGAACAAGTCAATCAAATGGCCGCTTTGGATATCATCGCATCAGGCGGTGTCTCAACAGAAGAAGATGTTCGAAAATTAGCAGACATGGGGTTATACGGGGCAATCGTTGGAAAAGCGTTATACGAAGGCAAGGTATCCATGAACTCATTACAGGAGGCGATTATCAGATGAAGCCGAAACGAATCATACCTTGTATGGACATTGATAATAGAAAAGTCGTGAAGGGACGAAAGTTTCTCGATGTGCAAGAGGTGGCAGACCCTTTAGAACGCGCAAAAAAATATGTGGCGGACGGAGCAGATGAACTCGTATTTTATGATATTTCCGCGTCTGTCGACGGACGGGAAATGTTCTTGGATTTAATTCAGGAAATTGCGGCTGTCGTGCCGATTCCTTTCATTGTAGGTGGCGGCATAAAATCGTTAAAGGATATCGAAAATGTGCTGGCAGCGGGCGGCGATAAAGTTTCCATTAACAGCGCGGCATTAACGAATCCGGATTTAATACCGGAAGCAGTGAAGCGCTTTGGCTCGGAACGGATCATGCTATCGATGGATGTGAAACGGGCGGGCGAAGGCAAATGGAAAGTATTTGCTAAAGCGGGAAAAGAAGAGAGCGACATTGATGCCATCGAATGGGCAAAGACAGGCGAGCGTTGGGGAGCAGGCGAGCTCGTCGTAAACAGTATTGACGAGGATGGGGTAAAAGCCGGCTACGATATTGAATTATACAAGGCGCTGGATGAAGCCGTTAGCATTCCGGTTGTGGCGAGTGGTGGAGCAGGGACAAAAGAGGATTTCTTAGAAGTCTTGACAACCGGCCGCACAGAATCGGCCCTCGCTGCATCGGTATTCCACTATGACGAAATCGGTATCAAGGAAATAAAACAATTTCTGCTAGAACGCGGCGTTGACGTAAAGGATGATTGCTATGCTGAGTAAGTTGGAAGGATTGCGATTCAATGAAGAAGGTTTGATTCCTGCGATTGTACAGGATCAAAAGACAGGCGACGTGTTAATGCTTGCTTATATGAACGAGGAATCGATCCGGCAAACAGTGGAGACGGGGGAAACATGGTTTTATAGCCGATCGCGGCAGGAATTATGGAATAAAGGAGCTACTTCGGGCAATAAGCAGCTTGTGAAGAACCTTTCCGTCGACTGCGATAAAGATACCGTTCTTATCCAAGTCGATGCATTGGGTCCTGCTTGCCATACAGGTGAAGAAACATGTTTTTTCACCCCTGTATCCGGGGAACCAAAGGCTCGGAATATCTTGCTTGAGCTGTCGGAAGAGATTCAAGGCAGACGCAACAATCCGATAGAAGGTTCTTATACTTCTTATCTTTTCCGAGAAGGGATCGATAAAGTTTGCAAAAAGATTGGGGAAGAAGCGACGGAAGTCGTCATCGCTGCTAAAAATGAGGATCCAACAGAGCTGAAAAACGAACTGGCTGATTTGGTTTACCATGCACTGGTCCTAATGGAACTAGCGGAAGTATCAACGGACGATGTAATTGGCGTTTTGCGCGAGCGCCGTTTGAAAAAGGAAGTGCCTGCCAATGACTGAACTGTGGAGTTCTATGGTGCGGCGCACGGATCCTTACATACCAGGTGAACAGCTGGAGCTGGAAGGTCTGATTAAGCTGAATACGAATGAAAATCCGTATCCCCCAAGTCCAGCCGTCATTCAAGCGATCCAGGAGGAAATGCAACGGAATTTGCAGCGCTACCCTTCGCCCAGTGCGGATGAATTGCGGGATACGATTGCCGAGTCGTTTGGCTTTTCGAAAAAAAATATTTTCGTCGGCAATGGCTCCGATGAAGTGCTTGCTTTCTCATTTATGGCCTTTTTCGAACCAGGCAAACCGATTCTTTTTCCGGATGTAACATATAGTTTCTATCCGGTTTATGCCAAACTCTTTGATATTTCCTATGAACAAATTAGCTTGAAAGATGATTTTACACTGCCGGCGGAACAGTTTTTTCAATCAGCAGGAGGCGTGATTTTGCCGAACCCGAATGCACCTACCGGTTTATATAAGGAACTGGATGAGATCGAACGGATTGTGAAGGAGAATGAAGGGCGAGTCGTCATCATCGACGAGGCGTATATTGACTTTGCCCCGAAATCTGCTGCCCGGCTTGTTCAAACCTATGATAACTTGCTCGTCGTTCAAACGATGTCAAAATCAAGATCTCTTGCAGGTCTGCGGGTCGGTTATGCGATCGGGAACGAAAAGTTGATTGAAGGATTGATTCGCATCAAAGATTCGTTTAACTCCTATCCGATCGACCGATTGGCACTGGCAGGAGCGAAGGCGGCTATGGAAGACGTGGAGTATTTCCGGAAGACGACAGCGGCAATTCTTAGAACGCGCGAGCGAGTGATTAAGCAACTACAAAAAATGAATTTTAAAGTGCTTCCGTCTGCCGCTAACTTCGTTTTTATCCAGCATGATGAATGGGAAGGCCATGCCATTTACGAACAATTAAAGGCTTGTGGCATCCTTGTCCGGCATTTCAATGCCGAAAGAATTTCCGATTTTATTCGCATCACGATCGGGACTGATGAACAGATGGATTTATTTTTGAATGAATTGTCTTCCATATTGGCATCCGCGTCACCCGTCCATCCGTAAAGCTGTTATACTAGACCCTAAGAGATAAAAGAAGGGGAGGGGATGACAATGATGACACCCAAATACATTGATGTTGCACTAATCATTTTTCTAACCTATTTCACAATCGATCGCTTTATGAAAGGGCATACGTGGATCGGCGTAATGCTTACTGTATTGACGCTCATGAATGTGCTCGTACTATTCATGAAAATTAAACAGGATAAAGTTCAAAGAAAAGACGCAAAATAACCGTAAAATGAGGATGTTTTTCAACGGCTGTGAGTTAACTTCCTGTCAGATTTGTGGTATACTGACTGAATGCAAAACGAGAAGCGAGGAATTGCAATGAAAAAATCAATTTACGGTTTGACTTTGGAGCAGCTGACAGATTGGTTAGTGGAACAGGGACAAAAGAAATTCCGTGCCGCACAGGTTTGGGATTGGCTCTATAAAAAACGAGTAGTCCGCTTTGAGGACATGAAGAATATAAATAAAGAATGCCTTCAATTGTTGGAGGATAACTTCCAAATCCAAACATTGGAACAGGAAGTCAAACAAGTTTCGGCAGACGGCACGATCAAGTTTTTATTCAAAATGCAGGACGGCAATTTGATTGAAACGGTATTGATGAAGTTTCCTTACGGCCAATCGGTCTGCGTAACGACTCAAGTCGGCTGCAACATCGGCTGTAGTTTCTGCGCCAGCGGCTTGCTGCGGAAAAATCGAGATTTGGATGCAGGAGAAATTGTCGGTCAGATCATGAAGGTCCAACAGCATTTGGACGAGCTTGGGGAAGAGGAACGGGTCAGCCATATCGTCGTCATGGGAATTGGTGAGCCGTTCGACAATTATACCAATTTGATGAATTTCCTTCGTGTCGTAAACGACCAAAAAGGGTTATCGATTGGAGCTCGTCATATTACTGTATCGACAAGTGGATTGACGCCGAAGATCCGCGAATTCGCGGAAGAGAATATCCAAATTAATCTAGCAGTGTCGCTTCACGCACCGAACAATGAACTGCGCACGCAAATTATGAAAATTAACAAAGCGTATCCAATCGAGAAATTGATGGAAGCGATCGATTACTACTTGGAAACGACCAATCGCCGGATTACGTTTGAATATATCTTGCTCAACGATGTCAACGATCATGCTGCGGAAGCGGAACAACTGGCGAAGTTGCTTTATAATAAGCGGCACTTATCGTATGTCAACCTGATTCCATACAATCCGGTTGATGAACATAGCCAGTACCAGCGCAGTGAACCGGCATCCATTAAGACGTTTTATGAGACGCTGAAAAAGCGCGGAATTAATTGCGGCGTCCGTTTGGAGCATGGAACGGATATTGACGCGGCATGCGGTCAGCTTCGCAGTAAACAAATTAAGAAAAATAAAGTGAATGCGTAAGAGCACTCCACCAAAATAAAAGACTGCCATCTGCCCGAACTGATTCGGCTGGATGGCAGTCTATTTTATTTCAAGGGAATTCAGTTCCCGCTCATCAGATCGCCGCTTTCAGCCAGCGGGGAAAAACGAGCAGTGAAAAATCGTAAAGTCGGCGGTTCATAATCCATGCGAAGGCCGCAAATCGAATCCCGTTTGTTATATAGCTCAATAATGGAATCTGCCACGACATCCATATGGTTATTCGTGTAAACGCGACGCGGGATCGTCAATCGCACCAGCTCTAGCTTTGGCGTATTATGTTCGCCATGCTGGTTCCTGCCGGCAGACACAATGCCCCGCTCCATGCTGCGAACACCCGAATCCAAATAGAGGGCTGCGGCGAGTGCCTGGGCAGGAAACGCTTCTTGCGGGAGGTGAGACAAGAATGAGCGGGCATCCAAAAACACGGCATGGCCGCCAATTGGCTGGACGACCGGAATGCCTGCCGCAATCAACTGTTCTCCGAGGTGTCGCACTTGTCCGATTCGATGTTCGATATAGTGATCGTCGACAGCTTCCCTGATGCCGACAGCCATCGCTTCCATATACCGGCCAGACATCCCTCCATACGACGGCATCCCTTCATACACCACAACCAACTCCCGCGAACGTGTATACAACTCCTCGTCGTTCATTGCCAGAAAGCCGCCCATATTGACGAGGCAATCCTTTTTCCCGCTCATTGTACAGCCATCCGAGTAGGAGAGCATTTCCTTTAAAATCTCGGCAACAGACCGGTGACTGTGTCCCTCTTCGCGTTCTTTAATAAAATACGCATTTTCCACGCAGCGTGTCGCATCGAACATCACATCGATTCCATGGGAATGACAAAGTGCGTAGACATCCTTCAGATTTTGCATGCTGACAGGCTGTCCGCCCGCGAGATTGACTGTCACAGCCACGCATACATATGGAATGCGGTCAGCTCCGACCTCTTCGATCAGATTCTCTAGCTTTTGAAGATCAACATTTCCTTTAAAAGAATGCTCGAATAGCGGATCATGTGCCTCGTCAATAATAATGTCAACAAAGGTCGCACCATTCAATTCCTGGTGAGCTCTCGTCGTCGTGAAGTACATATTCCCTGGAACGTAATCGCCTGGATTAATCTTCAATTGAGAGAGGATATTTTCCGCACCGCGGCCTTGGTGTGTAGGCAATACATACTGATAACCATAGACATCCCGCACGGCTTGTTCTAGCCGTTTCCAGCTTTTGCTTCCAGCATACGCCTCATCGCCTGTCATGAGCGCGCCCCATTGCGCATCACTCATCGCGGTTGTCCCACTGTCAGTAAGCAAGTCGATGTACACATCTGCGGAATCGATCAGAAACGTATTATATCCGGCTCGTTCCAGCGCTTTTTTTCGTTCGTCATACGTCAGCATCGCAAGCGTTTCAACGCTTTTGATTTTGTAAGGTTCAGCCGTTCTTCTAGTCAATGCATCCAGCCCCTTTGTAAATATAGATCCATCTTTACAACCGTGCTTCTACTATATTTCAAGGCGAGTGTAAATATCCCGATTACAACTAAAAAGTGGCGGGGGTTCAAGTTTTGGAGTGAGGAACGAAAGTCCACCTGAGTAGTGTACAGAATTGGAGTATTGGAGATTGATTACTATTTATGTAAGGCGCAAAAAAACCTCAAAGCGTGTTTGAGGTTGTAAATCTATCATTTATTATTCAATCCTTTTTTTATGGCAACGATTGCAGAATCTAGATCTTCATAAGAGACGATTGTGTTTTTCTGCAAATTCAATAACTGGTAGCGATTTTCTTGATAACTTATGGATAACCGAGGCACTTGTTTTTCGTCATTGAAGGTTAATGATATATCGGTCGATGGATATTCCGTTAAGATATCAAATAATGATTTTGTTAAGTTAATAGAAATTCGTTTTCACTTCCTTCCTCTTTTAGGAAGGTGACTAAGAGAAGTCTAGTAGTTCCCGTATACTACGTCCTTATCATATCACAAATCATGTACTTTATATAGGAATAAACATTTTTTTACAGGATTATCGTGGTAAATAACTAAAGAACAAGTTATCAAAACAGCAGAAAAAACACCACGACACTAGACGTTTCTTATGCAGAAGCTGTCTAGGTTGAAGACGTTGTTGTCACATACGAGCCAGCATCTGGTTTGCTTTATATCCATGATTTCCTAACTTGGAAAAGCTGTCAGCACAACCGACTGCCTAGGAAATAGCAGCACTTGCGTCTCCATCTCCATTTTCAGGTACATAAAAAGACTAGAAACGAATTGTTCTAGCCCTTGTCCATTCAAGATGAGCGGTTTGACCGGTTGGATGAGGAAAGTAACATTTTGATCGCCTGGACGATCAACGTAATGCCAAACCCAAAAGATGTAATGATAAAGAGAGATAGAATTCCCGCGATATCTCCCCAGCCATTCTTGTCCATAATAAAGCTTCGGAACATTTCTGCGAAGCCGATTACTAAAGAGGCCATGAAAATCCAAAAGCCAGCCTTCATTTTGTAAAATCGCAAGAGAGTCGCCAGCATGCCGACCGTCAGGCCAAAAACGGCGAATGTCAAATAGTTTTTAACCTCTAGTTGGTTTCCTAAAATTGTTCGTGTACCCAGTATTAGAAGGACGAACGATGTCAAAGCCGTAAAGAACCCAAGCTTCCAAAGTTTCGAATCCATAATCGCACCTGCTTTCCATCTACATCATACATGAAAATGAAAGTGGGGGAAAGCAAAGAAAGACCCTATCCGCTGACGGATAGAGTCTAGACTTACGTTTATTTTTTTGCAATTAATACTAGTTTGCCGTGGTCCAATTCGCGCTCTGCATCTGCAGCTTCTTCTGCAGTCAGGCCAGCAGCCTCCATCTTGTTACGCAGCTCATCTCCACGGGAAGTGAACATATTTTTCATGCTGTCGAGGAAGCCTTGCTCCGCCATGCCGACTTTTTCTGTATCGAGCGCTTCTGTAATATCGTCCGAACGTTTTTTATCATGTGCGAAAATGTAAATATCATCATTTGTATAGCCTTGAGCTGTCAACTCTTCGATTTCTTTTTTGGCTTGTACTGCATTTTCAACAATTTTTTTCAATGTCATAAATAATCCCTCCAAAACGTATTTGTCTATCTATACCTCGAATGCAAAGAATTAAACAAATACAGTAGGGGGAATTCCATTTCACATCGGATAAAAATCTCCTCGCAACTTGCGGTACGACGTCATGAAATCGGTAGGATCCGTTTTTACTTCGAAAGTGAAGAGACCTTGATTTGTATGCAAATAGAAGAGTCCGTCGCCGTTTGAAAAAGGCCGGTACGATACATCATGGACATGCGTCAGTTCAAAGGTATGACTGGGCGTGCAAATTTTTTCGACGTACAAGTGAATCGCATGAGCCGATTGCTGCTGTTTCTGTTCAAACCACTCAACCGACCGTTCCACTTTGAAAAAGGGAAGGCTGGATATGACTTCTTTCATCGGTTCACTCACTGTAAAACCTCCCGATGCGAGTTTTGTTTATGTTCATCCTATCAGTTTTAGGACCATGAAAACAAACGAAAGAATAATCTCATTTTAGCTTCTTAATATCACGGATCATTTGTTTTATATACTGATCATCGACATAATTGTATTCATCCACTATATATCCTTCCCGGTCGATCAGATAAAAATTCGTGCCATGAATGACTTGGCTCGAGGTTTTCGGTTTTTGGACAATGGTCTGAAACTCCGAGACCGCCATTTCCTCAATATCCTCTTGTGAATAGCCCGTCAACATATGCCAGTTGGATTCATCGTCAGTGAACTGTCCTATATATTGTTTTAAAATTTCCGGGGAATCAACAGTCGGATCCACAGTGAACGAAACAAATTCAACATCCAAGCCTTCTTCACGCATTATCTTCTGTAAATCAGCCATTTCACTTGTCATCGGTGAACAAACGGTTTCACATTTTGTGAAAATGAAGCTGGCGATCCATATTTTATCGCGTAGTTGTTCCGTTCCAAATTCATGACCGTCCTGATCTGTAAATGCAAAAGGGGGAATACTTGGCCCTGAATGGTTTTTCGCGCCGCATCCTGTCAATAAAACAAGCAGCATGAGAACACTTATCCATTTTTTATTCATGAGATTCATCCCTTCTGCCAGTAGATAAGGTAGGCAACCCGATCGTTACAGTTGTCCCGTTTGTTTCATCACTCTCCATAGTAAACGTGCCACCGTGCATCCTGACAATTTCTTTAACAATCGATAGGCCGAGACCTGTACCACCCGTTGTTCGGTTCCTCGCTTTATCCGTTCTGAAAAAGCGTTCACCGATGCGGGCAAGATCCTCTTCGGGTATGGAGATGCCTGAATTGGTCAGTCTGTAGGAAACCTGTCCATCCATTTTTCTCAGCTGTAGTCGTAGTATGCTGTTAGGATCGGCGTATTTGATTGCGTTATCAATTGTATTGTAAAAAACTTGCTGGATTCGTTGTGGATCTCCTTCTACAATGATGTCTTCCTCCAGTTCCATTTGTATTTCCACATTTTTTTCGGTCAAACGGAATTGAAATAGCTCAAGTGTGTCGAGCAACAATTGTGCGATGGCAATCGGCTGTCGCTCCATTTTATACATGCCATCTTGCAGATGGTTAAGTTCAGCAAGATCATTAATTAATTTATTTAAACGCTTTGTTTCTTTCTCAATGGTAGACAAATACGATTCTGCTTCTTCTGGTGAAGAATAGATCTTCTCCTGCAAGACATGAACATACCCGCTAATATACGTAAGAGGCGTCCGCAATTCATGGACGATGTTGGAGGTGAATTCTTTTTTTTGCTCCTCCTGTTTCTCCAAAGAATGGCTCATCGAATTGAACGCATCAGCCAGTTGTCCTATTTCATCATTGCGATTTGTATGCATCCGTTTCGTATAATTTCCCTTTGATATTTCTCCGGACAGGTGCTGCAAATCTTGCAACGGTTTAAAAATCGATTGCCATGCCCGGTTCACGACGAGGAACAAGATGAAGAAGAACAAAGTTCCGACCGCGATGAGGATTGGTATGCTCTCACGGAAAACATCCTGAATGTCTGCAAGAGGAACGTAGATATAGATGAAACCGATCAGGCCGTCGTTTCCTTTGATTGGAAAGATAGCACCGAGCACTTCTCGTCCCAATTCCTCCACATATCCTTTTTTGACGACATAGGCTCCTTTTTCAAGGGAGGCATAATCATTCTTGTCCACCAGATTTTTATAATCAAGCTTGTATGGAAAATACGTTGTCAATTCATCAAGCTGATCCACTACAATAATTTCATATTCGGATACAATATTATACCACTGGATTTTTTCAATAATTTCATCACTCAGTTCCCCGTAGTGATAGTGAGAGGCTGTGCGTTTTCCTTGGTATACAATGGACTCTTCCATGCTGTCCAAGTAAAGCTTGGAATACAGGAAATGGATGAAAAAGAATGAAAACAAGATAGTGAACGCAATACTTGAAAGGAGAACAGCAAGAAGTTTCCTGCTCAAGGTTAAGTTTTTCATGTCACACCTCGAACTTATAGCCAATGCCCCAGACAGTTTCAATCAACTTCCCTGAATCCCCCAGTTTAAGCCGGAGTGTTTTAATATGCGTATCGACTGTCCGATCTGTGCTTTGGTGATCTTGTCCCCAAACAAGGTGGAGAAGCTGCTCTCTCGTAAACACCCGTCCTTTGTGTTTCATCAGCACTTGCAACACGCCAAATTCCTTTAATGTTAAGCTGATCGGTTTTCCGTCTAACGAGACCGTATGGGCATCGGTATCGATGACGAGTGGACCGACACTCAGGATTTCCGCTTTTTCGGTTCGGCCATATGTGCGGCGAAGTACGGATTCAATACGCGCCAGCAATTCGCTAGGCAAAAATGGTTTGACAATGTAATCATCTCCGCCGATTTTCAGGCCTTGCACTTTATCCCATTCTTCTCCGCGCGCAGAGAGAAAGATAAGGGGAATATCCGAAATCTGTTTAAGTTCAGTTGCAAAAGTAAATCCATCCATATAGGGCATCATGACATCCACGATGCATAGATCGGGCTTGACCTCTCCAAGCCGGCTCAAGGCATGAAGCCCGTCCGTCGCCTCTTCGACAAGATAGCCATCCTTCTCTAAAAATGTTCTGATCAGTCTTCTCATTTGAGGCTCGTCGTCTATGATTAATATGGTGAGTGGTTTTTTCATACTCTTACCTCTTTTCAATAAAACATAATTACTTACAGTCTGCTTGGATAATGTGAAATTAAAATGAAGTTCACTACTTCACACGAATTTCTCAATCAGTTTATATAATCATACTGAACTTTATTGTAAACGTTAAGCATGTAGTGTGAGAGGAGCAAATCGAATGAAGAAGATAAGTTGGCTAATTAGCGCGGGCATGGTAATGATGCTGGCAGCCTGTGGAACAAGCAAAGAAAATGCAGCTCCAGATTCCTCGGAGAGCGAAGAAATCCTCCCCATTTCCGTGGAATTAACCGTTCCTGAAAATGCGGAGGTCAATGAAACCATCGTAATGGAAACGGTAGTTACCCAAGGCGAAGAGCAAGTGGATGATGCGAATGAAGTGGTTTATGAGATATGGGAGGAAGGAAAGAAAGAGGAATCTTACAAGGTCGAAACATCCAATGAAGGAAAAGGCCTTTATAAAGCGGAAACCTCCTTTGAACATGACGGCCAGTTCCATATCCAAGTTCATGTGACAGCGCGTGATATGCACACCATGCCAGAGAAAGTTGTGACGGTCGGCAATGGGGGAAATTATACTGTTGAGGAAGGCCATGAGCATGGCGGTGACCATGAACACGGGCATAGCGAAGGATTTTCCATGCATTTCATGGAACCCGAAGCACCAGCTGCTGGCAAGTCGACAGATTTAGTGACACATTTACAAATGAACAACGAACCTTTGGAAAAAGCAGAGGTCCGTTACGAAATTTGGAAAGATGGACAAGAAAAACACGATTGGGTAGATGCTGAGGAGGCTACGAAGGGCGAATATCAGTCCTCCTTTACATTCCAGGAAGCCGGGGAATACACAGTCAAAATCCACGTAAAAGATGACAACGGCTTGCATGAACACGAAGAAAAAACAGTGGAAGTAAAATAAGCAAAAGACCGCGTGCAGAAAATGCGACGAAAAGGAAAGCTGTCCTGATCGAAGTAGCACGTGGTCTTTTTATTGCTGGCATCAAATGAAAATTTCATATAAGCCGATTAGAACAAGAAGTACTCCCGCGATTCGGTCGGACTGCTGGCCGAACCATGTATAGCCGATCCGATGACCAAGCTTTACTCCAATTCCGATGGAGATGAACGAAAACACCCCGATGGAAAGGGAAGCCAGGAAGGGGGGAACTCCTGTAAATCCGGCTCCAAACCCTATAGTCAGGCAATTGATCGCCAGAATAAAACCAAGCACGATCGACTCCTTCCAATGGATGGTCGTGATCCGTTGCGGATTGCCCGTCGACTGGCTGACGGGCTTTAAAATGAACCAGCACCCTAGACCAATGAGAACGAGGCCGCCCAGGATGTTTGCGACATTCATCGGAATATATCCGGATATCCAGCTGCCTGCCAGGATGGAGAAGTAGGCAAAAAGCATGGAAATAAAAGAGATGACCACATTATACACGATCGGTATACGATGATAACGTAATCCGTAAGACAGACTGATGCCCAAATTGTCCAAGTTTGCAGCTATTCCAATAAGAATGATGGTGAGCAATTGCATTTTCATCCCTCCGCAATTGACGGTTCGTTTTGTATTTATATGATTGGGTCATCAGGAGAGAGTGGGCGTGGAGTCAGCATCCAAGGTAGGATGCGGTAATCATGATATGATGGAAGGACATGAAGGAGGGCCAAAATACTATGGCGGAACATCAATTTCATTTGAAGGCGGACTGGCCAGGACTCCGCAATGACGTGGGGACGATTGAAGCGCTCCATTTAAAGACTGAGGTTTCGATTCCGATTGAGATGGAAGGTCCCGGAATTGGAACAAATCCGGATGAGATGCTGCTTGGAGCAGCTGCGACATGCTATATCATCACATTGGCTGCGATGATGGAGAGAAGCCATATCGCGAAGCGGAGTTTAACGATGGAATCCGTGGGCATTGTGGATGTGACGAACGGAGTCATTACATACAAGAAAATTATCCATAAGCCGACCATTACTTTGATGGAAAATGCCTCTGAGGCAGAGCGAGAAATGACAAGGAAATTAACGGAAAAGGCCGAAGCTTCATGTATGATCAGCAGGGCGCTCAGAGGAAATGTCGAGGTAGTAGTGAAGGAAATCATTCGGTAATGCCAAGTTCCCAGGCAAAAAATGTTCACGAAATATGCCTGATTTTCCTTTGTGCTGCTGGAGGATTTTGAAACAATCATGGTAAAATGGCGTTATCGGGCTTTGATCCGGGTGCGTACTGGAAAGTTAATAAAGTATTTTTGAATGATGAAGGAGAGAATAAAAATGACAGATTATCCGAAAAAAACATGTTCCGTGGAACGCCTTGTTACCGTTCCTGCGGATGTTAAAAAAGTATTGGAAGGCAAGAAGACCGCGACTCGACGAAACGGAGTATATGCATATCCGGGAGAAATTATGGTGCTGGAAGGCAAGGAGTTCAAGGTGGACAAGCTATATGCTCAAACACTTGGCGAATTGACGGAAGAGAATGCAAAACAGGAAGGCTTTGATAATCTCGAAGACTATAAGCAATCCATACTGTCCTTACACCCTAAAATGCCATGGCTTCCAACGATGAGCGTGTGGGTGCATGAATTCAGCGCTGTAGAGAATTAATATAGGTCGTTTCATGAATGTTACGGTCTATGACATTATTCTGTATTTCCATATCGTAAGTGCTGTCCTGGCAATTGGTCCATTGTTTGTCCTGCTTCTTGTCATCAAGCAATTAAATGGTGTGCAACAGGAGATTGAGCGGTCCTATGTGTCCCTCATCTCCGTTGCCGTCCGATTTATTATGCATGCAGGGCATGCTTTAGTAGTGACAGGCGCTCTCCTCATTCTGTTTGGGCCCTGGCCTTGGCATACATCTTGGGTGATCATGACACTCGGTGTCATGCTGCTATCCGCTTTTTTTCTGGCGAGCGGTTTTACAAGGGTGCTTAGGCGCTTCGATCAAGCAGAGGATAAACGCCTCATATTGCGAAAGCTATGGAATACGACATGGATTTACATACTGCTTATGTTAGTCATGCTATGGCTGATGGTGCAAAAGCCGATACTTTGGTAAGCGTTCCGCTGTACATATCGTGGCATCCAAAGAATCTCAAGTAGGTGCTAAGTGCAAATAAAGGCTGAGATAGTATATCTCAAAGCC
Source organism: Sporosarcina cyprini (assembly GCF_022048975.1). Taxonomy (GTDB): domain Bacteria; phylum Bacillota; class Bacilli; order Bacillales_A; family Planococcaceae; genus Sporosarcina; species Sporosarcina cyprini. Next base: position 39,871 of record NZ_JAKMHX010000021.1, on the reverse strand, counting down.
TTTTTTTGTTGGACTGCTTTGCAGGAAAGATGAAAAGATTAGGTGATTAATTAAAAATTGGATGACAAGTAAGAGAGGGAACGGTATAATCTTCAAAACAGAATGGGGTGGGGTCATGAGATTTGTACAATTTGAAGATGCAGATCGTTTCGCACGGGCAGCAGAACCGGTTTTAGAGCAGGGAGAAGATGTGAACAGTCTGTTTTATGGTGTCTTGCAGGCAATTCGAGCTGGAAAATATGCAGATCCTTTTATGGGAATTGTCGAGGAGGAAGACGATTTATTAGGGTTGTTCCAAATGACGCCTCCCCATGCATTGAACATTATTGTTGCAGCAGAGGATCGGATTGAGGAAATATTTCAGGAAGCAATACGATATATTCTCGAACATTCCATTCCAGTGCAATCGATCATCAGTCAAAAACCTTGGGCAGAGAAATTTTCAGCAGAGTGGGAAAAGCAAACGGGCCAGACTTCAGTTGTTTTAATGGACCAAGGTCTGTATCGGCTTGATGCTCCAGATGAATCACTCGTACACAGTCTGGGAAATTGGCGAAAAGCGAACGAAGGGGACAGTGCATTAATTGAAGAATGGTACAATGCCTTCGAATCGGATACCCATCTGCCAGTAACGGATTTACATGTGGTAAAAGAAAAGGTCGCCAAATTCATCGAGGACCGGGAAGTCTTCGTATGGGAACATGAGGGTGAGGTTGTTTCCATGATGAAGAAATCAAGACCGACGAAAAATAGCATCACCGTGTCACTGGTGTTTACGCCGTCTGATCAGAGAAGGAAGGGATATGCCCGTTCATTAGTGGCACATGTCTCGAAAGAACTCCTGCAAGAGTATGCATTTTGTGTCCTCTATACAGACATGCTGAACCCGACGTCCAATAAAATTTATAAGGAAATCGGCTATCAGCATATCGCAGATTCAGTTCATATCGGCTTTATATAAAAGAAATCAGGTGGAGAAAACTAGACGTTTTCTCCACCTGATTCATTTTATTGGAACGAAAAGCCTTATACTCCGCTTGGTGAAAAGATGCCGAGGGTTGCAATTCTTCCTACCGCTTCACGAATACGTTCCTCGCTGGCCAACAGTCCGACTCGGACATAACCTTCACCGTGCGTGCCAAATCCTATGCCCGGTGTGACAACAACGCCTGCTTGCTGGAGGAGAATGTCGGCAAATGCTTCACTTGTATAGCCAGGTGGCACTTTCAACCACGCAAAAAAGGATGCTTTAGGAGCTGTGACATCCCAGCCAATCCGCCTGCATTCGGATATGAGAACATCCCGTCGCCGCTCATACAACTCCGTCAGTTCTTTCACGCATTGTTGGTTTTCAGAAAGTGCAGCAATGGCGGCCTGCTGGACTGCCGGGAAAATACTGATGAACAAATAATCCTGCAATCGTCTCAATGCATCAATCATTTGTTGATTCCCAACTGCAAATGCAACACGCCAGCCCGCCATATTATACGTCTTTGAAAGCGTATACATTTCTATGCCGATATCTTTGGCACCTTCCGCCTGAAGGAAGCTGACTGGCTTTTCACCTTCAAACCCAATACCTCCATATGCCATATCATGCAAAATGAAAATGTTATGATCTTTACCAAATTGAATCGCTTCCTCGAAGAAAGCACGGGATGCTGTGGCGCTCGTCGGGTTGTTCGGGTAATTCAAATACATCAGTTTCGCCTGTTCCTTCTGCTCCTTCGTTAATAAGGAGAAATCGGGAAGGAACTGATTAGTTTCTAATAAAGGCATCGTCGCATATTGGATATCTGCAAGACTGACGCCTGATAAATAATCAGGATACCCAGGATCCGGCAATAGCAGAAGATCGCCCGGATTCATCATGGCAAGTGGCAACTCGACTAGACCGATTTTGGAACCGCCGATGATCGCCACTTCGGTATCCGGATCCACATCGACATCGTATTCACGTTTATAAAAGGCGGCCACTGCCTGTCTCAACTCAGCTGTTCCATTAAATGGTGAATACCCGTGAGTTTCTGGCTTCTCTGCCGCTTCTTGCAGCGCCTTAATAATGTGGGGAGGCGTCGGCTGGTCCGGGTTCCCCCTGCCTAAATTGATAATATCCTTACCGGCTGCCCGCGCGGCATCCACCTTCTTCACCAGAGACGAAAAGAAATGGGGCGGCATTTGTTGCAAACGATTTGAAATCAGCATTCAACAACCTCGTTCCTTGATATTAGATTAGTCTGACTAGTAACTCCTTTCATCGTACTATATCGTATTGAAGAAATCTATCTTATATTCTGATAGTTTTTATGAATTTTTTTGATGGTGTGGATTTACTGAGTTAGAGAACTCAGTATGAATAATGAGGTTAAGGAGCTTAGTAGTAAGCAGTCAAGGAGGGAACGGTTACGGGGTAGATTGAATGCTTTATGTTTATCGGTCAGTTAGTGTCCGTTAACGGTCAGTTTTACAGATATATCGGTCACTTCATCGCCAGCACTCTATGGCATATACGAGCGGTTGCAGAACATATACGAGCTGTTGGAGATTAGATACGAGTGGTTACAGACAGATACGAGCGGTTCCAAAGAAATACGAGCGGTTAGGAAACTGATACGAGAGGTTCGCGAGGATATACGAGCGGTTCAAGGTAAGATACGAGCGGTCTGCCGAACTTGTTAGCACTCCCGCCGTGACTCTTCCAGCATTTACGAACTTGCCAAGGTATTTTCGAGCACTTTTCGGTAAATACAAGCATTTCGCTACGGATTTATCGGTTAGTTATCCAAGTTTGATGTTATTCTTTAAACCACTCAAAAATGAAAAGGGCAGAAAATCAGATTGATTTCCGCCCCTTTTTCTTACGCTCTGAACAAACATTTTTATATGTAAGTTTGAGACTATAAATATACTTTATATACTATTAATAGAATGGTAAATCCAAGATATAAGAAAATTATAGTGGAAATAAGCTTATTTGGTTCCTGAAATTTTCCGAATAACTTTTTCTCTATTAGTGATCCAAATAAGATTAAAGGAAGTGTAATAATCAAAAGAATAACATGATCTAAAATTCCAAAGATCAAGCAAATAGTTATAAGTATACTAGCTAATAATAAAGTCCACATTTGACCTCCAAGATGAAAAGTATTTCTCCATTCCGCTTAAGAGACATTATATTTAAATTGGAAATAATTGTCGAGTCATAGCCGGGAAAATATTATTAGAATGGACTCTTAATTTATACTTGCTTTTGAACTTTTAAATTGATAATTTGCATAGCGCTATCAATTATTCCATCAGTGTTCAATTGACGTAAGTACTTTATATCTATCTCAGGTTTAATCAGGGGTATCGTTCAATCATTGAGGTTAATCGATCACTTCATTTTTATCCACATTTAACGACTTTTTCGCAAAGTGTCTATGCCCCCAAAAAACAAAAACCAGGCGGTGTGAAATACTCCGCCTGGTCTATTTCTCATTTGCCGTTTTCCATAATAAAGGCTAATAGAGAAGTCCAATGATCCATCTCTTTTTTGATCGCAATATATTTGGCTGATTGTTTATTTAAACGCTTGTCCAGGTTTGAATAGAACCGAATAACACGAACAGGTTTTTCTTCATCGTCTACTACGAGTTTCATTTCTAATGTGGCGACTTTCCGGTAAATGATTTTCTTGGCCACCGGCAGCTTGGAATTCGTTTCTTCTTTCCATTCTTGGCCAAGCACAGCCAATCTTTCGTCTGTCCGTTCAGCGGGATTTTTATATCGCTCTTTACGAAGTCCGTTTTCAAACACTTCTACCGCCAGCAGATCTTTGTAACCATATTCTAATACTTCATAAGGCATGGAAGCATAGGCTTTGTTTACATACTTTCCGTCCCGCAGAGGAGGCACCCATAGATATAATTTACGGTGCTTCTCATCGATCGCTATTTTAGCTAGCAAATCATAGGAAACAAAAGCATGGGATTCGGTATAAGATGGTTTTGCCGGTTGGAAGGTCTCCAAAAATGCTTGTTGTTTCTGTTTGGCTTTTCCTTCCGCTCTCCCGGAAAGATAGAGGAAGAGGATGGCGAAGCCGAAAAACAATGCGAAAAATAGAAAGGCTGCCAAAATGGAGTCTTGTCGTATCAATACAAATAACGCGATGGTTCCAATGATTGGTGATAAACATCCTAAGCGGATAAACCAATTGGATTCTGTTGAACGCATGGATTTCACTCGTTTCTCAAATAAACTAGTCTCTCTTTATGATACCGAAAGATTACATGATTGACAATTGCATGACGAATGGAAGGGTAATTTGGCGACGTGTGGAATGAAAAAAGCGAAGGAAACGGGATGCATTTCCTTCGCTCACTCTATTATGCTTTTGCGGCTTCGATTTCGTCTGTCAATTCGACGAGTTGATCGATCAGCTCACCAATATAAGCGATTGTATCCAATAAAGGCTGTTCCGTCGTAATGTCGACACCTGCCATTTTTGCAAGCTCTGCAGGCGATTTTGTACCGCCAGCTTGCAATACTTTCAACCAATCTTCAACAGCAGGCTGCCCTTCGGAAAGAATCCGCTTGGAAACTTGTGTGGAAATTGTCAATCCGGCACTGTACGTATACGGATACAAGCCCATGTAGTAGTGAGGCTGGCGCATCCATGTCAGTTCTGCCCCTTCATTGATTTCCACATCGCTACCCCAGAATTCTTCCAATACGCCACGTTTCAAGCTGTTCAATACGTTGGCGTTCACGCTGCCGCCTTCATCAATGCGGTCATAAACTTTTCGTTGATAAGCCGCCTCCAGCAAGTGCGTAACGAAGTTGTGATAATACGTACGAGCCACGATGGAAGAAATAACCCAGCGCTTGAATTTCGGATCATCCGAATTCGAGAGCAAGTGGTTCGCCATCAACATTTCATTCATCGTGGAAGGTGCTTCGATGAAGTAAAGGGATGGACGTGAATTGAAGATGTTCTGATGCTTATGAGCATTGTAGAAATGTCCTGCATGTCCTAGTTCATGGGCCAAGACAAAGACATCTTCCATGCTTCCAGTCCAGGAGATTAGAATATACGGATGGACTCCGTACGGGCTCGAACAGAAAGCACCTGTCGATTTTCCGACGTTCTGAGCGAAATCCGTCCAACGTTCTTTATAAGAACGGTCCACCATGTCAATATAATCTTCACCCATGATCGCAAGTGCATCATCAATATATTTCTTTGATTCTTCGATTGTGATTTTCGGCTCATAGTTTGGATCGAGCGGAATTTTCAAATCTGAGAAAGTCATTTCGTCCAGTCCATGAACTTTTTGAAGAAGCTTTGCATATTTGCGCATATGCGGCGCCAATTCTTTCATGATCAAGTCGATCTGGCGGTCGTACATGGAACGGTCTACTTCTTGATTAAATAATAAATAATCGAAAACTGTTTCATATCCGCGCAGGTCGGACATCGTCTTTTCTTCTTGTAAGTGCATATCGTATGTTTTGGCTGTCGTATGCTGGTACTCTCGTAACTTCGCATGGAAAGCATCGTATGCAGCTCTGCGTTTCTTTGTATCCGGCTCAGTTTCCCAGCCGCCTTCAAAAGACGTGTAGCTGAGCGGATACTTCTCTCCATCCACTTCGAATTCGCCAAAGTTGATATCGACAAGTTTCGTCGTGTTGTAAAGGCCATAAGGCGCGTTTAACACAGAAGAAAGTGCAGCCAATGTCTTTTCGACTTCAGGGTGAAGGCGATATGGTTTTTCGCGCAGAATTTCTTTCAGATAGAGATTAAATTCCTCGGATTGCTCCGCAGCGGATTGCAATAATTCAGCAGGGAGCTCAGAAAGCTCGCTTGTGACGAATGACAATTGACTGCCTAGCTTAGCAGAGATCGAGCCAAATTTACTGGAGCGCATTTGTGCTTCGTCATTCGTTTGGTCTTCACTCATCGCTAGGCTTGTATACGTACCGATCGGCACCAATTTTTCATAGATGGCAGCATAGCCTTTTAATGCTTCAATGATGGACGTTTCGTCGGCAATCTTTCCTTTGAACATGTCCGCATAAGCGGCAACCTCTTGTTCAAGTTCTTCAATCGCCGTGTTGTAATCGCTTTCGGATTTGAATAAATCATCCAAGTTCCATGTTTCTTCGATCTTGACTTCGGAACGTTTCGGCAAGCTTTTTACCATTCTCATCTCTCCCTTTTATTACGGTAGTCGAACTAATCATAGTATATAGTAGATTGATTGAAAAGTAAAAATGAATAGAAAGATTCTGCCGCATTTTCTTAACGGTCATAGTCCAGAATTTTTTACAGCCGTTCAGACTCTATTTCCGCAGTTTTTCAATTTCCTCTGCCACGACAAAAGCTAGATCGTCATTGCCGAAAAGCTGCAATAAATCAAGCATCGTACCATCTTCTACCACGATATCATCATACGTTTCCTCGGAAGCCAGCAGTTGATTCAGAATTTCGTTGTCTCTCTGAGTGGGGTAGGCAGTTCTGTAAAGAACATGAGGGTCCAGTTCATTCCTCCGGCACCACTGGATAAAAAGTCGAATCATCACCATTTCGTCTTCTTGATAAAGTTCAATAATTTTCTTCTGAATGGTTTCTTTGTCCATGATTGTCTAAGTTCCTTTCCTCCATTATGATTCAAAGTATACTGCAAAATAGAGGGAGTTGCTGGGAATGAGAAGAGTGGATGTTGTATACACATTAATCGCAAAAGAGGAAAAAGTAGTTTTAGTGAAGAATAGGAAATATGACAACTGGACACTGCCTGGGGGATCGGTGGAAGATGGCGAGACGCTGGAAGAAGCCGCTGTGAGAGAAGTGTGGGAGGAGACAGGTCTTACTGTCCAAGTGAAGAAACTGCTCGCTGTGAATGAAGCGTTTAGAGAAAAAGAAGGCAACCACGTTCACTTTTTCACTTTTTTAGCACATCAGGTGGACGGGGAGTTGGCTGTTCAGGACAGGGAAGGAATTATGGAAGTGGATTGGAAGGACATTGAATTTGCCGATCTCCAGATGCCCTATTACGAAGGCGGAGTCCGGGGATTGCTTAGCGAATCCATTCCTTACTCGTTTCAAGGAGTGCAGAATTGAATCGTCTCATATCGCTCCCAAGGGTGAAAACGTTAGGCTGTTTATGGTCGGAAAAGCGTTTGCTTGTAGAAGAATGCAGAGGTCCCCATTCTAGCGGAGAAGGCATTTATTATCGGCCGCTTGGAGGAACGGTTGCGTTTGGCGAACGTTCGGATGATGCGCTGAAACGGGAGTTTCTCGAGGAAATTGGTGAGCGAGTTGAGATTGTTTCCTATATTGGTTGTTTGGAAAATATTTTTACGATCCAGTCCGAAATGGGACACGAAGTGATTCAACTGTATGACGTCCGATTTGTGAAGGAAAGTAATTATTTGCGTGATCGGTTTAGGGTGCATGAAGGGGAAAAACAAGCTTGGGCAAAGTGGATAGGAATTTCTGAATTTATTGAAGGGAAAGCAATTCTCTATCCTGAAAAGCTTACATCCCTTTTGGAAAGGGGAGCGAGATGGAACAAAAACTGATGAGTAAAAGAAATCAAGTCGGATGGAACCAATACGCTTATGAAGCCTGGGTGAGGAGACATGGCAATCCGAGCGACTATGCAAAAGAGCTGAAAGCCGCCCCAGCCGATAAAGTTATGTATTACCTTAAAGAAATGGGAGAAGTCAAAGGAAAAAGGATCTTGAATCCGCTGGGCTCCAAAGGTAATAAAGCGGTATGCTTCGCTTTGCTTGGAGCAGAGGTGACAGTTGTAGATTTATCAGAGGGCAATCGGCAATATGCAATGGAGCTCGCTGAAGCAGCTGGAGTGTCTCTTACCTATATCGTAGGGGATCTGCTGGACACGCCGCTTCATGACATAGGAAAGTTCGATTTTGTGCTTCTTGAAATGGGCGTCCTGCATTATTTTGCTGAATTGCCTACGTTATTTAAGAAGATCGCCAGTTTGTTAGCTACGGACGGTGTCTTCCTTATTCGGGAATATCATCCGTATGTCGCCAAGGTGATGCGCAATAAGGATGGCGAGGCCGTCTTTGATGGGAATTATTTTGATGAATCATATATAGAGGAAGATGTAGCATATGCATCTTTACTACCGGAAAGCATCCGTCCGCAGCTTGAAAAGAATTTGATCAGGAGATGGACGATAGCCGAGGTAATCAATGCGTTAGTCGTGTCCGGTTTCCACATTGTTAAAATGAATGAAGATCCGGGAGTGCGCTGGGCCTTTCCAGAAGGCGCACCATCTGGCATTGAAAACCGGCTTCCGGGAACATATGCGTTGGTCGTCATGCCTCATCACGTAAGCCAAAGGGGAGTGTAATGTGGGATATATTGAAGATTTGCGGGCTGAGGTCGGCAACCGTCCGCTGCTGCTGACGGGTGTCGGCGTCGGCGTTCTGAACGACAAAGGAGAAATCTTGCTTCAAAAGAAGGTGGATGGGCGCTGGGGCATTCCGGGCGGCTTTATGGAACTCGGTGAAACGGCAGAAGAAGCTGGAAGAAGAGAAGTTTTGGAGGAGACCGGCATTGAGATTGGGAAGATGCAGCTCGTCAGCGTATTTTCGGGCCCCCAGACACATACAGTCTTACAAAATGGAGACGAGTATTATTCCGTGACCTTGATTTACGCAACAAACGAAGTGTTGGGGGGAGAACTGAAAGCAGATGGAGTGGAGACGGCAGAGGCCGGTTTCTTTCCAATCCGCCAATTGCCCGAGCAATTAAGTCCTGCCGTTCAATCTATGATAAAAAGCTATGCCGCACAGATGGGGATATACTAATCTTTAAAATGGAAAAAGATGTCTTCTTAGGCTTATTTCAGAAGACATCTTCTCTCTATCCTTAAGACCGATTGGAGGCGATGAAGCGGACAATCCAATCACCATCTAGCGGTCCATCCACAATTCTGTAATACAGCATGGAGTTCTGGATAATTAGATTTTCGTTCACAACGATGGTAATTGTATTTCCATTGCCATCTTTCAGAATGATATTGAACTCCTCTATGTCATCCTGCAATGTGATTTCTTCAGGTTTTAGCTTTTGGACACGATAATCCTGCAAGAATTGAAGCAGCTGGTCTACTTCATACTCATCGTCGATGACCCAAGTTTTAGCGGGTGCACCGAAAACGGGTGGAGTAGTGAAAACCAATGACTGGAACTCCGCATCCATTGACTGAAGCAAATCCTCGAAACGTCTTTCATTATACGCATTGATTTCATCGAACATTGCATACGCCCCTGCGATTACAAGTGCGAGTAACAGTACAGCTCTTGTCTTCATAACCATTTCCTCCTGGAGTCGTTTGTTTAGTATACGCATGCCGCAATACTTTGGAATAGTACATATGCTATGTAGCAGAGGGGCAAAACATTAATGGCCAGGTGCAAATGCGGAGAATGCAGAAATTTTTTTAGAAAACTAATAAATGAAATACCGATGCCATAAAATCGTTGCAAAGTAATCGGTAGAGTAGTGTTATAATTAAAAGAAATTAGACGACTAAAGGGAGGAATGATCATGAATACTGAGATGAATAAGGCAATCCAGGATGAATATCCAGATGATTTTGCCTGGTGCTTTGGCTGTGGACGATTAAATAAGGATGGCTATCATTTCAGGACCGGTTGGGATGGGGAACAAACGGTCACATATTATCATCCAGAAGAGAAGCATATTGCGATACCCGGTTTTGTCTACGGCGGGTTGATCGCTTCCTTGATTGACTGTCATGGAACCGGTTCTTGTGCGCTTGCGCTGCATCGGAAAAATGGACATAAACCAGGAGATGGTGCGGAAGTCCCTCGCTTTGTAACTGCATCCTTGCAGGTGAACTATCGCAAGCCGACGCCGCAGCATGTTCAATTAAAGGCAGTTGGAACAGTGGAAGAAATCCATCCGAAGAAGTTTAAGGTGGATGTACAAGTATTTGCTGGAGAGGAACTATGTGCGACGGGTGAAGTAGTTGGTGTCGTGATGCCGGCTTCCTTTACAGCGAAGTCATAAGCATTCCCTAAACATTGTGATGAAACTTTTGTCCTGGTTGCACCGTATAGGAAGTACTACTGCCCGCATGGCAGGAAATCCTAATCGATAAACAGACAGGATACACGGAAATGAACGGCGGAATAAAAGTTAAGGAATAGGAGAATGGCATAATGTTATATGTTTTAGGAATTGTAGCGATTGTAATGTGTGTACCCATCACAGCCATCATCACAGATCACAAACAAAAAGCAATTAAATTCAAAGCGGATATCGTTCGCCAGGAAATTGAACTGGAGAAATTAAAGCAGCAGAACTTCATTATTGAAACGGAAAAAATGAAGTTGGAGCTGGAGCAAATGAAACTGGACTATTCAAGCGGAGCAAAGGAGCTCATTAAAATCGACTAAGGGAGGCCGTGAAGATGGCAGATGATTATGTAACCCCAAAGTACAACGATTTAATCGGAGATATACTAAAGAAGCATACGGATGAAGGTGGAATGGAAAATTTGAAAGGGCAAGGCAAGCCGTTGTCTAAGGAATACTTTTCAGGAGATACATTCCAGCACTTTCAGAAAATCGCAAAGGATGCAGGATATAAACCGCATTGGCTGAAGTTGCAGCACGAAATCCGCGATGAATTAAACGATATTTCTCTTCAAATGAAGCAAGATGCTTCACTCGATATGCAGGAGAGGATCCAAACGGTCAATGACAAGATCGCCGAACATAATAAACACTGTCCTCCTCCTTTTGTTAAAGGAAAAGTGAGTGTGCAATCGGTCGAGACAGCCAAAGAGTTCTGGAACTGATATATGAGAAAATGGCTGTTATTATTTCCGGCGGCTGTCCTGCTTCTTTCAGGTTGTTCTATAGGAAAGGATGATGCGACATCATCCAGCAGAACAGAAACGGTATTTCTTGAGGAACGTACGATGCCAAGCGATTTCACTATCCCTGATGTCGATGCGATTGAAAGTTTATTAGAACAAATGACAGTCGAAGAGAAACTGGGCCAATTATTTATTTTTGGATTTGAAGGCAAAAGTTTTTCGCCTCAGTTGAAAGAAATGATTCAACAACATCATATCGGCGGTCTTATTTTGTTAGGCAGGAACGTGTCGACGGCTGATCATATTGTTGCAATATTAAATGAGGCGAAAGCTGCTAATCAAGTGAATCAAATCCCTTTATTCCTTTCAGTTGACGAAGAGGGAGGCCGTGTATCCAGATTGCCGAAAGGGATCCGGAAACTGCCATCTGCACAAAAGGTTGGGCAGCAGCACGACGGAACGTACAATTATCGGACAGGCGAATATTTGGCAGAGCTGCTCCATTCGTTCGGCTACAATATGAACTATGCGCCAGTGCTGGATGTGCACAGTAACCCGTCTAACCCGGTCATCGGTGACCGCGCCTATTCGAGTAGCGCACAACAGGTCGCTGATTTAGGCATCGAGACGATGAACGGCATGAAAGACCATGGCGTAATTCCTGTCATTAAGCACTTTCCAGGGCACGGGGATACGTCGGTTGATTCGCATCACTCGCTGCCAGTTGTCGATAAGGGTCTTGATGAATTAATTCAAACTGAATTGCTGCCATTCCAACAAGCCATTGACGCGGGTGCAGAGGTTGTCATGGTGGCGCATGTCGTATATCCTGCGTTAGATCCCAAATGGCCGGCCTCCATGTCCAGCAGCATCATCAGCGATTTGCTGCGAGAACAAATGAATTTTCAAGGTGTAATTATTACGGATGATCTGACAATGGGTGCGATAACCAATGACCATCCGGTTCCCGAAGCAGCTTTGCAATCCTTTTTAGCAGGAAGTGATCTGCTTCTTATTGCAGGCGATGAGGAGAACCAATTGAAAACAATTCAGTTGTTCAACCAGTCCGTTGCTTCAGGTGCCATTTCTGAGGAGCGTTTGAATGAGAGTGTACGAAGGATTTTGAAATTAAAAGAGGCCTATGGATTGGAAGACGATCCGGTTCCTTCGTTCGATGTGGCCGACCTCAACAATAAGTATAAAAAAATGGTGGAAAATCAATAGAGTGGTGAAACTTTTATTTTCTTTAGCCGTATAAAAGAAGAAAGTAAAAGTTAATGGAGGTGCTACTGTGGAAAACACAGGTCTAAAAGTATTAGTTCACGCCAGCGCATTTTTTGCACCTTTTTTAGTTCCATTCATCCTCTATCTCGTTGTTGATGATCATGAAATAAAGAGGTTGTCCATTCAAGCGTTGTTGTTCCAGGTTATGATGGGGTTTGCAATAACCGTTTCAGTCATATTAAGCATTGTTTTGATTGGAATTCCGATGCTCATCGCTTTTGGATTGGTAACGATCATTGTTCCGGTTCTTGGCATTATCAAGGCGTTGAATGGTGAAACATACAATTATCCGATTGTCGGTAGGTTTTTCTAAACAATAAATAAGGGTCGCAGAGGACATCGCTTAGGAGCGGGTTCCTGCGATCTTTTTTATTTGAAGCGGCAAAATCTCAAGGTCTGGATTCATGAAGGCGGTTGGACTTGTATAAGATGTAGTAATCTGAAATTTTCGAAAGGGGATGGGAATGAAGATCAAGTTTACGCTCATGACACAAATATTCATCGCATTTGTCCTGGCAGTTCTACTCGGCAGTCTGTTCGGAGAGAATATCAATTTTTTAAAGCCGTTCGGGGATTTATTTCTACGCTTAATTAAATTCATCATTGCTCCTCTCATTTTATCGACTCTCGTTGTAGGAGTTGCAAGTTCATCTGATCCGAAACAGCTTGGACGGATTGGACTCAAGACAATGGTGTATTACTTGGCAACAACAGCAATTGCTATTATGATCGGCCTGCTTATCGCATTTATGATTTCTCCTGGAAAAGGTGTGTCGCTTGATTCGGATGGGCTTGTCGCGCCGGAAGCGGCCACACAGGAACCGCAGAGCGCCATTACGACATTACTAAATATTGTGCCAGATAATCCGTTTTCCGCTCTCGCCTCAGGGAATATTCTACAGATCATCTTTTTTGCACTATTCATCGGACTGGCGATTACGCTCGTAGGGGAAAAGGCACAGCCGGTCTATCGATTCTTTGAAGGATTCTCCGAAGTGATGTACAAAATAACAGGGATTGTCATGAAGGTGGCGCCAATCGGGATTCTTGGCCTTCTTGCTCCAGTTGTCGGTCAATACGGATTGTCTGTTCTGCTTCCCTTGCTCAAGGTAATTGTGGCGGTTTATCTCGCCTGTATTTTGCACGCATTGATCGTCTATTCCACAGCAGTGAAGACGTTTGCGAAAATGAGCCCGCTCACTTTCTTCAAGGGAATATCGCCAGCAGCACTTGTCGCTTTCAGTACGGCGAGCAGTGCTGGCACTTTGCCAATGACAATCAAGAATACGAATGAAAACTTAGGCGTTCCGAAAAAAATCTCCAGTTTTGTACTGCCTCTTGGAGCGACTATTAATATGGATGGAACAGCTATTTATCAAGGTGTCGCAGTCATTTTTATCGCTCAATTTTTCCAATTGGAACTCTCCTTTGTCCAGCTGCTGACCGTTGTTCTCATTACCATCCTCGCATCGATTGGAACAGCAGGAGTACCTGGAGCGGGAATGATCATGCTTGCCATGGTACTAAGTTCAGTGAATATGCCGCTGGAAGGGATCGCTTTAATTGCCGGAATCGATCGTGTTCTCGATATGATGAGAACATCTGTCAATATTATTGGGGATGCCTCTGCTGCGGTTGTCGTGGCAGGCACAGAAAAGGAAGAGGACAGCGCCGTTTCATAGATATACGAAAAACGTGAAAAAGCGGCGGAAACTATACGGTTTCGCCGCTTTTTCATGTCCGGTATATGATGATCATTTTCATATCTAGAGAAACAGACGAATTATCGATTCAACCGTTCTTCCACACTGTCAACGATATCCTGGACTGAACGACCTTCCACGCTGACGACAGGGAAGTCAAATTGGTCGACATTGACATCTCCTAATGCGCGGACCACACCAATATCGCATCCGTTGACGTTCTCGTCGCTTTCAAACATTTCTACTTGGTAGCCTTTTTCCTCCAAAGCTTGTTTAACATCAGTAAATGGGTTTTCTACAGCCACTTTTGCCATGTGAAGCACCTCCATGTTGTAATGTTCTCTCCACACATCTCTTCCCGCTGACGAATTGGTTAAACATGGGCAGCGCGCCATAAACCAAAGATGAATGATTACGGAAGAGGTATAAGTGGCTGCTGAAAATTTTTCGAACGTGAGAAAACAGCATGGATTCTAGGTGGAATTGAATGAGAATAAGCGAATTTTGCAGGAAAGTTTGATACTTTCGGCATGACTATCATATACATCTAACAGACGAAAGTTAGGTGGGGAAATAGTGGAATTCATAGGGAAAGCAACAGCCGTTGGAATCGGATGTCTTTTTATCTCAATTGGAATCAATCTGTTTCTCGTTCCCTTCGGGTTTTTGGAAGGCGGCGCTTTGGGCATTAGTTTAATCCTTCACTACATACTGGACGTCAAGGTTGGATTAACGTTTTTACTCATCAGTATTCCCATTTTTATTGCAGCATGGTTTTTGTACAGGCCATTTTTCTATAATGGGATTCACGGCCTGTTATGTTCCTCTATCGTAATCGATATGCTAATGCCCCTGAGGGAAGCCGGCCTGAGCGAGAAGATGAATCCATGGCTGGGTGCGGTCACGGCGGGTATCTGGATTGGGATGGGAGCAGGTCTCATGTTGAGAAAGGATATTAGTATCGGCGGGACAGACCTTTTGGCACAAATGGCAGCTAAAAAGTTATCCATCAATCCAGCTCTCATGATTCTTTGTTTTGATGTGATCATCGTGTCAATTGGTACCATGCTTCTCAGCCATGCACGGCTTGGGTTATCTTTGGCCACCGTCACAACGATCGGAATAACAGCCAGCTGCATTGTGGCCTATCAAAAAAAGTGATCATCATATCGATGGATCACTTTTTTCGTGTTTACGGAACCCCGCAAATGCATCGATAGCAGTTGTTACAATCGTTGCGAGACCAATGCCTATAATTATCCATCGGACTTGTCCGTATATATCCTCTGGTGCTTTTTGAAAGATGGTGGCGAAAAAGGAAGCGACGGCATGTTGGATGATCGCAGGATTTAAGACGAATATCGAAATGAGGCAAATCCATAGCAAGTTGATGATGAAATTGCCAATGGCCAGCGTCTTTGTCCATTCAGAGGAAAACGCTTTATAGCTTGCAATTACAATTTCAATGGTGATCAATAGCATGGCGGCAGGCATCAGGGAGGCGAGAGACGCGCTACTGATAAATCCCAATGGTTTCATCCTTTCTACCTGAGTTTACAGGTAGTGTACCCAGTAAACTGTCCAATTTAAACGAGCGATCTCGTCTCCAAATGCAGGAACAAGTCATGTATACTGAAAAGTACATTCATTAAAAAAGGAGGTTGATTTCAATTTATGACGACTAAGGAAGCAAACAGCCATTTACCCATATATCCAATCATGTTTGCGATTGGCGGCTGTCATTTATTGAACGATACGTTGCAGTCCGTTATTCCGGCCATGTTCCCTGTGCTGGAGCAGGAACGGGGGCTTAGTTTTACACAGCTCGGCTTCATTTTTTTCTGTTTGAATATGGTCGCTTCCGTGTTACAGCCGGTTGTGGGTTATTTCAGTGATCGAAAACCAATGCCTTATGCACTTCCGATTGGCATGACCTTTTCAATGGTTGGCATGGCCGGTTTGGCCTTTGCTCCGAGTTACGCTCTCATTTTACTTTCTGTCATTGTGCTCGGATTAGGATCAGCGGTTTTCCATCCAGAAGGATCTCGGGTTTCTTTTTTGGCCGCAGGCAATAAACGGGGATTGTCCCAATCGATTTACCAGGTGGGCGGGAATTCCGGGCAGGCGTTAGCTCCTTTAATTAGTGCTTTTGTTCTTGTTCCGCTTGGACAAATCGGAGCGGCGGTTTTTATTTTGGTTGCTGCATTAGGCATTTACATATTAACGAGAATATCGAAATGGTATAAAGAACAGCTGGATCAGGAGAAAAATGCAAAGCGTAAAAAAGTGGTGCTGAGCACTATCGGAAATTTGACAGGCAAACAAGTAGGAACTGCACTGACGCTATTGTTCATCATCATTTTCGCCCGTTCCTTTTATGTGACGACCATTACGAGTTTTTATGTATTCCACTTGATTGATCACTATAATTTGAAAATCGAATCGGGCCAGCTATACATATTCCTATTCATGGCATTAGGAGCGGCAGGAACATTTTTCGGAGGTCCGATGGCAGACCGCATGGGCCGAAAGAATGTAATTGTTCTTTCTTTGCTTGCTCCGCTTCCGCTATGCTTATTACTGCCCTACGCTCCGCTTTGGGCCGTGTCTCTGCTTCTCATTGGAATCGGTTTCTTTATTATGCTGAGTTTCTCAGTCACTGTCATCTACGCGCAAGAACTCGTGCCAAGCAAGATCGGGACGATGGCGGGTTTGACAGTCGGTTTGTCATTTGGCATGGGAGCTCTCGGCGCGGTTGGAATTGGTATGCTGATGGATACGATCGGTGTTTATCAAACAATGATTCTTGCATCGTTTCTTCCTTTTATCGGCTTGGTGGGGCTCGGTTTGCCGAAGGATCAAAAAGTCGGTACCGCAGTTTCAGCCTCTTCTAAATAAGGAATCTGCCATTCATTTTCGGATGAATGGTATTTTTATTGAATTTTTACGTTAGTCGGCGTGGATTGAGGGTATAGGAAAGACAATCAATCTATAGGAGTCGATTTAGTTTTGGACAGAAGATTTTTGAAGAACCCGGTGTTTTCCATTTCGGCAGTCGTCATTTTGGTGCTGGTCGTCTTGGGGGCAATCATGCCCGAGCAATTTGGTAATGTGGCCAATGTGCTGTACGGTTTCACAACAGCAAAGTTTGGCTGGTTTTATTTGTTGGCTGTGTTTATTGTCATTCTATTTTTGGCGGGTCTGGCAATAAGCAAATATGGAGCGATTCGTCTTGGCGGTGATGAAGAACGGCCGGAATATCCTTTTTTCACTTGGATCGGTATGTTGTTCTCGGCGGGATTTGGGGTAGGCCTCGTTTTCTGGGGTGTCGCCGAACCGATGAGCCATTATTTCACCTCTCCATTAACTGGCGTGGAGTCGAAGACAGTGGATTCAGCCCGTGTGGCCATGGGGTATTCGTTTTTTCATTGGGGGATCTCTCAATGGGCCATTTTTGGCATAGTAGGGCTCGTCATCGGATTTCTGCAGTTCCGCAAGAAGAAAGATGGTTTAATTTCGACTGCAATGGAGCCGCTCGTTGGATCAAATAAAATTGTGAAGACGGGGATTGATTCCTTCGCGGTAATCGCGACCGTTATGGGCATTGCGACATCTGTCGGGATGGGTGTGCTGCAAATGGGCGGCGGGTTGGAATATGTCTTTCCGGTCGATAATACATTTCTCATTCAATTGCTCATTATTTTTGTTGTATTTGTAGCTTATATGCTCTCGGCATCTACAGGTTTGAGTAAAGGGATTGCCTATTTAGGAAACTTTAATCTAGGAATGGCGCTTGTCCTGCTTGCGTTCTTCTTCATTGTCGGACCGAAAGTGTTTATCCTGGAGAGCTTCACATTGGCGATCGGGGATTATATTAATAATTTCATTCGTTATAGTTTGCGTCTCCAGCCCTATCAGGGAGGGACATGGGTTCAAGAGTGGACCATTTTCTACTGGGCTTGGACAATCGCCTGGTCTCCATTTGTCGGCGCGTTTGTTGCCCGCGTATCCAAAGGCCGGACGATCCGCGAATTCATTGCTGGCGTCATGGTCATCCCACCAGTGTTTGCATGTATGTGGATTGCAACGCTAGGGGGGACTGCACTCTATAATGATTTGAACAACGGCACGCATATTGCGGAAGCTGTAGATGCCGAGGTCACATCAGCTGTATTTGAAACATTTAAGCATATGCCATTCACAAACGTGCTTTCTGTGCTGGCGATTATCTTGATCTTCACATTTCTCGTTACTTCCGCGGATTCCGCGACTTACATTTTAGCGAGTATGACAACGAAGGGAAATCTGTTTCCTCCATTGATTGTCAAAGTCGTTTGGGGCTTTTTGATGTCAGCGATTGCAGCCGTGCTGCTGTATGCTGGCGGCTTGGAGGCACTGCAGACCGCGTCGCTCGTTTCGGCGTTGCCATTCACACTCTTCTTGCTGATGCTTGTTTTCTCAATGATAAAATTGCTGAAAAAGGAACCGATCACCGTTCGCCCGACCGACATTCGGAGGTTTGAACATATCGAAAAAGCTGTGAAGAAGAAAGCGAAAAAGAAATCTAAGAGAGAAGCGAAAGTGGAATAAACGAAAACCGGTGCTTTCAATGGCACCGGTTTTTCTATGTAAGTCGATCTTCATTCTGAAGAGCTTTCAGGTTTTATTTTCACGGAATGCGGATGGAGACCGGGCAGTTCCAGACAATTCAACTGGCCGCCATATACAGCCCCGCCATCGATTCCAATAATATTATTATCCCCAAAAAAGATGGAGTGGTTCGTATCCTCTTTATATAAATACTTGGTCGGAGTGTGTCCGAACACTACCTTTTTTTCACCACAATAGCCATTATGGAAAGGATCGCGAATCCAGAGAAAATCCCGTTCCTCCGTCTCATGGATAGGCGTTTCAGGATGAACGCCTGCATGCACAAAGATGAAATCGTTTTGTTCTTTATAGATGTCTAAAGAGCAAATGAACTCAAGATGCTTCTCTAGTGCTTCCGAAGAAAGTTGAGGCCGCTCAAACGGTAGATCTGGAGAAACAGTATACTCCTCTTCGCGAAAGCCGTAGCTCCGTAATGTTTCACTTCCTCCATTCCGATCCACCCAATGACGCCATAGCCTTTCTTCTTCACTCGTTAATGCTTTAATCATCATATCTTCATGGTTTCCCTTGAGGACAATCGCGCCCAGTTCCCGAAGCTCCATCACTTTGTCCAGCACCGCGTTCGAATCTTCTCCGCGATCTACATAATCACCGAGGAGAATGAGCTGGTCAGTACCAGGCTCATAATTGATCTCGGTCAATAATTGATTAAAAGCTGTAATCTCTCCATGAATATCACTTATCACAAATGTCCGTCCCACATACGTCAACTCCTTGTTTATCCATTTCATTCTACCTGAGAGATGAGTGAATCGTAAGAAAGATGCTTGTATTGAAATAAATAGGTGGATGGAGTGGAGCAGTCATTTGGCTAATCAAGCACGATAAAAAAGATATCATCATGACAATAACTGAATCGAGCGGTTCGCAACCAGATACGAGAGGTTTACTTGCATAATCGAGCGGTCACGGAGAAATACGAGCGGTTGACGAAATATACGAGAGGTTTGCGTGATATTCGAGCTTTCTTGACAATATACGAGCAGTTGGCGACGTTATTCGAGCGGTTCAGAACATGGGTGAGTCATGTCGGATTAATCGAGCGGTTCGCAACCAGATACGAGAGGTTTACTTGCATAATCGAGCGGTCACGGAGAAATACGAGCGGTTGACGAGATATACGAGAGGTTCGCCTAGATATACGAGCTTTCGAGAAAATATACGAGCAGTTGGCGACGTTATTCGAGCGGTTCAAAACATGGGTAAGTCATGGCATTTTAATTGAGCACTCAATTTGTTCTATAATTAACCGCATAATCTACATTAAAAAGAACGCACAGAAATGTGCGTTTTTAATGCCATGTATTAACGTTTTAATTCCGATATGACTTACTTAACGAACGCACTCTTTATCCTTATAAGGGATTAGAAGTTACTTGATTAGTATTTTAATTTCCTTTTCATGTTTTTTTACTAATTCATTCAAAAAGTCATTTGCCTTTTTATCAAATTCCTTTGAGTTATCTTCATTATACCCATCAGTACCAACCATTTCTTGTATGTAGGCATTTACATACGAATCTTGTTCGCTCCGGATTTCAGCATACTTCTTGTAATATTCTTCTTTTTCCATTCCGAGCTTCTCTGCTTGGGATTTGATAAACTCTTGCATTCTTATATCCCCCTCTCCATCTTCAAGAGGAAGAGATAGCATTATTTCTTTCCGAACAGCTATGTCTTCAGAAACGTCCAGATTCATTTTTTTAGCTTCCTGGAGCATTAATTCGAACTTTACAATACCTTCAATGTTATTTAAGACATCATCATCTGAATACAGAAATCGTAAGTCACCTATTGTAATTTCTTTGTCTCCTACAATTGCTGCCACATCACTGTTTTTGTAATCTTTCATGCTACCTTGTACATTAGAACTACATCCCATTAGGGAGATAATTAAAGACAGTGAAATTATTAAAAAAGGAATTCTTCTCAAAAAAACACCTCCATAAAATAAATCTTATTATTAAGTAATACGTTCCGAAATACAAAAAGTTCCAAATGCTTATGGGGTAATATGCTCGTTTTGCTAAAAGACTTTAAACTCTGCTATATCAACAAAAAAGAGGACACCAATTCATATGCGAATTGTGTCCTCAATTGATCTGTTATTTATTGTTTTCTTCCCATCAGCCGAAGGCGTTACAAAAAAAGGGGCATTGTTCCACCAATCTACTTATCCATGAAGTGCCAGTTGGATCATCAATTCGATGCCTGCCGGGATGGCTGCTTCGTCGATATCGAACTTCGGGTGATGGTGTGGGTATTGGCTTTTTTCACTTTGCATGCCGACATTAATGAAAGCGCCGACTTTGTTTTTCAAGTAATAGGCATAGTCTTCTGCGCCAAGGACAGGCTCGTACTCTACAAATGTATCCTCGCCAAATGTTTTCTCGATTATATCCTTCGCCACTTCACATGCATCGGGGTGGTTATACAGAGGGGGTGTTCCCTCGATGAATTGATAATGTCCAACGGCGCCGAAGCTTTCGCAGATGGATTTCGTTAATTGCTCCGTTTTTTGATGCATGAGCGTGGCGCCTTCGAACGTTAAGGCGCGGATGGTTCCTTTCAGTAAAACCTTATCCGGTATGACGTTATAGGAATTGCCTGCTTGCAAACCGCCAATGGAAATGACGCCGGCATGCAATGGATTTAGATTCCGGCTGACGATTGATTGGAATGCCTGTATTACATGTGTCGCGATATAGATTGGATCCACCGTTTCGTGCGGGCTGCCCCCGTGACCGCCTTTGCCTTCTATGACGATGTCAAAATCATCACAGGAAGCCATAGCGGGGCCGGTGGCAAAACCGATTTTCCCAAGAGGCATATTGGACATATAATGGATGCCGTAAATGACATCAACACCGTCTAATATTCCTTCTTCGACAAGCTGTTTTGCACCGCTCGGAGAGGCTTCTTCGGAACTTTGAAAGATGAACAGTATATTATGGCGAACGTGCGCCGCATTCTCGCTCACCCACTTAGCGACTGCCAGCAACGTGGCAGTATGCCCGTCATGGCCGCAACCGTGCATGACGCCAGGGACTTTGGAGATGTACGGTTTATCTCCTTCCTCCTCAAGTGGAAGGGCATCCATATCCGCTCGAAGGGCAATCGTTTTATTTCCTTCTGTTCCTTTGAAAAAAGCAATGACATTCGGTTCTGAATAGCCATCGACTAATGGAATTCCGATTTCTGCTAATCTCTCTTTGACATAAGCCGCTGTTTGAACTTCTTGTCCCGACAACTCAGGATGCATATGGAAATGTCTGCGATGTTCGATTGTCCAGTCGATCAGCGCTTGGTCAAGTGATATTTTGTTCATGTTAAAGCTCCTCATCTAATCTGTTAACTTGGCTTGAATGGTTGTTTTCTTTCATTGTACTTCATTATACTTCATATAACGGATTAAAAAGGTCCGTAGTGAATCAGTTGTGCTGCGATGAGAAAGAGAATCGCAATCACAATTTGGATGCAAATGAGGGGAAATACCCATTTGATCCACCGTGTAAAAGGAATTCCAGCAACAGCAAGGCCTGCCAGCAGGACGCCGGATGTTGGAAAGAGAGCGTTGGAAATGCCATCGCCCAGCTGGAAAGCAAGAACAGCGGTTTGTCTTGTCACGCCTACTAGGTCTGAAAGCGGTGCTAATATCGGCATGGTGAGAGCAGCTTGGCCGCTTCCGGATGGCACGAGAAAGTTGAGGAACAGCTGGACCACAAACATTCCGATAGCGTTCAATATAGGGGACAGCTCACCCAGCACGGAAGATGCATAATACAATATTGTGTCAATCAACTTTCCATCTTGAATGACCACAAGAATCGCTTGAGCAAAACCAATAATTAAAGCACCGCCAATGAGTTCTTTTGCTCCGTCAATAAAGCTGTCCGCCATCTTATTCGGCCCCAGTTTGCCAATTAAACCGATCACAACGCCAAATAGCAAAAATAGTGCAGCGATTTCTGTAATATACCAGCCTAATTTAATAACACCAAAAATAAGAATGATAAAGTTGAATAAGAACAGGGAAAGTATCCATTTATGACGGTTCGTCAGTTTCGTCATGTTCTCGGCGTTTTCGTGAGTATCCTTTTGGAGTTGTCCAATAAATTTCAATTCAGGGTTGGTCTTCACTTTCTTGGCATAACGAAATACATAAAGCACGCCAGCACTGTATAAAGTGAAGAATAACACGATACGAAGACCAATTCCGGAGAATGTCGGCAGATCGGCTATACTTTGAGCGACACCTATATTGAAGGGATTTAAAACCGCGCTCATGAAGCCAATATTGGCACCGACTGATACAATAGCGAAACCGACAATTGCGTCAAATCCGAGTGCAATGGCAAGCGGCGTGACGATCGCGATATAGACAATCGTTTCTTCCGCCATGCCCATTAAGGTACCGCCGGCTCCAAAAAAGAGCATCAAGACGGGAATAAGTAATAATTCGCGTTTGCCAAGTTTTCTAGTTAAGCTTACAATCAAGGCGTCCAACGCACCGGTTGCTTTTAGAATACCAAAAGACCCGCCGATAATGAGGACGAAGAAAATAATGCCTGCTGCATTGACCATCCCTTCATGAAAGCTTGTAAAAGCATGGAAGAAACCGACGGGAGATGATTCGGCCCAGTGAAATGAATCCGGTACGACAAGAGTCCGTCCGTCCTTTTCTACCCGATCGTATTCACCAGCCGGCATGATGTATGTCAAAACGGCAGATAGGAGAACGACAAAGAATAATAAGACGAATGCATTAATATGGAGAGGTTTCTTTTTAGATTGAGCTGCGTTTGGATGACTGTACTCGGATGTCTGTTTCTGCATGTTACATACTCCTCTTTATTCATTTTGTTGTATTTTTATTCAATTGATTGTAAAAGGAATTCAAGTATAATGCAAGGTCATAATTTGGAAATTCGCTGCTTTGAAAAGTTATAAATCAAATTTTACTAGTAGTAGCAAGGTGAAATTGAATAAATGTGTTTATTTTCATTTCGATTTAAAATGGTTTAATAATTTCCTGGGAAATAGAACAGCTAAATACATTCCATTTATTGTTAAAATATAAAAGGAGGATGAATAATAATGCTTGCAAGTTTAATCCGTAATTCAAAACATACAATTGTTTTTACTGGCGCCGGTATGTCTACAGAAAGTGGGTTGCCTGATTTTCGTTCAGCAAATTCTGGCTTATGGGAACAGGAGGATCCAAGCAGAGTCGCCAGCACAGAGGCCTTGAATCAAAATGTGGAGCAGTTTTTCCGCTTTTATCGGCATCGTGTATTGGGCGTCCAAGATTGCAAACCGCATGCAGGTCATTTCATCTTAGCGGATTGGGAAAGGAAAGGGCTGATTCAAGGAGTCATTACGCAAAATGTGGATGGATTTCATACTGATGCGGGAACTGTAAATAGCATGGAACTGCACGGAACTCTTCAAAAAGTGCATTGTCAAACATGCGGCAAGGTTTATGGGAATGATCGGTATTCAGAAGAGCAATATTATTGCCCGTGCGGAGGCACACTGCGGCCGTCCGTTGTTTTGTTCGGCGAAATGTTGCCAGAAAATACTTTTGCCAAAGCTCTACACGAAGCGGAGAAGTGTGAACTGTTTATTGTTCTTGGATCATCCTTAACTGTTACGCCTGCCAACCAGTTCCCATTACTGGCAAAAGAACAAGGAGCCAAGCTGGTCATTGTGAATAGGGAACCAACTTTATTCGATCATTACGCAGACTTGGTCATTCACGACACAGATATTGGAGTCGTGCTCGCTCAGGCCGATCAAGAGCTGAGAGAGGATTTGTAAATTTCCCCGTAACATTATAAGTTCCCGGCCGTCTACTTGGATAAATGGGGAAGTGGTAGATATGAAAAGGATTGGGATGTTATTGTTACTTCTGTTTTTCCTTGTATGGAGTAAACCAGAAGAGGTATCCGCTTGCTCCTGCGTCATGCCTCCGCCTGTTGATCAAGCTTTGGAGGAAGCCAAGGCGGTGTTTAGCGGTAAGGTAGTGGGGATAACAGAGAGTACGAAAAGCTGGAATCGAGGAAAAACGGTTACGTTTCAAGTGAATGAAATATGGAAAGGCGAAGAAACGGGCAAGATCGAAATTAGAACAGGTTTGGATGATGGGGATTGTGGCTTTCCGTTCGTAGAGGGGGAATCCTATCTTGTCTTTGCGACAGTCAATGAAATGTACGGGAAGAATACGTTGGCGACAGGCATCTGCCACAGGACAGCTAGCCTTGCCGATGCGTCCGAGGAGCTGTCGGAATTAGGGAGCGGAAAGATTATTGAGCAATCTAATGAAACGACATCTGTTGGTAACAAAACAATGGATGCAGGATGGAAAGTGGCCATTTCTTGTGTACTTTTAATCCTAATTGTGATCACCATCTATTCTCGGAAAAAGAAATAGGAAACACTAATGTAAAAGCTGTCAATCCACTCGGTGTTTTACGAGTCGGATGACAGCTTTATTTACGTGAAAGTTATTAATTTGGCTAATGGACCATCCGGGGCTATCACTTTCTCCAAATCTTTGAGTGGTATCGGGAAGTATGGGAAGCCCTGCGCGTAAGGCGAAATTTCATAGAGCTGAAAGTAGATGACGATCGACGTGTCTGCCAGGTAGTAATCCTGATTCGGCCGAATCTTCTTAAAGGGCGGATCAAGTATCGTAATGTCCCAGTCATCAATCCGTTGACGTATGATATCGGAAATAACCTCTACATAATTGCTGCCGCTTTTGAACAAATCCTGTAATTTATAAAGCTCTCCTGTTTTAGTAGCAAACGTTAATGATTTTACAATGGTTATTCCATGTGCGCCCCCCGTGTACGAATAGACAATTAAATTAAGGCTCAGAATGCCTCGTTCATTAGTCTTCACTTCAAAATATCCAATCAGTTCGACTAAATCTTCATTATAAAAATTTTGTTCGATGAGTAAATCATTATAGACAGAAATAATGGCGAAATTAATTTTCCGTTGAATGACGGCATCTTCCATTTGGATAATGACTGGATACGCAATCATGATTTTATCTGAATCCAAATCCATCTTTCTGGATATGACCGTTACAGGTTGGTCCACTCCGAGGCTCAGCTCCCTTCTCACTCTAACCGAGTCATACAGTATATGAAAAGGGCCGGAATGAATGACACTGGCTAAGAGGCTCGGGGTTCCTGTGCCATCATGACAAAAACCGCCTGTCGTCGTTGACGGCAGGCGGTTCATTCAATGGATTCAGTTTCTAACCTTTTTTCTGCGGAACTTGCCAACAAACTCAAAGACGACTGGTACAAAAATGAGTGTGAGCAGTGTGGAGCTTGTTAATCCACCAATAACTGTGATGCCGAGTCCTTTTGAAATGAGACCGCTTCCCTCGGCGCCAATAGCAAGTGGGATTAATGCGCCGATTGTAGCTAAGGCGGTCATTAAGATTGGACGCAGTCTTGTAGCTCCTGCTTCAAGAAGTGCCTCCCGGGTAGGCAACCCTTCTTTTTCTTTGTTAATCACTCTGTCAATTAACACAATGGCATTCGTTACAACGATACCAATCAGCATGAGCATTCCAATCATTGCGGAAACACTGATCGTTTCTCCTCCAATCAATAATCCGACCAAGGCGCCAATCACTGTAAACGGTAAGGAGAAGAGAATAGCGAATGGTGCTAATCCGCCTCCGAATGTAATAACAAGGATGAGGTACACGATTGCAATCGCAGCTAGCATAGCCAGCCCAAGCTGCGTGAAGGCTTCCGTAATATCCTCTGTGACGCCGGCTGTCTTGATTTTGACAGTCGAAGGCATTTCTAACTTATCGACTTTTTCACTTACACTTTTGGATACTTTGGATACATCCTTCGTGACGATTTCTGCTGATACGCTGGCGAATAATTTGCCGTCTCGGCGGGAAACGGTATCCGAAGTGGTTCCTTCCTTCAATTCAACGACGTCCGAAATAGGAATTTCCATTCCAAATGGCGTCTGAATTTTTTCATCGAGCAGTTCTTGGATTGTTTTATGTTCTTTCTTGGCATCATCGACGAGAACATTGATCGACTTTCTGCCGTCTTCCAATTTCGTAATAACTTGCTGTTGTTTATTCGGATATAAAATCATACCGATCTGAGCTGTCGTCAATCCATATTGGGTCAGTTTTTCCTGATCAGCGACCAATGTGTATTCCTTATAGGTGCGAGACATGCTTGTTTTCGTATTTTTCAAGTCTTTAGTTGAGGAAAGAATCGATTCGATGTCGTTGACAACAGGTTCAATTTCATCAAGTCGATCTCCGTATACATAGTAGCTCAATTGATTGCTGGAGCCGCTTACTCCGAAGTCCTGTGATTTCCATTCGCCTTTCACAGAAAGCTTATTCAGCTCATTCATTGTTTTCTCTTTTACTTTGTCGAAATCCGGTGTGTCTGAATTAAAATTCACGAACATAAGCGCACCATTTGAGGCGCCGGGTGCCATCGGGTTTTCGCCGCCAACGGAAACTTGCACGCTTTCCACGTTCTTCAATCCTAACAGGTAATTCTCCGCTTGGACGGTATTGTCATTGACAGTCTCCAATGGTTCACCTGGTTCAGGCGTATACGTAATGTACATCATTTTCTGTTCCTCATCCGGCAACATACTGACCCCGACATGCGGGACTAAAAATAGACTGCCACCTAGAAGAGCCAAGGAGAGGATAACCGTGATCAATTTATGATCCAAAGTCCAGTTCAGGATTTTCCGGTACCCATTCGCCATTTTCCCATGTTGTTCTTTATGGACACCTGCATTGCCATGCAATTGCTTGCTGAATAAAGTATGAGCGAGCATTGGCACAATGGTGATCGCAACGAGAAGTGACGCTAATAATGAAAATACAATGGTAAGCGCAAACGGCAAGAACAATTCTCCCACCATGCCTCCGACTAGACCGAGCGGCAGGAATACTGCTACGGTGACAAGTGTGGAGGATGCAATCGGCTTAAACATTTCTTTTGTAGCTTCTCGAATCAAATCACGGCCTTGCAGTTTTTCAGTTGAAAGATGCATACGCCGATAAATATTTTCAACTACTACGATGGAGTCATCAATGACTCGGCCAATGGCGACCGTCATCGCACCAAGTGTCATCATATTTAATGTAATATCAAGTTCTTTCAATAAAAGCACTGCAATCAGCAAAGACATTGGAATTGAGATGATTGAAATAATGGTAGATCGGAAATTGCGCAAGAACAGCATAATAATGATGACTGCGAAAAGCGCTCCGAACAATGCTTTGCTTAGCATTGTTTCTACGGATTGTTCGATCGGTTCCCCCTGATCTAATGAGACAGAGATGGAGAGTCCGTCATGTTCCTCTTCGAAGGAAGCCGTCATATCTTTCACTGCATTGACGACAGTTACTGTATTGGCATCCTGTGATTTGACAACTTGAATGGCAATGGCTTCTTTCCCGTTCATGCGGGAAATCGATTCCGCTTTGCCGACATGCTTAATTGTTGCGATGTCTCCAAGCTTCACTGTCGGGATGCCAGCCGACGCGGCAGGTGGCATTCCTTGTGCGCCGCTTTGACCGGCAGGGGACTGCGCAGCACCCGTTGCTTTCGGAATTGCAGGAATCAAGAGATTCTCCAATTCGGATAAGGTTGTCAGCTTTCCATCGACAACGACGGATTGCTCTTCACCGTTAAAATTGAACAGACCGAGCGGCATTTTCAAGTCTGATCCTTTAATCAGTTGTTTTACTGTTTCTTCATCCAGATTATTTTCTGCTAGCTTTTCCTTGTCAAAGGTCAAAACGACTTCTTCGATTTGCTGTCCAGATACGGCCACGCTGGAAACGCCATCAATGCCTTCCAAATCAGGCACAAGGGAATCTTCGACTAAGGCAGTCAGGTCCTCAAGCGTTTTGTTTTTGTCCGACACACTCAAAGCGACTACTGGAAAAGCATTAATGCTAATTCTGCCAACAGATGGTTCTTGCGCAGAATCAGGCAGCTGATAGTTGGCGATAACTTCTTTGACCTCTTCTTCAGCAGCCTTCATATCCGTTCCGAAACTATACTCGATTTGCATGGAAGAGGCATTTTGGTAGGAAGTGGAGCTTACGGATTTCACGCCTTTTAAATTTTTCACCGTTTTTTCAAGAGGCTCCGAAATTTCATTCATCACTTGTTCAGGTGTCGCGCCAGGATAGATGGTTGTTACGCTGACCACTGGAACCGTTATGTCGGGAATCGTCTCTAGCTTCATTTTCATTCCCGAATAAATTCCCGCAACGGTTATAATGATAGTAAGAAGCCAAACGGCCAATTTGTTTCGCATGACAAAATTGATGATTGAATTCATAAGATCCTCCATTTCTAGTTTTGACGAGTTGACGCTAATACTTTATCATGATAACTGACCGGTCAGTCAGACGTCAATTGAAATGGCGAGATTACGGGATTCATAGGGAGGAATTCATATGGATAAACGAACAATGATAATTGAAAAGGCTTCCGAGCTCTTTGCGAAGAAAGGCTTTGATACGACATCGGTGCAAGAAATCACGGATGCTTGCGGCATATCCAAAGGCTCCTTCTATCTAACATTTAAATCAAAAGAAAGTCTGCTGTTCGCTATTTTTGAATATTTTACATCCAAGCTGGTAGAGCGGATCAGTACTGTTTTCCATAAAGAAATCACTTCCCGTGAGAGACTTAGTGAATACTTAGTCATCCAATTTGAAGAGATTCAGAAATATAAAGATTTTATCTTAATGCAAGTGAGAGAACAGACCAATCTTGGCAATGAAGAGATGATGAGACTGCTCAGCCGGCTGCGCCGGAAAGCCTTCGAATTACAGGAAGCTTTATTTGTGGAACGCTATGGTCAGGCAATCAGCGCTCATCTTCCCGATCTTTTTGTCATCGTCAGCGGCATGACGAAAGGATATATTGAAATTATCATTATGACGAGAGTGGAACTTGATTATAAAAAGCTTGCCGATTATCTGGTGGCGCGGATCGATTCGGTCGTGGCCGGCCTTAAGGAGCCACTATTGGACAAAGAGTCGATTTTTGGTTTTCAAACGGGTTGTTCCTCCGCAACTGTCACGCAGACAGATCTCGCAAGCTGGTTGCATAAATTAAAACGAGACAGTGCAAATGCCGATATGACAATCAGTCTCGAGGTGATTGAGGAAGAGTTGATGAAGGAAGCAATCAGAAAGCCTGTCATTATTGGTATGCTATCGAATTTAGAACCATTCGAAGAAGCGGCTGAGTTTAGCCGGGCCATGAGGAGTTTCTTAGAACAATAAGGTGAAAAAACGTCCGGATGGGGCATGATATGGTAAGATAGATGTTTAGAAAAGGATAGGAAGTGGACAAATGATTTCCATAACAATACCGAAACCTGATGTAACCATCGTACAACGGAAGCAGGACTCTGGTGAAGCAACAATTAAACCGATTTGCGGTTTTATTGATTTACATGAAATTCCCCGAGATAAAGGGGGAATCGTTCTTTTTTATAACCGGGAGGACGAATTGCTTTTTGCAGGAAAGGCACGAAAACTGCGTCAACGAGTGAAAAAACACTTGGAGGATAACGTTTCTCCAATTAAAGATCATCGGAGTGAAGTGAATAAAATCTCCGTCATCCTTGTGGAAGATCCGATGGAACGCGAGATTTATGAAACTTATATTATTAATACTCTCCGTGCGAAGTACAATACGGAAAAAGTATTTTTTTGAGAACAAACAATACCCGCATACGCGCCCATGAGGTGGTATGCGGGTATTGTTGTTATTTGCTCAGTTCATCATGAATAAGGTTAATATTATAGTTCAAATATTTTACGTACGTGTCCACTTCATCGCCAGGCTGGCCGATTTCATCGGAATAGATTCGTTTTTCCGCAATGCGCACCCCTGTTTCACCGGCGACGGTTTCCATCGGCCGCGGATCTACATTGGATTCAATGAAAAGTACTGGGACTTGATGTTCATGTATAAAATTCACCAGTGATTTGATTTGGGCAGGGGAACCGTTTTCCTCGGTGTCGATCTCCCAAATATACGCTTCCTTC
This sequence comes from Sporosarcina cyprini, assembly GCF_022048975.1. Lineage (GTDB taxonomy): Bacteria > Bacillota > Bacilli > Bacillales_A > Planococcaceae > Sporosarcina > Sporosarcina cyprini. The sequence goes on along the minus strand of NZ_JAKMHX010000021.1, from coordinate 9,242 downwards.
AAGCCGTAATGAGACGTCATATATTGGAACGCGCGCTCGCTTGTAACGAGGGTTCTTTTTTCTTCGGGAATGTCCTGAATCCGTTCTTCATATTCCTTATCAATTTCTTTCAAGCGTGCCACGTATTCATCGCCGCGTTTTTGGATTTCTTCGCTTTTTGCAGGATGTTTTTTAACGAGCGCATCTCGGAGATCTTCTGCCATTTTAATGCCTACTGCCGGATCGATGAAAGCATGCGGATTAATTTCTTCCTCTCTTCCATCTTCATTCGTCAGATACATTGGTTCTACACGCTCTGTGAGACTGATAACGTTTTCTTCCTTTTGTTGTACCGTGTCGATCATTTTGAAAAACCAACCCTTTTTGCCGCCCTCCAGGTTCAGACCATTGTAAAATAACACGTCTGCATCTGTAGCTGCCTTGATATCATTAGGCAAGGGTTCATATTCATGCGGATCTGTGCCAGTTGGAACTAAGTTATGGACTTCTACGAGATCGCCGCCGATTTCACGTGCCATATCGGCGATGATGGTGAAGGATGTAACAACTTTCAAAGGTGCATTGGGATCCTTTGCTTTTTCCTTCTCACTTCCACATGCGGAAAGTAATATAGCAGCAACTAAAGTTAAACTGATCCATTGTATCAATCGTTTCATTTGTAATCTCCTTCCTTATGTCATGAATATTATGCATATCTTTTTCTGTTCGCGGACTTCAGTTTTCGGACTAGTAACCCCTGCTTCGGTGAAAAAAGGAAAGCCAGAACAAACAGGGCAGTTGTTACGAGCGCAATAACAGGTCCCGACGGCATGTTGTAAAGAAAACTGAAATACAGGCCGATTACGGCAGACAGGGCACCGAAAATGGCTGACAGGACGACCATGACAGAGAGTCGGTTCGTCAATAGATAAGCCGTGGATGCTGGTGTGATGAGCAGCGATACGACCAAAATGACACCGACTGTCTGCAAGGACGCGACAGTTACTAACGTCAGCAGGAACATGATGGCGTAATGGATGAAGCGTGTCGGTAATCCATATGCCGCCGCCATCGTCTCGTCAAAACTGGAAATGAGCAATTCCTTATAGAAAATGATGACGACCAGCAAGACGAGGCCGCCAATTGCCAAAGTGAGCCACATATCCGAGGTGCGGACGGCAAGTACATTGCCGAAAAGGATTTGCGTCAGATCGGTAGCGCTTTTCGCCCGGTTAATTAGGATGATTCCCAGGGCAAAAAAAGCAGAAAAGACAAGTCCGATCGATGAATCACTTTTAATCCGGCTGTTTTGCGTGATGGCGCCGATTCCAAACGCTGTCAAAACGCCTGTCAGGACGGCGCCATAAAAATAGTTAATGCCGAGCATATAGGAAATGGCCACTCCAGGCAGGATGGCATGTGAAATCGCATCACCCATCAACGCCATGCCCCGCAGGACGATGAAGCTCCCGATGACGCCGCAGATGACGCCGACCATAATCGATGTCGTAAAGGCTTTTTGTAAAAACGCATACGTTTGCAAATCATGTATGAAATCGATCATAAAGGCACCTCCGATCCTTCAACCATTGAAAATGGACGCTGATAGGCTCTCGTCATGTTTTCTGTCGTAAAAATTTCTTGTACCGGTCCGGCAGCAATCAAATTTTTATTGATCAAGACAAGCTCGTCAAAGTAATGTTTCACTTTCGTCAAGTCGTGATGAACGACAAACACGAGTTTCCCCTCATCGCGAAGCAGTTTTAATATGCCAATGATTACTTCTTCACTTGAAACGTCAATGCCGACAAACGGTTCATCGAGGAAGAAAATGTCTGCTTGTTGTGCAAGCGCCCGTGCCAGGAAAACACGCTGCTGCTGTCCTCCAGAAAGTTCCCCGATTTGCTGATTCGCAAAATCCGCCATGCCCACCTGCTCCAGGCATTGCATAGCCCATTCCTTATGCTCTTTTTTCGGTCTGTGGAAAAGACCAAGCTTGGGATACGTCCCTAAAAGTACAGTATCCTTCACAGTGATCGGAAAGTTCCAGTCGATATTGGATCTTTGCGGAACATAAGCAATTTGCTTACGGACTTCTTTAATCGGTTTTCCGTTAATTTCGACTGAACCCTTATCATTTGGTATTAAACCGAGCATTGCTTTCATCAATGTCGACTTGCCGGCGCCGTTTGGGCCCAATATGCCGATAAGATTCCCTGATGTGAATGTGAAGGACACATCCACCAACACGGGATTTCCATAATAGGATACTGATACGTCATGGACGCGTATTTGGTCTTTCATGCTTTTCACTCCAATCATCCAACTTTCCCTTGTGCAACTTTTAGGTTAAAAAAAGTAGTTCAATATGTGGTCGACTATATGCTTTACGAGGTGATGTATGAACACTACTATCAAAGTTTCCCTTGAGCAACTTATGTCAGTATAGTATATCTTAGTTTCAGAGTAAAGTCTTTTTTCTTGGATAGTTTGATATTGTTCCATAACTTTTTCAATTCCTTTCGTTTTGGATTGCTATGGCTATCACAAGAAAGTACTGTAAAATAAAAGGAGAACTAGAATCGGGGGGAGAGGCAGAATGAAGTTTTTCCATACAGCGGATTGGCATCTTGGCAAACTTGTTCAAGGTGTCTATATGACAGACGGACAGCGTTTTGTATTACGACAATTCATAGATGCGATAAAAGAAGAAAAGCCTGATGCCGTCATTATCGCGGGCGATTTATATGACCGGGCCGTTCCGCCGACAGAAGCGGTGAATCTATTAGATGAAGTGTTGCAGGAAATCGTGATGGAGCTGCATACGCCAGTCATTGCGGTTGCAGGCAATCATGACAGCCCAAGCCGTCTTCATTTTGGAAGCGACCTGCTGCGGAAAAATGGTCTCTACATAGTTGGGCGTCTGGCGAAGCAGACGACGCCGTTCGTATTGGAAGATGCAGATGGAGAGGTGCATTTTCATCCCGTGCCTTTCGCGGATCCTTCTGTGTGCAGACATTTTTATGAAGACGATACGATACGGGACTTCAATAGTGCCATGAAGCGCATTATCGAGGAGATCCACCTTGCGCCAGATGCGCGCCATGTATTGATTGGACATGCGTTTGTCACGCCAGGTGGGGAAGAAGCGGAGAATACAAGTGATTCGGAGAGGCCCCTCTCCATAGGCGGGGCTGAATATGTTTCTGCAGAACTGTTTAAGCCATTTCACTACACGGCGCTTGGCCATTTGCACCAAGCACACTTTGTCGGGCAGGAAAAGATCAGATATGCCGGCTCGCCTATGAAATATTCAATCTCAGAAGAGCATCATGTGAAAGGGTTTTACATCGTCGACATGGACGGAGAGGGCCAAGTGACAGTGGAAAAACGGGAATTGATTCCCGAGAAGGATTTGAGGACAGTCAAAGGAACGATAGATGAAATATTGCGGCATGAACCGAGCGAGGATTTTGTCTTCATTCAGTTGCAGGATGAAACGCCTGTCTTGTATCCGATGGAAAAGGTCCGCTCTGTCTATCCGAATGCCATGCATATAGAGAGAGCGTTACCGAAAATGGCAGCCACTATTGAAAACAGATCTGCGGAAATGCATTCGAAACCGAGTGATTTGGATCTTTTCCGTGTGTTCTATACTGAGATGAAAGAGGCGGAGGCAGATGAGGAAACGCTCTCCATCCTGGCTAACCTACTGCATGATGTAATGAATAAGGAGGAAGCGTAAGATGAGGCCGATAAAATTGAGCATGACCGCATTCGGTCCATATAAAGCGACGGAAGTTATCGATTTTACGGAGTTGGACAGCCATCGTCTATTTGTCATATCAGGAGCGACCGGTGCGGGCAAGACGACGATTTTTGACGGGATATGCTATGCCTTGTATGGACTGGCTAGCGGTGAAGACAGGACAGACAGCCGGGCGATGCGCAGTGATTTCGCTGATGATTCGGTCCAAACGGGGGTAGAGCTCTTATTTGAAGTGCGCGGTCGCCGGTATCGTGTTCTCCGCCAAATTCCGTATACGAAAGCAGGAAACAGGTCGGAAACACCCGGCAGATGTGAGTTAGTGGAAGTATCGAACAATGGAGAGATTCCGGCTGTTGACAGACAAATCGTTTCAGAAATCAATCAAAAGATTGAAGGTCTCATTGGTTTTACGTATGCGCAATTCAGTCAGATCATCATGCTGCCGCAAGGAGAATTTCGAAAGTTCCTTACTTCAGATACAGATAATAAGGAAGCCATTCTCCGAAAGATTTTCAAAACAGAGCCGTATCGTCAGCTTGTCGATCGGCTGAAAGTGCAGAGGGATGACTTGAAAGTGGAGTGGGAACGGGAGCGCCAATCATTTGACGGGTTGATCCGAAGAATTCCGTCAGCTGTTCCGCATCGTGACTCCTTATTATTCCGTTCGCTGGAAAATGAACAGCCGAACATTTATCAAATTGTGGAAGGCTTGGATGACGAGCTCGTGTATTATGGAAATAAAATTAAAGAAAACCAAAAAAAATACGAAGATGCTTATGCAAGACATGCCGAAGTGCAAACGAGCTACCATGCAGCCAAAATGATTAATCAGCTTTTCGATGACTTGGAACGGAAGGAAAACCTGGCTAGGCAAATAGCGGAGAAACAGCCGATTCTAGAACAAAAGGAACGGAGTCTGGAACGGGCGGAACAAGCGGCTTCCATCGAAGGCATTGAGCTTCAGTATGCAGAATTGAGAAAAGAATGGCTGGCTCAAAAGGAAGCGGTCGAACGTAGCAAAAAGGAAGCGGTGCAGGCGAGGGAGTTGTTTGCATCTGCTGAATTGGAAAAGGGGAAAATCGAAGAGCGGCAGGACGAAAGGGAACATCTTCAAACGGAGCTGACTTCACTGCGACAGTATGTGCCGGTCGTCATCACATTGAAGGAAAAACAAGCGGAGCTCGATAGTATGAAAAAGAGAGTGGAAATTCTTCATTCCAATATGTCGAACATTAATGACCGTTTGACTGAAAAGCGAAATGAAGTGATTCGGTTAGCGAATGAGGTTGAAAAGATAGAACGCGAAGTGGAAGGTTACGAGCAAGTTGTTGATGAAGTGAATGAACTGAAAACGAAGATTACGTTGATGGCAGACTACGAAAAACTACGCCAGAAGCATGAAACAGCCAAACAAGCAGTAGAGGAAGAGGCGATTCATTTCAATCAATTGCAGCGTGAATTCCTTTTGCTAGAACAGAGATGGTTCGATAATCAGGCTTCCCTTCTGGCGCACACTCTACAAGATGGGAAACCATGCCCTGTATGTGGAAGCACCGATCATCCGACGAAAATGGACGGTCAAGAAGATCTGTCACTATCCAAGGATTTGGTGGAAGCGGAAAGGTTAAAGTTATCGAAGCACGAAACGATGTATCGCAATCAACTCGCTGCCTCTGAAGCGGTTGGTTTGCAGCTGGAAGAGAAAAAGCGCCAGCTGGATGCGCAAAAAATTGAAGACACTTACGATGAGCTTCTTGCTGTACAAAAAGGGCTGGAAGAACGATTAATTCAAATGCGCCAAAAGAGAACCACGCTTACTACATTGAAAAAACAATGGAAAGACGGAGCCGGTGAACAGGACCAGCTCCAAATTGAGAAGGAGACGGCCGAGAGAAAATTGGTCGAAGAACAGGCGACACTGGGGAAATTGCAAGCCCGGTTTGAACAGCTGGTTGAATCGGTTCCTCCGGAATATCGAGATGCCGCTTTCCTGGAAAAACAGATCGCTGCGCTGGAGAAAGCTAAGAGGGAACTCGACGAACTATTTTCTGTGGTGCAAAAGAGATATGAGGAGAGCAAGGAGCGTTTGACCAAAGCGGCTGCCGCCGAACAATTTTCCGTGCAAGCATTAGAGCAACGGCTTCTCCGAAAAGAGAATGCTGAGAAGCAATTCAAGGAAGCACTCCAATTAGCTGGGTTCCTTACGATGGAGGATTATAAAGAAGCGGCCTTGACAGCACAAGAACGAAAAGATCTTCGGAATGCGATCCAAGAATTCAAGCAGAAAGCACATGCCACGAAAGAAATGATCCTTTCATTAAGACAACAAGTTGAAGGAAAGGCGAAGAGCGATATAACGGCAATCGCAGCGATGACGGAGAAATTGAAAAAGGAATATGAAATGGCATTGGGCAATTATCATGCGTCCGTCGCAAGTGAAAAGGCGTTGAGCGAAAGCAAGGACCAGCTGTTGAAGTCTTCAGGCAACCTCGTAGGATTAGAGAAAAAGATCGGCAAAGTGAGTGAACTCTATGATTTGCTGCGCGGACAAAATAGATTAAAACTGTCATTTGAGCGATTCATTCAAATTGATTATTTAGAGCGGATTGTAGCATCAGCCAACAGCCGCCTGCGTGAAATGTCAAATGGACAATATGAATTGATCCGCAGTGACAGGCAGGAAGCCCGTGGCAAGCAAAGCGGGCTTGGCCTTGATATTTACGATGCGTACACGGGCCAAAACAGAGATGTCAAAACACTCTCGGGAGGCGAGAAATTTAATGCCTCGCTCTGTATCGCACTTGGCATGTCCGATGTCATCCAAAGCTTCCAAGGTTCTGTATCGATTGAAACGATGTTTATCGATGAAGGTTTTGGCACGCTAGACTCGGAATCACTTCAAAAGGCCATTGATGCCTTAATTGATCTCCAGCGTTCAGGAAGAATGATTGGTGTCATCTCCCATGTAGATGAACTGAAAGCGGCATTCCCTGCTATATTAGAAGTGACGAAATCGAAGGAAGGATATAGTAAAACAGCTTTTTTTATTAAATGATTCATAGATTTATTTTCTACAGTACTGATCTTTTAATGTTGTGATGCAATAACGTTTCTATTCATTTAAAAATAATGAATAGTATGAAATGAAAATATTATTTTAAAATATAAATATGATTGCTTTTTAGCTGTTCGGACGGTATGATGAGTGACATTGATATATTGCATAACGGTTGCTTACACTTACATTTAGGAGGGAACACCTCATTGCAGCAAAAAATATCATTCTCATCATTTCTGTTAATCGGCGTCATGTTGTTCGCCCTGTTCTTCGGAGCAGGTAATCTTATTTTCCCGGCTTCATTGGGACAAAATGCCGGAGAATCCTTGTGGCCGGCTATTCTAGGCTTTCTCATTACCGGAGTCGGTTTGCCGTTTTTAGGCATCGTGGCGATGGGCTTCTCAGGAAGTAAAAATCTGCAAATGCTAGCGAGTAGAGTGCATCCAATTTATGGGATTATCTTTACGTCTGTCCTTTATTTAACGATTGGACCGTTCTTCGCCGCTCCGCGTACCGGTGCAGTGGCCTATGATATTGGCATCTCGTCGTATATTCCGTCTGGCTATGGAACACTGGCATTGTTCATTTTTACACTCGTCTTTTTCGGGGTGACATTCTGGCTTTCGCTCAATCCAAGTAAAATTGTGGACCGCATCGGAAAGATCATGTCACCTGCTATCATTATTTTATTGTTAGTGTTATTGGTGGTAGCTTTTATTAACCCAATCGGACCAATGGAACCGGCGCATGGCGATTATCAGACCATCCCATTCTTCAAAGGATTCCTGGAAGGGTATAATACGATGGATGTGCTATCTTCTCTTGTGTTTGGGATCATTGTCATTAATTCCATCCGTGCGCTCGGCGTGACGGACAATGTCCAAATCATGAAAGCTACTGCCAAAACTGGTGTAGTAGCTGCAGGGTTTTTAGCAATTATCTATATTGGAATCGCCTACCTGGGAGCTTCCTCTACAGGAACGTTTGGATTGTTTGAAACAGGCGGGCCGGTTTTGAGTAAAGCGTCCTCCTACTATTTTGGAACATTTGGAACAGTTCTGCTGGCGGTCATTATCATCTTGGCTTGCCTGACCACGAGCATCGGTCTTGTAACAGCATGCGGGGAATATTTTAATTCTCTCTTTCCACGCATTAGCTATAAAGCGTATGTAACCATCTTCTCGCTGTTCTGTTTCATCGTCTCCAATTTCGGGTTGGATAACATAATTACCTATTCCATCCCAGTATTATTGTTTTTATATCCACTGGCAGTAGTTCTGATGCTGCTGACATTCCTGTCACCGTTGTTCGATCATTCAAGAATTGTCTATGTCAGTGCAACCGCAGTAGCGTTCTTAATCAGCCTGGTAGATGCCATATCAAGCTTCTATGCATCGCTGGAGGCAACACGGCCGGCTTGGCTTGAAACAATGACTGCATTTTTAGATAAAGCCTTGCCGCTGTACTCCCACGGTCTAGGATGGGTATTGCCAGTCGTCATCGTCATCCTGATTTCAGGATTGCTAGTAAAGGTATTCAGAAGAGCGTATTAACAATAGAGATACAGGCTGTCCAGATAGTCAGTGAAAACTGATTGTCTGTGACAGCCTTTTTTCGTTATCAATTAAATCTTGCCAGGTGTCCCGGTACCTGCCTGTGCAAACGGTCGTGGTACCCGCGCATAAACAGTTGAAAGCCTCACAAACGGTAGCCGCGCATAAGCAGTTGCTACCCGCGCATACGCCCTGAGATAATACCATCTGAAGAGACAATCTATAAAGCGCACACTATACTGAAACTACTTTAGATAGGAGTGCTGCTACTATGGGTAAGAAGAGAAACTACACATTTGAAGAGAAAAAAGAGGTAGTAGAATTGTTTTTTGAAGGCCACAAAGCGAGTGCTCTCACAAAACGGTTCAACATATCAAACCGGAGAAGAATCTATGAGTGGGCTAAAATTGTGCAGGATACCAAATCGTTTGAATCCCTGCGGGATACCCGCGGACAGATGAACAAAGGAAGAATAAAGCAGGAAGATTTGGCGGAAGAGAACGAACGGCTGAAACTAGAGATTCTCTATTTAAAAAAGCTTTTACAATTGAAAAGGGGGTGAACGCAACACAGATGGATTTTGAGTTTATTGAAGCCTACAAGGACCGATATCCGATCAGTCTGCTGACAAGCATCACCAAGCTCAGCCGTTCTTATTACTATAAATTACTGTCAGAAGAAAAGACGGAGACACAAGCGGAACGGGACAAGCCCTTGTTGAATCAGATGTTATCCCTCTATGTTACGCACGGCGGAAACTTGGGGGATGTGAGGTTCAAAAATGAACTCTACAGACAGTACGGTGTTGTGGTGAACATCAAGAGGATTCGCCGAATGCGTAAGATGTACAATCTGCCGCTGAAGACACAACGCAGGAAGCCTC
>NZ_JAKMHX010000020.1 GCF_022048975.1 Sporosarcina cyprini | reverse complement strand
CGTTCTTTGCAGAAATTAAGGCATCCTCTTCCTGTTGATTAGCGATTCAAGCTTGCTCCAAACGCTCTGCTTTTTGTCGCAAAAGCCGTTCGGTGTTACGGCTTTCCCTGTGGGGTCTCACCTATCCCGCTCATCCCCCAGGAGTCGACGCCTTCCGCTCCAATCAACGGATGTTCTGCTAATAAGGTATAATGTTGGTAATAATCAACATGTAGACCTCGTATACAAGAAGTTTAATTACTCAACCATAAAGAAATTGTATCAAAAGGCAGGGAGCGCAACGAAGACTCCTATGGGAATAGCTTGAGCTGAAGACCCCGCAGGAACGGAGTGACGAGGAGGCTGAAGCCAAGCCCATGGAAAGCGAAGTTGCGCTCCCTGCCGGTTGGTTATGCATTTTTATTCATCTCAAAGTGACTTTGCCTACGCTCTAAGGCGCAAATCCATTGTAGGGAGATGCGCCTATTATTTACTGCTCTTTTTTTTGCTTTTAAGTAGAAAAACGGCTAGTACAACTACTAACAATAAGGGAATGAGTAGAGATAAATCAATGCTAAAACCAAAGTCACCTTGAAACATAGTACTTTTCAATTGTTCAGGTTTATCTAATCCTAACCGATCTGCAAGTTCCTCTTTTACTTTTTCCGCAAGTTCCTCTTCCATTCAAATTTCCCCTTTATATTCAGCTACCGTATAATTCTATGAATTTTTTTGTCTCTGCACTTAGCTTTTAAGTATATATACCTGGCTCCATTTATAAATTACAGCCGATTTGCCTTGCCAAACGTAGTGAAAAAGTCTTGAAATACCGGGTTGCCCAGTTTTTTTGTCAACACAATGAGTTTGACGGGGTTATTAGATGCATACGTTTCCAAAACGGTGACAGTCCCGGAACGGATTTCTTCTTTAATTCGTCCAGTTCCGATAATGCCTAAGTATTCATGCTGCAGAACGGCATTTTTTATTGCTTCGTCACTGTTGCATTGAACGGTATTTGAAAAGTTGGTTCCTTTTTTCAAAATCTCAAATTTAATAAAGGGAGCATTGTGATCGACGAGGACAGGATATTTCTCCAAGTACTCCTCCGTCCTTGCAGGGTCAGCAGCTACATCGCTTGAAGCGAAGAGCACCAGGTCATCATAGTCAATAATTTGAGAGGAGATATCTGTGCTGAGGGGTCTCCCGGCAACAATTGCGAAATCCGACTCATCGAGGATGACCGCCTGCAGGGAATCGTCACTGCTGTTGATTGCTCGCACATCAAATAGAACATTGGGGTTCTTTTTTTGAAAGCTTCGAACGAATGGCAGAAAGAAACGATCGCAATATTCATCTAAACCACATACCCGAATTGTTTGCTTTTCCCCTTTTAAATCTTCCATTCCCATTTGAAGGATGAAGAGCTCATTGAGGATATTCTTCGAATGCTCGTACAGAAATTCTCCGGCTTTCGTTAACCTTCTACGATTGTCCACTTTCTCGAATAGCGGCAAACCGATTTCCTCTTCCAATTGCTGCAGGTGTTTGGTCACAGTCGGTTGTGAGTAATTGAGACGCATAGCGGCCTGTATTAGATTCTGTTCTTCCACTACAATTTGAAATGTCTGTAAATGTCTAATCTCCACGATGATTCCACCTGTCCTTCAACGATCTAAAGCTTCAATTATACGATACCTCACTCTAAAATATTATAACCCAACATATTCAGAATCATAATATGCAGTATTCCTATTTTGAATATCATCCGCCTTAATTCAGGATAAAATGAAAGCGTTGACAAATCTATTTTCAGAATTCAATTAATTGGGGGTCTATTTGAATACTCGGGGAAGACTTTCGCTACTAGTTGGAGGAAGGGATAGTTCACAGCAGGCGTTACAAACCAAATGATTAGGGAGTGTTACAGATGAGCATGGCCAAACCTTTAAAGAATGCAGGCAATGAAGAAAAGAAGCCAAAGAAGAAAAGTGGAATTAGTGCTTACGTTCTGATGTTTATCATCATTGCTGCCATTACTGTTTTAACCTATGTGGTTCCTGCGGGCAAATACGCCAGATTTGAGGAAAATGGCCGAACATTGATTGACCCGTCCAAATTTGAATTTGTCGATCGAACACCCGTTGGATTGCTGGAGATGTTTAATTCGTTTCACCAGGGTATGGTGAACGCCGCTCCGATTATCCTATTCGTCTTGCTCATCGGCGGCGCTCTCGGCATTATGCAGGCGACAGGCTCCATTGATGCGCTGATCCGATTTACTGCCCAGAAGTTCGGTGCCCGGAAAAAACTGATCATCCCCGTGATGGTTCTCATTTTTTCATTGCTCGGTACGCTGATTGGAGCAGCTGAGGATACATTGGTCTACATTACTATTGTGGTTCCCATGACCATTGCCCTCGGATTTGATGCACTGACAGGCCTTGCCATTGTTGTACTTGGGATGCTCGGCGCTGGATTCACTTCAGGAATAACCAATCCCTTCACTATTGGGGTTGCCCAAACTGTTGCCGAACTTCCAATGTATTCAGGAATTGGCTTGCGAATCGCCATTTATGTCATCTTCTACATTTTGACAGTCCTCTTTATTTTACGGCATGTCAATAAAATCGAGAAAAACCCTGAACTGGCCGAATACGGCAGATTTAATCCAAATGAAAGCATTACATTTGATACGAATTACAAAATCAGCAAGAGACATGCCATCTCACTTTTTGTCTTTTTAGGCTGTTTCATCGCCCTTATTTATGGGGTCATCAGCCTTGGCTGGTATATCGGTGAGATTGTGGGAATTTTCTTGTTAGGCGCCATCATCATGGCACTCATCGGCAAGCTTTCAGGAAACGACATGACGGACGCATTTCTAAAAGGATGCGCAGAAATGGTTCCCGGCGCTATGATCATCGGTGTTGCAAGTACCATTTTAGTTGTTCTTACAGCAGGCGGGCTTTTGGATACGATCTTATATGTAACTTCCGGTTTGCTGGAAGGGCTTCCGCCAAGTGTAACCGCAGTAGGAATGGGCGCGGCGAATTTCTTTATCCATTTTATCGTTCCTTCCGGAAGCGGACATGCCTCCCTAGTCATGCCGATTATGGCCCCTCTTGCGGATTTGGTCGGTGTGACAAGACAAACCGCCGCCTTTGCGACCGTCATGGGCGGAGGCGTATCGAACTTGATCATTCCGACAGGCGGCTTGCTGTTGGCGGCGTTAGGGATGATGGGCATCCCCTATTCCAAATGGGTGAAATGGGTATTGCCGTACGTCTTAATCCAAGTGGCTGTCGTTTTGATTTTCTTAGTGATTGCGCAAGCGATTCAATATGGCCCGTTTTAATTTTAAAGAAATAGACCGCGGAGGTGTAAACCCGCCATTTAGTAAACAAATCTTCTGCAGAGGTGAATGAAATGAACTACCGCGAAATGTTATCCAATGTGATTGAAGAGAAACGGGAGAAATTAATTTCTGTCAGTGACCGAATTTGGGAATACGCAGAGACAGGATTTGTTGAGTTTCAATCAGCCGACTTACTATGCAAAACCTTAGAAGAGGAAGGCTTTGCTGTTGAAAAAGGCGTAGGCGATATAGAAACCGCTTTTATCGGCAGCTTTGGCAAAGGAAACCCGGTCATTGCAGTACTGGGCGAATTCGATGCCCTATCCGGTTTGAGCCAGGCTGGAGCGGAAACAAGTTATAATCCGGTCGAAGCAGGCGGAAACGGACATGGGTGCGGACATAACCTTCTCGGCACCGGTGCTTTAGCGGCTGCCATTGCCATTCGCCATTATTTGGAGGAGAATAACCTCGAAGGAACAGTCCGATATTATGGCTGCCCTGGAGAGGAAATCGGCAGCGGAAAAACCTTCATGGTGCGGGCAGGCTTGTTTGATGATGTGGATTTTGCGGTCTGCTGGCATCCGTGGTCGCGCCATGCTGTATGGTCGATGTCCTCCCTCGCCTGCTATGAAGTTTCTTATCGATTCAAAGGAAGAAGCGCTCATGCAGCGGATAGCCCCCACCTCGGTAGAAGTGCACTCGATGCTGTCGAGCTGATGAATGTGGGTGTCAACTATTTGCGGGAACATGTCATCCCGGAAGCAAGGATCCATTATGCCATTACGAATACAGGCGGATACTCTCCGAATGTCGTCCAAGAGAAGGCAGACGTCCTCTACTTTATCCGGGCTCCACGTGTTGCCCAAGCAGAAGAAATTTATCAACGTGTCTGCGACATCGCGAGAGGAGCGGCACTCATGACGGGCACCGAAGTAGAAATCGATTTTGCTTCCGCCGCCTCCGATATTCTGCCAAACAATACGCTCGAAGAGGTCATGTATGACAACTTTGTCGCTCTAGGAGTGCCTCAGTATGATGAAAAGGATTTGGAATTCGCAAAAGCTATCCGGGCGACACTTTCAGAAGCAGATAAAAGAAAAGACGTGCAGGTGAATAAAGAATTAAAAGGGAAAGACATGGCCGATGTCATCGACCCATTTATTCCTTCGAATGGTGTCATGCCGGGCACAAGCGATGTCGGCGACGTAAGCTGGGTCGTACCGACAGTTCAAGCTTTAGTCGGATGTGAACCAATAGGTACACCGCTTCATACTTGGCAGGTCGTATCGACTGGAAAGACATCTGTTGCGCATAAAGGCATGCTGCATGCAGGAAAAGTCATGGCGGCAACAGCGATCAACGTCCTTCATAATCCAGATATTTTGGAAAAAGCGAAGGCGGAATTGATTGAACAGCGCGGCGGCGAGGAATATGTTTGCCCGATTCCGCCGGAGATTAAAAAGTATAAAATTCAAACGGTGTAAACCTTGGAAAAGCCCAATCCCCTATTGCTTAAAAAGGATTGGGCTTTTTGAATGTGAAGAATAGATATACTAAAGATAATCCTGGCGGTTGCTTACATAACAGATTGATCCGCCATCCCCTTTTTATAACTTTTCCTTATATCCAGAGCACTTATTAATAAAACAACCCAAAGAATAGGATTGGAAAAAGAAATGCCTGATTGAGAGTTCCCTCCAAGTAGAGTAAAGATAACAATGAGAATAAGTAAATATAACGGGAACACGGCTTGCCAAAGTACATCGAATTTTTGCTCCTTCTTAGTAGGTGTAAGAAAGATACCGGCACAATAGACAACGAGAAGGCTGCCAACTAGAATTGGTTTTGGAACAAATACGATTTCGCTGATGCCTGGAAAAAAATCGAATAGTAATAATATGGTCATGAGGCTCAGCAAAAGTAGTAAGACAACCTTATCCCGTTGAATCATTACACGTCTCCTCTCTTATAAATGAAGGTCTTAAACATATCGAGTCATCATAAACGTACTCCTATACAATCTTCAAAAGAAATACTGCGAATCATATTTATTCAGAAATTACTAACATATACTCACGGACCAAGTTGAGCATCTTTTCTTGCATGTCACTGTCATTCTTTTCTCTATCGATCGAATAGCCAATATGATAAATGTATCCATCATAATAAGCGTAAAACTCATTTGCTTGTGTTCCGACAACTCTGATCTGATTCTCCGTTTCATCAAGGTCATAATATCTGTATAACAATGCACTATTCGTCGTGAGTATTTGCTGGTACATCGGCACACCCTTCAAGAGTTCTACTTTTTTCAGCTCGTTTCCTACAGTATCACGGTTGTCGTTTATCGTTACTCCTTCCAAAGGATTTCGATCACTTTAGGTTGCAGAGATGATAAAAAAATCTCCTGGTCTTGCATCATCCTGATTAAAAAAACCGATTTGAACTTGGCTTAACCGCTCTCCTTTTTTAGCAGACGAGGTAACAAGATACGCCGTTTCCCTGGCGGTTTCAAAAGGCAGTTGATCCGTACCTAATTGATTGATGGCCTTCTTCATTTGCTCATATAAAGGAGAGGTTACCTCATCGCTTGCAGCAAGGTCATAGTAGCGAACGTGTTCTCTTACATTGAGAACATCGTACGGATGAAAATACTCGCTAAAAGTGACCCCGTCGCCCTTAATCGTCTGTGCCTTTGTCTTAATGAAAATCCCGCCTGCCAACAGACAACCAATTAGAAAAACAGGAAGTATCCTCTTTGTTATCTTCGTAGGATTCACTTTTCTATCACCTCCAGTCATCAATTTCGGTCATAGATTGTGTAACACATTTTTTGATACGCACTTACAGATCGTCAATTTTGTTATGAATCATAGACTATACTGTACGAGATATTCAGTTTGTGCCAAATCCACATCTCCAGTAGACGTTGCATCTGCGTCTCTATTTCTTTTTTATCCATATTCAAGTCAATCCCGAACTGGTCCAATGTAAAAGTTTCGGTGTCTGCTACCCCAGGATACTTGGTACTATCGAACGAAAAAGTCACTGTTTTAACCAAATTACCATTCCCCTCCTAACACTTTCCATTGCTTATTGGCAATACCTTATTTTATTCACATGCCAACCCGCACTCGTCTCCCCAGCTTACTCCACAATATAACGCCTGAACCGCACATAACTGAAAATAGTCAATACTAATCCCAATGCCCCTACTAACAAAAGCCCATTCGTAATATCGATCGCATCATTAAAGTGGGAGACAGCAAATTCACCGTTAATTACCCGATGTAGATCTACATAGGTAAATGGATTAAACGGAGACTTTGGCAACACAGTCATGCCAAAAAAGGTGACAATGAGCAGGAGGGCAGCATTTACACTCGGATTTTTGAAAAAGAGCGACAGCAGAAAATAGACGGAATACATCAGGAATACGAGAGCCGCTGTCATTAGCAGAACCATCCCCAAGTAGTTCCCGAGCGTAGTAAAATGAAATTCATCTGTCCATTCGTTTAGTATATTTGCACTCTTTAATCCAAGCAGGCTTTCGCCTGGCCCATCGTATATCAATACAGGAAATTGCAAGCTGCCTACACCGGATGTAAGAAGACTTGAAAGAAGCGGCACGCATAAAATCAAAAAAACAAAAAGAAGAGTACATAACAATCCGCTGCCAAACTTAGCAAAAAACAACCCAGGCCGATTAACTGGCAGGACGGCATATAGGTTCAGCCCTTTTCTCTTTTTGGTCGCTTCGGAAGAAACATTGTTTCCGAAAACAAAGCACCCGATCAAAATGATAAATGGAATTACGAACGCAGGAATGATCTGATACAAGAAATAAAAACCAGGCATCCCATAGCGTTTCGTTGTATCTTCCCATAATTCCAGCGTCTTTCCTGTAAATCGATCATATAATGTCGGATGGAAAGGCGTAATTGAATTCATTTGAATAAGGGGTTCGTCTCCCGTTTCAGCCAGCAACCTCAATTCCTCAGCTGTGGCCCTCACAGTGAACATCGAGACCATCTGATCCATCATAGAATGCACTGGATAGTTCTGACTCTTTGAAATGGCAACATCACGATCCAACTGTTCGTATTGCTTTTGCGTAATGGCTGCCCAATTACCAGCTTCTATATGATCCAAATCAAACTTTTTATCAGCAAGCATCTTTTCATAGATATCAATACTCAACTGTAAATCAAGAGCCTTCGCGCTATCTCCTGCCTTATTGGCTTCTTCCAGCGCATGACGGTCTTCCGCAATCTTTTCCGGAAACTCGATCTGGCTATTTTCCAGGTCAAACATGCGATTCATATGCATGCGCTCCGCAACGGAATAGTTAAAGAAATAGTAGCCGGACATCGCCACAACCGAAAGAATCAGGGCAATCCATATCGATCTTTTTTTGATTATCTTTTTACATTCAAAGAGAAAGTGCTTCATCTCACATTCCTCGCTTTCGGTTGAGCATCATTGTAGCTGCCAGCATAAGTATTAAAGCCACACACAATACTGCAATGCCGCCAGGGAAAAACTGAGGTGTCCTTAAAATAGCCTGGTCAACCATTTGATACGTGAATGGATTATAAAGACTTTGGAATCCATAACTATCAACGAGCCACCCCCCCGCAATGATGAAAAGCAATGCCGAGAACGCAATGATTGTATTTTGAAATAAATAGGCTATCAACAGAAACAGGCCAACTGAGAATACCATAAAGCTACAACCATACAAGGCTGCTTCTACTAAATAGTCACCAGAACTGATAAATGTATCTTGGCTCGTATATATTGGATATTGAAAAATATTCCCTTTTGATCGGCCAAGCAGTTCACCAACCCCATAGGAAGTGCCAAAAATGATGGCAAGCCAAAGGATTCCGCCACTGACAATGGTTGCAAATTTGATGAACATATATTGGACTCTTGTCATGGGCAAGGTCAATACTTGACGGATGCTATTATCATCAAATTCTCTCGTTACGATGAGACCCAACACAAACAGCAGCATGACAAAACCAACAGGGTTCATGACTAACGAAATTACTTTCTTCATAAAAATTGAAGTTTGAATTGATAAGTCAAAATCTTCCTTCGGCAGGTTCCTCTTCAGGAGCTCCTCATTCAATTTTATCGTAATTTCCATATCGATCATGCTGACTCCAAAATACGAGCCATCAAACTTTGTGTATTCCATAGCTGATTCATAGACTGCGATCTCTTTCTGCAATTCGTTTTGCCAGTTGCGGCTTTTGATGGCATAAATCAATTCTTGCAGTCTGGTGGAAAGCTCAGCACCAAAATGCAGTTGACCCTTAAGACTCTGGGTCTTGCCCTTTTTCATCTCCTGTTCTGCATTGAGAAGCTGCTGGTTCACGTCATTTTGCAGCTCTGTAAAATACTCAATTTTCTTAACTTCAATTTGTCCCTGTGACATATGGTTATAAAAAAACAAGCCGAATACAAAGGCGAATGTCAGCTGCAAAAAAACAGGAAACACTCTAAGACGCGAGATTTTTTTCCACTCAAACAAGATTTTTTTCATGCGGAGCTCCTGAAAAAATTTCTTTGTATAATTTCTCTGACCCTGTTTTTTCTTTCTGAATGTCGAGGATTTGCAGCCCTTCCGACTTAATTAATTCAATCACTTGATCAAGCTGGTCACTTTCCAAATGAAGACGGATACCCCTCGTTCCATTTTCATGACCGACCTGATATCCGCCTTCCACAAGCACACGCTTGGCACGCTCAGGATCGGATAGCAAAATGTCATAGTATGTATCCTCAAATTGATGCATATCGACTTGCGTCAGTTTTCCATCCTTCAAAAACAAAATCTGTTTCGTAACACGGTCGATCTCGGATAAATTATGAGATGACAATAGGATGGTGGTGCCCTGATCGGCCAGCTCCAATAAGATTTTCCTCATTAAAATAGCGCTCGTCGGGTCCAAGCCATTCAACGGCTCATCCAGTAGCAATAACTTTGGTTGATTAATGAGCGACATCGCCAGCAACAAATGCTGTTTCATCCCTAGTGAATAATTGCCGACGGTCTTCTTCAAATAGCCTTCCATGCCCACGTATTCCGCCACTTCTTTCACTCGGTCTTTAGGCATCTTCTGTACGTCACTAATATATTTCAAATGGTCATATCCCGTTAAATAATCAAACAACACCGTATTATCCTGAAGAAATGCGACTTCCTTAAAAACCGTTGAGTCTTTATTGCTCTTTCCCATAAGTTCGACCGTCCCAGAATTTGCTGGAAGAATATTTGTAATAACATTGAGAAATGTCGTCTTTCCCACTCCGTTTGGTCCGACAAGAGCCCAAATACCAGGCGTGTCAATCGTCAAGCTAATCGCATCGAGCACTTTATGACTCTTATATACTTTTGTCAAGTTCTGAACTGCTAGAATTCCCATCACCTATCCCCTCTTTCTGTAAAAAATGTATATCTCTTAAACTATCCTAACATAAATTCAGATCATTATGGCAATAAAAAAATTTATTAATACTAGTCAGGAGCCATGCCTCCATCGAGCACTCGTATGTGCTTTTTTTCCTGTAATCAACCATGCCTCTGATCTCCCCGGTATTTCGCCAACATTTGGTACCGCCGGCAACCGCTCGTATATCACGGCTAACCGCTCGTATTTTCCCACAACCTCTCGTATCCACTCGCCAACCGCTCGTATAACCAGCCAACCACTCATATATTTCTGCAACCTCTCGTATCTGCCGGCTAACCACTCGTATATCCTGGCAAACCGCTCGTATCTCTGTTCTCCTTCTAATACATTTGCCAACCGCTCCTTTATTTCCGAAATTGTCATAACTGCACCGAAAACCACACAAAAAAAGCACAGCAAGTTAATTAACTCGCTACGCTTTTGGCTTTTTGCTAACTGATGTATGCATTTCATAAACAGCTTCGCTTTATTTCCACTGATCATACACCCAGCCAACATTGTACCGATACAGCTTGGATGGGCGGTAGGCACCTGTCTTGATTTCCTTTCCTGTATCTATAACCATGTCTTCTACATGCCGGCGAAATTGGACTTTGTTTAGCTCCCTACCTAAAATTACTTCATAGACCTGCTGCAAATCGGGCAGCGTAAACTCATTCCCCACCAAGTTGAATGCGATATTCGTGTAATTCACTTTGCCGCGCAATCGCTCGAGCGAGTACAGGATGATTTCTGCATGGTCAAAGGCTATGCCTTGCCGTTCGATAATGGTCGTAGTCGTTTTTGTATTTGCTTGATCCGTCTCTGTGACTTTCTCCACGATTGCAGAAACAGTAACAGTACCAGAAAGCAGCTCCAGTTTTATCTTTTCGGTCCGCCTCCTGATTTCCCCATCGAGCTCGTCCTGGATATCAACTACGTGATCCCTGACGGTAAACCATCTTACCTCCTCCGCATCATCGCCAGCTTGCAGAGGCGGTAGCTTTTCCTGATCGACGAGCGCCAAATAACTGACGCTGACAATACGCATTCGAGGGTCCCGATCTACTGCACTCCAGGTGTAAAGTTGTTCCGCATAGACTCCGTCTACCCCCGTTTCCTCTTTCAGTTCCCGCTGCACAGCTGTATCCAGGTCTTCGTCGATCCCCATGAAGCCGCCTGCTAATGCCCAGTCACCTTTATATGGATGCCCCCCTCGCCGGATGAGCAGCAACTGCAATTCTTTCTCCGCCTTTTTCCTTTTATCTGTCGGCTTTTCCGTCGCAACCGTGAAGATGGCCATATCTGTTGTAACGGATGGTTTCTCATACTTGTCCTTCTCCGTCTTTCGATACTGCTCAATAAATTCTCGTTCACTCAAATTCTGTAAGTCCTTTTCTTCCATCGACGTCTACCCCTTTCCAAAACACTACTTAGTTGCATCTTATTACTATCTTTATTTAATTACAAGCGATTCCCTATTTCTTTTTCTGCAATCCTTTTTAACTCTTTCGCACGATTTACAATAAAGTTCCTCATATACTTTTCTAAAAACAATTTATCAGCTATGACGCCTAGAATGCCAAGAGGAGATTTATATGAGAAGGTATCTTTCATAATAGTTCCTGTTCCACTTTCAATAAATTCATGTGTATGTGTAAATGAATGAAAGGCACCCTTCACCATCACATCCGTAAATTGATATGGTCTGTCCATCTCAATAATTTTAGCAGTTAATTGTTGTCTTACTCCTAGGTGGGTGGCTTCCCAAGTAACTGTATCGCCTTGTTCCATCAGTCCAGATGTAACACCAGCAATCGCTCTTTCCTTTGTTTTACTTGTTGTTTCCATGTGGATCTCAACGTTTCTGGAAAGATCAAAGCAGACATTGATAGGTGCGTTTACAAAAATATCGTATTTGATAATTGGCATAATGTAGGTACCTTTCTTGTAATCAATTTTGGAATTAACAGTGCAACTTAGTTATTAAGTTAAAGCCAGCCCAGAGTAATCACATCATCGTGGAAAAATTCAATCACATAATTTGATAAGGGGCAGTAAATATACTGGTCTGGCCCCATATACATAATCTCTTCAATACTTTCCATAGTTGTCGTTAATGAAGTCTTCACTAGAGGGTATCCGTGTAATCCGACAATAACATAGACTGGTAACGTATGATCCAAACCTTGCCGCGAGAGAATATCCGTAATATGTTGAAGTTCTTCATAAGCTAGAACTCTTTTATTGCTCATTTTGTCCCAATCAATTCTTCCATACCAAGCAATCGGAAATCTGTCGGTCATTTCAGTTTCAACGTGTTCGCTTTCTTTCACATCCAAAATCTCCACTGCTTTTCCAGCAGGGAACAGTTCTCGTAATTCGCTAATTCGCCGATCGTTTTCCAATTTGTCTTCGTTCATTTTTCTAGCACGTACCATTTCTTCTAAACGCTTTTTTCTTTCTTCTCTATTCATTTTGTCATCCCACTCAGAAAAATTAATAACGGCAGTTTGTTACGGAAGGTGTTTATCTCGTCGCAGTACTTATATTAATTATACTCTTCCTTTTAGTATTTTGAGCGAAAAAAGAAGGGTCCCAATAGAACCCCTCTACTTCGTCAAAAGCTTTGTAATATGCTCAATCGCCCGGTCAAGCCGTTCCTCATAATTCCCGCTCACCGTCACGTACTTGATTCCCCGGTCATCAAACATTTGCTTGAGTACCTCATTCGTCTTTCTTCTCACTTCCGGATCGCTGAATGTCCGGTATCCATCCGCTACCCACTTGACGTCAGGCTCCAAGAATAAATATAAATCATAATCCTGCGACTGGATGACCCCTTCGATGAACTCGAGTTCCTGCCCTAGGTACATTTTCGCGTAGTATTGGGAAACAACCGCTTCGCTGTCGATAAATAATAGTTTATTGGCTTTCTTAATTTTCTGGTACTCCATATGTTTATGGCCAAAGACAATTTCCTTGTAATGTTCTTCCGTCAACAATGAGCTACCGTCACCAATCTCTTCACTCACTGTGCGTCCATATTCCTCTACATATTCCGTGCCGAACAGCTGCGCCAAATTTCGTGTTAACGTGGATTTCCCGCATGATTCCACTCCCACTATGGCAACCTTCTTCGTATAATAGGGCTTCGCCGCCTCCGGAATCATATCCCAGTTCGCAAAGACTCCCTCATTCCGGATCTTTGTTGCACTGATCGGAAAAATCTCCCGTGCCTCATCAATGACCACATGGTGAATATCCTCTCCATAGATTTGCCTGAACCAGTAATCATACTCGCTTTCCGAACTGAAAATATGGGTGATCTTCTCAGGGATCACTTCAATCATGCGACGCCCGCCCTCAAGCCACATGTACTCCATGTCCTCCGTATAAGGATCTTCCACCGCCAATACCGTAACATTCGGCATGTTTTTCACAGACGTCATAATCCACTGCTGCCTCCTGCGGTAATCAATATAGTCGAGTCCCGCATCCTCGCATAACTTTTTATCCCGTTCTTCATGATAACTAACTAACACATAAAGATGGTCTACTTGTGCAGCTGCTTTTGTAATGGCATATAAATGTCCTTTATGAAACGGAATGAATTTCCCGCCATAGTGTCCTATTTTTTGCTCTGCTGTTTTATTTACATTCGTCATCGTTATCTTCTCCCTTATCAATAATTATTTGTCTGCCGAAACTTGTACCTTCGATAATTTCAGCCAGTTTCTATAACCATAGACGGAGTTGACTAGAAATGCTGTCCACATAATGACCATGTTCCAATCGTTGCCTCCCGTCTGAACCATCGTGATGACCCACAATGAGATGGTGAGGAGATTGACTAAAATCCAGATGACCCATTGTTCGGCATATCGCTGTACCATTAGTATTTGAGCGATTACCGACAGGACGACGGCCATGCTGTCAATCCGGACTTGTTGTGCCGCGAGCAACGTTAACACTTCAGCGTAGACAAATGCTCCGATTGCGAAAGCTCCGATAACAATCATCCAACCTTTCAGATTCAATCTCTTTACATATACGTTCTCACCTTGTTCGGACTCTTCTTTTTTCTTATAATGCTTCATCCAGAGCCAGATCCCGATAAATTGCATCGGGAAGTAAAACAACCAGTTCAACATCGATTCACCGTATAATCCATATCCATAAGCGATATAGCCGTATGTTACCGTCTGGATGATTCCGAAAACATAGTTTGACACCTTCCCTTTTGCCACTAGTACGACGCACAACATGCCAGCTATCGAACTGATCAATCCGAGTAATGTATCCTGAAAAGCAAAATACAAATAGACTGTGATGCCTGTGAAAATGACTACCCATGCTTTTTCGAAGACTGACCATTCCGCCAAGTACCCCTTCATTCTCTCCGCCATGCTTCTCCATCTCCTTTACTTAGTTATATTTTGTTACTATCTATACTTAGTATATGATTGTATCTATGTATTGTCAACTGGTTTTTAAAAATAAAAAACTCTCATCGTTGCAGCTGGAAACTGCTTAATGAGAGCTTGGTCAACTGGATTACTTCAGTTGATCAGTTAAATTCATTAATTTAGCGACTGCTTTCTCGGCTGCTTGCAATGCCCCTTCTAAATGTCCACCAAACTGTGGATCCGTTTCGGTTCCTGCAAAAATTAGGTTCTTTCCCCAAATCCCTGTATCGGGCGGGTATCCGTATTGAGGAAAGTCATGGAGACGATCCAAGTCTTCCTTAACTGCCGTTTTTGTGTCTGTTGACCAATCTTTATAGAGCATGGCTTTCATTTTGTGAGCTTCAGGTCCAAAGAACCTTACCAGTTGACCCGTTACCAATTTGAGAAGTTCCTCCTGACCAAGCTCTTGGCGTTGTATTGCCGGCCAGCCAAAGAAGCCAAACAATGCACCTGAACCGGTTTCAGGGGACGCATCATGTATTTCCTGCAATGGGCCAACCCAACTTGTAGCGTTTCCGGAGAGGCCAACTTCTCTCCAAAAAGGACGTTCATACACGGCAACTACTTTCGCATGACTC
Source organism: Sporosarcina cyprini (assembly GCF_022048975.1). Classification (GTDB taxonomy): domain Bacteria; phylum Bacillota; class Bacilli; order Bacillales_A; family Planococcaceae; genus Sporosarcina; species Sporosarcina cyprini. The sequence goes on along the minus strand of NZ_JAKMHX010000020.1, from coordinate 28,638 downwards.
GCCATCCATGTCGGTTTGCTTGCAAGGTCTGCAAGCAGATTCGGTGGAAGAGGTGGTGAAAATTCAATATGACGAGCAACCATTCGAGGCGGCAACGCCAGGATGATAGCACTCGTCATAAATTCTTTACTTGTTCCATCAGCAAGGAGAGTCTGAATTGACAATTCGCTCGCTGAATATTGCCGGATTGCCGACACTGTTGTACCCAGCTCAATAATTTCAGGTGGGATTGTATCCGATATTGCTTCAATGAGAGTCTGCACGCCACCTCTAATACGTACTGACATTGCATTCCCGTTTTCTGGTAGTGTATAGCGTTTTGGGGCTTCATTCAGAGAATGTTCAGCCAATAAAGCACCTTCCGTATATTGATCAAACGTCGCAACATTCAATTCCTTCACCAGACTACTGATCTTCTGCTCGTATTGCGGCCAAAACCAAGTCGGCCCGAGATCAAATCGGCCAAGGTCTGGTCTGTTCGCATCTGAAATACTTAGAACCCTGCCGCCGATCCGGTTCCTCGCTTCCAGCAACCTGCAGGCAATGCCTTGCTGGGTCAACAGCGAGGCTGCCCAAAGTCCGCTTACACCTGCTCCAATTATGATAATCGGATGTTTCATATACCTTCCTCTTTCTAACTTTAGATGAACGAACTTGAATACCTAAACTTTCTCTGTAGCCTTCCCAACTCTGCAGATTAAATTGTTTTCTCGGACGTGTCCAATTGACTGGATTTCTTTTTACTATCGATGCTTGCCCTAATTACAATAGGAATTAGCAGTAAAGCTAATAACCCGCCAAAAATTGAAAGTGCAGCATAGCTTGATTGGGCTACAATGACTCCTGACAAACCTCCACCAAGTGCACCAGATAACGCAATTCCTACATCTACTGAGCCCTGTGTCTTTGCCCGATTGGACGGTGAAGTAGCATCCACAATCATGGCCGTACCACTTATTAAACCGAAATTCCATCCAAGACCAAGCAAAATGAGGGAGGTTACAAGCATTGCCATTGATTCGCCAGAGCCGCTTGCTGCTAGAATACCTGTAACAAGTAACGTTACAGCGGAACCGAGCGCCATTTTTACGCGTCCAATTTTATCAACAAGATAGCCGGTAACTAACGAAGGTAAAAACATGGCTCCTATATGAAATCCAATCACGAGTCCCACTGCTTGCAAACTATGTCCATGATGCCCCATATGGATGGGTGTCATCGTCATAATCGCTGTCATTACAAATTGAGTCAGTATCATAACGGAGGCTCCGGCAAAAACACCCCTTTTATTTAGAGTAAATAGATTCGATTGTCCCTCTTTCTTGGATTCGTCAGCAGCTATTTGCGCATTGATTGCTTTCGAAATTAGCAAAGGATCCGGTCGAAGGAAAGCTAATAGTATTAAGCCAGCTAGTATGTAAGCCGCAGCGGCCAGCAAAAAGGGGCCAGCTAGAGGAAGTATCCCGATTGACTCAGCAACCCCACCCATGACATCTACCAGATTAGGGCCAGCAACGGCACCCAATGTGGTCGACACCATGGCCACACTAATCGCCTTGGCTCTTTGTTTGTTAGTCGCCAAGTCTGCCCCGGCATAGCGAGCCTGTAGATTTGTGGCTGAACCCGCTCCATAAATTAAGAGGGAGACAAATAATAAGTAAACATTATTCGTCAATGCCGAAAGGACGACTCCAATGGCACCGGCACCTCCAAGCAAAAAGCCGGCTGCTAGTCCTGACCGGCGTCCATATTGCTGAGAAAGGCGTCCTACTAGCAGTGCTGCGCCTGCAGATCCTAATGTAAATAATGCTGTTGGAAGGCCAGTCATACTATCTGTACCTAGCATGTTCTTGGCTAAAAGCGCTCCAACTGTGATGCCGGCAGCAAGACCAGCACCACCAAAAATTTGGGAAAGAACTACAACAAATAATGTTCGCTTATATAACTGCTGTTGTTTTTCTATCGAACTCACGTAGCTTTGTATCAATGCAGAATGAGCAACTGCTTTTTTTGTACGATCTTTCACTAGACTTCACTCTCCCTTCTTACATAATTTAAAATCTTGTTGACGTAACACAGAGAAAAATCCTTATCATCAACAACTACGTCGGTTAATCTAACGAACTCTCCAGCATAAAAGACTGTGAAAAAGAAAAACTTTCGAGGGCTCTGTACTTTACTATGTCATGCTTCTCTTGGATCGACAATATTACATCGCGTTTTAACTAATAGCAAAGGGGTAAATTCCTTTTACAAAGAGGAGGTGGCCCTGCTATGCCGTTTGATTATAATCTTGACTACGACAATCTCGATTTACGAAAGCATCCCGAGCTGTATCGAGTAGGAAAAGGCGAACAAGGGGTTTTATTAGTAGAACCATATAAAAGTGAAATCTTGCCCTTTTGGCGATTTAAAACACCCCCAATTGCCCAAGAATCAGCTGAGAAAATTATGGAGCTGTTCGAAAATTACCGGAAACATGATGATTTTGTCGGGATGGACATGGCGAGGAAATTCATCCAAATGGGATATACACGGGCTCGGCGGTATACCAATTATAAAGGCGGTCGCAAATATAATGAGGATGGTACAATAAAAGAGCGGCAGATCGATCCGGAAAAAGCAAAATCGGCTGACATATTCAAAGTCTACTGGGACAAAATCCGGAAAGACGAAGACTATTTGAAGAGAAAGAAAGCTCACCAGCAAACGTATGGCTAAGCAATGCCGAGACGTCAAATCATGAAAGTTCCCAGTGATGGATGCATCCCTTTTATGCTACACTATGGGGCAAGGAGGGAAAACGATGAATCAAAATGATAAAATGACCGGGGATGAAAGACGGCAATTTCTACTGGAGACCCTGCAAAAATCTAAAAAGCCATTGACGGGCAAAGAGCTCGGCGAGTTGACGAATGTCAGCCGACAAGTCATCGTAGGCGATATGACGTTGTTGAAAGCAAAAAACGAGCCCATTGTGGCAACGAGCCAAGGATACATATACATGCAGGAATCGCATGAAGGGCAAAAAATCGAGCAAGTGCTTGTCTGTAGGCATGCACCCGAACAGACGCAAGAGGAATTATACATCCTTGTCGACCACGGGATTACAGTGAAAGATGTAAAAGTGGAACACCCTGTCTACGGTGACTTGAGTGCATCGATCATGGTGAGCAACCGGCGGGACGTTAAAGAGTTCCTTCAGCGGATCGAAGAATCAAATGCCTCTTACTTATCCAATCTATCTGAAGACGGTATCCATCTGCATACTGTCATCGCAGATCGGAAAGAACAAATTGCGGATGCTATGGCGGAGTTAAAAAAAGCGGGAATCCTCGTGGAATGAAGGATTTCCGCTTTTTTACGTTGAATATATCTACAAAGACTTTCCATTTCAGAGGAGGAGGAATGTTTTGTTTCACCTAAGAAAACCCTTACTTTTAATTTTCCTTGTTAGCATGTTAACCGGTTGCCAGTTGGCAGGTACTAAAAATGAAGTTCCGATTGAAATGGTGGCCTTTGGGAGCCTAACAGAAGAAGAACAACAGCTTATCCCTACCAGCCCGAAAGATTCGACCGTGCGGAAAGTTACGGTAACAGAAGAAATTGAGCCATTTATTGCAGAAGACTATGAGCAAGATGAAGTTTATATCATAACATTTCACAATAAAGAAACGGATTCAGAAGAACTCTCCGTATTTGTTGGTGCAGATAAAAAGACCGTAATTGGAAAAGGATTTATCTCTAAACCATAGTACATTACTATTTTAGCTTCTTCTCATTTTCAAGCAAATCGATGATTCGATCTAATTTTTGTTCAATCTGTTGGGTTTGCACGATTTGCTTTTTTTGATTTCCGGATCGTGACTTGAGGAAGAGTGTCAGCGATACAAAGAACAGAATGACTAACAATAAAAATACAATTGTAAAAAAGATATCTCCAAAATGAAAAATGGTATTTGTCGAAGTCACTTTATCCTCTCCTTCCTGCAAGTTAAAATTATCGTAATCCCACTTCTCGATCAAGTTGGGCTAAAAATTCCACCATCAAGGCATGTCGCTCTTCTGCCAGCCGCTTCCCTTCTCCCGTCACCATCAGATCTTTCAACAAGAGTAACTTCTCATAGAAATGAGTGACAGACGCGGTGCTTTTTGTTCTATATTCCTCTTCCGTCATGGAAAGGCGTGCTGATTCTGCTTTGTCATACAGCTTCCGCCCTTTCGCTCCGCCGTAGGCAAATGTCCGGGCAATACCGATGGCTCCTATCGCATCAAGACGGTCGGCGTCGCGGACAATGGCCCCTTCGATTGACTTCAACTCTTTTGACTGGCCTCCGCTGAATGAAACACTTTCAATCGTTTCGACGACTCGCTGGATGGTATCAGGACTTGCGCCGATGCTTGTCAAAACATCTTGTGGCGATCTAGATTCGTCAGTCCGATATTTCGGATATCAATATCATGCAAAAGAACGGCGAGCTGAACAATCGTCGTGTCCGCCTCAGGCATCGTTTTACAGATCGTTTCCGCATTTCTCCTTACTCGTTCGATATGATCAAAATCGTGACTTGCATCAAATTCCTCGTAAATAGATCGTACTTGTTGTTCACATTGTAGTAGTAACTGTTCCATATATTATCACCTTTCATTTCTGAGATGCCGTTTTTATTATTCTTCAGTATTATCTATGAACTTGTCGATAGTTGAGTCATTAAGAATTACTTTCATTACCTCTATCGATAGTTCGATTGCTCTTATTCTTCGTTCTAAAAGAGTTCTTTGGGGACTGCCCGGTTTTGATTTCTCATACATGTTTTCAAGTGATGGCATTAAACCATCCAACACTTCCCGGGCAGCCATTATTTCTTCTCGGGAACTTTGAAAAGGCTTGGAATCCCACCTGTACTCGAGCAAGGCAAGGCCGATTTCGATTGCTTGAAGTCTTTTTGAAACCAACGTGGTGCTGGCTCCTTTTTGCATCATTTGGTTCTTCGAATTTTCTAGTTTACGAAGCGTGGATTGCATCGATTCTATGGATTGCTTCATTTTATGGTTGAATACCATCCTCTTGTCTCCTCTCTTTCAGCTAAATTTTCCTGTCCGACTACGAAAGAGATACGACGCTTCTTAAATCCGGAGCGTATTGAAATAAATCAACGAGTGCAGTGCCATCTGATGAATAGATATCAAATGTGTCAATCACCTCTCGACTTGTTCCGCCAACTTTCCAAATGGATGAGAGGAATAAAGCCAAACCGTATTTTGTAACCGTAGTGTTGTAACCGAGGGCTGTCCGAAACATTTCAATGCTTTCTTCATACTTGCCAATTGTATGGTACATGCATCCCAAGTTGTACAGAAGGACAGCCATAGAGTCTTTCGCCTGCCGGGAGCTATTCAAATCACCCCAGCTTCCTAAAGCAAAGTAGTTTTGGTTTTCCATTGAACTTAAAAGAACCGCCTTTACTTCTTTTTCAAGCAGCTCTTTTATCTTGATTGACACATCATGTAGCAGATACTCTTCATTCACTAAAAAAGCTTTCTCTATCAATAGAGTGTAATAAGTGAACGTAGCAAAGGTTTGATTCTCCCAGTCATGATCCTCTTGTAACAATTGGTCCATATGGCTGAATGGAACTTCAATCGGTGTAATCTTTTTCAGTTTTAATAGTGACCCAATGGCAGCCCGATGACTCTCAAACCGAACTGCCCTGTTTTCTGCAGTTCGGGTAGAATGCTGACAGGCATATACATACCAATCAAACCATTCTTCGAAATAGTTTCCTAAAGAAAGAGTCAAAGCTTGCGTTGTGTCTGAAACAAACCAATGGAGCCGATCGGGAAATAACGCCTCTTCCCCCCATTTGACAAATTGAATGTGATTGTCATAAACCATCTGCGGTTTTCTCTGAACAGCATAAGCGTCAGAAATATTCCAATACACCCAGCCCATTTCATCTGTCGTTAATCTTCTGGAATGCTTAAAATCATAAAGTAACTCAACAATCTCTTCTAATTTATCATCTTGCAGCAAACGGTTAAATTGCTTGTAAATATCCAATCCAACTGATTCCCCTTTTTGAATGAACATGACAGTAAAAAGATGTGTATGTTGTTAACTTTACAGATGCAATGATACTGTGGTTATTCAGTCATTTCATCAGTCCAAACCACTTTATATAAAAAAGCGAGTTCTTTATCTTCCATACCCTTTGGAAAACCGCCATTCCAGCTGCCAATTACTTCAAGTTCATTTTTTGTCGTTCCAGCCCATGCAGACAAATAAACCGGCTTACCTAATTCCAATTGCACTTTTTCCTTTATGAGGCTAGTGGAAGTTGTGGCTGTCATCGTATTATCGTAATTCGTTGTAACTTTGCCCGAAGGAATGCCAGCAATAAGCTTTAGGAAACGCTGTTCATCTTCCTCAAACCTTTCAATCGCAAATGAAAGTAGAGTATCATCAAATTCGGTTTTAGCTTCACTGTGAGTTGACAACAATTCACCTGCGAGTTCCCCGTTTTTGTATACCTCTACTGAAAAACGAAGATCATGATCCTTCGCCAAACTGCCATTCAAATGAAAGAAATCAATTTTCTCCACATCTGTTTTACTTATGAGCTCGAGTTCTTTTTCACTCATCGTATAAGGTGTAATCGTTAATCTCGCTTTGTTATCTGCACAGCCAGTCAGCAGCAAGGCTATTAACAGTAACAAGCCATCGGTTATTAATTTTCGCAACGTTTTCCTCCTAATTGAAATCACCATAACTATCTTCATTTACAATTTATATAAGTTGAACTGATTATTCCACCCATTCACTAAGTTGATTGGAGTGCTAAGGGGCGACTCCAGCGAACTATGTTACGAAGAACGGTGTTTGCGAGTAAAAGCGTAGCGTTACGAGCAGGAAGTGAAGGCTGCCTTAATTTCTGCAAAACCCAGAAATATGGCAAATCGAACCCTTCGTTGTTCGATTGGCTTAAGCCCTGCCCGCCGAAAGCGTCCGCTCGGAACGGAAATCAACGGTAAATGTTATTTATTTCAACTAATAAAGTAATTTTTTTAACTTATTAATGGCTCTTATTCACCCAATCTGTATTAGTGTTAGTCTTTAGTAGAATCCACTAATTCAGACTCAATCTCTTCATCCGAAACAATCTCTTGTTTTTGTTCTTTTCGCTCTCCGCCGAACACGACTAATAATACGCCGATTAGGAAAACAATTAACAGTAACCAATCCAGTCCGAACATAATAGCAGCCGTCAGCATGGTTAAACAAATTAATAAGATCCCCATTAACCGATCCATTCAAATCCCCTTTTTCAAATGATTTTAACAAGCCGGCATTATTTCTGGGCAATTTGGTCTTTCCAATGAATGCCAACCTATTTTTAATCATAACATGGGAAAGGGTTGGACATCCAAAGAGTTTTCAATGGTGTCAGACAATTCATTGACGTTGTCTGTCGAATCATGTATAGTTAGGTCATCCATGTATATAATGGTAAAGACATCGAAACGCCTAGGGAGGAAAAATCATGTACCAAGGTAAAGTAAAATGGTTCAGCAATGACAAAGGGTATGGTTTTATCGAAACGGATTCTGGAGAAGACGTGTTTGTCCACTATACAGGTATAGTTGCGGAAGGTTTTAAAACCTTGGACGAAGGACAATCTGTTTCTTTCGAGATCATTGAAGGAAACCGAGGGCCTCAAGCGGCGAATGTCTTAAAAATCGAAGAATAAAAACAATCATCCCGCTGAGGTGCTTTCAGCGGGATTTATTCTGTGTATTTATTCATTTCGTTTCCTAGAAACTTCAGTTGTTCACCGATCGTGCAGGTCTGAATGCAAAATTGATGGGCACCTGTCTTTCCACAATCTTTTACGAGTTGTTTTTTGATGAAGCAGCCTTCGCAATACGTATCCAGCATTTCATTTATTTCAGTCATGACAGTTAATTTATTCATAAAGAACCTCCAGCTTTATTGCGACAACAAAACTGTCGCCTGCCCATACGATATTCACTTGAAACCGAATGGGTTCCTATATTTTAGTACGCATCACAAGCAATTGCAACTATTGTAAAGAGGTGAGCCGATGATTGAATTATACGTGGATGGAGCGAGTGCCGGGAATCCCGGGATGAGTGGAATTGGGATCTTTATTAAAGGAGAAGGGCATGCCCTGAAGATTTCGGAACCGATTGAACCGACGAATAATCATACAGCAGAATTTTTAGCGCTTCTCCGCGGGATGGAGGAAGCAGCCAAGCTGACAACCGGAATCGTCTCGGCCCGTTCTGACTCCAAAATTGTCGTGACAGCAGTTGAAAATCAATTCGTTAAAAACGATCTGCATAAAGGCTACTTGGCACAAATACTAAAAATCGCAGATTCCTTTGATTACTTTTTCATCAAATGGATACCAGATAGTGAAAATCGGGCGGCTGATGAACTGGCCCGGCAGGCTATCCAACGCTAGTATGCCACCCGTTAATTTTTTGATGTGACAAAAAAGCTGCCTGATGGTTTTTAGCCATCCTGGCAGCTCTTTTTTATGCTTTCATGAAACGAATCACCGCATTATACTCGTCGTAAAGAACCCATTCCCTATTCTCAATAACAGATCCGACATTGACGATGACACGCTCTTTTCCAACTTCATACTCCTCACCAAACCGAATGCATTCGGAATGGCCGTTTCGGAAGATTTCCGAGCGATGGGTATGGCCGAAAAAGACGAGCTTCCAGGTTGGCGAGAGTTTCTGCCACGGATTGTCCCCGTAATGCCATTGATGGCCATGAATGACAACCGCCTCTCCGATTTGCATCGTTTCCGGCAGCTTCTCCAGTTCCATGCGCAGCGGGTCATCAGTATTTGTAATAAACACTATCCGTTCTTCCTGGTTCCCACGAATGGACGGAAAAGTTAACAAATCACGGAAGCCTTCCGGTAACTGCATGACGTCTTCCATTTTTTCATATTTGAAATCGGTAATATTCCTTTTGCTTATCGTACATTCAAATAAATCCCCCGTACCGACCAATTTGGCGTCGGGGGCAACTTCTGCCACTTGTTTTAGAACGGCTTCTAAGTCTTTCGTGGAGGAATGGATATCACCTACGATTGCATAACGCAAAACTTACTTCACCTCTTTGTCTACCTCTTCTGTCGTAATCCAGTCACTATAGCTGCCGACATAAAGCCGGGCATCTGTATAGCCGTTATGCTTCAGCATGGCGAACAGAGGGGCAGCCGTTACGCCGCTTCCGCAATAGGCAATGACAGGCTGGCCAGCTTCAGCTACTGTATTGAGCTGCTCTTTCACGTCTGCATGTATGTTGAACATTCCGTTTTGCTTTAATTTCTCCCAATCGAAATTTAAAGCACCTGGAATATGGCCCGCCACAGGATCAATCGGTTCCATTTCTCCTCTGTACCGTTCAGCCGAACGGGCGTCTAGCAATGTATAACCAGTGTTTCCAGTGACTGTATCTTTCACAAAATCCTTGGAAGCATACAATTGATCTTGCCAAATCGGCTCCACATCTGTCCGGCCTGGCTCCGGAATCTCCTGATCGATCGGGAATCCGTCTTCCTTCAGTTTGTTAAATCCATCTAAACAGATCGAGGCATTGGTGAAGCCCGCATATTGCAGAATCCACCAAGCTCGTGATGCAAATGGGCTGCCGCCCTCATCATAAATGACAATTTGATCGTCCAGCGAAAGACCTGACTTGCGGAATAACTCCGTCAGGTCTTGTTGATCCGGCAATGGGTGTCTTCCTGAAGGCTTGGACATGTCGGAGAGATCCTTCTCCAAATCCCAATAGACGGCTCCGCTAATATGTCCTGCTTCGTAATCCCCTCGTCCTTTTTTAGGATCTTGCAAAGAAAACCGAGTATCAATCCATTTTACAGATTGACCTTTCAAGCTTTCGCCTGTCACAAAAACAGCTGTCATTATTACTTCACCCCTTATTTGATTTCCGTGTAGATGGCGCGCCATTCTTCCAATTGTTCCGTGTCATCTAGCAAGGATCGTTCTGAACGGATTTGTTCCAAGCTTCCGGATAATAGATGCTGACGCAATCCTTCCGCCTCCGATTCGATCCATCGCTCTGCCCATTGATCCAACTTTTCCTTTTCATTCCCCAAGTAATCGGATGCATCGGTTTTGAGCAGTTCTTCAAGAGCCGCGCGCAATTTATCGCGATCGCCTTTTTCGAAGAAGGCCTTTTGGTTTTTAAAGTATTTGTTTACCACTTTGTATTTCTCAGACGTTTCGAAAGGAGCTGTGAAAGTAAGCATGTCCGCTTCGCTCGACTCATAAGGAGACAAGCTGAGAGCTGCGTCCTTTTCAGTCAACTTGCGTTTTTCGACCCGTTCCCGATCCGTCAGCTGCTTTTTCAAGAAGTTTAACATTCTCAAGTTGGTGACTTTCAGCTCTTGCGTAATATCGAAGCCGAGCATTTGAACGGTTTCATCCAGCGCGAGCTTCAAAGCGCGATCGGTTGGATATTTGGCGAAAGTCGATGGGCTGTACCCTTCTTTGAAGAAATCGCCAAATCGCAAAAACACACGTTGCAATAGATAATAGATGAGTTCATTCAATTCATTGCGGGAGGCACGTTCGATCACTTCTGTGAAGCCGTCCGCAAATTGGATACGGACTTCCTGCTCTAGCTTATCCAATTCCTGCATCCGTTCCGCTTTCCGCGTACGGTTGGACTCGACACGTTCGATCAGGTTCGCAACGCGCTGAACCGTTTTGGATGTTTCCTCTTGCAAGGCTTGGATGGCAATGCCCCGCAAATCATGCTGGAGGAAATGATGGAAATTCGATTCGAATTCAGCCATCTCTTCATCCGTCTGTCCAGCTAGTTTAGACTCCAGTGCGCGCAAGCTCGATATGCCATGCACCCTCGGGTGACGGATGCCGAACGTCGTCAGCTGCTCGGCAACATATGTTTTGACAGCCTCTGCTTCTTCCACATTCGCTGCCAAATCGATCGCGTTGACAACGAAGAACATCTTATCGAGTTCAAATGCATCTTTGACACGGCCAAGCTGAATGAGAAACTCACGGTCCGCCCGAGCGAACGCGTGATTATAGTACGTGATGAACAAAATGGCATCCGCATTTCGAATATATTCAAATGCCACATCCGTATGTCTAGCATTAATGGAATCCGCTCCTGGCGTGTCAACGAGCGTGATTCCTTCCCTTGTGAGCGGGCAATCATAATAAAAATCGATAGATTGGACGAAACAGCTGCGTTCCTCCTCCGCCACATAGCGGGTGAATTCCTCTTCTTCAACAGTCAGTGTAGTACCGAGTGAATTCCGGAAGGTCTCATAGCCTTTCGCAAAGGCCTTGATGAATGTCTTATGGATATGCAGACTTTCCTCTTGCAATTCCTTCGCCAGGATATCTGACGTTTTGGCGTAGGCATCATCCAAATCCTTCACAGGCATATCCAACGCCTGGTATGAAAATGAAATGTCTTCGAACATCTCCTGTACTGATTTCAAATGGACATCAGCCGTCCGGTTCTTCTTTGTTGCCGAGACTGGACGGATTCGATTGATCGCCGCCGTTGTCGGGTTAGGCGACACCGGTAAAATGGAATCCCCCATCAACGCATTCGAGAACGAAGATTTCCCCGCACTGAACGCACCGAATAATGCCACGGTGAATTCCTGTCCATCCAGCCGATCCGCTTTATGGCGCAAGTACGAAACGGTTTCAGAAAATCCGGGAATGGATTCTACAGCGTTTGCGACTTCAAGGGCACGGCTGATTACTTGCGTGCCATCTGCCAACACTTGCTCTTCAGCAGGCGAATCGACTGCCTGCTGTTCAGTGGCTGCCGATGCCTCTACTTTTCCCTCTTCCGTAAAGTCGATTGTACGAAGTTCTTCCGGTTGATTCCATTGACTTAGCAGAGCCTCTGCCGCCTTCACCATCTCAGCTGAAGGGGTAGCAAGTTCATCATCCAAGCGGTCTAAGGCATTCTGCAATTTTTGCACGTGCTGGATGGCTGCCACTTTCTCATCTAAGACGCGAATTGAATGCATCATCGATTCGGCCTTTTCGTTTCCTCTTGAGGAGGCGAGTGCAGCCATCTCGTTTTTCCAGCTCTCTGTCATCTTCCGGAATGCCGAGTAGATCGCTGTTTTCAAATGTTCTGTCACATTGAGGACGGTTTCTCCAGTTACGACATCCGTTGCAATCAGCTGTGCATCAATCTCATCAATCGGCAGCTGGAAATCCATCGTATCGATTTCGATCGAACGCTCATCATTCAGCAACCCGGTCTCTTTCAACGATTTTTTCATTAACGATTTCAAATGAACCCCGATCTGAGGCTGTACGAGCGTATCCAGATTTTCAAAGAATGCTTCCTTCCGTCGCGCCTTCTCTTCAGCAGTCTTTTTTGCGCCGAATAAAAGCCCGACTTTAAAACGGGAAGATTTCGATTCCAAGTAGGATTTCAACAGTTCCCTCGTTTCAAACGGTGTGATGGCTGCACTTTCTAGCAGTTTCTTGCGTTCCTGTTCGAAATTGGCGGCAAACTCATCACCTGATAAGAGATGCAATTCCTTCTCTTGTTCGCGTACTTCCTTTTCGAGTTCCCCCAGTTGGTTCCACTCGTCATCCAGGACGATATCTCGATACGTTTCCTTACGCTCTTCCATTTCCTCTTTCAGAAATAGAATATGCTCATCCATTAATTTGCGTAGCGCGTGAGACGCATTGTCTGCCATGCGATCCTGGCGATTCTCAATGGATCCTTTAACAATCTCCTGCACTTTTGAAAAATCATTATCCGGCATATCTTGTGTACGCAATGATGTGTAGAAAATCCCTTTTGGCTTCACACCCCATAGTGCGAAGGAATCCTCTACAGACTTTTTGAAAGCGGCGAAAGGTAGCTCCGAATCGCGATGCTTATCGATTTGATTAATGATCAAGTACATATTTTCATTGTATTTCAACAGCTCTTTTGTAAAGGTGAAATTCAGTTCGGATTGCACATGGTTATAGTCCATCGTATAGAAGACAAGGTCTGCAAGATGCAATGCGGAGTCGGTCGACAGCTTATGTGCATCATCCGTTGAATCGACTCCCGGTGTATCCATGACGGTTATCCCTTCCGGCAGCTGAGAGCCGGTATACCCGATTTCAACCTGTGCGACAGATCGTCCGTCTTTGCTAAATGATTTGATAGCTTCTGCAAAATGCTGTCCCTCATATAAGTACGCCTTGCCATCTGTCTGATGGATAATGGCATGGTCAGTGTCCGCTTTGCTGACTTTTACGATATTCGCACTTGTCGGTATAGGTCCGGATGGCAATAAATCATTGCCTACGAGCGCATTGATCATTGAGGACTTGCCTGCCGAGAAGTGGCCGGCAAAGCCTATTGTAAATTCGCCTTTGTCCAACTTATGTGCTAGGAGCTTCGCTTTTTTATAACGCTCCTCATCTTCATCTCTTTTAAAAATTTCCCCGTATAACGCAGTTTGTTGTATGTATTTATTCATCTGTGACATTTCGTTTTCGATCCTTCCTTAAAGTCTCTCCCTATCATACCATTTTTCCGTCCAATGACGATTTTTCAGAAGACTTTGGCGAAACGGTAAAATAGCAGGTCTACTTTAAAGTATAAATTAATTATCTGTAATATTGAAAAATGTACTATATCATCTTGTTTTGTTATGGTATTATTGCACTATACATACACCGTAGTGAGAGGTAGGAATTTATATGGATACAGCAAGTGATATACAAAAGATCCTGAATGGAACCATTTCATCTTTAACAACCGTTTTGCCGATGAAATTTGATGTACTGGCTCCAGCGATGACCGTTCAGCCCTATGAACAGAAAGAACTAAGCGTGTTGATCGGTCTCGTTGGAGCAGTCAAAGGACGTTTAATTATTGACACCACATCTGATGTGATCGGCTCAATCGGCCTCTCGATGTTCGGCATGATCATCGAAGGGGAAATGATCGAATCCTTCACGGGAGAACTGGGCAACATGATCGCCGGCAACTTGTGCACGGCATTAGAAAAGGATGATTATATCATCGATATCTCCACCCCGACTGTCATGCGTGGGGAAACAAAATTCTATGGGTTCAAACACGCCTTCAAACTGCCCGTCCGATTTGAAGACGAAACCACGCTCAACGTAATTTTGACAGTGGATAATGAATAAAAAATGCTGCCCTGCTATCAAGTATCTTTGATAGTCAGGACAGCATTTTTTTATCTAACAGCCAATTCAACTTGAACGGGGAACACTTTACTGATTTCCTCCAGCAACGGCTTTTCTTCCGTCTCCATGAATACATGAACGGTACCGTAATCTTCAGAGGTACGAATTAACCGGCCGGCTCCTTGCCGCAAGCGGAGTAACATGAAAGGCAGGTCGACCTCTTTGAATGGATCTTCCGCGTGCTGCCTCCTTGCATCAAACAACGGATCAGATGGAGGAAAAGGCAAATCATAAATAATGACGCGTGTCAACGCATCACCAGGAATATCAAGACCTTCCCACAGATGATAGGAACAAAGGACACGGGCCCGTTTTTGCTGGAAGTCTTGGACCATAGCCGACAGCTCACGATCTCCTTCAAATTCGATGAATTCGCGATAGGATGCCGGCAGCTGTTCCCTGAACCGAAGCATTGATTGCTCCGATTTAAATAATATGAGGGTTTGTTCTTCATCGTCGAGGATCTTCATGGCTGTTTCTGCTTTGTCCTTTGCAGACAATTCCGTGGCCTCAATTTTCATAGATTCCTCATAATCAAATGGAGATTCTACAGAGAACGATAGAAAATCCTCGATCCCTAAGCTATCCAATAAATACGTAAAGTCCTGGCCGACCGATAAGGTTGCCGAGGAGAAGACCATCGGCATCGGTGAGCTGAACAGGTTCTCTCTCAAGATATCTGTAACAAGCCGCGGCATGATGACAAGCGTCGGTTCACCATTGCGCTCTTCCATCCAATCGACCGCGTCGCTCTCTTCAAGGAACAAGCCCATCGAGTAGATGTATTGCTCCAAATATTCCTCTACCATTTTCAGGTCATATTCAGGGATAACATAGAGTTCACCTTCAAAAACGAATTCCTCCAGCAAGCTGTTGGAAATGGCAATGGCCTCTTTGCCGGATTGCAGCAAACGATTCGATTTGATGATCTTTTTTCGTTCTCCTTCATATGAAGCATGCTGCTCCAGAAGGTCAAAGAATTCCTCATGGGTGGAAAAGAGCCTCTCCATCAACTGGAGCGTCTCCTCCCGAATGCCATCAACCATAATCCGTTCCAGCAAGGAAAGCAACGTACTTTTTTGTACTTCGTATGTGAGAGCTCGCTGTGCGGAATATTCCAATAGATGGCCCTCGTCAAACACAACCATAGAGACTTCAGGAAGCAACGGCAGCTGGCCTTGTCGCTTTCGGGACTCTTTCGTCCAAATATGCTCCATGAAAAAGTCATGCGAGCAAATGATCAGATCCGTAGCTTCCCGGTAATGGTTCCGATGGATGATCTGTCCGCAGCGATTCCGCATATCACACGCTTCGCATTGCTGAGTCGGATGGAAATTGATCGTGCTCCATTGCGCATCATCCAGCTCTGGAAATGAAGAACGTTCCCCATATGGATGAACCGATTGTAAGGAGGCATTGCCTCTAACAAAGGAAGGCAAGCTTTCATCCACTTCGTCCGGATAATCTTCGAGAGACGTATTCACGGTTTCATCCAGTCGTTTCAAACATAAATATTGATCCCGGGCTTTAGCGAGGCGGACATCAATTTCCACCTGCAGGGCATCGCTGATCTTGCGAATATCCCCTTCTTCTTTGACGAGCTGGTCGATCAATGTTTCATCCGCACAGGAAATGAGCGCCGGCTTTCCTGTATAGCGGGCATAGGCAAGAGCCGGTAGCAAATAGGCAATCGTCTTTCCTGTTCCGACGCCCGCTTCAGCAAGAAGCACTTTTTTCGCTTTTAATGCCTGCTCGATCTGAAATGCCATGAAAATTTGTTCGTCCCGGCATTCGAAACCTTTTTCCGTCAATTCGTCGTACAGGACGTCGCCCATCCAGTCATTCAGTGATTCATAAAAAGATTTATCTTTTGTTAATGAAAACGGTATTTTCCGGTTCATTCGATTTCCCCTTTCCGTGTACAAGGAAAAGGAAGAGGCACGGCCCCTTCCAGACATGTTTCATTATTGGCGCTGACCCCAAAATTGATAAAAATCAGTACGGATAAATCCGTTAAACAGTTTCCGTTTTTTCGTCGCCTTCTTGCCATACATCTCCTCGAAGTTTTCGAGTGATGACAGCATATAGACCGACCAGGACGGATACCGTTCCATTAAATGACCGACAACGCGAGCCAATTCTTCCGCTTCCTCAATTTCGCCAAGTCGCTCTCCATATGGAGGGTTCCCCACAAGAACACCATTCAATCCTTCAACTTCCAAGTCTTTTACGTCTCGGTGTTTCCACTCGATAATGTCCATAAATCCAGCTTCCATCGCATTTTGCTTTGCGATTTTGACCATCTTCGGATCAACGTCTGAGCCAGTTATGGATAAAGGCTGGTCATACTTGGCTAAGTCTTCGGCTTCTTCCTTGATGCGGTCCCAAATGGCTGAATCAATCCATGGCCATTGTTCACTGCTGAATTCTCGGTTATATCCAGGAGCAATTTGCTGCCCAATCATTGCAGCTTCAATAGCGATAGTCCCAGAACCGCAAAATGGATCGACAAACGGACGATCTGGATTCCAGCGTGTTAGTTTAACGAGCGCAGCAGCCATTGTTTCTTTCAGTGGAGCTTCCCCTTGTCCAACACGATAACCCCGTTTATGAAGACCTGCCCCGCTCGAGTCGATGGTGATCGTCACCTTATCCTTTAAAATGGAAACTTCCAATTTGAAAAGCGGACCCGATTCATCTAGAAAACCGATACGCTTATAAGCCGTTTTCAACCGTTCCACCACTGCTTTTTTCACAATCGCTTGGCAGTCCGGCACACTATACAGCGTCGATTTTACTGATTTCCCTGCAACAGGAAACGCAGCATCCACCGGCAGGAACTGTTCCCACGCAATTGACTTCGTCTTCTCAAAAAGCTCGTCAAACGTTGTGGCTGTAAACTCTCCGGCAATAACACGGACGCGGTCCGCTACCCGAAGCCACATATTGGTCTTGGCGATCGCTGTCGCGTCACCCGAAAAATAAATTTTTCCATTTTCCGTTTTTGTATCATATCCAAGTGCCTTCACTTCATCCGCAACAATGGATTCAAGTCCCATTGCAGAAGTGGCGACAAGATTATATAAACTCATTCATGTTCAGCTCCATTCCCGACGCAAAAGCGTCTTCGTCATTATTATACACGTTACGCCAATTATCTATTATAGCATGTCCGTGATTATGTATTGCCAACGATTTCATTCACCTGAATAAAAAACTGAATGCTGGCATATGGCCGAAACATTTCATGAAAAATGAAAATGCCCTCCAGTACAGGAGGGCATTGAGTATACAACTAATCCCATAGAATATCCGATAAGCCATGTTTTGTTCCCGTGTACTCAAACGGCTCTCGCCTCGTACTTAGGGTGGTAATCATCTATCTACAGACCTGGTCTGTCCCTTCGTCCGTTCAATTCCTTTCGAAGAGCGCCCCTACCATAATTTGGGTTTCTCACTCGCGGGGTTTACCTCGTTCCACCCGGCTTGTTTCCAAGCCGGCTACGTCACTGTGGCACTTTTCAGGAAATGTCATCCATATTCCCAAAGGGAACTTAGGATTTCTTCCCGCCGTCAGCGTAAAAACGCTGCCCCGGCTTATTTTTTCGCCGAGCACGAACACTACGGTCATCTCAGAACCGTGCGAGCATGGACTTTCCTCTACAACAAATGTTGCAGCGATTACCTGAATTCTTCATATGGTATCGTTAGTATACTTCATTTCTCATTATTTTTCAATGTCATTGTCTGGGATTACTCATGATCATACAATTTGCTGCCAAACACATGCTTTTCCAAATTGGAAATCCGCTTCAGGATATCGAAATTTGTCGTACCCGTGTTTTGTGTGGCAGGCCGTTTTTGCTGCGATGCCAGTTCCTCTTTTAATCTTTCATTTTCCACACGCAATTCGGAAATTGTTTTCTTGAATGCTTCATAGTCTTGTATGACTTGATCCAGGAACAGATCGACCTCTTCCTGATTATAACCACGCATTCCTGTTTTGAATTCTTTTTCAAGAATCGTTTTGGAATCCAATTTTATTTCCATGCGACGACGCCCTTCCATTCATGATTACGTACGGACATTATAGCATAATTTGTACATCCATGTCCTAAGAAGAAGTAATGGTTGTCCGTATTTTGTCGGTTACTGCGCTTGCCCGGGAAATATTTTCCCGAGCAATCTTATTTCCCTTTTCCCAAAATCCTCTTTCATGCGTTCACGAAAGCGCCTGCTGAGCTCCGGATCTTTATTTAATAATAGCTGAGCCCGTTCTGTACTTGCCAGTGCTCTCTCAAAATCTCGTATTTGATGTTCAAATAATTTCGCCATTTCGCCGAGTGCAATAATTCGCTCCCGCCCTCGCAAATGTTCCGCAGCGACTTCAAATGCTTTCACTGCATCTTCGAAGTGGCCGTCCCTTTTTAATGCAAAGCCGAAATGGTAATGGGCTAGCGGATGGCGCAGTCCATGCTCAGCCACAACTCGCTCAAGAAAATCCCTGCTTCTGCTGAACGACTTCAGATCGGCATACCATTTCCCGATATTCGTTGCAGAAATAGCGCTCTCGGATAGTGAATCTTGAAGCAAGAGATCCGTCGAGCGGATATACAGCGTGACGAGCGAGAGAATATCCCATTCATTATGGGCAAGAATTTTCATCAACAACTCGGCATTGCCGCTTTTCACCGCATCTTGATAAATGATCGGCGCCATATGGCCCGGAATGTCCCCTTTCCGGAAAAAACCGAGCTGCGACTGTTCTATCGCCGTCAGCTTAAAGGAATCCAGCTCATCTTTCCAAATTCGTCTCGATCCGTGCAAAAGGTCGATGGCATCGTGCTTTACAAGAGGCGGAAGATGAGTCCGGTTCATCGTCCATCTCGTCTCGACTTGAGGCATGTCGAAGCTCTTCCCGTTATACATAACGAGTGAAAGCTTTCTGTCCCAAAGACCGGAAGCGTAAAGGAAGGCCGCTTCATGATCGGGTCCCGGCAGCACGTACTGCGTCAAACGGAACCCGTCCCCCGCCTCCTCCATAAAGCCAAGAAGGAAAATGAGCGTTCCTGCCCCTTTCAACCCCGTCGTTTCCGTATCAAAAAAGACAATCGGTTTCGAAGGGTCCGGACAAAGCGGATGATTTGCGGTCTCTGTACCCCATTGCGCCATCGTCTGCCTCAAATCAGAAAGCTTGTAACTGCCATGCAAATGATGCGCTCCATATGTGACGACACGTTTATAGACGATTCCAAAGTCATTTTGTTCTTTTTCAAGTCCTGCTGACAGCCATTGATCTTCATATGCAGGGGCTGGGGGCACGATCCGCATTGGCTTGGCGGGTGCTTCCTCCTTAACCACCTCATTTTTTTTCAACAGCTTCTTCATCTGCATCAACTTTTGTTCGTATGACATGAAATCTCCCCCCTAACTGCGCCATCCATCTGAAAGCCAGGATCATAAGGAACTCTATATCGTATGAAAGTTTGTAGAATTTTAATAGTACCACCTCTAATAAATGCCCAAATTGCATTGGACATTATCATTTATTATAAAGTAGAGGGATGTTGGAGACAAATCTATTGGAATGACAGGTTGTTTGTATTGATTCGAAACTGAAATCAGAGGAGCAGATTGAATCGTTTTTAATGGGTTCTATTCGTGAGGTTAGTTATGGGGAAAGACTGTTTGGATCTTTTCAAGCACTAACGGCTAAGATGATTCTCATTTATGTTCAATGTGCCTACTTCCTTATTGCAGTGATGAAGGTGAGTTTTACTTTGTAGACCCAATTAATTTCGTAGTTGAAGAATCTATGCAATAACTCTTAATCTACATCAGAAACTGCGTAAACCAGGCAATATACTTTGCCCCCGGTATGAATAAGACTTGCGCTAAAAGGGTTCCTGCCAATCTTGATGTCACCATCATAACGGAGGCACTTTTCAAAGTAACATAGTTCCCTTTTTTATTGATGACATCATCGGCCAGGATTGATATTTTCGGATCTATAAACACGATAAGTAAGATGGTAGCAATCCCATTAATTAAACCAGATGCCATCACAGCAGTTGTTGCCCGTTCAGGTGCCAGCAATGCTGCATAGAGGGCGGACAAAACACCAATTGTATAAATGGCCGTGATCAAGACATTAACGCAAAATAATTGAATAGGTATATCTCGCCAACTCATATCTTTCAAATAAGCTAACCTGGGGAAATGAATATGCTTTTTTGCACGATTGATATACGAAAATGTAAATCCCTTTTTTAACAAAGCTGGAATCGAACCTCGTTCTTCAGCTAAATGAATAATGGCTCTCGAAAAAACAGCGATGAATGTCGGTAGCAAAAGTAAACCAATGACCGTGCCAACGGTGGCAGAACCAATTAGCAGCCGGTATTGACTTTCAACAAATTCTAGGGCATTTTCCTTCGGGGCCTTATCAATCAAGCTGCCTGTAAAAGGTTGCTGCATCATATTCGCCAGCCTGGATACCATTATCATCACATTAAATAAGGAAAGTGCAGAGGCTAACAGTTTCACTCTTGCTCCCGATAAACGGACGGAATAGGCTAAGGTTTCAATTGAATGAATGATTAAGATAAATAATGCAATCACGAGTAATTGTGAAGAAATAAATTCCAAGGACATGACCTGCTTCCTATTATTTGATTGGATCTCCCACTATTAGATAGAACGATACTATTTAGAAATTGTTTCCATCTGTTATGTAAGACTAATTTTATTTCGGCATTAGTGTACTTATATAGTAGGCAATATGAGAAACTCTTCTACGTCATTGTCCAATACCTTTCTAACGAAGCAAAACTGCCCTTGCCCAGTATTTTGCCTAGTGACAACTCCCCCATACGATCTTAACGGGAATAAAGTAGGTTATTGCTTAAATACAACAAAAGAGGAAATCATGTTTGTCTTGTGAACATGATTTCCTCTTATTAAACTCTTTAAGTGAATTAATTATTTTTGCTTACTAAATGAGCATCCAATAGAGCTGATAACTTTTCTTTAGCTTCTTCCGAAGTCACAATACAATTGACATAAGTCAACTTTGTTTTAATTTCCAGCTCATAGCCGCTGTTTACTTCAGAAACATATCCATAATAACGATGATCCTTGTTGATCGGCTCAAATTCATATGATTGCATCCTCTTCCACGGAACAAATCGACCACCACATAACACCCCATCATCCATGATGGCAAACACGTTCCACGTTTGGTTATAGTTAATCAGCCCAGGAAGAATAAAGCTGAGGGAAGTCCAATCTATAAAATATCCAAGTTTTTTGGAAATCTCTAATAGGAAAGCAAGAGCAATAAGACTACCATTTAAATACAGACCTATTTTTTGATGAGAGATGCCCATCAAACCGATGGGAGCTTTCGGTTGTCTCCGAATAGCCTTAACATCTTCTTCCGTGACAGGAAAAACGGCCGTTTGGTTCATTTTAATGATCTGCCGAAGATAAAGGTAAACATACGGGATGAAGAACATCATAAATACTATAGTGATAATCATTTGCTTCAACTACATCCCCCATTCCCTGAACATGGCTGTCCAGTTGCTCAATGCTGCCGTAATCCACTTTTCCCTTCCTCTTTACGCGCCAGCTCCTCGAGCAAACCAACGACACGCCTCTTCCCTGATTTCACACCGGCCTCCTGTGCTCCGATACAAATCGGACACCCTGCTTCGCAACGGCAAGACGAGACATGATTTGCAGCTAAATCCAGCAACTCGTCCCATCGATCATAGAGCTTTTCACTCAGTCCGATGCCACCAGGATAGCTGTCGTAAATGAAAAACGTTGGTTTTCCTGTATGCGTCGCTTTCACTTGCGGGACGACATGAATGTCCGTTCGGTCGCATCTGACGAAAATCGGGATAAAAGAATGAATCGCTTGGGCAGCGCCCGTCATGGCATCTGTCAAATCGGATTCTTTCCATCCTTCCGGTGCGTCAAACGAAAGCCATGTAGATGAAGTGTGTAGTTCCTCCGCCGGCAATGAGATGGGACCGGAACCGATGTTGTCGTGGGTGTCAAAACGAATCTTCTTGAAAATGGTCGGTATCGCAAGCACGGCGATATCCCCGTATGAAGTCACCAGTTCACCGGCCGCTTCGGTTTTATCCTCATTCATCACTTTTAATTCGACCGCCAAATTCGCATCCGTAAAATAATCGACATCTACTTCAGTCACGTAAGCCTTTTTTTCCTCCCAATCCAGTTTCTCTACTTGATACTGGGTCCCCTGGTGAATATAAATCGCTTCCTCATGAAGCAATGTCATGGCGCTATAGCGGTCCATTTCTCCAATTACTTTGGTCCCTTTCGGCACAGTCTTATCAATGATGACGACATTTTCCTGGGAAGCAGACCGGAGACTGATTTCACTGGCAGGAAAACGGTCGGTCATCCAGTGCCACTTGTCTGACGTCCGGACAAGAATTCCTTCGCTCTCCAAAAACGCGAGCAAGTCCTGCACTTCGAATTCTCCATACGTTTCCGTCAAAGAGAACGGAAGCTCAAAAGAGGCGCATTTCAAGTGATCGATTAGGATGAGCATATTGTCCGGATGGATGAGCGCCTCCTCCGGCGTCTGACCGAGGAGATAGTCCGGGTGATCAATGATGTACTGATCGAGCGCTATTGATTGCGCTACATAAAGGATCAACGCATCGTCCTGCCTTCTCCCCGCCCTTCCTGCTTGCTGGAAAGCACTCGCAATATTTCCCGGATAACCGGTCATGATACAAGCCTGCAATTGGCCGATATTAATACCGAGCTCCAACGCATTCGTGCTGACGACTGTCCGGATATCCCCGTTGCGCAGCCCTTTTTCAATTTTTCGCCTTTCGGACGGCAAATAACCGCCCCGGTAGCCCATCACTGTTTCGTCAAACAGCTTTTTCTTTGTTAATTCCTTCATATAGGTGACGAGCATTTCGACACGCACCCTGCTTTTAGCGAAAATGATTGTTTGGATTCCTTCTCTGTATAAAAAGGCACCCAAATCCCTCACTTCCAAAACGGCGCTTCTCCGAATCCCGAACGTCGGATGGATGACAGGCGGGTTATAAAAAACAAAATGCTTCGTCCCGGAAGGCGCACCGTTGTTCCCAATGAGTTTCATCTCGGTGTTTGTCAATGTTTCTGCCAGTTCCTTCGGGTTCGCAATCGTTGCAGAAGTGCAAATGAAAACAGGGTCCGCTCCATAATAGTTGCATATCCGTTTTAATCTGCGGAGTACATGTGCCACATGGCTGCCGAACACTCCTTTATATGTGTGCAATTCATCGATAATGATATACTTTAAGTTTTCAAAGAGGGAAACCCACTTCGTATGATGAGGAAGAATGCCGGAATGCAGCATGTCCGGATTGGTCAAGACGATATGGCCGGACTTACGTACCTTGGTCCGTAGACCGGGCGCTGTGTCGCCGTCAAACGTGTAACTTAAAATCGTTTCGCCGCTCGCTTCAATTAAAGAGTGCAATTCTGCTAATTGGTCTTGTGCCAGCGCTTTTGTCGGGAACAGGTAAAGCGCCCGTGATGCTTCATCTTCCAAAATGCTTTGGAGCACAGGCAAGTGATAACATAATGATTTGCCCGAAGCGGTCGGCGTGACGGCAGTGATCGAGCGGCCGCCAGCAGCAATATCGAACGCCTCCCTCTGATGGCTGTATAATTTGCGAATGCCTCTTGTTTCGAGCGCCTTTACGATGGAAGGATGCAGATCCGCCGGAAATTCAGCATACGTGGCATCTTTCCCTTCAATCTTCCGGTAATGAATGATATTTTCACCGAAAGACGGATCTTTCCTCAACTCTTCTATAACATTTGCAATTGTCTTGTTCTCCGTCCTCATGATGGGTCTTCCTCTCGTTCTTCTAATGCATTCATTACGGTCTGCAATGTATAACGAGCCGATTGAATGGATTGGACGAAACGCTTTTTCCCTGTCTTCTGATAAAACGATTGGACAATAAATTGCCTCATCATATCATCAAGTGCAATGATTTGCTGCAAATGAATATATTTCGGTCTATCTCGCCGAATCCACGATAAAATTTCTTCTTTCCACGTATCAAGCAACTCAAATTGCTTGTCCGCATAAGGTTTAACTTCATTAAAAAAATCTGGCTCCAGGTCCAGCCTTCTCATTTCGGCATGCCGCTCCAAACATTCTTCACATACGGTGAGGAGCTGTTCAGTCCTTGATTTGATACTTGTCATGTGCTTTCATCCTATCTGAGCCTTTTCTTCCAGTCTATCAAAAACATGTTCGATTCACCACTCCTAACGAACACATATTCTTTTTTCCACGACAGTTAGAACTTAACAGCAACTTTTCAACGACAAAACCGTCCAATCATTGTGGTATGATAGGAAATGCGAGGTGGTAAGTTTGACAATACGCTATCCGAATGGAAGAAAATATACGCCTTCCAGCCAATCAAATGGACCACGGAAAGTGAATCATTCTTTCGGGAACCGCGGTAAAACGCTGGAGGATGAGTTGAATGAGACAAATGAATATTATGTAAGCCACGGCATTGCTGTCATCCATAAAAAACCGGTGCCCATCCAAGTCGTCAACGTGAACTATCCTGCGAGAAGCGCAGCTGTTATTACGGAAGCCTATTTTCGTACTCCATCCACTACCGATTACAATGGTGTTTGGAACGGAAAACATATCGATTTCGAAGCGAAGGAAACAAAGAGTTTGACTTCCTTCCCGCTGCAAAATATCCATGAACATCAAGTTGAACATATGAAAAGAGTGCATGAACAAGGCGGAATTGCCTTTTTGCTCATTCATTTCAGCTCACTTGATCGATATTTTGTCGTCCCCTATGAGTATTTCGTAGAAAAATGGGAAAGGAAGATAGCAGGCGGAAGAAAATCTATAACGCTTGGAGAAATGGAAGAGATATCCATAGAAATTCAAGCAGGTTTTAATCCTAGGCTTGATTATTTGCAAGCTGTCCGTCTGTGGTTAAATCGACTTCAAAAGGAAGCAACTGAAAGGCAGGAAATAGAATGAGTGAGAATGTGAATTCAAGATCTGCTCGACGACAGCAGCAATCTGCTGAAAAAAGAAAAGGCAGAAAAAAAGGTCCTTCGAAAGGACCAAAACATATTATTAAAAAGATCTTTCTGGCTGTGATCGCAGTAGGGCTTGCCATGTTCCTTGGAGGCGCTGTGTTGTTCGCGTACTATGCAAGCACTGCCCCGGAACTCGATGAGGCTCTATTAAAGGATCCTTTGACGTCTGAACTGCTTGATAAAGACGGAAATGTCTTTCTGAAGTTTGGGGCGGAAAAGAGGGAATTTGTTCCTTACGACGAAATTCCGGCTGAGCTGCGGGATGCCATTCTTGCAACAGAAGATGTCCGGTTCTTCAAACATCACGGAATGGATTTTTACCGGCTGGGCGGAGCGATTCTTGCTAACTTCAGAGGCGGGTTTGGATCACAAGGCGCCTCCACTTTAACCCAGCAAGTCATTAAAAACTCTTTCCTTTCCGATGAAAAGACATTAAAACGGAAAGCGCAGGAAGCATGGCTCGCATTTAAATTAGAACGTGAATATTCCAAGGAAGAAATCTTTGAAATGTATTTCAATAAAATCCTGATGTCCGGCCGTATTTATGGGATCGGTACAGCAGCCGAATATTTCTACGGCAAAGATCTCAATGAATTAGAGCTCTCGGATATGGCCTTGCTAGCCGGTATGCCGCAATCTCCAAATGGGTACAACCCGCTCAAAAATCCAGAGCGTGCGGAAAAACGGCGCAACACCGTGCTTCATCTTATGTATAAGCACAAAAAGATTACAAAAGAAGAAATGGAAGCGGCAAAAGCGGTTCCTGTCACTGCGAACCTTTTGCCGGATGACCAGCGCCAGGATTATGCCGAATCAAAGTATCCGGCTTACGTCGATCTAGTTTTAGATGAGTTGGAATCTGCCGGCATGATGAGCCTGCTCTCCGAAGGCGTTAAAATCCAGACTGCTCTCGATCCGAAAGCGCAAGAAACGGTAGAAAATGCGATCAATAACAACAGCATTTATGAATCGGAAGAGATGCAGGCGGCCATGACAGTATTGGATACAAAGACAGGCGCAATTGTTGCTGTTGGCGGCGGTCGTAATTATTCTGGACGAAATATGAACTTTGCAACTTCTGATAATCCGAGACAACCAGGATCCGTTATCAAACCGATTTTGTCCTATGGCCCGGCTATCGAAAACTTCAGCTGGTCGACGGGTACAATCGTTGTTGACGAACCGTACACATACAAAGGAACTAACAAACAGATCCGAAATGTGGACGGAAAATACGCGGGACCGATTACCATCCGCGAAGCGCTCTATCGCTCCCGGAACATACCGGCCGTTAAAATCTTTGAAGAAGTCGGAACACAAAAGAGTGGAGATTTCGCCCGCAAGCTGGGTCTCCCTTATGAAAAATTGAATTCCGCTCATTCAATCGGCGGCGGAGAATATGATTTTTCAACAGTTCAAATTGCAGGTGCTTATTCAGCGTTCGGCAATGGCGGGATTTATACAAAACCACATGCCGTGAAGAAAATCATTATGCGTGACGGCAAGACAGAACGTAACATGACACCGGATCCGGTCAATGCAATGAAAGATTCGACTGCTTACATGGTAACGGATATGTTGCGGGATGTTCTTACTCAAGGTACAGGTAAAACTGCAAATGTCAGCGGACTCGATATCGCGGGTAAATCCGGTACAACCAACTATTCGTCTGATACGAAAAATAAGCATAACCTGAAGAATACAGACGTTCCTGATTCCTGGTTTGCAGGTTATACGACAAATTATACGATCGCCGTTTGGGGCGGTTACAAAAATTACAATACACCGATCAAGACGTACGATAAAGGGCGATATGTACCGCAAAATCTTTTCCGTACAGTTATGGGTGAATTGTCATCCGGCAAAGAGACAGCACGTTTCAAACAGCCGAATTCTGTTGAGGAAGCAACCATTGTCAAAGGCTCCAATCCGATTGTGCTTGCAGCCGCTTCTACGCCAAGTAGTTTGACGAGTCGGGAACTGTTCGTCAAAGGCACGAAGCCGACAGAAGTCGTGGAAGAACAAGTGACTGAACTCGAAACGCCAAACGGGTTGACTGCAGATTATGATGCAAATTCCAATTCCATCGCTCTCAGCTGGTCACATAATCCGCCAGACCCAGAGCTGCTCGATGTGCCTGTTCAATTTAAAGTATCTGTTTCCGTAGATGGAAGCCAAGCGGAGGAATTGAAAACGATATCGGATCACTCTATCACATTAACGGGTGTAGAGGCTGGAAGAACGTATGAATTTTCTGTAGTGGCGATCGCGGGTGAACTAGTAAGTGATCCAGCTTCCACTTCCCTCTTTATTCAAGAGCAAGTAGAAGATAATACCGAAAACCCTGATGAAAACTACAATGAAAATCAAGACGGCTCCGACAACCAAGGAAATGGTGAAGGAGAAAACAACGGAAGCGACAATAATTGGAACAACGGAAATAATGGCAACAACGGCAATAACGGAAACTCCGGAAATAACGGCGGCACAAACGGCAATACCGGTGGCGGCGGAAATTCCGGATCCAACACCGGAGGGAATGTAAATCCCGGTGGCAATCAAGGCGGCAGCGACTCGAATACAGGAGGCACTGACGAAACTGGAGGGAATCCAGGTACCGAGGATGGAACGGATAGCGGTGAATGATCCCTTAACTGGGGTTCTCGCTAGATAGATCATTTTCTAGTTAATCAACCAAGTCAAATCACATCAGGCGGAGAAAAACGAATTGTTTTTCTCCACCTGATTTTTTTGTACTTTAATTTGTCCTGGTTATCTTATTTGACCGCTTGTGTATTTCTTCAATCGGCCTCTTCTGGCCACTCGCAATTTCACCGAGTTTCATATTGACGGGAACCGCTCGTATATCCCGGTTAACCGCTCATATATTTCCACAACCTCTCATATCCATTCGCTAACCGCTCGTATAACCAGCCAACCGCTCATTTATTCCTGTAACCTCTCGTTTCTTCCTGCTAACCGCTCGTATCTGCTTGTAAACCGCTCGTTTATCCGATCAACCTCTTTTCCTGTAATCAACCATGCCCCTGATCTCCCCTGTCTTCTTCCAACCAGAAGCACCCCTGTCAACCGCTCGTATATCGCGGCGAACCGCTCGTATATTTCCACAACCTCTCATATCCATTCGCTAACCGCTCGTATAACCAGCCAACCGCTCATTTATTCCTGTAACCTCTCGTTTCTTCCTGC